>NZ_ML142907.1:1028359-1152475 GCF_004150225.1 Flagellimonas olearia | reverse complement strand
TGGGAGAGTAGGTCGCCGCCTTCCTCAAAGCCCGATACATAACGTATCGGGCTTTTTTGTTCCTGAAAGTTTATAGTTGTTATTATTCGATGGAAAAGGTATGCATCAACTTTTTCGTATCGGCTTCGGGTACTTCGGATATAAGTACATAATTGCCTGGTACTAAATCTGCTTCAAAATAACCTTTATCCCCTGCTGATAAATTGTTCATGCCGCCCAAGAAAGTAAAGCCCTCCGGAGAAGGAGAACGCAATCCTCTTGGATTCATCCAGTTCATCCATAAAAGCAAGGAATCCATGGAAGCGTTGGTTTCATATCGAACCAAGTTTATATCATGTCCTACAAAATGTTCGTAGGCTTTTTGGTCTAAAAAATTGGTCTGGATAATCTGTTTTCCAGCAGATAGACTGTCTTTAAGGATAATACCATTGGTACTTGAGATATCTACGGTAGCCGTAGGAATAGGTTGTGATAACGTTGTGGCTTTGTCCGTTACCATGAACTCCTTTATCATACCATGGGACGTATGCCATTCCCCATTGAACATTTTAACGTAACATTCCATGACATAACGGCCTGGCTCCAGATATACGGTACTTCGGGCAATTTGCTTGGGTGATATAAATCCTGTGCCACCACAGAACTTTATCTGATGAAACCACTCCGGTAGTTTGCCAAAAGCCGCTACGGCATTGTTCATATCCCCTTCCATAATAAGTTTCATGCCTTCATCAAAGGGAGGGAGTACCTCTGCTTTGGTATCCGCAATGGTCTTTCCTTCTGGATACCGGTCAAGTAACATAAAGTGCACTTCGGTAGACCTGTTGTCATATATAAAGGTATTCCAGCCGGACATTAAGGTGTCCGCGGCAATAAACTCCATACTTTGGGTAAGCACATGTACTTCGCCTTTTTCCAAAGGAGATTCCATCAAGACCGTTTTTTCTGGTTCGGAGGTCTCTTTCTTATTTTGATTTTTACAAGCTAAGGCGCTAATTAAAATAATGAGTAATGTAAACGAGATTCTCATGACTGGTATTTTTAAGGTTCTACAAATACCAAGGCAAAAGGCAATGATATGCCCTGAGTGTGGTTGAATTAAGGCAGCAAGGGACTTTACTAAAGATAAGAATGTTTTTTTACTGTTGCTTTTGAGATGTATATCTGGGGGGAATGCATGTGTAATCGATATATATTGGATTATCCTAAAAAAGTAAACTCCCTGAGAAATCAATTCTCAGGGAGTTTCCATAAAAATGGTTTGGTTGGGTATTTACTTGTTATATCAAACCCTAGGCAGGTCGCCTTCTCCTTTTAAAGGAAGATTTGATTGTCCCATTAAATAAGTATCTACGTGGTGTGCTGCCTGTCTGCCTTCGGATATGGCCCAAACAATCAGGGATTGTCCCCTTCTTTGGTCACCGGCCGCAAATACGCCAGGGACGTTGGTTTTATAATTGGCAGGCGAAGCATTGATATTGGTCCGTGGGTCCATTTCAAGACCCAATTGATCGGCAATGGTGGTTTCGGAGCCTGTGAACCCTAAGGCCAAAAGGGCCAGGTCACATTCCCATTCCTTTTCAGTGCCCTCCACTTCTTTTAAAACAGGGCGTTTTCCGGGAGCGGTTTCCCAGACAACTTCTGTGGTTACCAAGCCTTTTAAATTGCCATTGTCATCACCCACAAATCTTTTGGTGGAAATGCTAAAAACACGTTCAGCTCCTTCTTTGTGTGATGTACTGGTTCGCAAACGCATGGGCCAAAAAGGCCAAGGTTGTCCCTCTGGACGGTCTGGCGTGCCCTTTGGCATAATCTCAAAGTTTACTACAGAAGTAGCTCCATGCCGTATGGAAGTTCCGATACAATCCGAACCGGTATCCCCTCCACCAATTACAATCACATTCTTTCCTTTGGCAGAAAGGTCTTCCCCTTTAAACGGGATACCATCAACCTTTCTATTGTTCTGGGGAAGAAAATCCATGGCTTGTACCACCCCTTTCAAATCTGAACCGGGAATAGGAAGATTTCTGCGTACCGTGGCACCTCCACAAAGTACAATGGCATCAAACTCATTCTTGAGTTCTTCTGCGGAAACATCAACACCTACATGTACACCGGTCTTGAATTGGATACCTTCTTTCTCCATGACCTCCAAACGTCTGTCAATGACATTCTTCTCCATTTTAAAATCAGGGATACCATATCGCAATAACCCTCCAACTTTCTCATCGCGTTCAAAAACGGTCACGGTATGCCCGGCGCGGTTCAATTGTTGGGCTGCGGCAAGTCCTGCTGGTCCGGAGCCTATCACGGCAACGGTTTTTTCAGTTCTTTTAAGGGGAGGCTCAGGAGTGATCCATCCATTCTTAAAAGCGGTCTCCACAATATTCTTTTCAATATTTTCTATGGACACAGGGTCTTCGTTGATGCCCAATACGCATGCTTCCTCGCATGGGGCAGGACACAATCTGCCTGTGAATTCCGGAAAATTATTGGTGGAATGCAATATCCTGGTCGCTTTCTCCCATTTTCCTTGATACACGGCATCGTTAAAATCGGGAATCAGGTTTCCAAGGGGACATCCACTGTGACAAAACGGAATACCACAATCCATGCAACGGGCACCTTGGTTTTTAAGTTCGGCCTCTTTTAGAGGGTTCGTAAACTCCTTATAGTTTTTGATGCGTTCTTTGACAGGGGCGTAACCTTCATCCTTTCTGTCAAATTCCATAAATCCTGTAATCTTTCCCATATCTCAAATTATAAGGTTTCCATTTTTTCTTGTTCCAAACGAATGAGTGCTTGTCTGTATTCTTCAGGGAATACTTTGATGAACTTGGGAAGGTTTTCTTCCCACTTCTCCAAAATCCTTTGGGCCAATGGGCTCAAGGTGGCATTGTAGTGGTTTTCAATCAACTCCCTAAGTTGTTTAATATCGTTGTCCTCTTCCACGGGAAGTAGATTTAAATCCTCACCATTGCATTTTCTTTCAAAAGCGCCATCTGCATTGTACACATAGGCAATTCCTCCACTCATCCCTGCACCGAAGTTTCGTCCTACAGATCCCAAGATCACGGCGACACCACCGGTCATATATTCACAGCCATGATCTCCAATACCTTCAACTACTGCCTTGGCTCCGGAGTTTCTAACACAGAACCGTTCCCCGGCCTTTCCGTTGATATACGCCTCCCCGGAAGTGGCACCGTATAGGGTAACGTTTCCAGTGATGATGTTATCTTCCGGTTTTAGAGTAGACTTGTATGGCACTTTTATGATCAATTTGGCACCAGAGAGACCCTTGCCCAAATAATCGTTGGTATTTCCATTTACGACCATGGTCAATCCTTTGGTGGCAAACGCTCCAAAACTTTGTCCGGCAGAACCGGTAAAGTTCAGTTTTAACGTATTGTCAGGTAGGCCATCCGCTCCATAAATCTTGGAGATTTCATTACTGATGATTGCACCCACGGCCCTATCGGTATTGTAGATAGGGAAGTCCAATGAAGTTTTTTCCTTTCTGAACAAAGCAGGGTGTGCTTGTGCGATGATATCAAACTCTATGGACTTGTCAATATCGTGGTGTTGTTTTTCGGTATTGTATAGTTTGGTCCCTTCCGGTACATCTATTTGGTACAGGATAGGACTCAAATCAATTCCTGCGGCCTTATAATGGTCAATGGCCTTGTTTCTATCCAACTTTTGTACTTGTCCAACCATTTCATTAACGGTTCGGAAGCCAAGCTTGGCCATGATTTCCCTGAGTTCCTGTGCCACGAAGTACATATAGTTGACCACATGTTCTGGCTTACCTTGGAACTTTTTGCGCAATTCCGGATTTTGGGTTGCGATTCCCACAGGACAGGTGTTCAAATGGCAAACACGCATCATAACACAACCTGATGCCACCAAAGGTGCTGTGGCGAATCCGAATTCCTCTGCTCCCAAAAGACAGGCAATGGCCACGTCCCTCCCTGTTTTCAATTGTCCGTCACACTCCAGAACCACCCGGTTTCTCAAATCATTGAGTACCAAGGTTTGCTGTGCTTCGGCAATACCCAACTCCCAAGGAAGTCCGGCATGCTTCAAAGAGGTTAGGGGAGAAGCTCCCGTACCCCCATCAAAACCCGAAACAAGGATTACATCGGCCTTTGCTTTGGAAACCCCAGCGGCTACCGTGCCCACACCTACTTCTGAAACCAGTTTTACGTTGACTCTCGCATCTCGGTTGGCCGATTTCAGGTCATAAATCAATTGCGACAAATCCTCAATGGAATAAATGTCGTGGTGGGGTGGTGGCGAAATCAATCCCACATAAGGAGTTGAATTTCTTGTTTTGGCAATGGCGGGGTTCACTTTTGGGCCGGGGAGTTGTCCTCCTTCACCTGGCTTGGCACCCTGCGCCATTTTAATTTGGATTTCCTGCGCACTGGTCAGGTAGTTGGAAGTTACGCCAAACCTACCCGAAGCCACCTGCTTGATGGCACTGTTTTTCCAATCGCCGGTTTGATTTTTATAAAAACGAGCCGAATCCTCTCCACCTTCACCTGAATTACTCTTACCACCAATACGGTTCATGGCAATCGCAAGATTTTCATGGGCCTCCTTGCTGATACTTCCGTAGGACATGGCCCCAGTCTTGAACCGCTTTACGATCTCGGTCCAAGGCTCAACTTCTTCAATTGGAATGGGGTCATAGTTTGAAAATTCAAACAGTCCACGGATGGTCATTAGGTTTTTGGATTGCTCATTGACCAATTGGGAGTACTCTTTATAAGTATCCGGCTCGTTATTGCGTACCGACTTTTGAAGTTTGGCAATCGTCAATGGATTGAACATGTGCTTTTCGCCATTTCTTCTCCAGCGGTACTCACCACCAATCTCAATATCCAGATTGGCCGCTAATTCCTGTGTCCTGAATGCCTTTTTGTGGCGTTTGGCTATTTCCTTCTCTATTTCGTACAAGCCAATTCCCTGAATACGTGTTGGCGTATTGGGGAAGTATTTGTCCACAACCTTGGTATTGATACCAATGCATTCGAATAGCTGGGATCCCCTGTACGAGTTCAAGGTGGAAATCCCAATTTTGTTCATCACCTTCAAGATGCCCTTGCCGATGGCTTTGTTGTAATTTTTTATGGCTTCATCAAAGGTGTATTCTGTAATGTTGTTCTCTTTCATCTGTTCCCCAATGATCTCGTTGACCAAATAGGGGTTGATGGCACTTGCGCCAAAACCGAAAAGGAGTGCAAAATGGTGTACTTCCCTTGGTTCTGCAGATTCCACGATAATGCTCAGTTTGGAGCGACGGCCCATTTTCTGAAGACCACTGTTTACATAGGAACAGGCCAATAACGCAGGAATGGCAGCCATTTCAGCGCTTACCATTCTATCGGAAAGGATGATGATATTGGCACCCTCGTCAATGGCGTTAAAAGCTTGTTGCAAGATGGAATCCAAGGCTTCCTCCAATCCGTTATGGCCTTTGGCCACTTCATATAATGCGGAAATGGACACCACTTTGTAATCAGGGCTGGAATCGTAATTTTTGATTTTATCCAAATCCTCTTTGGAAATCACCGGGTTTTGGATCTTCAATTTTCTGCAGTGCAGCTCATTGATGTTGAAAATATTTTGGTCACTCCCCAAGGTTAGACTGATATCGGTGATCAGTTCTTCGCGAATCCCATCCAAAGGTGGGTTGGTAACCTGGGCGAACAACTGCTTAAAATAGTTGTAGATCAATTGGGGGCGTTCAGACAGAACGGCAATAGGCGTATCCGACCCCATGGAACCGATGGGTTCCTTGCCATTTTCAGCCATGGGCATGATAATGGTGTTGATGTCTTCCAAGGTATATCCAAAGGCCGTTCTTCGGGTTTCCAAAGGAAATTCCCCGAAGAAAACAGGACAGTCGTTATAAGGAATGTCCTTTAAGTGTACCAAATTATTGTCCAACCATTTTTTGTAAGGATGTTTTTTGGCGATGGATTCCTTGATTTCCTCATCATTGATGATACGTCCTTCCTCCATGTTCACCAAGAACATTTTTCCGGGTTCCAATCGTCCGTGGAATTCAATATCCTCGGGTTCCAATCCCACTACCCCGGTTTCCGAGGACATGATCACGTAGCCTTGTTTGGTTACGGAATATCTTGATGGACGAAGTCCGTTCCTGTCCAATACGGCGCCAATATAGTTTCCGTCGGTAAAAGGAATGGAGGCGGGACCGTCCCAAGGCTCCATCAAACAGGAATTGTACTCGTAGAATGCTCTTTTGGATTCTGACATTTCCGCGTTCTTTTCCCAGGCTTCGGGTACGAGCATCATCATCACCTCAGGAAGGGAACGGCCTGTCATCAACAGAAGTTCCACGACCATGTCCATGCTTGCCGAATCTGATTTTCCGGGCAATACAATGGGCAATATTGTTTTGATATCCTCTCCAAACCAATCACTTTCCATTAATTCTTCACGGGAACGCATGCGGGAAACGTTTCCGCGCAAGGTGTTTATTTCCCCGTTATGGCACATGTATCGGAATGGCTGGGCCAAATCCCAAGTGGGGAAGGTGTTGGTTGAAAATCGTTGGTGGACCAAGGACAGTCTGGTAACCACTCTTGGGTCCAATAGGTCTTCGTAGTATCTGCTGATATCCTTAGGAACCAATAATCCCTTGAAAATGATGATCTTGGTGGAAAGACTGGGTAGATAAAAGAACTGGCTTTGGGACAATTTGCTTTTAATGACCGCATGCTCGGTGACCTTACGGGCAATAAAGAGTTTCAAATTAAACTGGAAATCATCCAGATCATCTCCTTTATCGATAAAAACCTGTTTCACAAAAGGCTCGGTTTCCGAAGCAATACGTCCGGGTACGGAACGATTCACAGGGACATCACGCCAGCCCAATAACTTTAACCCTTGTTTTTCAATATTCTCCTCAAGAACGGAAATGCAGAAATCCCTCTGGTTTTCCTTCTGGGGGAGAAACACATTGCCTACGGCATAGGCTCCCGCTTCCGGCAAGGGAAATTTGCACACTTCTACAAAAAAGTCATGTGGAATATCAATCAGAATCCCAGCGCCATCACCAGTTTTGCCATCGGCACTTACGGCTCCCCGGTGTTCCAGTTTGTCCAGAATCTCTAGGGCTTTGTGGATTATATCGTTGGATTTTCTTCCTTTAAGGCTACAGATAAAACCTGCGCCACAGTTATCATGTTCAAACTCGGGTAAATATAAACCTTGTCTCTCCAATTTCATCATTACGGAATTTCCTCAAAAATATCAAATATGATGAATAAATAATAGGGTTTCGAGACAATGTCGGCTAAAAAACCAACGTTACGGTTCAAAGGTTAAAAAAAATTCAATTTTGGAATTTAGGCAATGTTAAATTATGATAATCATAATATCAATTTTCTGAAAAGGGGATACCTATAAATAATAAGGGTAAACTCTTTTTTATATGTAAAAACCTGTGTTCGACTATACGTAAATAGAGGTGGTTGTAGATATTTTACAATATTTTATCGAGCACCCCCTATTTTTTAGGGGGTATCCGGCGAAATCATATTTTTAGTCTTTAAGGATGCTTCGGGAAATGACGATTTTTTGAATTTCGGAGGTGCCTTCGTAAATCTGGGTGATTTTAGCATCACGCATAAAACGCTCCACATGATATTCTTTTACAAAGCCATTTCCGCCATGAATTTGGACGGCCTCAATGGCTGTTTCCATAGCCACTTCGGAGGCATATAATTTGGCCATGGCTCCAGAAAGGGTGTAGTCCTTTCCGGTATCCTTGTCGAAGGCGGCTTGGTAGACCAGATTTCGGGCCGCTTGGATTTTGGTGTGCATATCCGCGAGCTTAAAGGCAATGGCCTGATGGTTGGAGATTTCTGTTCCAAATGCTTTGCGTTCTTTGGAGTATTTCAAGGCCAGTTCGTAAGCGCCGGCAGCAATTCCCAAGGCTTGGGCCGCTATTCCAATTCGCCCGCCCGCCAAGGTTTTCATGGCAAATTTGAATCCAAAACCGTCTTCGCCGATACGATTTTCCTTGGGTACTTTTACATCGTTGAAGAGTAGGGAATGGGTGTCGCTGCCCCTTATGCCAAGCTTGTTTTCCTTTGGACCTATTTCAAAACCTTTCATGTCTTTTTCAACAATAAGGGCATTGATTCCCTTGTGGCCTTTTTCCACATGGGTCTGGGCGATAACGAGATATACTTCTGCGGAACCTCCGTTGGTGATCCAATTTTTTGTACCATTGAGGAGGTAATGGTCGTCTTTGTCAATGGCCGTGGTTTTTTGCGAAGTGGCATCGCTTCCAGCCTCTGGTTCGGAAAGACAAAAGGCACCGATGATTTCTCCTGAAGCCAGTCGTGTAAGGTATTTTTGCTTTTGGGCTTCCGTCCCAAAGTTTTCCAGTCCCCAACACACCAAGGAATTGTTGACCGAAACCATTACGGAGGCAGAGGCATCGACCTTGGAAAGTTCCTCCATGGCGAGAACATAGGACAGGGTGTCCAATCCGCTACCGCCGTATTGTTCGTTGACCATCATGCCCAAAAAGCCCAATTCTCCCATTTTTCTGCATAATTCAGAGGGAAATTTCTGGGTTTCATCACGTTCGATCACGCCCGGTAAGAGTTCGTTTTGCGCAAAATCCTTTGCGGCTTGTTGAATCATCAATTGTTCTTCGGAAAGTGTAAAGTCCATAAAAATGATAAATAGTCAAAAAGAGTATGTAAATATAGCTTTATGCTGGAAGATTTTCATGAAAAATAGATGTAAAATGAGAAAGATATAAGGTTTTATGCTTTTTTTAGGGAATGGTTTTTACTGATTTCACAATAATTTATTGGAAGAAGATTATGCCAAAAAAGTCATTTTGAATATCTTTAGCGCAGTTGAGAACTACTTCAAAAAATAAATACCTTAATTAAACCAAACTTTATATGGAGACCCTTTTAGTAGTCATTTTTGTCGTTGGATATTTGGCCATTACCCTTGAGCATAATTTAAAGATAGATAAACTTATTCCCGCATTGGCAATGATGGCCATTATGTGGGCGCTCATGACCTTTGGCCTGGACGGTTTTACCACCTGGTTTGATTCCGGGGAACATGCTTTGTTGGAAAACTTTGCCGCGTTTGGGCATGAAGAGAAACTGCATCTTTTGGAAGAAACCCTATTGCATCACTTAGGTAAGACCTCGGAAATTTTGGTCTTTCTATTGGGAGCAATGACCATTGTGGAAATCATTGATTATTTCGATGGGTTTGCCACGATTAAAACCTTCATCAAAACTAGGAGCAAAAAGAAGATCCTTTGGATTTTCTCTTTCTTGGCCTTTATTCTTTCTGCAATCATTGATAACCTTACCGCAACAATCGTATTGATATCCATCCTTCAGAAAATCATCAAGGATAGGGAAACAAGATTGTGGTTTGCTGGTTTAATTGTTATTGCGGCCAACGCTGGTGGGGCTTGGTCTCCTATTGGGGACGTTACCACCACCATGTTGTGGATCGGAAATAAAGTTACCACGGCACTTTTGATAGAACATTTGTTGGTGCCTTCCTTGGTTTGTATGGTCATTCCATCGCTGATCGCCTCGTTCCTTCCTGTGTTCAAAGGTGAGATCGATGTTGAGGATGAAGAACCTTCCAAGTCCAAGTTTGGAGCCACTATGCTGTATTTGGGATTGGGAGCGATAATTTTTGTACCCATTTTTAAGACCATTACCCATTTGCCTCCTTATGTGGGGATGATGTTATCCTTGGCTATAGTGGCTACGTTTGCTGAAATCTACAGTAGTTCCAAGTTTTCCATTTCAAACGTGGATGGGGAAAGTGATGCGGCATCGCACCATAGTCCGGTGCACAGTGCCCTTACCAAGATCGAATTGCCCAGTATCCTGTTTTTCTTGGGAATCTTGATGGCCGTTGCGGCATTGGAGTCTTTGGGGATGTTGTTCAACTTCGCCGAAGGTTTGAAGCAGGGAATGCCTTTGATGGGTACTGAAATGGCAGGAACCAAAGTTTCTGATTTGGTGATACTTTTGTTGGGTATCGGTTCTGCTGTTATAGATAACGTGCCCTTGGTGGCAGCTAGTTTAGGAATGTTCTCTGAGCCAACCAACGATCAGTTGTGGCACTTCATTGCCTATTCCGCAGGAACCGGAGGAAGTATGCTTATCATAGGTTCTGCGGCTGGTGTTGTGGCCATGGGAATGGAGAAAATAGACTTCTTTTGGTATTTGAAAAAGATTTCGTGGTTGGCGCTCCTTGGATTTATAGGAGGGGCCATATGCTACATGTTGATGCGAAATTTGTTCTAGAAAAATACTTTAGCTCGAAAATCTCCGTTATTATTGCAACTTAAATTGGGGATTTTATATGATTATTTTTCAAGATTTAGCGGAAGGGGCTGAAGCGACTGCTTCAATTTCGGAAGAAAAGACCCTTTCCGTCATCGATTTGATTGTTAACGGAGGTACAGGGAGCATTGTTATCATCATAGTGCTGTTCATACTTCTATTTGTCGCACTTTACATCTATTTTGAACGGATTTTTGCCATAAAGGCGGCGTCCAAAATCGATAAGAACTTTATGAACCAGATTCGTGACCATATCATGAATGGGAAAGTGGATGCGGCCAAACTTCTATGTGCACAGACAGATTCCCCTGTGGCCCGGTTGACGGAAAAAGGGGTTTCCAGGATTGGAAAACCTTTGGATGACATCAATACGGCCATTGAGAACGCTGGTACCCTTGAGGTGTACAAGCTGGAAAAGAACGTGAGTGTTTTGGCCACTGTGGCCGGTGCTGCACCAATGATCGGGTTTTTGGGAACCGTGATCGGTATGATTTTGGCTTTCCATGAAATGGCAAGCAGTGGTGGACAGGCCGAGATGGGCTCGCTGGCATCGGGAATTTATACCGCCATGACCACAACGGTGGCAGGATTGGTAGTGGGTATCATAGCCTATATCGGATACAATCACCTTGTGAACCGTACGGATAAAGTAGTACACCAAATGGAAGCTACTGCCGTTGAGTTTTTGGATTTGTTGAACGAACCCATTTAAGATTTCAATATGAAACTGAAGGGGAGAAACAAAATAAGCCCGGAGTTTAGCATGTCATCCATGACGGACATTGTGTTCTTGTTATTGGTGTTCTTCATGCTAACATCCAATGCACCCAACGCCCTGGATTTGCTTTTGCCAAAGGCAAAGGGGAAATCCACCAATACACAAAATGTCTCGGTGACCATCAATAAGAATCTGGAGTATTTTGTGAACAACGAGAGAATCAACAAAGAATACATTGAAATTGAACTAAAAAAAGCACTTGAAGGTCAAGAAAAGCCGACAATCATCTTAAGGGCAGAGGAAAGCGTTGCCATCAAGGAGGCGGTCAACGTTATGGATGTTGCCAATAGGAACAGCTATAAGGTTATCTTGGCGGTGCGGCCAAAATAATGCCGTTTTTAGATACGAGACACAAGAAAAAATCCTTTACGCTCACTACTCTCATTTTGAGCGTATTTCTACTATTGCTTTTTTACATAGGTCTTACCTATATGGATCCACCCATTGAAAATGGAATTGCCGTGAATTTTGGCACCATGGATTTTGGGAGCGGGCAAGTACAGCCAATGGAAAGGGTTCGCTCAGAACCCAGAAACGTGGAACAACCACCAGCAGAGCCCGTGCAACAGCAACAACAACCCCAAGAGCAGGAAGTACAGGAAGAGCCTGTCGAGAAAGTGCTCACCAGCGAAACTGAGGAAACCATTCGGATTAGGCAGCAGCAAGAAGCCAAGCGAAAAGCAGATGAAGCCGCCAAAAAGGCACAAGCCGAAGCGGAACGGATAGAAAGGGAGAAAAGGGAGGCTGAGGAACAGAAAAGGCAAGAGCAGGAAGCCAAGAAAAAAAGCTTGGATGCTTTGATAGGTGGTATTGGTAAATCCGATGGTACTGCCACTGGAAGTGAAGGGGATGATAATAAGACAGGGGACAAGGGACAACCTGATGGCGATCCCTATGCCAATAGCTATTACGGTGACCCCGGAAGCGGTAGTGGGGGTAGTGGATATGGTCTAAATGGTAGGAGGCTTTTAAGCAGCAATAAATTTCAACAAGATTGTAATGAATCTGGCAAAGTTGTAGTTAGAATTTTTGTTGATCGAAGTGGAAGGGTGGTTAAAGCTGAACCTGGAATAAAAGGTACTGAGAATACAGCTCCTTGTCTATTGGAAGCTGCACGGAAAACAGCTCTAACCTACAAATGGAACACCGAAAGCAAGGCTAAGCCTGAACAAATCGGATTTGTGGTGGTCAACTTTAAACTGGGACAATAGTGACCTACAAGGAAACGCTGGATTGGATGTTTTCCCAACTTCCCATGTACCAGCAGAAGGGAATTTCGGCCCTTAACGCCAAAATGGATAACATCATCCATTTTTCGGACTTTTTGGGAAACCCTGAGAAAAAATTCAAGAGTATCCATGTGGCCGGAACCAATGGAAAAGGCTCCAGTAGCCATATGTTGGCTTCAATATTGCAGGAAGCCGGTTATAAGGTGGGTCTATATACTTCCCCTCATTTAAAGGATTTTAGGGAGCGCATTAAGATCAATGGCCAAGTGGTCGGCAAGAAATTTGTCAAGGATTTTGTGCGAGACCATAAAGCCTATATGGAAGGACATGAGCTGTCGTTTTTTGAAATGACCGTCGGGATGGCCTTTACCTATTTCGCCGATGAGAAGGTTGATATTGCCATCATTGAGGTCGGTTTGGGAGGTCGACTGGATTCCACCAATATCATTGTTCCGGAAGTGTCTTTAATCACCAATATTGGATTGGACCATACCCATATTTTGGGGGATACCTTGGAGAAAATCGCTTTGGAAAAGGCGGGAATCATTAAAAGAGGGGTTCCTGTGATTATCAGTGAGAGGCAACCTGAAACCGAGACCATATTTACCTTGATAGCGCATCAATTGGGTTCGGGCATCGCTTTTGCAGATGATATGGATATTCCAGACTATGGAACCGATTTGCTTGGAGATTATCAGAAACGAAACTTGAGAGGAGTGGTCGGTACCATTAGATCTTTGATAGGCTTTGAAGTATCCGAAAAAAATATAGTAGAAGGACTGAAGAACATTGTCAAGAACACCGGACTTATGGGGAGGTGGCAAATTTTGAAGGAAAAGCCATTGGTGGTTTGCGATACCGCACACAACAAAGAAGGTCTGCAATTGGTGGTTAGGCAAATGGCGAGACAGAAATACGACAAATTGCACTTGGTCCTTGGCTTTGTGAATGATAAGGATGTAAAAGGGGTGCTGTCCCTATTTCCCAAGGAGGCCACTTTCTATTTTGTGAAACCCAATATACCTAGGGGAATGGGAGTTGAACAATTAAAGGAAATTGCCGGCGAACAAGGTATTTTTGGAAATACGTATGGCACGGTAAAAAAAGGTCTTAAAGCTGCAAAATCAAGTGCTAAACCGGATGATTTGATCTTTATTGGCGGCAGCACTTTTGTGGTTGCTGAAGTAGTGTAATTTTTTTTCTGATTATTCTTGTTTGTATAAAAAAAATGGTGCTATATTTGCACTCCCAATTAGGGAAATAAGTGGGGCTCTTAGCTCAGTTGGTTCAGAGCACCTGCCTTACAAGCAGGGGGTCACTGGTTCGAATCCAGTAGGGCCCACATCAAAACAAAAAGGTTGTATCTTTTAAGATACAACCTTTTTTATTTGTGGTCGGTCGGTATGGGAAACACCGTTGCATATTTCCATGCCCCAAGGTTTTAGGGATTGTTCTGAACCTTTCTTTTTTTATAGATCCATTCCACCAAAAGGCAAAATAGAATAATGGCCATGCTAACCAATACTCCTGTTAGGTTGGATTGCAATTGCTGGTGAATAAGAATGCCCAAGGCCACAAGGCAAAGCACAAAGCCTGATATGGGGATTACTTTGTTGGCCTGCAATTCATGGGACAGTTTAAAGCATACAAAATTCACAATACCGAAAATGAGGATGAACCCTACACTCCCGGCAGTGGAGATACTTTCAAGTTGAAGAATATTTACTAGAATCAATGTGGTCACTGCGGTAATCAACAGACCAATGGGCTGTCCCCAGAGTTTGGACAAAAAGTGATGGGGCAATTCATCATCTTCCGCAATCTCATAATTCACCTTGCTGCCTCCGTACAGTGAGGCGTTTATTGCTGAAAACGTGGAAATTAGGGCCGCAATGGTGATTACGGTGAATCCAAGCTGTCCCAGCATGGGTTTGGCCGCTTCCGCCAATACATAGTCTTCTGCCTTTGCGATTTGTTCAAATGGAAGTGATCCAACGGTGACCACGGCTATCACAATATAAAGCAGTATCACAAAAATTACAGAGAAGTAATAGGCCCTTGGGATGTTCTTTTCAGGGTTTTCTATGTCCGGGGCGGCATTCGCAATCAATTCAAACCCCTCATACGCCACAAAAATGACCATTCCGCCTGCGAACAATTTTATAGGGGTTTCCCAGTTTTCCAAAGCCAATTGATCTAGATTGGGGTTTCCCATAAGCCCGTAGGCCCCAATACCGATGAATCCAAGAAGAATGATGAGTTTAATGATCACGGCATATGATTCAATCTTGCCCACCACTGCAATACTATAATAGTTGATGCCCGTGGCCAATAGGATAATAGCACTTGCATAAATATGGAAATCCACAGTTTTGTTTGCGGTGATTTCCCATAGATTGGGTGCGTAGGAGCCAAAGGCAGAGGCGTACAAAGAGAGCATTACAATATAACTTACCCATAATAAATTGTTTATGGCCCCACTAAAGATGGTTTTCCCGAACCCTTGGTTGATAAATTTTACGGTTCCGCCACGATCGGGATATTTTTTGGAGAGCTTCACGTAGCTGTATGAAGTAAGGAGGGCTAGAATCCCGGCAAACAAAAACGCTACTGGGGTGCCGCCTTTGGCCAAGGAAGCGGCCAAGCCCAATACGGCAAATATGCCACCACCTACCATTCCGCCAATTCCTATGGAAATGGCATCTTTGAGACTTATTTTAGAGGTATCTTTCATTTTCTGGGGTTAATCCGTCTTTATTGGAATCTGTACGTTGAACGATGAGCCATCCTGTCTTGGTCCCACGTTTATAAGGGAACAGGCACCGTACAGGACCAACGGGTTCCCCATATCATCCAGTAGGAGCTGTGGTCGCTCCAAGTGATGTACCTTAATGGTGTCAGAATTCTTTAAGATGACTTCCTTGGCCATGAAAAAGGACGACTCTGGTTTGGTCCAATCCATACCATCCAAGGATTCAAGTACGGCCAATCCAGGTTCTTTGCCTGTAATGTTTCCGGTGAAGTCCTTAAAGACGGCATAAAACCTTTTATGTTTTTGGTGATACCAGACGTAGGGGTCCTCCGCAGAGCTTATTTTGCCATTTTTATCCTTAATGTCAAAAACAAAATCATCGGAAGGGACAAAGGGACCCATTGGGGAGTCCGAAATCGCAACACCATGGACCCCTTTCCAGCGAGGTTCATAGAGATTTCCTTTGAAAAACAACAGGAATTTTCCATCTGAAGGTCGTTGGACCACGGCTGGATTGACAACAATAATATTATCGGGCTTGGCTTGGGTACCTTCTGGGGAAGGGTCTACAACGTCACTGCTTTTTACCCGGGTTCTCGGTGACAATAGGGGTTGGTCCGGTCTTTCAAAGTTGCCCGACATCAGGTCTTGAAAATCATTAAATGCAATGACCCCGATTTTTTGGGATTGCTGTACCCTATTTCTCTTGTTTACATTTTCTCCTTTTGAACCTGGTGGCTGTGGACCTGGATCTTTAGAGCCGATATAATACAGGTAATAGGTTCCATTGAATCTTTTTAGGTGCGGATTGTGTACCATTTGAGCGTCCCAGGCCAATGAGTCGCCTTCAAGGGCCCTTCCGCGCAACACGATTTTTTGGAATTTAAAATCTCTATCGGGATGGTCAGAAACCGCATAGGCAATTTTGGAATGGAGCACCCATGAATCCCCGAATTTAGGAACGGAATCCCCAGCTTCCCATGTACTGTAGAGCATATGGTATTTTCCATCGTCTCCTTTGAGGGCACTTCCACCCCATACAAATCTATCTGGATCGTTCAATACGGATGGCCCTTCAAGAATATCACCCTGTATAGTGGCGTCAATGGGCAAGGGGTGAATGGTAAGTGTAGGGGATTTGTCCTCATGGCAGCTCCATAGAAACACACTTGCCATTAAGAGCAGTAATATGTTGGTAGTAGGGGTTGTCTTTTTATTCATGTGGTTTTTCGTTGGTTGGCTTTTTGAGGTGGATTTTATTCCTTTTCTTGTATTGATTTGAGGGTGTATTTGTCGTAGGCCATTACATCAAATATTTTGGATTGCCCTGTGTTCAGCCATTTTTTGTAAATGAGCTTCCCGTTCATGTACACATACAACTCATTGTCTTTTGTTTCTTCTGTATAAACCATAATATCTGTTTATCCGTCCCAAACCGAAAAGTCGGAGACTCTGTTGTTATCATCAAAGAGAATGGTAAGTCTGCCCGTGCTGATTCCCCGTTTTGAAGCTCCCAAATAATAATCAAACTTCTTTTTTGTCTTGGATTCGGGTTCACCCAATAACTCAAGGACTTCAGTTTTTGTCATTCCTTTTAACGGGTGTTTCTCTCGCAGACTGTTCATCATATTCCAGCGTAAGGAAGGTTCAGATTCAGACTCCACCCAATTTTTCCATCTATCCGGTTCGAAGGATTCCTGGACTACGTTTCCCCGCAGTACCAGTCCAATCAAGATGGTCGCTCCGAAAATCAATAGGCCATATGTAAAAATCTTTTTCACTATATATCGCTTGGCGTTTCGCATTTGTTCGCGGGCAAATACTTCGGTCACCAACAAGATAGTAATCTTTTGGAAAGCGTCAAACGTAGCGTCTACGCTTTGGTATAATGGATAAGGGGCAGTTTGCGGAGAATATCTGCCGCTTGTTCCGCTGTAATATCGCGTTGGGGGTTGGCAAACATTTCATAGCCCACCATAAATTTCTTTACCGTGGCCGATCGCAACAAAGGGGGGTAAAAAGACATGTGGAAATGCCACTCGGGATGGTCTTTTCCGTCGGTTGGGGCTTGATTGATGCCAGCGGAATAGGGAAAACTGGTTTCAAAAAGATTGTCATAGAGAGTGGTCACCTCCTTGATGATCTGGGCAAAGGAGTTTCTTTGGGCCTCATCCAATTGGGATATGTGGGCCAAAGGTTCCAAAGGAACAATCATGATTTCATAAGGCCAGACTGCCCAATACGGTACCAAGGCAACAAAATGGTTGTTTTGAACAACGATGCGCTCCCCTGCTTCAATTTCTTGGGATATGTAGTCGGACAGTATGGTTTTTTGATGTTGTTCCCAATAGGAGGCAAAAGCATTGTTTTTTTTCAGGACTTCGGTGGGAATGGATTGCTGTGCCCATATCTGCCCATGTGGATGGGGATTGCTGCACCCCATGAGCTCACCCTTGTTTTCAAAGATCAGCACATGGTTGATGTCGGGAAGTTTTCCCAGTTCATCATATTCCTTTTGCCACAGTACGATGACTTTTTCAATATCTTCCACTTTCATCAGGGGTAAGGTAAGGGAATGGTCAGGTGAAAAACATACCACCTTACAAATACCACTTTCGCTCTTGGCTTGGGTCAACCCTTGGTTGAATACCTCATGGGGCACATCGGGCAACAAAGCGGCAAAATCATTGACAAAGGAATAGGGCTCGGTGTATTCTGGATTGGTGGCACCATTGGCCCTAACATTTCCCGGACACAGGTAACAAGAGGGGTCGTAAGTCTTTTGAGGTACAACAACGGCCTTTTCACTCTTGCCCTGCCATGGGCGTTTGGTCCGTTGTGGCGATACCAAGACCCATTCGTTGGTAAGAATGTTTAAGCGGTAATGGGGTTTTTCATAGAGCTGCATCGGAAAGTTTTCTGAGGGTTGTGCCATTGCTTGTACGTACTGGGAAGGCACCTAGGTCTATGCCAAACTCCCTTTTGTAGGCTTCCGAGATTTCTTTGATATAACTTTCCATGTGATCTCCGTGCACCAAATGGATGGTGCAGCCGCCAAATCCGCCGCCCACCATCCGGGCACCTGCTACATAATTTTGCTCTTTGGCGTAGTCTACCAAAAAGTTCAGTTCGGGACAGCTGATGTCGTAAAGGTCTCTGAGCCCCTCATGGCAGGCATACAATAAGCTGCCCAATTGCTCAATGTCTTTTGATTTTAAGGCCTCGGCAGCATCCACTACCCTTTGGTTTTCCTGGACAATGAATAAGGCCCTTTGGTATTGGATATCGGTCAACAAAGCTTTGCACGAACTCAATAGGTCCAAGTCAACATCCCGAAGGGATGTAATGCGGGGATGCTGTTTTTGTATTTGGGCAACGGCCTCAAAGCACTCATCCTGTCTAGAATTGTACTGTCCGTCCGAAAGCTGGTGCGATATATTGGTGTTCAACAGCAGCAACTCATACGGACCCATGGATGCAGGGACATACGTATGATGTAGGTTGGAGCAATCCAAAAAGATAAAGTGATCGGATTTTCCATAGACCGATGAAAATTGGTCCATGATACCGCACTTGGTGCCCACAAACTCATGCTCGGCCCGTCTGGAAAGGGTAATGATCTCCAATTTTGAAAGCCCTAGTTCAAATAAGGCATTGAGTCCGGAAGCAAGCCCACATTCCAAAGCGGCCGAAGAACTCAATCCCGATCCAATGGGAAGATCGCTCTCGATCTCGCAATCAAATCCTTTAAGGGAATGTCCAAGTTTTTGTATTCCCGCAATGACCCCCAATAGATAGTTTTCCCATTCAACAGAACTTTTTTCAACCTTTTGCAGATTAAGGCGTAAAGGCGTCCCATAGCCCTTGCTCTGGATGTGGCACATTTGGGCAGAACCATTTTTCTTGAGCCTGAAAGCAATTTTTCGGTCTATCGCAGCTGGAAGGACGTAGCCATTGTTGTAATCGGTATGGCCGCCAATCAAATTGATTCTGCCGGGAGAATCAACCGCTATTTCATTCAAGGTCTGGGCCATAATACTATCCATGGTGCAATGATACAAAATAAAAGTAAAAAAAACTTTTATTTTTTTGGCCCAATCGAAGAAAAATTGAATGCCATTGATGGAACAAAGTACTTATATTTAAAAAAGGTAAATGATTCATTTTGGTATATTTGGAAACATTTTATCAACCTATCCATACATATCTTGACCATTCATAAGTATAGACCCGAACAAAGTATTGCAATCGCTGTGGATTGTATCATATTTGGTTTTGATTCCAAAGATTTGAAGCTTTTGTTATTTCGGCGTAAAACAGACCCGCTTAAAGGGTCTTGGTCCTTGATAGGTGAACTGATAGATAATGATGTATCCTTGGACCAGAGTGCCAAAGACATACTATACAGGTTGTCTGGTCTCAAGAATGTTTTCCTGAAACAGCTCAGAACCTACGGTCTAGTGGATAGGGACCCCTTGGAGCGCGTGGTTTCCGTGGCCTATTATAGTTTGATTCGGATAGATGAGTTCAACCTTCAATCTCTGGAAAACCATGATGCCAAGTGGTTTGATTTTGACCAAATCCCGGAGTTGATCTTGGATCATGGCCAAATGGTGGATGATGCCATCAGAAGCCTGCGATCTAGTGCACGATACAATCCGTTGGGCTTTGAACTTCTTCCCGAATACTTTACGATCCAACAATTGCAAACGCTTTACGAAAGTATATACCGGACAGCTTTTGACCCGGGCAATTTCAGAAAAAAGATGCTTTCCCTTCATATTTTGGAAAGAACGGGCAAAAAGGACAAATCGGCTTCCAAGAAAGGAGCTTACCTATATCGTTTCAAAAAAGAAAATCTGAAACAGTTTCCAACCCAGACAGGGGATTTTGAAAGTATAAAAGAGGTGATAAAATTCTAAAAACCAATTCATTGAAACAATAAAAGTTTATTTTACATTTATTATTTCTATATTGGAACCCAAACATTCCCTTCGGAGATAATTTGAAATTATGGATTTTGCCAAACTGGATTTCATTGTTTTTATCGGATACTTGGTCATATTGGCCAGTATAGGTATTTGGATTTCGGTCAAGAATAGAAACCGGAACGAACAAGAATATTTTTTGGCGGGGAAATCCCTTCCATGGTGGGCCATTGGAGGGTCTTTGATTGCCTCCAACATTTCTGCGGAGCAATTTATAGGAATGTCCGGATCGGGCTATGTGGTGGGTATGGCGATTGCTTCCTATGAATTGATGGCGGCCCTGACCCTTATCATTGTGGCCAAGTTCTTCTTGCCTATTTTTTTGAAAAACAACATATACACCATGCCCCAGTTTTTGGAGCGACGTTTTGATAAGCGTGTCAAAAGTACCATGGCGGTGTTTTGGGTGTTGCTCTTTGTGTTCGTGAACATTACTTCGGTACTCTACTTGGGTAGTTTGGCCCTGAAGACCATATTGGATATCGATATGCTGTATGGGGTAATAGGGTTGGCACTGTTCGCGGCGACATTCTCCATTTTTGGGGGCTTAAAGGCTGTGGTATGGACGGATGTCATCCAAGTGGTCGTGTTGGTGTTTGGCGGACTGGTCTCCAGTATTTTGGTGCTTGAGGCCTTGGGAGGGGATTTTCTTAACGGCTTTATGACGTTGATCGAGAAGGCCCCGGAGAAATTCGATATGATTTTGGACAAAGGCCATCCCGAGTATAAAAACCTGCCAGGAATCAGTGTGTTGGTTGGCGGGTTATGGGTGGCGAACTTGTATTACTGGGGAACCAATCAATACATCATCCAGCGTTCTTTGGGAGCCAAGAACATCAAGGAAGCGCAGAAAGGAACCATTTTTGCCGCCTTCCTGAAGATTTTGTTGCCCATCATTGTGGTGGTGCCCGGTATAGCAGCCTATGTCTTGGGTGCCGATTTAGATCTACCTGATGAAGCTTATCCCTGGGTACTGAAAAATTATGTGGGAACAGGGCTAAAAGGGTTGGCGTTTGCCGCCTTGATTTCAGCCATTGGATCTTCCCTAAGTTCCATGGTCAACAGTGCCACCACCATTTTCACCTTGGACATCTACAAACCGTTGTTCAAGGAGGAGTCGAGCAAAAAACTCGTTTTCATCGGAAAGGCATTTGCGGGTCTGTCACTGCTCTTGGGGGTGATCGTTGCCCCGATGCTGGGTGGATTGGACCAAGCGTTTCAATACATACAGGAATATACCGGTTTTATCAGTCCCGGGGTAGTGGTGGTGTTCTTGTTTGGAATGTTTTGGAAGAAGGCCTCCGCCAATGGTGCTTTTTGGACCATAATGTTCTCCATACCTCTTTCCATTGTTATCAAGTATGCGTTTCCCGACTTCCCTTTCATGGATCGTATGGGGGTAAGCTTTTTGGTGCTTACAGCAGTATTGGTGATTATTTCATTGGTGGAAAATAAGGAAGGGGATAAAAAAGCGATTTCCATCAATCCGGAACTTTTTAAGACTTCAAGGGCCTTTAACATATCCACCTTCATCATTATCGGAATCCTTGCCTTCCTTTACGCCATCTGGTGGTAGCATTCAAAGATTGATCACAGCATCGGTAGAAAATTCTGGAACGCAGCATTATCGTTGGTTTTGTTCCAGACCGCAAAGAGATTGGTTTTTTGTTGGATGTTGTCCAATTCTATAAATCGGATGTTGTAGTTGTGCTCATCGCGCAATGAATTGGGCACAATGGAAACGCCCATGCCGTTTTCAACCAACATAAAGATGGTAGGGCCATGGATGGAACGGTGCGAAATCTGCGGAACAAACCCATGAAAGGCACACATATTCAAGATCTGTTGGTAGTAGAGGGGACTTTTTTCATTCGGAAAAAGGATGAAGCGCTCTTGGGCCAACTGGCCAAGGTTTTTAAAATTTTCTTGGGTAATGGGATGCTCGTTGGGCAATACCAAGGAAAAATTTTCTTCATAAACGGATTTGATGTTCATGTTGGGGGCAATCTGGTTGGACCGCATAAAACCAATGTCCAAATCCCCAGACTCAAGGGCTTCGAGTTGTTCCTCGTTGGTAAGTTCCTCAAGGTGGAGCTGTATGTGGGTATGACTGCGCCCAAATTCCTTTAATAAGGGAGGCAGATAGCATTGCATGGCGGAACCTACAAAGCCAATGTGTATTTTACCCTGATTTCCTTGGTGTTCGGATTGCCAACGGGCAATGGACTTTTTCAATTGGGCCTCCACCAACTGGGCTTCCCGCAAGAAAAGCTGCCCGGCCCTATTAAGCGCTACGCTTCGGTTGGTCCGATCAAACAAGGTGGTGCCCAGTATCGCCTCGAGCTGCTTAATTTGTTGACTTAACGCAGATTGCGAAATATGTAAGGTTTCTGCGGCTTTCCCAAAGTGTAAGGTTTCCGCCAAAGCCAGAAAACTACGCAGATGATGAAATTCCAATTGATTAGTTATTCTTATCATTTCATTAAAAATAAGAATTGTTTAGAATCAAAGGTACAGCTAATTTTGATATCCTGATTATTGATCATACGCTATGAAAACAACAGATACCAAAGGTTTGCAGCAAATTCTTAAAGCCCTGATGGACCCTTACAAGCAAAGGGTGCCCGATGTGGAAAAGATCACTTCCGCCATGGTGGAGAATGCCATGATAGGGAACACGGATGATATCGTTAACGACCATATCGCCTTTAGGACCTTGGGAGTGCCTCATTTGGGAATCGCTTCTTTTGAAAAAATCTTCTTGCATTATGGATACTCAAAACGGGACTACTACTATTTTGAGGGGAAAAAATTGAATGCCTATTGGTATGCGCCGCCCAGTCCTGATTTTCCAAGAATCTTTATCAGTGAATTAAGGGTGGATGACATGTCCGAAGAAGTCCAGGGCATCATCCATAAGTATGCAGGGAATCTTAAAGGAGACCCTGTGGATCAACTGGACTTGGATAATCCCCAAGAGGTGGGAGACTTCTTTTACAAACCCCTTTGGCAATTGCCTACCTTGCCCGATTTTAATGCACTGGCCAAGGAAAGCGAGTATGCCGCATGGGTCATCTATAACCGCTATTACCTGAACCATTACACCATTAGTGTTCACGATTTACCGGAGACATACAACACTATTGAAAAGTTCAATACATTTTTGGAATCCATCGGCATACAACTGAATTCCTCCGGGGGAAAGATCAAAACAAGTGCGGATGGATTATTGAAACAGAGTAGTTCCATAGCGCACATGATCGATGCGGAATTTGCGGATGGCGAGACCTCCAAAATCGCGGGGAGTTATGTGGAATTTGCGGAGCGGTTGCCGTTACCAGGCCATGTAAAGCAATCAGGACTGGTGGAGCGTGCCCAACGAAGGGATGGTTTTGAATCTGCCAATGCCGACAAGATTTTCGAAAGCACCTATAGCGAGCAGACCAAGACACTTAAATAAACTGTTTGGTTTAGAGCGATTTACCGCTAAAAAATACTCTGCTCATTATCAGTGGTATTTTAATAAAAGTTTTTTGTACTTTTATTCTGTACATAAAAAGGGTCGATGTGCGTTTTGCTCGACCCCTCAAAACAAAACAGATATGATTCGTACAAAGACCCTGGTCAGCGGCATTTTTATTCTTTGCTTTCTGGCCCTTTCCCAATTTGCGGATGCCCAAGAGAGTTCTTCGGATTTGAAGACCCAATGGGCCAGTCAGCTAAATGTTGATGAGCCTTTGCCGGAGTACCCACGGCCCCAGTTAAAAAGGGATAAATGGGAAAACCTCAATGGGCAATGGGATTATGGTATCACGAATCAGGCTGTAGAACGACCCACCACCTTCGATGGGAAGATCACGGTTCCCTTTGCGGTTGAATCCTCTTTATCTGGCGTCAAAAAAAGGGTAGGGGACGATGAAGTGGTCTGGTACCGTACAAAATTCCAAGTGCCGGCCTCATGGAAGAATCAAAATGTGGTATTGCACTTTGGAGCAGTGGATTGGGAAGCCACGGTATATGTGAACGGCAAGTTGGTGGGGATGCACCAAGGCGGGTATGATCCTTTTTCATTTGATGTCACCACTACCTTGAGCCGTTCAGGTTGGCAAGAACTGATGGTAAAAGTGTGGGACCCCTCCAGCGACGGCACCCAACCCAGGGGCAAGCAGGTGACAAAACCCAGCGGCATATGGTATACCCCGGTTACGGGAATTTGGCAAACCGTTTGGATGGAACCCGTACCCCAACAATCCATCCAAAATATAAAAATCACCCCCGATATTGATCAGGGCAGATTGATGGTCAAGACCGTGGGCAATGGACAACTCGGAGATGGGTATTCGGTACAGCTTACGGCGCTTGATGGAGGCACTACGGTAGCTTCGGCCAAAGGTTCCGTTGGACAAGATGTGGCGTTGAACATCAAGGACGCCAAACTATGGTCACCGGACAATCCATTTTTGTATGACCTAAAGGTCGCCTTGTTGCGCAATGGCAAAAAAGTGGACGAAGTGGAAAGCTATTTTGGCATGCGAAAGATTTCCGCAGTAAAGGATGCCAACGGCCACATGCGAATGGCCCTGAACAATCAAGTGCTTTTCCAATACGGCACCTTGGACCAAGGCTGGTGGCCCGATGGTCTGTACACGGCTCCTTCGGATGAAGCTTTGGCTTACGACATTAAGGTGACCAAAAAACTGGGGTTCAATACCATCAGAAAGCATGTGAAAGTAGAGCCGGCCAGGTGGTACTACCACTGTGACCGGTTGGGCATGTTGGTATGGCAGGATATGCCCAATGGCGATAAAAGTGCCGACTGGAGAGGGCCATCCGGCTATGATGGAAGGGAAATGGAGCGAAGCGCACAATCGGCCCATCAATATTATAAGGAATGGAAAGCGATCATGGACGCCAATCACAACAAACCCTCCATAGTCATGTGGGTGCCCTTCAATGAGGCTTGGGGGCAGTTCAATACGGTGGAGGTCATCAATTGGACCATGGATTATGACCCTTCCCGCTTGGTCAATGGACCCAGTGGAGGGAATTTCTTCGCGGCCGGCCATACGGTGGATGAGCACAGATACCCCGGACCCTCCATGCCTCAAAGAAATCTTCACGCCCCGGACATCATCAATGGAAGAATCCTTTTGTTAGGTGAATTTGGGGGATTGGGATTGCCATTGGAAGGACACTTGTGGCAAAAGGATAAAAACTGGGGGTACAGAAACCTTACCGGAAGAGACGAATTGCTGAGTTCATATAAAGACCTTTTGGCCAAAATCCCTACCTTGATCAAGGACGGACTTTCTGCGGCCATCTATACCCAGACCACGGATGTTGAAGGCGAGGTCAATGGTCTCATGACCTATGATAGGGCCATCATCAAAATGGATGTGGATGAAGTGCACAAAGCCAATTCAGCCTTGTACAAAAACTAAGGTCCATGAAAAGAATATTTCATTTAATAGTAGTTTCTTTACTCCTTTTTAGCTGCGTGAAACCTCAAGAAAAGACCATAAAACGGATAGACAAGAAAAATTTCGAGAAGATTGTAGATGGCAAGCCAGTTAGCCTTTATGTTCTTGAAAACGACCAAGGTACAGTGGCCGAGATCACCAATTACGGCGGCAAGGTCGTTTCCTTGTGGCTGCCCGATAAGTCTGGTAATTATGAGGACGTGGTACTTGGCCATGAAAATATCGAAGATTTCCTAAACGCCAAGGAGAAATATTTTGGTGCCCTTATTGGGCGTTACGGCAATCGGATCGCTCATGGAAAGTTCACCTTGGATGGCAAAGAGTATACTTTGGCCACCAATAACGGAGCCAATTCCCTTCATGGGGGAAACAAGGGTTTTGATGCCGTGGTATGGGATGCCGAACAGGTGGATGGACAGACCTTGGAACTGACCTATCTCTCCAAAGATGGGGAAGAAGGGTATCCGGGGAATCTATCGGTACGGGTGTTGTACCAATTGACGGATGCCAATGAACTCAAAATAGAATATTGGGCCACTACGGACCAAAGCACCGTGGTGAACCTTACCCACCATTCGTTCTTTAACCTGCATGGCGCGGGTAATGGTACGATCAATGACCATCTCCTTCAGATACATGCGGCGCATTATACGCCTGTGGATGCGGGATTGATCCCGACTGGGGAGATCGCAGCCGTGGAAGGTACTCCGTTCGATTTTCAGGAATCAAAGCCCATCGGGGCAGAATTGGAGGTCAAAAACCAACAGTTGGACTACGGTATGGGATATGATCATAATTTTGTGCTTGAGCAAAACGGCGAAGGCCTTAACTATGCGGCCAAGGTGGTAGAGCCTACTTCAGGAAGAGCCTTGGAAGTATATACCAATGAGCCCGGACTGCAGTTCTACGGAGGCAACTTTTTGGATGGTTCCATTGTGGGCAAGGAAGGCAAGGCCTATGAGTTTAGGACGGCATTTTGTTTGGAGACCCAACATTTTCCAGATAGTCCCAACCAACCTAATTTTCCATCCACCCGATTGGACCCGGGCGAGGAATATTATTCCATTTGCGTGTATAAATTCTCCGTGGAATAATACGCTCTATTCGGTTATCAAAAAGCTATAGTCACCTGCAGTAAGGGGAATTTCGTATGCCCCTTCTTGGGTCGGTTCCATGGATTCTCCGTTCATGGAAATGTGCTTCCCGTGCAGTACCACAGTGGCGGTGCTATTGGGTGGGATTGTGCAGGAATATGTTACCTGTCCCCCCTTTCTTTCCCATTGGGATACAATCAATCCATAACGACTTTGGAACTCCGCTTCAAAATCGGTGAGGCCCTCCACAAAGTTGGGTTTTAGGGTAAAGTCCTTGAATCCGGGTGAATCTTCATTGGGCAAAATGCCCCCGATTCCCTTGTAGAACCAAGCGCTGATGGCCCCGAACATGATATGGTTCCGGGAAAGGTCCGAAGACGCATCAATGTCCCAGTTTTCATAGAGGGTGGTGGCCCCGTTCTTGATCCACCATCCCCATGAGGGATAGGTTTCCTGCGAGGCGAGCATATAGGCCAGGTCTGCATGGCCATTTTGGCTCAAGGCCCCCAAAATGGTCTTTGTGCCCAACAGCCCCACATCAATATGATTGGTTTTTTTGACTTCCTTGGCCAGTTGGTCCGCCACTTTTTGTTTCAATGAGTCAGGGACAATGCCCCAATACAAGGGGGCACTCAGCTCAGTTTGAAAACCACTGCCGTACAGACCCGTTTCTGGATTTAAATATTTGGTATTGATGGCATTTTTGATGTTCTCGGCCAGCGTTGCATATTGTTGATAATCTTCTTCCTTGCCAAAATGTTGGGCCGTTTTGGCCAGGATGGTGGCATCCACATAATAGTAAATGGATGAGGTGAATTCCTTGGGCGTAACGGATTTTACGGGAACCCAATCCCCAAGGCCCCAATCTGTGAGTCCACCCTCATAACTCAACGAAGTGATATGGTCCACATACTTTTTCAAGGGTCCGTACATCTCGTGCAAAGCACGATCATCGCCATAAAACTGGTACAGCTCCCACGGGATGATGGCAATGGTACTGGTCCAATCCGGGCCGTTGCCCCAATCGTAGCCCCATCCGCCCCAAGTGGGAATAATGGAGGGAAGCACCCCGTTTTCCTGCTGTTCGTCCCGGTGGTCGTCCATCCATTTTTCATAGACGCCCAGGGCATCAAAATTATAGAGCCCCGTTTCTATGTTGATGTGCGCATCGCCCGTCCAACCGTTCTTTTCACGTTGCGGGCAGTCCGTGGGGTAGCCCACCAGATTGGATAGGTAACTGGCGTTGGTGGCTTCCCAGATTTTGTTGATGGTCTCGTTGGAGGTATGGATCTTCCCAATGGGTTTCACATCGCTATGGATAAAATGGGCCGTGATGTCCTCCAAGGACAGGTCAATGGGCCTGTTGCTTTGGACCTCCACATATTGAAAACCCTTGTAATTGAACCGTGGCCTGAACATTTCCTCATCGCCACCCTTAAGGGTGTAGATATCCGTTTGGAAAGGGTCCAAGCTGTCTTTTGGGCGGTAATGCACAATGATGTTGGAGAGGTCCAGATTGCCCAGACTGTCCAATTGTTCGGCGTGCGTCACCCTAATTTCCGTGCCTTTTTCCCCTTTCAGTGCCAGTTCGGTGACCCCGGAGATGTTTCGGCCCAAGTCGAAAATATAGCGTTGGTCGCTCCGTTTGTCCATGCTGGCGAAGGGCAGTTTTTTTCCGGTGATGGCAGGGAGGGATTGTGCCGTGATCTGCTCCGAGGGCGCTTTGGTCTCCAAGGCATTTTTCCATTGGGAATCGTCAAATCCTGAAATGTTCCAGCCCGGGAGTTCCAAACGGGCGTCGTAGTGTTCAGCCGTATAGATGCTGTTGAACACCACCGGGCCCAAGGCGGTCTTCCATGTGTCGTCCGTGCCCAATTCTTCGGTAGTGCCATCGGCGTACCACACTTGGAGGTCCATCAGAAAACGGGGCCGGTTGCGCCATCCCGCTTCGTGAAAGTTCCAGACCGCGGTGGATTGATGGTTGTACCACCCATTCCCCAACAACACCCCAATGGCCACTTCGCCTTCCTGAAAAAAGGAAGTGACATCATGGGTCACGTACAGGTTGCGACGGTCAAAACGGGTGTAGATGGGGTTCAACCAATGGTCGTCCACCTTTTGTCCGTTCAGGTACAGCTCGTACAGTCCGGCCGCAGTGATGTAGGCCCGGGCCTTCACCACTTTCTTTTCGGGTGTGAATTCCTTTCGAAAATAGGGGGCAGGTTTTAGCTCCATGTCCTCCACATCGGTGATCCAAATCCCTTTCCAGTCAGAAGTTGTCATCAGCCCTGTTTCAAAAGAGGAAACGGTGATATCGCTCTGGCGGCCATCGTCCGAAGTGATCTGCACGCCCCAATAGTATTTGGTATGCGCTTGGAGCGTTTTTCCGTCGTAGGTCAACAACATACTGTCCGATGCGCTGTGCTTTTCCCATAGACCGCCCTTGCCTTGGGCCACGGCTGCAGAATCCACATCCACATACATATAGAATTCCTGCTGATGTTTCACGGGCTGGTCCCCTGCGGCGATCCGCCATGAAAACCGGGGATGGTCAGTATCCAGTCCCAAAGGCTCTTCCATGTGCTCGGTGCGAAGGTCCGTCAAAGCAATGGGGTTCTTTTTTGGGGTACAATGGATAAGGATGGTGGCAGAAATCAGGGTAAGCAATGGCAATCTGAGCATGGTCGGGTTTTTGGTCTGTGCTAAAATTACGGGAACGGATCCGTAAAACGGCAGCTTGCCCGCTTTTTTCATAAAAACGAGGGTTTCTTAAAAAACCTGATTAATTTTGCAGCCTCGGAGGGATTTTCTGATGCATCCCTTTGTTAAAAATGATCTGCGGTATGATTGCGACAATATGTAGAAAGGCCCATTTCAATGCAGCGCACCGGCTCCACAATCCCAAATGGAGCCAAGAGAAGAACATTGCCATGTTTGGCAAATGCAACAGCCCCAACTATCACGGGCACAATTTTGACCTTGAGGTGCGGATCAGGGGAGAGGTGGACCCGGACACGGGCTTTGTGATGGACCTGGCCGTACTGGGCGAATTGATCCGGGCGGAAGTGGAGGAACGCTTTGACCATAAGAACCTGAACGAGGACTGCCCCGAGTTTGCGGACCTGCTGCCCACCACGGAGTATTTTGTGAAGGTGATCTACGATATTTTAAAGCCCAAACTGGCCCAAGGCCAATTGTTGCACATTACCCTGCACGAAACGCAAAAGAATTCTGCGGAATATGGGGATTGGTAACAATTTTTCCGATATTGCACCGCTTTTTAATGGGATATTAGCTCAGTTGGTTTAGAGCGCTGCCTTGACAGGGCAGAGGTCACTGGTTCGAATCCAGTATATCCCACTTTCTTTGGCCCCTTGGCCGTTACCGCCCGATGTTCTTCGGGTATTTTTTTACTCGTATTCCGCGATCTTGTCCCGTAATTTTAGGTTGTCCCGTACCAAACGCTCGTTGCGCAGTTGTAGGCGGTCCATTGCTTTTTGAAGGATCTGGAGGCTCTCTAACTGTAGGCCTATGATCTGTTCCAGGTCGGATTTGGTGTAGGTTTTGCTCATGATATATGTTTAGGTTCAAAAAATACTTTGAAATATTTATTTAAGGTCTTAAAAGCATCATAAATATATTTAAAATATTCTAATGAATATAATAAGACTTAAAATTAAGCTAAAAGCGTCTAGAGTTAAGTGGCTATTTTTGAGAGAAACACCGTCCCAAATATGGAAAAAGAAGTATTCAATCGTATCAAAGCAGTTTTGGCTGAAAAGGGAAAAACCAATAATTGGTTGGCTGAACAATTGGATATGAATAGAACCACTATTTCGAAGTGGTGCAGAAACGAAATGCAACCAAGGGTGGAAAATCTATTTCAGATAGCCGAGGTTTTGGATGTTAATGTGAGGGAGCTTCTGGTCTCGACCAAATAGTTTGGATAAAAGCGAATCCCATACATCGATTGGGGTGTATGGATGTGTTTTATATTTATATAAACAGGTTGGCAAACATATGACAGAAAATCTTGATGATATAATAGGGTTTGAGAATGAAAATACTGAATTGGATTTTAAAGCAATTCAATATCAAAAAGTCAAGTTTCAAGATTTATTGAAAGATTTAATGTCTATGGCTAATGCTAAATCCGATGATGATAAATATATAATAGTTGGAGTTAAGTTATTGGGAAATGGGAAAAGAGATATTTTAGGTATCACAGAAGATTTTATTGACGAGGCAACTTACCAACAACTAATCCATAACAATATTGAACCTGAACTAAACTTTTCTTACTTCTCTTATCAATTTCAAAATAAAACTCTCGGAGTATTCAAAATCTTTAATTCCAATGACCGACCATATATGATGAAAAAGGACTTTGGGAAATTAAAAATTGGAGAGGCATTTATTAGAAAAGGCTCGCATCAAACAAGATTAACAAGAAAAGATTTTGACTTTTACATTGAAGAGAAAATAACTGAAAAGAAGTTTACAGGTAAAATCCATACTTTTTTTGATAAATTAAATCAAAAGTCAATAGCACTCAATGTATTAAGTAATGGAGGTTATCCATCAGATAAAGCCGCTGAAAAAATCAAAAAAATACTTCTAGAAAAAAGGGAGAAATTAAAAAAAGCCGAAGGAATGTTTGTGTCGTTTTTAGACCAAGACATTCCAATGTTAGGCGGAACACCTTATAAAAATAGAAGTATTAAAACATTAGAAGAAGATTTGGAAAATGTAGCAGAAACTTATCGAGATGATGACCTACATTATCTTTTCGAGATAAAGGCTCATAAATTTAACTTTAGAATTTTAAATGACTATACAGAATATTTGGAAGACGCTTCAATTGAATTGAAAATTGAAAAAGAAGGATTATATATTGCTGACAAAATTTATTCTAAGCCAGATAATTCAAATAGTTTTTTGTATTTAAATTATACACCAAGCCCACCATCTTGGGAGGATATAAATTATCCGGAAGTAATGGAAAATGAAACGGAATATGTAATCTTTGAAAACTTGGGGGATTTAAAACATCAAATAAGTGAAAATGCTTTAAATGTGGATTTGAGGATAGCAATAGACCCAAAAATTATCCAAACTGAAAAAATAGTAAAAATTAAAATATTTGGGAAAAACTTGAGCAAACCTATCGAGGACCAATTAATAATAAAAATAGTTGAATAAATATGTTTGCCAACACCTTATAAAATTAATTGCTAGTGTAAGCTTATTTACGAAAATCCGCAAGGATTTTCAGTTTGGTGTGTACTTGCAAAGTTAAGTGCTAACCCACGCAACTACTCATAGCCGAGACGGTAGGCTTTATTTGAGAAAAATATGAACACCCCTAAATTTTTATTCCATTATTACGAACGTGACAATGGACCATTTAGAAATATCACGGAACATGGGTTGGAAAAAGCGGAAAGCATTCAAGGTCAAATATCCAAAGGGTTTAACAGTAAAAGGCCGGACAACTATATGGATCTGAGGTTTTCACTGGAGAAAAGAATTAAAAAACAATTTATCTCTAAAGGTGGAAAACCAAATAGGGACGACCCTTTCTATTTTACTTTAGGCGAATGTGATTGGGCAAAATCTTGGTATGAAAACCCTGGAGTGATAAAAATACCATTGACCGACTTTAGATCTGACCACATCAGTTTTACCTATCCAGACAGTATGGTTTCATTTCAATTTTATGACCAACCAAAACTGGCAACGTATAGAAAGAATTGTAATGGACAGGTTTTTTTGTTGAGTGAGATCAGTGATCTGATCAATGTGTATGGACTTCCGACAGAAGAAAAATCCCAAACCCACGAAAGTTTAAAATTCGATAAGTACATAGAAGCTCAAGTGTGGGATCATGAAATAATAAATGAATATAAAAAACAAAGTAAACCAAACCGATAACTGAAGGTTATACGGGAGTGTTGGTAAAGTTCAAGTAAACGATTGTAAATCCTGATTTATATCCAAAATTCAATGATAACAAGAAATTCAATTGCCGTTCTTCTGTTAATTTTATCATTGATGTCATGTGACTTCTTCAAAAGTCAAGATCGCCCTCAAGGTTATCCGGATTATGACTTTAGTTTACTTGAGAAGGTTGTTTATTTTGATATGGAAACCGAAGAACAGCTTTTCATTGATGATATCTCAACTATCGAAACAGTTAAAGAATACTTTCAGGACAAGGGTAATTATTTTAAAGATGAGTTGAGGAAGTTTAATGGTGTTAAGCCAAATTTCTCTTTAACGTTAATTAGCTCAATGGATACTTTGGTTTTAAGGTCATATCCTCAATCGGGTTTGAAAGGAAGGATAGAATTTGATTTCACAGAAAAATATGATCCAAATCATCCAATGAAACCAAGAAAAGTTCATCGGTTTTATATAAAGTCAGAATTGCTTGATTTGTTAGGGATGTAAGTTCAAATAGTCGGTCGGTTTAAAGTAACTCCAACACCCGTTCCAAGGCCATGCCCCGTGATCCCTTGATCAGCAAGGTGCCCTTGGGCAGGGGGTTTTTGGCCAGATGCTGCTTTAGATCATCAAACGTTCGGTAGGTGTTCAAAGTGGTCGTGGTGCCAAAGAAGTTTTCACCCACCAGATACACGGAGCCAAAATCCAACCCGGCGGCCAGATCCGCAATGGCCTGGTGTTCTTCCGCAGCTGTTTGGCCCAGTTCAAACATATCGCCAATGATCAGCACCTTGTTTGGGCCCTCCATCAGGTTAAAATTTTCCAAGGCGGCCCGCATGCTCGTAGGGTTGGCGTTGTAGGCATCCAAAATAATGTGGTGGCCGTTCTTTTCCATGATCTGCGAGCGGTTGTTCTGTGGGGCGTAGGCTTCCAAGGCCGCCTTGATGTCCTCCAACGGCACATTAAAATATTTGCCCATCACAATGGCGGCACAGCAGTTGGGAAAATTATATTTTCCAATGAGTTGGGTCTGCATTCGGGTGCCTTCGGCCTCCAAGACCACATAGGGGTTGGCCCCCGTATATTGGATGTTGTAGTACTGGTGGTCCTTGGTGCTAAAGCCCATCTTTTTTACGTAGCTGCCCAGTTTTTCCGCTTGTATGGGGTCATCGGCATTCATGAAAATGTACTTGTCGTGGGCCATTAAATGGTCGTACAGCTCACTTTTTCCCTCGATCACGCCTTCCACGCTGCCAAAACCCTCGAGGTGGGCCTTTCCGAAATTGGTGATGTAGCCAAAATCCGGCTGGGCAATGTTGCTCAGAAAAGCGATCTCCTTTTTGTGGTTGGCCCCCATTTCCACAATGGCAATCTCTGTATCCTCCGTAATGGACAAGAGGGTGAGGGGCACGCCAATATGGTTGTTCAGGTTGCCTTGGGTGGCAATGGTCCTATACGTTTTGGAAAGCACGGCATTGATGAGCTCCTTGGTCGTGGTCTTGCCATTGCTACCGGTAAGCCCAATGATGCGGGCCTTGCTCTGTTTTCTATGGTACAGGGCCAGTTCTTGGAGGGTTTCCAGCACGTTTTGGCAGAGGATGTATTGGCCGGAGGCGTTGTATTCCTCTTCATCGATCACGGCATAGGCTGCTCCTTTTTCCAAGGCATCCTTGGCAAAGGCATTGCCGTTGAAGTTGGGTCCCTTGAGCGCGAAGAACAGGCAGTCTTTGGTGATCTTTCGCGTGTCCGTACAGATAACGGGATGCTCCAAAAAGAGCTCGTGAAGCTGTTTCATTGTCATAAATCGAAGATAAAAAAAAGCCCCAACTAAACGTCAGGGCCTTTTAAAAATACTCTAGCTATTATTATTTTGCTTTCTTGTGCCTCACACTCTTGTTCTTGGACTTGGATTTAGACCCGACCCTAGACATGGCACATCTGAACCCGATGTCGTCCGTGGCCATATATTGAGGCAAATATCTTCGTTGTGCGGGATCCAACCAGAAAGCACGGTCTCTCCACGAACCTCCTTTGTATACCCGTACCTCATCATTGATCAATGAAGTCCTGTAGTTGGAAGTGTCGTACTGACGGATAAGGTTTCCTGTGGAATCACGCTCTACCTTATGCTTTGGTGAATCGTACATTTTTCTGTTATCGGATTCATCGCTGAACCTTTGGAAGAATCTTGAAGAACCTGGGTCACCATCACGATAACCACGGTTGTCACTATGGTCAAAGTTGGTCCTTAGATACGTTTCTTCCTCGCCAACTGGTACTTCCTTGATCTCTCCGGGAAGGTTTACGGCTACGATCTTACCGTTGGGCAAAGTGTCATATACGATTTGGTCCTCAAGGATCTCTACTTTTCCATCCTCACCTATGGCCTTTTTCATGAAGACGTTTCCACGGTAGTAGTTAAAGTCGCTGATCTCGTCATCCACAATAGGACGGTATACATCGGCAACCCACTCGCTTACGTTACCGGCCATGTCATAAAGACCAAAATCGTTGGGTTTGTATGATTTTACTTGGGCGGTGATATCGGCACCGTCATCGGACCATCCGGCAATACCGCCGTAATCCCCTTTTCCTTGCTTAAAGTTGGCCAACTGGTCTCCACGACCTACACGCTGACCGTTTCGGGTGTAGTCCCCTTCCCAAGGATATTTTTTTCTACCTCTGTAGTTATTGTACTCTCTGGTTCCAACAAGGGCCTGTGCGGCATATTCCCATTCGGTTTCGGTGGGAAGCCTGTACTCGGGCATGATCACCCCGCTACTTCTTTTGGCAAAAGCGTTGATGGAGTCACGCTTTTGTTTTCCTTGCAAGGAGTCTATTTCGCCACCGTACACGGATTCAGGATTGTTCAAATAAGCCTCTGTGCTGAACGTACCGCCTATATCACCGTTCAATACCTTGTACTTGGCATCTTCGGCCAAATAGCCTTCTCGTTCCAACATCACCTCGTTGACCCTATCGGTCCTCCACTCGGCATATTGGGAAGCTTGTACCCAGTTTACCCCAACTACGGGATACTCGGCATAGGCCGGGTGCCTTAGGTAGTTGTTGGTCATGGTCTCGTTAAAGCCCAATCGGTTTCTCCAGACCAAGGTATCGGGCAATGCCCCTTTATAGATGTTGGCGTAGTTGGGATTGTCTGGCGGGTATACCGCTTTTAGATAATCCAAGTACTCGAGGTACATTACATTGGTCACCTCGGTTTCATCCATGTAGAACGATTGCACGTGCTGTTGCGTGGGCGTATTGTTCCAATCATGCATGATATCGTCCTGTACCTTTCCTTTGGTAAAGGTTCCACCTTCAACGAATACGGTTCCCGGAGGAGTTTCCTGCTCCTTGAAATCCGAATTGTATTGAAAACCTCCTTCCTTGGCATTTATTTTCCATCCCGTGGCTCTGGATACATTCTTTGAAGAGGATGAAGAGTTTTTACAACTTGAAAAACTTGCCATCACAACGGCGGAAGAAAGTACAACTTTGATAAAGTGTTTTTTCATAATTTGGGCTTGAGTACTTTAAAAATTAAGGCTTTTTGCCTTCAGCTACTTCAACTGGTTTTGATTATTTTAATCCTTACAATGGCTTAAAACGATGTTTTTACCATAATATTTTGCGCTCTTAAAATAATTGTGACAAAGGCGTTGTTCACCTTTGCTACACTTTTTTAACGCATGCACTGTCAAAATAGTATGGATGTCACCGAGTTTTAACGGTTTTGTCCAATCCTAGACCTCTAATAATACTTTAATGTATACTTTTAGTGGAACGTTGAAGTAAAAAAAGCGGGGATGATCACACGAATTTGCTCAAAAACCCGTTTACACATGTAATATGTTAATAGCTAGAAACCTCAAATCTTTTCTAAGCACTAAAAGACAAGAATGAAAAAGTTACTTACAGTGGTAGTGTTGCTTGCTATGGCCCCATGTGTGAAAGCACAGCAGGAAAGGGTAATCACTACGGCCGTTCCATTTTTGACCATCGCCGCGGATGCTCGCGCATCGGGTATGGGAGATATGGGGGTGGCAACTTCAGTTGATGCCTATTCACAACAATGGAACCCTGCCAAGTACGCATTTGCGACCCAAAAGACCGGTGTGGGAATCAGTTATACCCCTTATTTGGAAAGCATTGTCAACGATGTATCCCTTTTGAACGCCAATTTTTACAATAAGCTCAATGAGCGAAGTGCCTTTGCCTTCAGTATCCGTTATTTTGGATTGGGGGAAATAGAGCTCCGGCAAACCATCGATGAGAATCCAACTTTGGTAAAACCCAATGAATTTGCCATTGATGGGACCTATGCCCTAAAACTCAGCCAGACGTTTTCCATGGCCGTGGGAGGTAGGTTCATCAGCTCCAATCTTAGATTTCAGGATGGTACACAAGATTCCCGGGCGGCCAATGCCTTTGCGGTCGATATTTCCGGTTTTTTCCGTTCCAGGGAAATTGCCTATGAAAGTTTTGATGGACGCTGGAGGGGTGGATTCAATATATCCAATATAGGAGGGTCCCTTCAATATGATGAAGGCGGTCAGGAAAACTTTTTGCCCACCAATCTTAAGTTTGGGGGAGGATTCGATTTTATCTTCGACCAAGACAATGTGTTGTCATTGAACACGGAGTTCAACAAATTGTTGGTGCCTACCCCTAGGGATTTCAACGGGGACGGTGTCATTACAGCGGAAGATAATGATGAATACCAGAACATAAGTTTCTTTAGCGGGATTTTTGAATCCTTCGGGGATGCTCCCGATGGTTTTAGCGAAGAACTCAAGGAAATTACTTGGGCGCTCGGGGCAGAGTACCGATTTAGGGAAACTTTTATGCTCCGAAGCGGATATTTTAATGAAAGTCAGGAAAAGGGCTCCAGAAAGTTTTTTACGTTGGGGGCCGGATTCAAGTTTAAAACAGCACAAATAGATTTATCATACTTGTTCTCTACCTCCCAAGTGAAGAACCCCTTGGAAAACACATTGCGTTTCTCGCTTACCTTTAATTTTGGGGAAGAGTTTTATAATGATTGATCAAACCATACATAACATAGAAGAAAAACCTGTCCATGGACAGGTTTTCTTATTTTTGGGAAACACCCATGGGTCAAAATGAAAAAAAGACAGATAGGATTTGAACTTTTGGTTTTTGAGGACACTTCTGAGTTGTCACAAAACGAACAAAAATTGTTGCACATGGCGGAACAGGCCCGTGAAAATGCCTATGCCCCGTACTCAAGGTTTAATGTGGGGGCAGCTGTTTTATTGGAGAATGGGGAGGTGGTCATAGGAAACAATCAAGAAAATGCTTCCTATCCATCAGGCCTGTGTGCGGAGCGGGTGGCGGTGTTCCAAGCTGGGGCAAGATATCCCGGAGTGGCCTTTAAAGCAGTGGCCATCAGTGCTGCGTCCCAAGACCATGTACTTCAAATGCCCGCCGCCCCATGTGGTAATTGCCGGCAATCCATCATGGAATACGAACAAAAACAAAAATCGCCCATAACCCTTTTGATGAAGGCGGAAAAAGGCCCTGTCTACAAATGTACCTCCATGGCAGATATTTTGCCGTTGGCCTTCAATAGCTCATTTTTGAGCGATTCTTAAACCAATACTTTTTCCAAAACAGATATATATGTATTTTTGCTCCTCCCCACCACAGGGGAATTTCACATAATTGTATCGTTGATGAAAAAAATCACCAAAGAAGTTTACTTGAAATGGTATGAGGACATGTTGTTCTGGAGAAAGTTCGAGGACAAATTGGCCGCTGTATATATCCAGCAAAAAGTTCGCGGATTCCTGCATTTGTACAATGGGCAGGAAGCCGTTTTGGCGGGGTCTTTGCACGCTATGGACCTTACCAAGGACAGAATGATCACCGCGTACCGTAACCACGTTCAACCTATAGGTATGGGAGTTGATCCAAGACGTGTTATGGCGGAGCTATACGGAAAAGTTACAGGAACCTCCAAAGGTATGGGGGGATCCATGCACATTTTCTCCAAGGAACACCGGTTCTATGGTGGACATGGTATTGTTGGGGGACAGATTCCTTTGGGAGCTGGATTGGCCTTTGGCGATAAATATTTTAATAGGGATTCTGTCACCTTGTGTTATATGGGCGATGGTGCTGTGCGTCAAGGTTCCTTGCACGAAGCGTTCAACTTGGCCATGTTATGGCAGCTGCCCGTAGTTTTCATCTGTGAAAACAATGGGTATGCCATGGGAACTTCTGTGGCCAGAACATCATACTCCACTGAAATCTGGAAACTGGGATTGGGCTATGAAATGCCCTGTGGTCCTGTTGACGGAATGGATCCTTCCATTGTGGCCAAGGAAGTGGACAAGGCTGTGGAACGCGCCAGGACAGGAGGAGGTCCTACTTTCTTGGAAATGAAAACATACCGCTACCGTGGACATTCCATGTCAGATGCACAACACTACAGAACCAAGGAAGAGGTAGAAGAGTACAAAAAAATAGATCCCATAACCCAGGTAAAGGATGTTATTCTTGAAAAAGGATATGCCACTGAGGAGGAGATCAAGGCAATTGACAAAAGAGTGAAAAATTTGGTTTCCGAATGTGAAAAATTCGCAGAGGAATCAGATTTCCCACCAAAAGAACAATTGTACGATATGGTTTACGAACAAGAAGACTATCCATTTTTACAACATAAATTATAAGTAGATGGCAGAAGTAATCAACATGCCCAGATTGAGTGATACCATGGAGGAAGGTACTGTGGCAAAGTGGCTCAAGAAAGTAGGCGATAAAGTGGAAGAAGGCGATATTTTGGCCGAAATAGAAACCGATAAGGCCACCATGGAATTTGAATCCTTTCATGAAGGAACCCTGCTCCATATTGGAATTGAAGAAGGAGATGGTGCACCGGTTGATTCACTTTTGGCCATTATTGGAGAAGAAGGTGAGGACATTTCTGCCCTGCTCAATGGAGGTGCCGCTCCACAAGAAGAAAAAGCAGCTCCTGAGGCCCAAACCGAAGTCTCTGCACCTGCCCAAACGACAAGTGAGCCTGCGGCTTTGCCAGAAGGCGTAGAGATCATTACCATGCCCCGATTGAGTGATACCATGGAGGAAGGTACCGTGGCCAGTTGGTTGAAAAAGGTGGGTGATACTGTGGAAGAAGGTGATATCTTGGCCGAAATCGAAACCGATAAGGCTACCATGGAGTTTGAGTCTTTCTACTCCGGAACCTTGTTGCATATTGGTATCCAAGAAGGCGAAGGAGCTCCTGTAGATTCGCTTTTGGCCATCATAGGGCCAGAAGGAACTGATGTAGATGCGGTATTGAAAGCACAATCTGGTGGAGGTGCCACTGCCAGTGCCCCAAAAGAGGAGGCCCAACAAGAACAAACAAAAGAAGAGGAAACCACAAAAGAAGAAGTGGTTACCGCGCCAAACGGACAACGCATTTTTGCATCTCCATTGGCCAAGAAAATAGCAGGAGACAAAGGAATTGACCTAGCCCAGGTGAAAGGTTCTGGCGATGGCGGAAGAATTGTGAAGAAGGATGTGGAAAACTTCCAACCTTCCAAAACAGCCACGCCGGCAGTTGAAAAAACAGCTGAGGCATCTGCGCCTGTTGCACCAATAAGCTTGCCTGTGGGTGAGGAGAGCATGGAAGAGGTGAAGAATTCAACCATGCGTAAGGTAATCGCCAAGCGTTTGGGGGAGTCCAAATTCTCTGCACCACATTACTACCTTACCATTGAGGTGGATATGGACAATGCCAAGGCATCACGTGCACAGATCAACAATCTACCCGACACCAAAGTGTCGTTCAACGATATGGTGTTGAAAGCTTGTGCCATGGCTTTGAAAAAACATCCTCAGGTAAATACCTCATGGAATGGGGATACCACGGTATACAAACACCATGTACATATGGGGGTAGCCGTAGCGGTGGATGAAGGTCTTGTGGTTCCCGTAATCAAGTTTGCGGATCAACTTTCCTTGACCCAACTAGGAGTAGCCGTTAAAGATTTGGCCGGTAGGGCCCGTAACAAGAAGATCAAGCCCGATGAAATGGAAGGGAGCACCTTTACCGTTTCCAACTTGGGGATGTTCGGAATATTGGAGTTTACCTCTATCATCAACCAACCCAATTCGGCCATTTTATCCGTTGGGGCCATTGTGGACAAACCCGTGGTGAAAAATGGGGAGGTTGTAGCAGGAAGTACCATGAAGATTACTTTGGCCTGTGACCACAGAACTGTGGACGGAGCTACTGGGGCCCAATTCCTTCAAACCTTGAGGGCTTATTTGGAAAACCCTGTGACCATGTTGGCATAGTGCCTTTTTGGAGTAATAAAAAGCATACCAATATAAAGAAGCATCCTTTTAAGGATGCTTTTTTTATCTTTAGAAAATTCAAAAAACGAAAACAATGAAGTCCATTTTATACACTTTTGTTTCCCTATTGGTGCTCAGCTGTGGTTCTACCCAGATTCAGGAAACCACCACTTTGGCATCTCCTACTTCACGGGCAAGTACGGCAGCATCCGCAGAACCATTGACTGCTTCGCCAAGAAAAGGTTCAGAGACATTCTCCAATGCAGACAGGATTGGATCCATTATGAACTTTATGGCCTCGGATGAGTTACAGGGAAGGGATTCGGGGAGCGAAGGGATAGAGATGGCCGCAAAGTATATCGAAGAGCATTTTAGTTCGTATGGAGTAACTCCCTATTTTGAATCGTATCGCGATACCTTGGCCAATTTTGAGGCTCCAGCCTATAATATTGTTGGAGTTGTTGAAGGCAATGACCCTACATTGAAGAACGAATATATTGTCATCGGCGCCCATTATGATCACATAGGGACCGTTACGCCGGAAAATGGCGATGGGATTGCCAACGGGGCCAATGACAATGCTTCGGGAACGGCTACCGTGATGGAATTGGCCCGATACTTTGGTGCCAAGAAAAGTAACAAGCGAAGCCTGATTTTTGCCCTCTTCAGTGCAGAGGAAAAAGGACTGTTGGGGTCTGAACATCTGGCCAAAAAATTGAAGGAACAGAATCTGAACCTGTATGCCATGCTCAATTTTGAAATGACGGGGGTGCCTTTGGTGGGGAAGGATTATTTTATGTATATCACGGGTTATGACAACTCCAATCTTGCTGAGGTGTGCAATGCCTACGCTAAGGAAAATCTAGTAGGATTTTTACCAACGGCTAAGGAATACAATCTCTTTCAGCGGTCGGATAACTATCCGTTCCACAAAGAGTTTGGAGTACCTTCACATACGTTTTGCACCTTTGATTTCACCAACTTTGACCATTATCACAAAGTAGGGGATGAGGTGGATATTATGGATTTTGGACATATGGCAAACTTGGTAAACAAGTCCATCCCTGTTTTGGAGGGAATTGCCAACGCACCCACCCAAGAAATACAATTAGCAGAATAGAATGTCATTTCGAATCCCCTTTTAGGGGTGAGAAATCTATATTTTTTTGGATTCCCGTTTTTGAGGGAATGATAAATCATGAAATTTATGGCAAACATCATCATTACAGGAACAAGCAGGGGAATTGGTTTTGAATTGGTCAAATTGTTTGCCCAAGAAGGGCATCGGGTATTGGCATTGTCCAGAAATGCCCAACCCATCATCGATTTAAAGCTGCCTAACGTTCATGCCTTTTCGTTTGATTTGGGAAACCCATTGGATTTTGATAAAGTGGATGAATTCCTTAAACAATGGGAATCTATTGACGTCCTTATCAACAATGCCGGACGTTTGTTGAACAAACCTTTTTTGGACATCACTCCGGAAGAATTTGAGGCTGTTTACAAAGTAAACGTGTTCGGCGTGGCCGAGATGACCAAGAAAGTACTTCCCAACATGGGTAGAACGGGCCATGTGGTCACTATCAGTTCCATGGGTGGGGTGCAGGGCAGTGTAAAGTTTCCCGGACTATCGGCCTATAGCTCCAGTAAGGGAGCGGTCATTACCCTGACCGAACTTTGGGCCGAGGAATTTAAAGAAACGGGACCAAGCTTTAACGTGCTGGCCTTGGGTGCCGTGCAGACTGAGATGCTGGAAGAGGCCTTTCCGGGCTATCAAGCCCCCGTAACTGCCTCGGAAATGGCTTTGTATATTAAGGAGTTTGCTTTGACCGGGCACAAAATGTACAACGGGAAGTTGCTGCAAGTGAGCAATAGCACACCTTAATGGTAAGGATTCTTTTAGAATTGTCTTTTGAGATACCTGAGGTCTCTGGCAAACCTGTAAATTTGTCTCAGTGGAAACCACCCTCCAAAAATACTTGCCGGAACGAGCCGTGACTCCTTGTTTTGAGTTGATCAAGACCCATAGAGTGCATTTGAAAATTGTAAGCCATAGGGTTACCCGGCATGGGGATTATCGGAGAATGCCCACTGGGCTCCATCAGATTACGGTGAATGCCTCGCTCAATAAGTACCGGTTTCTGATCACGCTCGTCCATGAGATAGCGCATTTGGTAGCTTTTGAAAACTACGGTCGCCGAATAAAACCCCATGGCGAGGAATGGAAACGAACCTTTCAGCAGTTAATGGTCCCTTTTATCAGACCTGAGGTGTTTCCATCACAGTTGTTGCCCATTATTGCCCATCACTTTAAAAACCCAAAGGCCAGTAGCAGTACAGATGCCCGCTTGTCCATTGCCCTTAAGGCTTTTGATGAGGAAGAGCGAAAACATAGCTACGTGTATGAGCTGCCCATGGGAAGTGTATTTAGGTTGTACAATGGTCGATTGTTTAAAAAAGGAAAGAAAAAAGTAAAGCGGTACGAGTGCGTGGAATTAGCCTCGGGCAGATTATATTTGTTTCAGCCCAATGCTGAGGTGGAATTGGTAGAATAATTGTCACTTTGAGCGGAGTTGAGGTAAACAATAACTCCAAATTGAGTTTTTTTATAAAAAGAAAGTAACGTCATTTCGAAATGAGCAAAGCGATTGAGAAATCTCGAATTGATTGTTTCTTAGATTTCTCACATACGTTCGAAATGACAACACGAAATAAATTAAAATGAACCAGAATTATTACGCAATATTAATGGCCGGAGGTGTAGGATCGCGGTTTTGGCCCGTGAGCACTACGGACCATCCCAAACAGTTCCATGACATGCTGGGTTCGGGAAAGACCTTGATCCAGAAAACCTTTGATCGGTTGAACCGGTTTATACCTACCGAAAATATTCTGATATTGACCAACGAGCGATACAACGACTTGGTTTTGGAGCAGTTGCCAAAGGTAAGACCCGATCAAGTGGTTCTGGAGCCCGCTATGCGTAATACAGCTCCCTGTATTCTATATGCCTCCTTGAAAATTCAAAAAATGAACCCCAATGCTGTGATGATCGTGGCGCCCAGTGACCATTGGATTGAGGATGAAGAGGCATTTGAACAGGATGTCACTACCTGCTTTCATAAATGTGAAAAGGAGCAAGTGCTATGCACCCTTGGAATTCAGCCTACGTTTCCTAACACTGGTTTTGGGTATATCGAATTTGAAAAGGGAAGTGACCAAAAAGTGAAAAAAGTGTCCCAATTCAGGGAAAAACCCGATTATGAAACGGCCAAGGAATTTTTGGCCCAGGGCAATTTCCTGTGGAACGCCGGTATTTTTATGTGGAGTGTGCAAACCATTGTGGATGCCTTTAAGGAATATCAGCCTAACCAGTATAAACTGTTCGCAGACGGAGTTTCTGTTTACAATACCAATTTAGAGCGGGATTTTATACAAGAAAACTACGCCAAGGCAGAAAACATATCCATAGATTATGCTATCTTGGAACAATCCAAATCCATATATACTTTACCGGCCACTTTTGATTGGAACGACCTAGGTACTTGGGGTGCGCTCTATGATAAATTGGATAAGGATGATGCTGACAATGCCGTGGTCAATGCCAAGACCCTTTTGGACAATGCCAAAGGAAATATGATTCGCTCTCCCAAGGGAAAGATTGTTGTGGTTGATGGATTGGAGGATTATATCATAGTGGATAAGGAAGAAGTGCTGTTGATTTATCCCAAGGAAAAACAACAGGATATCAAAAAAGTACTGGAACAAGTCAAGAACAAGTTTGGAGATCAGTTTGCATAATTTATGGATGAAAATCAATTTGCAGGGGCTACACCCCCACAACATGATAGTGGGGAGGATGTAAAAAAGGATTTTAAAGGATTGTTGGGAAGTGTCCGGAAGTTCCTGTCCGAACTTTTGGAGATTCGGACCAATACGGATGCTGTGGCCACCAAGGAATCCATTACCGCGGATATCCCCTTTAAAGGGCATACCTCATGGATTTTGATTTGTTCCATTTTTATAGCTTCCATCGGATTGAACGCCAACTCTACGGCAGTGGTTATCGGAGCCATGTTGATTTCTCCCTTAATGGGTCCTATTTTAGGGATGGGCATGTCCTTGGCCATCAATGATATTGATACCCTGCGAAGATCACTCAAAAATTTCACCGTAATGGTGGTGCTGAGTGTGATTACGGCTTTCCTGTTCTTCTATCTCTTCCCGCTTCGGGATGAGTCTTCTGAGTTGTTGGCCCGAACCAAGCCGGATATTCGCGATGTGCTCATTGCCTTCTTTGGAGGATTGGCGTTAGTCATTGCACGTGCCAAAAAGGGTACCATAGCCAGTGTGATATTCGGGGTGGCTATTGCAACCGCACTTATGCCACCTTTATGCACCGTAGGTTTTGGTCTGGCCATCGGTAAGCCTTGGTATGCCGCAGGGGCCATGTATCTTTTTATCATCAATACCATATTTATTGGTCTGGCCACTTTTTTGGTCATCAAATTTTTACGGTTTCCCATGGTGCGCTACGCCAATTCGCAAAGGCGAAGGTTTATCGCCAGAGTGGCTTCCATTACCGGTATTTTGGTGATGATTCCGGCGGGATTTACCTTTTATCAAGTGTTTCAGGAATCCCTTTTTACCAAACAGGCCCAAGAATTTTTGAGGGAGACCATTGAGGTGTACCAATTTAATGGAGCGGGAAGGTATGTGGACAATTTAACGAAATTGGAATATAATGACGGGGAAGCGCCGTTGATAGAGTTGGTCTGTATGGGTGATGAGCTTATTCCAGAAAATGTGGTGAACACATGGAGGACCCAAAAAAGTCAATATTCCAGACTAAAGGATGCCGAGTTGCACATCATCCAGGGGGGTAAGGACGATTCCCAAGAAAAGTTCAATTATGTGAGTGAGCTTTATGAGAAGAACAAGGCCGAATTGTTGAACAAGGATGAGCAAATCCGACTATTGGAGGAGGAAGTGTCCAATCTGACCCGGAATGTTGGAAAGCAGATTCCCTTTAGGGAAGTCAGTGCCGAGGCCAAAGCCAACTACGAAAACATAACAGGGCTGGGGTTCTCATATCAGTTACGGACAGATTTCAACAAATTGGACACCATCCCCGTTTTTGAAGTGCAATGGAAAAAGGCTGTGGCAAACTCTCAAAAGGAGGCGGACACCAAGAAAATATTGACTTGGTTAAAGTTGAGGCTTCAAGACTCGACCTTGGTCATCAAAGAGGTAGACTAAAGACTACTCTTTGAACAGCATTCCTGATCCTGGAACATCATTTTTCCCATTCCATGCCGGAAACCAGAAATGTGTGGTGGCTCCTTCGTCATCCGAATCAAAATCATAATAACCCACACCCAAACGCAAGGAGGACCATGTACCTCCATACATTTTGTTTAGATACGCTACAGGTATGGCCACTTCCATTTGGGCGCCTGTTTCGGTTTGTTTTACGACTGACTGTACATCTTCAGGAAGTAAATCTTCACGGTAAATCGGGTCATTTTCCTTAAAAGTCCTTAATAGGGCAAACCAGTCCTTTCCTCTCCCGGAACCTGCGTTAAAGGCGCTAGCCTGAATGGGTCTTGCATCCAAACCAATCAAAATGGCATCTTGGGCCGAATGGGAAGCCTCTTCATCAATATAAAGGTCGTTGTCCTTAAGGTCTACCGCTACATAGAAATAGTCATCGTCGTAAGCTGTGGCAAATTTCATTTCAAAGTCTGATGGACCATCAAAGTCAAAAGGAGCGCCATCCATTTGTTTCACTGAGTTCCAATCAGCTTTGGACCACTCCTTTAAATTACCGTCCAGCTTCACTTTTTTAGCTTTCCCAACATGATACTTGTAAAAGGGCAGATAATTTAAAGTGGATGAAAATTCCACATTGGGCTTTTCCTCGAACAAGTAGGTGATATCGACCTCAATTTGCATGGCGGATAGGTCTTCCAATGCTTTTTGGTCAACATTTTGCATGTTCAAATCCAAAACAGTAACATCATTGGGTTCCACGATGATATCGGTCTGTTCAAGTTGATATAATAGATCATCATTGGAAATACCCTTGAGCCGTACCCGCATACGAGTATCGGAATGGTTGGTGGCCCGAACCTTGCCCACCACGTTTTTGGCATGTTGGTCATCAACATAAACCGGTTCTATTTTAACGGGAAAGGGTTGGTTCCGCACGAGGTCCACCAATTCTTCGGTAACCACATCTTCGTCCCAAATACCATCCAAGAACAAGTTGGCTAGAATAGGGCCCTCTTCGGTCATAGTGACCCAGACCACATGGTCAAATTCGCCATAAGCCTTGCCCCTCAATGCGCTGCCCCCACCTGTTGTGGCCAAGGCTATATATTTCCCGTTGTTTCTTTGTGTTTTCCAATACCGGTGGTAGTGCCCTGCAAATACATTGTGGGGTCGGTCCTGAAGCAACTCTTCCACATCGTTCCATCTCTTGGTATCTTCTTGGACCCACAGGGGCTGGTGTAAAAAAGCAAGGGTCCATTTTACATCCTTGTTTTCTTCAAGGACTTTTTTGATGTATTCGTACTGTTCGTCGTCAATGGTGCCTTTACCGGCCCCACGAATATTATCTTCTGAATTCAGGCAGAGAAAGAGAACATCCTTATACACGAAATGGTAGTAAGATACCCCGAACATTTCTTTCCATTTCTTTTCCATGACCTCGTTGGTGATATCGTGGTTGCCCGGCACATAAAAGAAAGGAGCCTCCAATTGGGAAATAAAGCCATTGAACTCCTTCCACTCTTGGTTTAACCGTACCGTGTCGCGCGTATAGCCTTCAATAAGGTCACCAACGCTCATCACGAACTCGGGTTGTAGAAGGTTGAGTTTTTTCACCCCGGTTGGAAAAACTCCAGGTCTGTGTCCACCGGTACGATCTGTAACTATGGCAAATTGAAATTGTTCCGGTGAAGCGTTCCAATCAATATGGTTCCAGGGTTTCTGTTGGGTGGGAATATCAATATAAATGGTAGGCTTGTCTTGAGCCATGGATATTGAAACGGATAAAAAGACTAGAAAAAAGAGTGTAAAACGAGGCATGGTTGGTTTTTTTTGAAAGTTGGTAATTTTCAGTCAATAAAAGCCACTGCACAAATTAAGGTTAGGTTAAGATTGTGGGAGTCATATTTTTGATGTCAGATCTCAGGCATCCGAAGAACTAATTACGTTCCTCCAGATACATTTGTCGCACTTTTTTAAAGAGCTCCGAGGAATATACAAAGTCGGTGACCGCCTTATTGTCAGTCTTGAAGATTTCCTTATTGGTGCCTTCCCATTCCTTGTAACCGTCTTTTAAAAAAAGGATTTTTTCCCCGATTTCCATTACCGAGTTCATGTCGTGGGTGTTTATGATGGTGGTGATGTTGTATTCCTGTGTGATTTCCTGTATCAAATTGTCGATTAGAATGGCCGTTTTAGGGTCCAATCCTGAGTTGGGTTCGTCACAGAACAGGTATTTGGGGTTCATGACGATGGCCCTGGCAATGGCTACTCTTTTTTGCATACCGCCAGAAATTTCAGAAGGGTATCTTTCATGGGCATCAATGAGATTTACCCGTTTCAATACAAAATCCACACGTTCCTGCATTTCCGCCTTGGATTGTTTGGTGAACATTTCCAAGGGGAACATCACATTACCTTCCACCGTCATGGAATCGAACAGGGCGCTTCCTTGGAACACCATGCCCATTTCCTGCCTAAGATCGCGCTTTTCATTCATGGTAAGGTCAGAATAGACACGACCGTTATAACAGATTTTCCCCTCTTCAGGTTCAAAAAGGCCTAAAAGACATTTTAGAAAAACCGTTTTTCCCGAACCACTTTGCCCAATGATGAGATTGGTCTTGCCTTGTTCAAAACGGGTGGATATCCCTTTCAAAACATGGTTGTCGCCAAATGATTTGTGTATGTTGTCTACTTCGATCATCAGCCTAGGAGCAATTGGGTTAGCACATAATTCAGGATAATAATGACCACACTGGTCCAAACAAACGAGGTGGTACTGGCCTTACCCACTTCCAAGGCACCGCCCTTCATGTAAAAGCCATGATACGATGGTAGTGTCGCAATAACAAAGGAGAACACAATGGTCTTTATAAAGGCATAGGTAACGTGGAACGAATCAAAATCCAGTTGCAAGCCTTTTATGAACTCACCGCTGGGGGCATACCCACCGAAAACCGCGGCAACCCATCCGCCCAAGATACCCACAAACATGGAAATGGCTACGGCAAAGGGGTACATGAGCATGGCAATGATCTTCGGGAAAACCAAATAGTTCAGGGAGTTGACCCCCATAACATCCAATGCATCTATTTGCTCCGTGACCCGCATGGTTCCAATGCTCGAAGTAATGTAGGAACCCACTTTACCAGCCATAATAATGGAGGTGAAGGTTGGCGCAAACTCCAAGATCACGGATTGTCGGGTAGCAAATCCAATAAGGCTTTTGGGCAAAAAGGGACTGTTCAGGTTCAAAGCGGTCTGTATGGTGACCACCCCACCAATAAAAAAGGAAATAAAAATGATGATGCCCATGGAACCATATATGAGTTCATCGATTTCCTTTAGGATCAGGGTCCTCATGATGGGCCACTTGGTAGGCTTTTTAAATACTTCACGTATCATGATGAAGTATTTCCCGATCGCTTCAAGGTAGTTCATGTGCTAAAAAATAGACTTGCGGCCATAAAAATAAGAATATTGTCACGCTTTTAACCTTGAATTAAATTTTTAAAAAATATAAATGAATAGTTTTGTATCCGTTTGAAATAAATTCCATGAAAAAAACCAGTCTTGTTATCGTATTGCTAATGCTATGCATTGGTGGTGTATCCTTCGGTCAACGTAAAAAGAAAAACAAAGATGAAGTCGTGGCTGTGATACCGCCAGCCCCCATTGCCCAATCACCAAAACTGGTAGTGGGAATTGTGGTGGACCAAATGCGATACGACTATCTTACCCGTTTTTGGGACCAATATGGTGAAGGAGGTTTTAAAAGATTGGTAAACGAAGGATTTAATTGCAAAAACCATCATTTTAATTATGCGCCTACCAGTACGGGTCCGGGCCATGCTTCGGTATATACGGGGACCACTCCGGCTACCCATGGCATTATTGGAAATGCTTGGTACGATAAAACAACGGGCGAGGAAGTCTACTGTGCGGGGGACAACGGTTACCAATCAGTGGGTACCACTTCAGATGCCGGTCAAATGTCGCCTCACAGGATGCTTACCACTACGGTGACCGACCAATTGCGATTGCACACCCAACAGAGGGGCAAGGTGATTGCCGTGGCCTTGAAGGATAGGGGAGCGGTGCTTCCTGGAGGCCATATGGCCAATGCGGCCTATTGGTTTGAAGGTGGGGAGCAAGGAAACTGGATCACCAGTTCGTACTACATGGATGCCCTACCACAATGGGTAAACGATTTTAATGCCTCGGATGTAGTTGAATCGTACAAAAAGCCATGGGAAACCTTAAAACCCATTGAAACCTATGTGCAGAGTGGAACGGATGACAACGTTTACGAGGGAAAGATTGATGGAGAGACCAATACCGCGTTTCCCCATGACCTTCCAAAACTTTGGGAAGCCAACGGTAAGTTCGGTTTGCTCAGGGTAACCCCCTATGGCAATAGCATTACAGCAGATTTTGCGTTGGCAGCTTTGGAAGGTGAAAATCTGGGTGCGGATGCCATTACGGATTTCTTGGCCATCAGTTTTTCCAGTACGGATTATGTAGGACATTTTTTTGGGGTGAATTCCAAGGAAATCCAAGATACCTACCTAAGATTGGATAGGGATTTGGCCCGTTTGTTCGCTACTTTGGATGAAAAGGTGGGAGCAGGTGAGTATACCGTTTTCTTGACCGCAGATCATGCGGCCATAAATGTACCTGCCTATTTGGAAGATCAAAAGATTCCAGCAGGGTATTTGGATATGGGAGGTATGCGCGAACAGCTCATGGAATTTTTAAAATATAGGTTTGGAACCACGGATGTGGTGAAGAACATCTCCAACTATCAATTGTTTTTGGACTATAAGGTGTTGAACAATCTGGATATAGACTTGGACGATGCGGAAGAAATCATTGCCCAAGAAGTGTTGGGGTATGATGGTATTTTCAGGGTATATACGGGCCACCAGATGTGGGAGGGCGATTATACCCACGGCATTCCGTACATTCTACAGAACGGCTACAACCAAAAACGTTCGGGAGATGTTCTCATGGTGCCCAGGCCCGGTTTTGCTTCCTATGGAAGAACGGGGTCTACTCATGGTTCGCCCCATATTTATGATACCCACGCCCCTCTATTGCTCTACGGAAAGGGCATTAAACAGGGCAGTACCGTAAACCGTACAGAAATACCGGATATTGCCCCTACCATTGCGTCCCTTTTGGGCATTGCGTTCCCCAATGGGACCACCGGCAAGCCGATTGGGGAAGTGTTGGAATAGAGGTATTAGTTTTAATAATTTTTAAATTAAACAATTCAGAGGGGTTCGGTCAGTACCTTTTTAATCTCGCCAGTTTTCTCTTTAAGAGTAAAGCGTTGGTCATTTAGTTTTTAGTACTGTATCCTTATATGATTTTTATTTCGAAATCAACTTTATTAATAATAAAATTAATAGGATTAAAAACAGTCCAAACCCAGTAATTTTTTTTTTGTTTTTATCGAAAATTTTCATATTATCCTAATTCACAGTCTGTCAAACAAGCCGCCATATAGGTAACGGCAACTAAATCCATAAGTGGGGCAGGTCCATCTGATAATGCAATTGCGGTTGCGCCAATTCCACAACTCACCGCACACCAACTACTTCCTTTTGCACTATATTCTTTTGATGAAACTTGAATAGGTATGTATGTAAGGGTTTCTAAATTTAATTCCATTTCAACAATAGCAAATTGAGCAGAGTTGTTCACGTTATAGATTACTATTTGATTTTCATAATCAGAATAATCAATATACAATGCGATGGATTCATCACACAGGCCGAAGTAGCGACCTATTACTTTTTCGTTTTCTATAATTGGAAATGTTATGCCTACTTCCGCTTTTGCAGTTAGGGTTTCAAGACTGTTAATGTCGGATTTTTGAATATAATCTGGATTAATATTAACATACAAATTTGGGAAAGCCTTTTTAAAGGTTGAAAATTCTTCATGAAGTGATTCAATTGTTAATTCTTCATTTTGCTTCGTACATGAAAGGAGTAATGAAAGACAAGACAGAAAAAATAAAAATGTACCATTTTTTTTCATTGTTTAATATTTAAAAAATTTGTGCTTCAACATTTTTAGGAGTGTTGAAACTTGCAAAATGCCACCAAAGAAACCTTTACTTCCTTTGGTTCTCCCACTATAGATTACTTAAGTTTTGTTTACCCAAGCCGAAACCTTTTTTTGGTATAACTAAACCTTTGAAATAATATGACAACCATGAGAAACAATAGGCAAAGGTTCAGCGGGATTAATTTGTTCATAGTATGGCGTTTAGATTCAGTAATTTTCTTGATACACAACCCTAAGAATTGTTGTAATAGTTTATAATTCGAGAAAGAAAATACGCTCAAAATTGATAAGAGAGCCGAATGAATTGACGGATGCCCGTTTTGAATTGACGGATGCCATTAATACTGCATTTTGGAAGAAAAAGTATTAGGGAATAAATAGGTCTTAGAGCTTGGACCAGATGCCTTGCCAACGATACTTGCGGATAAAGACACCTTCTTCCTGGGAAACATAGCGCTTTTGCCGTTGGAAGCATGCCTTTAGATAACCTAGTATGGTTTGAAGATACAGTTTGGGACTTTTGGCCTGCCAAGCCATTTTTAGGGCAGCAATCTTGGTGAGCACAAGACCGTAACGCATTCTATACAGGGCTTCGCCCTTAGCCTGATAATTTTTGGTACTATACCCATGCCCTGTGGGGCGGAGGTGTTTTACCTTCAGCTGGGGTAGGGTTTGGGTATCAAAACCATGGTATTTGGCCAGAAGGGTGTCCACAGTGTCCCAACCCACACCGGGGCGGAGACCATCCATTTTATCAAAACAAGCCTTGTGGTACAGTTTTATGGGGCCACGGATATGGGATTTGTCCGCAATGTTCTCATAGACCCATTCGTTACCTTTTTCAATGTAGAGCAGCCCAGAACACATACCTAGTTTCCAGTTGGACTGGAATGCATTCAAAACGGATTCAAAATAGGTAGGGGGCAGGATGATGTCGGCGTCGAACTTGCCAATTAAATTATAGTTCGAAGCATTCCGGAGTCCAAAATTGAACGTATCCACCACTTTTTTTCCTGGGATGTGTTCGTCCACCGATTGTCGCTGTACTACTTTGATCCAGTCATGCTTTTTTGCATAGTCCAAAGCAATGGCGTAGGTGTTGTCCGATGAATTGTCATCCACCACAATGACCTCGTCAGGAACATGGGTCTGTGTCACAAAGGAGTCCAAACAATCTTTTAGGTAGGCTGCCTCGTTGTGTGCGGGGATGATAATGCTGATCTGCATGTGCTAAAATTCCAAAAAACAAACCATAATTCCCAATATAGTTTTGTGGTTTCTGTCATTCTGAAGGAACATAGTGACTGAAGAATCTCTTTAGATATGGATATTGAAACTCCATATAAATATTTCTCGACTGCGCTCGAAATGACAATACCGAATTCAACATTGATAATTGTCTATTGTAAATTGATGAGGATCACCGTTCGGCATAGACAATATAGTATCTCGGTGTGAAAAGACGTAAAAGGGGGCGTATCCCAACTTTTTTGGTGGGGTTGGTCCATTTGGCGGAATCTTTTATGGTCCATCCGGCTTTTTCCAACAACCAATCAAATTGCCAATCCTCAAATTCGTGGTAATGGCGGTCCCAAGGATCTGTCTTGCTCCTGTAGGCCGATGCAAACCAGAGCCGCATGGGGATGCTGGCCACCAATTTTTGGGCCTTGATTTCCTTGAGCACGTTGAACGGGGCCACCAAATGCTCAAATATCTCAAAGGCAGTGACCACTTCAGCACTGGATTGGGAAACCACGCCAAAATTCACGTCCAAATCCTCTCCTTGGGTGTTTTCTACTTGGAATCCTTGGGATTTCATGATTTCCGAAAATGGATTTTCCACGCCCAGATCCAAAATGGATTCCGAAGTGTTCACGTGTTTTTGCAAAAACGCCAAGGTATGTTTGTAGCGTTTGTTGGGAAAGTTGTTCTCGTACATTCAGTATCTATAAGCAATGGCATTGATGTTCATTCCGGCACCAACGCTTGCAAAGATAACAACATCTCCCTTTTTTAATCGATGTTGCGGAAGTTCACCTTTCAATACCATATCATATAATGTAGGAACCGTGGCCACAGAGCTGTTTCCTAGTTTTTGGATGCTCATCGGCATAATGTTTTCAGGAACCTCTTTACCATAAAGCCTATAGAAACGCTTCACAATGGCCTCGTCCATCTTCTCATTGGCTTGATGGATGAATATCTTTTTCAACTCATCAATCCCAATACCGCTTTGATCCAGACAATCTTTCATGGCCTGGGGAACATGGGTACAGGCAAACTCATAGATTTTTCGCCCCTGCATTTTAATATATCGGGTATCCGTACAGCCTTGTGCCGAGTTGGTCTTATCAAAATAGAGATAATAGGCTTCCTCATTGGCATAGGTGGCCGATACATGGGAAAGTATCTCTCCGGAATCGGGATTGGCTTCAATGATGGTGGCACCGGCACCGTCGGAAAAAATCATACTGTCCCTATCATGATGATCTACGACACGGGAAAGGGTTTCCCCTCCAATGACCAGACATTTTTTGGCCATTCCACTTTTGATAAAGGCGTGGGCCTGTATGGTCCCTTCAATCCAACCTGGGCAACCAAAAATGAGATCGTAGGCCACACAGCTTGGATTTTTGATCTGTAGCAAATGCTTTACCCGAGTGGCCAAGCTAGGTAAGGTGTCGCCTTGGATTTTTCCATAGGTCATGTCCCCAAAATTGTGCGCAAAAATGATATAATCCAAAGTTTCTTTGTCCACTTTGGCATCTACAAGTGCTTCTTCGGCGGCAATGAACCCTAAATCCGAAGTCTTTAAATCGGGGTCTGCATAACGCCGTTCCTGGATACCGGTAATGGCCTTGAACTTTTCTATCGTGACCGCATTGTCCTGATGAAAGGAAGACCCATCCGCTTCCAGAAATTCATGCTCCAAAAAATCTTCGTTTTTGGTGACCAAGGAAGGGATATGGCTTCCAGTGCCGGTGATACCTATTTTCATGTTGAGGTTTTATCAATATAAGGTACTGCGTCCTTTCTGCTTTTGTTATGCATGCATAACAAGGAATATGATGTCCAAGATACTGTTTTAAAAATCCGGCTAAATGAAAAACCCTGATTCTCAAATTGAAACAGGGCTTTTTATCAATACGTACAGCGGTTCACCTATGCTTCTGCGTAGGCCTCCATGGGCGCACAGGTGCACATTAAATTACGATCCCCAAAAGCTTCGTCCGTTCTTCGGATGCTGGGCCAAAACTTGTTTTCGGCCACATAGGGCAATGGGAATGCAGCTTGTTGTCTACTGTACGGAAACTCCCAAACGTCATGGGTGATCATGCCTAAGGTATGCGGGGCATTCTTCAAAACGTTGTTGGGATTGTCCGCACTGGCTTCATCAATTTCTTTTCTGATGGATAGCATGGCATCGCAAAAACGATCCAATTCGGCCAAACTTTCACTTTCGGTGGGCTCGATCATAAGTGTACCAGCCACTGGAAATGAAACTGTGGGGGCGTGGAACCCGTAATCAATCAACCTTTTGGCAATATCGGTAACCTCAATGCCATTGGCTTTAAACGGTCTACAATCAATGATCATTTCATGTGCGGCCCTGCCACGTTCCCCGGTATAGAGAACATCAAACTTGCCTTTGAGGCGGTCTTTGATGTAATTGGCGTTGAGGATGGCGGCTTTGGTGGCATTGGTAAGACCTCCTGTTCCCAACATTTTGATATATCCGTATGAAATCAGGCACACCAAGGCACTTCCCCAAGGCGCTGCGGAAATTGCCGATATGGGCGTGTCACCACCGGTTTCAATCACAGGGTTTGTTGGCAAAAACGGCTTTAATTGTTCCGCCACACAAATAGGACCTACTCCAGGGCCCCCACCTCCATGGGGGATGGCAAAGGTTTTGTGGAGATTCAGGTGGCATACATCGGCGCCAATGGTAGCCGGGTTGGTAAGTCCAACTTGGGCATTCATATTGGCACCATCCATATACACTTGTCCGCCGTTTTCGTGGATCAATCTTGTAATTTGTTTTATGGACGATTCAAAAACGCCGTGAGTAGATGGATAAGTGACCATCAAAGCGGCCAAGTTTTCGGAATGTAACTGTACTTTTTCTTCCAAATCGGCCACATCAATGTTCCCTTTTTCATCGGTTTTGGTCACTACGACCTTCATACCTGCCATAACGGCCGAAGCAGGATTGGTTCCATGCGCCGAAGCTGGGATGAGGCATATATTTCGATGCCCTTCACCTCGCGATTCATGATAGGCCCTTATCACCATAAGCCCGGCATATTCTCCTTGTGCTCCCGAATTGGGTTGTAGGGAGGTAGCGGCAAAGCCGGTAATCGTATTCAATTGGGATTCCAATGCTTTGAGCATTTCCTGATATCCTTGTGCTTGTTTTAGAGGTACAAAGGGGTGGATGTTTCCCCAGTGTGCCCAGCTCAATGGTAGCATTTCGGAGGCAGCGTTCAGTTTCATGGTACAACTTCCCAAAGAGATCATGGAGTGGTTCAGTGCCAAATCCTTTCGTTCCAATTTTTTGATATAACGCATCAATTCCGTTTCGGAATGGTAGGCATTGAACACCTCATGTTCCAAGAAAGGTGTTTTGCGCTGTAATGCATTTGGAATGATCCCTTCTGAAGCAAGGGGGGCTGCATCGTGTGTTTTTATACCGTGGGCCTCCGCAAAGCAAAGAGCAATGGTCTTAACGTTCTCTTCGGAAACGGCCTCGTTGAGTGATATGGAAACCGTTTCGGCATCAATATAATTAAGATTGATACCATGACCTTCGGTGATTTCCCGCAACGCAATGCTGTTTTTTACTTTGACCCTAATGGTGTCAAAGTAGCAAGAATTCAGTTGTTCAAAACCAAAGGATTCCAATGTTTTGGCCAATTGTGACGCTTGTCCATGCACTTTGCCGGCAATATATTTTAATCCGTTGGGACCGTGATAAACGGCATACATTCCTGCCATTACGGCCAAAAGTACTTGGGCCGTACAGATGTTGGATGTGGCCTTATCCCTTTTAATATGCTGTTCCCTGGTTTGGAGGGCCATACGCAGGGCACGGTTTCCATCGGTATCCTTGGTGATTCCAATGATTCTACCGGGTATATTTCTTTTGTATTCTTCCTTGGTGGCAAAAAATGCGGCATGGGGTCCGCCATACCCCAGTGGAATACCAAAGCGTTGGGTGGTGCCCACAACCACATCAACACCCCATTCACCAGGAGGGGTCAGTAGCACCAAGCTTAAAATATCGGCGGCAACAGCCACTTTAATCTCATTGGCCTTGGCTTTTTGGACAAAGCCGGCATAGTCGTTCACTTGACCAAATTTTCCGGGATATTGGAGGATGGCTCCATAAAAATCCTCGGAGAAACCAAAGGTTTCATGATTGCCAACCACCAGTTCTATACCCAACGGAATGGCCCTGGTCTCGAGCAAGCTCAAGGTTTGCGGAAGGATTTCTTCCGAAACAAAGAATTTTACGACTCCATTTTTTTTCTGTTCCCTTGACCGAAGCTCAAACAGCATGGTCATGGCTTCCGCGGCCGCGGTACTTTCATCCAAAAGGGAAGCATTGGCCAATTCCATTCCAGTAAGGTCACTGACCATGGTCTGGAAATTCAGTAGGGCTTCCAGCCTTCCCTGTGCTATCTCCGCTTGATAGGGAGTGTATGCCGTATACCATCCTGCGTTCTCCAAGATGTTTCTTTTGATTACGGATGGGGTCAGGGATTCATGATACCCCAATCCGATATAACTTTTGAAAATCTGGTTTTTTTCCGATAACTTTTGAATATGGGCCAAAAATTCATGTTCACTTATCCCTTTGGGAAGGTTTAAGGGTTCCTTCAATCTGATATCATCGGGAATGGTTTCATAAATCAATTGCTCCATATTGTCGACCCCAATGGTCCCAAACATTTTGGAGAGGTCATTTTCAGCAATGCCAATGTGTCTGGCGGCAAATGTTTCTGTGTTCATGTTCAATCCAATAAAGTGCACAAAATTAGGGATTAATTCAATGAAAATAAGCAATTTTGGTAGTCTCCAAACCAAAGTTGTTAACCACCAATTAACCTTGGGCAGGGGCGTTCCTATTTTGTATGATGAGAAGCCTAAAATTAATTTTTGATTTCTATTTGGATGCCAGTGTGCATGTGGCCCTTGCCGTGGTTTCACTTATGGGGGTCACCTTTGACCTGTTGGAGGTTCCTTGGGATTTTTACTTGATGGGTTTCACCTTTTTTGGGGTGATTGTGTGCTATAATTTTATCAAGTATGGGGTGGAGGCCTATAAATACCTGATTGTTTCCAATGTGTACCATAAATACATACAGGTTTTCAGCTTTCTGTCTTTTGGCTTTGCGGTTTATTTCTTCCTTCAATTAGATCGTGACATATGGATGGCCATTGGGCTTTTGGGGCTGGTATCCACATTGTATGCGGTACCCTTGTTGCCCGAGGCCAAAAACCTTAGAAACCTGGGAGGTTTCAAGATTTATATTGTGGCCATGGTTTGGGTTGGGTTTACGGTTCTCTTACCTATTATGGATGCCCAAGTTCCTTTGGATTGGGATGTGTGGATATGGTTCCTGCAACGTTTTATTTTGGTGGTGGTGCTCATATTGCCCTTTGAAATAAGGGACCTTAAATGGGATGATGAAAACCTCAGGACCCTGCCTCAGGTTTTGGGTGTTAAAAGTACACGGCAGTTGGGAATGGTATTGGTGGTCCTTTTCTTTGTGCTGACGTTCTTCAAGGATGATATCCATCCCTATGAAATAGTCATGCGATTGATCTTGGGTGTTGTATTGGTTGTTGTGTTATGGTCCCACAGGAAGATGCAAGGACGCTATTTTGCTTCGTTTTGGGTAGAAGGACTGCCCATTTTGTGGTTGTTGCTTTTTTGGGTATTGAACGGGCTTTTTTAAAGTCTTTTTTCCAAGTCTTTTTTCATGCTCTCCTTGTCTTCTTTGGAAAGGACATTCAATCCCGCCCTATCGCACAAAGAAGTAAGGGTGCCGTTTCGCTTGGAGTAATGTTCACAAGTCTTGCAATACAGTATGTGCAACCGAAGCTTTAGGATTTCCCAAAAGCTGGCTTCCTTGTACTGTGATTTGGTGCAGATATGTGATGCCTCTTCACATGAAATCTTCATAGCTAAAACCAATTATCATTTAAACAACCCATAAGTGCCGTTCTTGCCCTGTGGATCATTACCCATAGGTTGGACGGATTAATATCCAATTCATTACAGATATCCTCAGTGCTCATGCCTTGAATGGTTTTCATTTGAAATACCATGGCCTGTTTACGGGGCAACTTGGAGATACACTCCTGTATGGCCGACCCCAGTTCTTCATTCTCAAGTGTATTGTCTCCATCTTGGCTGAAAGGGTCCGCTACTTGTTCTTCGATCCAATCTCCCTCCGAATCTGAACTGGCAGCGTAGTTTATCCGAACCTCTGCCTTTCCTTTTTTGGAATTTATTTTTCGGTAATGGTCAATGACTTTACGCTTTAAGATAGCAATCAACCATGTCCTTTCCGCTGCATCACCTTTGTAGTTTTTGGCAGAATTGAGTCCGGCAAAAAAAGTCTCCTGTACCAAATCCTTGGCAATTTCGGCATCACTGACGCGAGCCACGGCATAGTTGAACAGATAATCTGCGTATTGGTCTACCCAATTGTCCGGATGAAGTTGATGCTCGGCCATAGTTGTTAGAAGTGTCAAAAGTAATGGATTTTACCGAATGATCTTATACCCAATTTGTTGCAAAACATTCAAAGGAAAGGTATTGATGGCAATTGGAATGTTCCTTTAATCTAAGATTAACAGGGAGTCAATTTTTGATTTATGGAAATAGCTATGGGTCGGTCATGTGGTTTTTATTTGTAAATTTATGAAAATCAGCAAGTAACCATTTTATTAGATGCTACGGTTATGGTCAAAATTGCATATGTATTGTCTATTTTGATATTGCTCAACAGTTGTTATACCTATCAGCAACTCAATACCGAGAATCCCGATTATGTGGTTGGGAAGCGATACGAAATCAGGATGGGGGACCGCAAGATGGAAAAGGTACTTATTGTAGCGGTTACCGATTCGACCTTGGTGGTGGTACAGGACAACACCGAGATGACCATTCAGAAATCCATGATTACCGAAAGCCGAATACGGAAATATTCCGTGGGAAGAACCATTGTGGCCTCAGCATTGGGTGCGCTTGTGGTCATTGCCACTATAGGGATAATTTCTTGGAATAGCGGAAGTAACGAGCCGTTTTTTGTGTGCTGCTAGTCCTTAGTTTCCAGCAGCCCGGCCCGTTCCAATAAGGCATCTATTTTAGGTTCGGAACCCCTAAAACGTTTGTACAGTTCCATTGGATTTTCCGTACCTCCCTTGGAAAGCACATGTTCTTTGAACCTATACGCAATTTCTTTATTGAAAATCCCTTTTTCCTTGAAATAGGCAAAGGCATCCGCATCCAAGACCTCGGCCCATTTATAACTGTAATACCCAGAGGAATACCCGCCTTGAAAAATATGGGAGAAAGAAGTGCTCATGCAGGTTTCTGCGGTATCCGGGAACAAAGCGGTACTTTCAAAGGCTTTGGTTTCGTAATCTTTTACATTTTTGATGTCGGATGGGTCCGAACCATGCCATGCCATGTCCAAAAAGCCAAAACTCAATTGTCGAATAGTGGCCATGCCTTCTTGAAAAGTGGCAGACTCCTTTATTTTTTCCACGAGTTCCATGGGAATAAGTTCCCCCGTTTCATAGTGAAAGGCAAAAAGTTCCAAGGCCTCCTTTTCATAGCACCAGTTTTCCATTACCTGACTGGGTAGTTCCACAAAATCCCAATACACCGAAGTTCCCGAAAGACCAGGGTAGACCGTATTGGCCAACATCCCATGAAGGGCATGTCCAAACTCATGGAACAAAGTGGTTACCTCATTAAAGGTGAGCAATGAGGGTTTTGAAGTGGTTGGCTTGGTGAAATTGCACACGTTGGAAACATGTGGGCGGCTATTCTTACCGTTAAGGGTATACTGTGGTTTGTACGAGGTCATCCAAGCCCCTCCACGTTTTCCGGGACGGGGATGGAAATCGGCATAAAAAAGGGAAACAAAGTTGCCCGAGTCCTCGTAGACTTCGTAAGTTTTTACCTCATCATGGTATTTGTCCACATTAAAAACCTCCTTGAAGGTTAGTCCGAAAAGTTTTTCAGCAACTTGAAAAACCCCACTGATTACATTCTCCAGCTTAAAATAGGGTTTCAATTTTTCATCATCCAAATTGAACAGTTTCTGCTTTAATTTTTCAGAGTAGTACGCGCTGTCCCATTTTTCCAAATGGGCAATACCATCCAATTCTTTGGCAAAGGCCTCCAATTCTGCAAACTCCCTTTCCGCTGCAGGTTTGGCCTTCTCCAAAAGTTCATTCAAAAACTCCAACACCTTTTCAGGAGTTTCGGCCATGCGTTCTTCCAAGACAAAATGGGCGTGCGTGGCATAGCCCAATAGGTTGGCGCGTTCATGACGAAGGGCAACAATTTGGAGCACATTTTCCTGATTGTCCAAGGCATCATTGTGGAATCCCTTACTACCAAAGGCCAAAGACAATTCCTTGCGCAGCGCCCGGTTTTCGGCATATTTCATAAAAGGAATATAGCTGGGGTAGTCCAAGGTGATCAACCAACCTTCTTTGTCTTTGGATTGTGCCAATTGTGCAGCGGCCTCTTTACTGCCTTCGGGAAGACCTTTTAAGTCCTCTTCATTGGACAGCAACATTTCGTATTTGTTGGTTTCGGCAAGTACATTTTCACCGAATTTCAGTTTTAGTTTGGACAACTCGGCATCAATCTCCCTAAGTCTTTTTTTATCCGCTTCGTTCAAGTTTGCACCGTTTCTGCTAAAACTTTTATAGCGTTTCTCCAGCAAGGTCTGTTGCTCAGGGATGAGGGAGAGGTTCTCTCTTTGCCCATAAACTGTTTTGATACGTTCAAAAAGCGGTTGGTTCAGGGTGATGTCATTGCTGAATTCCGAAAGCAAAGGGGACACCTCCTGCGCTATCTTTTGGATTTCCTCATTGGTCTCCGCGGAATTCAGGTTGAAAAAAATACTGGAAATCCTGTCCAATTGTTGTCCTGAAAAATCCAAAGCCTCCAGCGTGTTCTCAAAGGTGGGTGCTTCGGGGTTTTCTACAATGGCATTGATTTCTGCCCTGGCATCTTCAATGGCTTGAAGAAAAGCAGGTTTAAAATGTTCACTTTTTATTTTGGAAAATGGAGCTTTTTCAAAAGGTTCCAACAATGGATTTTTCATACTCATTTCGTGAATTCTTTATTTTGTAATCGTAGTACCATAACATCACTGACCAAATAGCTAAAACCAATGATGGAAGATAAGGCAGCCAAGGTCAACGGGGCATAGTTTCTTACATTGGCAACATACGCTCTTCTGTTCATAGCTTCTATGGCTTCTTCCGAATATTCGCTTAAATCCACAAACCCATTTCCGTTGGTATCAAACTTGCTGGTGAATTCGGAGATAAAGTGCCATCTTATCTCAATCAAAACCAATAAGGTGGCATAGAGGGAAAAAAGCAATAGTCCACTTTTCCATAAACTTTTTAGATATGGATTATGGATTTTCTTCCACGTTAGAAGGATAATGAGAACGGCACATATCCCCAGTAAAATTCCGATTTGGTTATAGCTCATGCGGTTTTCGGACTATTTTTTCTTTACTTCCTCTGCGCCTTTAATGACTTTGTCCTTTAATCCTTGTTTGTATGCCTCTATCCTGCCCAAAATTTCGCTATTGGAACTTCCAATAATCTGGGCGGCCAAGATACCGGCGTTTTTTGCACCGTTCAGGGCTACGGTAGCAACAGGAACTCCTCCGGGCATTTGCAATATGGACAATACGGAATCCCATCCGTCAATGGAATTGCTGCTTTTTACAGGAACACCGATTACTGGCAATGGGGACAAGGAGGCCACCATTCCTGGAAGATGTGCTGCTCCTCCGGCCCCGGCTATAATCACCGAGTATCCATTGTTATGGGCATTTTTACCAAAATCAAAAAGTTTTTCCGGGGTTCGGTGTGCGGAGACAATGTCCACATCCACCTCAATATGGAACTCTTTCAAGATATCGATGGCGTCCTGCATAACGGGTAGGTCGCTGGTACTTCCCATGATTACGGCTACTTTGCTCATAGTGTTATTTGCTTACAACGTTGATGGTTTCTTTTACTTTTTGGGCTACTTCTCGGGCTCTGGACATATCTTCGTCCACAATGGTCACATGTCCCATTTTACGAAATGGCCTAGTCTGTTTTTTTCCGTAGATATGGGGCGTTACCCCATCCATTTCCAAAATGGTGTCCATATGTTCATAGACCACATCACCGGTATGGCCTTCGGCACCGACCAAATTTACCATGATTCCTGCCACTTTGCTATCTGTTTTTCCCAAAGGCAGGCCCAAAATGGCCCGGATGTGCTGTTCAAACTGGTTGGTATAACTGGCCTCAATGCTGTAATGTCCGCTGTTGTGTGGTCTTGGAGCCACTTCGTTGACCAGAATTTGGTCATCCTGGGTTTGAAACAATTCCACGGCCAATAACCCTACGGGTTGTAAATGTTCGGCCACCTTGAGAGCCACTTCAGTGGCCTTTTGTGCCACAGAATCCTCAATTCTGGCTGGACAGATAACATACTCAACCTGATTGGCCTCAGGGTGGAACTCCATTTCCACCACGGGGTATGTTTTTACTTCACCCTTGGTGCTGCGTGCTACGATAACGGCCAATTCGTTTTTAAAATCCACCATTTTTTCCGCAATGCACTCCACATTGGGAAGCCCGTTTAAATCTTCCATTTTCCGAACCACCTTCACACCTTGGCCATCGTATCCAAATTGGGCACTTTTCCAAACAAAAGGGAGCTGGAGGCCACCGTTGGAAATACTGTCTTTTATCTCGGAGGTATAGGCAAAACGCATGAATGGGGCTGTTGGAATGTTGTGGTCCGTATAGAATAATTTCTGGGTGGCCTTGTTCTGTATGGTCCGCAACGCTTTGGTTGGGGGAAATACCTTTTTGCCCTCATGTTCCAACTTCTCTAGGGCGTCCACATTCACATTTTCAATTTCAATGGTGAGGACATCCACATCCTTTCCAAAATTGTAAACGGCACCAAAATCCATAAGGCTGCCTTCCACGAACTCATTGCAGGAGATTTTGCAGGGCGCTTCGGGTGAAGCATCCATAACCTTGGTATGAATGTCCCATTTTCGGGTTTCGTAGAGCATCATTTTGCCTAATTGCCCGCCTCCTAAAATACCGAGTTTAAAATTGGAAGAGAAAAAATCCATGGATCATTAAATTGGAATGACTGCAAAAATACATGAATTCCTTGAAGGGATGAAAGATGCTGGGCATACCACCCCCAAAAAATGCTATCTTTGCCAACCTGACCAAAATAATGATACGTTGATCAAGCTAAACAACAAGTTGTTTAAACCTTACTTAAAGGAAGAACAAATCCTTGCGGCCATCAAAAAGATGGCGGCGGAAATCGCTGAGGACTACAAGGATGAAACCCCCCTTTTTGTAGGTGTGCTCAATGGGGCCTTCATGTTTGTGGCTGATTTTTTAAAGGCGTATCAGCACCCTTGCCAAGTTTCTTTTGTGCGGTTGAGCTCCTACCAAGGATTGACCTCCACAGGCATTGTAGAGACCTTGTTGGACGTACAGGAAGACATGGAAGGAAAGAGCGTCATTATTTTGGAGGATGTGGTCGATACGGGAAGAACATTGAAACAATTGGTACATCTGTTCTCCCAGACCAATGTAAAGGAATTTAAAATTGCTGCCCTTTTTTACAAGTCCGAAATCTATAATGGTGAATACACCATTGATTATGTGGGATTGGAAATCCCGGATAATTTTATTGTGGGTTACGGTCTGGACTATAATGAAATGGGAAGAAATTTGAGGGAAGTATACCAATTAAACCAAGCAGATATGATCAACCTAGTGCTTTTTGGAAAGCCAGGAGCAGGAAAAGGGACCCAGGCCGGGTTCTTGAAAGAGAAGTACAATTTGAAACACATTTCCACAGGGGATGTGTTCCGATACAACATTAAAAACGGAACGGAATTGGGCAATTTGGCCAAATCCTATATTGATAAAGGTGACTTGGTTCCCGATGAGGTCACCATTGATATGCTAAAGGACGAAGTGGAGAAAAACCCAGAAGCGTCAGGCTTTATTTTTGATGGTTTCCCCCGAACTGCTGCACAAGCAGAGGCTTTGGACAATTTTTTGGAATCCAAGGATATGAAGGTGAATGCCACTATCGCCTTGGAAGCCGATGATGAGGTGTTGATTGCCCGTTTGTTGGAGCGAGGGAAGAGCAGTGGCCGTTCCGATGATCAAGATGAGAGCAAAATCCGTAATCGTTTTGATGAATACAACGAAAAAACAGCTCCTTTAAAAGCCTATTACGAAAAGCAGGGGAAATTCCATTCCGTAAACGGAATTGGGGATATTGCAGAGATTACCGAGCGTTTGGGCAAGGTGATAGACGCTTTGGACTAAGACAGAGGTAACATTTACCCTTCACCTTTCTGCTAAAAAAAACCATTGACATGACCGAAGGCAATTTTGTGGATTATGTGAAAGTGCATGTATCTTCCGGGAACGGAGGCAAGGGTTCTGCGCATTTACATCGGGAAAAGTATGTTGCCAAGGGAGGCCCGGATGGTGGTGATGGTGGCCGTGGAGGCCACGTAATCGTGAAGGGGAACAAAAACCTATGGACCTTGGTCCATTACAAGTTCAAAAAACATTTTAAGGCAGGTCATGGGGAACATGGCAGCAAGAATAGGAGTACTGGGGCCGATGGTGCCGACACCTATTTGGAGGTTCCCCTTGGGACCGTGATACGGGATACCGAGACCAATGCCGTTCTTTTTGAGATTACCGAGGACCAAGAAGAGAAAATCGTACTGGAAGGTGGAATGGGAGGTCGAGGTAATTGGCATTTTAAAAGTCCTACCAATCAGACTCCCAGATATGCACAACCCGGAATCCCTGGGCAGGAGGCGCATTTAACCTTGGAGCTTAAGGTTTTGGCCGATGTGGGTCTTGTGGGATTCCCCAATGCCGGCAAATCCACTTTGCTGTCCGTGATGACCTCGGCAAAACCCAAAATCGCCAATTACGAGTTTACCACGTTAAAACCCAATCTGGGCATTGTGGAACATCGGGATTTCCAAAGTTTTGTCATGGCCGATATCCCCGGAATTATTGAAGGGGCTGCAGAAGGCAAAGGCTTGGGCCACTACTTTTTGCGTCATATTGAACGCAACGCCACCTTACTTTTCCTAATCCCTGCCGATAGTAAGGACATCAGTCAGGAATATGCCATTCTTTTGGATGAGCTGAGACGGTACAATCCGGAGTTGTTGGACAAACAGCGCATTGTGGCCATTTCCAAATGCGATATGTTGGATGAGGAGCTCATTGAGGAAATGCGAGAGGAAATGAAGGCCGATTTTAAGGATGTTGATTATCTATTTATCTCATCAGTAAGCCAATTGGGCATTCAGAAGCTCAAGGATAAGCTCTGGGCGCTATTGAACGAATAAAGACTGCTGTTTCTCCCACCTAAGCCAAATAATCCTTATTTTTAAGTAATCCAGATTTATCTGCCATGCGAAACCTATGGATTATTGTGCTGTGTTGCCTATTGGCCTCTTGTGTCTCCATTCGGGTCAATTACGATTACGATAGGGGAACCGACTTTACGAGCTATACCACCTACAATTATTTTTCTGATCTGGATTCGGGCTTGAGCCAATTAGACGAAAGACGTCTCATTCGAATTTTGGATTCCACCTTGCAACTCAAAGGGTACCGTTTGGCCGAGGAGCCCGATTTTTTTATCAACATTCAAAGCAGTGAATACCGCAGCGGTTCCAATAGTGCCGTGGGTGTTGGTATTGGTGGCACGGGCAGAAATGTGGGTGGCGGTGTTTCCCTTGGATTGCCCATTGGAAATTCCGGAATACAGCGTCATATCCTATTTGATTTTGTGGATGCCCAACGTGATGCATTGTTTTGGCAGGCTTCCACTGAAAGTGGCTATCGAGATAACGCTTCCCCGAGCGTTCGTGAAGAAAGATTGAGGGCCTTGGTCAAGAAAACATTGTCAAAGTTTCCCCCAGAAACAAGATAAAGACAAGAATGCAATCAACCTTAGGATTGGAGGTTTGTGGTTGATTATCAGTTTTTTGTTGGTTTTTGTAACAAAGATATGTGCGAACAGTCTAATTTGTTATAACATCATTTTTCAAGAGAAACACTTAATTCAACACGTATGAAAACAACACAAAGGATCAAATGGGCCTGTGGGGTTTCCCTAATCATGTTTTTGGGAGTTGCCCTTCACGCCCAAGAAAAACCTGGCGACACTACCTTGGCCAGTTCCCAAGAAGAGCTGGTTTCCTTGGCCGCATTGGATCAAGGAGATTATCGGTACACGGTAGAAGATTATTTTGGCAATCCCAAGGGGTTCACATTTCGATTTTCCCCGGATGGAAAGTACTTGTCCTACAGGGAAAGTGATGAGAATGGTAAGCGTCATATTTATGTCAAAAACCTGGAGACGAACGAGGTAAAAAAAGCTATTGAGGAAAAGGACGAGTTGGTAAGGATATACGGATGGCTCAATACCACAAGGCTGTACTTCTCCATGGACCAGGGAGGTAATGAAAACTATCATATTTATGCGGTGGACTTGGATGGAAGCAACTTGAAGGACCTCACTCCCTTTGATGGGGTACGGGCAGATTTCACGGAGCTGCTGCGCGATGATAAGGAGCATATCATTGTTTCCATGAACAAGAACAATGCTCAGGTCTTTGAACCTTTTAAACTGAATGTGGTCACCGGCGAATTGACCCAACTATATACCAATGATGACCCGGCCAATCCTATTTTGGGATATGATTTTGATAGAAACGGAAAGCTCAAAGGATTTACGCGCCTTCGGGATGGAGTGGAACAGGATACCTATTATGAGGATGGTAATGGAGGTTTCCAAGTCTTGAAACAGCTGAATTGGAAAGACAACTTTTTCATCACCAGCTTTAACTACGCAACAGAATATCCGCATGATGCCTATGTGGTTTCCAATTTGGACAATGATAAAGCAGAAGTGCAATTGTTCGATCTTAAGGAGAACAAGGTCATAAAGAAGGTCTTTTCCAATGATCAATATGATGTGCAGAACATGAGACTCTCCAGAACCAGAAACCATGAAGTGGACTATTTTACCTATGAGGGAGAAAAAAGTGTTGTGGTTCCGGTGAGTGAGGTCTTTAAAAAACTGAATGCTAAAGTAAATGAGGAACTTCCTGGAATGCAGTACAGTATTTTGGACAGCACTGAAGATGAAAACCTGTACATGCTCTATGTGGACAGTGATCGGGTGTATGGTATGTATTACGCGTACAATGTGGCCAAGGATGAACTCACAGAGCTGTACAACACCATGCCCCAGTTGAAAAAGGAGGATATGGCCGAAATGCGCCCCATAACCTTTACCAGTAGGGACGGTATTACCCTACATGGCTATATTACCTTGCCCAAAGCAGCTTTGGCCGGCCAAAAGGTGCCCGTTATTGTAAACCCGCATGGTGGACCGCAAGGCATCCGGGATTCTTGGGGCTTTAACCCGGAAGCGCAATTATTTGCCAGTAGGGGCTATGCCACCCTTCAGGTGAATTTTAGGATTTCCGGGGGGTATGGCAGGGAATTCTTGGAATCTGGGTTTAAACAGATAGGAAGAAAGGCCATGGATGATGTGGAGGATGGACTGCAATACGTAGTGGAACAAGGCTGGGTCGATCCAGATAAAGCCGCAATTTATGGAGGCAGTCATGGAGGGTACGCCGTATTGAGAGGTTTGACCAAGACCCCTGATCTCTACGCCTGTGGGGTGGATTATGTGGGGGTATCCAATTTGTTCACTTTTATGAAGACCATTCCGCCGTATTGGAAACCCTACCTAAAGATCATTAAGGAAATATGGTATGATGAGGATGTTCCCGAAGAAAAGAAAATTATGGAAGAGGTTTCCCCGGTGTATCAAATTGATAAAATAAATAAACCTTTGTTTGTGGTGCAGGGAGCCAACGACCCAAGGGTCAATATAGATGAATCGGACCAAATTGTAAGCGCTTTGAGAGGAAAAGGTTATGACGTGCCCTATATGGTAAAATATGATGAGGGCCATGGATTTGGTAAAGAGGAGAACCGTCTTGAGCTTTACAAGGCCATGATGGGCTTTTATGCCAAACATTTGGGACAACAGGAAATTCCCCAGCCGTTGAAAGATTGATTTATAGGACTGATTTTCAATTTAAAAGGAGCTTTTTTAGCTCCTTTTTTTCTTTTGGAAAATTATGATTACCGTTCACTGGGTCTTTTTTACCGCTGCCCATAATTCAGGTGTGTGCCAATGTAAAGCCCTGTAATTTAGCTCCGTACAAAATCCTAAAACCCAAAGCAATGATAGCACTTGTACGATTGATGATAACCCTATTGGTGGACATCTTCTTGTAAAAAGCAATTTGTGAATTTTTTAAAAATCTAAACAATGCGGAAATTGAACACGGAACGTAAAGTTATTTTGACCCTAGGGATTATCGGGGTCCTGACAGGAATCTATGGTAGGTACAATGCCTGGGCCTATGATGATTATTTTGTTTTCTTTTATACGGGTATGTCCTTGGTATGGGTAGCTTTTCTTACTTCGAGCAAATCTTGTAGCAGACCATTCTGGAAAAAGCAAACACAAAATCAGTAAAGGGCGTTCCCATAGGTTGAACTGCTTAAAGTATATTTGGGATACCGTAGACCATATCCATGGAATTGAGCACTAAAAAACGAGAACAAGCCTTTTGGACCCTTCAGATTTTGGGATGGGGTTTTATCAATCTGGTTTCTGTTTTTGTAGTGAAGCAGATAAGTATGTCCCTGCTCGTCTACTCCGTGGTCATGGGGACGATTTTAGGTATTTTTGCGACTTCGCTGTTGCGACTGTACCTTAAAAGAACCATACAGTTTGACGCTTTTGGGATTAACGAGTTTGTGAAGATTCTGGTTTCCTATCTAATGGCGGCCACTTTGTTTGGGGTCTTGAACTTTGTTTTTGGGTATGTCTATGTTGAGTTTGGTCCGGCATTGACCCCTTCAGAACTCCAGATGTTCAAGTATCACGACAATGTTGGGATACAAGTACTCAATTCCCTGTTTCTTATTGGAGCTTGGACGGTCACCTATTTGGTGATCAAATTACTTCTTAAACTTAATAAGGACCGAATAGAACGCTTGGAACTCAATACCCACCTGAAGCAAGCACAGCTGAATACCTTGAAGGGTCAGATAAACCCCCACTTTATGTTCAACAGCCTCAATAATATTAGGGGATTGATGTTGGAAGACGTGGAAAAATCCCGGGAAATGCTTACCAAACTTTCAGAAATCTTACGGTTCTCACTGACCAAGAACAGCAACAATGCCATTTCGGTCCGGGAAGAATTGGAAATGGTGGACAATTATATAGCGCTATCCAAGATCCAACTGGAAGATCGTTTGGAATTTGTCCAGAATGTGGATAGCGAAACCCTTGATTTACAAATCCCACCCATGATCATACAGCTATTGGTGGAAAATGCCACCAAACACGGTATCTCCAACCTCAAACAAGGAGGAACCATTGTGTTGAACATCAAAAAGGAAAAAGAACAGTTGATACTGGAGGTCCTCAATACGGGCAAACTCAAGATAGCCAAAGATTCCACTCAATTGGGGCTGCAAAATATACAGCAGCGGTTAAAATTGCTTTATGGCAACAGAGCTTCCTTTAATTTGGAAGAAGTTTCCGATGAGGTGGTGGCCAACATTAAAATTCCACTGACATGAACATCAAAGCTGTGATTGTAGAGGATTCCAGATTGGCCCGGAACGAGTTGAAGGAGCTGATCAAAAAGCATGATGATATTGATCTTCTGGGAGAGGCTGAAAATGTGGATGCAGGGTTTGAGCTTATTCAGAATACTTCACCAGATTTGTTGTTTTTGGATATCAACATGCCCGAAAAAGATGGTTTTGAGCTTTTGGAGATGTTGGATGAGGTGCCCATTACCATATTTACCACAGCTTTTGACGAGTATGCCATAAAATCCTTCGAGTACAACGCCTTGGATTATTTGCTGAAACCTGTGAGTGAAAAGCGATTTGACATGGCCATGGAAAAGGTGCGGACAAAATTGGAGTCTGTCCAAACAGGAGCCGATAAGTCAAAAAGACTCAAGGAGAGCAGTCAGATTTTCATCAAAGATGGGGAATCGTGCTGGTTGGTAAAAATTGGGGATATTTCCCATTTTGAGATTGTGGGCAACTATACCCGCGTGTTTTTTGGGGATAAAAAGCCTTTGCTGTACAAATCATTGAACCTAGTGGAGGAAAAACTTCCCGAAGCATCTTTTTTTAGGGCCAACCGCCAGCAGATCGTGAATACCCATTTTATTGAAGGAGTGGTACCATGGTTCAACGGAAAACTCAAGCTTACCATGCAAAATGGGGAAGAAATAGAGGTTTCACGAAGACAGTCCTACATCTTTAAGGATCGTATGAGTCTATAATCAAAAAAGGAAAAGAAACGGTACTGTTTTATGTCAGTTCGAGCGAAGCCGGGATGTGTTGAACAAACTCCCGGCTTCGTTCGATATAATATAATAAATACTTTAAGGGCGTAAAAGGTCCTTGTATCTATCCTTGTAGCCAATTAAGACCACAATATTCAAGATCAATAGACCCAGACCGGGACCTATACCTGCCTGAGCTAAGGTGGCGTGGAACAATACAACATTTACGGATACACTCATCAATATAACGGCCATAAGTGCACCATATTTGTTGAGAATAAGGGCAAGTCCTGCCAAAATTTCTACAATGGCGACTAATTTAAGGGTATAGGTTGATGAAACTGCACCGAAATAGGTAATGGCCGCATCCGGTAGGTCACCTGGAGGAGGTAAGAAGTTCAGGAACTTGTTGAGTCCAAAAACCAGAACAAAAAGTCCCAATAGGATTCGAACTGCCAAAAAAACTTTTGAATTCATGGGTGTAATTTTTATTGGTTGAGCAATAAAAATACCTAAAAATTAAATATATGATAATTTAACCCTAAAAATATTTTGTTATAAATAAAAAAATTCTCATAAAGATTTTAGGAGCCCTCCGTCAATGGGGATGTTGGTCCCAGTAATGTACGCTGCCTTATCCGAGGCCAGAAATGCTACCAGATATCCATATTCTTCGGGTTTTCCAATACGCTTCATGGGCACCTGCTCCTCCATGGTGGAGCGTACTTCCTCAGGAGTGACCCCCATTTTTTCCGCTTTTTTTGTGTTGAGTTGGGCAATGCGGTCCGTATCAAAATATCCGGTCAAAACACTGTTGGCTGTAATATCCTCTTGGGCAATATCATAGGCCAAACTTTTAGACCAAGTGACCACGGCGGCACGAATGGAATTGGACAAGGCCAAGTAATTTAAAGGTTCCTTGACCGAGATGGATGCCACATTGATAATACGTCCCCACTTTTTCTTTTGCATATGTTTTAAAGCCAGTTCCGTGGTGAGTACAACCGATTTAAAGAGTAGATCAAAGGCCTGTTGGTAGTCTTCAATGGATTTTTCCAGTGCGCCACCCGCCGAAGGCCCTTGTGTGTTGTTGACTAGAATATCTACATCATTATGTTTGAAAAACGAGGAAATAGTCTTTTTGAAAATTTCAAAATTAGAGAAATCAACAACCAAAAATTGGTGTTCTTGCCCTGAGGAAGTGTCCATTTCCTTGATGATGGACTTCATTTTTCCCTCATTTCTGGCCATTAGGGTAACGCTTGCACCACTTTCGGCCAATTGTCGGGCTATTGCCTCGCCAATTCCTTTGCTACTGCCGCCCACAAGAGCGGTCTTTCCTTTAAGGGATATATTCATACTTATTTATATTCTTCCCGAACAGGGCTAAAAACATCCATTAATTTACATGCCGTCAACGCTTTTCCACTATGGGGACTGTTGGAAGGAATTACCACCACATCCCCAGAACGGTAGACGGCTGTATTTCCATCAAGGGTAAATTTAAAATCACCCTCCACAACATGCATGATCTGTTCATGGTGGTGGGAATGTTCCGGTACCTCGGCATCCTTTTCCACCCTCCAAAAGGCCCAGGATATGGTATCCCCATGTACCAATTTTCCATGATAACCCGGCATGATTTCCTTGGATTGAATTTGTGATAGGTTCATCTGTTCAAGTTTTTCCCAAGATAGAAATTAATAAGATTGGGTGTTTGTTTGGATTGGTTTTATCAATACCTATTTTTGAAAGATAAATCAATTTGATGCAAATACACTTTATAGGTATAGGGGAAGCTGTCCTGAGTGATTTAGCCTTGACGTTGAGGGACAATGGGCACATCATTACCGGGAGCGACAGAGGTGTTGAAGAATCCCTGAAAAGTAGATTGGAGCCTTTTGGGCTTCTTCCGGAAACCATGGGGTGGAACCCTGAAACAATCCATGACCAATTGGATGCCGTGGTTTTGGGGCCGCAGGTACCATTGGATAACCCTGAACTGCATAAAGCGAAGGAATTGGGATTGCAGATTTTTTCCTATCCAGCATTCGTGTATGGGCAATCCAAATACAAGACCCGGGTGGTTGTGGCAGGAGATGGAAAGGCGGAGATTGTTTCCATGATTTTGCATGTACTGCACTACAATGCTGTTGAGGTGGACTATATGTTGGAAACTCGCTTGGAAGGATTTGAACGCAGCGTGCACTTTACCGAGGAGAATGACTTTGTGATATTGGAGGGTGGCGAGCAATTTTCATCGGTTTTGGATCCAAGGCCTAGATTTCAGGTGTATCAACCCAATATTGCCCTTTTGAGTAGGATGGTCAAGAGTGATGATAGTGAGGTTTCAACTATGCAAAACCCTCTGGAACAGTTCAGGATTTTTGTGGATGGTATCATAAAGGGAGGAAGCATTACCTATAATGAAAAAGACCCTGAGGTGAAAAAAATGGTGGAGGCTACAGAAAACCCTATCCGAAAATTTGCGTACCAATCCCCGGATTACCGTGTTGAAAACGGTATGGTCCTTCTGGATACACCTGAAGGTGAAATGCCTTTGGAGATTTTAGAAAATAAGTCCTTGGACAATTTGATCGGGGCCAAATGGATTTGCCAACAAATGGGTGTGGATGAAGATGATTTCTATGAGGCCATAGCTTCTTTTAAAGTGGCTGCCCAGAGATAAAGGTTAAACCCCAAATTGCCTTAAATGGTGGTCCAGATGCTTGTACTGTATTTGTCCCCACTGATCGTAAGTGAGGTCGCCAAAAGCGGGGTGGGGTCCCCGGTCCTTAATATCCCGCTCCCCATAAAAATCATTGATAAGGGTAATCAAGGCTTGTTTTTCCTTTGGGAAATCTTTCCCATCCTTGACCCTAAACCCCGGCGCAGTGGGTAAATTGTGCTTCCAAGGTTTGTCATTGTACATGCTCTTTTTAAAAACTTTGAACATAAGCTTCATAAAAGGATTGGGTTTTTTTATTGTAAGTTTGCCCAAAGCCACCTTTAGGGGAAACTGACAATGGTATAGCATTTGTCCAACCTCCATCTTGCCCCATTGCCTCTGGGTGGATTCCGAAAGTTTATCAATTCGGGAAAGGATTTCAGCATGGGCCTCAGTGTTGAACAAAGATTTCATAGGATAAGATTTACTACGAAAATTACATAAATTTAATCTCCTATCTTTAGAGGATGCAAGAAAAATTGGTTTCCTTTTCAATCAAAAATTGGGCAGATGACGACAAGCCTAGGGAAAAACTGCGGCATAAAGGCAGTTTTGTCCTGTCCGATGCGGAATTGATTGCAATTCTCATTGGTTCAGGGAACAGGGATGAGAGTGCCGTGGAGCTGTCCAAGCGGATTTTGGCCTCGGTGGGCCACAATTTAAGTGAGATGGGGAAACTTTCGGTAAACCAATTGATGAAGTTTAAGGGAATTGGGGAAGCCAAGGCCGTTACCATTGCTGCCGCTTTGGAGGTGGGTAGACGAAGACGGATGCAGGATACCGGGAAGATTACCAAGATATCTGGCAGTAGGGATGCTTTTGAGCTTTTGTATCCAATTATGGGAGAATTGCAACATGAGGAATTCTGGATTGTGTACCTCAACAATTCCAATAAAGTCATCCATAAGTCTCAATTGAGCAAAGGAGGAATTACCGGAACCCTGGTAGATGTACGATTGGTTTTGAAAGAGGCCCTTGAGTTGGGTGCCGTGGGGATCATCCTGGCCCATAATCACCCTTCCGGAACCTTGAAGCCCAGCGCCTCGGACAAACATATTACTGAGAAACTGAAAAATGCTTCGGAGGCTTTGGACATAAAAGTATTGGACCATTTGATTTTGACACGACACGATTATTTGAGTTTTGCCGATCAAGGCATGTTATGATTATCGCCATTTATGCTATTGATATTTACCCATAAGATCACCAATCGACTTACGTATACCGCCCGTCAGCTTTTCGAGAAGATATTGGGTGTGGAAATTTCGTTCACCACAAGGGTAGAGGACTTTATCAAACATTCGGGGCCCAAAATGACCTATTCCAAGCAGCCCCTACAGAACGAATTTTTTATTAGGAGCAACGACCTTTTGTTTGAACAGGGTATCAACGACTTGGAAATTAAAGTAGGTGACTGGGACGGTATCCCCTGTTTTTTTATGTGCGGAGAGAAAAGCTCCATTCCTTATGATGTTTTTTCGGCAAGCTTTTTCCTTTTGAGCCGATATGAAGAATATCTCCCCCATGTGAAAGATAGTGTGGGGAGGTTTCCGGTAAAGGAAAGCTTGGCCTACCAGAACAATTTCCTGCAGCTTCCCGTGGTGGATATTTGGGCTTATAAACTTTTGGATGCCCTCAAGGAACGGTTTCCGGATATGGAAGTTGGGCAAAGGGAGTACAGTTTTACATCGATCATTAACGTTACCACCTCGCACTGTTATGCCATGCGTGGGTTTATGAGAAGTCTGGGAGGTTTTTTACTTGATTTGGGCAATTTTAAGTTAAGGGATGTCGCAAAGCGGTTTTCGGTCTTGTTGGGCTTCAGCAAAGATCCCTATGACAATTTTTATGAATTGGTGGACATCCATAAAAAACTGCCCATTAAGACCATGTTCTTTTTTCAGTTTGCAAAGCACTCCGCCCATGATAAGAACATATCCCCCAACAACAATAAGTTTCGCTATCTCATAAAATCAGTGGCGGATTATAGTGTGGTCTCCTTAAGTACATCGTTTTTGTCCTCAACGGACAAGTCGGTCCTGAAAGAGGAAAAAAAACAATTGGGCAATCTCATTAATAGGCCCATCAATTATGCCAGACTTCGGTATAACAGGGTAAGCGTGCCCACCACGTATCGGAATTTGGTGGAAACGGAGTTTACGGATGATTTTTCCATGGGGTATACCCATGAAATAGGGTTTAGGGCCGGTACCTGTACCCCTTTCCATTTTTATGATATCAACATGGAGGTGCGACAACCTTTAAAGGTGCATCCTTTTACGGTTCATGATTATGCATTGACAAATTATAGGAATAAAGAGGAGATATTCGAAAAAATGGACAATGTGTATAGATGGATAAAGCAAGTAAATGGGAATATGACCATTATTTTCTCCAATGAGCTATTGGGTAGCAATCATAAGATTGATTGGATGGAGCTATATCAATCGTTTCTGAAGAGATATTATGTTTGAGCATAGGATTACCGATGTTTTTTTCGATCTGGACCACACGCTGTGGGATTTTGAAAGGAATTCTGCCCTTACTTTCGAGAGGATTTTTAAGGAGAATGGGGTTTCTGTGGAATTGGATGACTTTTTGAGGATTTATGCCCCCATCAACCTTGAATATTGGAAACTCTATCGGGAGAATAGGATTGATGAGTCAGAACTCCGATTTCAGAGATTAAGGCGCACGTTCGACACTATGGCGGCTACAATACCGGATAAGCTTATCTATGAACTGGCCCATGAATATATAGCACACCTGTCTTCATTTACCCATCTAATGCCCAATGCTAGGCAGGTATTGGAGTATCTTGAACCCAAGTACCGACTACATATCATCACCAACGGTTTTCAGGAAGTACAGGAAAAAAAGCTCAAAGGAAGTAACATCCATCATTTTTTTGAGCATGTGGTCAACTCTGAGATGGCCGGTGTAAAAAAACCGGACCCCTACATTTTTAAGCTGGCATTGGACAGGGCGCAAGTAGAAGCCAAACACACCATAATGATCGGGGATAGCCTTGAAGCGGATATTATTGGTGCCAAAACAGTTAAGATGCAGGCGCTTCACTTTAATTCCAACAAAGAACCAGGTCACGACCACTGCAAAACAATTAACAATCTCATTGAAATAAAAAGCATTTTATAGAGTTAACATAGGGTACGGCATGCCCCATTGTTTCACTTGAAAATGAATTTTAATCTATGAAAGGATTATTTTGCCGTTTGTTGGTGGCACTCATTTTTTTCTCATTTCTGCTCAATTCATGTTCCGAGAAACAGGATTTTGATCAGTTCGAAGATCTTTCCATAACCCCTACCTTGGCTTCGGGTATTTTTTATCTGGAATCGGATGAAGCAACCATTAACGCTGCAGGTAATGTTGGGGTTTTTTATGCACAGACGGTAAATTTCGACGCCTTCAATGAAGAGTTTGTTGCCGAACGACTTTTGGAAGGGACCATCCATTATGAGCTTGAGAACACTACCAGCAAAAGGTTGGGAATTACCATAGAGTTTTTGGATGAAGACGGTAATGTTTTGGACGTTGAGTCCTTTACCGTGGAACCCAATATGCCTGAAGTTTTTACTAGAGATGTATTTTATGGGCCAGGGGGAAAGAGCATCGATATCTTGGTAACAACTTCAAGTCTACGGATAAGTGGGGGGAATTTAAGCGACAGTACCAGTGTTTCTTCAACATCAGACCCCAAAGTAAAGCTTAGCTCTGGAGCTGAATTTTTATTCCGATTAAAATGAGGAAGGGGATTAGGCTCATTTTTGTTGTTTGGTTAGGAATGCATGCGCTTTGCGCGCAAAACAAACAGTTGCTGTACGATTTCTATGAGATTCCACAGTCACTTATGCTAAACCCAGGGGTAAAGACTTCGGAAAAATGGCATGTGGGAATACCACTACTGTCGGGCCTCTCTTTTCAGGCCGGGACAAGTGGCGTTACCGTAAACGATTTGTTCGCAGATGACGGAATTGACTTCACCACAAAGGTTCGGGAGCGTGTGTTGGATGCGATGACACGAAAGGACGATTTTAGTACCACCAGCCAGATAGAAGGATTTTATGTTGGATTTAGGGGACGAAACAGGCCGGACGACTATTATTCCTTTGGAATGTACGGGGAGACCGACATCATTGTCTATTGGCCCAAAGATTTGGCCTTACTTGCTTTTGAAGGTAATGGAGGCGCCAATATTGGCAGGAGTTTTGACCTGGGAGACCTTAGCCTAAGGGGTGAAATGGTGAACGTATTCCATTTCGGGGTCAATAGGAAAATAAGCAACGACCTTATTGTAGGGGCACGGGCTAAACTGTATTCCAGTGTTTTTCAATTCCAGTCCATACACAACTCGGGTTCTTTTAGGACCAGCCCTGGACAGAACAATGTTTATGTGAGCAGTATGGTTGCCGATATGCAGCTACAGACCGCAGGGGTTAAGGGTTTTTATGATATTTTGGATGAAGATACGTCCACCACTACAAAGGACTTGACCAGTCTTTTTACCAAAAGGGTCTTATTGGGAGGTAATCTGGGCCTTGGATTTGATGCAGGTTTCAGCTACAACTTAAACCCTCAAACCACCATTACCGCAAGTGTCCTTGATGTTGGGTTCATCTACAATTCAAAAGATATCCAGAACTATACCCTTCGCGGAAATGCCAGTACAGAAGGAATCACTGTATTCTTACCTGAGGATATCAATGATGTCAACAATGATTTGTGGCAGGAATTGGTGGACGATATTGAAGAATCCCTTCCTTATGAAGAAAACAGTTCGGGGTACATATCCCTGAGGCCAGTGAAAGTTTATGGATCCATCCGATATGATTTTGGAGAAGGAGATGGACGCTCCCTCGAAAACTGTGGTTGTGGGGTCAATATGGAAAGGGGAGGTGGAATGTCCGGTATTTACAGAAATAGTGTTGGTGGGCAGCTGTTCTTAATGAAAAGACCCAGGGGTATTCAGCCTGCCCTGACCGGTTTTTATCAAAAAAGGTTGGGAAGAACCTTGGCTTTAAAGACCACTTATACAGTTGACAAATATTCATGGACCAACATAGGGTTGGGGCTCAACCTTCAAGCTGGGCCGGTTAACTTTTATGTATTGGGCGACAATCTTTTGAGCTATAGGAATGTTGCTGATAGCCACTATGCTTCTTTACAGTTCGGATTTAATATCATATCTTGGAACGATAATTGAGCATACACACTATATGAAATCTAAACTATTGTACATATTGGTGTTTGTCCTTGGGGCAAGCAATTTGGTGAACGGACAATTGAACGACTATAAATACATTATAGTCCCGAAGAGATTTGAGGGATTTAAGTCCCAAAATCAATACCAGACCAGTACCATTGTAAAGCATCTTTTTACCAAAAAAGGGTTTACTGCGGTATATGATGATGCACTGCCTGAGGATTTGGCCAACAATAGATGTCTGGGACTAACGGCCAGTTTGGTTGATGAATCTCCCATGTTTTCAACCAAAGTAAGCGTGGCGTTGATAGATTGCCAAGCTAAAGAAGTCTATAGGACCATGCAAGGTGTAAGTAGAATAAAAGAGTACCAGCCGGCTTACAGGGAGGCGTTGGAAAAGGCCTTTGTTTCATTCGATGGAATAGACTATAAGTATGTGCCCAAAAAAGATGGCCTAAAAGAGGAAGTACAGGAAAAACCCATTACGGTAAGTTATAGAAACGATATCCAAAATTTGGATGAACCTGCACAGACCAAAGTGGTTCAGCAAGAAGCTACACCTGAAAACCAGAGCTATAAAAGTTTGGAGCCCAAACCCTCGGATATGGTAAAGGCGGAAGAAAAAGTGAAGGCAGAACCACTCGCCTCCGAAGTGTTGTATGCCCAACCTACAGCTAATGGGTATCAACTGGTGGACAGTACCCCTAAAGTGGTCTTGAAGCTTGAGGAAACATCCATTGAGAATGTCTTTTTAACCGATTATGCCGGCAATGCCGTAGTCTTTCAAAAGGACGGGAAATGGTTTCTGGAGTACTCGGAAAATGGGGAAAAGAAGCTAAAGGAGCTCAACATCAAGTTTTAAAACCCGTATTTGTCTTTCCAACGTTTTTTTAAAAACTCCCGCATGGCATTTTCCCTTGGATTATTGCCGGGTTGGTAGAAAGGGGTTCCCTTGATTTCATCGGGTAGAAACTCATGGTCTACAAAGTTGTTTTCGTGATTGTGGGCATAATCGTATCCCTTTCCGTATCCTAAGTCCTTCATAAGTTTGGTGGGTGCGTTTCGGATGGCCATGGGAACTGACAGGTCGCCCGTTTCCCGCACTTTCTGTTGTGCAAGGTTGATGGCCATATAGCTGGAGTTGCTCTTGGGTGAACTGGCCAGATAAGTGGCGCACTGGCTCAAGATGATTCGAGCTTCGGGATGTCCAATGGTATTTACGGCCTGGAACGTGGTATTGGCCATAACAAGGGCGGTTGGGTTCGCATTTCCAATGTCTTCCGAAGCTAAAATGACCATCCTTCGGGCAATGAACTTTACATCCTCGCCTCCCTCGATCATACGGGCCAGCCAATAAACTGCAGCATTGGGGTCGCTCCCTCGGATAGACTTTATGAAAGCCGAAATGATATCGTAGTGCTGTTCTCCGGTTTTATCATAAAGAACCGTGTTCTTTTGGACCTTGTTCAATACAGATTCGTTGGTAATGGTCACTTCCTTTCCCATTTCCGAATTGACGATGAGCTCAAAAATGTTCAAAAGTTTTCTGCCATCACCTCCTGAAAGCCGTAACAGGGCCTCGGTCTCTTTCAGTTGGATTTTTTTGTCTTTTAAAGAGGCGTCAGTTTTCATGGCGCGTTCCAAAAGGGCTTCCAAATCTTCTTTACCAAAGGGATTCAATACATAGACCTGACACCGGGACAAAAGGGCGGGGATTACTTCAAAACTTGGGTTTTCTGTTGTGGCGCCAATCAGGGTGACCCAACCTTTTTCAACGGCACCCAACAAGGAGTCCTGTTGTGATTTGCTAAAGCGATGGATCTCATCAATGAACAAAATGGGGTTCTTGGAAGTGAACAATCCACCGCTCTGTTTGGCTTTTTCAATGACTTCCCGCACATCCTTTACACCACTGCTTATCGCACTCAGAGTGTAGAACGGTCTTTGACTTTCATGGGCAATGATATTGGCAAGCGTAGTCTTTCCCGTTCCCGGAGGACCCCAAAAAATCAATGATGGGATAACACCGTTCTTGATTTGGTTGGTCAATGAACCATGGGGACCTATCAAATGTTGTTGACTAATGTAATCCTCCAAGGTTTTTGGACGTATGCGTTCTGCCAAGGGTTCGTTCATAACGGTAAAAATAAAACAAATTTAGAGGGAAGCGAAGCTTCTTTGGGGCTGTACTTTTTTTGGAAACATGACAATTTGTGTAATTTCAACGGTATGGTCGGAAATTTGATTTTAGCATTTGCATGAAAACGAACGAACATTTCAGGTTTTCGGATGGGGTGCTGCTGGCTCCATTGGTGGCAGTGCTCTCCATTTGGATCGTGTTTTGGATTGAAATCCAATACGGGGTCAATTTTAACGACTATGGCATATACCCTAGAACACTGGAAGGGTTAAGGGGAGTTGTATTGAGTCCCTTTATCCATGGGTCGGTGGAACATCTTTATAACAATACCTTGCCCTTGGCCATCTTAACGGCATTTCTCTTTTATTTTTACCAGAGGGCCGCCTTGAAGGTGTTGGTTTTGGGAATCCTTGTTTCAGGACTGCTGACATGGATTATCGCAAGGCCATCGTACCATATTGGGGCAAGTGGGGTCATTTATGTTTTGGCGAGTTTTATTTTCTTCAAGGGAATTTTCGCGAAACATTTTCGGTTGGTGGCGCTTTCCTTGGTGGTGGTTTTTATCTATGGAAGTATGATCTGGTATATTTTTCCGGTCAAGGACAATATTTCTTGGGAAGGACACTTGGCAGGATTTCTAACGGGACTTTTGTTGGCATTGACCATACGGGTAAAGGTTCCCCTTGAAAAAAAGTACGATTGGGAAAGGGAGGATTATCGTGAAGAGAACGATCCGTTCCTACAGCATTTTGATGAAGATGGGAATTTCATCGAACAGAAGGAGGAGCCCGATGAACCAATCAAAATAAAGTATCACTACAAAAAGGACGGGGAAGCGTAAGGCTTATGCCTTTCTTTGTCGCACCACTTCGTACAAAAACACCCCACAGGCCACAGAGACATTTAAGGAGCCAATCTTTCCCAAAAGCGGAAGCTTTGCCTTGTGATCCACCATGCTAAGGATGGAGGGGGAAATACCCTTGTCCTCGGAGCCCATAATGATGGCGGTGGGTTGGTCAAAATCCATAGCGTAGATTTCGTCCTCGGTCTTCTCTGTAGCGGCTACCACCTGTATATTGGAAGATTGCAGATAGAACAGCGCATCCTTTAAATGGTCTACTTTGGCAATGGGCACGGTAAAAGCAGCTCCAGCCGAAGTTTTCACCGTGTCGTCCGTAATGGGTGCCGCTCCATTTTTGGGTACAATGATAGCGTGTACCCCACAGCATTCCGCGGTCCGGATAATGGCCCCAAAATTTCGCACATCGGAGACCTGGTCCAAGAGCAGGAAAAAAGGCTTTTCCTCTTGGGCAAGGATGTTTTCAACCAGCGTTTCAAATACATGGAACTTAACAGGGGAAATCTGGGCGACCACTCCTTGGTGATTGTTCCGAGTAAGGCGGTTGAGCTTTTCAATAGGGACATAGGAAGTGCTGATGCCATTTTTTCGGATGGTCGTCTCCAATTCCTTGAAAAGTTCACCTTTAAGCCCCTTCTGGAGGAATATCTTGTTTATGGGCTGTTCTGCGCCTATGGCTTCCAGAACCGCCCTTATACCGTAAATTTGGTCACTCATATTAGTATCTCAAAGTGCAAATATATCAAGAAGAGATCTTGTGAATGCCCATAGGACCATTATTTGTTGTGTTCAATAGGAAAGTTCCCTGGTTTGTGGTGATCCATTCAATACTTTTTACATTACCGTTCATGAAAAGCCCGGAGTTTTGATAGGGCACACTGATGTACCCATCTTTTCCATTTGAAAGGAGAATTACCCCGGAGAGGGCATCCAATCTTGGGGTTTCAACCTCGGTCTCATAGATGTTGCCTGCGGCAATGATATCCTCAAAACCGTCATGGTTCACATCCGTCACCACGACATCCAAGATGGGGAACGTTTGTGCGGCCACGGGAAGGGCATATTTTTCAAATACAAGGTCACCTTTATTGATCAACACCATGGACCTAAGTTCGGTGACACTGTTTTCATAGGAAGTTTTTAGTTTATCCCCGTAAATGTCCACTAAACTGGCATTGGCAAATTCGGAGTAGGTTTCAAATTTTTCCTTGATAAAGGGCATTTGCTGCGAAGAACATTCCCTTCCCCGAACGGGGACGTATGTACCATGGTATTTTTTACTGAGAACGATGTCGTTGGTGCCATTTTCATCAAAATCCGTGGCATATACTTTAAAGGGTTTTTCTTCCGATGCCTTGAACTTGATGTTCAGCCCTACATTCCCAAGGATATAATCCTTGAGCCCATCATGGTTTACGTCGGTTTCGGTCACGGAGAACCACCATCCTTTTTCACCGAGAATGGAATCTTCTTTTCCAATGTTCTTGAATGTACCCTTTTGATTCAGGAATACTCCAATGCCTGTCCATTCACCCACGGCGATGAAATCTGGCCAGCCATCATTGTTGATGTCCGTGGTCTGTAAATCGTTGACGATACCAAAATCCAAAAATTCAGGGGCCACTTTTTCGGTAACGTCCACAAGTTCGCCACCTATATTTTCATAAAGCACGGAGGTTTGGGGTTTGGGGTATTGTTTGGGTACCACACGGTTCCCCACCAAAATATCGTTGTCCCCATCACTATCAAAATCGATGATGGCCACCGATTTGCCATTTTTAGGGAGCTGGGAGAGTGCGTCACTTTGCGCCCGGGAAAATTGACCCGCTCCATTGTTGAGGTAGATACGGTCTGTATGGTACGAAGAGTTTTCGGCAAATTCGTTGCCTCCGCTCACTACATAGAGATCCAAGTCCCCATCTCCATCAAAGTCAAAGAAAACCGACTCCATATCCTCAAATTGGGCATCGTTGACAAGGGCGGGGGAGTTGATCTTGGAAAAACCGTTGTTGGATTGTACATATAACTGCCCAGATTGCCCAGAAGCGCCCCCTACGAAGATATCTTCCAAACCGTCACCGTTGATATCGCCCTTGGCCAAAAAGGGCCCTATATTGGATTGTTTGTAGGGTAAGAGGATTTCTTCCTCAAAATCGTCGTAAACATTTTCTTGGTGCACGAAATCCAATCCTCTGATTTCACTTGGGGCAAAATATTTTATTTTTCCTTTCGCCGGTTGGATGCGTTGCGTGGCATCTGCTTTGGTGAAGGTTAGTGTGGTATTGGCCGTTACATTGAGTCTTTGTTCCATCATGCCCGATTTCCAGTAAACGGTAACGGTGTCCACGGTTTGATTCTGGCCCAGACCAAAGAGTGCACTGTTCTCTTGGGCCGAACGGTATCCCCGTACCCTTTTTATTTCAATCATTTGGGACTGATTGCCCACGCTGATTTTCACCTTGGCAAATTCTTCGGAAGTATTCCCTTTGGCAATTACCTTTAAAAAATTGCCCAATTCCTTTTCCACGGAGAGATTTTGATACACAAAGGCTTCTTGATCCATGTTGTTGATGATGATATCCAGGTCACCATCATTGTCCAAGTCCCCAGAGGTCGCCCCGTTGCTGAAAGAAAAATCTGCCAAGCCCCAATCTTTGGCCACGTCATCATAAATAAGGTCTGAGGTTCTCTTGTACATGATATTGGGCAGTTTTTCGGAAGGCATGGACTCATAGAGTTGCCGTTTAACTTCCAAAGGCACGTTTTGCCCATATTTTTGTCGCGCTTCAAAGACCTTCATTTGTAGATCATTGTCCAGCGCATACCGACGATACCCGTTGGTAACATGGATTTCTTTGTTTCCGTCAAGGTCAAAATCGTTCATGAGCACGGACCAACTCCAATCCGTGTTGGCCACTCCCGATAATTGCGAAATGTTACTGAACTTGTTTTGGCCCATGTTCTTTTGTAAGGAGTTGTACATATATTGATAGTGGTATCCTGCCTTATTGACCAAATAATCAAACCGTTTGGTGTTCATGGATGCCATCAATGTTTTGGAGCGGACATGGTCGTTGGCCGCCATATCCAATACAAAAATATCTTGAAGGTCATCATTGTCGAGGTCGGCAATATCTATTCCCATACCGTAAAAGGAAATCTGGTCGGTTGCCTCTTTTATTTGGTCGGAAAAGGTGCCGTCATGATTGTTGATGTAAAGGGCATCGGGCAAGTAATAGTCACTTGCCATATAGATGTCCATCCACCCATCCTCATTGATGTCGGCAACAGCAAGGCCCAATCCAAAGATGGGCTTGTTTAGTCCAGCGGCTTTGGTGATATCGGAAAAAGTTCCGCCATCGTTTCGGTACAAATGGGAGGAATTGAAATAGGCGGTCTCCTCATTTGAATTGACATATTGGTTAAAAGAAATTGGATCTAGGCCATAAAGCTCGTTCTCGTTCATGACAAGGCAATCAAGGTCACCATCCTTATCCAAATCAAAAAATACGGATTGGGTGCTAATGCCCATGTCCGCGAGGCCATATTCTTCCGCTTTTTCCTCGAAGGTTCCGTCTTGTTGGTTGATGAACAGCAAGTTTTTGCGTTTGTCTCTGGTGTTTGGGCCACCTTGGGACACATAAATGTCCATCCAGCCATCGGTGTTTATGTCTGCAAAGGTTACCCCATTGGACCATACCTTTCCGGCATTGATATTGGCAGGTTCCGAAACATCTTTGAACGTTAGATTGCCTTGATTTAGGTATAGGGTATTATTGACTTGGTTTCCGGAAAAGAACACATCCAGAAGACCGTCATTATTTAAATCTTCCACGCCAACACCGGCTCCATTGTAGAAGTAATCGTAATCGAAAAGATTGCTTAGGCTGCCAACATCGTGGGTAATATTATTGGCAAATGTAATGTGACTGGTATTGGGGTCGACTTTTTGAAATATGGCAATATTTTCTTCTGTAGTGTCCTTGGTCGATGATGCAGAATCATCTTTTTTTTGATCATTGCAAGCGAATGTTAGAACACTTAGAAGAGCTGTTAGTAGGGGTTTGTTCATTTTAAGAAAATTTTAAGTTAATATATCATAAAATTCTCTTAAAAGCCAATGTTATCCCTTTGGATTATACACTAATATGATATCAATGAAAATTTTGAATGTTCTTTTTGTACCTCCTAAAACGGCAACCGTCATTTTACGGTTGTTATAATGGGAATATCTACGCTAGGGATTAAATGGCCGAGACCGGAGCCCATTGAAGCTTGGGAATGGGTGTCCAGTGTAAAATAAAAAGGGCATCGTTAGATGCCCTTTTAGATATGATAATGAATGTGCTTAAAAATTATTCACAAACCAATAGTTCAATTGGTGTGTCTGCCACTGCACTTTCAACAGCAACACTTGCAGCTGGCTTATCATTTGGATCATAGATGGTGAAACCACATTCTATGTCATAATCACCACCTCTAAAGAATAGTTCCAAAGTAGTTGTGCCTTCAGGAATTGTGAAATTGGCAAGTCCTTCTTCACCATTTTCAAGGGTGTAGTTTTGAGGCTCACCACCATCAATGATTACTTCAATTGACGCTCCATTCCATCCATCACCCCAATCATCGATAAAGGCAATGGTATACTCACCTGGATAAGGCTCTTCGGCATTCAATTGGATACATTCAAATACATCGTAAGTGAAATAGTATTCTGTTCCACTTTCTGTAGTTGTAATGATACGTCCATCCGTGGTCATGATCTCATAGCGCAAACGGAATTGGTCATTGGGCAACAAATCTTCGAATGCCAAATCTGGGCCATACAGTTCAGATTGAGTAAAACCATACTCCATGGTTAAAACACCTTCGGTATCCGTGAAATCGGTCAAAACAAATTCACCAAAAACAGCTTCTTCTTCAGACATATCTTCTTCACCTTCCAGGATGTTTCTATCGGAGAATGAACGATATACGGTTACAGACTCTAGATAGTCAGCTTCAGCAAAGGCTGGGTCGCTCATATCTATACTGATGGTGAACAAGAAGTCATCGTTAGTGGCGCCTTCCGTAACATCAACTATGTTTCTGTTTTCATCAGCTACTTCAAATTCAATACCGTCATCCAAAGATTCTGAATACTGGAATGGAGAGGTAAAGAATGTACCACCGGATACGGTACCATTGGCATCGTTGGTGAATACTCTGCCGTCGGCCAATTCAGCTTCCACTCTGTAGAAGAAGGTGTCCCCTGGAAGTACATCGGCAACTGTAATGCCCGCAGTGGACAAAGCCTCCGCGTACGACAAGGAAAGAACTCCTGTTGGCAATCCAAACTCACCTGGTGTTGAAAAGTGTGAAGCGGGGTAGGTTGCTACCAAAGCCTCTGTTGAAGTGTCGTCAGATGGTTCATCATTGTTGTCAATGAAAGTGAAATACAATCTAACTTCAGATAGTGTACTTCCATTTTCCTTATCCTGTATTTCAACTTCCATGTCCCAGGTGGGTGAAGTATCAAAAATGTCAAAAGAAATGGTATCTGGATCAGTCAACGTTCTAATAACAATACCGGTTGTGGTATCGCTGTAGATTTTGTCAATTAGTTTTTCTTCGCTACATGAGAAGGCAATGCAAACGAAAAAAAGCAATGAGATATGTTTTTTAAATTTTTTCATGATTTAATTTTTTTACGTTCTATGCCTATTAGTTAGAGAATGGGAATCCACTTGATGGATTGGTATCCCAGAACACAGGTACGGTCTGATCGGACTTCTGTGTAATGTTGGGATTACTGGTAACAGCTTGGTTAGGGTAGTACATGGAACGAATGTACGCTCCTGGTTCTGGTTCCCTGTTAGGCTGCATGGTGCTAGGATATCCTGTTCTTCTATAGAAATTGTAGGTCTCAATACCATTGCCATAGTGGCTTACCATGTACTGCTCTCCAAATACATCCCATTTCTCGCTTCCGGTTGCATCGTTGAATGCAGTAATGGTGGCAAGAACGAAATCATTGATTGCTCCTGTAGTTGGCTCAAAAGATAGGTCTGCATTTCCATCATTGGCTACATAGGATTGAACCTTGGCGATTTGCTTTACAAGGGCATTTTCAAAATGAGTGGCCGCTACTCCTGGCTGATTGGCTGCCAAAGCCATTTCTGCTCTCCAGAAATCAACCATATAGGCATCCAAAATAGGAGTGATTCCTTTACCTCCAGCCCCAAATGAAGCGGGATTGATTGCTTGGGCAATGGCTTGGAAACTGTCATCGTCGAAACGTCCTCCGGCAGGATACACACCAAAAGTAGTTTTCAACAAACCATCTGGTGGTCCACCTTCGTCATCACCATGGTCTCTACCCCAGTATCCGTTAGGCAAGGCGCAGAATGTAAACCCTCCTGTAACATAGTGTGCAGGTGCGGTTTGTAATGAACAGGTCAAAAGTTCCTCGTTTGCAGGGAATCCTGATTGTCCTGGTACATTAATGGTCTGACGATAGAAGTAGTACCGTAACCTTGGGTCATCCGTGGTGTCCATAATGTTGGCCAGCCAGTTGGATATGTAATGCGCGGCACCGGCCGAAGCATAGTTGATACCATAGTTAGGGTGTCTTGTGTCTGGTTGCGAAGCACTTGTTCCTGGCCAATTCCAATCGAAATCCTCAGAAGTGTCCGTAATGTAATTTCCCGAAGTAATGATGGCGTTGAAACTAGCTGCAGCAGAAGCATCTACCAAACGGGTCTGGACATAAATCTTCAATTTCAATGTATTGGCTGCTTTTACCCACATTTCGAAATCCCCTCCATAAAAATAATCGGTTGTTGGAGGTGAAGCCGTTTCATTGGTGAAGTTTACAATGGCTTGATCCAATAAAGACAATGCCGCTGCGTAAACAGATTCACCGCTATCCAAATTAGGATTCACAATTTCTGGAGCTTGCAAAGCCTCTGAGTAAGGTACATCCCCGAAGAAATCTACCAAAGTCACCAAGGTATAAGCTTCAAAGAATTGGGCCATTCCCAAATGTCTGGACAAACCAGCTTCCTCGGCAAGAGGAGTCATTGAGCGAATGTCGAACAAGATACCTCGATAGGCGTTGTCCCATTCGTCGTCTGTATCAATATCCTGATAACCACCTCTATAATCCCTTGAGCCGAAAGGCATCAAGCGGGTCAATTCACTTCCCAAGATGGAGAATCCATCACCGGTTACGTTACCACCTGTGGTGAAGTTATCGTTGGGGTCGCCCGTGGCCTCCCCATCAATCTGTCTTGCGAAATCTTCCTGAATGGAGTTCAGAAAGAAATCGGGGCTTGCCTGTTCAGGAGTCAGAAAGTTAGGGTCCTGTGTAAGATCCAACTCGGTGGATTCACAGGATACCATCAATGACCCAACAAACAAGACCGATGCTATATATGTGCTTATGTTTTTCATTTTTATAACTATTTTTTTCATCTTAGAATGTTGCTTTAACACTAAATCCATATCTCCTGGAGCTAGGTCCGTTCAAGAAATCAAACCCGAATCCGTTACCAACACCAGTACCAGATGTGTTAGGATCAAAGTTGGCACCATCCGGAGTGTTTATGGCATCATACCACAGGTTGAATCCAGAAACTGTGAAAGAAAGACTTCCAAATGGAGTTTTGTCCAAGAACTTCTTAGGTACTGAGTAACCCAAGGAAACTTCCTGAAGTCTTAGCAAGGTTGCATCGTAAACTTGCAGTTCACTAGGACCAAAAAGAACGTTTGTAAAGTAGTAATCCGAGTTGTTTATCTGTACATCGTTCACTCGTCCGTCACTCTGTTGAACACCAGGAAGGATAAATGTGTTTTCCCTGTCAACAGTCTCTTCAATCAAACCTCTACCCAACAATGTTGCAATGGTACCGGAGTAGATGTCGCCACCTTGTGTCCAGTTGAACTGGAATCCAAAGTTGAAATTCTTGTAAGAGAACTGGTTGTTAAAGTTCACGGTGAAATCCGGGTTGGGATCACCAATGATACCATCTTGGGAATCGAACACATAGTCACCAGCGGAGTTGACCACTAGGTTTCCGGCATCATCCCTCAATACTCGGCTACTGTAGATTACCCCTAAAGGTTCACCTTCGATAGCCGCGTTACCCAAGTTTGAATAACCAGAGTACACGATCAAATCAGTATCGGCACCCAAATCCTCAACGGTAGTCTCAGTGGCACTGAAGTTTACGTTGGAATTCCAGTTAAATCCATCACTATCGCTACGGATGAGATTCAGACCCAAATCAACCTCTACACCTTCACCCTTAATCTCACCTACGTTGGTAGTGGTCCTGTAATATCCGGATGATGGATCCAATGGTTGTGTTACAATAAGGTCTGTAGTGGTCCTTTGATAGATGGAAGCATCCAAAGTAACTCTTCCGTCCCACCATCTGGATTCAACCCCTAGTTCAATTTCTGATACCTGCTCAGGTTTCAATTCAGGGTTGCCCAAGTTTAGAGGGGTTGTATTGGTCACGATGTTTCTTCCGGTATTATCTTGGAAATCCTGTGTGTCCAAAACCAATCTACTGGCTACAGGGTAAGAATCAGAGTTCTGATCAGGGAAACCAGCGGAGGTTCCGTAACCGGCCCTAATTTTCAAGTAGTTCAATACATCACTTTTCAATCCGTCAAAAGCGGTTGTTGGAACGAATGACAAACTCGCACTAGGATAGAACAAAGAGCGGTTGGCTTTATCCAAGTTGGATACCCAGTCGTTTCTTCCTGCCAAAGTAACGAAGACAAAGTTGTCATAATCAAATTCCACCTGTCCGTACAAACCAATTACGTTACGTTCTGAGGTCTGCTGGATTTCGTTATTGTTCAAGAAGTTGAAGTGGCGAAGTACGCCAAACACCTGCTGACCATCACTGGAAACACCGGTTTGGTTAAATACTTCCCTTCTTCCGTTGAAACCTAAGTTGAAAGTACTTCCAACAGTTTCTGTCAAATCAAAATCACCGTTAAAGGCCAAGTTGTGGTCCCAAATGGTATTGGTGTTGTTCCAAGTTTCGTAGACACCGCTCTGAAGCCTAATGTCATTACTGTTACTGTTTACACCACCTTTGTTCTGGTAGTTAACGTTGTTCTCGCTATAGTTGTCAATACCAACACGGTAAGAAAGGTTTAGGTTCTCGCTTAGGTCATATTGTATAGCCATGTTACCGAACACCCTATTGGTTTGTTGTTGTGTACCAGAGTTGTTAACGGTCCACAAGGGGTGCTGGATGGAGTTGTTCTGACGATAATAAACACTTCCTCCGGTAATTGGATCTTGGTAAGGTAATCCAAGAACGTCAACCGAACGTGGTGTAAAGTAAAGGTCTCCAAATACTGAGGAGCCGCTACCAGTGGCACCGTTACCCAAACTCAAGGCAACTGGTGGGGAGATAAACTTGGTCCTTGCGTAGTTTAAAGTACCTGAAACCGTGAACTTGTTGCTCAATACGGCTCTACCACCTACACCAAAGTTGTTTCGGTTAAGGCTGTTTCCAGGGGTGAAACCTTGGTCTTTTAAGTAACCGTAGTTCACGTTGTAGGAAATCTTGCCATCTGAAGAAGCTCCCGCAACATTGATGGAAGTATTGGTAACCGTACCGGTCTTAAAGAAATTCTCAAAACTTTTATAGGGCTTCCACACATATCGGGCACCTTGATACTCTGGAAAGGCAGCCTGAATGGCATCCGTGGAAGTGGAATAAGGGTGGGCCAGTGTTCCATTGGCATCAAAAGCGGAGCTGTTGCCCCAGCCGGAAAGACCTTCTCTTCTAAAGCTTGGTCCCCAGTTACTGAAGAACCAACCAAAAGCTTGGTCAAAACCGTTACCGTATTCGTTTTGATATTTTGGTGTTGAGGCTATTTCATTGAAGAACATGGAAGAAGTGACCGTAATTTCGGTCTTTTTAGCTCCTTCTCCTCCAGATCCAGCTTTGGTGGTAATCAAGATCACACCGTTTCTACCTAGAGATCCGTAAAGGGTGGAGGCCGCAAGACCTTTCAATACGTTCACGCTTTCAATACTGTTTGGGTCCAAATCCAAGAACCTACTGGAACCGTTGTTACCATTAATGAAGTCATTACGGCTACCTTGTCTACCAGATGGGTTGGTGTCACCGTTGAATGGTACACCATCCACAATGAACAAAGGTTGGTTACTTTGGCTAAAGGAGTTGAAACCCCGTATAATGATATTGGTACCGGATCCGGAAAGACCACTCTGTTGGGTAATGTTAACCCCGGAGGCCTTACCCATAAGTACACGTCCCAAATCACCTTCGGCTTTTTCCTCCAGCTGTTCAGAACTTACTTCGGCAACCGCATATCCCAAGGCTTGCTTCTCCCTCTTGATACCAAGGGCAGTAACAATTACCTCTTCAAGGGCTTGGGTGTCCTCTTCCATTTGAACATTGACCACGCTTCCTGCGCCAACAACCCTACTTGTGGCTCTTTGGCCTATATAAGTGAAAAGTAGTGTTTGACCTTGACTTGCACTGATTGAATAGTTTCCATCAAAATCCGTTTGGGTACCGTTGGTGGTCCCTTCGACGACAATGTTGACCCCAGGTAGCGGCAGCCCATCGGCATCCGTGACAGTACCTGTAATCGTCTTGTCTTGTGCAAAGGATAGATGCACAACAAACGCCAATAACAGCGTTAACAATCCATTAAGTTTTGTTCTCATTTTTAAATTATTTGAATTAGCTAGGCGCTAAAATCATAATTTCATGTTAATAATCCAAACTAATTTTATTAAATTTTTAAGATGATGTTAGCAAATGCGTTAACAATAAAATGAGTGCATGTATTTAAAAAACTTGTTAATTTTAACCTATAAAAATTAGGTGTTGTTAAAAAAACATCCATTTAGTTCACTTAATAAGGTGTTTTGCAACAACATCCTTAATTGTGCTTCTTAAAAAGGGTTTAACATTTTGTTAGTATACCTTAATATATATGGGGACTATTGAGGGTTTCTTTTGAGTAGGGCTTGCTTTGGCTATGATGTGGTTCAGTATGGTGTTTGTGGGAATTGCAGGCTTTATGACTCTTTTTGGTGCATGAATGGACTCTTTATGGGTGTGTCTCTTCTAAATAGATCTAAGGATTGTTATGTTTAACTCCTTAATTTTTATATATTTAACTTAAATCAAAAATCATAGAAGTAAGATGAAAACTTGTTATACCAATAAAGCTCGTATCTTTTCCTTTGTACTATTTGCATTGATGGTTTCATTTGCAAATGCCCAAGGAAATATCCATTCTCCCGGAGAGGGAGGTATGTTTACCCAAGATAGGCTGGCTCTAATGAAAGGTACCGGTGCTGAAGATGCTGATATGGGCAATAACCCATGGATGATGGACCTCTATAATGATATGCGGACCAAAATGGGCCGTTTGGGTGAAGATGTCAACCTTACCTTGGAGGATATAGATGGGACCATATACCTAGACGAATCTTTTAAAATTGGTGGGCTTTATCAAAACGGTGTCGCCTTTAAGAGAATGTATATGCGTTTTGACGCGTATAATGATGAAGTGGAGCTTAGGGAAAGCCCTGATTCGGATGTCACTAGGTCCATGGTCAAAAACGAAGAGTATTCCTGCTCTATCAATGGGGATGAATTTATGTACATGCAATACACTGATGACAAAGGTGCTACTGTTAAAGGTTATCTTTCGCCATTGGTGAAAGGGGGAGAATATGTGCTCTATGAGAAACGTGTGAAAGTCTTTAAAGAAGGCAAGCCTGCAAAAACCTCACTGGAAAGGGGATTTCCCCATCGATTTTTGGATAAGGTAGAGTACTATGTGTCCGTGAATGGTGGAACACCAGAATACATGAAGGCCAAGAAATCTGAAGTGCTTGACATGTTTTCCGATGAAGATCAAAAAAAGGTCAAACAATTCATGAAGGATAAGCATATCAACTTAGGAGACAATATGGGTCTTGCCAACTTGTTTGCCTATGCGAATACCCTTTAAACAACTGTTGTCGTTTATTTAAAGAAAGGATTATGGGAAAGTTATTTGTTGCTGCAGGATGTGTTTGGTTTGTGGTGATGACTGCTGCGGGTCAGGCCAAGGTCCAATCGTATAGTGTCATTTCCGGAATTACTTGGAGTAAGGAGCAGTCGTTCGGGAACAATCCTTCCATGGAAAACCTGTACAATGATATGCGGGTTAAATTTGGGAGAATGGGGGAAGAGGTGAACCTTACCCTTGAGGACATTGATGGCACCATCTATCTCAATGAAAACTTTACCTTGGGAACGCTCTATGATGAAGGTGTGGCCTTCAAGAAACTGTATATGCGTTATGATGCCTATAATGATGAAGTGGAATTGAAGGAGAGTTTGGGTGCTGATGTGGTGAGGTCCATGTTGAAGCATCCAGTGTACTCTTGCTCCATGAATGGCAATGACTATTATTATGCCATATACACCGATGAGGATGGGAATTCCCAAAAAGGATATCTAACACCGGTAGTGACTGGAGAAGGTTACAATCTTTTTGTAAAGCATAAAAAAGTGTTCAAAGAAGGGAAGGAGGCCAGAAACTCCTTGGAGAAATCATTCCCGCACCGATTTTTGGACAGGACGGAATACTATGTTTCCCGTGCAGGTGAGGTGCCGGTTTTTATGAAAACCAAAAAATCCGACGTGCTTTCCATGTTTTTGGATGAAGATCAAAACGCAATCAAAGGCTATATAAAAGAAAAGCGCCCCAATGTGAACGACAGTGCTGATTTGCAGAATCTGTTCACCTATGCCAATACCTTATAATATTATACGTCCGTTTTCTTCTGGACGATAGGTTGGTTGAGGTCTTAAATTTAGGATGTATGAAGAGACCATATTTTATTGCTGTTTTCGTGGTTTTTGGTTTTGCGGTTGGTGTGGCCCAAAATAAGATTATTCAACCTTGGGGAGTGATCCAGACTGCTCGTAACCCAGATCAAGCGTTCGGGAACAACCCTTCCATGGAGAACCTCTATAATGACATGAGGATTAAGTTCGGTCGCTTGGGTGAGGAAGTGAACCTTACCTTGGAGGATATTGATGGAACCATTTATCTCAATGAAAACTTTACTTTGGGGACTCTTTACGATGAAGGTGTGGCCTTCAAGAAACTCTACATTAGGTATGATGCCTATAATGATGAAGTGGAGTTGAAGGAGAGTTTGGGTTCCGATGTGGTAAGATCCATGTTGAAGCATCCGGTGTACTCGTGCTCGGTAAATGGCAATGAGTATCATTATATAATGTATACCGATGAGGATGGGGAATCCCAAAAGGGATATCTGACGCCGGTGGTGGCAGGAGGGTATTACACGCTCTTCGTAAAACACAGGAAAGTGTTCAAAGAAGGGAAGGAGGCCAGGAACTCCTTGGAGAAATCGTTTCCGCACCGGTTTTTGGACAGGACCGAATACTATGTTTCCCGTACAGATGAAATGCCGGTTTTTATGAAAACCAAAAAATCCGATGTACTTTCCATATTTGCGGAGGGGGACCAGAAGGCCATCAAAGGTTATTTTAAGGACAAACGCCCCAATGTTAATGACGATGATGACTTGTTGAATTTGTTTACTTACGCCAACACGTTGTAGTAAAAAATCGACAAGACAGAATTTTAATATCATTCAAAATCGGTGCCCATCGGTTTTTTGGATAAAATTGAATATCACTTAAAGTCAAGCCCTTCCCTTTTTTTCTTCAATACAAAAGCTTCAGTGGCCATTTCTGTATTTCCTAAAGCATAGTTAAAGGTGTGCCAAAGAAAAGTTTATGAATGCTGGGGCTATGGATGGCCCCACTCTATTTTGCATATGCAAATTCATTGCGGTAACAATTGTATTTTATTATAATTCAGTGTGTTATATGGAAAATTTATGTAAATTGAAAAGAAATGGGAATTGCCATATTTGGCTACGGTCGGATGCGCACGTTTCATAAAGATTGAAACGAGGTTTTTTTTGAAGTTAATCTTAAAATAGAAAGGAATGAAAAGGCAACTGATTTCTTGTGTTCTTTTAATGTTTGGGGTATCAGTTTTTGGACAATACCAGTTAATGAATCCTGCCTTTGCTCCAGGAGGCGATAAGGCTGGCAGGGCTGGACTGGGGCTTTGTTGCACATCCCAGGCCTCAATGGGAAACAACCCTACGGTAATGAACTTCTTCTCTGACTTGAAGAATAAGTTTGGTGATGTGAGCTTTACTAAGGCGGATGGTTACGCCAAGGTGCAGGGAAGTGCATATTATGTAAAGGAGTTTAAAAAGGCTGCCATTTATGACAATGGGGAGGAAGTGGCAGAATTTTATGTGCGATATGATGCTTTTAATGATGATTTGGAGGTTAAGCGCAACAAGTATAGTATTACTGCGGAATCACTTATTCGGGATAAGGATGTCTCTTGTGTAGTGGATGGACGGGAGTATAAATATCTCGCCTTTAAGGATGAGAAAAACAATATTAAAAGGGGTTACGTGGTCTCTATCTATTCCGGAAACACATATACGGTCTATGAGAGATTGCGCAAAACCTATCGCGACGGGAAATATGCAAAGACATCCCATGGGACTGATTTTCCGCCACGCTTTTCGGACAAGACGGAGTACTATGTCGCTGTTTTGGATAACGACCCCATATTTGTTAAGTTGAGCAAGAATAGAGTATTGGATTTTTTTAATGACCCTTCTAAAAAGGAATTGGCCAGGTATATCAAGAAAAAGGGTATAGGTTTTAAAAACGCAGAAGATTTAGTTTCTGTTTTCAGAAAAGCAGACTTGATGGGCGACCTGGTTGCTGTGGCCAGTCAATGAAAAGATCAAGCTATTGGGCAAGGCACCTTGAGGGGTGCTTTTTTTTGTGGCAAAAATGATCGTTTGCATCATTTTTCAGGTATAGTTGAATGTGTTAAATGCTTCAAAACATAATGCTCAATAAAAAATATTTGAAATTAATCTTTAAGGGATTTGATTACTAACGAAATATCACTACATTTGCAGCCCTCAAAATGGGGGTTATTTAGTTTTTAATAGGAATTTTAATGCCAACAATTTCACAATTAGTACGAAAAGGAAGGGCCACAATTACCAAGAAGAGTAAATCGGCTGCTTTGGATTCGTGTCCTCAAAGAAGAGGGGTTTGTACGCGGGTTTACACCACTACGCCAAAGAAACCAAACTCTGCAATGCGTAAAGTTGCAAGGGTAAGGTTGACCAACGGTAAAGAGGTGAACGCATACATCCCTGGAGAAGGTCACAACCTCCAAGAGCACTCGATAGTATTGGTTAGAGGCGGAAGAGTAAAGGATTTGCCTGGTGTGCGATACCACATCGTTCGCGGGGCGTTGGATACTGCCGGTGTGGCGGGAAGAACGCAGCGAAGATCAAAGTATGGTGCTAAGCGTCCCAAAAAGTAATCAACTTTAAGAAGAAGCAATGAGAAAAAAGCAGGCAAAGAAAAGACCACTTTTACCAGATCCAAGATTTAACGATCAGCTTGTTACGCGTTTCGTGAACATGATGATGTGGGATGGTAAAAAGTCAATTGCATTCAAGATTTTCTACGATGCAATTGATATCGTTGATGAAAAGAACACGGACGAGGAAAAAACAGCTTTGGAGCTATGGAAAGATGCGCTTTCCAATGTTATGCCGCACGTTGAAGTAAGAAGTAGAAGAGTGGGTGGTGCAACATTTCAGATTCCAATGCAGATTCGTCCAGATAGAAAGATATCCACTGCAATGAAGTGGTTGATTCTTTACGCAAGAAAGCGTAACGAGAAATCCATGGCGCAAAAATTGGCCTCTGAAATTTTGGCCGCTGCCAAAGAAGAAGGTGCCGCAGTGAAGAAAAGAGTAGATACACACAAAATGGCCGAGGCCAATAAAGCATTCTCACACTTTAGATTCTAATCATTACAATGGGAAGAGATTTAAAATATACAAGGAATATAGGTATTGCAGCTCACATTGATGCTGGTAAAACAACTACTACAGAGCGTATTCTTTTTTATACAGGTGTGAGTCACAAAATTGGTGAGGTGCATGATGGTGCAGCTACCATGGACTGGATGGAGCAAGAGCAGGAGCGTGGTATTACCATTACTTCCGCGGCTACTACTTGTACATGGAAGTTCCCAATGGAGAACGCGCAGCCATTGCCTGATACCAAGGATTACCACTTTAATATTATTGACACTCCCGGACACGTGGATTTTACCGTTGAGGTAAACCGTTCTTTACGTGTTTTGGATGGTTTGGTGTTCTTGTTCAGTGCGGTAGATGGTGTTGAGCCACAATCCGAGACCAACTGGAGATTGGCTGATAACTATAAAGTGCCTAGAATTGGATTCGTGAACAAAATGGACCGTCAAGGTTCCAACTTCTTGAACGTGTGCAAACAGGTTCGTGAGATGTTGGGTTCCAATGCTGTGCCAATTGTATTGCCAATAGGTGACGAAGCCGACTTTAAAGGTATTGTTGATTTGGCCAAGAACAGGGCGATCGTATGGCACGATGACAACTTCGGGTCTACATTTGATGTTGTGGATATTCCTTCTGATATGTTGGATGAGGTGAAGGAGTATAGAGCTGCCTTGATTGAAGCTGTTGCGGAATATGATGAGAATTTGATGGAGAAATTCTTCGAGGATGAAGATTCCATCACAGAAGAAGAAGTGCATGCTGCATTGCGTGCTGCGGTAATGGACAGGGCTATCATTCCTATGGTTTGTGGTTCTTCCTTTAAGAACAAAGGGGTTCAGTTCCTTTTGGATGCCGTTTGTCGCTACTTGCCTTCTCCTTTGGATAAAGATGATATTGTAGGAACCAATCCTGATACTGGTGAGGAAGTTACCAGAAAACCAGACCCTAAAGAGCCCTTTGCGGCACTTGCCTTTAAAATTGCTACCGATCCTTTCGTAGGTCGTTTGGCTTTCTTTAGAGCATATTCTGGTCGTTTGGATGCAGGTTCGTACATCTTGAACAACCGTTCAGGTAAGAAAGAGCGTATTTCTCGAATCTATCAGATGCACTCCAATAAACAAAACGCCATCGATTATATTGAGGCTGGTGATATTGGTGCGGCTGTTGGATTTAAGGATATCAAGACAGGAGATACCATGTCTGCTGAAAATGCACCTATAGTTTTGGAAAGTATGAACTTCCCCGATCCCGTTATTGGTATCGCGGTTGAGCCAAAAACCAAGGCTGATGTGGATAAATTGGGTATGGCTTTGGCCAAATTGGCGGAAGAAGATCCAACCTTCCAGGTGAAAACAGACGAAGCTTCAGGACAGACCATTATTTCTGGTATGGGTGAGCTTCACTTGGATATCATCGTGGATCGTTTAAGACGTGAGTTTAAGGTAGAGGTGAACCAAGGTCAACCACAGGTTGAGTACAAGGAAGCCCTTACCGCTACAGCGGATCACAGAGAAACATATAAGAAACAAACCGGTGGTCGTGGTAAATTTGCGGATATCGTATTTACGATGGAGCCTGCAAGTGACGAGACCAAGGCCGGATTGGAATTTGTCAACGAAATTAAAGGTGGTAACATTCCAAAGGAATATATCCCATCTGTAGAAAAAGGTTTCAAGGAAGCTATGAAAAACGGGCCGTTGGCTGGTTTTGAAATGGATAGCATGAAAATTACCCTTAAGGATGGATCTTTCCACCCTGTGGATTCTGATTCCTTGTCCTTTGAGTTGGCTGCAAAGCTTGGTTACAAAGTAGCCGCCAAGAAAGCCCGTGCCGTTCTAATGGAGCCCATCATGAAGTTGGAGGTGCTTACACCAGAAGAGAACATGGGTGATATTGTAGGTGACTTGAACCGAAGAAGAGGTCAGGTGAACAACATGGATGATAGGGCTGGTGCCAAAGTGGTAAAAGCAGAGGTTCCACTATCGGAAATGTTCGGATATGTAACTTCCTTGAGAACATTGTCTTCAGGTAGGGCAACATCCACCATGGAATTTTCACACTATGCAGAAACTCCTTCCAATATTGCGGAAGAGGTGATCAAAGCAGCTAAAGGAGTAACCGCTTAATTTCAGCAAGATGAGTCAAAAAATTAGAATAAAATTGAAATCTTACGATCACAATTTGGTGGACAAATCTGCTGAGAAGATCGTGAAAACAGTAAAAACGACCGGTGCTGTGGTAACTGGACCCATTCCATTGCCTACGCACAAGAAGATATTCACGGTTTTGCGTTCACCCCACGTGAACAAAAAATCAAGAGAGCAGTTCCAATTGAGCTCTTACAAGAGGCTTTTGGATATTTACAGCTCTTCATCAAAAACCATTGATGCCCTTATGAAGCTTGAGCTTCCCAGCGGTGTTGAGGTTGAGATCAAGGTCTGATAAAAGTTGTAGGTGTTGAGTTTTAAGCATTGAAGTTAAAACTCAACACTTAAAACTAAAAAAGTACATGTCTCGGACGATGGTTCGGGAAAAACGGTGAAAGAAAAAAATCTGGGTCAGAGCAGAATGTTTTTCTTGACCCAATTTTTTTGCCAAGAAATTGGCGTAAATAAAGAAAAGTAAACAATTAATAATTAGTTAAATATGTCTGGGTTAATAGGAAGAAAAATCGGTATGACCAGCATCTTCGACGAGAATGGAAAGAACGTTCCGTGTACCGTTATCGAAGCTGGACCATGCGTGGTTACCCAAGTCAGAACCGAAGAGGTTGACGGGTACAGTGCCCTTCAGCTTGGTTTCGATGACAAGGCAGAAAAACGTGCTAACAAGGCCGAAACCGGTCACTTTAAGAAAGCAGGTACTTCTCCAAAGAAACAAGTCGTTGAATTCCAAGATTTTGAAGGTGAATACAAATTAGGGGACGTCGTAGGTGCGGACCTATTTGTGGAAGGTGAATTTGTTGATGTAATTGGTACATCAAAAGGAAAAGGATTCCAAGGGGTTGTTAAGCGTCATGGTTTTGGTGGAGTTGGTCAAGCTACCCACGGTCAGCACAACCGATTGAGAGCTCCTGGTTCCATTGGAGCCGCATCATATCCTGCCCGAGTTTTCAAAGGAATGAAAATGGCCGGTAGAATGGGTGGCGATAGAGTAACAGTCCAAAACTTGAGAGTATTGAAAGTGGTTCCTGAGAAAAACCTTATCGTAGTGAAAGGGTGTGTTCCAGGACACAAGAATGCTTACGTAACAATTGAGAAGTAATGAAGGTTGCAGTTTTAGATATCAAAGGAAAAGAGACCGGAAGAAAGGTAGACCTTTCTGACGACGTTTTCGCCATAGAGCCCAATGAGCATGCCATCTATTTGGATGTAAAGCAGTATTTGGCGCATCAAAGACAAGGGACCCACAAAGCTAAAGAGAGAGCTGAGATTGCCGGGAGTACCCGTAAGATCAAAAAGCAAAAGGGAACTGGTACCGCAAGGGCCGGTAGTATTAAATCCCCTGTTTTTAGAGGTGGAGGTAGAATCTTCGGTCCAAGACCAAAGGACTATACCCAAAAATTGAACAAAAATGTAAAGCGATTGGCCCGTAGGTCGGCCTTGAGCCTTAAAACCAAGGAGAAATCCGTAGTGGTTGTGGAAGATTTCAATTTTGAAACTCCAAAGACCAAGGATTTTGTAGCTTTCCTAACCTCTTTGGGTCTGGAAAATAAAAAGTCCCTTATAGTGTTGGGCGATACAAATAATAACGTATATTTGTCGTCGCGTAATTTGGAACGCTCCGAAGTTGTAACTGGCTCAGAATTAAATACTTACAAAATAGTTAACGCTAACAGTTTAGTATTGACCGAAAGCGCTTTGGAAGGAATTGAATCGAACCTAAAGAAATAAAAGTATCATGAGTGTGTTGATAAGACCGATTATTACGGAAAAGATGACCGCTGACAGCGAGCTTTTCAATCGTTACGGTTTCTATGTTCAGCCTGGGGCTAACAAATTGGAAATCAAGGAAGCGGTAGAGGCTACTTATGGTGTTTCTGTGGAAAAGGTGAGAACCATGAACTATGGACCAGCGCGTAAGAGTCGTTATACAAAAACCGGAATCCAGCACGGTAAGACAAATGCGATGAAAAAAGCAATTGTTGATGTGGCTGAAGGTGATATTATTGATTTTTACAGTAATCTATAAAGACGAGAAATGTCAGTTAGAAAATTAAAACCGATAACCCCTGGACAGCGTTTTAGAGTAGTAAACGGATTTGACGCGATTACTACTGATAAGCCGGAAAAAAGCTTGCTTGCTCCGTTAAAAAAGTCAGGTGGTAGGAACAGTCAAGGAAAAATGACCATGCGCCATAGAGGTGGGGGTCATAAGAGAAGATATCGAATCATCGATTTCAAAAGGGACAAACAAGGAGTTGAAGCCACTGTGGTTTCTGTCCAATACGATCCCAACAGAACTGCATTTATCGCCTTGGTAGAGTACAAGGATGGTGAAAAAAGATATGTGGTTGCCCAAAATGGTTTGCAGGTAGGACAAACGATCCAATCCGGAACAGGTTCTGCCCCTGAAATTGGAAATGCACTTCCATTGAGCGAGGTTCCATTGGGTACCATTATCTCTTGCATAGAATTGAGACCTGGTCAAGGAGCGATCATGGCGAGAAGTGCCGGTACATTTGCCCAGTTGATGGCAAAGGACGGTAAGTTCGTTACCATTAAGTTGCCTTCTGGTGAAACCCGTATGATATTGGCCACTTGTTTGGCTACCATCGGTGCGGTTTCCAACTCCGATCACCAATTGTTGGTGTCCGGTAAAGCTGGTAGAAGCAGATGGTTGGGTAGAAGACCACGAACTAGGCCAGTAGCCATGAACCCTGTCGATCACCCAATGGGTGGTGGTGAAGGAAGGGCTTCCGGAGGTCACCCAAGATCTAAGAACGGTATTCCTGCAAAAGGATTCAGAACCCGTTCCAAGACCAAGGATACCAATAGATACATCATAGAACGTAGAAAGAAATAAAAGAAAAAGTAAATGGCACGTTCGTTAAAAAAAGGACCATTCGTTCATCATAGTCTGGAGAAGAAAGTCCAAACCAATATAGAATCAGGAAAGAAAACGGTTATCAAAACGTGGTCTAGAGCCTCAATGATAACGCCGGATTTCGTAGGACAGACCATCGCGGTCCACAACGGTAAACAGTTTGTTCCCGTTTATGTTACCGAGAACATGGTGGGTCACAAACTTGGAGAATTTTCACCTACACGATCTTTCAGGGGTCATGCAGGAGCCAAAAACAAAGGTAAAAAGTAAGTAAGCTATGGGAGTTCGTAAAAGACAAATGGCCGAAAGGTTAAAGGAAGAGAAAAAGCAACTTGCTATTGCAAAGCTTAACAACTGCCCAACATCTCCAAGAAAGATGCGTTTGGTGGCAGATTTGGTAAGAGGAAAACAAATCGAAATGGCTTTGGCCATCTTGAGGTTCAACTCAAAGGAAGCTTCCAGAAAAATGGAGAAACTATTGCTTTCTGCCATTGCCAACTGGGAGGCCAAGAATGAAGATGCCAGCATTGAGGATGCAGATCTTTATATCAAGGAAATCCGAGTGGATGGTGGAACCATGTTGAAACGTTTGCGTCCCGCTCCACAAGGAAGGGCTCACAGAATCAGAAAGCGTTCCAATCATGTGACCATGATTTTGGAATCCAATAACAACGTTCAAAGCTAGAAAATAGAATATGGGACAGAAGACCAATCCAATAGGAAATCGCTTGGGAATTATCAGAGGATGGGAATCCAACTGGTACGGAGGAAACGATTACGGCGATAAGCTGGCTGAGGATGATAAAATTAGAAAGTACGTGCATGCACGTTTGGCCAAGGCCAGTGTATCACGGGTTATCATAGAGAGAACCTTAAAATTGATCACTATTACCATTACCACGGCTCGTCCAGGTATCATCATTGGTAAAGGAGGTCAAGAAGTTGATAAGCTTAAGGAAGAGCTTAAGAAAATTACCAACAAAGAGGTTCAGATCAATATTCACGAGATCAAGAGACCTGAGCTTGATGCCAATTTGGTTGCTGCCAGTGTAGCAAGACAAATTGAGAGCAGGATTTCATACAGAAGAGCCATTAAGATGGCCATTGCTGCGGCAATCCGTATGAATGCCGAAGGAATCAAGATTCAGATTTCTGGACGTTTGAACGGTGCTGAGATGGCGCGTTCCGAATCTTACAAGGAAGGAAGAATCCCATTGTCCACTTTCCGTGCCGATGTAGATTATGCATTGCACGAAGCCCACACTACCTATGGTAGATTGGGTATCAAAGTTTGGATCATGAAGGGTGAGGTCTATGGAAAAAGAGAGCTTTCCCCATTGGTAGGATTGAGCAAGAGTCAAGGAGGAAAAGGCGGTAAACAAGATGGTGGTAAAAAACCACGCCGTAGAAAGTAATAAGATAAAGTAAGGTAAGATGTTACAGCCAAAAAGAACGAAATTTCGTAAAGCCCAGAAGGGGCGTATGAAAGGAATCTCACAAAGAGGACACCAACTTTCCAATGGGATGTTCGGTATCAAGTCCATGGATTCACACTTCATTACTTCCCGTCAAATCGAGGCTGCGCGTATTGCTGCGACAAGGTACATGAAAAGACAAGGCCAGTTGTGGATCAAAATATTCCCGGACAAGCCCATCACCAAAAAGCCTCTTGAGGTACGTATGGGTAAAGGTAAGGGTGCTCCAGAATATTGGGTAGCTGTTGTGAAGCCTGGAAGAATCATGTTCGAAATTGCTGGGGTGCCAATGGATGTGGCTAAAGAAGCCCTAAGACTAGCGGCCCAGAAATTGCCAGTCAAAACCAAGTTTATCGTAGCTAGGGATTATTCCGCTTAATTTTTAATTGAGAAGAAAGATGAGACAATCAGAAGTAAAAGAACTTTCAATTGAAGAGCTAAAGGAGAAGTTGGCCGAGTTCAAGAAACAACATGCCGACCTTAAAATGGCACATGCCGTAACTCCTTTGGAAAATCCTTTACAGATCAGAAAGGCAAGAAGGACGGTAGCTAGACTTGCAACAGAATTAACTAAAAGGGAATTACAATAATTGGTTCTGCCTTATGGAAAACAGAAATTTAAGAAAAGAAAGAATAGGCGTTGTTACCAGCAACAAAATGGAGAAATCAATTGTGGTTTCTGAGGTAAAGCGAGTAAAACACCCTATGTACGGTAAATTCGTTTTGAAGACCAAGAAATATGTTGCCCACGACGAAAAGAACGATTGCAACGAAGGTGATACCGTGAAGATAATGGAGACCAGGCCCTTGAGTAAGACCAAGTGCTGGAGGTTGGTAGAAATCCTTGAAAGAGCTAAATAATTATGGTACAGCAAGAATCACGATTAAAGGTTGCGGACAATACTGGTGCAAAAGAAGTTTTGACCATCCGCGTACTTGGAGGAACAAAGAGAAGGTATGCTTCATTGGGTGACAAGATTGTTGTCACGGTTAAGGAAGCTACTCCAAACGGTACTGTAAAGAAAGGTTCTGTTTCCACTGCAGTGGTTGTTCGAACCAAAAAAGAGGTCAGAAGACCCGACGGTTCTTACATCCGTTTTGATGACAATGCCTGCGTATTGTTGAACCCTACTGGTGAAATGAGAGGAACCCGTGTCTTTGGACCGGTTGCAAGGGAGCTTAGGGACAAGCAGTTTATGAAGATTGTTTCATTGGCACCCGAAGTGCTGTAAAAGAATACAGAGAGATGAAGTTGAAAATAAAAACAGGGGATACGGTAAGAGTCATTGCGGGAGACCACAAAGGCAGTGAAGGTAAAGTGCTTCGCGTATTCCGTGAAAAGAACAAAGCTATCGTGGAGGGTGTCAATGAGGTATCCAAGCACGAAAAGCCGAGCGCACAAAACCCTCAGGGAGGTATAACCAAAAAGGAGGCGCCAATACATGTTTCCAATCTTTCCTTGATCGATCCAAAATCTGGTGATGCAACCCGAGTTGGGTACGAAGAAAGAGATGGGAAAAAAGTAAGGGTTTCCAAAAAATCCAATGAAGTAATTTAGTCATGAGTTATATACCAAGATTAAAGCAGGAATATAAAGAGCGTGTAATAAAGGCGCTTACCGAAGAATTCGGTTACAGTAACGTAATGCAGGTTCCCAAGTTGGAAAAGATTGTGGTAAGCCGTGGTGTTGGAGCAGCTGTTTCCGACAAGAAGCTTATTGATCATGCAGTGGACGAGTTGACCAACATTACAGGTCAGAAAGCAGTTGCCACTCTTTCCAAAAAGGACGTTGCTACCTTTAAATTGAGAAAGGGAATGCCCATTGGAGCCAAAGTTACCTTGAGAGGTGAGCGTATGTACGAATTCTTGGATAGATTGATCACATCTGCCCTACCAAGGGTAAGGGATTTCCAAGGGGTTAAAGCTACTGGTTTTGACGGTAGAGGTAACTACAACTTGGGTATCACTGAGCAGATCATCTTCCCAGAGATCAATATAGACAGGATCAATAGGATCAACGGGATGGACATCACGTTTGTTACATCGGCACAAACCGATAAAGAAGCAAAATCATTGTTAACCGAAATGGGAGTACCCTTTAAAAAGAACTAGTATGGCCAAGGAATCAATGAAAGCCCGTGAGAGAAAAAGGGCAAAAATGGTTGCAAAATATGCCGAGAAAAGAAAGGCGCTAAAGGAGGCTGGAGATTACGAAGCCCTTCAGAAGTTGCCTAAGAATGCATCTCCGGTACGTATGCGTAACCGTTGCAAATTGACAGGAAGACCAAGAGGTTATATGAGAACTTTTGGAATATCAAGGGTTACTTTCAGGGAGATGGCCAATCAAGGTTTGATACCAGGAGTTAAAAAGGCAAGTTGGTAATTTAGATAAAGAAAAGAAATGCTTACAGATCCAATTTCAGATTATTTGACCAGAATCAGAAATGCCAACATGGCAGGTCATAGGGTAGTGGACGTTCCCGCTTCCAATCTAAAGAAACAAATTACCAAAATATTGTTTGATCAAGGCTATATTTTGAGTTACAAGTTCGAGGATGACGGTGCACAGGGGAACATCAAAATAGCCCTTAAGTACGATAAGTTTTCCAAGGAGCCCATTATAAAGAAACTGCAACGGGTAAGTAAGCCCGGTTTGAGAAAGTATTCCAGTTCAGATGAACTACCAAGGGTATTGAACGGTTTGGGGATAGCCATTGTGTCTACATCCCACGGTGTAATGACCAGCAAACAAGCCAAGCAGGAGAATGTAGGTGGTGAAGTATTGTGCTACGTATATTAATCGAGAAAAGAGAAGAAAATGTCAAGAATAGGTAACAGTCCAGTTGCAATTCCAGAAGGAGTCACCGTAGAGGTGAAAGATACCTTGGTTACCGTAAAAGGTAAAATGGGAGAGCTTTCCCAAGAATTCTCTGGAGTTGATGTAAAGGTTGAGGATGGTAACGTTTTGGTAGAAAGACCCTCTGATTCCAAGGAACACAAAGCAAAGCATGGGTTATATCGTGCCCTTTTTGCCAATATGGTAAAAGGAGTCTCTCAAGGATGGAGCAAGGAATTGGAACTTGTGGGTGTTGGATACAGAGCCAGCAACCAAGGTCAGAAATTGGACTTGGCCCTCGGATTCTCTCATAACATCGTTATGGACATTGCTCCAGAAGTAAAAGTTGAGACCGTCTCCGAAAAAGGGAAAAACCCTATCATAAAACTAACATCCCACGATAAGCAATTGGTAGGTCAGGTGGCCGCCAAGATACGATCCTTCCGTAAGCCAGAACCTTACAAAGGAAAAGGTGTCAAGTTTGTGGGTGAACAATTGAGAAGAAAAGCAGGTAAATCAGCTTAATAATTAAGACTATGGGATTATCTAAGACTGAAAGAAAATTACGCATCCGAAGAAGAATACGAAAGGTATCCTTCGGAACTGAGGCAAGACCAAGATTGTCTGTCTTCAGAAGCAATAAGGAAATATATGCCCAGTTGATCGACGACAACAAGGGAGTAACTTTGGCCGCAGCCTCATCACGCGATAAGGATGTGGAAGCCAAAGGAACCAAAAGTGAGGTCGCAACCAATGTGGGTAAGGCCATAGCGGAAAAAGCGCTTAAGCTAGGGGTTGAGACCGTGTCTTTTGATCGAGGTGGAAACCTTTATCACGGAAGAGTTAAATCATTGGCTGAAGGAGCTAGGGAAGCAGGACTAAAATTCTAATAAGACTATGTACCAGAATTACAAGAACGTAGAAATAGTAAAGCCAGGAGGACTTGAGTTGAAAGACCGTTTGGTTGGTGTACAACGGGTTACCAAAGTAACCAAGGGTGGTAGAGCTTTTGGTTTTTCAGCCATAGTTGTTGTTGGTGATGAAAACGGTGTTGTTGGACATGGTTTGGGAAAATCCAAGGAAGTAGCCACTGCAATTGCAAAGGCCATTGAGGATGCCAAAAAGAATTTGGTTCGTATTCCTTTGACCAAAGCCACACTTCCCCACGAACAAAAAGGAAAATATGGAGGTGCTAGGGTTTTCATTAAGCCTGCATCACACGGTACCGGGGTAATCGCCGGTGGAGCTGTAAGGGCCGTATTGGAAGCTGTTGGGGTACAAGACGTATTGTCCAAGTCCCAAGGTTCATCCAACCCACACAACGTGGTAAAAGCTACCTTTGATGCCTTGTTGCAGTTAAGGAGTGCCGATACCGTGGCCAAGCAGAGAGGAGTTTCTTTGGAAAAAGTCTTTAAAGGATAAACACGAGGATATTATGTCAAAGATTAAGGTTACACAAGTAAAGAGCGCTATCAAAAGGACACAGGACCAAAAAAGGACTTTGGAGGCCCTTGGACTGCGCAAGATCGGGCATGTTGTTGAGCATGAAGCAACACCTAGTATCCTTGGAATGGTAAATAAGGTAAAACACTTGGTTTCCACAGAGGAAGCTTAAAATATAACGGAACATGGATTTACACAATCTTAAACCAGCGGAAGGCGCTGTTCACAAAGAGGGAAAACGCTTAGGTAGGGGAGAAGGCTCCGGTAAGGGAGGTACTGCCGCCCGTGGACACAAAGGTGCCAAGTCCAGATCAGGATATTCCAAAAAGATTGGTTTTGAAGGAGGTCAAATGCCTTTGCAAAGACGTGTCCCCAAGTTTGGGTTCAAAAACATCAACAGAAAGGAATACAGAGGAATCAATCTTGGTAAACTACAAGAATTGGTGGACAATGGAACTGTGAAAAAAGAGGTTACTTTGGACACGCTTGTGGAAAACGGATTGGCCCACAAAAATGACTTGGTTAAGATTTTGGGTGATGGCGAATTGAAAGCCGGCCTAAAAGTATCTGTACATAAATTTACGGCTTCCGCCAAAGCTGCCATTGAAGCTGCAGGAGGCGAAGCAATAAGTTTATAAGGAATTCGTATAGCATGAAGAAATTTATAGATACCATATCAAATATCTGGAAGATTGAGGAACTGAGACAACGTATCATCCTTACCCTAGGGTTGTTGTTGGTATACCGTTTCGGTACCCGAATTGTCCTTCCTGGTATTGATACTACGCAATTGACCCAATTGAATACGGCCGCAGAGGATGGTATTTTGGGATTGCTTAATGCGTTCACCGGAGGAGCTTTTGCCAATGCGTCCGTATTTGCACTGGGAATTATGCCTTATATCTCCGCATCCATTGTGGTACAGTTGATGGGAATTGCCATTCCTTATCTGCAAAAATTGCAGAAAGAAGGAGAAAGTGGTAGAAAGACCATCAACCAGATTACACGATGGTTGACCATTGGTATCTGTATTGTTCAAGCTCCTGCATATTTGTACGGACTTGGAGCACTTGGAGTTCCAGATAGCGCCTTTGTATTGGGCAAGGGGTTGGACTTTATTGTTCCAGCAGTGATTATTTTGGTGACCGGATGTGTTTTTGCCATGTGGTTGGGTGAGAAAATCACGGATAAAGGTATCGGTAACGGTATCTCCCTATTGATCATGATCGGTATTATTGCCACCATGCCACAGTCCTTTGTTCAGGAATTTGTTTCAAGGACTACCAATAACACGGGAGGTATCATGTTTATGTTGATTGAGGTCATTGTTTGGTTCTTGGTTATCTTGGCCAGTGTACTTTTGGTCATGGCCGTAAGACAGATTCCGGTACAATACGCCAGAAGAACAGCTTCAGGTGGATACGAGAAAAACGTAATGGGAGCGCGCCAGTACATTCCTTTAAAATTGAATGCCTCTGGAGTAATGCCTATCATTTTCGCACAAGCTATTATGTTTGCACCAAGTTTATTGGGAAGAACATTCAACAATACAGCTGTGGGACAATGGATGGAGGTTCAGTTTGCCGATATATTCGGATTGGCCTACAACATCTTGTTTGGAGTATTGATCATCATTTTCACCTACTTCTATACAGCCATCACCGTGCCTACCAATAAAATGGCAGATGATTTAAAGAGAAGTGGAGGTTTTATTCCCGGGATCAGACCTGGAAAGGAAACTGGTGATTATTTGGACAAGATCATGTCATTGATTACCCTTCCGGGTTCCGTGTTCTTGGCACTGTTGGCCGTTTTGCCGGCCATCGTGGTAAAGTTGATGGATGTACAGGCCGGATGGGCACTGTTCTACGGAGGAACATCATTGCTGATCATGGTTGGTGTGGCAATAGATACCGTGCAGCAAGTGAACTCGTATTTGTTGAACAGGCATTACGACGGTTTGATGAAAACCGGAAAGAATAGAAAAGTAGCATAATTTATGGCAAAACAGCCAGCAATAGAACAAGACGGATCTATCATTGAAGCATTGTCCAATGCAATGTTCAGGGTAGAATTGGAAAACGGACACGTGGTAACGGCACACATCTCCGGGAAAATGAGGATGCACTACATCAAGTTGCTCCCCGGGGATAAAGTAAAGTTGGAAATGAGTCCATACGATTTAACGAAAGCAAGAATTACTTATAGATACTAATTACGATGAAAGTAAGAGCATCAATAAAGAAGAGGAGTGCCGAATGCAAAATAGTTCGCAGAAAAGGCAGATTGTACGTAATCAACAAAAAGAATCCTAGATTTAAACAAAGACAAGGGTAATTATGGCAAGAATTGCAGGTGTAGATATACCTAAACAAAAGCGTGGCGTTATTGCACTTACCTACATCTTCGGAGTAGGTAAAAGTAGGGCGCAAGAGATTTTGAAGACCGCCCAAGTAAGTGAGGATACAAAAGTTTCTGAATGGAACGATGATGAAATCGGTCGTATCAGGGAAGCTGTTTCCGCTTATACCATTGAAGGTGAACTTCGCTCAGAGACCCAATTGAACATCAAACGATTGATGGACATCGGTTGTTACCGTGGAATTCGCCACAGAGCAGGATTGCCGCTTAGAGGTCAGCGTACCAAGAACAACTCTAGGACCAGAAAAGGAAAAAGAAAGACGGTTGCCAACAAGAAAAAAGCAACTAAATAATAAGCAGTAACAGTCATTAGTTAGTATTTAGACGTTAGAAGAATCTGTTTGAAATGTAAAAGTCTAGGATTCCAATAACTAAGAGCTAACACTAGAAACTAAAAAATATGGCAAAGGCAAATACCAAAACAGCAAAAAAGCGTAAAGTAATCGTCGAATCTACTGGCGAAGCACACGTTGTTGCATCTTTTAATAACATCATCATATCCCTTACCAACAAAAAAGGAGATGTGATTTCATGGTCTTCCGCAGGAAAAATGGGATTCCGTGGTTCCAAGAAAAATACCCCTTATGCTGCCCAGATAGCAGCAGAGGATTGTGCAAAAATCGCCCACGAAGCAGGTTTGCGCAAAGTTAAGGTATACGTGAAAGGACCAGGAAACGGTAGGGAATCTGCCATCCGTTCCATCCACAATTCGGGAATCGAAGTTACCGAGATTGTAGATGTTACACCACTTCCACACAACGGTTGTAGACCACCCAAAAGAAGAAGAGTTTAATTTTAGTATATTCAACGGCCCAATAGGGTCTTCACCGAAGGTGCAGTTAGATTATCGAAGGATAAGCCTTAATTCATAATCGCACTTTCCAATTTTTAAAGAAGATGGCAAGATACACAGGACCAAAAACAAAGATCGCTAGAAAGTTTGGAGAAGCGATATTCGGGGACGACAAGTCTTTTGAAAAGAAAAATTACCCTCCAGGACAACACGGTAACAACAGACGCCGTGGTAAAAAATCGGAATATGCCGTTCAGTTGGCCGAAAAGCAAAAGGCCAAGTATACCTATGGTATTTTGGAGCGTCAGTTCCGTAACCTTTTCGCTGAAGCGAAAAGAAAAGAAGGAGTAACTGGTGAGGTATTGCTTCAATTGTGCGAATCCCGTTTGGACAATGTGGTCTACAGAATGGGTATTTCCCCTTCCAGAAGAGGAGCGCGCCAGTTGGTATCGCACCGTCACATTACCGTAAATGGTGATGTAGTGAACATTCCTTCCTACAAATTGAAGCCAGGTGATGTAGTAGGTGTTAGGGAAAAATCCAAATCCGTTCAAGCTATCGAAGATTCATTGGCCAACAACAGTAGTGTTTACGAATGGATCACTTGGAACTCGGCTACAAAAGAAGGAACTTTTGTAACCATTCCAGAAAGACTTCAGATTCCTGAAAACATCAAGGAACAACTGATCGTCGAATTGTACTCTAAATAAGAATTCAACATTAATCCAATTATGGCATTACTTAATTTTCAGAAGCCCGATAAAGTTATAATGATCGATTCAACAGATTTCGAAGGGAAATTTGAATTCCGCCCTTTGGAACCTGGCTATGGATTAACAGTTGGGAATGCGCTGAGAAGGGTATTGCTTTCCTCTTTGGAAGGTTTTGCCATCACTTCTGTGCGCATAGATGGAGTTGAACATGAGTTTTCTGTTATCCCAGGCGTTGTTGAAGACGTAACTGAAATCATTTTGAACCTTAAGCAGGTTCGTTTTAAAAGACAGATTGATGATGTTGAGAGCGAGACTGTTTCCATTTCCGTTAGTGGAAAGGAACAATTGACCGCTGGTGATTTCCAAAAATTTATCTCAGGATACCAAGTACTCAACCCAGAGTTGGTGATCTGTAACATGGATCCCAAAGTGAGCATCAACCTTGAGATCGTTATAGAAAAAGGACGTGGTTACGTTCCTGCCGAGGAAAACAAAAAATCCAATGCACCTTTGGGAAGCATTGCCGTGGATTCCGTTTACACTCCGGTGAAAAACGTAAAATACAGCATTGAGAACTTCAGGGTAGAACAAAAGACCGATTACGAAAAATTGGTTTTCGAGATTCTTACCGATGGTTCCATCCACCCAAAAGATGCGTTGACCGAAGCTGCCAAGGTTTTGATCCATCACTTTATGTTGTTCTCTGATGAACGCATCACCCTTGAGGCTGATGAAATAGCACAAACAGAGACCTACGATGAGGAATCTTTGCACATGCGTCAGCTGTTGAAGACCAAATTGGTAGACATGGACCTTTCCGTAAGAGCCTTGAACTGCCTTAAGGCTGCCGAAGTGGATACTTTGGGAGACTTGGTTTCCTTCAACAAGAACGATTTGATGAAGTTCAGGAACTTTGGTAAAAAATCCCTGACCGAATTGGAAGAGTTGGTCATCAATAAAGGCCTACAATTTGGTATGGACCTTTCCAAATACAAATTAGATAAAGATTAACAATCATATTTTGCTCTCCCCATAACGTAGGGATTTGGTAGCAAGATGATAAATAGAAACAATGAGACACGGAAAGAAGTTTAATCACTTAGGAAGAAAATCGGCCCACAGAAAGGCGATGTTGGCCAATATGGCTTGCTCACTTATAGAGCACAAGAGAATCAACACCACAGTTGCCAAGGCCAAGGCTTTGAAACAATTTGTGGAGCCCTTGATCACCAAGGCCAAGACAGAGAACAACCAAACTGCCGAAAAAGGCATGCACAACAGAAGGATTGTTTTCAGTAGCCTAAGAAACAAGGAGGCCATTACAGAACTTTTTGGAAGCGTAGCTGAAAAAGTTGCTGATAGACCAGGAGGGTATACCCGAATCATTAAGTTGGGTAACCGACTAGGGGATAACGCCGATATGGCCATGATAGAATTGGTGGATTTCAACGAACTGTACAACGCAGGTCAGCCTAAGAAGAAAACCACAAGAAGAAGTAGAAGGGGAGGAACTAAGAAAGCTGAGCCTGTAGCGCCAGTGGCCGAAACCAAAACCGACGATTCTGAAGAATAAGAACAATGTTATTAACTATTGTATTAGTGGAAAAAGGATAAGTGAGAACTTATCCTTTTTTTATGTTTTTTTGTCATAACTGAAATTAGAGCACACAAATGAAGTATCACGCGAAAAAAAGAGCATTACTATTGTTGGCCGATGGAACCATTTTTTATGGTAAGGCCGTGGGAGGAAAAGAAGGCACCGCTGTAGGAGAGGTTTGTTTTAATACCGGGATGACCGGTTATCAGGAAATTTTTACCGACCCCTCTTATTTTGGGCAGTTGATGGTGACCACCAATGCCCACATTGGAAACTATGGCACGCACGCCGATGAGATCGAGTCTGACTCCGTTAAGATTGCAGGTCTTATCTGTAAAAATTTCAGTTACGAATACTCCAGGCCCAGCGCCAATATGAGCCTTTTGGAGTTCTTGGACAAGAATAACCTTTTGGCCATTTCGGATGTGGATACCCGAGCCTTGGTAAGCTATATCAGGGACCATGGGGCCATGAACGCTTTGATCTCTACCCGTGTGGATGAAATAGACGCCCTAAAGGAAGAGTTGAAAAGCGTTCCAAGTATGGAAGGTTTGGAGCTTTCCTCAAAAGTGTCCACCAAAGAGCCTTATTACTATGGCGATGAAAATTCAACATACAAAATATCCGCTTTGGATATCGGAATCAAAAAGAACATCCTGAGAAACTTGGCGAAAAGGGGAGCTTACATTAAAGTCTTTCCATACAACGCCTCTTTTGAAGAGATGAAGGAATGGAACCCGGATGGGTATTTCATCTCCAATGGGCCTGGTGATCCAGAGCCGTTGACGGATGCCATTGCCGCGGCCAAGAAAATGATCAATTCGGACAAACCGCTTTTTGGGATTTGTTTGGGACACCAAGTATTGGCCTTGGCCAATGGGGTTTCCACCTATAAAATGTACAATGGGCACAGGGGAATCAATCATCCTATCCTTAATTTGGTGACAGGGAAGGGAGAAATCACTTCGCAAAACCACGGTTTTGCCATCAATAGGGAAGAGACCGAGGCCCACCCCGATTTGGAGATTACCCATACCCATTTGAACGACCAAACGGTGGCCGGAATACGGATGAAGGATAAAGAGGTGTTCTCTGTGCAATATCACCCAGAAGCAAGTCCTGGACCACACGATGCCGATTACCTTTTCGACCAATTTTTTGATGCGATCAAGACTGGGAAAAACTAAAACGTTATAGTTTATTTTTAGGTTATTTAGCACGTTTTATGGGCAGTAAGATGGCGTAAAAAGAGACGCCTTTCGTATCTTAGCCCAATTAATAAAAACAACAAACATTTAGTTAAAAATGAGCATTATTATCAACATTCATGCAAGACAGATATTGGATTCAAGAGGTAATCCTACGGTAGAGGTAGATGTAGTTACCGAAAATGGAATTTTGGGAAGGGCTGCCGTACCTTCAGGCGCCTCAACAGGAGAGCATGAAGCTGTTGAACTAAGGGATGGAGGAAATACCTATATGGGTAAAGGTGTGGCCAAGGCTGTGGACAATGTCAATTCGATCATTGCCGAAGAATTGGTGGGTACCTCTGTATTTGAGCAGAACCTTATAGACCAGACCATGATAGCGTTGGACGGAACTGCCAACAAATCCAAGCTTGGCGCCAATGCCATTCTAGGGGTTTCCTTGGCTGTGGCCAAAGCTGCTGCCAACGAATTGGGTATGCCCTTGTATCGTTATGTAGGTGGGGTAAGTGCCAACACGCTTCCCGTGCCCATGATGAACATTATCAACGGTGGGTCGCACTCAGATGCTCCTATCGCATTCCAAGAGTTTATGGTAATGCCGGTCAAAGCCAAAAACTTTACCCACGCCATGCAAATGGGGACCGAGATTTTCCACAACCTGAAAAAAGTATTGCACGATCGTGGTTTGAGTACCGCTGTTGGTGATGAAGGTGGTTTTGCCCCTACTTTGGAAGGTGGTACCGAAGATGCTTTGGATACCATTGCAAAAGCGGTTGAAAAGGCTGGATATAAATTGGGTGATGATGTCATGATTGCTTTGGACTGTGCATCTGCGGAGTTTTATGTGGATGGAAAGTACGACTACACCAAGTTTGAAGGAGATAAAGGAATGGTAAGGACTTCTGAAGAGCAAGCCCAATACTTGGCCGATCTTTGTGAAAAATATCCAATCATCTCCATTGAGGACGGTATGGATGAAAACGACTGGGATGGCTGGAAGATGCTTACCGATAAGGTTGGTGACAAGGTACAGTTGGTAGGTGACGATTTGTTCGTGACCAATGTAGAGCGTTTGTCCAGAGGTATCGAAAACGGTATTGCCAATTCCATCTTGATCAAGGTAAACCAAATAGGTACGCTTACAGAGACCATTGCTGCCGTGAACATGGCCAAAAATGCCGGGTATACTTCAGTAATGTCGCACCGCTCCGGGGAGACCGAAGACAATACCATTGCCGATTTGGCCGTGGCGTTGAACACGGGTCAGATCAAGACCGGTTCAGCTTCAAGAAGTGACCGTATGGCAAAATACAACCAATTGCTCCGCATAGAGGAGGAGTTGGGAAGTGTAGCCTATTACCCTAAGGAAAAAGCCTTTAAGGTAAAGTAAATCATAATGTTTTTTTAGCATAGGAAAGCCTTTCTCAACAGAGAAAGGCTTTTTATTTGTAACAGTAGCAAACTTTATATAAATTAATGTTTGTAACTGAACAAACTAAAACGTACCTATGAACAATTTCCTTTTTGTTGCTGCGGAAAATGATGGACTGGCCAATTGCAAGGCCGGAGGAATGGGTGATGTGGTCCGGGATGTGCCCCGGATGATTTCCGAACGTGGAGACAAGGTACATGTTGTAGTGCCTTCCTACGGAAGGTTACATCATGGAGAGTTGCTTAGGACCAACCTGAACTTTAGCCTTAGGGGCTTGGGATACATGGCAGAACTCTATGAGGTAAAGCCCAAAAAGGAATACCCGAATATTGTGCACTATGTGTTGCACCACCCAGAGATTGAGGCAGGGGATATTGCCCATATTTACCATAATGACCCCGAAGAGCCTTTTTATACCGATGCCATTAAATATTTCATTTTTTGTACCGCAGTGGCCGAGGCCATAAAAAAAGGTGCCTTTGGCGATTTGGATGTGGTCCATTTACACGATTGGCATTCCAGTCTTTTGCTGTTTTTAAGACAATATCATCCTGAGTACAAAAACCTAAAGGACATACGGTTTGTATATAGCATCCATAATTTGGCGATTCAGGGCATACGACCTTTTGATGACAACTATTCGTCCGTGAAAAACTGGTTCCCCAATGTGCCCCTTGATTATAAGGCGCTAATGGATTACAGGTACAAGGATTGCATCAACCTTATGGCCGTCGGAATCCGTTTTGCTGATGCGGTACACACCGTTTCCCCCTCCTACAAAGAAGATATTTTATTGCCGAGCTCGCCACCGGAATTCATAGGGGGAGAGGGACTGGAAAGAGACCTACAAAAAGCGGATAAGGAAGGAAGACTGTTCGGCATCCTGAACGGATGCAATTACAAAAACATCAACAAGGAATCAAAAGGCTTTATATATAGAAATACGGTAAAGGCCTTGTTCAGATGGTTGCAGGAAGAGTCCAAAAAGTACAAGGCGGATTTTCTGGCCCATACGGGTGAAAAGATCATGGAATTTGTGGATAACAGACCCAAGTTCATTGCCTCCAGTGTGGCCCGGTTGACCGAACAAAAGTTTTACTTTTTTATGCGTTCCCCGGAAGCCTTTGTGGAGATTTTAAAGAAGCTGGAAAAAGTGGACGGTATCTTCATGCTGTTGGGCACTGGGGCTCCGGAGTATGAGGAGCTCTTCCGAAAATTGAGCTACGAACATAAAAACTTCATTTTTACCAACGGTCAATCGGAAAATTTGATAGACTCCATTTATCTGGAATCGGATCTTTATTTTATGCCCAGCCTTTTTGAGCCTTGTGGGATTAGCCAGATGTTGGCCATGCGTAACGGAAACCCTTGTCTGGTGCACAATACAGGTGGACTGAAAGATACCGTGAAACACATGAAGACCGGTTTCAGTTTTGATGGCGAGAACTATGAGGAAAAGATCAAGAACATGTTGGAAGTTCTGGACCAAGCGTTGGATGTATATCAAAACGATAAGCCTATGTGGAAGAAGATACAGACATCCGCCAAACGCATGCGATTTACATGGAAGAAGTCTGTGGATGAGTATTACAAGGTCCTATACCGATTAGAATCGTAACAATTTTTTGGCAATTGGTATTTTACTGTTAATACCAACACAAATAGTAATTGTAAATTGTTAATGGTTCTGCTTTTTCGTATTTTTCCACCTCTATTTTTACTAATCTATTAAAACATAAAATGTCGGATACAGCTATACTCGAATATGGAGGGAAACGGTATGAATTTCCCGTGGTGAAAGGTACTGAAGATGAATTGGCAATTGATATAAAAAACTTGAGGGCGGAAAGTGGGATAGTGACCTTGGATCCAGGGTACAAGAACACAGGATCCTGTGAAAGTGCCATTACCTTTTTGGACGGAGAAAAAGGAATTTTAAGGTATCGAGGGTACTCCATTGAAGAGCTGGCGGAGAAGGCCGACTTTTTGGAAGTGGCATATTTGTTGATTTTTGGCGAATTGCCCAATAAAGAACAATTGGAAAAATTCCACAGTGATATCAAAGAAGAGTCGCAAGTGGATGAAGAGATGAAGAAAATCTTGGATGGCTTTCCAAAATCAGCGCACCCCATGGGTGTCCTGTCCTCCTTGACCAGTGCCTTGGTTGCTTTCAATCCAAGTTCTGTTGATGTCTCTTCCGAAAAGGCTATGTATACCTCCATTGTACGTATTCTGGCCAAGTTTCCGGTTTTGGTCGCTTGGACACAGCGCAAGAAAAAAGGATTGCCGTTGGATTATGGTGATGATAGTTTGGGTTACGTGGAGAACATCCATAAAATGATGTTCAAAAGGCCCAACCAAGAATACAGGAAAGACCCTATTGCCATCAATGCATTGGACAAACTATTGATTTTGCATGCAGACCATGAGCAAAACTGTTCCACATCTACGGTACGTATTGTGGGATCGTCCCATGCAGGTTTGTTTGCTTCGCTATCAGCGGGAATCTCTGCGCTATGGGGGCCATTGCACGGTGGGGCCAACCAAGCCGTTTTGGAGATGTTGGAAGCTATACAGGAAGATGGTGGGGATACCAAAAAATATATGGCCAAGGCCAAGGATAAGAACGATCCTTTCAGGTTGATGGGCTTTGGACACCGAGTGTACAAAAACTTTGACCCAAGGGCAAGGATCATCAAAAAAGCTGCCGATGAAGTATTGGGCAACTTGGGAATAGATGATCCTATCTTGGATATCGCCAAAGGATTGGAGAAAGAAGCTTTGGAGGATAAGTACTTTGTGGATAGAAAACTATATCCCAACGTGGATTTCTATTCCGGAATTATATACAGGGCGTTGGGCATCCCAACCGAAATGTTCACCGTGATGTTTGCTTTGGGTAGACTACCCGGGTGGATTGCACAATGGAGAGAGATGCGATTGCGAAAAGAGCCTATCGGAAGACCACGTCAGATTTATATTGGCGAAAACTTAAGGTCTTTTGTTCCCTTGGAAAAAAGATAGACAACATAATAAAAAGGCGATTGAATTTTCAATCGCCTTTTTTGTTGAACCTTTAATGGAAGTTACCCGAATCAAGATTTAGGAGCCGATCATTGTCATAGCATATCCGCATAATTTCGCGGTGGTAGTATTCTTGTGTTTTGGAGATATCGTCATGAAGCGACACAAACGCTTTGGATTGTTCAAACCGTGCGTGCAAAAATTCGTGCGCGTCTATATAGCTCAAGTTTTTTAAGGTAGAGTCCAGAGAAGCCCTGAATTTTTTTAGGGAAGCTTCGACCATCTCCATATCCCTGCCACTTTCTTCAAAAGCAGCTTCATATTTTGAGGTTTTCTTTTTGGGGAAATCCTTCATATCGATGCATTCCTTGAATTTTGCGGAATACACCACAGGCTCTTTATGCTCAGCCTTGGTGTCGTCTGAAAAGAGACCTCCGTAATGCTTGGCATTGATTTGACCAAGGATGGCAACCAGCCCTACGACCAATATGGAAGAAAAAAACACTTTTTTCATTTTGTAAGAAAAATCTTAGTACAAATGTAATAATTAAAAAAGTAGTCTTCACATTTCTAGGGTAAAAAAATGCATGAAGTAGTGGTTTTTAATAACATGATAATCAAATTATTAAGATTTTGCCTAATTGCTAATGTCAACTAAAGGAAACCCATAAAAAGACTATGGTTTTTTCTTTTCCTACAAATGGAAAATAGATAGTAAAACACTAGATTTGCCTTAAAATTTCAGGGAAAACCCCATGTATCTTGATACTCATGTATCAATAATAGCATAACCCGGTATGATGCAATTGAATATTGTGGATGAAACCAGCCCCTTGAAGGCGGTAATTTTGGGTACGGCCAAGAGCTGTGGTCCCATACCTAGTCCTGATGAGGCCTATGATCCCAAATCCTTGGAGCATATTTTGGCAGGAACCTATCCTAAGGAAGCCGATATGATCTTGGAAATGGATGCCTTTGCCCAAGTGTTCCAGAAACATGGAGTGGAGGTATACCGCCCGGAAGTATTGGAGGACTGCAATCAGATTTTTGCCCGAGATATTGCTTTTGTAATAGAGGACAAACTTTTCCATGCCAATATCCTTCCAGATCGCGAACGGGAGTTTGTGGCTATTCATGAGGTGTTGTACAAAATAGACCCCAACAAGGTCATTCGTCCTCCGGAAGAAGTCCATATCGAAGGAGGGGATGTAATGCCCTGGAACGATCATATCTTTATTGGAACCTACATCGGCCCGGACTATCCGGATTTTATTACGGCCCGTACCAATAAGGAGGCTGTGGAGTACATCCGAAGGATGTTTCCCCACAAAACCGTAAAGTCTTTTGAACTTCGAAAATCCAACACAGACCCCAAGGAAAATGCCTTGCATTTGGATTGCTGTTTTCAGCCGGTGGGGAAGGACAAGGCCATTTTACATAAAAATGGATTTTTGTTGGAAGAGGAATACCAATGGTTGGTGGACTATTTTGGAAAAGACAATGTTTTTGAGATCACCAAGGACGAGATGTACCAAATGTTCAGCAACGTATTTTCCATTTCCCCCGAAGTGGTGGTGTCCGAAAAAGGATTTACCCGACTCAACAACTGGTTGCGCGAGCAAGGTTTTACCGTAGAGGAAATCCCCTATGCCGAAATCGCCAAACAAGAAGGGTTACTTCGTTGCAGTACCATGCCCTTGATTCGGGAATAATACCCACCTTTGTCTAGAAAACTTAACAAAACAAGCATTGAGAACACAGATCACCAATACCATTCTCATGATTCGTCCGGTGGCTTTCCGGATGAACGAACAAACGGCCGTCAACAATTATTTTCAGGAAGACCTCGACCTGAAGAACACGGAGATCAACCAAAAGGCGCAGCAGGAGTTTGACGCCTTTGTACAGGAACTTAGGGGGCATGGGGTCCATGTGGTTGTGGTGGACGATATCAAGGAACAGGATACCCCGGATTCCATTTTTCCGAACAACTGGGTCTCCTTTCATGAAGATGGAACAGTTTGCGTATATCCTATGTTTGCCGAAAACCGAAGAAAGGAACGTCGTGAGGACATTTTGGACATTCTGGAGCAGCAAGGCTTTGCCATCAACAATGTCATGGACTATACAGAAGCTGAGGAAGAGGGCGTGTTTTTGGAGGGAACGGGAAGCATTCTTTTGGACCGGGTCCATCAAAAGGCCTATTGCGCCCTATCCGAACGGGCCCATGAGGAACTTTTTATTGAGTTTTGTGAGGATTTTGACTGTTTCCCTGTGATTTTTACGGCCAACCAGACCGTGGACGGGCAGCGTTTGCCCATTTACCATACCAATGTGATGATGGCCATGGCCGAGACCTTTGCAGTGATTTGTTTGGCCACGATCGATGACAAAAAGGAGCGTAAGAATGTGGTGGACCATCTTAAGATGGACGGTAAGGAAATCATAGACATTACCGAGGAGCAGATGTACCACTTTGCCGGGAACATGCTCCAAGTAATCGGGGCCAACGACCAACGTTTTATGGTGATGAGTTCAGCGGCCTACAACAGTCTTCGCGATAATCAAATCAAGGCCATTGAAAAACATTGTGCTATCATCCACAGTCCGTTGGATACTATTGAGACCTGCGGCGGTGGCAGTGCCCGTTGTATGATGGCGGAAGTTTTTCTCCCAAAGAAGTAGCCGTCACCCTGAACTCGTTTCAGGGGCGCATCTCTTATGATGTTAGTTTTTATTTGTCATTCTGAGCAAAGCGAAGAATCTCTTCTGAGGTTTTGACACGAATGGCACCAATTTTCTCGAATGCTCTGGGTCATTTCGAACCAATGTGAGAAATCTCCTTTTGGGGTTTGACACGAACTACACGAATTTTCCCAAAAACCTTATGTCATTTCGAACCCTGCCCTGAGCGTATGACGAAGGGGCTGTGAGAAATCTAAGGGTTGGATGGGATTTCTCAATCGATGTTTTGCATCTCATATCGAAATGATGATTTGCCTTTTTTGTCATTTCGAGCGCAGTCGAGAAATCTTTTATGGTTTGACACTAATGGCACAAACTTTCACGAATCTCCAATGTCATTCTGAACCCTGTCCTGAGACTATGG
>NZ_ML142907.1:0-1028349 GCF_004150225.1 Flagellimonas olearia | reverse complement strand
CACTAATGGCACAAACTTTCACGAATCTCCAATGTCATTCTGAACCCTGTCCTGAGACTATGACGAAGGAGCTGCGAGAAATCTCTTTGGGTCATTGCCCATTGTTAATTGATCATTGAGTATTGCCTTTGAATCCGCTTAAGAACACCGCAGCCATGAACACCATAAAAAAGGCAAACGGCAGAGAGGTGATGATGAGTAGTTTTTGAACGGCGGTGAGCACATCAATGTCCAGTTTGGCATTACCCAACAGAATAAGTGCTAAGGTCGCCAACAAAATAAAGATGGACCAGATGAGCCGATGTTTCTTCTGGGGATCGGGATTGCCTTTGTCCGTGAACATGCTTAATACAAATACGGCGGAATCCACCGAAGTGACCAAAAAACTCACCAACAATAAAATAGTGATACCATTGAGTAGTCCCGAAAACGGATATTCCCCAAAAAAGATGAAGATGGACGAGAACACACTGCCAAATTCATTATGGTAGCTGCCCCAACCTTCTATGATCTCAAAGGCCGAAGTGCCAAAGACAGAAAACCAAAAGAAGGTCCCCAGCGAAGGGATGATCAATACCCCCAACAACATTTGCCGCAAGGTACGCCCTCGGGAAATCCGGGCGATGAAAATACCCGTGAAGGGTGCCCAGGCCAGCCAGAAGGCCCAATAGTAAAACGTCCAATCGGTAAGGAAGTCGATGCCGGGGTCGTAGCGCCCCACGGCGATGCTCATCGGAACAAAATCCATAAGGTAGTGCCAAGAGGCCTTTCCGAAGGAAAGCAGGATATCTCCCATATTGCTATTGACGAACACAAAGGCCAACAGCAGTAGCGTCACCAAAATATTGAACTTGGAAATCTGTTTGATACCCTTGTCCACCCCCAACCACACGGAGACAAACGCAATGGCTGAAATCAACAATGCCAGCAGTAGAGTAATAGTCACCCCAAACTCGGACTGAAACACATGGTTGAGCCCTCCGGTAATTTGGGCGGTGCCCAGACCTATGGCGGCGATCAACCCAAAAACGGTGGTGATGATAGCCAGGATATCCACCGCATTGGCACGTTTGGTACCCTTGAATTTTTGCGGAATGGAACTACTCACCAGCACTTTTTGGTGTTTGGCAAAGAGTGCATGGCCAATGATAAGGGCAAACAGTCCATAAAAGGCCCAAGCGGTAAAGCCCCATTGGTAAAAGGTGAACTCCAACGCCAGTACCTCTGGAGTGGTGTTGGAGCCAAAGGGCGGGTTTTGCTGCATAAAAACGGGTTCCTGCACGGCCCTAAGCAAAATTCCGGCCCCCATGCCCGTGCTGTAGAGCATACTGGCCCACGCCCAGAGCGAATGTTCTGGTTTTTCGTTAGGTTTTCCTAATTTAAGCTTACCCCAGGGCGATACCGCAATGCCCAAGAGCAGCAACACGCAGCCGAGGCCCAGATACAGGTAAAAATACCCAAAGTGGCTTCGCACCCAGAGCGAGAGCACCTCAATGGATTGGTAGCTCCACTCCGTAAATAGAAACACCACTGCCGAAAACAGCAATAGCAGCCCCGCGGAGACCGCCAATAGTGGGTTATGTTTTAAGAAGTTGTAAATACGTCTTAATTTGTCATTCCCGCGCAGGCGGGAATCCATTTGTTTTTCCGAAGATAACAGGAAATCTTCACTTGTCATTTCGAACCCCGTCCTGAGACTATGGCGAAGGAGCTTCGAGAAATCTATTTTGGTTTGACACGAATGGCACAGATTTTCTCGAATCCTCTATGTCATTCCTGCGAAAGCAGGAATCTTTTTCTTTTGGGCTGGTGGATTCCCGCGTGCGCGGGAATGACAAGATGGACATTGCGCATTGTTGATTGTTCATTGTTCATTGTATGGGGTTTATTGCAATTTGTCAACCGCTATAGGCTTTCTAAGCTCTCCCACAATTCCCTTCATCGCTTCTACAACATCTTGCACCTCCCTTCGGGAGAAGGTGTCTTCTTCCAAAAAGAACAGCATAAAAATCCCCAACTCTAAAATTTGGGCCAACTTTTCAGGAGAGCCGTAGCCATCTTCAACCCATTCTTTAAAAGTCTCGTCTTTTTCCATAATAGGAGCAAGAAAAGCGTTTTTCGGCAATGGGTGCATGTCATATATGACAAGTGGGGTAAAAGGTGTTGGGTGAAGGGTAAAAGGTGAAACTGAAAACTAAAAACTCAACCCTTATTCTTCCACAGTAAATTCCCGTATGGCTTGGTTGGGCTCCATAATGGTATGGCCTTGCCAAAATCCGGGGTCGTAGGTGGGCATATAGGTGGCGCGTGCCGTCTTGTCTTCTTTAAAGTTGGTAAACCGGTCTTCGGGCACCACTTCTTGGTCAAACACCACCAGTTCCCATTTTTGGGTGGGGCTCATCCTAAAATCTATGTTCAGGGAGAGTTCGTTCTGCTTGCGGCGGCCCTTTACGTGCTTGTTCTTTTCAATCACTTTTAGCGGTCGGTCCACGGCAAAGTAGCGGCCAAAGGTAAAGTCCATAAAGCGGAGGTCGTACTTGCCATTGGGCAGTTGGGCAAAGCGCATGGTGCCCTTGTAGAGCACTTCGCGGTAGGTAATGCCCAGCAGCCTAAAATTGCGCAGGCGCTCGGTGTTCTGCACATCCAACCGCATAATGGCAAAGTCGGAGATGTTGATGTAGAGGCGGCCCTTGAACTCGGCACTGCCACGTTTGGGCTCATAGTCGATCACGTAGACCCCGGCATCGTCCATTTCGGCATAGCCGGCCAGGGTAAAGGCATATTTTCGGGTCTTTCGGGTAAGGTCCAGCTTGCTGTCCTCTTGGTAGTAGAGTTCGTTCAGCAGTTCCTTGAACGCGCTTCGTTGGGCATCCACCAGACCGGAGATGGTGTCCTTTTCCACTTCGTCCTGTAGGTTTTGGGCCTCTTCCTCCGCCATTTCACTGAGGATGGAATCCACTTGCACCTTTTGACTAAAAATGCCCGATTTGATCTTCAGGTAGGAGTCCGGTTTTATGTTCTGCGTAAAAATGGTCTGCATGCGCTCGCCCAGTTCCTCAAAGGAACCCACTTGGTTCTTGTCGTACAGGTCGGCCGCCTTGATGATGTCCAGTTTGTAGGTGCCATTGTGCTTGTAGAGGTCGCCCAGACTTTCGGTATAGGTTTTGGCATTTTTTGGGATGCTTGCCGCAATACTGTCCATGAGTTCCTTGTTGAGCTCCGCAATGCTGGATTCCTCAAACCCAAAGTCCACCTTGGTGATGGTGGCCAACTCGGACTGCCGCAAAAAGAAGCGCTGTTTCACGGGTTCTTTGTTGATGTTCTGCGGAAGGCGCTCCACCATTTTCTCGATGATCTCGTCCACGGTAAGTTCCTTGTCGAACACGTACACGCCGCTGAGTTCTATGGCCTTGGGCTGGAGGAGTACCACACTGTCCTGCAATTGGGCAAGGGCAAAGCCCTGTTTGGCGTACCCCATGGAGGAGATGTAAATGGAATCGGGCGCGGAGGCAGCTTCCAAGGTAAAGCTGAAACGGCCTTCATCGTTGGTGATCGTGCCTTGGTGTTCGCCATACTGCACCGTGGCATACGGAATGCCTTTTTGGGTCTTGGCATCCACCAGCCGGGAGCTGATGGTCTGGGCGGTCATGGGCAGGGCCATGAGGAAACATAATATTGGGAAGATCTTGGTGTTGGGCAAGGTCATCTGTTCGTTTTTGATGTGTTTTTTATAAAGACAGGGCAACTGCTAAAAGGTTGCACATGGGTTAGACGATTTAAGAGGGGATTTGTAACAAACATACCTAAGTCTTGTCACATCGAGCGCAGTCGAGATGTTTTGTCCACCTTTCGACTGCGCTCAAGATGACAAAACGCGTAATGGTTTGACACGAATTACGCGGATTTTCTCCAATGTCTTCTGTCATTTCGAACGAATGTGAGAAATCTATGGTTGGTTGAGATTTCTCAATCGATGCTTTGCATCTCATGTCGAAATGACGTTTTTTTTGGTTTGACACGAATGACACGGATTTACTCGAATTGAACCTAGACCTCTTTTCTTGCCACCACTACCATTCTATAGGCATAGTAAAGTGGTAGAAATCCATTGAATACCCATAGGGCGATCAAAAGTTTCACTTCCAAGGTGTCTACCCAGCCCTTGAGTTTTAGGAGGATGATCCCGGTGGTGATTAAAAAGCCTATCACAAAACAGAAGTTCATCACTGCAAGCATGCGAAGGGCCAACGGATAGAGTTTGGGGGCATTTTCCTCGGTGACCTTGACCGGATAGTTCATAAGCCACGGTTTCAGTTTCATGACAACAAGTCCCATAAACAGGTGTAGCACGGCACTGAGGATGGGAATCACCCAAAGGGTGGATTTATGCCCGTACCCGTCCACTTCGCCTTGAAAATTGAAATGGGTGGGGATGGTCTCCGGCAGGTCCATGTAGACTGCAAGGACCAAAACCGTATTGAAGGCCACGACCATCCATCCCGCACGGTGCAATTTTTGATCAATGTGCGAGGCCTTTATGTCGACTCTCGGATTTTTTGTAAACAAACTCATAGGTCTTCAATAGAGGTTGGTGCGTTGTTTGCTTTCTGGTCCAGTAACTTCTTAAAGAACTTTTGAACGGCCTTGGTGTCGGACATGACCTTGATGAAATGATGGTCCATATGAATGGAGTACACGGCCATTTCGCCTTTATACAGGGTCAGTTTGTAGTAGGGGATGATGAGCCCGTAGGTTTCCAACAGCGAACGGAACCGCACAATGATGCCCTTGGGTCGCAGTTCTATGTTGCAAGTGTTGAGGTTATTGTCCAAAATAAGCAGGTTCTGGATTTCCATGCTGGTCTCTGTGATAAAGAGTTTTGGGGAGCCAATACCGCCCATGGAGAACCTTTCCCTTAAGGGAAAAGGCTTGCCTACCGACTCGTCAATTTTTCGGGTGATGTCCTTGTTGGAATAAGAGACGTTCAGAAGCATGCTTAAAAATACTCAAAATTGTGTGTATGTGTTACGCTTGGGGAAAGGAATCCTGTGACAAAAGCGCAAAAAAATGTGTAGTTTTGCGGGCTGAAATGCTTTAGAGATGAGTTTGCAGAACGATTTGAGCCTGAAGGTCATTGCGGCCGTAAAAGAACTGTACCAAGTGGAACTTCCCACAGTGGAGTTTCAACCTACCCGAAAGGACTTTGAGGGGGATATTACCGTGGTGGTATTTCCCATGTTGCGCCACATCAAAGGGAACCCGGTACAGATCGGTACCCAAATCGGTGATTATCTGCAGGAGCATGTGGACGAGGTGGCCAAGTGCAACGTGGTGCAGGGCTTTTTGAACGTGGTTATCGAAGATGGCTACTATCTCGATTTTTTCAACAACATCAAGGACGTAAAGAATTATGGCTATGCCGAAGCGGGGTCCAAGGATGCCGTGATGGTGGAATATTCCTCACCCAATACCAACAAACCGCTGCATTTGGGGCATATCCGAAACAACCTGTTGGGGTATTCCGTGGCCGAAATCTTAAAAGCTTCGGGAAAGAAAGTGTACAAGACCCAGATCATCAACGATCGTGGCATCCACATCTGCAAGAGTATGTTGGCCTGGCAACAATTTGGTGATGGGGAAACCCCGGAATCCTCAGGATTGAAAGGGGACCATTTAGTGGGGAAATACTATGTGGCCTTTGATAAGGCCTATAAAGAACAGATTGCCGGGTTGGTCGCTGATGGAATGGCCAAGGACCAAGCCGAGAAAGAAGCCCCCATTTTGTTGGAAGCCCAAGAAATGCTCCGTAAATGGGAAGCGGGTGATGCCGAGGTGGTTTCCCTTTGGAAGAAAATGAACGCTTGGGTATATGCCGGTTTTGATACCACCTATAAAAACCTTGGGGTGGATTTTGATCAACTCTACTACGAAAGCGATACCTATCTGTTGGGTCGTGATGTGGTCAAGGATGGGCTTGAGAAAGGGGTCTTCTTTAAAAAAGAAGATGGCAGTGTGTGGATCGACCTTACCGATGAGGGATTGGATGAGAAAATCGTATTGCGTTCCGATGGTACCGCGGTCTACATGACCCAAGATATTGGTACCGCCATCCAGCGGGTCACGGATTTTCCCGATATCAACGGGATGGTCTATACCGTTGGAAATGAGCAAGATTACCATTTTAAGGTGCTGTTCCTTATCCTGAAAAAACTGGGGTATGCTTGGGCCGAACAATTGTACCATTTGAGTTATGGTATGGTGGATCTTCCCAGTGGTAAGATGAAGAGTAGGGAAGGTACCGTTGTGGATGCGGATGACCTCATCACCAATATGGAGGAGACTGCAGAGGCCATTTCGGCAGAATTGGGCAAATTGGAAGGCTATTCCGAAGAAGAAAAACAGCAACTGTACCGAACCATTGGGTTGGGTGCTTTAAAATATTACATCCTGAAAGTGGACCCCAAAAAACGGATTTTGTTCAATCCGGAGGAGTCCGTGGATTTTCAGGGCAACACGGGACCGTTCATCCAGTATACGTATGCGAGGATTCAATCCATTCTGAGAAAAGCTAATTTTGATGTCTCGACTGCGCTCGACATGACCTTTTCCCTTCATGAAAAGGAAAAGGAGTTGTTGAAGGGCATCCAGCAGTTTCCTGAAACCGTTCAATTGGCCGCGGAAAACTTTAGTCCGGCGCTTATTGCCAATTACACCTACGATTTGGTAAAGGAATTCAATTCCTTTTATCAGCAGGTATCCATTTTGGGCGAGCCTGACGAAACCAAAAAGCAGTTCCGGGTACAGCTGTCACAAAAAGTAGGAGAGGTGATCCAGTCCGCCTTTAGACTTTTGGGGATTGATGTTCCTGAACGGATGTAACCCCATTTATCCCTAGGTCACGCTAAGCCGTTTTCTTCAAATGCCTTTCTAAACTGGTGAATATCTTCTGTAGCAACAATTCGCCCTTCACAGGCTTGGTGATGAGGTCGTCCGCACCTAAATCAAAAACACGCTTTCTGGTTTCCTGTGTGGCGTCGGCTGTGACTACAATGATCGGTGTATCTGCCAGCTGCACCCCCAATTTGCCCGACCGGATATGATCAATGGCCTCATAACCATCCATAACCGGCATCTGCAAGTCCATTAAAACCATATCGTAGGACTGTTTTTGCAGGGCTTCCAAGCCTTCTTGGCCATTCTTGGCCAAATCTATGGTTACCCCTGAAAGACCAGAAAGTATCTTTTTAATAACCATTTGGTTCATACGGTTGTCTTCCACAACAAGAATGGTGGATAGGTTGTCCATCAGGAGTTCCTTGGAAGCCATCGGAGAAGTGTTATCCGTTGCATTGACCTGCATGGGGAGTTCTATACAAATTTCGGTTCCTTTACCTACTTCACTGGTAAGGGATATGGTGCCTCCAAATAGGGTGGTAAGGTGTTTCACAATGCTCAATCCCAAGCCAATGCCCCCAAATTCCCGTTTGTGGTTTAAACGCATCTGGTTGAAACTTGAAAAGGCCATCTTTTTTACATCCGGGCCCATCCCGATACCAGTGTCGGATACCCGAATGGACAGCATGCACTCTTCCTTGGACTTTGATGTACTCGTTACTAACAGGTCAATCTGACCTTCGTTCGTAAATTTTACGGCATTGGAAAGCACATTGTTCAAGATTTGTGACAGTCTTTCCGGATCACTTGAAATGTTGGTGGGAAGGGTATTGGTGATGTGGTAGTTGAGGATAATGCCCTTTTTGTCGGCTTGGTCTTTCCAATTTTGGTAAATCTGCTCCACGACCTTATTCGGGTCAAAGTCCTCCATGTTGAGCTGGAGCTGGTTCTTTTCAATTTTTTCGAAATCCAGGATGTCGTTCACATTGCTCAATAGACTAAAAGAAGCATTTTTAATGGTTTCAAACTGCTTTCGGTCCGAATTCCGCATCGGTTTTTTGAGCTGCTGATTGGCAATACCCATAATGGCGTTGATGGGTGTTCGCAATTCGTGGCTCATGTTGGACATGAAATAGGACTTTAATTGGCTAATTTCTTCAGATCTGGCCAATGCGTCTTCTTGGGACCTTTCTTTTTCAACCCGTAGTTTTTTGATAAGGTTGGTCATCGAAAGTGATAAGAAAATAACCTCCATTCCTGCTCCAAACTTGGCGCTGTTCAATGTATAGAAATTGTTGGGCAGAAGACTTAAGTTATTCATTACAAAGCCAAGCAATCCAATGACCAAAAAGAAGATACCCAAAGAGAAATAAGGGTCAATGGAAATGCGCTTGTAACGCATCGCAAAAGTGGTGGTCAAAATCATCAACAGACTGAAAAGGCCATTGATATTGGCAAGAGGGTAGGTCAATTCCAAGGTTTTGGCATTGATGAAGATCATTACACCCAATATCAATAAAATGCCATAAATACTGGAATAGAGTTTTTTCCAACGGACAAATACATTTCCAATTTCTAAAAAGTGTTCGCAATACTTCAACAAGAAAAAGTTGGATAGTAAGGCTGTGATCATCACCATTCTGCTATTGAAATAGCTTCCGGAAGGAAACACATATTGAAACAGCATTCCATCCAGCGCCGCTTGCAGCAATCCAATAGAGAATACATAAAACCCGTAATACAAAAAGGCTTTTTTCTTGAGACTACTGAAAAAGAACAGGTAAACGATGCCGGCAAGGAGTAACAGCCCATAGAATAGACCCAAAAAAAGTTGTTGGTTGTAATTGGCCATCCAAAATTCTGAAGGGGTATATAGGTTCAGCGGTACATTGATGGTTTCACCATCACTTTTAAGATGCAGGTATACCGGCGTTGTGGATTTTGCTGGCAACTCCAATCTAAATACGGTGGACCGATGCTCAACCTGTCGTTCTGTAAAGGGAATCTGATCTCCGCTTTTAAGGTTTTCGATATGGCCATTATGCATAAGATAAAGTTCGGCAATGTCTGTGACGGGCCTTGCCGTTTCCAGATAATAGGTGGTAGGGTGATCTTCACTGTTCCTGAGTTGAAAACGTATCCAAAAATGGTCCGAGGTAAAGCCAATACTATGGTTTTCAGACAGCAATGGGGAGCTGTTTTCAAAAAAATTGGATTGTTCCACCACTTGGGCGATGGAATATGGCTGGTCACTTTTATTTACCAGCTCTGCGTAGTGGTATAACCTGCCCGAACTCGTTGCAGGGTCAAAGGCATTCTGCTGGCCAAATGCACATAGGCCGACCAGATTGATCAGTATGAGTAGGTACTTCATGTTTGGGACATTAAGTTAACTACAACATTACCACACAACCTGCCCTATGCCAAAGAATATCGATGACAGGGCCACAAAACCCCACTAAAACCATACTTATAAGGGATTGCTTACTAGAATCCAAAGATCTTTGAACAGTTGGGTTATTGTGTGGGAGCATGAGTTACCGTGATGATTAAAAGCTCACTCTAAAACTTACGTTGGGGGTAATGCCCAAGGAAACGCTTTCCACAGCTTCAATCTGGTTTTCATCATTGACTCGGTAATATCGGTTCAGGCTATTTTTTCGGTTGGTCATGTTCAAGAGGGACACCCCAGCATTGGCACGTATCCTTCGGGTGAGATCAAAACTATAGATGGCCGAGGCATCGGCCCTGAAATACTCGGGAAGACGACTGCTGTTGGGGGATTTGTAGTTGATTCTGGCCGGGAAAAAAGAATTGTCCAAGGCCTCGTCCCCATCCAAGGGTTCGGTATAGGGCTTTCCGGTTCGGTAATTGACCCCCAAACTCAATTTTAAGTTCTGGTAGGTGTAGGTGCCCGCAAAGGTAATGGTATGCCGGATATCCAGATTGTTGGGGAAGCTATGCGGCACAATGGAGTCAAAAGTATAATCGTTCTTGTTGTACGTGTAGCTCAACCATGTGCTGTAATGGTCACCTCTTTTATTGATGAGGAACTCAATCCCCTTTACATCATAGCTGCCAATTTCCCCACTGAATTGATTTTGGTTCTGGAAGCCTTGGGTACGCGTGCTAATGCCATCCACATTCTTATAAAACCCTTCAAGGCCCAGATAAAAATTGTTTTTTTCATAGTTGATGCCCACCGAACCTTGTATGCTCTGCGTTACGGGGAGGGTGTCGTCGTTGGATAAGGTCCATCGGCGTTTTTCAATCCCCAAAAAGTTTTGCTCCAAATCGATGATCTGGTTGGTGGTCTGACTTTTAAATTCCCCCAAGACCTGGGCGCGCAGATAATTGGCCAACTTGAAGTTGAGGTTGATGCGCGGTTCCACCAAGAGTTTGTTGAACGTGTACAGGTTTTCGATAAAGTTGACCCGGGCACCGAATTTTCCAATGAACGTGTTTTCGTAAGTGCGGTACCCAATTTCGGAATAGGGTGAATGAATACGGATGACCCCCTTGATGTTGGTATCAAAACTGGGTTGGGTCACAAAAGCCCGGTTGATGATCCCTGTTTCAATATATTGAAAACCATTGGTCCATTGCAGTTGGTCAGAGAACTGATACTCCGTGTTGAGCTTAACGGCCCTTTCGTCCACAATGTTTTTTTGTTCCAACTGCTGAAATTCGTTGGCATAAATGCTTTGGGCATCCAAATTGTACCTGGAATAATACAGGTTAAGGTTGGTGAAAAACCTATCGCTCCACTGGCTTTGTAATTGCCCGCCAACGGAAATATTGGTCTGTTCCAAAATACTCTGGGTGGTTTCGTCATTGGTTTCATCGGTTTCCACATATTCCAAATTGTTGTTGATGTGGATGGCGCTGAACCTTACTTTGTGATTGTCATTGATGTCATAGAGCAGTTTTCCGGTAAAATCATAGAAAAAGAAATTCTCGTTCCGGGAAATGTTATCGTCCACGGTAACATTGTTTTCGTCGATGACCTTACTGTCCTGAAAGGCCCGGTCAAAGAATTTGCTGTAGGTGGGAGTGTTCAGAAAATCTGTAGTGGAGCGTCTCGCGGAAAATTGAAGCCCGACTTTATCGTTCAATGGAAACTGACCAAAAATGTCCCCACTGATAAAGTTGAAACCGGCTCCACCTTCAAAACCGTCGGTAATGTGGTTGTTGGTTTCCATTTGGATGACGCTGCTCACGCCATCACCGAAGGCGGCGGGCGTCCCATTTTTTATAACGGAAACCTTGTCGGTCAGATAGGGATTGAAAGCGGATATCAACCCAAAAAAATGCCCGAACTGGTACATTTTAATACCGTTCCACAGTACGAGGTTCTGGTCGTTGGTGCCACCCCTCACATTGATATCGGATACGGTCTCATCTATACTCTTTATGCCGGGCAGCGCTTGAACGGTCTGTAACACATCCGGTTCAATCAGCCCTGGCAAGATTCCAAATTCTGCAGTGTTCAGGGTAATGCTCCCATCTTGTTCTTTGATGATGCCCGTGGTTAAATATTTGTACACGATGACCTCATCCAATTGCTCGTAATGTGGAGCCATCAGGATTTTGGCACACGGTCCTTGGCGAATCAAATCTTCAATGGGGATATACTTGGTGAGATAGCCCAAATATCGAATTTTCAAGGAGGCGTCCCTAGGTATGTTGTTCATGGAAAAACTCCCATCGGCATCTGTGGTCTGTGCTGTCTGGGTTCCCAAGACTTCAAGTGAGGCCCCTGGAATGGTGTTTTCGGCAAAGTTGTCCAATACGGTTCCACATAGGGATACATGGGAACTCTTGGTCAGCGTATAATAGCGTTCATCGAGTTTTTCTGCCTGTATCCGGAATTTGGATTCGATATGGTTTAAAATATCTTCCAAACTGACTTTGTTCTCGGGAACGGTAAGGGAGAAATCGTCCAAATCCTCATTGAGATAGGAAAATTTGATATTGAACCGATCTTCCAGACTTTGAATGTAGGAAATAAGGCTCATGGGGGTTTGCTGTTTTTCCTGGGCGGTTAGGGTAAGGAAGAACAGTAAAAAGCCCAACAAAAGGCAGAACTGGCTATTGCGGAGTGTTCCCAGCATAGAAAAGTACATTATCACCCTCAATTTTGTAATGGATTTGGGAGGGGGTACTTATACTTTTTAACGCCATATTGAGGTCTGTGTTGTTGAAAGTGCCCGTAAAAAGCAATTCAGTATTCACATTTTCAGTTGTTACCTGGACATTGAACTGTCTCTCCAACTCGGCGAACACATATTCCAATGGAATGCCCTCAAAGCTACTTTCATTGTTCATCCAAGAAGGGTGGGCCTCCTTGGGCTGGGATATGTCCACCAATTTTCCATTGATAACCAAAAATGAAGTACCAGCCGGCAGTTTGGTTTCTTGGTTGTTGAATGTAACACTTACCAAGCCTTCATAACAGGTGACTTCAAAAAAGCCCTTGCGGTTTTCCACATTGAACTGGGTGCCCAATACGGCTACTGTTCCATGATCGGTTGCCACGGTGAATTTTTTTCCTTTGGCTACTTTAAAGAAGGCTTCCCCGTCCAAGGATACGTTTCGTTCCTTGTCCCAATTCTTTTTACTGTAAGAAATCTGGGAGTCGGCATTGAGGAAAATCTCAGAGTTGTCTGGAAGGGTCACCTCGGTACGTTCCGCAAATTGCGTGCTGATGGATTCATCCAAAGTGTTGAGGTAGAAATAGGAACCGGCAAGCATAATGGCGATGACAGCAGCTACCTTCAGGAATTTTTTGAACGGGTTGAGGGTAATGACCTTTGGGGTTTGGCCCATGCGCTCCTCGTTGATGCGCTCAAAAGCTTGGTCCATATCAAAATCGGGGGCTTTCAATGTGCTTGAAACCTCCTTGAGCTTTTGATAGGAAGCATACTCGTCAGACTTTTTAAATTCCGCGAGTTGTTCCTCGGAAAGCTCTCCGCTAAGCCATTTTGCCAAGTAATTTTCTTGCATGGTTTCTATGCTTTACCTTATTATAACAACACTCTTCCAAAATACCCTACTTTTTCAATTTACTATGTTCAATTAGCAATGTTCAATAATAGTTAATGGCAATTGATTATTGCTAATTGTGAATTGTCCATTGTATCATATCCCATCGATTTGTTCCCGCAAACTTTTTAAAGCCAGATGCATCCGTTTTTCAATGGCTTTTATACTGACTCCTTCCATTTCGGCAATTTCCGCATATTTTTTCCCATCGATCCTATTCAATAAAAAAGTGGTGCGTTGGTTTTCGGGAAGTTCGTTCAGTGCATTTTCCAATTTTTCCCTGTATTGCTTTTCCTCCATCAAAAATTCCGGGGAGAGATTAGAGGAATGGTCATCCACAGCATTGGCATACTTCAAACGCACTTTTTCGGCCTTGATCACATTCAAATACAGATTATTGGCTACCGTATAGACATAGGATTTTGCTTTTTCCGGGCTTACCTTGGCACAATTCTCCCAAAGCTTTACAAAAGCTTCCTGTACGGCATCATTCGCTTTTTCGGCATTGCCAAACTTATAATAGATGTAATTGAATACCGTTTTGGAATGGGCCTTGAATAGGGAACTGAAGATGTGGTCCTCGCAAACATTGCTCATGGGAAGAAGTTTGTTTCCATCTCAAAGATATTTTAAAAAATTTAAGAAAGGGTAGGGTTTTTTTTTAGGGAGTTGTTTTAAGAATGAATTCTAACCCCAAAATTCAAATTGTTATGAAAAAGTTGATAAGCAACTTCTTTTACGCCGGCCTTTTTCTTTTGGCACTAAATTTTACCGCTTGCCAAGATGAGTTCGAAGAAGTTGGAGGTCCCCAAGAACAAGAAACTATCAATGCCAATTCCACTACGGCCCAATTGATCCAAAAAACATCTGCCCAAGATGGCTCGTATGACAATATTGTGGATCGCGCCAGCTGTTTTGCCCTTAAGTTCCCCTACACCGTTGAGGTGAACGGTATTCAGATTACTATTGACTCCAAGGAAGATTTGCATACCATTGAAGAAATCTTTGATGAATTGGAAGATGATGACGATATTTTGGATATCATTTTCCCCGTAACCATTACCCTTTCCGATTTTAGTGAAATTGTAATCCAAAGCAAGGATCAACTGGAAGAAATGGCCAGGGATTGCCTTGAAGGAGGTGACGATGATGACATTGAGTGTATCGATTTTGTCTACCCCATCACGCTCTTCACTTTTGATGTGAACAACCAATTGTCCGGAGAGGTCAAGATTGAAAGCGACGAACAAATGAGAAAGTTCTTCTCGGAACTTGAGGATAATGCCTTGGTGAGTATCGACTTCCCCATTACCCTAAAAAAATATGACGGCACCGAAATTGTTGTCGAGAACAATACGGCACTGGCCGCTGCCTTGAGCAATGCCAAGGACGATTGTGATGAGGACGATGATGATGATTACAATGATGATGATTTTACCAAAGAGCGCTTGGATGCCTATTTGGTGGAATGCCCATGGGAAGTGCGTGAAGTGCTTCGTGACGATGTGGACCAAACCGGTCAATATTTTGAATACTTGATGACCTTTGCCGAAGATGGTTCCGTAGTTGTAAATGTAGCCACGGGAAATACCCTTAACGGTACGTGGAGTACAACCCAGTCCGATCATGGACCATTGCTGACCTTGGAATTTGATACCCTTGTTGACTTTAACTTGGAATGGGTGGTCTATGAAATAGGAGAAGGGAAGATCAAGCTTTATGCCGAAGGTGGAAATAGAATTGTCCTGAAACAACGATGCGACCTCAATCCAGGGGAACAACCTGACCCGGATACATTGAGAGCTACCCTAAGTGAATGTGAGTGGATCATCAAAAAGGTGAAAAACCAAGGTGAGGAAATCGAGAGATTGTTGGGTTATGAATTCAAGTTCATGGCAGAAGGTGTGGTCACCTTGAGCAATGGGGTATCCACTTCAGAAGGTACTTGGGAGATTGGTCTTAACAGTCAGTTGGTCTTGTCGCTCATGATCACTATGGGTGATGAGCCAGGGGTCAGCTTTGAATGGCCCTTGAGGGACCTTGCCAATGATAGGCTTAAGTTCGATGTAGAGGATATTGGATATGAATTGATTCTACAGCGGGTCTGTAATGACAATGCGGATGATGAGGACGTGGCCGAAATCAGGAACATCATGATGGGTGGACCATGGGTGGTGGCCCAATACAAGGAAAATAGTGTGGACATTACCAGTGAATACAGTTCCATGGACTTTAATTTTGACACGCTGAACCAAGTAGAGGTATCCATGGATGCCAGTGTGATCAATACAGGCTTGTGGAGAGTGTTGAGAAACCATGATGGAGTGCTGAAATTCTATTTGAATTTAGGTGCAGAAGGCTCTCAGGGAGAACTTACCGAAGACTGGTACATCAACATGGTGGAAGCCAACAGAATTGAATTGGTACACGAACAAGAGAACTCCACGGAGATATTGGTCTTCGAAAAACCATAAAATTACCCCAATCTGTTAGTTTGAAAAGGACGGCTCTCCCCAAAGCCGTCCTTTTCTTTTTTATTATTCTTAAATTTGTCCCTCTTTTAAACTGAAGTAAGAACATGTTCGACAATTTAAGCGATAAACTGGATAAGGCGCTCCACGTCCTCAAAGGACATGGGCAGATTACCGAGATCAATGTGGCGGAGACCCTTAAGGAAATTCGTAGGGCCCTTTTGGATGCCGATGTCAACTTTAAGATAGCCAAGGAATTTACCAATACCGTAAAGGAAAAGGCATTGGGTCAGAATGTATTGACCACCCTGCAGCCCGGCCAACTTATGGTCAAGATTGTCAAGGACGAGCTTACACAGCTTATGGGGGGCGATGCCGAGGATATCAACTTGTCAGGAAACCCATCAGTGATTTTGATGTCAGGTCTACAAGGTTCCGGTAAGACCACCTTCTCCGGAAAATTGGCCAATTACCTCAAAAACAAGAAAACCAAAAAGCCGTTATTGGTGGCCTGTGATGTGTACCGCCCTGCTGCGATTGACCAGTTGCACGTGGTTGGGGAGCAGATAGGGGTCGAGGTATATTCCGATCGGGAGAACAATGATCCCGTGGCCATAGCCAAGGCCGGTATAAAACACGCCAAAAGTTTGGGCTGCAATGTGGTGATTGTGGATACCGCTGGTCGTTTGGCCGTGGATGAACAGATGATGACCGAGATTGCCAACATCCATAAAGCCATTGAGCCCCAGGAGACCCTTTTTGTAGTGGATTCCATGACAGGTCAGGATGCGGTGAATACCGCCAAGGCCTTCAACGATGTGCTCAATTTTGATGGGGTTATCTTGACCAAACTGGATGGTGATACCCGAGGGGGTGCGGCCATTTCCATCAAGTCCGTGGTGGACAAGCCCATTAAGTTCATCGGTACCGGCGAAAAAATGGAGGCCATTGATGTTTTTCACCCTTCAAGGATGGCCGACCGTATTTTGGGAATGGGAGATGTGGTTTCCTTGGTGGAACGTGCCCAGGAGCAGTTCGATGAGGAACAGGCCCGCAAGATCCAAAAGAAAATTGCCAAGAACAAGTTTGGCTTTGACGATTTCCTAAGTCAGATTCAACAGATCAAGCGCATGGGGAACATGAAAGACCTTATGGGAATGATTCCCGGTGCGGGAAAGGCCCTAAAAGGTTTGGATATTGATGATGATGCCTTTAAACATATCGAGGCCATCATCCATTCCATGACACCTGATGAACGCTCTACACCTTCAAAACTCAATGCCAGCAGGAAAAAACGTATTGCTGCGGGTAGCGGTACCTCTATCCAAGAAGTCAATCAATTACTGAAACAGTTTGACCAAATGAGCAAAATGATGAAGATGATGCAAGGCGGAGGCGGCAAAAAGATGATGCAGATGATGCAGAACATGCGATAATTTTGTCAGACAACAGACATCAGACACTAGACTTCGGAAATCAGTTATCTGAAATCAGACAATAGAACCACTATTTAATTACCAAAAAAAACCAGAACCAGACCATGGAAATCCTTGACGGAAAGAAAATATCAAACCAAATCAAAGAAGAAATCGCCGTTGAGGTGGCCCAAATGAAAGAAAGAGGGGAAAAAGTACCCCATTTGGCCGCTGTTTTGGTGGGGAATGATGGCGCCAGCCTAACCTATGTGGGCAGTAAAGTGCGTTCCTGTAAAAAAATAGGCTTTGAGTCCACCTTGATCCACCTTCCCGAGGACACCACCGAAGAAGCCCTGTTAAAGCAGGTAGCGGAGCTTAATGCCAATCCAGATATTGACGGATATATTGTGCAGTTGCCGTTGCCCAAACATATTGATGAGGAAAAGGTATTGTTGGCCGTTGACCCCAATAAGGATGTGGACGGTTTCCATCCCACCAATTTTGGTAAAATGGCGCTTGATATGGAATCGTTCATTCCCGCCACTCCGTTTGGTATCATGGAATTACTGCGCCGATACGATGTGGACACCTCTGGGAAACACGCCGTAGTGATCGGTAGGAGCCATATTGTGGGAAGACCCATCAGTATTTTGATGAGTCAGAAAGGAAAGGCAGCCGATGCCACGGTCACCTTGACCCATAGTAGGACCAAGGACCTTAAGTCGATTACCTTACAAGCCGATATTGTGGTCTCGGCATTGGGAGTCCCCAATTTCCTTAAGGCCGATATGGTCAAGGACGGCGTAGTGGTCATTGATGTGGGCATTACCCGTGTTCCCGATGAAACCAAGGAAAAAGGGTATTACATCACTGGTGATGTCGATTTTGAAAATGTAAGCAAAAAAGCATCCTATATCACCCCGGTTCCTGGAGGGGTGGGTCCCATGACCATTGCCATGTTATTGAAAAACACCCTTCTGGCTAGGGAAAGGCACAAGACCAAGGAAGCCTAATTCACATTTTCGGCCTCCATACTTTTCAGTAGGGTCTGTTGCTCCTCATCAGGAGTGATATGATCAAATTCGGTTTCGCCCTCTTCGTTGGTGCAACTGGTTACCGCCATAGATGAAAAAAGGACGGTGATCAAGAGTAATATTATTTTCATGATGATAGATTTGGGAGGCACAATGGCCGGTTCATCACTGTATATAACGATTTAGGTTTTTGATTCTTGTTTTTTCAACCAAATATTCGATAACTTACCTACCTGAAAATCAAAAGGTATGGCCGGTACGGTTAGAAACAGGGTAGCTTGGATGGTATTCGCTTTATTGGCCATCGGTATTGGACTATACCCCTTGTCCTATGTTTTCGCTTCTGGGGATTTTGGTCTTCTGGCCGGAAAAGCCAAGGAACTTTTGGCCAATCAAATATGGCGTACTGCTTTCTACGGGCATATTTCCTTTGGAGGCTTGGCGCTCTTGATGGGGTGGTCGCAGTTTAGCAAAAGTTTGCGCTCCAAACACCTTGAACTACATCGAACCTTGGGAAAGGTGTATGTGGGTTCAGTTATGATCAGTGGAGTCTGCGGAGTATACTTGGGTTTTTATGCAACGGGAGGGGTTATCCCTGCACTCGGGTTTATTGGTCTGGGTCTGATTTGGTTGTACACCACGGGACGGGCATACACGGCTATCAGAAAAAAAGACCTGTCCTTGCATCAGGGAATGATGATCTACAGCTACGCGGCCTGTTTTGCAGCGGTAACCCTTCGCATTTGGTTGCCGTTATTGACCTTGATCTTTGGGGAGTTTTTGATTGCCTACAAGATTGTGGCCTGGCTTTGCTGGGTGCCCAATATGGTATTTGCCCACTTGTGGGTGAGACGGAAAGGATTGTTGCTGGACTGACCCTATTTTGCGAACAATTGTCCCATATCCTTAAAGGCTTTGAACTCTAGGGCATTTCCTGCAGGATCCAAAAAGAACATGGTAGCCTGTTCTCCCACTTCTCCCTTAAAACGGATATAGGGTTCAATGATGAATTCAATCCCTTTGCTCTTTAATTTTTCGGAAAAGGATTCAAACGTTTCCCAAGGCAAGACCACTCCGTAATGGGGTACGGGAACATTTTTGCCATCCACTGGATTGGTATGGAGGCCTTCCTCCGACTTGGGTTTGTAATGGATGACCAACTGATGACCAAAAAGATTAAAATCTACCCAATGGTCACTACTTCGGCCTTCTTCACACTCTAGAACTTCCCGATAAAAAGTCCGACAATCATCCAGATTGTGGACAGGGATGGCAACATGAAAAGGGGTAATTTGCTGCATGGTGATTTTTTCTGAAAATTAGGATTTCTTCCCTAGGCTTCCAAAAATTCTATGATTTGATTGTTCACATCATCTTGGTGCATGGAATGGCCCAGTCCTTTGGTACTTACCAAAGTACTCCCGGCCCATTGCTCATGTACCGCTGCCGAGGCATGGTAGGGGGCAACGGCATCCAGCACATCATGGAACAGCAACCCTTGTTTTTGGTTGGATTGGGCAAATTTGGATGTGGAGAATTCCTCTATCCGAAACCCAAACCGGTCTAGGATATAGCGGTCCAAGGATTTCATGACACGGTCGTTGAACCTCAATATATTTTGAAAGTGGTCCATGATTTCATGGAACTCGGAAGGAGATCCAATGGTGATGATTTTTTCAACCTTTGGATTTGGGTTTTTGTATTCATTGTACATCAAGGTCATACCTCCCACGGAATGTCCAATGAGGTGTTTGGGGTCATGTTTTTTGACCATATGATGCACAGCTTGTTCATAGAGGGGTACATAGAGGAGGTTGCCGGTAGAGTGGCCATGGGATGGAGCATCAAAGGCAATAATGTTGAAGTTGGCCTCCCGGAGTTTCTTGATGAGGTTGCGCCAGCGAAACGTGTTGCTCTCCCATCCATGCACCAATAACACCGTTTCCTTTTCACCGGGCCAGTGATAGGATTGTATTTCATGTCCTGCCACTTCTTCAACAGTATGCTTGGCTTCTTCCAAATATTGGGCCTGTTGGGGCTGTACACGTCCTTTTCGAACCGTGCAGAACAAACAAAACGCTCTGTGAGCCGCTTTTTTAGGGGCAACAAGGGTATAGACATTGAAATATTGTCCGTAGGCCAAGGGAACTATTTTGTTCAGCAATTTTTTCATTATGGTTACTTTTTGTAACTTACTCTTTAATGGAAACTAAAATTACTGATTCATTTCCAAAGAAAAAAGAAGTCACTCAACCCCAACTAAGTATGGAAACAGAAACTATTGCTGAAAATCAGAAAGTTAGGATGTCAAAAAAGTTGGAAAAAATGTTCGGGCACATTGATTATAAAAACCCACCTGAGCTATGTCCGGTCCGGGATGTGATGTCCGTGGCATCGGACCAATGGAGTACGTTGATCATTCTGTGGTTGGGCTATTTTCCGGAACTGCGTTTCAATAAACTCAAAAAGTATGTGTACGGTATTTCCAACAAAGTCTTGAGCCAACGCCTGAAAGTGCTGGAGGCCGATGGCTATATTTCCCGAAAAGCCTATGCCGAAGTACCCATTAGGGTAGAGTATAGCCTCACGGAATTTGGGCAATCCTATGTGGAAAAATTGCTGGAGCTTACCGAATGGATGCAGACCAACAGTCCAAAAGTATTGGCTAACCGCGAACGTTATGGTTTGATTTAATCCGTAGTTTGCTTACTCCCAACCTAACATTAAATATTTGATCTTGGCCTCGTTGGGGATTTGCACGGCCTCAACATCTGATGTGGTAAAGCGCAGGTCAGCGGGTAACTCTTCTTTATCCAAGGTGAAATACAGATTACTTTGCTTTGGAAAGATCACAATACTGTTCAAAGTGGTCACAATCTTTTTAATGGGATACTTCTTCTGAATTTCCCCAAATGTACTCTGCAAACCGATGCCTTTGTCCGATAGATATCTGGGGTCCATGATCCTCACATTGGTAATGGTGGGAATGCTATCGGTACTTGGAGTTAGGGTCAGCAAATGCTGTCCCCCTTTTTCAAAGACTTCTATCTTTTTGTTGCTGGAACCCAGCTGGGCCAAAGCAGTGTCCCGCACAATGGAATCCCCTGTAAATAGGGTTTCCAATTCAGAAACAGCTGAGCTTTTCTCCAGTGGGCCTACACTGTTTTCGGTAATAAGGAATGTGGTGTTTTTTTCGCACGAAGCTATCAATAAGGTGGCCATAATGGTTAAGGCCTGTACTATTCTTTTCATAAGTTGTTATCGAATTACTTTTTTCAATACCCCCATAACTCCCCTAATAAAGGTGGCACTGGTCAATACTTTGACCACAGGATTCATCCGTGTGCTCCTTCGGGTAGTGGATCTACTGGAAGTGGTTTTATGTTCTTTTTCCTTTTCGGCCTCTTTTTCGGCTTTTTCAATTTTTTCATTGAGGATTTCATAGGCACTTTCCCTATCGATTTCCTCATTGTATTTTTTGATCAATTTAGATTGGTCCAGAACATCCTTGAGCTCGGCATCGGTTAAAATATCCATACGGCTCATAGGTGCGCGCATCATGGTGGCGGCCAAAGGGGTGGGCCGTCCCTTTTCGTCCAATGCTGAGACCAGGGCTTCCCCAGTTCCCAATGAAGTAAGGACTTCCGCAGTGTCGTAAAACTCGGAAATGGGGTAGTTCTGTGCGGTGAGCTTTATGGCTTTCCGATCCTTGGCGGTAAAGGCGCGGAGCGCATGCTGTACCTTAAGGCCCAATTGTGCCAGCACGTCATCGGGCACATCGGTAGGGTTTTGGGTCACAAAATAGAGTCCAATACCCTTGGAACGAATCAACTTTACAATACTTTCTATCTGGTCCAACAGGGCTTTGGAAGCATTGTCGAAAATTAAGTGGGCCTCATCGATAAAGAGGACCAACTCGGGTCGTTCACTATCACCTTGTTCGGGAAAAGTGGAATAGATTTCGGCCAATAGGCTCAACATGAATGTTGAGAACAACTTGGGTCGGTCTTGGATATCGGTCAATCGAATAATGTTCACATACCCCCTTCCATTCTCATCGATACGCACCAAATCTTCTACATCAAAGGATTTTTCCCCAAAGAAAATATCGGCCCCCTGTTGTTCCAATTCAATGATTTTACGCAGAATGGTACCCGTAGAGCTGGTGGAGATACGACCATAGTCCTTTTGGAATTCCTCTTTGCCCTCTCCAGTAGCATATTGGAGGACCTTTTTAAAATCTTTGAGATCCAACAGTGGCAGCTTGTTATCATCACAATATTTGAAGACTACGGCCACAATACCTTCCTGGGTTACTGAAAGGCCCAAAATTCGTGAGAGTAACACAGGTCCAAACTCGGAAACGGTGGCCCGTAGACGTACCCCATCCTGTTCGGATAGGGACAAAATCTCAACAGGAAATCCCTTGGCCTCGAAAGGAAGTCCTATTTTTTCATGTCGTTCATCAATTTTGGGATGTCCGGGACTGGGTTGGGCAATTCCACTAAGATCCCCTTTAAGGTCCATTAATAGGACAGGGATGCCCTTATCGGATAGATTTTCGGCAAGTACCTGCAACGTTTTGGTCTTTCCCGTACCCGTGGCACCAGCAATGAGACCATGGCGGTTAAGGGTTTTCAAGGGAATCTTTATAAAGGCGTTGGTAATGGTTTCCCCACCCAACATACCCGCTCCAACAGTAATATAGTCGCCCTTGGTGGTATACCCCTGCTCTATTTGCTCAAAGAATTTTTCTTTGTTGTCCATTACGATGAATTTGGGATAAAAATAGGGGAATTTATGGGAAAGAGAAAAGATGCGGTGAACAAGACTATCCCTATCTTTGCACTATGGTTGAAGACAATGTTATGGATTTGGTGGACAAGGGCTTGATGCTTCCCTTGATGGAGGAATTTTATACCATTCAAGGAGAGGGATACCATAAAGGTACGGCTGCTTATTTTATACGGGTAGGGGGGTGCGATGTGGGATGCCATTGGTGTGATGTGAAGGAAAGCTGGAATGCCGAGACCCATCCTCCAACGGCTGTGGACCAGATTGTGGACCATGCGGCAAAATATTCCAATACCATAGTGGTCACGGGAGGGGAACCTTTGACTTGGGATATGGGTCCCTTGACCGAGGGATTGAAAGCAAGGAACCTGCAAACCCATATTGAAACTTCGGGAGCCTATCCCCTCACCGGGATTTGGGACTGGATATGTCTTTCCCCTAAAAAGAACAAATTACCGGAGGGCGAAATCTATGAAAAGGCAGATGAGCTAAAGGTCATTGTCTACAATAAGCATGATTTTATTTTTGCCGAGGAACAGGCCGCTAAGGTCAAAGAAGATTGCATCCTTTATTTACAGCCGGAATGGAGTGTTCGCGAAAAAATAGTCCCCATGATTGTGGATTATGTGATGCAACATCCCAAATGGAAAGTTTCGTTGCAGACCCACAAGTATTTGAATATCCCTTAATTTTTAGTAATCAGCGTCCCCCGTTGGATTGAAGGTCCAAAATGCATTCCGCATCAAGTTCTGGGATTGCGGCCAAGCCTTTGGAGACATTGCTGCGCATCATTTTGGCCAAAGAACCGCCAAATTGTAGTTCGGCGCGCATAAGGCACCCTTCCACATTGCAATGGTTGTTTCCAATTTCCCCTTGGGTTTCATCCACCTCGGTGTCTTCATGTCCTGGGTTAACGGGAGTGGTCCCTAGGTTGACAAGCCCCAATAAATGGCCAAATTCGTGATTTAAGGTAGCTGTCTCAACATCGGCCAGACTAATGGTGACACTGTTTCCAATCAGCTCTCGTATGGTGGCTTCATAGATGACCATGGAGGTGTTTCGGTACACTGCGCCTAGGGTCACCAGACCTTCACTTTCGTCATCATTTTCAGAGGGTGCGTCTGCAAAATAGATATATAGGGTCATGGTATCGCCTGTGTTGTAGACGGTCCTGTTTTCACTTTCCATTTCCGCTATTTCCTCATTGGTCAACGACTCTTGGTTGGGGGAGGAAAGTTCTTTGTACGTAAACTCAATGGATGCTTTAAAGGTTCTGGCCCTTAAAAATGCTTCAAAGGTCGCCATGGCCTCTGCGGTTGGCCGAAACCCGGACACATAGCCTATCTCAATCAATAAATTACTGTAATTGGTATTGGCCAATAGGTCATTGGCGGATGCTCCCGTGGCCAATAGATTGGCCGATTTATTCACTCCTTGGGAGTTGGGGTCCGATGTAATATCACTATCCTTGGAACAGCTTATGAATAAAGCCATTCCCAAAAGGAGATAAAGGAAGTTTTTCTTTTTCATAACAGTGAATATAAGATAAAACGTTGCATTACAGAATCTAGTATCATTTTTTGGTGATTCGGGCCAGATAATCATAGTGCTGTCCTGAACACACCAGCTCACAATTAAGATTATGTGACAAGCAAGCATTGGACAAGGTATTGTAATCCAAATAAAGCCATGTAAAAGAATCACTTTTGTGTCCTTTATAAGTCATGGTAAACTCAACCTCTCCATAATATTGACCAGTATTGGGAATCCAATAGCCCCCATCCTCATCTTGGTCGAACATATAAATGATGTCGCTGGAATCCAGCAATATCTGTCCATTGGGCAGCAATAATGAAGCCAAATGTTGTAAAAACCTCTCTAAATTGTTGAGCTTACCGGCCAAACCAATACCGTTCATGAGCAAGAGCAAGGTATCAAATTTATCATCGGTATAGCTGAGGATAGCACTGTTCACGGTTGATTTTACCCCTCGTTCTTGGCAAACCATGATTGCTCCAGCGGAGTAATCCAAAGCAGTGACCTCCAAACCCTTTTTTTGAAGATATAGGGAATGACTTCCCGCTCCACAACCAATATCAAGCACTTTTCCTTTGGCCAAGGCAAGGGCTTTTTTTTCCAATGGGGGCATTTTTTCATAGTCGCGGAACAAATAGGGAAGGGGAATGGTGTCTTCCTCATCCAAGGAAGAGTGGGTGATAATGTCCTCTGTGTAGTTTCCTTGGTGGTAATCCATCAAGGCCATTCCAAAAACATCTGCCATGGTTGGGATTTATCTGTTACAAAGGTGTGACTTTAATTGCAGAGTAAGGTTTAAAATGGATAAGTTTGTTTGTTATGGATGAAAATCTTGAAGAACTGCCCAAACGGGCTAAGGAGAAATATGCCGAGAACAAAAAATTCTTCGCTAAACTAAAAAAGCGACCTCCCAAGGATTTGGATTATACCATGCAGCAATTGCACCATGAGGAGTTCGAGCGAACGGACTGTCTTTCCTGTGCCAATTGTTGCAAGACCACGGGCCCCCTTTTTACCAACGTGGATATTGAACGAATTGCCAAACACTTTAGATTGCGACCTTCCCAGTTCATTGACCAATATCTTAGGATGGACGAAGAGAACGACTATGTGTTGCAGGAAGTGCCCTGCGCTTTTTTGGGAGCGGATAACTATTGCTCCATCTATGACGTACGGCCTAAAGCATGCCGTGAGTTTCCGCATACGGACCGGAAGAAGTTTCAGCAGATCAGTAACCTTACGCTGAAGAATGTGGCCATTTGCCCTGCCGCTTTTCATATTGTGGAAGAAATGAAAAAGCGCATCAAGCTTTGATGATTTTTCATATCTTGGGAATATGGAACAGTTAATGGCCTATTTTGAAACCATTCCCTCTTGGCATCGAAGCCTTATTTTGGTGGGTGGAATTACCTTTTTCTGGATTTTGGAGGGCATCATGCCTCTTTTTAGCGTACCATATAAAAAATGGAGGCACTCCGTCCCCAATTTTTTCTTTACCATGACCACCATTTTGGTGAATTTTCCTTTGGCTTTTTTACTCCTGAAAACTTCGGATTGGGCCGTGACCAATGATTTTGGGATCATCAATTGGCTCCCAGAAATGCCTTTGTGGCTCTATGTGGTGCTCGGGGTCATGTTCTTGGATTTGATCGGTGCGTATACCGCCCATTGGGTGGAGCATAAGGTAAAACCGCTGTGGATGGTCCATTTAGTGCACCATTCGGACCATAACGTGGATACCACTACTGCCAATAGACACCATCCTTTGGAGAGTTTAATTCGGTATGCGTTTACCCTGATTGGGGTTTTTGTGGTTGGAGCCCCTATTGGTATCATCATGCTGTACCAAAGCTTGTCGGTGGTGCTTTCGCAGTTCAATCATGCCAACATTAGACTGCCTAAAAAAATGGATATGGCCATAAGCTGGGTCATTGTAAGCCCAGATATGCACAAAGTGCACCATCACTACCAATTGCCTTACACTGATTCCAACTACGGCAATATTTTCTCTATCTGGGACCGTTTGTTCGGGACCTATATGACCATGGACACCGACCAAATTGTGTACGGCGTGGATACCTTTCCGGATGAAAAGGAGAACAGCAGTATCAAAGGATTGCTAAAACAACCCTTTCATAAATATAGACGACCAACCACGGAAGGTTAATCGTAAATCAAATATTTTTCCCGGATTTTTTTGAAAGCAGTAAGGTCATCCTGCCATGTGGCCTTGATCTCAGCTTCAGAGAGGCCTTGCTCAATTTGTTGCTGAAGCAAAGGTGTACCGGCATGTTTGGTAAACCCACTGGTAAGGAAAAACTTGGATTTGTCCAAGGTATTGTTGTACGCATCCATGACCCATTTCACCGAAACCTCGTTCATCCGTTCCATTTTGGAAAGGTCTTTTCCATAACAGGTTTTTCCATCTTCCTTAGGGGTTTTAGACCCAAAATTGGGAGCAGGCACATAGCTGAAATCATATTGGGTACTATCCATAAAAGAAGCCCCATACCGTTGAAACTGAAACTCCGTTCCCCGGCCGGCATTGACGTTGGTGCCCTCAAAAAGCCCTAAACTGGGGTAGAGGGTAATGGCCACATCGCTAGGAAGGTTGGGGGAAGGTCGTATAGGTAGGTGGTAATCAGACTCGTGGGTATAGTTTTCAAGGGTGATAACGGTTAGGTCAGCTTTTTTCCCATCTTCCAACCAGTTTTCACCATTCAACATTTGGGCGTATTCACCTATGGTCATCCCGTATACCAGTGGAATGGGATTAAGTCCCAAATAACTTTTGTGTTCCTCCATCATGGTGGGCCCATCCACATAATGTCCGTTGGGATTGGGTCTATCCAACACAATGATGGGGGTATTGTGTTCGGCGCAGGCTTCCATCACTAGTTGAAGGGTGGCGATATAGGTGTAGAACCTAACGCCCACATCCTGGATGTCAAAAACCATTACATCCAATTGGTCCAATTGCTCTTTGGAAGGCTTTCTGTTTTTGCCATAGAGGGAAATAATGGGAAGTCCTGTCTTGGCATCCACTCCATCAGTAACGTGTTCCCCGGCATCGGCTTCACCTCTAAATCCGTGTTCGGGGGCAAAGGCCTGTTTTACATCGACCCCAAGTGAAAGCAAGGAATCCACCAAGTGGACATGCCTTTTATCGTTAAAGACCACACTGGTTTGGTTGGCCACAACACCCACCTTTTTACCTTGGAGCAAAGGCAGGTAAACTTCCGTTCTATTGGCCGCTACCTTGATTTCCGGGACAGGCTCCGTTTGAACCGTTGCGACTTCAGAATTCTCCTTTTTTTGCTGTTCCCTGCAGGAGGAAAGCACCAAAACCAACAATAAAACTGTACTTTTGAAAATAGATAAAATGGGCATTCGTTGAATTTAGAATTGTTTATTACCAAGCGCCTGATCACAGGGAAAGAAGATAAAATTAGCATTTCTGCCCCTATAATAAAAATTGCCATTGCCGCAATTGCCATTGGCGTGGTCATGATGCTCATCGCTTTGGCTACTGGCGTTGGATTGAAACGCAAGATACGGGAAAAGGTGGCTGCATTCAATGGCCATATCCAAATTTCCAATTACGACAATAACATTTCCGAGGTTTCCCTCTCACCCATACCACTCCAGCAGGATTTTTATCCGGAGTTCAAGAATGTGGAAGGGGTACGGCATGTGCAGGCCGTGGCCACCAAGGGGGGCATTATCCGTACCGAGGATACTTTTGAGGGGATGCTGGCCAAAGGTGTGGGCAAGGATTACGATTGGTCAGTCTTTGCCGAATACATTGTGGATGGCAGATTACCCAATTTCACCGAAAAACTCAATGAAGAAGCCTTGGTTTCAAGAACTATGGCCAACCGACTGCAATTGAAAGTAGGAGACTCTTTCTTTTCTTTTTTCTTGAAGGATGGGGATGCCAATCAAGTACCCAACAACAGAAAGTTTGAGGTCGTTGGAATTTATGACAGCGGTTTTGAAGAGTTCGATGCCACCTACGTGTTTGTGGATATCAGACATATCCAACGCATGAACAAATGGGACGAGGACCAAGTGGGGAACTTTGAGGTTTTTCTGGATAATTTTGACCAACTGGAGGAAAAAAGCAATGAGATCTACGGTAAAACCGTTTCCAATTTGGATACCCAGAACATCAAGTCCAAGTACTATCGGATTTTTGAATGGATAGGATTGTTCGATTTTAATATCGCCCTGATCATTGGTATCATGGTCATAGTGGGTGGAATCAACATGATCACGGCCCTTTTGGTACTGATTTTGGAACGCACCCAAATGATTGGGATACTAAAAGCGTTGGGGACGGCCAACTGGAGCATCCGAAAAGTGTTCTTGTACAATGCCGCCTATTTGATCACCATTGGATTGTTGTGGGGCAATGTGATCGGATTGGGAGTTTTGTTCCTTCAGAACAAATACCGCATGTTCAAATTTCCTAATCCCGAAGAGTACTACATTGACTACATTCCCGTGTATTTGGATGCACCTATGGTGCTACTCTTGAATCTGGGCGTTATGGCATTGTGTCTGCTGATGTTATTGGTGCCCTCGTACATCATCACCAAGATTACCCCAGTAAAAGCCATCAAGTTCGAGTAAGGCCCCGCCTATTTTTGCAACTAAAAGATGCCAAGTATAGCGGATTATCCAAAAACCTATATTTGTATGGACTATGGATTATGCAAACAACATTCTCGAGACGATTGGAAACACTCCAATGGTGAAAATCAACACATTGGTATCAGAATTGCCTTGTTTGGTATTGGCCAAGTATGAGACTTTCAATCCCGGAAATTCGGTCAAGGACCGTATGGCTCTTCAAATGGTGGAGGATGCCGAGGCTGCGGGAATCCTGAAACCCGGCGGGACCATCATAGAAGGTACTTCTGGGAATACGGGAATGGGGTTGGCCCTGGCTGCAGTGGTAAAAGGGTACAAAATGATCTGTGTGATCAGTGACAAACAGTCCAAGGAAAAGATAGATATCCTCCAAGCCATGGGCAGCAAGGTGTATGTTTGCCCTACCGATGTAGCCCCTGACGATCCTCGAAGTTATTATTCCACAGCAAAACGCCTGTCTACTGAAATTCCCAATTCGTGGTATGTGAATCAATATGAGAATCCGAGCAATACCAAGGCCCATTATTTGACCACGGGACCTGAAATCTGGAAACAAACCGATGGCAAGATCACCCATTTTGTGGTGGGTGTGGGAACCGGAGGTACCATTTCGGGAGTTGGGAAATACCTCAAAGAGCAAAATCCCAATATCAAGGTTTGGGGAGTTGACACTTATGGTTCGGTGTTTAAAAAATACCATGAAACCGGCATTTTTGACGAGAACGAAATCTATCCGTACATAACGGAAGGGATAGGGGAGGATATCCTACCCAAGAATGTGGATTTTGACATCATTGATGGTTTCACAAAGGTGACGGACAAGGATGCCGCCATTTACACCCGCCGCTTGGCAAGGGAAGAAGGGATGTTCTTGGGAAATTCTGCTGGAGCGGCCATCAAAGGGGTATTGCAATTACAGGAACATTTTACCAAGGACGATGTGGTAGTGGTACTCTTCCATGATCATGGAAGTAGGTATGTAGGCAAAATGTTCAATGACGATTGGATGCGTGAAAAAGGGTTTATCGAGTAAAATTTGATAAATTCGGGCAAAACATCGTATTATGAGCCTCAAGCACTTGGCAACCTTCGTTGCCCTTATCGTAACATGTTCCATCACCGCACAAAAACTTTCCCGAACCGAAAAGAAAATCATCGCTTCCATTGAAAAGAACAATACGGAAGCCATTCAGTTTTTGGAGAAAGTCGTGAACATTAACAGTGGTACCTTGAATGCGGAAGGGGTCAAGGAAGTGGGCATGGTTTTCAAGGATGCCTTTGATGCCATCAATTTTAATACCCAATGGATAGAAATGCCCGATGATATGGACAGGGGCGGCCATCTATTTGCCGAAACCTCGGGCAAAAAGGGCAAAAAACTGCTCCTTATTGGGCATTTGGACACCGTTTTTGAGGAAGATAGTCCTTTTCAGACCTTTGAAATGGTGAACGATAGCATTGCCCATGCACCGGGCGGAAACGATATGAAAGGGGGCGATGTGATCATGCTGTATGCCCTCAAGGCGTTGCAGGAAAACGGACTGTTGAAAGATGCCCAAATCATTGCAGCCTTCACTGGGGATGAGGAAAGTACCGGAAAACCGCTGTCCATTAGCCGGAAGGATTTGATTGAAGCGGCCCAACGAAGTGATATTGCCCTTGGGTTTGAAACGTCCACAGGATTCAATAATGCCACCGTGGCCCGAAGGGGTGCTTCGGGATGGGCAGTGGAAGTAGAAGGGAAACGGGCCCATTCCTCCGGGATTTTCAATGAAGATGTAGGCGCTGGGGCCATTTTTGAAATCTCACGTATCCTGCATCAATTTTATACCGAGGTCAAAGGGGAGGACCTACTGACCTTCAACCCCGGAACCCTTTTGGGTGGAACCTTTGTCAATTTTGATGCGTCTACAAGTAAAGGGGATGTGTTTGGAAAGACCAATGTAGTAGCACAGAAAGCCATGGTCAGGGGTGGACTTCGTTTTATTTCGGAAGAACAGAAAGAACGCGCCCGGAACAAAATGCGCGAAATTGTGGGACAAAATCTGCCGCATACTTCGGCCACCATCAGTTTTACGGATAGTTACCCTGCCATGAAGCCCACCGAGGGCAATCTTCAATTGTTGAATACCCTAAACCAAGTTAGCCTTGATCTAAAGCAAGGTGAAGTATTGGCCTATGACCCGGGAAAACGCGGGGCGGCCGATGTGTCCTTCGTGGCGCAATATGTGGATTGCTTGGATGGTCTGGGCACCATGGGCACTGGGGCGCACACACCCGAGGAAACCGTTAACCTTAATACCATTGAGGCCTTGACCAAGCGTACCGCCATCCTTATTTACCGATTGATAAACCAATAATCCATGGTCCAGTTAAAAAGTAAAAATGCCACCGTTGGCATAGATGCAGGTGAGTTGGTAAGCTTTGTAGTGGACGGCCATGAGTTTATCCATCAAAAAGGAAGTCCGGGATGGCGAAACTCGGACACTGAAATGTTTCCGATCATTGGTCCTGTGAACGAGGCGGGTTACAGTGTTCAAGTACCAAAAGGCAATGCCGTTCAGGACCAGCACGGACTGCTTCGGGAGCTGGAATACCAACTGCTTTCCCAAACCGAAGACTCGGCAGCTTTTAGTAAGGATTATAAAGCCAACACTCCCGTAAAAAATTCCAAATACCCGGAAAAATCCCCCGAACCAAAACAGGTATGGCCCTATAGTTTTGGGTTTAAAAAATCCTTTTCATTGAAAGAGGACACCTTGGAAATTACCTTCACGATTTCCGGGGAAAAGGATATGCCTTTTATGCTGGGTTACCATCCTGCTTTTAAACTTCATACAAATTCCCCAATGATTCTTGCCAACGATAAGGAAATTTCATTGGATGACGTATTGGAGGTGGGCAACCGCGCCTTCCATGTGAAAGATTGTACTGCCATTACGCTTAAGGATGAAAAGAGTATCACAATGGAAACCGAAGGTTTTGGGCAGTTCATGTGCTGGACCGAAGTACGTAACATGCTTTGCATAGAGCCCATCACATTCTATCCGTATTCGGTAAACCAACAGAATATGCATCTGGGGTTTCAGTACTTAAAAGATACGGACGCTGTTTTTAAGGTCCGCATAAAGACTTGAGGTTACCTAGGTTGTCATTTCGAAATGAGACCCGATAGGGACGATTGAGAAATCTCTCTTCCATGCCAGATTTCTCCCAGCTCCTTCGCCAAACGCTCAGGACAGGGTTCGAAATGACGGTAAGGGTATTCAGGCTTATTCGTGTAATCCGTGTCGACCTACTATACTGCGATGCTGAAACCAGTTCAGCATGACGGTCGAGACAAAGATTTGATTTACATGGTCCTTGTTCCCACGTCACTTCGAAGGAGCTTGCGACCGAGAAATCTCTTTCCCATTTTTAGATTTCTCACTTTACCCTTCGACTGCGCTCAGGATGACCGTTCGAAATGACTAAGGGTATATTCGTGACAATTTGTGCAATTCGCGTCAACCAACCCCTTACAGGACAAAAGACTCCAACTTGGGCAATAAGGCCTCCACAATGCGTTGGGTTTCCAAAGTGTGTTTCTGTGGAATAATGTGTGCCTCAATATCCTCCAAAGAAGATACCTCCGTCTCTTGGTCAATAAAACCATACCCTTTGTATACCCCCTCTGCAATTAGGACTACGGCGCTTTCTTCAGGATTTCGGCCCTTTTCCTTAATGACCCTGATCTCAGATTCCAAGGATCTTGTTTCCCGAATGGCATTTTCTACCTTCTGGTTGTAATCATCGATGGATTCCTCACCCCGACATATTCCCTCACAACTGGTAATCTCATGGTGGGAACAGGCCGCTTGCGTTTGTTGCAGATGGCAATATTTGGGGCATAGCGCAAAATTTTTGCACATTTCATGTAAATAGGCCCTGCAATCGGTTTGGTTGTAAAAAATCTTTATAGGGTTGGGCACTCCTTTTAGGGTATTGTAGGCCAAATGGGTGATTCCGTTTCTATCCTCATACTGAAAAATGGCATATTGCCGTACCGTTCGCTTTTGGGCCCGGTTGTACACGGGAAACAACCGTTTGATTTCCGCCGATTCCATAAGCAATGCCACCAATTCACTCCCCGACAGTTTAAAATCAATATCGGCCGTTTCGCTGCAGAGTTGGATTTCCTTGGCGCTCTTGTCGTAAAAATGTCCGAGCACCCTTTTCTTTAAGTTGATGGCTTTACCTACATAAATGATCTCCCCATTTTGGTTTTTAAAGTAGTAGATGCCCGGTTGGGCCGGAATCCTATTAAAAACCGATTTGGGCAAGTGCGGTGGTAAAGTGGCCTCTTGGCTTCGGGCATTGAGAAACTTTTGGAACACCGGTTCCGCATTGGGGGTGTTCAACAATTTTTGGAACAATAGGGTGGTGGCATGGGCATCGCCCCGGGCGCGGTGTCGGTCCGTTAACGGAATTTGCACCGCCGAGCAGAGTTTTCCCAAGCTGTAGGACCGCAATCCGGGAATGAGTTTTCGGGACAAGCGAACGGTACACAGTTTTTTTCGGGTAAAATCCATTCCAATTTGCCGAAACTCTTCTTTGATCACCCCGTAATCAAAATTCACGGCATGGGCCACAAAGATGCAGTCTTGCGTCAGGGCCATAACCTTTTCGGCAATTTCAGGAAAGGTGGGGGCATTTTGCACCATTTGGTCATCAATTCCTGTAAGTCCGGTAATAAAATACGGGATGGGGCATTGCGGATTCACCAAGGAGGTGAATTCCTCCACAATCTGGGTGCCGTCAAACTTAAAAATGGAGATTTCGGTGATTTTGTTCCCCTTAATGCCATTCCCAGTGGTCTCTATGTCGATGATGGTATACAACTTCGCAAAAGTTCGAGCATTAAAGTTAGAACTTTTTTAAAGCAAACCCCAAGCGGAAATTTCGGGCTACCCTTCGTTTTGTTGTCGAGCTCGGTCCATTTCCTGTTGGATTTCGGACTGTCTTCTACGAACGGGCTGTACCGATTGTTTTCCAAATCGCCACGAAATGGAAAGCGTGGCATAGCGGGTATCCCGGTAGCTGGTGAAGGAATCGTCCAAATTGCCAAAAGCTGTTCTTCCGGTAGGATATTGATTCCAGAAAATATCGTTGATGTTGAACCGTAGGGTCATGGCATCCTTGAACAGGTTTTTTTGGAGCCCCACAGAATAGGACGAAATGGTCTCTGCTCGCGTAATGCTTCCATAGTGCGGGAAGAGATAAAACGCCCCGGCCTGCAATCGGTAGCCGTTCCCTAAGCCAAAACTATGGTTGGTGTTGAGGCTTACCACAGGATTGCTACGATCAAAATTGAACCCGTTGATTTCCCCATCAAAATCATTGATGGATGCGTTGAGGTTCCAATTGCTCTGCCACCAATTGCTGAACTGTATGGGAAGACTGGCCACAAAGGAATAGCTCTTGAGTCTATCGATGTTGATCGGACGCACAATGACGACCTCTTGGTCTCCATCACGAATGATGGCCATGGTCAAATGGTCTTCCGTGATGCCCACATTGAAGGCAAAGTAGTAACGCTGCTTAAAGGTATAATTGACCTCACTCACCCATGTGAACTGGGGTTGAAGATAGGGATTTCCCTCACGGTAGGTGTTGGTGTTCACAAAGGTTCGGAAGGGATTGAGCTGACCATAACCGGGGCGGTCAATACGCCTACCCGCCGATACACCCAAAGTATGCTTTTCGTTAAACGTATAGTTGTAGGAAGCTGTGGGAAACAGGTTCAAATAATCCATTGTATTGACCGTGTTGGTGGTGATCTGGTTGCCAATAACTGAGGTATTTTCGGCGCGTAGCCCCACTTGTGCATTCCATTTTTCACGGTTGATATTGTAGCTTACATAACCCGCGTAAATATCTTCATCATAGATGAAATGGTTGCTAAGGTTGGTGTTTGGGGTGGTGACCCCGTTGTTCTCGTTTACATAGGCCAGGTCATTGTCTGATTTCACCCAAGTGTTTTTCCAACCGGCTTCAAATCGGTCCCCATTTTTTAATGGGAGTTCATAATCCACAGTGATCCCAGTAAGGTTAAGGAAGCCATCCACGTCCCCCAAAAGAATGTCCTGCGCAGTGGTATTACTTTCAAAAAAGTCGAAATTGGACACAAACTTTTGGTCGGACCAATTGCTGTAACGGGCATGGTCAAAATTGAAATTGAGGACACTTTTGTTCCCAAAGTTGTGTCTGGCGTTGAGGTTGGCCGTAAACTGGTTCCATTCGGAGGCGATATCCGTAGCGGTATTCTCCTCCGAAATTAGATCCCAGTCCGTGTTGTACCCTAATACGTTGCTGGTGGAAATGTTTTTGGTATTATTGTTGAGTCCGGTGAACAAAACCCCGAGTGTGGTTTTCTCGCTTACTGTGTAGTCCAACCCTAACCTTCCGGTATGCGTTTTCAGGGGCAGTTCAAAATCATTTTGAAGGTCGTAATACCCTTGTGGCTGGTCCCCATCCAAAAATATCCGATCAATGACAATTTCTTGGTATTGATTGCGATCGGTATAGGAATATTGACCGTAGAGGTTCAATTTTTCAGTCCGATGGTTAAAGTCCATGGCGCTGTTCCAACGAAAATAACGTCCGTACCCCGGGCTTAGGGTAAGGCTTCCATTGGTGCCGTACAGTTTCCCTTTTTTGGTGACGATGTTGATGATTCCGGCGTTGCCCTGTGCCTCATAACGAACCGAGGGATTGGTAATAATCTCTATTTTCTCAATATTGGACGAAGGCAGGCTCCGCAACAAATTGGCCAGTTGTTCCCCTTGTAAACGGGTATCCTTGCCATCCATATAGATTCGCACTCCGGTACGGCCACTGAGGGAGATGACATCATCTTGATCTATGATGACCCCTGGTGCTTTTTCCAACAACTCCATGGTGGAGTTTCCCGTGTTCACGATACTGTTCTCGATGTTGAGTACCAGCTTGTCCTGTTCTTTTTGGATAAAGGGTTTTTGACCTACCACGGCAACTTCTTCAAGCGCTTGGGTCTGGTCTTCCAAAGTGATGTTCCCCAAATTGGTGTTGGACAGATCAGTTACGGTTTTGGTCTGAAAACCTACGTAGGAAATGGATAAATAACTGTTCTGTGGTTGGCGTATATCGATGTTGAACAACCCGTCCATATCGGTGATGGCACCTTTTAACAAGGTGGAATCAGACTTGCTCATGGCCACTACATTGGCAAAGGCAATGGCGCCATTATTGGAATCCACTATTTTTCCCTTGAACGAAGTTTGTGCAAATGCTTGCCCTACGACTGCAAGAAATAGCAGTACCCCTATTTTTTTAACCATACTTCAGTAGCTATAAGAACTAAAGCCAACTATTTAAGTTGGCTTTAGCATAAATCATCAAACAAAACCATTGTTTTGAAAACTGTTGCTAAACTCGGATTTTCTAAACGTAATTGGATAAAATAGAATCTGTTGCATAGATATTTGATGTGAATCCCCAAAAAAATGCATTGAACGTTCTATGCCATGGGAATGGTGATCACCGTCTTTACTCCGTGGGACATATTTTCAAAATAAAAATCGGATTTTCCGTGGTACAGTGCCTGTAGCCGTTCCTTGATGTTGATGATACCGATACCACTGTTGGAGTAGATGGGATATTTGGGGATTTTTTTTCCGTTGTTTTCCACGGACAACAAAATGGAGCCTTCCTTTTCCTGAATGGACAGGTGTATGTTCAATTTTTTGTTTTCCTGTGAGAATCCATGCTTGATGGAATTTTCGATGATAGGCTGTATCAACAGTCGGGGAATCTGTTTATGCAGAATGGACTCCTCAACCTCCTGTGTGATGACCAGGTCCTCTTGAAAACGCTGCTTTAAAATATTGGTGTAGTACTCCAGGATTTCCAGTTCTTCGCGAATGGTGATGAAATTTTTGTCATCGATACTCAGGAACTTTCGTAATAGAAAACTGATATCGGCCACCATGTCCTGGGCAGTATCCGGATTTTTTGGGATAAGGCTGGAAATACTGTTCAGGGTATTGAACAGAAAGTGGGGATTGAGCTGACTTTCCAAGGTTTTGAGCTTGAACTTGATCAGACTGTTCTCCAGAACCTTGTTTCGTATCTCCTGATTTTTTACCTGTTGCAGATAGAAATAGGCATAGATGATCAAGATCATGGAACTGTAAAGCAAGATATTGGTGGTCACATTGAACAAAAAGGTATGGGTGACCTTTTCAAAAAAGCCAAGTTCAATGGTTATCAGTTCGTAAGTGAGCAACAAAGGTGAGATAAACCCAACAAGGTAACTTTGTAAAATACTCAACACAATGTGCAATGGGATGATCTTTGTCCAAGACACCCGTTTCATCAGAAGGTATTTGGTGAGCAAGGAAACGGAGCACATAAAAAGGATTACAAAGGCCCAATCAACAACACTGACCAAAACCAGCCCGGTAAAATCGTTGGTGACCCGTCTTGGGCCACTGTACAAAAAGTAAAAGCTCCGCATAAAATCCACAAGGGCAATAAAAGTGTAAAAGGCCACCAAATAGATGATCAAAGGCCTTTCCCCGTATTTCTTCAAAAGCTTCTTCATGGTGCCAACCCCAATTTTTTTAGAAAATCCTTTTTATAGGATTTACTGATCCGGAACAGTTCCTGATCTTGCATCCGAACATCCATTTCATTGTAATCCGAATGCACCAACTCCAACATATGGTCCACATTGATGATCGTAGATCGGTGGATCCGTACAAAATTGGAAGTGTTCAACTGTACCATTAGGTTCTTGAGCGAATCCCTAACCGTATATTTCTTCTCAATGCTGTGGATATCCGAATAATAGCTGGAAGCACAGATATATTTGATGCGGTCCTTGTTCAAAAAAACCGTTCGGTTGTTCTCGCGAATGGGAAACCGTGAAGCCATGGTGTTTGGCGGGTTTCCAAGATTTCCTTGGATATCCAACAAAAATTGCTTCATGTCGGTCCCGTAGTTGTTGAGTTTCATTCGTTCCTCTATACGGTCCAAGGTTTCAAAAAAGCGGTGGTTTTTGAAGGGCTTTAGCAGAAAATCCAACGCATAGTTGTTAAAGGCCTGGATGGCATAACTATCATAAGCGGTGATAAAAACAATAAGCGGGATGCTCTGGAGGGAAAGGCTTTGGAGTACATCAAAACCGGTAAGATCTTTCAGTTCCACATCCAAAAAAAGCACGTCGGGGGCCAGAGTGTTGATCTGTTCAATGGCTTCTTCCCCATTGGCGCATTCTGCCTCAATCAGGAATTCCTTCCTTGTGCCCAACAATTCGACAATCCGTTTACGGGCCAACAATTCGTCATCTACAATGATTACCCTATATGCCATCGATGCAATTTAGGCGAAAATAGGAAACAATTGGGGTACGAAAACTGAAAATTGGCCTTTCCATTTCAGGATAAGGGCATTTCAAATCAGATACTTGTGTATTCATATCAAAATAACAGACACCCAATTCTTTTTGGAAAGTTGGAAGGGGGCATCAGTTAAATTTAGCCGGAAATGTCAATCAAATCAATCAAAAAGCGACAGTCATCACCTATATCAAAAACAATCCATAAGGATTGAAGTCAATGCGGGCTGGTGCGTAAAACAATCACATGGGAAAGATTTTTTTGTGGCCAGCTCTTTTGCTGGCCTCTATCCAGGTCTTGGAAGCCCAGATCATTGAAAAAAAGAAATATACCACCATGGCCATTGAAGATGGAAGAACACCGGTTATAGATGGGACCATGGATGACCCTGTTTGGGATCTTGTGGGGTGGGGCGGTGATTTTATCGAGGTGAGACCTGATGAAAATACCCCACCTAGCTTTCAAACCAAGTTTAAGATCATTTACGATGCCAAATACATTTATTTCGGCATACGGGCCTTTGATGCGGCGCCGGACAGTATTGTTCGGCGCATGGGCCGTAGGGATACCTTTGATGGCGATTGGGTGGAAGTGGAGATTGACAGTTATCATGATCTTAGAACTGCATTTTCCTTTACGGCAACCGTGGCTGGGGTACGGGGGGATGAATTTATCTCTAACAACGGGGAAGATTGGGACAGCAGTTGGAACCCCATTTGGGTAACTAAAACCCGGATAGATGATGAGGGTTGGACTGCCGAAATACGAATTCCATTGAGCCAACTGCGGTTTAATGCAGATAAGGAGCAGGTTTGGGGGCTCCAGGTTTTACGGCGTTATTTCAGAAATGAGGAGCGCTCCGTTTGGCAACGCATTCCCCAAGATGCCCCGGGCTGGGTGAGTGAGTTTGGGGAGCTCCATGGATTAAAAAACCTTACCCCTCAAAATCAGTTGGAAATACAGCCTTTTACGGTAACGCAGCTAAAAACCTATGAAAAGGAAGAGGGAAATCCCTTTAGGGATGGCAACGATTTTAAATTGAACGGGGGAGTGGATGCCAAGATTGGGGTGACCAACGACCTTACGTTGGATTTGACCGTGAACCCTGATTTTGGACAAGTGGAGGCAGACCCATCGGCCATTGCCTTGGATGGGTTTCAGATATTTTTTCAGGAACGGCGCCCTTTCTTCGTGGAGAACAAGAACATTTTTGATTACAGATTTTCACATGCCTCGGACAATCTATTTTATTCGAGGCGTATAGGAAGGACCCCACAAGGGTACCCCAATGTTACTGGTGACCAGTATGTGGACCGACCGGGAAACACCACCATCCTGGGTGCGGCCAAATTTTCGGGAAAGACCAAGGAAGGATGGTCCATAGGGGTTATGGAGAGCTTAACGGCCAAGGAATATGCCAAAATCGATACGAATGGGGAGCGAAGCGAGGAATTGGTGGAACCACTCACCAATTATTTTGTGGGTCGATTGCAAAAAGACTTTAACAACAACAATTCGTACATAGGGGGTATTGTCACCGCCACCAATAGGTTTGATGTCCCCGACCAACTCAATTTTTTGCATACCGACGCCTATTCGGGTGGGTTGGACTTTAAACACCAATGGAACAATCGTAACTACTACCTCATGGGCTATTCCATTTTTAGTAAGGTAAAGGGGAGCGGGGAGGCTATTGCCGCGACCCAAAATACCTTGACCCATTTGTTCCAACGTACCGATGCGGGTCATGTGGAGGTGGATTCCACCCGAACCTCCTTGGCGGGAACCGGTGGGAAATTGGAGTATGGAAAAGTGGGCGGGGGCAATTTGCGCTATACCATTGGCGCTTTCTGGAAATCTCCGGAGCTCGAGATCAACGATATTGGATTTTTGCGTCAGACCGATGAGTTCCGACAATACAATACGGTGGCCTACGAATCTACCCGTCAGATGGGAAAGTTTAGGAGAGTTGGGGCCAATTTTAATTACTTCAACAGTTTTGATTTTGAGGGGAACCGCAATCGCATGCAATACCAATTTGGGGCCGATGGCACTTTTTTGAATAACTGGGGCTTTGATGTGGGTGGGGGCCATATTCCCATCAATTATCGTACGGCGCATTTGCAGGGTGGTCCACGATTCAAGCTCTCACGGGAAAATTTTGTCTGGTTCATTGCCAATACCGATTTGCGAAAAAAACTACGGTTTAGTACCGATATGCTCTATTCGGAAGGCAAGCAAGGTCACTTTACCATTTTTGAATTTACGGGCGGGATTACCTATCAGCCCTCCAATGCGTTGAGCGTATCCTTTAGTCCACAGTATGCCAGATACCCCCATAAGACCCAGTATGTCACGGAAACCCAATTCAATGGGATGCCCAGATACATTACTTCGGAAATAGACAATAAAACATTGAGCGCGGCCATTCGGGTGAATTACACCATAAATCCCAACCTCACCATTCAATATTATGGGCAACCTTTTATAGCAAGGGGGCGGTATTCCCATTTCAATTACATTACCAATCCGGTGGCTGAAAGCCTTTTTGATCGCTATCAATTGCTGGAAGAGGGACAGATAACCAAGCAGTCGGATACGGGAATGTATGTGGTGGATGAAAATTTGGACGGCACTGTGGATTACCGTTTCGATGACCCTGATTTTTCCTTGGTGGAGTTTCGGTCCAACTTGGTGATACGTTGGGAGTATATCCCGGGATCGGAACTGTTTTTGGTCTGGTCCCAGGGGATATCCAACTTCATGGACCCATCAGAGAGTTTGACCCGCGGATTGGAATCGGGCATTTTTGGGCAAAAACCGGAGAACATTTTCTTGATGAAACTCACTTATCGATTGGCTTTATGATCATATCAAACCATAAAAAGGGAACTGAATGAAAAAGGCAACAAACCTAATCTTGGCAGTATTGATGCTATTGAGTTTTGGGCTGAAGGTAACTGCTCAACACACCCAATATGCCATGGGTATTGTATTTAGGGAAACCCCTTTTGCCGATATCAGAGGAACCAAAAAGATGGAGAAGCATGATGTGGACAACAAAAAACATTTTGAATTGGATTATGATGAAGAGGGAAGGTTGGTAGAGTGTCGCTATGTGCTCAATGGTAAACTGGTTCCATTTTCGGACCGATTTGTACGGGCACCCAAAATCAAAATTGACTATCAAGAAAATGAGGAAATTCGAACATTTTACAACGAGTTTGGTCACCGAACCTTGGTTTCAGGAAATGTGTACGAAACAAGGTTTGCCCTGAATGAGGAAGGGAAGAGAATTGGCCTGGCTTTCTACAATATTGCAGGGGACATCATTGAAAACGATTTCGGCATTGCCAAATATGTTTGGGAGACCCAATCCGATGGCGATGTGATGGAATGGCGCTATAATATCAGGGATGAGGTAGTGCGAAACCGCCCAGAGTTCCAATACTTTGTGACCCTGTTCTCCTATAATACACATGGTCTACTGGCCCAAATGACCAATTTTGGAAAAGAAGGCAAGACCCCCACGCCCGATGAGGCAAATGTGGTCACTACCAAAGTTGGATACAATGCCCACGGACAACTTACGGAATGGTCCAACTACGATGGGGATGGTAGATTAACACGGGCTATGACCAATATTGCCAAAATAGTCTATATCCCTTCCGATTTTTTTTCGGAACAGGAAGCCACTTTTATTGATGAAAACAATGAACCACAACTTACCAATTGGGGAGTGCACAAAGTGGTATATCGTTTTGATGAACATGGCAATGAAGTGGAACGGACTTTTCGTGATACGGAAGATAGACCAAGTAATTCCAACAGTGGTATTGGCATTATCAAAACCACTTATGATGCGGATGGGAGGTTTTTGGCCACAAGGTCTTTCTTTGACAAAGAAGGAAACCTCATAGGACTCGGCGCGAATAAGATTCACGAATATAAGACCCAATTTGATTCCAAAGGGCGACCTGTCCGTGGCTTTTATCATAATCTAGAAGGCAAAATGGTCAATGGGTCGGGCGGTTATGCCATGGAAGAAAACCATTTTGATCAAGAAGGAAGGTTGGTGGAGCGTAGCTATTTGGATGCCGATGAAAACCCGGTCAACAATACTCAAATAGGAGTTCATAGATTTGAATATCGATATAAAAATGGAACCGATTTGGAGGCGGTCAATACGTATTCCGTAAACGGGAAAAAGGCCCAGCCCAATTGGAACCCAAACCACTAAAATTTGAAGTGATGAAAATAGTCAACGTATGCAGTGTTTTGGTCCTAGTACTGCTTATGGCATGTGGCCAGACCCAAGAGCCACTTCCCCAAGTTTTGGAGACGTGGAAACAACAAATAGCCGATACCGAAGCTGCCTTCGCCAAAATGGCCAAGGAAGAAGGCATGAACAAGGCCTTTGTGGCCTACGCCGCCGAAGATGCGGTTCTCATGAGAAATAATCAACTCATTGAGAGCAAGCAGGGTATTGCCGATTTTATGCAGAACCAAACCTCCAAAGGACTGGCTTGGAAACCCGAATTTATCGAAGTCTCCAAATCCGGGGACCTGGGCTACACCTTTGGGTATTATACATTTTCCTATGAGGATGCCGAAGGCAATCCAGCTGAGGCCAAAGGGGTGTTTCATACCGTTTGGAAGCGCCAAGAGGATGGCTCATGGAAATTTGTTTGGGATTGACATCGGAAAGAAAGCATAGCAACAACTCAAAAAACGAACATATGAAAAACAGGATGATGGCAGTTTTGGCTTTAACGGCCACAACCATGGCCTTTGCACAGGGGAAACAACAGCTCCAAGACGACTTCTACACCTACGTGAACCACCAATGGTTGGACAGCACGGAAATTCCAGCGGCCTATGGCTCTTGGGGCAGCTTTCATGAGGTCTATTTTGAAAATCAGGACCGAATCAAAGGGATTTTTAAAGAGCTTACAGAGAGCAATACGTCCTATGAAAAGGGGTCAACGGAGCAAATGGTGACCGATTTCTATGCCAGCTGTATGGATACGGTACGATTGGAGAATTTGGGGTTGAACCCCCTTAAAGCGTACTTGGACAAAGTGGAACAAATCACCACCAAAGAGGATTATTTAGCACTGACCGCACAGCTATATACCAAAGGTATTCAGGCACCCATTGGCACCTACACCGTTCTGGATGCCAAGAACAGTTCCGTGTATGCCCTTTACCTGAGTCAGTCTGGCTTGAGTCTGGGCAATAGGGCGTACTACTTGGAAGACAATCCTCAGTATCAGGAGTTTCGGGACAAATACCTGGAATTGATGACGGATATCTTCAAAATGCTGCAATTACACCAAGGCAAGGAACGGGAAGCGGCCCAAAAAATCTTCGAAATGGAAACCCGGATGGCCCAAATCCATAGAAGTCCGGTCCAACTTCGGGATTCGGAAAGGAACTATAACAAAAAGACCATGGCCGAGCTCAACCAGCTTACCTTCAATGTGGATTGGCCTAAGTATTTTAAGGATTTGGGGTTGAAGAAGGAAGTGGATTATGTCATCGTGAACCAACCCGAGTTTTTAGCCATGTTCGACCGGATGTTGGATGATTTTTCCATTGCGGATTGGAAAACGTATATGCAATGGAAGGTGATTCGGGGAACAACCCCCATGTTGAACAATGCCATCCGAGATCGAAGCTTTGCTTTTTACCAAACCACATTGAATGGGGTGGAGGAAGAGTTTCCACGTTGGCAACTGGCACAGAACTCTACAGACATAAATTTGGGTCAACCCTTGGGCAAACTTTTCGTGGAAAAATACTTTCCAAAGCGGAACAAGGACAAAATGATCGGACTCATTGATAATTTGAAGCAAGCGTTCCATCAGCGGATAAACCGATATACGTGGATGACCGAAGAGACCAAGATCCAGGCCCGCCATAAACTGGATAAAATGGGGGTGAAAATAGGATATCCTGATGAATGGTTGGATTATACTGCGGTGGACATCAAGGCCGATGATTACTTTGGCAACGTAATCCGATTGAGGGAGCATGACTATTTAAGGCAATTGAACCGTTTGGGGGATGAGGTTGACCCCAATGCATGGGGCATGACCCCACCCACGGTCAATGCGTATTTTTCTGCCTATCGGAATGAAATTGTCTTTCCTGCAGGGATTCTTAACCCGCCATTTTTTGATTATGAAGCCGATGATGCTACCAATTATGGCTCAGCAGGGGTTATCATTGGCCATGAGATTACCCATGGATTTGATGACAATGGCAGCCTGTACGATGCCGATGGAAACCTGAAATCTTGGTGGACTCCAGAGGATAGGGAACGGTTTGAGGCAAGGGCCAAGAAGATAGAAGAGCAATACGATGCCTACGTGGTGTTGGATTCCATCCACGTGAACGGCAAGCTCACCTTGGGTGAGAATATTGGCGACTTGGGAGGCTTGGCCATTGCCTTTGAAGCCATGAAGATCAATCAGGCCGAAAAAGGCGCCCAAGTCATCAATGGACTAACGGATGAGCAGCGATTTTTTCTTGCCTATGCCAAAATGTGGAGAGGTAAGTATCGGGATAAGTCCTTGGAAAACTTAGTGAAAACAGATACGCATTCCCCTGGTTTTTACCGGGCCAACGGGGCGCTCTCCAATTTCGAGGAATTCATCAAAGCTTTTGATATTCCCAAAGGCAGCAAAATGCGGCGTGAGGAAATCATAACTATTTGGTAGGGTTGTTATTTATGTTCATGAAAAGGACCCGACCATTTTGGTTTGGGTCCTTTTCTATTGAAATTGGGCCCTGTATTGGGTGGGAGTGCAGCCTTTCAGTTCTTTGAATTTTCTATTGAAATTGGCCAAGTTGCTAAACCCACACTGTTCAGAAACCAAAGAAATGGGGACTTCGGGTTGCCCGATGATACGTTTGCTGGCATTCTCTATCCGTATTTCAATCAAAAATTGAAAGAAAGTCTTGTTGGTACGCTTTTTAAAATACTTGCAAAAGGCATTCTTGCTCATGTGGGCCTTTTCCGAAATGTCTTGGAGGGTGATGTGTTCATGGTAGTGTTCCATGACGTGATCGAATACCTTGTTCATGCGTTTTCCCTCATCGTCCGAAAAAGCCTTGTTGTACACAAATGACGAAAGAGGTTGGGTATGGGACTTTGTTATCTGACTAATGATCATAAGTAGGGAGGCAATCCGTTCCATTTTGTTCTGTTGCCGTAACTGCTTAAAAAGAGCAATGCTATTTTCTTTTGGGGAGACCACTTTCATTCCGTAGACCGATTGTTGAAAGAAAAGGTGGGTGGCGGAAAGGTCCGGAAGGTCAAAAAAATCCTTTCCAAAAGAACCTCGGTTGAAAAAAAGCGTGCGCATGACTGATGTATTCGTGGTATGGGTGTCACTGCGGAAAACATGGGGAACGTAACTCCCAATGACCAAGATGTCGTTGGCCTTGTATTCGTTGATGGAATCCCCAACAATGAGGGTGCCTTCTCCCTTTTCAATATAGCTTATCTGGATCTCTGCATGTTGGTGGAGTTGGTCATAAAACACCTTTTCCCGATCTTCTTGGTAGACCAAGGCTTCATCTTTGGGTTTGGGTATTTTAAAAGGAAGTACTTTCATAAGAATGATACAAAAATCATCATAAAATACATATAAAATATTTTTATAGGATAATATAATATTGGAATTGGATAATTTTCAGACCGAGGATTGGGCCTGTCTCTTCTAAATTTGTGATTAAAACATATCGTTATGCTACAATGGAAAGGCGTAATGCCGGCAGTTACCACAAAGTTCACCGCCAATGACCAATTGGATCTTGACATGTTCGAAAAGAATATCAAGGCACAGATGGAGGCAGGGGTCCACGGAATCATCTTGGGAGGTACCTTAGGGGAAGCCAGTACCCTTGGACCAGATGAGAAAGAAACCCTGATCAAGACCTCTCTGGCCATAGCGAACGGAAAAATACCTGTGGTCATGAACGTGGCGGAGCAAAGCACCAAGGATGCCATAGCCATGGCGCAACAAGCAGAAAAAGCCGGTGCAGACGGACTCATGGTGTTACCTCCCATGAGGTACAGGGCCACCGATTTTGAAACGGTGACCTATTTCAAGGCCATTGCCAACAATACTTCGTTGCCCATAATGCTCTACAACAACCCTGTGGATTATAAAATTGAGGTAACTTTGGATATGTTGGAAGATTTGCTGGAATGCAGCAATATCCAAGCGATAAAGGAATCAACAAGGGATATTACCAATATCATCCGATTGCAGAACCGCTTTGGGGACCGCGTAAAAGTGTTCACGGGAGTGGATACGTTGGGTCTGGAAAGTCTGGCTATAGGGGCCGATGGCTGGGTGGCCGGTCTGGTCTGTGCCTTTCCAGCTGAAACGGTAGCCATTTACGAATTGGTAAAGGCGGGAAGAATCAACGAGGCACTTGAAATTTATAGATGGTTTATGCCCTTGCTGGAACTGGACATCAGTCCGCAATTGGTACAGAATATTAAATTGGCCGAGGTGGCCACGGGCATAGGGACGGAGAATGTGAGGCTCCCCAGACTACCTTTGCAGGGTGGGGAAAGGCAGCGGGTGTTGAAAATCATTGAAACAGGCTTAAAGAATAGACCGGTATTGCCCGATTATAAAAATCTCAGTAGCAACGCATAATGATTACAGGCAAAAACTACATTGGAAACAACTTGAGTGGGAAAGGGGATGTGAAATTCACGACCTTGAACCCAAAATTGAATACGGAAAATCCTTCAACTTTTGTGGAAGCCACCACTGAGGAAGTGGATATGGCCGCTGAATTGGCTTGGAACGCTTTCAAGACCTACAGAAAGATTCCAGGAAAACAACGGGCGGCGTTCTTGAATGCCATTGCGGATCATATTTTGGAGTTGGATGAAGAATTGGTGGAAAGATATACCTCCGAAACCGGACTTCCCGAAGGAAGAGCCAAAGGTGAGCGTGGACGCACCGTTTTTCAGTTAAGGTCTTTTGCCGAGTTGGTGGCCCAGGACGATTGGCGGGAAAATACATTTGATGCGGCCGAGCCGGACCGAAAGCCCATTCCCAAAGTGGATTTAAGAAAAACCTTGATCCCCATGGGGCCTGTGGCCGTATTTGGGGCGAGCAACTTTCCGTTGGCCTATTCCACGGCAGGAGGGGACACCGCAAGTGCCTTGGCAGCTGGTTGCCCGGTAATCGTAAAGTCGCATCCCATGCATGCGGGCACCTCGGAATTGGTGGCTTCGGCCATTGTCAAGGCGGCCCAAGAGACTGGAATGCCCAATGGGGTATTTTCCTGTGTCAACGGAGGTGTGGACGTAGGCGTGAACTTGGTCAATCATCCCAAGGTAAAGGCAGTAGGGTTTACCGGAAGTATCAATGGAGGTCGGGCACTGTTCAATTTGGCATCCCAGCGAGAGGAACCCATCCCAGTATTTGCGGAAATGGGGAGTATCAACCCCGTGGTCATCACCCCCAAGGCCATTTCCCGAAGGGCCGATGAAATCGCCCAAACCTATGCGGATTCCATTACATTGGGAACAGGGCAGTTTTGTACCAATCCGGGATTATTGCTGACCATCAAGGACGCCAATACACAAAACTTTGTCGAAACATTGGCTGAAAAGACCGTGGCCATTTCACCACAGTGCATGTTGCACCCCAATATAAAAAGGGGGTACGAGAAAAATGGCGAGGAGGTGACATCGCAAAAAGGTGTGGAAAGTATGGCCAAAAGAAGTGAAGATGTACAGGTCAATGATGCCCCAGCGGAAGTTGCCACGGTTTCAGGGGCCGATTTTTTGAACAACCCCAAAATGCACAAAGAGGTTTTTGGACCTTTTTCATTGGTGGTACAGTGCAAGGATGAGGAAGAACTCCTTCAGGTCATCGAAAACTTGGAAGGCCAGTTGACCGGAACCTTGATTGCGGAAAAAGATGATGATTTGGATTTGGCTACCTTGGTCGATGTGCTCCAAAATAGGGTAGGCCGCATCATTTACAACGGTGTTCCCACTGGGGTCGAGGTGTGTCCGTCCATGCAACATGGTGGACCCTATCCGGCATCCACGGATTCGAGGTTCACTGCAGTGGGCGTCCATTCCATCAAAAGATGGGCAAGGCCGATCAGTTACCAATCCTTCCCAGAAGAATTGTTGCCCAATTACTTGAAGTAAGGTTGTATTTTTAAACACGATATAATTTAGTTGTAGAACTAGCCGTGGCAAGAAAGACGTTTTTTTGTGTGGATGCCCACACCTGTGGAAACCCTGTCCGTTTGGTGGCAGGTGGAGGTCCCAACCTTTTGGGGCGGAATATGAGTGAAAAACGACAGCATTTCCTCAAGGAATTTGACTGGATTCGCAAAGGGCTTATGTTTGAGCCCAGGGGACATGATATGATGAGTGGCAGTATTCTCTTTCCGCCGCACGAGCCCGAAAATGACATCGCGATTCTTTTTATTGAAACTTCGGGCTGTTTGCCCATGTGCGGGCATGGGACCATTGGGACCATTACCATTGCTTTGGAGGAAGGATTAATTCAGCCTAAAATCCCTGGAAAAATTAGAATGGAGGCCCCTGCAGGTTTGGTCGAAATCGAATACCAACAGACAGGAAAGAAAGTGGATTGGGTCAAATTGGTGAATGTAAAATCCTATTTGGCGGCCGAAAATCTTACGGTGGAATGCCCCGAGTTGGGAGAAATTACCTTTGATGTGGCCTACGGCGGAAATTACTATGCCATTGTGGATCCGCAGGATAATTTTAGTGGAGTGCATGATTTTTCGGCATCCAAGATCATTCAGTATTCCAAGGTGGTCCGGGAAAGGATCAATGCAAAATATCCCGATAGATTCATCCACCCTGAGAATACGACGATTAGGGATGTCAGCCATATGATGTGGACAGGAAATCCTTTAGATCCAACCTCCTCAGGGAGAAATGCCGTGTTTTATGGGGACAAGGCCATTGATCGTTCGCCTTGCGGCACGGGAACATCGGCCCGTTTGGCGCAGTTGTATGCCAAGGGAAAGTTGAAGATGGGGGAAGACTTTATCCATGAAAGTTTTATCGGGAGTAAGTTTATTGGGCGAGTTGAAAAAGAGACCACTTTGACCAATGTCAATGCCATTGTGCCCAGCATCCAAGGATGGGCACAAATAACTGGGTATAACACCATCATCATAGATGATGACGATCCCTATGCCCATGGATTTCAGGTTTTGTAGGGCCTGTTACGTTGATCAAGACTTGATTTTCTTGTCCAATAGTATTTGAAGCTCACTTTTTTTCAATTGACTGTTGAAATTTTTGACCTCTACGTTCATAAAGGTTTTGAATTTGTCATCAACGTCTTTGAGTCTTTTGTTGAAAATGGAGTAGACCTCCCCTTGTTGGTCAGTGGGTCTAAAGTCCACACCGTTTCCGGTGATATCGCTGGCAAGGGCACTTAAACGACCGTATAGTTTCATGGGGGACCGAAATGCATCTTCCCGGGCACCGGTCAAATGGATGTCATATAAGGAACCTGCAATGGCTTCGGCCATCGAACGGAGCTGTTCCGCCTTTTTAATGTCATTTTTATTTCGCAACTGTGGAACGATCTCATTCAGTTCGGCCCGAATGGATTCAATATCATTGATCATAGTCACCGCCACGTTTATGGCATCCCTGAGCTCTAGGGAAAAGGCTACTTGTTTTTGGATATCTTCCAAGGTTCCTTCGGTGGAAGGGTCTTTCAGGACTTCCACTTCCCGGACATATGCTGTTTCCCCAACAATCAGTTTTACTTTATAAGTATCGGGAACCACTCTGGGGCCATATTGTCCTCGCATCAAATCCAAGTCCCAGGTGACCAAGGGACGCCAACCTTCACCATTCAGTTGTACCCAAGGTCGGCCAGGGGGAGTGGATTGTAATTTGGGTTTGTAAGTGGGTTCGTATCTAAGGTCCCACATCACCCGGTGTATACCCGCATCATTTTTTCCTTGTAGCGTACGCACAATCTCATCATTGGAGGTGAGAATCTGGATTTCCACTTTTTGATGGGTACTGTCCTTTAAAAAATAGTTGATGTCTGACCCATAGGCTGGATTTGTCCCGGAGTTAAGACTGGGGCCATCGGTCTTTATGCTCTGTTTTTCCTGAAACCGATAAGAGGGGCGTATGCTGAACAGATGGGCATCCTTATCCTGCGCGTCCATATCGTATTCGCGTAAGGGTGAAATATTGTCCAGAATGTAATACCCTCTTCCGTAGGTTCCCACGACCAAATCATCAAACCGTTCCTGGATTTCCAGCCAATATACCGGTGCTGGGGGGAGATTGTTTCGCAGGCGCATCCAACTTTGCCCATCATTGGTACTCACGTAGATGCCATTGTCCACACCCAAATAGAGCATGCCCTCCCTTTTGGGGTCTTCCTTGATCACATGGGCGAAACTATGGACGGATTTAGGCACTGAGCCACTGATCAATTTCCAGCTTTGGCCATAATCGGAAGTTTTGTACACATACGGGTTAAAATCACCCATTTGGTGAAGGTCCACAGTTATATATACGGTACCTTTTTTAAATCGAGAAACCTCAATATTGGCAATGGTGCCCCATTTGGGGAGGTTGGGAATGTTTTGGGTCACATTGGTCCAAGTTTCCCCGCCGTTTTGGGTCAAATGTACCTGTCCGTCATTGCTGCCGGTCCAGATGTGTCCCGGTTCCAGTTTGGACTCCGCAATGCTGAAGAGCGTAGCGCCATCAAAAGTCATTAGATTATCAATGGCCACCCCACCTGAATTTTGCTGATGTGTTTTGTCGTTCAAGGTCAAATCGGGACTAATGACCTGCCAACTTTGTCCGTCATCATCACTTTTATGTACAAATTGGCTCCCTACATAAACCCGATGTGGGGTATGCGGCGAAAAAGCCAAGGGGAAGTTCCAATGCCAACGGTATTTTAATTTGCCGGGTTCCCATCCATATCCGGCTTCGGGCCAAACGCGCACATCACGTGCATGGCCAGTTCGGGCATTATACCGTTGAAGTCCGCCATCATAGCAACCGGACCAAACAATATCATTGTCAAAAGGGTCGGGTTGGGCAAATCCACTTTCGCAACCTCCCACACCTTCCCAAAGACCAAGGGGAATATAACCTTGAAGACTATTGCTGGGTCCTTTGTACGAATACCCATCCTGACGGTTTCCATATACATTGTATGGGATTTTATCGTCCACCGCAGCATGGTACATTTGGGCAATGGGCAGGACAATGCGTTGAAAGCTCACCCCGTGGTTCAGGGTGATGCTCGCGCAACCGTCATGGGCAACCATCATGCGGTCCGCATTGGTGGGGTCCAGCCAAATATCGTGATTGTCCCCACCTGCGGCATATCCTCCGGATATGGTTTTTCCGGCATCTGTTGAGGTGCTGAATTTTACACTTGCAAAATAGATTTCGTCAGGGTCATCCGGAGAAACGGCCATTCGAGTGTAATACGGGGCTCTTTCGGCAATATCGTGGTTTCGGGTTTGAAGGGTCCATGTGTTCCCGAAATCCTCTGAACGGTATAGGGCGGGACTATCAATTTCAAAAAGGGCGTAGACCACATCGGGTTGTGAAGGGGCAATGGCCACGGCCGTTTTTCCAACGGGGTGGTTTTTTCCTCCGGGCAAACCGTATTTGGATAGCGCTTCCCAAGAATTGCCGCCATTGGTGGTACGGTATACACCGCCTCCCGGTCCACCACTGTTCAGACCCCAGGTATTGATGTGAATCGACCACATGCCTACGAGCAATCGGTCTGGATTTTTTGGGTCGATGGCCAGTTCGGCGGCTCCCGTATGCTCATCGATGAACAAAATCTGTTTCCAAGTTTTTCCTCCATCAGTGGTTTTGTACACGCCACGTTCCTGTTGGGGGCCGTAGGTATGGCCCAATGCAGCGGCATAGACAATGTCCGGATTGGTAGGGTGAACGATTACCCGGCCAATGCGCCCAGTTTTTTCGAGGCCCATTCTTTTCCAGGTTTTTCCAGCATCTTCAGATTTGTAGATGCCATCACCCATGGCGTGGGCTGGACGGATTACAAAAGTCTCACCTGTTCCCACCCATATAATGTTGGGGTTGGAAGGTGCCAAGGCCAAGGACCCAATGGATGAAACCTCTTGATCGTCAAAAATGGGATTCCAGTTGATGCCTCCATCCATGGTTTTCCAAAGTCCGCCCGATGCCGCACCGATATAATTGACCATAGGGTCGCCCGGCACCCCTGCGATGGCAATGGCTCTATTGCCTTCGGGTCCTATGAAACGAAATGTAAGATTTTCAAAAGGTGTTGAATCTTCTTGGGCCAATATGGAGGTGGTGTGCAGTAAGAAATAGGATAGCAACAGGAATAAAATTCTCATAAAAGTCTGTTTAGGTGGGTGGTGCGAACTAAGATAACGAAAAAGGATGGTGCTGGGGCCCTATAGTCCATAAGAGTATTGTTGGCGTAAGGGCTTTTGTTTAATTCGTTGACTTTATTTGCATGTTTTATGCATTTATTTGATTAATTAAAAAATAAATGTGCATTAAAAAAGCATAAATTGTATTGATAAAGTACAATGAATATATTTTTTGCTTACATTGTGCATGTTATTAAAGAAATCAAAAAGTATGGAGCGCGATAAGAAGGTGGTGATCGGTATTGATTTGGGAGGGACCAAAGCTGCCGGAGGTATTTTTCAGCTCGAGGGTGCCCTATTGACAAAGGAAGTAAAGAAGCTTGAGGGTAGAACGGGTGAAGCCGTTGGGATGTTGATTGTGGATTTGGTGAATGAGCTTTTGCATACAGCGGAGGAGGAAGGATGGCAGGTCACCGCTATTGGGATTTGTGTTCCTGGAATATATGATGAAAACACCAACACGGTTTGGGCGCCAAATATTCCCGGATGGGAAGAATTTAAATTAAAGGATGTGGTTGAAAAGGGGATAAACATCTCGGGAATACCAGTGGCTATCGACAATGACCGTTCCTGTTCCATTCTTGCTGAAGTTTGGAAAGGAAAGGCCAAAGGCTGTAAACATGCCTTGTTCGTTACCGTAGGTACAGGGATAGGTGTTGGTATTTGGGCCAATGGCACGGTCTTGAACGGGGCACATGGCATTGCAGGTTCCATTGGATGGATGGGAATGGACGTGGCGCTCTCTTCCACCGATCGTCAAAGAGGAAATTTAGAACAATATGCATCTGGGAGTGGGATTTCGAGTCATGCCGCCAAACTTCTGGAAGAATCCCCTGAGGTTGAGAGCGGTCTACGAAAAATATCCAAGGAGACCCTTTCCACAGAAGATGTATTCAAAGCTTATGAGACAGATGACCCGATTGCAGTATCTGCTTTGGAAACAGCCATTTCCTATTGGGGTGTCTTTGCGGCCAATTTGATAAGCACCTTCAATCCGGAAAAAATAATATTTGGTGGTGGTGTTTTTGGTCCCGCTTCCCAATTTATGGATAAGATCATATCGGTGTCGGAACAATGGGCCCAACCCATCAGTTTTGGCAAAGTGACCATAGAGGCTTCTACCTTGGAAGGTGATGCTGGACTGGTCGGGGCAGGCTATTTGGCGCTTAAGTCGTTAAGGGATAAGGTTTAATTGTGGTAATGGAAGACTCAAAATACAATTACAAAGTGGTTTTTGTGGCAGCATGCTTGGGCATGTTGTTGTTTGGGGTCGTGATGATTTCCTTGGGGTCATTGTTACCTTCCATTTCAAAAAAAATCTATCTGAGCAAACTCGAAACAGGCGCTACTTTGTCCTTGTTGCCCTTTGGCATTTTGTTGGGATCCATGGTCTTTGGTCCCTTGGTAGATCGGTTTGGGTACAAGGTTATATTGATCATTGGGGGGCTCCTTTCTTTTTTTGGGTTTGAAGGTCTTGGTATTACCGCTCAATCAAATCATTTGAACTGGGCCATTGTTGTGATCGGACTGGGAGGTGGAATTTTGAACGGCGCCACCAATGCCCTTGTTTCGGATATCAGTAAGGATAAGCACAGTGCCAATTTGAGCCTGTTGGGCGTCTTCTACGGTGTGGGTGCTTTGGGGGTTCCTGCCATGGTGGGTTTTCTGCAAAAATATTTGGAACTGGATGTGCTTATTTTTTGGATGGGTGCGGGGATGTTATTGCCCGTGATTCTTTTTGTCATAACCGCTTTTCCGAAACCAAAAAATGCACATGGGTTCCCAATTGCGAAGAGCTTAGGAATGTTGAAGGATCCCATTTTGTTGGTATTGGGTTTTGTGCTGTTTTTTCAAAGTGGACTGGAAGGGATAGCCAATAATTGGACCACAACATTTTTGGAATCCGAAAGGCAGTTCGAGGCAACGGATGCTTTGTTTACCCTGTCCCTTTTTGTGGCCGGACTTTGTGTTGCCCGATTGTTGTTGGGGAAAATATTACGAGTGATGAATCCCTATACAGTGTTGCTTTTAAGTGTTTGCATCCTTATGGGAAGTGCAGGGATTATCTGGACTTTCCAAACCCATTTGCTTTCCTTGATCGGCCTTGTAGGTTTTGGATTTGGCCTAGCTGCTGGTTTTCCGGTGGTGTTGGGCTATGTGGGAAAGATGTATAAAGAATTGACGGGTACGGCCTTTAGTCTGGTCATTACCATAGCGTTGATCGGAAATGTATTGAGCAACCATCTTATGGGGTGGGTTTCACAATACTTCGGTATAGGGTTTTATCCGGTGCTTCTGATGCTGTTGGTCTTGGTCATGGGTGGACTCATACTCGGATTACGAAGAAAATTAAATCAATTTTAATATTAAATATATCAGTAATGTTAGCAAAACAGTGGCTTAACAATGCCAGGAATGTAATGTCCGAAATCGAGGAAACTCAAATGGAGAACATTCAAAAAGCGGCCGAGATCATGGCCGATTCAATAGAAAAGGGAAAATGGGTACATACCTTTGGGTGTGGCCACGCCACGCTGCCCATTGAGGAAATGTATCCCAGAATTGGTGGGTTTGTGGGCTTTCATCCCATTGTGGAGCTGCCTCTTACCTTTTTTACCAACATTGTTGGGCAGATGGGAGTGGACCAATTCATCTTCTTGGAGCGGGTGGAAGGCTATGGCCGCGAGATTATGAAAGGGCACAATTTTGATAAGGAAGACACCATGTGGTTGTTCTCCCATACCGGGGTCAATGCCGTGAACATCGATATTGCTTTGGATGCCAAGGAAAAAGGCATGAAGGTCATCGTGTTCGGTTCAGCGGCCGAAGCCAAAGATAAGACCACCAAACATTCCTGTGGAAAAACATTGTTTCAACTCGCCGATTTGGTGGTGGATACCTGTGCGCCAGGTGAAGATGCATCCGTGCCGTTGAAGAACCATGTGGATAAAGTGGGCCCGGTTTCCACTATGGCATTTATCACGGCGGTGTGGATGACCGTTACCACAGTGGCCGAAATATTGGCCGATAGAGGAGTCAAGCTCCATATCCATCCATCGCACAACGTGCCAGGGGATTCAACCTCCAAACAGCGATTGGCAGATGCGTTGAGTGAATATAAGAGAAGGATCGCAGGAGTTTAAGATTGAAACATGGCGTACTTGATAATCAATGCGGATGATTTTGGAATGAGCGATCATTTCAATGGGAGTATCATCCAACTTCTGTTGGAAAAGAAAATCACTTCCACAACGGTGATGGTAAACCGAATTTCGGATAGCCAGGCCGCAACAGTGAAGGAGCTGAAATACCTGAACGGATACAGCGATATCAGCGTTGGCCTGCATGTTGAATTCACGTATGACAAACATAAGCAACAAGTGGAGGGGCAATACCAGAAATTCATCGATATTTTTGGTATAGCTCCCAGCCATTTGGATGTGCACAAAGAGCATTTGCACACCAAGTACCACTCTATTGTGGCAAAATTTTGTCGCGAGAAAGGATTGCCGTTCCGGAATCATGGTAAGGCTTTTAGGGGAGTGATGATGCCGGACAAAAAATACTTTTATGGTTCCGTGGAAGATTTTTCGGAAATAGATGATTGGCTAAAGGGGCTGAAAAAAGGAAAGACCTATGAGTTGGTCTTTCATCCCGGCACCTATGACCCAAGTTGCTATTCCAGCCTTAATAGGGATAGACAATGGGATATTGATCATGTTGAGAGAATCCATAGGGACTATTTGAATTATAATTTTGATTTGATCAACTTCAATGACCTTAAAAAGGATTGATTGGATCGTTAAACTACTTTTTGATATGAAAAACAGGGGGCTGTTGGTTCTTTTTCTTTTTTGTTTGACCTTGGCTAGTGCCCAAGAAGAAAAATCTTGGATACGGATAAACAATTTGGGGTATTTGCCCCAATCCATAAAAGTGGCGGTATTGGGCTCCAAGGCAAAGATGAAAGTTACATCCTTTTCCTTGGTGGATGCGGTCACGGGAAAACAGGTCTATTCATCCCAAAAGGTAACGCCCAAGGGTGCTTACGGACCTTTTGAGTCATCGTATCGGTTGGATTTTGGTGATTTTGAGCAAACAGGACGATATTTTATCAAGGTCAATGCCATTACGTCTCCAGAATTTGATATCAATGCCAATGTTTATGACAATACTGCGGATTTCCTTTTAAAATATATGCGGCAACAGCGCTGCGGATATAATCCGTTTTTAACGGATTCCTGTCATTTGGATGATGGTTATATCATCTATAATCCCAAAAGGGAAGGGGAACGTATCGATGTCACCGGCGGATGGCATGATGCCACGGATTATTTGCAATACACGGCCACTTCGGCCAATGCGGTATACCAATTGTTGTTGGCCTACAGGGAAAATCCGGAAGCGTTCGGGGATAGGTTCCAAGCCAACGGACTCCCAGGGAAAAATGGCATTCCAGATGTAATAGATGAGGCCAAGTTTGGGATGGATTGGCTCAAAAAAATGAATCCTTCCCCAGAAGAGTACTACAACCAAATTGCAGATGATAGGGATCATGCTGGGTACCGTTTGCCCAACAAGGATACTGTGGTTTACAACGAGAACAGAAAAGGCAGGCCGGTCTATTTGGCCTCTGCCGAAAAGCAAGGCCTGAAAAAATACCAAAACCGTTCTACTGGGGTTGCCTCCACGGCGGGCAAGTTTGCCTCTTCTTTTGCCATGGGGGGTATGGTATTGAAAGAATTTTATCCAAATTATACCGAGGATCTTCTTTCCCGAGCGGTGAATGCTTATGATTTTGGCAAGAAGAATCCAGGGGTTAGTCAGACGGCACCGTGCAAGGGCCCTTATTTTTATGAAGAGGAAAACTGGCATGACGATATGGAACTGGCTGCCGGGGCCCTGTACAATCTTACAGGAGATGATAGGTATAAAAGGGAAGGGATTGATTTTGCCGATCAAGAACAGGTTTCCCCATGGATGGGAAGGGATACCGTTCGACATTATCAATATTACCCTTTTTTAAATGCCGGGCATTTTGAGCTAGGTATTTCAGGAAAAAATGAGAAGGCCAAAGATATGGCTGCATTGTACAAGAAAGGTTTGGAAGCCATTCGGCAGCGCGGAAAGGACAATGCTTTCCTTATAGGAACGCCTTTTGTGTGGTGTTCCAATAACTTTGTCACCGCCGCGGTCACACAATCCCATATGTACCATGAGCTCACCGGTGACAATACCTATTTGGAAATGGAGGCGGCCCTTAGGGATTGGCTGTTTGGGTGCAATCCTTGGGGAACAAGTATGATCGTTGGGTTGCCAGAGCACGCCGATTCGCCTGTAAAACCCCATTCGTCATTGACTGTGTTGGAGGGATATGCTACCTACGGAGGGTTGGTGGATGGACCCGTGTATGGCTCTATTTTCAATAGTCTTATCGGTATCAAGTTGGAAGAGGAGGACAGCTATGCTGAGTTTCAGTCCGATTTGGTCGTCTATCATGACGATGTTGGGGATTATTCCACCAACGAACCTACCATGGACGGGACAGCTTCTTTGGTATATTATTTATCTTCTATGGAGGCCAGAAGTCAAAAAACTGGACATCAAAAAGCGAATTTCACCTATGATGATAGTGGGGCGTTGATACGGGGTAACACTTCCGAAAAGAAAATCAACCTAACATTTACCGGAGATCAATACGCCGATGGGTTGCCTGCTATATTGAAGGTGTTGGACAAACATCAAATCAAGGGATCGTTCTTTTTCACCGGGAATTTTTATCGAAATCCAAAGTATGCCGGCTTGATCAAGAAATTAAAGGACGGAGGGCATTACTTGGGTGCACATTCGGATAAGCACTTGCTATACAACGACTGGTCTCCCCAAAAGAAGCTGTTGGTAAGTCAGGAAGAATTTCAGCAAGATCTGTTGGACAACTATGAAATCATGGCGCAACATGGGGTACAAAAAGAGAACGCTCCCTTTTTCTTGCCCCCTTACGAGTGGAACAGCAGCGAGATTACGCAATGGACCAACCAATTGGACTTAAGTTTGATCAATTACACGCCCGGGACCATTTCCCATGCGGATTACACCACTCCGGATATGAAAAACTACCGGAGCAGTGATGAGATTATGGAGTCCATTTTAGCGTATGAAGCAAAAGAGGGGTTGAATGGTTTCTTGCTTTTGACACATGTGGGCACGGACCCCAAACGAACCGATAAACTCTACGCGAGGTTGGAAGGGCTTGTAATTGCCTTGAATGGTAGAGGCTACGAGTTTGTGTCCTTGGACGAGGTGTTGGATAAAAAGAACCGGTGACAGCGGGAGACTTTGTTTATGGATCTAGAGTAGTTTAACACCTGTGGCCCGATACGCATCCAACCTTTTGTCAGCAGGGTCCAAATCGGTGATCAAGGTTGAGATTTCATCAATGTCACACACAATATGGCTCTGTTTTCGGTCGAGTTTGTCCGAAGTTACCAAGGAGATGGTCTGGTCTGAGGCGGTTACAAATTCCCGTTTAATGCTGGCCACCTCATAAGAACCTTCGGTAATGCCTTCAGGGGTAATGCTACCAGTGCCTAAAAAAGCATAATCGACCTTGAGTCTGGAGATTTTTTGGATGACGTCCAAGCTAATAGTGACCAAAGAATTCTTATTGATTTTTCCACCCAAAAAGAAAAGTTCAATGTTGGGGCGATTGGCCAACTCCATGGCAATGGGCAAACAATAGGTGTAAACGGTAGCCCTGATATCGTTGGGCAGAAAACGTGCCATGGTCAGGTTGGTTGTGCCGTCGCTTATGATCATGGATGCACCATCATCAATAAGGGTCACAGCCTTTTTTGCAATCGATTCCTTTTGGTCATTGTTGATGATAAGGTTGTGATTGTAGCTGTAATATTTTTGGGTCTTACTAATGGCGCCACCGTGCACCTTATTGATCAGACCTTCGGCCGAAAGGCTGTTCAGGTCCCTTCGTATGGTGTCTTCGGAAACATTTAGCTCCATGGCCAATTCATTGGAATATACTTTTCTTTTGGAATTGACCAGATTGAGAATGATGTCTTGTCTTTTGTCCTTGTTCATTACATGGAATAAAATGCTAAACTAAGGATTTACAGGACTATTTACATGTAATACATGCATTTTGATGAGATTTTGATATGGATTGCGTACAGTTTTAGGTAAAAGACATCGTTATTGCGCAGATGATGCGGGTTTATGGGGCGTTGCAAGTAATTCAAATGGATCAGTGGAATGGATTCAATGTGTGGGGTGAATTGTATATTTTAGTGACCCGGATTATTTGGAATCACTTTGATGCCACATATTTCCTGACCTTATAAATAACTCACTTAAACTTAATTGCAGGATACTAAGAACTTTTTATGGGAAAACAAGACTCAAAACGTAGACAATTCATGAAAAATGCTGTGCTCGGTGGAACGGCTTTATTTGCAGAACCATATTTAAATGCCTCCGAGCCGGAGTTTGTTATGGAAGAATCAAATTTGATTGTTCCAAAACAGCAGGGTCTGCAGATCACAGGTACTTTTCTTGATGAGATATCCCATGACATTCCACATCAAAATTGGGGAGAAAAGGAATGGGAAAAGGATTTTCAGCATATGAAGGCAATCGGGATAGATACGGTGATCATGATCAGGTCCGGTTATAGAAAATTTATCACCTACCCTTCTGAATATCTTCTTTCAAAAGGGTGCTATAGGCCTTCGGTAGATTTGTTGGAGTTGTTCCTCCGATTGGCTGAGAAGTATAAAATGAAGTTCTATTTTGGATTATACGACTCAGGGGAATATTGGGATACTGGGGATCTGACCAAGGAAATCGATTCCAATCTCTATGTAATCGATGAGGTTTGGAAGAATTACGGTAGTCGATACAAAAGTTTTCAAGGCTGGTACTTAAGTGGTGAGATCAGCAGAAGGACCAAGGGAGCCATTACATCTTTTCACAAATTGGGCAAACATTGCAAGGATGTCTCTGGAGGATTGCCAACCTTGATTTCCCCTTGGATCGATGGAAAAAAAGCCGTGGCTGCGGCTTCGGGAACCTTGACCAAATCCGAAGCGGTTTCCGTTGTGGAACATGAAAGGGAATGGGACGAAATATTTTCCGGAATCCATGAGGTGGTGGATGCCTGCGCCTTTCAAGATGGACATATTGATTATGACGAATTGGATGCGTTCTTTGGAGTGAACAAGAAATTGGCCGATCGCTATGGAATAGAGTGTTGGACCAATGCAGAATCCTTCAGTAGGGATATGCCCATAAAGTTTTTCCCTATAAAATTTGATAAGCTGAGAATGAAGCTCGAAGCGGCGCAACGGGCAAATTATCACAAGGCCATTACCTTTGAATTTTCACATTTCATGAGCCCGCAATCGGCATATCTCCAAGCGGGTCATCTATATAACCGATATAGGGAGTATTTTGGGATATAAACTCGCGGGAAAAGTGTCTTGGGGTGGTTTCTGTACATGTATTTGTAAAAAAAATTATTAATAAGAGATATTATAAAAATAAATATCATTAAGTTGCGACTCATTAAGCGTGTATTATGAATCTTGATCAAATCGGCAAAGAAGGTAATCTGGGGTATGTGGTTTTTATTTCGGCTGTGGCGGCCCTTGGGGGTTTCCTTTTTGGCTACGACACTGCAGTGATCTCTGGAACCATAACCATGGTTGCTTCGCAATTTGAATTGGATTCCGTTTTACAGGGGTGGTATGTCAGCTCAGCTTTGATCGGTTCTATCGGAGGTGTGTTGGTCGCTGGTTACATCAGTGATTTGATCGGTAGAAAAAAGGCCATGTTGATTTCCTCTGTTTTCTTCTTCGTGTCGGCCGTAGGTTGTGCGTTGGCAGCGGATATGCTCCAGCTGGTGTTGTTTCGGATATGTGGTGGGATTGGTATCGGGATGATTTCGATCATTTCCCCAATGTATATCTCCGAGATTGCTTTTGCAAAATACAGGGGGGCAATGGTCACCTTGTACCAATTGGCGATTACCGTCGGTTTTTTGGCGGCGTATCTTGTGAATTTTGAGTTGCTCGATTTTTCGGATAGCGTTGGTCAACTTGAAGGAGCTCAATGGAATAAGCTGCTTGTGGAGGAGGTGTGGAGAGGAATGTTGGGCATGGAGGCGTTTCCTGCGCTGCTCTTTTTGTTGATGGTGTTCCTTTTACCGGAAAGTCCCAGATGGTTATTCTTTAGAGGTGATGAAAATAAATCGACAATGGTGCTGGGTAAGATTTACAGCTCTCCTGCAAAAATTCAGGAAGAAGTACATGAGATGAAGCTTTCTTTGGGTGAGGTGGATAAAGGAAATTGGAGGCTGTTGTTGCGTCCCAATTTTTTGAAGGCGATACTCATTGGTGCCGCAGTGGCCATATTGGGGCAGTTTATGGGAGTGAATGCCGTGCTGTATTATGGTCCCACCATTTTCGAACAAAGTGGGATGTCTGGTGGAGATGCCTTGTTTTATCAAGTGTTTGTAGGGGGTGTCAATGTGCTTACCACCATTCTTGCGCTATACATCATTGATAAGGTGGGGAGAAAGAAACTGGTGTATTTTGGTGTGACCGGGATGATACTTACATTACTGCTCATCTCGGGCTACTTTGTGAAAGCTTCTGAATGGAATATCCCATCCTATGTGTTGTTGATCTTGTTCCTGGCATATGTTTTTTTTACGGCCATCTCCATATCCGCTGTGATTTTTGTGCTACTTTCTGAGATGTACCCGACCAAAATACGGGGTATGGCCATGTCCATTGCAGGATTTTCACTTTGGACGGGAACCTTTATCGTAGGGCAGTTGACACCGTGGCTTTTGGAGGTGTTGAGTCCTCAGGGAACCTTTGTGTTATTTGCGGTAATGTGTTTCCCCTACATGTACATCATATGGAAACTGGTTCCGGAGACAACGGGCAAGACCCTTGAGGAGATAGAGCGGTTTTGGGAACAATAAAGTTAGGAGGGGTTTGGATTTAAAACCTTGTGCTTTGCCAAATAGCAGGCGCCCAATACTCCGGCTCCCTCGGTGCCTTTTGATAGTTCCAATTGCGTGTCGGCCCTAACAATGCTTAGGGAGTATTTATTGACGGTCATTTGAAGGGGAAGGAAAAAATGGTCTTTGGATTTTGCCAAGGCGCCTCCAAAAATAATCAGTTCCGGATTGTATAAATGTATCAGGGTAGTGACTCCCTTTCCGAGCTTTTCGGCCATTACCCCAATGAGTTCAATGGATAGGGTGTCATCATTGTTGGCCGCTTTGATGATGTCGTCCATTCTGATGTTCTCAAGGTTTACAAAGCTATGCTGTAGGGATGAAGATTGCCCTTCCTTGAGTTTGTCCTTGAACTGTTTTTCAAGGGCTCTTCCTGAAACTTCCGTTTCCAAGCAGCCTTTTTTACCGCATATGCAGATGATTTCATTGTCGAAAAAGGGAATATGCCCAAACTCCCCTGCATAGCCTGATTTTCCATACAAAAGTCTTCCTTGGGCCAAAACTCCCAGCCCCAGACCGTAATCTGCGTTTATGTAAAGGATGTTTCCGCTGTCCTTGGATTTATGGCTGTAAAATTCATAAAAAGCCCTGGCCCGGGTGTCATTTTCAATAAAACAGGGGACTCCGGTTTTTTCTTCAAGTATGCTACTTAACGGGGTTTTGGTGAAGTTGAAAAAATTATGGCTGTACCCGCTTAAATGGTTAACTCGGCCAGAAAGGTTAACACCGATGCGTACAATTTTGTTTCTCCAACCGGGATTTTGGTCTATAAAACGGTTGATGATGTCGCACAATTGAAGTAGGGATTTTTCCGAGTTTTCCAAGTTGAATTCTATATCCCTCGAAAAATGGATGGGATTCTCATTGAAATCCATAAGCCCTATTTCTATGGAATTGCGTCCCAAATCAACCCCTAAAAAATACATGGAATCACCAATGAGCCCATAAAGATGGGGGCGTCTACCGACATCGGTCTCTGCTTTGCCAAGATCTTCAATGAGTCCTTCATCAATGAGTTCTTGGATGAGCTTATTTACCTTGGGGGAGCTGGAATTGAATTTTTTTGAGATGTCGTTGATCGTTGTGGCTCCTTTTTTGTCCAGCAGCTTAATGATCTTCTTTTTGAGTTGGTGGTTTTTGAAAACGACACCGCTTTTCTGCTCGTCCGGAATATCGTTGAAAATACTGTGCTTGCTTTGTTTCATTCTTTCTTTTTTAGACCGAGGAGCGATGATAAAAATAGTAAGAAAACTATAATGGCAATGAAAACAGATTATCCGAGCGATGCGGTTTTGTTGATGGATTTTTATGGGTTGTTGCTAAATCGCTAGAAAGGAGCGTTTTAAAAGGTTGTCAAATGCACTTGATTTTTATTCTGCATAACTATATTAATAAAATAATTTATTAATTATTGCATTATTAGTAATTAAAAATTAATATTGTTTCGTGCCGTCACGCAAGTTTAGAAAAGGAAACAAAAATTATAAGTTTTGGTCGTAGGGAAAGAGGATTTTGGAAAGTATAAGGAGATTTACAAGGAAAATCTATTGGGGCATGTCCTGCCTTTTTGGGAGAAACATTCCATAGATAAAGAGGATGGAGGATTTTACACCTGTTTGGGCGTGGATGGGAGTGTATATGATACGGATAAGTTTGTATGGCTCCAATGCAGGCAGGTATGGATGTTTGCCAAACTTTACAATGAAGTCGAGCCAAAGGGAGATTGGCTTGATATAGCGAGCTATGGTGCTGATTTTCTGCAGAGATTCGGTAGAAGCGAATCTGGACGATGGTACTTTTCCTTGGATAAAAAAGGAAGTCCTTTGGTGCAACCCTATAATATCTTTTCAGATTGTTTTGCATCTATGGCATTTGGCCAGCTGGGGAAAATCACGGGAAAAACCGAACATACTGCCATAGCAACCCAAACTTTTTATAACATTCTTGATGCGCAGGATAACCCAAAGGGAAAATACGAAAAGACATATCCTGGTACCAGGGAGCTGCAAAGTCTAAGCTTACCCATGATTTTGAGTAATTTGGTATTGGAACTCAGCCATATTCTGGATGCCAAGATTGTGGACGATCAGCTTAACAGTGTCAAAAGGAAGATTCTATCCTACTTTTATAAGCCCGAGCATGGCCTGATTATGGAGAATGTGGGCATGGACGGCAGTTTCAGTGATACATTTCAAGGAAGACTCGTCAATCCTGGGCATGGCCTGGAAACCCTATGGTTTTTAATGGATATTGCTGAACGACAAAATGATAGGGAACTTATCCAAAAGTGTACGGATGCCGTGATATCCACATTGGAGTACGGTTGGGATTCAGAGTATGGGGGGCTGTTTTATTTTATGGACCTCAAGGGCAATCCTACCGAGCAATTGGAATGGGACCATAAACTTTGGTGGCCCCATATCGAGGCCATGATAGCCTGTGCAAAAGGGTATTATTTGACCGGCGATGTGCGCTGTTGGAAATGGTTGATGACACTACATGAATATACATGGTCGCATTTTGTGGATGAAGACCATGGGGAATGGTTTGGCTATTTGTCCCGGGAAGGCAAAGTGACGCATCACCTGAAGGGCGGGAAATGGAAGGGGTGTTTCCATGTGCCAAGAGGGGTGTTGTATTTATGGGAATTGATGGCCAAGTTGGAAAAGAACTATGTGGCTCAATAGCTAATCAGGGCGGTACAACTCCAACCCAAAACTCATTGTCTGGATTTAGTCTCATGGCCATGGAGGAAATGCTGAGAAAGTGACCAAAAAATACATTTTAGGTAAGTTTGCCAAAGAGATAGGTTGATCAGTGTCACAAAACACTGGTATTGTTTTGGCCAACTAAATTGTTTTGGCCAATGGCAATGGCTCTGGGGTGTCACAGGGTACTTCAATTATTTTGTCACCTCCAAAATTTGGATTTCCATATAGTATTTGGGTTTTTGTGCAATCATCCTCCTTGGAGCAGGAAGCAAACAGAAACGCCAGTGGGACAAGCAATAGGGGATTAGATGATTTCACAGGTTCTTAGGCTCTAAATTTGTTATTGGGAACAGGTTCCGGTACTCATTTCTTCGGGGGATGGATTGAAGTTATTGTCCTCTATTACTATTTCCCTTCCCGGACCATTGCTGTCAAAAAGAAGATCCAGAGCACAGAAATTGGATAAATTCCCGTTATTCGTTATGGTTAAATCTCCTTCAAGGGATGCAAGGTTCCCTAATCCTTCCAACGAAATAAGTTCTGGATTGGAAAATATACCCAAAATACTTTTTAAGGAATTGTTGTTTGAAATTCTTTTGAGCCCTTCCAGCCCATTGAAGTTTTTAATAATGGGGTTTCTGTTCACATATAATTCATTGACTTCTTCAAGGTTTTCTAATCCCGCAAACGATTCTAAAATGGAATTGTCCTCTATAGAAAGGGTAGAAACAAAAGTTATCCTCTCAAGCCCTTGAAAGTCAACCATGGTATCATTTCTGCTGAAAACCAAAGATTCCAATTGGCCAATACCTCCAAGTGCAGTTACATCTGTCAAAATTTCATTATCAGAGATAACAACAGTCTGTACTTCATCAATATTTTCCAACCCTTTAAGGTTTGTAATCCCATCATTGTTTAAAATACTGATTTCTGTTAGTCTTGTGATGCTTTGTATGCCATTCAAATCCACTAATGATGGGCAAGAATGAATGGTAAGCGAGTTTTCGATGTTTGCTAGGTTAGCTAATGCAGAAATATCAGAAAGTAAGGGGTTCACGGCAATATGCAGATCTCTCACTGATTCAAGGTTGTTCAGTCCTTCCAGACTGTTCAAACTTGCACAATTGCTAATGTATAATGATAAATTGCTTTTTCCCTCTACCTTTTGCAAACTGTCCAACCCTTTTAAATCAACCAATGAATCAATGGAACCGATCATAATTCCTCCAGCGGCATTCACAAGGCCATTTAAACCTTGTAAACTTTCCAGGCCTGAATTTGATATTATCCTTAAGGGACTTTGTGTTAAATATCCAGTGTGCGTCAAATTATCAAGTCCATGCAGTGTTTTTAGTTCTGATGTGGAAATAATATCTATGGCGGAACGCACCCGTTCCAAACTGCTTAGAGGACTAAGGTCGGTGACTGTTCCTGTAATTGTGAGATTACCGTTAATGGTTGTTATTCCCATTTCTCCAAAGTTTACTACCTTTTCTTGGGTGTCCAAGTGCACATTCCCTTCAAATGCATTGTCTTCCAAAGTCTTGAATGCTATGTCATTTCCGTACCCTACGCCATCAGCATTTAAGGCATATGCCCTTAAATAAAAATTTATGTCTGCTGGAATGTCGTATACAATTAGGGAAAAATTGTCCGAAGCTTCTTCTGGGATTGGATGCCTGGAAAAATTGGATTCTATGGTGGCGCCTTCCTCGGTGCTTATGACAAATCCGATTTCTATAACCGGAGAATCACCCTCACTTATCAACTCGCCTTTGAATTCTGCATATGAAATCAATAGTTCACCAATGTCCAAAGTCTTTACTTCCGGTAAAACGATAGGATCTTGATTATTTCCTTCGTCACCGTTATTTTCCTCCCCATCCGCAGGTCTTGACGGATTGTCGGAATCTGTACTTTCAGAACTGCATGAGCAAATGAGAAATAAGAACCCTACTATATAAGTGGTTACATTTAGTTTCATATCAGGATTGAGAATTATTTGTAAGAATACAAATACAGGCAATGAATATCAAAAATTTTGGACAAATTGCCCAGAATTGGGTGACTTCACTTTTTTGGCATTTCAAATCCTTTTTTTGAATTATCTCCTGTGGCTTTTGGGTTCTTGGCATTGGTGACCATTTATTGATGGTTTTCAATTGGCTCAACTGAAGGCTTACTCCATAAATACAAGCCAAAGGTAATGAGGATACCAAGGGTTTTAAACCAAAAAAGGTCAACTAAACAGTCAACTATAATCTGAAACCCTTGTAAATACTGTGCTTACGAGGGTTAATAGTGGAGCCGGAGGGATTCGAATCTATCTCCTGAAACCCTAATAAATAAAGGGGTTATGGCCCGAAAAGATTTTATGCTCACCGAATAGGTAGTTTCCCATGTTGATTTTAGTCAATATATGGGGAAATCCGGGGTTTAAGGAGTAATTATAAAAATTGTTATGGGCTTATTTAATTGTTTTTCTTTTGAAATTTTATTAGAATCTTATATTGGAAAAACCAAAATAACAAATAGTTCATTTCTTCAAATCCCAATAATGATTTATATTTTTTAATGAGTTAGAATAATCAGCATTAGATTACTTATGTTAATGCTATACTTGATAAAGTGCGAGGTTGTTTAAACGTAGATTATAAAAAAGGAAGAGCCTTTCTCAATATTCTTTTTAAGTGAGACGCGGGGTGAGGTAGAACTTTTTAAAACTTTATCACCATATTGCCAAAACTATTCGGAGAAATGTTTGTACAATTTCCATTTTTTCATTCCCAAGTTATGCCTATTGTTGAATCTAAGAGATATTATCAATTCCTTGCTTAACTTTTGCAACAGGATATTTAGGTGGTAGAGAAGTCTTATAATGCCAAACAAATGAAAGAGAATATAGAATTTTGTGTAAGAGGGTTGTCTCAAAATCATGGGGCAATTATTTGTTCAAAGAAATAATTGCCCCATGAAACCAGTGATAATGTAAAAAATAGAACAACCGAAAACCATTAGCGAATCTAATGATTGATTGTCCAACATGATCATACGTCAATTCAGTTGGTCAGACAGCCAATTAGAAACAAGTTTCGTAAATCCTTAAGGTCAAAAGTTTCCATAGGGAAACGTATTTATTGGGAAATTAGCGGTTTTGGTATTCATCCAAGTACTCGTTGTTCCACTTAAAGAAATTTTTCTTAATACTGGGTCAATTACATCTGAAATGTCATCCCCATCAAAATCGGCAATTAATAAATCTTGTGTTATATATGATGACGTGATCAAATTGGTCCAAGATGAGGTGGCCTCATATGAAACTCTAAAATTTGATCCATTTGCTGTAAAAACATCGTTCATGTTATTTGCGTTTAACCTGCCCAAGGAAAGTTCATTGGGTAGGCTACTTGACGAGTTTATTATTGTCCAGCTACTATTGGAATTATATGAGACGCGCCAAGTAGAACCATTGGCCAAGAATAGATCCTCAATTCCATTTCCGTCGATATCACCTGATTTTAGATCTGAAAGTGGCACTGAAGTATTCAGCAAGGTGGTCCACGATGAATTTGCGCTCCAGGATACATAAATAGTGTTTCCTGATTGCCTTATAATATCTGTAATATTATCTCCATTATAAAACCCAAAGCGGAGTGATGACATCGGATAGCCAGTGTTTAATATTTGAGCCCAATTTGCACTAATACCATAAGTTGCAGCATCGTATGGAATGGTATAAAGCTTGTCGTTTTCAAGTTTGTATATGTCGGTATTACCGTCACCATCATAATCGCCGAAGGTAAAAGAGAAATCATAGTTACTACCTGAACTTGGCGTGTTCATTATGGCATCATTGGACGACGGTAGGTTTACAAAATTACTGGCATTTGCTTTGGACCAATCTTCTTTTACATACCACCCCAAATAGTCATCCGTGTCATATATATTGTTCCATACCAGCATATTTCCAAATCCTCCATGGGCATTTTGCTGTCTTATTGAAGCTGCTGGTCCACTATGGGCAAATCTATTGTTCTCAATTCTACATTGCACATCAGGTCTTCCCCTAATGACAATATTGTAATCATTGCCACTTTGGTACCTATTTGCGCCTAGGTCTTCAAAATCATTATGATGGATATAAATAAAGCGTCCTGCATTTTCACTTCCATCGCTTTTGCCTTCAGCGTGCATATCAAAATTATGGGCTGTACCTCCTGTCAATACTTTATTGCACGAAGCTTCATAGCCACTATCAGTTTTTCCCGAGCCTGCAATATCATGTCTATTGGCCTCAAAAATATTGGAACTTATTGTAGCGTACCCCCAATCAATGATAACGCCATAGCCAAGGCCTCTTTGTTTATTATCGTGAAAAAAACAATTGTTGATTATGTTATTGTTAAATGACCCATCAGTGTATCCCTTTCCAACTCTTATTGCCGCATAAGGCCACCCAAAAAATTCAGAGTTATCCACGGTTAGACCGTCATAATTATTTGATATTTCAATACAGGTTTTAAATTTGATGCTACTCAAAGGTGAATTTGTTCCTTCTTGTTGGGATGGCCCCTGAAATCTTAAACCTGTAAACCTTACGTTGTCTCCACCAACAATAAATACAGGAAGCCCATAATGGGAAATTGATGTATAGTAGTCAAAATCAGTTGTGTAGATTAAAGCGCCTAAATCCGCTCCCTGATTACCGCCTCTTCCACTTGCTATGGTGACCCCTTCTGGTACAATTATGGACTCTGATCCGGTGATGCCATAAAAATTACTTAAATCTATGGTCAAGTTGTTATCAATGTAAATAACAGATCCAATTGGGGCACTTTCAATGGTATTTTTGAAATTCACAGCACCTGAAAATGACGTGATGTGTATGTCTGCACCTGTGGCGGACAAAATATCGTCATACCCTCCTCCTCCTCCAATGGGATTGGGATTCTCTTGGCAATAAGGAAATGAAGATTCTTCAACGGTCAAGTTTACCATTTTCAAAGAATCATTAGTTGTATTGTCCTCAAATGATTGGAGCGGTTCCTTGTCAGTGCAGGACACGGTAAAAAAACAATAAATGGAATACAGAAATACTTTTTTCATAATTTTTTGTTTAAAGATTAGTCCGTTTCTTCATATAAATCCATGTCGAAATCAATCAGCAACCTAATTGATGACAAGGGATAAACAAGTATATTTATTTGATAATCAGTGTTGAATTATAATGTTCCCTATATCAATATGACCCGAAAAGAAGATAATGTCCTACTCTACTTTTTTATGGGCTGAAAACCTATCTTAAAATCGGATATTTAAGTTTCCCTTTTTAGGCTTGCCTATGAGTAAACGCATTGTTTAATAAACCCGACTTAGTGGAAATTATCCATTATCTTATAATAATGATGCTCAAGTGACAAAGAAGTCCCTTTAATAAGCTCCGGTCTTGAGTTAGGTTTTATTTTTTGAAAGGATAGGATGGTTTAGTGAATGAGTTTGTATTCGAACAAAAATGGCCCTCCCTTAACCCCCCGCTTTTTTTTTCGGGTATTGGTAATAAGGTTTATTTGCATGATTCGTTTCCTGAAATTCCGTTTATCCACCTTGACTTCAAAAATGGTCTCATACAAGATTTGAAGCTCGGATAGGGTGAATTGTTTGGGTAATAGTTCACCAAAATGTAGTTTATCCTCTAAATTTTCTTTTAGGAAATTATAAGCGTCATTGATCAAATGGGTATGGTCAAATGCAATATGGGTGGGTAAATCGTCCATGCTGAACCATTCTAGACTCTCCACATTGTCCGTTAAGACCAAAGGGTGTTTTTCCGGTTGGATCAAGGCACAGAATGAAGCGGTCACAACCCGTTTGATCGGGTGCCGGTTCAAGGCACTATAAAGTTTTATATATTCACAGCGTATATTCTCCAAGCCGGTCAATACAAAAAGTGTCTTTTTTGCACATTCTTCAACCGTTTCATCGGCATCCATTGTTCCACCCGGCAATAGCCAATGACTTTTATAGTTTGCCAACGATCTTTTGGTGAGCAAAATTTTCAGTTTTCCATCGAGATACCCGAAAACAGCAATATCTGTTGTTATGGTACATTCATATGAATCAGGCTTAACACGTATGTTCGCTAACCCTCCGTTTTGGTTTTTCATAAATTTAAATTCAGATGAAGCAAATTGATTTTTAGATTGATGAACATGTAGCTTGTGGGCTTTAAAATCAATTTGGGATGCGTGTAAATGTGCAAACATCGACACAAAAAAACGGGTTAAATTTAAAGATTATTATAAAAATCACATAATAAACCCTATTGAAATACAATTGAAACTCAAAGGTATAATAGCAATGATAGAACAAATTAAGGGGTGGGAAAAGACGTATTATAGGGCGTGGAATGTTCATGAAATCTCTAGGTTTAAAGTAATCTTTTATAGAAAGGTCTATACAAAATGAGAAGGAGGGCATGACTAAGCCCTCCTCTTCCTTGCTAAAAGCTAACTAAAACAACTTATGAATGAAAACTCTATGGTATTTGCCTTGAAAACTTATTTATATAATTGGTTATATGTTTTATCTCACCTGATCAAGTCTTTACAAACGCAGCATGCGGCGTACGTTTCCAGAATAGATTTTTTCTTTGACCCCGGCATTGGCTTCATTGAATACGGCTACACGGATAAAAGGGGTACAGTAATCTGTAAATGGGGTTTCCGTGCCAAAAGCTATTTTTTCGGGTCCATAAGTGTCCATCATTCCCTTTAAACTTTCACCGTTGTACCCTGTGGTAGGCACACCGCTGGCACGAACCGTATCGAATAGGATATCGGCGGTTTTCAATATGTCGAGAGATTCAGCAGTGGTGGCCCTGCCGCTACCCACCCTCATATCCAATACCATATATTGTGCGTCCGGCACTTGCTTGACCAAGGAAGCTATATGGTTCAAATCCAATACTGAATTTACATCCAGCCATGATCTTTGTCGCAAGTCTATCATTCGCAAAGGAATGGAGACAGGCATTTTCAGGTCCCTGGCCGCCTTTACGAGCTCTATGCACCGTGGATCAAGAATATCATATTCATGGTAAATGGGGTATATGCGAATACCTTTCATTCCATTTTGATGACAGGTGTTCAACGATTCTTCCCACCAGGGAAGTACAGGGTTGATGGTGGCAAAAGGAATGAATCTATCCTGGAATATGGTTTTTGACTTAACCATTTTATCCAATTCTTCATTGGCACCTTGGGCATCTTTATAAAAGATTCCGTTGATGTTGGCCACAATTGATTTGTCCACACCAAACTCGTCCATTCTTTGGAGCAGATCTTCCAATGTATTACCTCGCAATGGTCGGAATGGCCAGTGACCAATGTATGAGTTTATATCAATTAACATGATTGCCTGCTGGTTTTAGAAGATTGTTGAAATTTTCAAAAAAGATTTTTTTTCTTTCTTTCTCGGTAAGGTTGGCACTCATGATCTTGCCGACACCTGTTTCATAGTTGACATCCGTGGCAAACAGGAGCCTGTCCACACCAAGATGTTCCACGGCCATGTCGATCATGCCTTCATCGGAGACACTTCCACTGGTATCCAGATATACTGTAGGTGCATTTCGTAGCACCCTACATACATACTCCCAATCGCCACCACCACCTATATGACCACAAATGATCAATGCCTCAGGGTATCTTTTGCCAATATCCACAAAATGATCGGCAATGGATGTGTTTATGGAACTCCCAACTTTAGGATACCCTTCCCTCCAAAGGCCTAAGATATTGGCGGAATGTATAAGAATAGGGACCTTATGGTCAATACAGCGTTCAATAATGGGATAATACACGGGGTCATTGGCCTTGTATTCATCATATAGTTCCCCTAACATCACCATCCCTTGGTCTACACATCTGTCTATCTCTTCCAAGGCTTCCTTTGTGTAGCCGGGATTAATTCGGCATTTTCCGAGGAACCTGCCCGGGTACTGTTTTACGGCCTTTAGGACCACATCATTTGATTTTCTGAAATTTTCAGGGGTGTTCTTCCCTTGAAGATCAGATATGGCGGCCCATTGTATGCCCACACGATCCATGCTTTCAATCATATCCGGAAAGTTTCCGGTGTGATTGTGTGCGTCAATTTTCTTGTATTGAATGGCTTTCTTCACCATGGCTTCGAACCCTCTTTCTTGGAAAAGGCCAGAATGGTCATCGGAGAGCATCCCAACAGGTTGGTTTTCCATTGCCTTAAGGGTTGAAATTCCAGTCACACCCATTCCAAGAAAAGCGGCGCTACTATTGCCCAAAAATTTTCTTCTGCCCATTTTGTTGGCTTCCGAACCTGTGCTTTCAGTTCTTTTTTTCATTTGGGTTTTATATTAAAAGAGTCTAATTATCCTTTCTTCTTCTTATAGGACCGGAAAACAAGGGATTCTCCTACCGGGTTCTGATCTTTTTTTGAAAAAATCCATAACAATACGTCAAAGTTATGCTGGGAGGCGTGTTTATTTAAAGATAAACCCATTGTTTTTTTAGAATGTTAAAATACGGAAACAAGAGAGGGACTTTTTCCTTTTTTTGGGTCATAAGATAGAATGGGCTTCTGATGAGAATGAACTAAGTAAGGATTCTATGTAGTTTAATATTTAACAAGAATGTATTTTATGAGTAAGTATCAGTTTTTATTTATCATCTGTCTTTGTAGTTCTATTCGGTTGTTTGCCGATACCGTCCTTGAGCCTTGGACCTATTCTGAAAACTTTGAAGACCGTGCCTTGGGGGCATGGGCGTCTTACCCCCTTTGGCAAGATACAGCGTACGATCCCAACTTTAGAATTGACGAAATGGTACCCGGGGACCCTAACATTTCAATTGTGCAAAAGGTAACCCCATATACCCATGTGGATAATTATGCAGGGGCCCAAAAGTTGTTGGATATGTATTTGACGAGTAGGTCCAAGATCAAGTTTAGATACTACGTCAAGACCCATCTTGCCCCGGAATTCATTAAAGTAAGATTTGCGGCAGGGGAGTTAGGGAAATTGGATGTTACCATACCCGCTCCCAAAACCAATACATGGGAATGGGTAACCGTGGATTTTAACGACGTCATCAAGGAGAACCCTGGATTAATGAATAAGGAACAGGTGAAAATTTATGCTTTGGCCATCTTGACCAAAATTCCCAAAGCAGACCCCAAGATGCCATTTTATCTTGGCTTGGATGATATTGTCTTTGAGGGGGAGCGCGACATGGTATTTCGTTTTTCTGAACCTACCATGCATAAACTTCCCGAGTATAAACCTTTTATTCCGGAGAAACCATATCATTATGGGGATGAGTTCAAGTTAAAAGGAGAATGGCCGTTACAGGCAACAAAGGTGCAATTGGAGTTGGTGTCCTATACTGATAGGGAACATGTGGTTTACAAAGGAAGATTGAGCAAGAAAAATGGACTGTGGACCCTTTCTCCCATGAAACTTTCGTTTCCAGATGGCCTTTATCTTGGGAAACTTACAGCCTATCAAGGATCAAAACAACTTTCGGATACAGAGTTTACCATTCATATAGCACCAAAAGTAAGTAAGATTGATGGGGTGCACCCAAGACTGCTCTATGATGATGAAAAGAAGAAATGGATTCAGGAAAGATTTAAGCAACCTCAATTTAAAAAAGTGTACAATGACATTGCCAAAAATGCGAGGGAAGAACGGGAAAAGGTTCCCGTGGAAAGCTTGGTTTTTGATCTGGACCAATTTCCTGATGAAGATTGGCTTCCTACTTGGTCCGCTTGGGGTTCACACATTTATAGTACAGATGGTGCGTTACGTATGAATGCAATGGCATATACGTTTCATGGGGACAAAGAGGCAGGGATGTATGTCAAGAATGTATTGCTTAAACTTTCGGAATGGCCCAATTGGGGTCATCCATGGCAAATCAAAAGAGGTCGTTTCAGTGAACACCGTACTGGAAGCTGGTCCCACAGGGTGGCAGAGGCATATGATTTAACGTATGATCTCATGACCGATGAAGAGTCAAGTAAGATTCGGAAGGCAATCATAGACAATATTGTAAAGGGTTCGTTCAGGACCTATGTGTACAATGATAATATCACTTCCAATACATCAAACTGGTTGGGGATGATAAGTGGTGGGGCCATGATGAGTATGGCGGCCATTTATGGCGATGGGCCCGATGTGGAAAATCTTGAGCCTTATTTTACAGGAACCATGATGAAATATTATGAGTTCATTACCAAGGTAACAGACTCAAATGATGGTTCGTGGGGTGAAGGTCTTGGCTATAACAACTATACCTTTTCCAATATGGGCTACAGTGTACCATCACTTAAAAATGTATTTAATATTGATTTGAGTGCCCCTTTAATAGGTACCTATAATGAATACATTTGGGGTGGCATCATTAAAGATAGGCATTGGTTTGAATATGGGGATTCCGGAGGCAACATGAATCCGGCCACTAATTGGGCATTTTTACTTGATATGCAAAAGGAACCTCGACTTGGATGGTTTTACAACTATTTGAAGAAGGGGGGGTATATTGAGTCCAACACACAGGCAAGTAATGGGGACTCGGGTATCAAGGAAGGTACATCCGCAGGAGAAAATGAAACCATCCAGGATGTGTTCTATGATACCAAAAATGTAAAAGAGGATTCACCTTTCGATGAAAGCCCGGTCAAAATGTTCAAAAATGTAGGGACCACTGTCTTCAAAAGCGGATGGGAGAAAGATGATTTTGTGTTTGTAATGCGGACCGGGGCTTTTTATAACCATCAACATTTAGATCAAGGAAGCTTTTGGTTGGCCGATCGGGGCAATATATTCATTGAGGAAAGACACCTGAAAAATTCAAATTATTATGATGACCCCTTGTATCAACCTTGGTTGACGCAACCTGTGGGGCATTCTACTATTCTTATTGACGGGAACCATCAAAGTCAACGCGTTGGAGACCCTTTGAATTTTGCTCCCGGTTTTGATGACCATGCTTTTATTGATCAGTTCTTGGATGGTAAGAAGGCAGCTTTTTCCGCAGGTGATATTGGAAGGCTATACTGGGGTAAAGTAAAATCCCTCACCAGAAATGTGGTGTACTTAAAACCTAGAACCTTATTGATGCTAGATATAGCAGTTCCCAATGAGGAGGACCATGACGTTACATTACTTTATCAGACACTGAGACTGGAGGATATCAAAGCAGGTAAAGAAGCTTCTTCCATAACAAAAGGTGGTTCCAGCCTGAATATTGTTCATCTTTCACCAGATGTGATGGATGTAGAAGCCGTAGAGACCCCTCATTACCTTAAGACCTTGTTGAATGTTAGGCCATTGGAAAGGGAGGGTATGCTTACGGTGACCGCACGTACCCAAGGCAAACCACTTGTTATGGCAAACGTGCTCTCTGTCACTGATGAAGGGTCCATACCAGATGTTGATGTCCAAACCCATGACGGTTTTGTTTCGGGAACCATAGAAGGAAATAAAATTGCATTTACCACAGAGCCTGGTCAAATCTATTCCGTTGAAGAAATGGAGACCGATGCTGTATCCGTGGTCTGGGATAATGGGGTTACCTTTGTTGCCTCGGCCACTGTCTTTTCCAAAAATGGCCACAACCTTCTTAAGTCAGATTTGCCAATGACTTTTGAAGTTTCAGGGCAGCAAATAAAATTTTACCGCAGCTCAGAGGGCAAGGTAACCTTAGGAGTGTCCCAAAGGCCATCATCGGTTAAAATAAATGGTAAAAGAGTTAAGAACTATACATATAAAAATTCTGAAAAGACAATTGAATTGAGCTTGCCACAAGGTGAGGGTGTCATTGTAACGGAATAAAACTAAATTGGATAGAAAACACACCTTGATTATGGATAACTTTTCTTTAAAGGATAAAGTAATTATAGTAACCGGAGGTACTGGTATATTGGGGAAATCCTTCATTAAAGCCATTCATGGTGCCGGAGGGACCGTGGGGGTTCTTGGCAGAAACAAGGACGTTGCGGATAAAAGGGTAGAGGAGATACAAAAACAAGGAGGGCAAGCCATAGCACTCATTGCCGATGTTATGAATGACGCGCAGTTGGTTGCAGCCAAGGAAAAGGTGCTGGACAAGTATGGTAAGATAGACGGCCTTGTAAATGCCGCAGGAGGTATAATGCCACAGGGTGTCTTGATGCCAGATGAAGATGTTTTTAATATGAATCTCCAAGGAATGAAAGAGGTCATGGACCTTAACCTTTGGGGAACGTTGAAGCCCACCCAGATTTTTGGGGAAGCCATATGCAATACTGCAAAAAAGGGGAGTATCGTAAATATATCGTCCATGAATTCAAAGAGGGCGATTACCCGGGTTCTGGGCTACAATATGGGAAAAGCTGCCGTTGATTGTTATACCCAATGGTTTGCTGTGGAAATGGCAAACAGATATGGCGATCAACTTAGAATGAATGCATTGGCCCCAGGATTTTTTCTTACGGAACAGAACAAGAATCTTTTAACCACTCCAGATGGTGGATATACCGAGCGGGGAGGATTGGTGATCAATCAAACCCCGTTTAAAAGATTTGGCCAACCCGATGAATTGGGAGGTGCCTTGGTGTGGTTGCTGAGTGATGCATCCCAGTTTGTTACGGGCTCCATGATCTGTGTGGATGGTGGATTTTCAATTTTTGGTGGTGTTTAATCATCAAAACATGACGTAGCAATTTATACGTTCTGTCCAAGTCCAAAGGTAGATTCCAAAGGACGTATTCAATTTAAGCGGAACGAAAAGCAAGAGATACTTGTATCGGTTAAGGCCGGTACAAGTATTTTTTTTGTCTTCCCAGTGCCTACAATCAAAAAAAGTACATCAAAATCAAAAAAAATGCAGACGGGAGTAGGATTTTTTCGTGCTTTCCGGTCATAATATTAAATGTTCAACAGAAATGATCAATAAGTCATATTTAAAGAAGTTGCTAAAAAAATATCTCAATGGGGATATTACGGATGAGGAACAAGGATTTCTAATGGAATATTATGACTTGTTTGATGATAAGGAAATCTCCGAGCTATTATCTGATGAAGAAAGAGAGCGGGTAAAGCACAAAATGAACAAGGCCATCTGGGAAAAAATATCCACGGTTGAAAAAGGTAAAACTTTGGCCAAACGGAGATGGAGCTTGAAGATTGCCGCTGCCGTCATTGTCTTGATGATCGGTTCCTCTCTGACACTTTATTTTTTCATGGACTTGCCCGGGCAAAAGGAGATTTTCGCATCGGAACAGCGATTGGTTGCCTTGCCCGATGGTAGTTCTGTGCTCTTGAGCGTAGGGAGCGAGATAGATTATGGATCGTTTGAGGATAGCGATAAGCGAGAGGTTTATCTAAATGGAGAGGCCTTTTTTAAAGTTGAGCGGAATCCGCAAAAGCCATTTATAGTCCATACGGGCAAGATAAAGACCACGGTCCTGGGAACATCTTTTAGGATCAAGGCTTGGCCATTGGAAAAAGATATATCTGTGGATGTAAGCACTGGATTGGTGGATGTCTCCGATCAGGAAAGATCTTTCGGTGTTCTAAAACGAAACGAAGGACTTGTTTACGATAAAAACTCAGGGGAAGTTGAGATCAAGGGGCATTCCGATGAGTTTGATAAAAGTTGGCAGACACAAGACCTTTTTCTGGATAACATAACCATGAAAGAAGCGGCCTCGCTTATTGAAAATCGATTTCACGTAAAAATTGAGTTCAAAGATGAGGAACTCCTAACCAAACGATTTAGCACAACTTTCCTGAAAGGAGAAAGTATGGATGAATTGCTTAAGATCCTTTGTCATTTCAATGAAGCTGAATTTCATTTTGATGGAGAGGGCAATACGGTAACCATCAGCAAGTTGTGATGTGTTCTTTTGCTTGGTTCTAACAAAGTTTAATATGAGAAAATTTATGGGACATACTGTTTTCATTACGGAAGAATAAGGGGAAAACCCTTTTGTTCAAGATTTAAACCTTCAAACTAAGCCTTTTCAAAAAGAAGGTGATTTAATTAACTAACTCTAAAAAACCGATTATGAATTTTATCAGACCTTTCGAAAATTTCCTTCGAAAAAAATCCAGAAGTTGTAGTGGATGTCCACAACGTGGTTCAACCTCGCTTGCAGTCAGCAAAGGTGTTTTAATGTATTTTATGGCGGCCTTTTTTGCAAGCAGTAATCTATTTGCCTCTGCATTTATGGAGAATCAATCGATAGATAAGACGGTAATATCATTGGAAATCTCGGATGCCTCATTGATTAAGGTGTTTAAGGAGATTGAGAAAAAAACACCGTTTTATTTTATGTACAATAAAAATGATGTTTCCAAAATAAACCATCTGGACATTCCTTCCGGCAAGAAAACCGTAAAGGCTTACTTGGATGATATTCTTATCGATACCCGCCTTGAATACGAGCAAATGGGAAACCATATTTTGGTCAAGTTACGAACTGTTCAGGATAAGATGGTATCCGGTACGGTAACCGATATGGACGGTGTGCCAATCCCGGGGGTGAACATTCTTTTAAAAGGGTCTTCTGTTGGGGTTATCAGTGATTTTGATGGTAATTACGCTATCTCGGTTCCCAATCAGGGGGTTTTGGTTTTCTCTTATTTGGGATACTTGACCAAAGAGGTTCCGGTGGGATCTAGCGATGTGGTCAACGTTTCCATGGAAGAAGCTCTTACAAACCTTAACGAGGTGACCGTTACAGCGTTTGGGGTTAAGAAATTGAAAAGGTCTGTAAGTTATAGCACGCAGTCGGTGGATATTGATGGATTGGCAGAGGCACGTGAAATTAATGTGGTCAACTCTTTGCAAGGAAAAGTGGCCGGTGTGCGTATCAATGAATCAGGAACAGGTCTTGGGGCAGAATCCCGTGTGATACTTAGGGGAAATAGATCCATTTCTGGTGACAGTCAGCCTCTGTATGTTGTTGATGGTGTTCCGATCAATGGGGGAATCAGCAGCATGAGTCCTGATAATATTGTTTCCATAAATGTGCTTAAAGGTCCTAATGCAGCAGCACTATACGGAAGCCAAGCGCAAAATGGTGTTATTATCATTGAGACCAGAAGAGGAGAGGCAGGAAAAATGAACGTAAGGGTGAACAGTACGGTTATGATGGGGAATCCTATTTTTCTTTTTGAAACTCAAAATGAATATGGACAAGGGGTGTCAGGAGTATATAATTCAACATCCGAAGAGTCTTGGGGTCCAAGAATGGAAGGACAGCTTGTGGATTTTTGGTCTCCAGACCCAGCCACTGCCGGACAACAATATGCATTTTTACCCCAACCAGACAACTTTAAAGGAATTTTTGAAACAGCGTTCAATGTATCATCTGGAATAAACATAAGCGGGGGAAGTGAGAAAACCCAAACAGCTTTCTCTTATACCAGGACAGATGCGGAAGGCTTAATGCCCAACACCAGATTGGGAAGGCACAATTTAACGTTAAGACTCAACAATAAGTTAACGGATAAAATCTCCCTGGATGCCAAGGTAAGCTATATGAAGCAGGGCAACGACAATACCAATACCACAGGGGACAGCCAACATACCAATCCATACCGGAATATCTATAGAATGCCTCGTAATATTAGGGATGCGGATTTCAGGAACTACTTTTATGAAACAGCTGATGGGTCCAAAAAACAGAATTATTTCAACCCTGGATCTACCTCAGGTAAGAACCCATATTGGATAATGAACGAAGTGTTGAACTTTGTAGACTCCAATCGTTTGAACTTGTTACTTGCCGTAAATTTTGATATTACCGACGACCTAAACCTGATTGCTCGTACCGCGTATGATGAAAGAAATAGTTCCAACGAAACCAAAGTAAGTGAAGACACTTATGGTTCGGCCTATAATTTTGGATACTATGGTGTAAGTAAGAGCAATTCAAGTCTTTGGAATTCAGATCTTATATTGTCTTATAATAAAGATCTTTCGGAAACAATTTCCTTGGATGTACAGGCGGGGGGTATTCTTAGAAAAACTGCTGGTCTTGGAGCACTCTCAGCAAACACTACACAAAGCTTGCTGATATCCAACTTCTTTGCCCTGTCCAATACATTGTTCCCTAATGCCTCTTTCAACCCAAGTAATGAAACGGAGACACAGTCTTTGTTCTTTTCAGGAAATTTTGGGTGGAAAAGAGCCCTTTATCTAAGCGTTACCGGTCGTAACGATTGGAGCTCAACGCTACCTTCCCACAATAGATCTTATTTTTATCCTTCAGTGGGTGTTTCCGCCGTTCTTTCCGACTTGATACCATCCTTAAAAGGAACCCTGTCGTTTGCAAAGGTGAGGGCATCATGGGCCAAGGTAGGTAACAGTGCACCACCATACATGTTAAGTAGGACGGCAAATATTTCTTCGGGTGGAAATAATGGTTTTATACAGTTGAGCGGTACACTGCCCAATGTAGACCTAAAACCGGAAACAACAGAGTCAGTGGAACTGGGGCTTGACCTACGTTTCTTTAACGATCGTCTGGGACTGGATCTTACCTACTACAAGACCAATACCTTTGATCAATTGTTTTCTGTTGCATTGCCAACAGGGTCCGGTGCTTCTTCCTTTTTCACCAATGGAGGTGATGTTGAAAACAAAGGTTATGAAGCTATGTTGACCTTGGTACCGGTAAGAACCAATGATTTTAATTGGGATATAGTCACAAATTTTGCCACCAACCGTAACTGGGTGAACAGTATCTCCGATCAACGACCACGAGTGGTTGTTGGGTCTGATTCTTATGTTCGGGAGTTTGTGGTTGAACAAGGAGAAGAATTTGGAAATATATATTCAAGAGGTTGGGAAAGAGATGACCAAGGAAGGGTGATTGTTGGAAGCAATGGTGTGCCATTGATCACTTCAGGTAGAACGGTTAAGGTAGCGAACTTCAACCCGGATTGGACAGGAAGTATCGCCAATACGTTTACCTATAAAAACTTTAGTGCAAGTTTTCTTATAGAACACAGACAAGGTGGTAGTTATGTTTCCATGACCGATGCGGTACTAAATGGGGAAGGTGTTTCCAAAGAAACCCTAGAAGGAAGGGATGGAGGCCTTGTTTTTGGCCAGAACCTTTTTGCCGGCGAAACAGCTGTTTTGGAAGATGGAACTACCAATAACATTTCAATTAGCTCACAAGATTTTTGGAGAAGCGTAGGAGGAAGGAACACCCCGGTCGGGGAAGCTTTTGTGGAAGACGCCACCAACGCTAGGTTAAGGGAAGCTACCTTGGGCTACTCATTACCTTCAAAATTGATGGAAAAATTACCTTTTAGCAATATGAAGGTCTCCCTAGTGGGACGAAACCTGTTTTTCATTACAAAAAAGGGGAATTGGGACCCTGAAGTCCTTACTGCAACGAATTCCACAGCAGCAGGTTTTCAATCGTTCGTGCCACCAACCCAAAGAAGTTTTGGTTTTAACCTTACTATAGATTTTTAAACAAACATGCTAAAAAGAATAATGATGACTTCACATAAAATATATTACCGATTAAAAAGAGCTAGATTGTTCGTTTTAACAGTTACAATTCTAGTTGGAAGCTCTTGTACCAAGAATTTTGATGAAATCAATACTCCGAAGGATCAAATAACCATTGATCAACTGGATGTGAAAACTGTAGGTTCCGCCCTTGCCCAAGCGCAATATTCAGGAATGATGACATGGTATCAAGTATCACACAACCTATATGCAGGGGAATGGTCACAGTTCTTTACAATTATTCACCCAAATTTCCCTTCAGCAAACTTTACTGAGGTGGGATCATGGTCCGACCCCACTTTTACAGGGATTTATACCAATACGAGATGGGGTGCGGCAGGGACTCAGCTTAAATTGGTTGAGGACTTTACGGAAGAGAACAATCTTACTGTGGAGAATGCCATTGCCAAAGTATGGAAAGTACAGTTGTTCCACAGAATTACCGACTATTGGGGCCCGATCATTTATTCGCAATTTGGAAACGGGGAAACAAGCGTTGCCTATGATTCGCAAGAAGACATTTACAGAAGCTTTTTCCAGACTTTGGATGAGGTTGTGACTGTTTTTCAGAACAACTCAGGCGAAGAGGCCTTTGGGACCAACGATTTGGTATATGGTGGAAATGTGGACCAGTACCTGAAATGGGCCAACTCACTTCGTTTGCGACTCGCCATCAGAATTGCTTATGCAGACCCCTCATTGGCACAGCAAGAAGCGGAAAAGGCCATAAGCGCTCCGGGAGGGGTCATTACGGAGAACGCTGATAGCGCACTGTTGGAATCCACAGTAAACAATATTAACAAACTAAGTTCCATTACCTACCATACCGAGTTTGTGGTAAGCTCAACCATGCAGAGCCTTTTGGTAGGGTACGATGACCCTCGATTGGATGTTTATATGCAACCATGCTGTGGAAGATTGCAACAGTTTGAGGGCGAAGGGTATGTAGGGATGAGAAACGGGATGCCATCTTCTGATAGAGGTAGGGACCTGGAGCAAAACAATTCCTTTGTTGGTAGCAAATGGTTGCCGATTGCAGATGGCGGAACCAATGAGCCTGATAGGTTGATGGAAGCCGCTGAAGTATATTTCTTAAGAGCGGAAGGAGCATTGAGAGGTTGGAATATGGGAGGTACCGCCAAGGATCTATACGAAAGCGGTATCAGGGCATCTCTCGAAGCCCGTACCGATGCAACAAGTGATGTGATCGATGCATACGTGGTAAGCACCAATACACCTGCAAAACCACTTACCTACACAGGGGAAGCGGATCTATATGATAGCCCACCCGTATCCGATATTCCTGTATTGTATCAAGAAGCTGGAAGTTTTGAGACCAGACTGGAGCAGATTATCACGCAAAAGTGGTTGTCCCTATATCCAATGAATGACTGGGAGGCCTGGACCGAACGCAGAAGAACAGGATACCCTAGAGGATATGCCATAATTGAATCGCTTAACCCAAGGGTTTCCACTACAGAGCTTGTGAGGAGGTTGACCTTTGTTCCAAGCGAATACACCAACAACCTGGAAGAAACCGAAGCAGCTGTTTCACTGCTCGGTGGGCCGGATGAAAACGATACGCGGGTTTGGTGGGATGCAAAACCATTGTCAGATTATCCAACTCCTACCGATCCACAATAATTAAGTGGACGTTGGTGATTTCTAAATTTTCATGAAAGAAATACAAAAGATAAAATCATTTAGTATTGTTTTGATTGTAGTGTGTATGTGCATGGCCAATGGTCATGTGCATGCACATTTTTTTAAAGGACATGACAGTGATATTTCGTGTTTTTTTTATGGTACAGGCTCCTTGCTTACAGACCTTGATTCCCTTTGGTCAAAATCAAAGCCCAGTGAAACTCCAAGATTACGTAAAACTGAAATAGAATGGGATGCGAGTGATATTGAAAAGAACGCTCAGTTGGCCAACTTGCATTTTGATGCAAAAAGGAATGCCATAAAACTGGACAGTATACTTCTGGTTGAGGATGACGCTCCCGCAACAGGAGTGCCCGAAGGGTATAAAATGTATCAGAGCGATGGTGGGCCTGTGGCCTGGATCGAGGACCTGAAAAAAGGGATGGTCATAAAAAAAATATTGACCCTTGATGACCCATCTGCGGCTTCGGCCAGGGTAGTATTCAAGGCAATGGAGGTAGAAGGCAACCAAGAACCCTTGTATATCTCCATCAATGGCCAAGAGATTGTACGGCAAGCTTCACGGGTGGCCTATACCAAGGCAAGACAGTACATAGATTTTGTTTGGGATCGATGGTATTATGTGGACCTGCCAGTTGACCAACTAAAACAAGGAGACAATGAACTCTTAATGTGGACCAATAGTGAAAGTACATCTTGGAGGATTCTTGTTGCACATGCCCAAGAATTTAAAAGGGGTTCTTTGACCCGTACCCAACACCCCAATAAATCACTAAAAAGTAAGGATGGAGGAAGAACTTGGAATGATTCCCGGCTTGGCGCATTTGATGCTATAGATGGGGAGTATTCCATTAGACTAAGCCTTGACCGTTATCAAGACTCTGGAACCTATACCTCCTCTGTCATTGATTTGGTGGATATGGACTCGCCGTTAAAACGGTTAAGCCATAATCTAAAAACATCCATATGGCCCAAACTCGAAGTGCCATCGAAAACAGAAGCAAAAGTATTTGTTCGATTTGGACTTGGCCCCGCCTCTGGAAGTAAATGGACCAACTGGGAGCACATGGTAGATGGAAAGGAATACGCATTGCAGGATATGAGATATATGCAATGGAGGGTAGAATTAAAAACGGGTGACCCTATGGTGACCCCTCGCATAAAGGGATTATCCATAAAGACGGAGTGGGAAGATCACTCTCCCAACCAAGGTACTGGGCTCAACGTGCATGTTGTCAATAATGGGGAAATCGTTTCTCCGTCCTATCCGTTCTCCTATGAAAACTTAAATCACCCTGGATTAAAGAGGTATAGGGAAGTACACCAATTGGACCGGATTGTGGAAGGGGCGACTTCAGAATTCGAAATCATGATGCGCCTTTTGAATTGGGCCTATAGGGTACCCATTACCCTAGACCCCTATTCTTGGGATTGGAACGATGTAACCGTTGAAACAGCAATATCCGATTTGCCCAAGTTTGAAACGGAAAGTTCATTTGAGATGCCAAAGCTAAATGGCCCCTATTTTGAAGGAAGGCGCATGGTAGGGATGTGTCTGTATCCAAATCAAGCATTGATTGGGGCATTACTTTCCTTAGGGTATCAGGCACGTCACATAAACATTCACAGCGAAGGCATGAGCGGGCATGAAGTCATCGAAGTATGGTCCAACGAGTTCAATAAGTGGGTATATATGGATGCAACAAGGGACTATTATTATTTTGATTCGGAAACCGGTGTGCCCCTTAATGGACTGGAAATCCACAACAAACTTATTGAACAGGTACCTTTTGTGGAAACCTGGGAAAGCCCTTATGTGCCCCTATTAGGGAAAAAGGTGGTCTCAAAGATAGATATTGGTATGCGCCAGGGAAACAATCCGTTTCCAATAGCGGATGGGGGAGGGGAATATCTTTTAAAAACAATGGGACATTTTCGAATCATACCCAGAAACGATTTTTTGTCAAATCCCACACCAGTGCCCGTGCATACGGGAGCTACCTGTTGGGGATGGGACGGTTTTCTAAATTGGTATGATACCAAGTTTCCAAAGCGGGATGAGTACCAAAGATATACCAATAGACCTATTGATTTTTACCAGCCCTTGAACCAGACAAAAGTATCCCTTGTAGAGACCAAGACCCCTGGTACCGTTAAAATAGAGGCAGATACGTTTACTCCGGGCGGCTTTGATACTTTCCTGATAAGCTTAAATGGAAGTGATTGGTCATCTCAAAGTACATTGGCTCGTGATTGGGTTCTCAAAAGTGGATTGAACAATATTAAGGTCCGAAGTAAAAACAGTAGAAACGTTTTAGGGCCAATAAGTCACTTAAAGGTGGTTTATAACCCCTAATTTATGATGGGGATAAAACTCTTGGGAAAGATTGAATGGACCAATGGTCATGAATGAAAAGAAGATGATTGTATTACAAAAAAGAGACATAGATAAGAATTGAGAATATGAATCATAAATGCTCAAAAATTTTGGAACAGTTTGAAAAATGGTTAGGCTCTAGGCTTAAAAAAGCAATGCTTTTCAACCCATCCATGATGGTACGCCATCAAGTAATTTTTATTGTGGCCATAATGGGCACATGGATACAGGTACATGCCCAATCTTCCTATGGCTGGTATACGGAAGGGGACGATTATCAGCCTGCTCAAAGAGTTCGCTTTACGATTACCAATCCGCTGGATATTCCCTTGGAAAACAGTCCAATTGTTATACGTCGTCAAGAACTGCCTATACAGAACATACCGGAACGATGGATCAATATTGTAGATCCCAATTTGGAATCCAGTAAAGAGCCCACGCACGAAGAGTTGATGAAAGATGGAGGATACGTCCGAAGAAAAGAGACAAATGGTCATTATTTGGATGTTCAAGTCGATGATTTGGATAAAGATGGTGTTTGGGACGAAATATTTTTCATGACAGAATTGGCGCCTAAGGAAACAAGGGAATTTTATGTGTACATCGGTGCCTATGAAAGAGGAATGACAAAACACCTTGTTCATGCCGCTATCGGTAATTATGGACGTCATACGGTTCCTCTTTGGGAATCGGAATACATGGGTTGGAAACTTTGGTACCCCCATGGGGTAGACCTACATGGAAAACGGGAGCCAATGCTTACCGCTTACTATGAATATGCGAACAATAAATCCGGATACTATATGCCATGGGAACTTGGTACGGATATAATGACGGTGGCAAGTACTTTTGGGTCGGGCAGTATGGGACTATTCGAGGATATGGAAGATATGGAAACCGTTTCCCGTCCCAATTATTCCCCCGCAAAGGATAAAGGACCCATAATTGATACACGATACGCTTTTGATGTGGTGTTCAATGGGCCGCTAAGAAGCCAGATAAAGGTAACAACGACCAATTGGAATTCTGGACAGGGTTTTTATGAAATGGAGCAATTCTATACCGCGGTGGCCCATAAATCATGGAGTACCGTTGAGATTAAGTATACAGAATTCCTGCCTCCGAGCAATGATGTTATGTTTGGTGCGGGTATCCGCCAAATAATGGAGGAGTACAGATCCATCAATAAAAAGGGAATCGCAATCTCGATGGGAAAAAATATAGAGGCCCGTATTCCGGATGAAGACTTGGGAGAAGAAGTGTTGGTGGTGCCTTGGCAGGGTATAGGGCTTGTGGTCAAGGATGAATACTTGCCAAAATACGTTCCTGTTGAAAAGTATGGCGGAAACCACCTTTTCGCTTTGCCGGTAACCCAAGATCTTTCTTATGAGTTCAGGATTTTTGGAGGATGGAGCTTTGGTACGGTCAACAATGATGAAAAATCGTTCGTAGGGTATGTTGAGGCTGAGGCCAAAAAGTACAATACCCCTCCAGTTATTAAAATCCATGAGTATGAAAAAAAACCTTCTTCCAAGTAATGGTTGGTTTCATTTCGTAACTGGAGTTTACAAATTAATTATAAGGAGAGCTAAGTAATGTGCTGGTCTGGGATTTGCAATCCAATATCCCATGACTCCTATTTTTCCATAAAACTGTTGAACTTTTTATGCTTTGGGGAATGCTACGGATGCCAAAGACCAAAGTTTAATCAAAAACCAATCAAAGGGTAGGGAATGCTTTTTAATTCACTTGATTTTGCAGTTTTTTTACCAGTAGTTTTTATACTCTATTGGTTTGTGGTGAACAAGAACCTTAGGGATCAAAATATATTGGTCATACTGGCCAGCTATGTTTTCTATGGTTGGTGGGATTGGAGGTTTTTGGCATTGATTCTTTTCAGTACCGTTGTTGATTTTACCATAGGAATTAAACTTAAGGATGAACAGGACACTTTTAAGCGAAAAATATTCTTGTGGACAAGTATCTTGGTGAACCTTGGGTTTCTGGGATTTTTTAAATACTATAATTTCTTTCTGGATAATTTTATAACTGCTTTCTCATTCTTCGGAATGGAAATAAAACCCAATACCTTATCCATAATTTTGCCGGTTGGAATAAGTTTCTACACGTTTCAAACTTTAAGTTACACTATTGATGTTTACAAAAGAAGACTTGAGCCCACGGAAGACTTTAGTGCCTTCTCGGCTTTTGTATGTTTCTTTCCACAGCTGGTGGCGGGTCCAATTGAGCGGGCAACCGAGTTGCTTCCCCAATTTTATCGCAAGCGGTCTTTTAATTATTCCAAGGCGGTCGATGGTATGCGGCAAATTTTATGGGGATTGTTCAAAAAACTGGTCATAGCGGATAATTGTGCGGAACTTGCGGACCGGATTTTCAATAATTCGGTAGATTTGAATGGTAGCACCCTACTCCTGGGAGCATTGTTCTTTACATTTCAAATTTATGGGGATTTCTCAGGGTATTCGGACATTGCGATAGGGACTTCAAGATTATTTGGGTTTCACCTAAAACGCAATTTTGCCTTTCCCTATTTTTCAAGGGATGTTGCGGAATTTTGGAGACGCTGGCATATCTCGCTTTCAACATGGTTTAGGGATTACCTCTATATACCGCTTGGAGGTAGTAGGGGAGGTACTTGGATGAAAGTAAGGAACTCCTTCATAATTTTTATGGTCAGCGGGTTTTGGCATGGTGCAAACTGGACCTTTATTGTTTGGGGGGCAATCAACGCCATTTATTTTTTACCGCTCCTGTTGACCAATAAAAACAGGGACAACTTGGGCATAATGGCACAAGGAAGGTATTTTCCCACAGCAAAGGAATCACTGTTGACGCTTAAGACTTTTGGGTTGACTGTTTTTGCTTGGATATTTTTTAGGGCCGAGAATATTGGACATGCCTTTGACTATATTTCAGGTATTTTTTCAGGCTCCCTGTTCAAGGCACCAATGTTTCTGGACGGGGAAAGATATCAATTGACCTTGATACTGGTATTGGTCTTCATGTTGCTTGAGTGGAAAGGCCGGGAAGGAGAGTATGCAATAGCGCAACTTGGGCAAGAGTGGCACAGGCCACTGAGATGGGGTTTTTATTCACTGATACTGTTTGCCATAGGGATGTTTATGCCATCTAATGAGTCCCCATTCATTTATTTCCAATTTTAGTTGCCATGCGAAGATTCATCAAGGATATTTTTATGTTCATTCCATTTGCGGGCTTGTTTTACCTTCTGGCCACTTTTCTTTGGGGCTATAGTATTCCAATGGAATATAAACCCAATATCAACTATAAGATTGGCTCCATTGGACATATGCATTCAAGACTTTCCGAGGTTGGAAATTATAAAGATGTAGATATACTGTTTTTAGGTTCGTCCCATGCATATAGGGGATTTGACACCAGAATTTTTTCCGATCATGGGTATCACACCTTTAATTTGGGGTCAAGTTCCCAAACGCCCATTCAGACAAAAATCCTTCTGGAAAGATATCTGGATAAGTTGAACCCAAAAATGGTGATTTATGAAATGTATCCCGAAACATTTATGATCGATGGTGTGGAATCAACCCTTGACCTAATTGCGAATGACAGGATAGATAAACTTACCCTTAGGATGGTGTTAAAAATCAATAATATAAAGACCTATAACACATTGCTTTATGCTTTGGCACATAATGCGTTGAGGTTAAATGAAGCTTTTGAAGAACCCAGGCAGAAGGAAGGCGACATATATATCCAAGGGGGGTTCGTTGAAAAAGAAGAAGGTTGCGATTTACCTGTGGAGCAATACGAGAAAAAGAAGATCATCCTTGATGAAGGCCAAGTTGCAGTTTTTTCGGATATCGTTCATGAGCTTAAAACCAGGAATATTGAAGTGATATTGGTGTATGCTCCCATACCGCATTCCAACTATGATAGATATCTGGGCAACGAGTATTATGACAGCATTATGAAGGGCTACTCTGCATACTATAATTTTAATGGGATAGAGGCTCTGACCGATTCCTTAAACTTCTATGATTCCCATCATTTAAATCAGAATGGTGTAAAACTATTCAATGACAAGTTGCTCAATGTACTGGATAATCGATAGGATGATTGAAAAAACAAATTGGTTTTTGCATCACTTTTTTTAAATCCCCCAGTATATTGAATATAATGTAGGGACCATGCTTTGTAAAGATATGCCCGTTTACATGGTTTGAATTTTATTCCCTGCTTCCAAAATTTAGGCCTTTTGTTCTAGGACTATATTGATTTAAATGGCAAAACCTTAAGATTCATGGATAGACCTACCTTCCTAAGAGTGATATAATTTGAATTTTGCTCAATAAAATTGATAAAAGCATATGCTTATGGGGTGAAAAACTGGGTATAACAAAAAAAAATGAAATTATAGTGTTAAAAATATTTGATTATTAAAAAAAAAGAATAAATTTAAATCGTGTACATATGTACACAGAAAGAAAAAACAATGTTTAGTAGTTGTTGAAAGTGCACATACTAGTTTTAAAAAGACCATTATGGAGAACGAAAAAGTGAACTGCGAAAGTGATAAGTTGTTATTGTTGCAAATGGAGCAAGGCAATAAAGCGGCTTTCAACAAACTATATAATAAATATTGGGATTGGGCATATTCCAGAGCATTTGCCCGCTTGGGAAACTCGAGTCAAACGGAAGATGTGGTTCAAAATGTATTTGTCAAAATATGGCTCAGGAGAGAAAATCCCATATCCAACTTTCAAGCCTATCTGCATGTGGCAATACGTAACCAAGTTTTTAAGGTCATAGCCAAAGAGAAAAAGAAGTGCCCATTCATAGACAATATTCAAAATTTTCAAGAAGCAGGATTACTGGCGGATAGAGGTATTTTATGGGAGGAGTTTCATAAGGAATATCAGTCCCATGTAGAACAGCTGCCCCCAAAGAGGCAAAAGATATTTCGTCTGCGGTTCCATGAAGACTTGACCACTAAAGAGATATCCAGTGCATTGGGGGTATCAAGGAAAACTGTTCAAAACCAATTGGGAAAGGCCATTTCCCAGTTGCGGGTTTCTTTCTCCCATCTTTTTTCATTCATTGGTTTAATTGGGTTATGGTAGTTGGCATGGCATTCCATTCCATTCCAACTTTATTTTGAAACACTGCACGATAACCAATTAATACTCCAAGATTTTATTTCAAATTATCATTAGAACAATCAGAAGCATTCCCCTGCCCATAAATTCCACAAAAAACATGGAAAGTTTACATGGATACAATATCTTTTTAAGGATTAACCAACTCATTATTAGAGGGAAGCTAGGAAGGAATGTTGACAACCAAAGGTTTTTTTATCTTATGAATGGGACTTTCAGCCCCTTTAAGGTCATTTACTAAGAGAAGCTATGCAGTTCTTGTTGTAGGACAATAAGGACAGAAGTTGAATGTAAAACAAGAGAATACGTACTCTAAAAAAAAGGTAATTGATGCCAAATACTCTAAAAAAGAAAGTGTTGATATTCCTAGGTGCCATTGGGCCTGGGCTTTTTCTTATTGGTTATAATATTGGAACAGGTAGTGTCACCACCATGGCTAAAGCTGGGGCAACGTATGGCATGACCCTATTTTGGGCCATTGTTATTTCATGCATTTTCACTTATATCCTAATGGTTGCTTATGGCAAGACTACTTTGGTTACGGGAAAAACAGCATTGTTCAATATAAAAACTGAATTGAAGGGAGGGAAGTGGTTGGCGCTTTATATTATGGCAGCCCTGATTTTGGGAGAACTATTGGCGCTGATCGGAATCATGGGTATAGTGGCAGATTTGGTGCAGGAAGGAATTCGCTTATTGACGAATGGTACAATGATAGCGAAGGAGTGGATTATTCTGGTTTTCATTTTTTTCCTATCCATCCTGTTTTGGTACGGAAAGTATAAAACATTTGAAAAGGTACTGACCATTTTTGTGATCATTATGGCACTGAGCTTTGTAGTGGTCTTTTTCATGATGGCTCCGGATATGGGTATGATCGTCTCGGGAATGATTCCTGATATACCAGACTCGCCCGATGCATTTGGATTAGTAGCGGCAATGGCGGGAACAACATGTTCTGCGGCGGTTTTTATAATTAGGAGTACCGTTGTGCTTGAAAAGGGATGGAACATCAATAACCTTAAAGATGAAAAAAGGGATGCATTTGTATCATCTTTCATGATGCTACTTATTAGTGGATTGATTATGGCGGTTGCGGCAGGTACACTCCATACTATGGGATTAAAACTGGACAATACGCTAGAATTGATATCGCTTTTCGAACCCATTGGGGGCAAGGTTGCCGCCTTACTTTTGATATTGGGTATTACGGGAGCAGGACTTTCGACCATATTTCCAATTGTATTGATCGCCCCTTGGTTAATTTCAGATTATTCCAATAAACCAAGGGACATCCAATCCACACCTTTTCGGGTATTGATCGTTATTGGACTTTTGTTTGCTTTTGGGTCTCTGTTCTTGGAACATAGCCCTACCATATTAATGGTCTTTTCCATGGCTTTCCAAGCCGCAATATTGCCTGCGGTTGCCATTCCTGTTTTTCTGTTGTTGAACAAAAAAGGCGTCATGTCAACCAAATACTTGGCGACACTGCCCATGAATATTGGACTCATCATCGTAATCGCTTTTTCTTTGGTGACCACATACTTTGCCATAAAAGGATTTTTTTAAGTCCAATTCATAAAAGATACGGGGGAATATTGTCAAAATAAAAACATAGAAGATGTCAGAAAACAGAAGAGAATTTATTCAGAAACTAGGAATGGCTTCTATTGTTGCCGGAAGTGGACTGTATGCAACAAATTCGATGGGTGGGGAGAAAAAAGTCAGCCAAGGGACGGTTATGTCCAATACAGGAAAGGTTAAGATATATAATGGAAATATCATAACCCCTTACAGAACTATAGCAAATGGTACCATTGTCATTGAAGATGGAATAATCAAACAAGTAGGGTCGGCCAATGTTGAAGTTCCAGGAGCTTTGGAAATAGATGCAAAGGGCTTGACCATTTCCCCGGGCTTTATAGACCTCCACGTACATGGGGGAGGTGGTCATTCATTTTTGGATGGTTCGGTAAATGCCTTTTTAAAAGCGGCGGAATTACATGCCATGCATGGAACAACATCGATGTACCCAACAGCATTGTCCGGAGACAAGGAAGAGTTGTACAAGAATCTGGGGGTTTATGAGAGGGCAAATAAGGAAAACACCATGGGGGCCCAATTTTTAGGTGTGTTTTTGGAAGGACCATATTACTCAATGGAACAAAAGGGCGCCCAAAACCCAAAGTACATTAGAAATGCAGATCCAGAAGAGTACAAAGAGATACTATCCCGTTCACCCATGATCAAACGATGGGATTCCGCACCTGAAAGGGAAGGTGGAATAGAATTCATCAGATATTTGAAATCAAAAGGAGTACTGCCATCAATGGGGCATACATCTGCTGTTTATGAAGATGTTTTGCAAGCATTTGAAAATGGATGTACCCTGGCCACACACCTATACTCCGGAATGACCGGGGTAATACGCAAGCATTCTTTCCGCTTTGCGGGCGGGGTGGAAAGCGCCTTTCTTATTGATGAAATGAATGTTGAGGTAATTGCGGACGGAAAGCATCTCCCACCTTCTTTGTTAAAGTTAATATACCGTACCAAAGGTCCAGATAGGATTGCACTTGTTACGGATTCCATACGTGCCGCCGGAATGCCAGATGGCGAAGAGAGTATTTTGGGAAGTCTTGAAAACGGCATAAAGGTTATTGTGGAAGATGGGGTTGCCAAATTACCCGATAGAACTTCTTTTGCGGGCAGCGTGGCAACCACGGACAGGTTGGTGCGCAACATGGTGAATTTGGCCGGAGCACCATTATGCGATGCGGTTCGAATGGCCAGTATAACACCGGCCAATATTATGGGAGTTTCAGATACTAAGGGATCCCTAGTTCCCGGAAAGGATGCAGATATAGTGATTTTTAATGATAATGTGGAAATAGCCAAGACCATTGTCAAGGGTCGGGTGGTATATGACAAGGAAAAATAAATCACATTTAAAAAATAGTGAACATAAAAATTAAAGGACAATAGAATTATGGAGAAAAAAACAATTTCAAAAGACAAGTTGAAAGTTAATATTTACAAAACTAGGTCACTCATGGGGGCAGACGCGGCAGAAGTGATCAGTGGTAAGATCCAATCTTTATTGAAAGAGAAGGATCAAGTGAATATTGTTTTCGCCGCAGCACCGTCTCAGAATGAATTTTTAACCTCCCTTGCAGATAAAAATGTGGATTGGAGTAGGATAAATGCATTTCATATGGATGAATACATCGGTGTGGACAAAAGTGCACCACAATTGTTTGGAAACTACCTAAAGGGGGCTCTTTTTGATAAGGTGCCATTTAAGAGTGTCCATTATATGAATGGAGATGAAAATAAGCAAGAACAGGAGTGTGCCAGATATACGGAACTATTGGAAAAGCATCCTACTGATATTGTTATACTGGGAGTGGGAGAGAATACCCATCTTGCATTCAATGACCCGCACGTAGCCGATTTCAATGATCCTAAAGTTGTAAAGATTGTAGACCTGGATGAAAAAAACAGACAGCAACAAGTAGATCCAGAGGATGAAATATGCTTCGATAAAATAGAAGAAGTTCCTACACATGCCATTACATTGACCATTCCGGCACTGTTCAAAGCTACTTATGCCTACGCCATTGCCCCTGGACCTAATAAAGCCGAGGCCATTGGACATACCATAAATGACCCTATACAGGAGAATTACCCCTCCACAATATTGAGGAAACACCCCCATGCAGAGTTGTTCATAGACGAAGCAAGCGCTGCTATGTTATAACCAACGTTGTTTTTAATACCAATGGTTTCTTGTGTTGGGTATCATTCCCAGAGAATCGTTGATTCCAGAAACCAACCAAATGAACCCATTTTTTATGTGTTCCCTAAAACTGTAAACCCAACCTAACACTAAAGTAAAATGAAGATAAAACTAAGATTACCGCATTTGGACAAAATTGTTTTATTGATAATTCCATCTCTTATAATCTTCGGGTGTATGGGGGATTCAAGCTCCATTGAAAGAATTCCATATACCATCTTCGATGATTTCGAGACAGGCGAGTTGTACGGTTGGGAGCAGTACCCTTATGCAGAGGATATTGGTTTTGATGCCCTGTTCTCCACTCATGAAACTCCCACCCATAATAACAGTAAGTATGCATTGGCAAGGCCGGTAAAGCCCAATGATATAGTGGAAGTTTACCAAGGTTTCACAAAGCGAATCGATATCTGGACACTGCCGGAAACCAAAGTGAAAATGGCAATTTATTTGCAGAGCGATCGGAATGCGGAGAAATTGGATGTATCGCTGGGTACTTTTGAAGGCGAACTCTATCACCATATAATTGAAAACGTAGAGGCGAACCAATGGATTGAATTGGACATTCCCATAGAGGCTTTTAAGTCTGAAAATGGCCCATTGAAAGCGGGAGAACATATTCAGGTGGCAACCATTGAGGCAAGTTACCCTCAAGTGTATTATCTGTATACCTATACCATACTGATGGATGATTTCTCTATAAATGGAGAACGTCAAAGGCAATTCATTGCAACGACACCCCCATCCGAGAATTTTGATATGTTCGGGGTTTCCGTACTCAAAAAGCATTTTTTTCATGGACAGGACATATCCTTAAAGACAAAACCGGAAGGTAATGTTCAGCTTAATCAGGTGAAAGGAACACTCTTTGATGGTCAAGGAAATATTGTAAAAAAAGACATCACTTTTGAGGAAGAAGGAGGGGAATGGATAAATGAATCGATTTATAGCCCAACCGAAGAGGATGCTACGGGGCAGTGGGAAATTGTTCTTGAAGGAACTTCCCAGTCAGGGGAAAAAATAGCGTGGGGCTTCAAGTTCCTTATGCCCGGAAAACGTCCTACAGAGCACCCTCGTTTGTTCTTTTCCAAAGGAGAATTAAAAGAGCGACTGGAGAACGAGACTTCGCCAGTGGCCAAGAAAATCCTGGAAAATGCATTGGAGGATACCGATTTTATGGAAGTGGATATTGCCTCCATTAATGAAGGGGTTGACTATACGGCTGAGAATTTGGTAGGAGGACCATACTCAAAGACCTCGGTTGGTTTTAACGCCTATGCAGAATGGAACAACCCAAATAGGGCACTGGGAAGGATCATAGAGGAAGGAAGCTTTCGCTATGCATTTACCGGAGATCGCGAAGCTGGCGAAAAAGCAAAAGAGGCATTGTTGAAATTGTGCGCTTTCAAAAAGTGGAATGCAGCTTGGATGCTCGAACGACAATTCTGGACCTATTACCCAGTAGGATACACCCTTTTGCCGGTTTCGTATGGATATGATTTGCTGCATGACCTACTTACGGAAGAGGAGCAAAAAATGGTAAGGGAAGCCATTATGGAAAAGGGACTAAAGCTTTTCCATAGGGATATGGTGGAAATGAACCGGATGTCATCCAACCTCACCAACCATATAGCCGTTTTGGTGGGTGGTCACGGTGTGGCAGCTACCGCAATCTATGGTGATGATCCCGATAACCCCTATCTGGAACCCTATCTTTCGGGAATTATCACAAAAGCCAAGGCGTTTATTGACAACACCTATTATGAAGATGGAAGCTATGGAGAACCCAAGTCTGGTTACATGAACATGGCAACACGTGAAATAGTGCTTATTATGGAGGCTTTTGAAAGAAACTTTGGGATAGATTGGACTGAGTCCACCAACGTGAAAAGTTTTTACAAATATCCTTTGCAGGCCACACACCCAAGTGGACTAATGCCCGATTTTGGTGATGGAGGCCATACCTTTGGTGGATTTTCCAAACTTCATTCTGGAAGTAGCTTGAATAAAAAGGGCAGTGGATGGAGTTCAATACCTGGATTCACCCAAGATCATGCCCAATATTTTGTATATAGAATGGGCAATCCATATTTATATCCCCATGTAAAATCTTTTTGGGATGAAGGTAAAGGAGGATATTTTGGGTATTTATGGTATAGGGATGATATAGACCCGGTTTCAAGGAATACCTTGCCAAGCTCCAAGATTTTTAATGCCCAAGGGATGGTGATGCGTTCAGGTTGGGATGATGCCTCAACAATCATAAGCGTTAGAATGGGCCCCCATTCCAACCATTATCATTTTGATCAAGGTACCTTTCAAATCAATGTCAATGGAGAACGATTGCTTACGGACCCTGAGTACGGTAAAGGAGGGTATTATGCCAATTTGGATTACAATTTATACAACATACAGGCCATTGCCCATAATGTAATGCTGGTAGACCATGATCCTGAAAGTCAGAAGGCGGCACATTACGATAATGGTATTACCGCCCATAGGATCTGGCCAAGAACACATGGTTTTGCAGGGGAAATAGCAGATGCATTTGAGGGAGACCTAACCAGCGTGTACAAAGACAAGCTGGAGAAGTACAACCGTACAATGCTCTTTAATAAGTCGCGCGCAATGTTTCTTCTTGATCAAGTAAAAAGTAAATCAACGGAAGGTCATGTTTACGATTGGCTTTTCCATGCTCCAGAAAATTCCATGGATTATAAGGACAACAGGGTTACCATTGATCGTCCAAAGGCCAGAATGACCATTGATATTATTTCCCCAAAAATCGAGTCTGGTGTTATCCGTGCCAATAAAGACGATGCCGAAAGTTTTGTGACACTTACCAGTGAGCCCAACTTAACGGAAGCAAACTTCATGGCTGTACTATTGCCCGAACCCCAACTGTCGGGAGCTTTTGGGCAACGACCCCAAACCGCGCGGATAGATGAAGAGGGATGGCTTGCCGCCCAAGTAAAATACAATGATGGAACGGTCGATGTGGGTGCCTTTAGGGTGGAGGAGGCTTCCAATGAAATATTTGGTTTTTCCACGGATGCCAATCGTTTCACCGCCTCTTTAAATAGGAATGGAACTCTGGATAAGGTTTATTTTGAAGGAAACGATTTCAAAGGACATGGTATTTCAATCAAAAGTGGGGTTCCAATAACATTCGCATGGAGTTCGGAACCATCAACAAATAAATTGGAAGTACAATCAGATAAGGAAACCGAATTGGAGATATCAATGGATCGGAGTCCTTCTTCGGTGACAATGAATGGTAGTGAACACCAAGCATGGGAGTATGTGGCCAATGATGGATTATTGAAAATCATGGTGCCGTCAGGTAGAAACGATATATCCATAAAGCGGTAGTAATGTGTAACAAGCTAATGCTGTTTTTGTTTTTGCCTATGTTTTTCGGGTGTAGCCCAGAAGAAGTGGATAATGTATATGAGGTGGCCAAAAGGGAAGTCCCCATTGAAATAGACGGGGATTGGTCAAAAGATGCTTGGAGGGATGTCCAACCATTACAACTGGAGAACCACATGGGGGAATATCCAGAGCACATGCCAAAAGTCCAAGTGAAGGTTATGTACGACGAGGAGGCTATCTATGTGATCTATAAAGTGGATGATCAATACGTTAGATGTGTTTTGGAGGAGTATCAAGACCCAGTTTCCCAAGACAGTACCGTAGAGTTTTTCTTCACACCGGGACAAGATATACAGAAAGGGTATTTTAACTTGGAAATGAACTGCGGTGGAACAGGTTTGTTCAAATTTCAAGAAAAGGCAAGAAAAGGACAATTGAAAATTCCCAAGGAAAGTTTTGATCACATAACCGTGGCACATTCCCTTCCTAAAAAGGTGTACCCTGAGATCAAGGAACCTGTTACATGGACCCTTGAGTATCGGATTCCATTTGATGTATTGTCAACGTATTTTGATGAAATGGAGCATCCAGCCCCGGAGGTGGAATGGAAGGCCAATTTTTATAAAATTGCTGATAAGAGTTCACACCCTCATTGGCTCACATGGTCGTATGTGGATAACCCCAAGCCACAATTCCACCTGCCGGAGTTTTTTGGGACCCTACGTTTCAGGTAACGGTATTCCATTACGTACGGAAATCCATAAAGGGAGAAATCATATAAGCCAGTATTGAAAAGCTCAAGGTCCCCTAAATTGATAAAGCACATGAAGAAATCAGTTGATAGGCGCAAATTTGTCAAGATAGCGGGTATAACCTGTGGATTGGGGTTGGCAATGACCGGTCCATCAGTGTTTATGTTGCCTTCCAACGGAGAGAGGTCGGGCGATGTAACTTTAGGGGATTCGTCGGTTGTTTTAAAACATACAAGGAAACAACAATGGACCGCCAAAGAATTATGGGATATGTCCACTTCCCAAGGCCTACAGTTTCAAGATGACAGGATTATTCTTGAAGGTCATATTCTAATTGAAGATGATGCCTCCGGATTGGGCACTATCGATGAAGGGTCGTGGGAAATCATCAAGAAGGGGACCATATTGAAGAAGACCCTGATGGTAGATAGATTGCCCGATACCGACGCCAAATTGGCCATACTGATTTACGCTGTAAATACATTCGATCATTCAAAACAAGGAAAATTGCAAGTCCGTGTGAATGGAAATGATCCCATTTTTTACCAGGTACGTCATAACTGGACTTCCATATCTATTTCCGCTGACTACATCAAAACGGGTAAGAATGAAATTCAGGTAACCACTGAGGATTCGGAGTCTATATTTCGTGTTCCCATCGCATTGTATGACAATTATAGGTATGGGTCCTTAGAACCCCATACCCCTAATTTTCAAAGTGCAAGGAGTTTGGATAACGGATTGACATGGGCCTATGAAGATTTGGGTGTAAACAATAATAAAAAAGGTGAATACCCCATTCGATTAAATCTAAGGGCATATAAAGAAAGCGGTTGGTTACAGACCAATACCATTGATATGGCAGCCTCTGCCCAAGAGGATATATTAAAACTTCCTGTCTTTGTTGAATCTTCCCGATTTTTAGCAAAAATGGGAGACAAGGAAAACGTCTTGGTAAAAGTGAGAAAAGGCAATACCCAATGGCCTGAAGCCGGAGAATGGACCGACTGGCAAGAGGTGGAGACCAATGGAGTAATTGAGCCGGGACATGATCGGTATGTTCAATTTAGGATTGAGTTTATCTCAAAAACCAGTAAGGATACACCCATCTTAAATGGGTTTCAAATAGATAGTGAGTTTGATAGGGAAGAAACTTCACGTAACAGCATCTCCATTGTAGACTCCAATACTTACCCCCTGATTAGAAGTTCCTATGAATTTCAATATGAGAATACTTTGCTACCCGCACTCCAGAAGTTACGTACAGATTATCATTTGGATAATGTGGTCAAAGGGACCACTACCGAATTTGAGAAAATACTGAAGCTAAGGGGGTGGGTGGCCAAGCATTGGGATTGGTTTTTGCCAGATGTGGAAGTTGAGGTCCAAACCGAATGGAATGCATTTCATATTCTTGATGATATGGATCGTAAGGGTAACCCCAAAAAAGTGGGGGGATATTGCCTGTATTATTCAATTGTATTGGCACAGGCTTGCCAGAGTTTTGGAATCCCTGCAAGGATTGTGAACATTAACCATTCGGTGATGGGAGGACATGAGGTGGTGGAGGTATGGTCCCGCGATTACGGGAAATGGATCATGATGGATGCAAACTTTGATTCGATGTTTGTCTGTAAAAAAAAGAACATCCCATTGAATGTACTTGAATTACACCATATTTTTTTGGACACGTATTATCCAGATGAGGTTATGGATAGGGATTCGTGGACCATTGAAGATCGCGATCGTCGTTCAAAAGATATAGACGTTTCAAGTTTGCCTATACAGATACAGACGGGAGGCAATGCTTTGTCAGGTCAGTTGAAAGATTACGTCTGGTGGAAGGTAACCGAAGGACAGGCTCCGGGATATGCAGGTGGTTACGGGTTTTTCAATACCGCTTTTCTACGCTGGCTTCCACGGAGCAATTGGCTTAGCCAGCCTTTACCTATGCCTATAAATCATGGCCGTACCCATTGGGGATGGGATGGGTATTTAGCCTGGACAGATGCTCAGACCCCAATGACCAATGAACATGGAAACTTTGTTTCCCGTGAATCTGACCTATACGAAAACCTGTTTTCCGTTGATTTCAGTGCTGAGCCTACAAGCCAAGATGGTTTATTGCGAATTGTAATGGCCACGAACAGTCCCAATTTAAGATATTTTGAAATCAAGGATAACAACAAAATATTGAATACCGAAGACACTACCTATCTCTGGAAACTATCAACTGGAATAAACATGCTGGAGATTAGAGCGTTTGATATGTTGGGCAATAAAGGACCAACGAGTTATTTGACCATAAACTTTATTCCAAAATAGTTCTATCAATGCGAAAGGAATAGGCTTGTGAAATCAAATGAAAAGATTAACCTATAAACCCTGCCCGTATATGGGAATCAATTTATGGGCGAACGAAACAAAGTGGAGTGCTGCAAGTCCCACATCTTACCCTTAACTAATTCTACTGAGCGAGGCATATTTTGTCTGTAGATACCCCGATCTTTAGGACAGTTTCTCTACATAATTAATATAATTATCAAACTGCACCCTTAAATAGAACTTCTGGTTTTGGTAGGAAGATTTATTAATTATATATGAAAAATATTCACAAAGGTTGGAAGACTGATTTAAATTGTATTTTTTGATGTCCCATTTGAATAGGACAATGAAAAGGGCCTAAAACTAAGGGCTAGGAGACTTTTGAAAAATGCAATGGGATACCTCATGTCCCATAATTAAGTGGCTCCTTAAAATTTGAAAATTTATAAAGTGCCCTAAAACGCTGGGGCCAAAGGCTACAGGTCGTAACGATTTTCCACCTTTTGGAAAAGTGGTAGAGCAAGACGACAACACGCTAAAGCTGTGTTGTTTACATTAATCTACTAATAAACAGGATATTATATTTGTTAATGAAGAAAATTTTAATTGTTCACTGGGACATTGTACCCTGGGAGATGTTGAAAACATTGACATATAGCTAGGACATTGAGACCTAAATTCCGTGTTCTTCTTCTTTGTCATTTTAAGTGATTTAAATGGTTAATGAATCCATCTTCAAGGCTAGCCTTGAAGATAACAAAACCATCACTTAACTTTAGACCAGCTTCAGTCCAAAAGGGGTAGGGCTACAGATTGCTTTAGAATTCCTAAAGATTTGGAATCTATTTTTATACCTTAAATTTAAGGTATGAAGATCCTTATTGCAGAAGACGAGACCGAACTCCAGAAATCCATTGCCATCTATTTGGAAAGGGATGACAATGTATGTGAAATGGCTTCAGACTACCACGAGGCCCTCTACAAGATCGATCTCTATGAATACGATCTGTTGGTCCTGGACATCAACCTGATCACCGGTAGTGGCTTGGATATCCTAAAACTGTTGAAGCGGAACCGATCGGAGACCCCGACTATCATCATCTCCGCAAACAACTCTCTGGATGATAAACTGGAAGGATTGGATCTGGGTGCGGATGATTACCTGACCAAACCCTTTCATTTGGCAGAGCTCAATTCGCGGATAAAGGCGGTTTTGCGAAGGGGCAAGTTTGGGGGCAATGACCGTTTGGAATTCCACGAGATATCCATTGATACGCGCTCTAGGACCGCTTATGTCAATGAGCAAACCCTTTCCCTGACCCGTAAGGAATTCGATCTCTTGCTTTTTTTTGTCACCAATAAGGGACGGGTACTTTCCAAAGAGATCATTGCCGAACATTTATGGGGGGACCATAGCGATCTTGCCGATAATTTTGATTTTATTTATGTCCATATCAACAACCTGCGTAAAAAATTGACCGAAGCCGGGGCAAAGTATATCAAAACGGCCTACGGAAGTGGGTATAAGTTCGTGGAGGAGTGACCTATGGGGGATACCTTGAAAAAAATACGATTGATCCGAAAGACCTCCAAAACTTTTTTGGGAATCAGTGCCCTGTTGATGTTGGTCAGTACGGTGGCCCTTTATTTTTATCTTAGAAACCTGTTACAGGATGAAGTGGAGGAGGAGCTCCGTTCCACAGAGGCACGGATCGAAAGTTCCCTGGTCGAAAACCCCGAGCTTTTTCAATTGTCCCCGGTCGTTGAGATCCAAAAGGTATCCCGGTTGGGTAGGGAGGTGCTAAAGGATACCATCATCTATGATCCCTCCCAAGATGAAATGGAGGAGTTCAGGGAACTGTCCACCTTCTCCGCCATCAATGGCAAAAATTATAGGATCACGGTCCGTGCACTCGTGGTGGAATCGGAGAATATCCTGATAGCCGTGGTCATTTCCTATTTGGTGATCATTCTTTTAGTGTTCCTGTTCCTGTTTTTTGCTTTCCGTGTTCTTAACGGGAACACCTACAGGATTACAGGGTTAAAAGAATGATTTTCAATACGATAAGATTTCGTCGATGATTCAGTCATCCCGATTACTAGAGTGCTTTTAACTTATTTTTCAAAACTGCCATATCCTCACTCACCTTCCTATCAATAATCTTGGCATAATGCTGTGTAGTCCTAAGATTTTTATGTCCTAACATTTGCCCAACGGTTTCTATAGGTACGCCATTTGAAAGTGTTACAGTAGTTGCAAAAGTATGTCTGGCCAAATGGGTGGTGAGATTCTTTTTAATGCCACAGAGGTCAGCAATTTCCTTGAGATAGGCATTGGATTTCTGGTTGCTCAAAACGGGCAACACACAATCCCCATTGACAACTTTGGGGTGGTTCTGGTATTTTTCTAGGATGGCTAAAGCAGTTGGCAGTAGGGGAATGCCCAATCTAGATTTTGTCTTGGTGCGTTTGGACTTTATCCAGAGGCTCCCATCAATATACTTCACGAGATTATCAGGATGCAGTTTTTGAACATCAATATAGGAAAGCCCAGTGTAACAACAGAACACAAACATATCCCGGACAACGTTCAAACGTTCTCCATCCATTTCTTTGTCCACCAGAGTCTGTAATTCCTCTTTAGATAGGAATTCTCGTTCGACCGTTTTGAACTGTATTTATAGTTGTAAAAAGGGTCCTTACTGATCCACTCATGGGCCACGGCCATTCGGATTATCTTTTTGAAATTGTTGACATATTTCAAAGCTGAGTTATGATTGCATTTTTTTGTCACTTTCAAGAAATATTCAAAACCCTTAATGAATTTCAAATCCACATCCCGAACTGGAATATCAGATTTATGCAATTCTGATTTGATAAACTCTGCCACATGGCTTCTAGTGGTATGATACCGTTTATAGGTTCCCAAGGCAAATTCAATATCAATCAGTTTCTCCATTTGTTGGTTATGTTCATCAAAGAGTTCCAATAACATTTTTACCCTTTTGTCATTACCCAAGAATTTGTCCTTTATATCATTGGCTGCAAAGAAATTCCCTTCTTCTACAAATTGATGATGTATTTTATTCACCTTATGTCTGACTGTGGCCATGAATTGATTTAATTCTTGGGCTTCAACACCTTTACCCTTCATTTTATTCATTCTTGAGTTCCATTTTTCGGGGTCAATTTTGCGGTGCATGCTAATAGCTGATCGTTTGCCATTTACCGTTATTCTCAAGTATAATGCGGCTTTTCCGTGTTTATCCCTTCGCTCATCTTTAAGATAAAAAAGTGTGGAGAAAAAATTATCCACTTTTGGGTGTCTTTTTGTACTCTTAAAGGTACAAAAAACAATTTGATAGATTTTTGTAAAATATTAAAAAAGAGATAATTACAAGGGTATCGATACCACTTTTGATTTTTTTTAAATAGGTGTCGATTTGGTGACTTCTTTATTGCTATTATTTGGAGTTAAATGAAATCAATTAAAACAAAAAAACCTGTAAATCAGCAATTTACAGGTTTAATGTTTTGAATTGGGTATGTTTTAGTGGAGCCTTCCTCATCTTCCATCAGGATTCCTGCCAAATTATTATCCACCCAAATTTCTCCTTGTCTCATCACTTATGGGTGTAGGGGTTAATTCATGTCCAAAGAATAAAAGTACCTGATTGATCTTATCCGTCATCAAGTTAGGTTTTCCTTGCTCCAATTCACGGACAAATCGTAGCCCAACTCCAGTGGTATCTGAAAGTTCAACTTGGGTCAAGTTAAGTGCTTTACGTCTTTTCCTGATAAATTGAGCTATGGGATTATTTCTATTCCAATCTTCCATAGATATACCTTAGCGGGTACAATATAGATAAAATAATTCAAATTATACCTTTTAGGGTATAAAACATGTTTTTTTATAGTAATTATACCTTAAAGGGTATAAAAATAAAAATGTGTCAAATGAAACAAATAAAATAAAAAAACCTGTAAATCAATAATTTAAAGGTTTACGTTTTGTTTTGGATGTGTTTTAGTGGAGTGGATTGGATTAACTGTTTTTCATTGAAAATGTGCACATGTGTGGATAGGACGGTCTTAGTATACCACCCGCGCCGGGTTAAAGAGAGCATAGCAAAAATTAATATAAACTCTTTTATGACATAGTCTGAAACGGTTTTTTGGATGGCTTAAAGAATTCCGTTTTCAGTGGTTCGCTTTGACCGTTTTTTGCACTATATCTCTTTTTACTGGTATATATGGATTTATGAATTCGTGGGCTTAACTTTGAGTGAAGCTTTTACATTCATCAATTATCAGGATAGGTGCTAAAACGGGAAGGTCGGATAAACCTGGCACTCCATAATGACCATTCGTTAATATGGTCTCTTCCATCCTGAAAAGCCATGGCCATGAATTCTCCCGAAAAATCGAAATTATCCAGAAAATTTACGTAACTTAATAAGGAAACCTCCTGCCCGATTTTTGATATCCACCTTCCCCCTACGGAACAGTATAAGAAAGTGGCTCCCTGATTTTTCGTCCAGTAAAAAACATAGAAGGCCATGAACCCATTCAATGTGACCCAAAAACTGATTGACCACCACCTTATTGAAGGCGAAGCCATCCCCGGAAGGGAAATAGGGATAAGGATCGACCAGGCCCTTTTACAGGATGCAACCGGAACCTTGGTCCAGCTTGAACTGGAAGCCATGGGCCTTAAAAAGGCTAAAACAGAAATAGCGGTCCAATATGTGGACCATAACCTGTTGCAAACCGACCATAAGAATGCGGACGACCATTTATTTCTTTATACAGCAGCTCAACGGTTTGGTTTATGGTACAGCCGTCCCGGCAATGGTGTAAGCCACCCCGTCCACATGGAACGGTTCGGAATCCCTGGAAAAACACTGGTTGGTTCCGATAGCCACAGTTGTGCCGCTGGATCGCTTGGAATGCTCGCCATAGGAACGGGAGGACTTGATGTGGCGTCGGTGATTGTCGGGGAACCGTTTTATGTCAAAATGCCACAGATCATGGGAGTGAAGCTTACGGGGAACCTTCCCGAGTGGGTCAGTGCCAAGGATATCATCCTGGAAATGTTGCGGAGGTATGGGGTAAAAGGAGGTGTCGGCAAGATTATAGAATATTATGGTGACGGATTGAAAAACCTTAGTGCCATGGACAGGCATGTTATCGCCAATATGGGAGCGGAACTGGGTGCCACCAGTACGGTTTTTCCCAGTGACCATGAAACATACCGCTTTTTAAAGGCGCAGGGGAGACCTGAGGACTGGGTCGAAATCATTTCAGATAAGGATTGTAAATATGACCTAAACGAAGAAATTGTCCTGGATGGGTTGGAACCTTTAATTGCACTGCCGTCCAGTCCGGGAAATGTGGTCCCCGTAAGAGAGGTGGCCGGAAGACCCGTTGGCCAGGTCGTAATTGGATCATCTGCCAACCCCGGACTACGGGACTTTTGGATCGCTGGTCATATTGTTAAAAACAGATCGGTCAATAATGGGGTGTCCTTTGATATCAACCCAACATCGAGACAGCTTATCCTGAATATGATCAAGAACCATAGTTTTGCAAATTTGATCAAGGCAGGGGCTAGGTTCCACCAATCAGGATGCATGGGCTGTATTGGTATGGGACAGGCCCCATCTTCAAATACCATCAGCTTGAGGACTATGCCAAGGAATTTTCCCAGCAGGTCAGGAACTGAAGATGACCAAGTGTACCTGTGCAGTCCTGAAACGGCAGCCGCATCAGCTTTGACAGGGAAAATTACCGATCCCAGGGATTTGGGAAAATTATTCGATATACCGTATCCTACCTATTCTAGTCCCGAAAAAGAGATCATAAATTCCGACCTTTTGGTGGCACCACTTGAAGACGGGTCTGAAGTTCAATTGAAGAAAGGTCCCAACATAAAAGAGCTGCCACATTTTTTACCTATGGCTGATCAATACGATATCCCTGTGTTGTTAAAAATGGGTGACAATATATCCACTGATGAAATTCTCAAAGCAGGAGCGGATGTGCTGCCATTTAGGAGCAACATCCCTGAAATCAGCAAGTATACCTATTCAGTGATAGACACCACTTTTTACGAAATGGCGATCAAGTCCAGACCTATATATGGGGGGCATGTCGTCATAGCAGGCGAAAATTATGCCCAAGGATCCAGTAGGGAGCACGCTGCTTTGGCCCCGAAATATTTGGGGCAGGTATGTGTAATAGCCAAGTCCTATGCAAGGATTGCTTGGCAAAACCTGATAAACTTCGGTATACTCCCCCTTGAATTTATACATGAAGAAGATTATGATAAAATAGAACAAGGAAATGTGCTAAGTTTTGAAAACTTGGGAGCTGGTATCAAAAGCAGGACCAGTATCCCCATAAGGGTAACCGATGCCTCCGGACAATCGTTTGCATTTGAAGCAGTACATACCATGAGCGATCGACAGATGGAAGTCCTTTTAAAAGGAGGGGTGATCAGCGATTTTCAAGAAAAATTAAAACGCCGAACTGATTGAAGCCCAATAGAAAGTACATCTGGTTCTTGATCAAAGGTTCTGGGCAAAGGCCCCATGATAAAAAGCCATAATGGTTTTCAAGATATAAATACCCCTATTAACGTTAACATTCCATACCATGATCGACACACAATTTTCAAAGATGATTTCCCATGACATAACAGAAAGATCGGCCTATGCGCCCAACGCCATATCCACGATCTCGATACTAAAGAAAAAAACGGGGGAGATCAAGGCAATGTCCTTTGATGAGGGAATGGAACTGGAGGGCAAGGGGTCTACAAAATCCATATTTTTTGAGATCATAGAGGGTAAGGCCCAAATAACCATGGACAACGAAACGACCCTCTTGAAATTGGGGGACACCGTAGTTATCCCAAAGTTTACGGATTATTTGATTGTTGCAACGCATAGGTTCAAAATGATATTCATAGACTTGAATTTAACCCTGAAATGTTTGCGACTGAACAAAAAATCCACTGTAAACAAACTGTACAAAGCGGGACAAACCGTCTATTCCAGTAAAAACCCAAGAAAGGCATTGATCGTCAGGGCATTCCTGAATAAAATATACTACTGCTATGTCAAGGATTCTCCGGATGATAAGGAAGAGGTGTATTTTGAAAGGGAATTGTCCCTTTGACTTTCTTGCACACTATAAGGGTTATTTCCCATTACCTCTGTACCCATGGAAAATTCATCGATCAAAGTTCCCATATCAATTGTTTCAAGGCAGTTTTTGATTGACAAGCCAAGGGGCATCCATTGGGTAACCGGGCATTTGATGGACAAAGTTTCCTTTGGCCCATCTTATTGCCCTTGGGCCAAAAAGGGGTAAAGGAAGGGCGTAGAAATTAGGGCGATTACTGCCACAATAAATAGAAAAATCCCTATTTCTAGGGATTCCGCATCAACAAATCAAATAAATTCCATTCATTCCATACCATCAAATTCGTCAACCATAAAGAATTCCCTATCCGCTGTATTCGCAAACTGGATTCCCTTGCCCATGATATATTCCATGGTCCTATTATCTACAGATATGGCAAACCCCTTTTCAGTGGACACCAATTTAAAGGTATCTGCAACCCGTTTGTCATATCGTAAGGCTATGACACTATTGTCCCTTGGATTGGCATTGTTTGTGACGGTAATGAGTTTCGATACTTTGACAGGAGTATTTATCCTGTTTTTATCAACTTTTCCTATATCTGCAAGGTCAAACATGGTTTTGTAATTCCGGCTCTCTTGTACCGTAACGGAATAAGGCATTTTAACACCTTCTTTGATATAGTTGAAGGTGTTGGTAGTGGTTGAGTTCAGGACCCCTGTCGGTCCATTTTGGGCGTGCGCCTGCATCATGGCAAGCAGTACTATCATACTCGCGATCAGTTTTAAATTTTTCATGTTTTCGTTATTAAAGGGTTATACTTGTTTTTTTATTCAATGGGACCAGTACCAGGCCAGTGGCCAGTGATGAAATGTTGGCTGTTCGGGATTGCTATGTTGTGGGGAGGTCTATACATTGCCGCGCCGTGGAAAACCTACCCTGATTCTATTCTCGGGATCAAAGGGATATCCTTTATTTTTACTCCCAGATATCTTCGAGAGTTCCATTGGAACATGATCAAGGGAAGGGCAAGTGGATGATTATAGTGGGTGAACTATCGGGGGGAGATCCATATGGGACTTGTTTTCTTAGGGCAAAGGGATGGTCAACCTTCTAGGATTTTCTTCGTTTCTTGGTACTCTTCCTTATTGATTTCCCCGGAAGCAAAGCGTTTTTTCAGTATATCACTTGGGGTGTCTTTCTTGGTTCTTTGCCCGGGAATTTTATAAGGTATGGCAAAAATCCAGAAAAGTAGGATGCCCCAAACGAACCACCATATAAAGTGCATTCCCAAAAAATGATAACTGTTGTAATACATGGTGGCTTTATTTAGTTAAATGTGAACGCAGGAACCAAGCCATTTTTTCATGGGTAATCATAAGACTGGTAATGAAATCACTGCTGCCCGCATCATGAAAATCATCGGTAAACGATTTTATATGACCTCGTAAATCCATAATAATACGTTCGTGATCGGCCAGTAGTTCTTTGATGAACCCTTGACTATCGTTTTTCTCACTTTCTGACTCTGTCAGATGGGTCAAATTTAGATACGATTTTAATGTAGCCGGTGCATAGTGGCCAATGGAACGTATGCGTTCCGCGACGCTATCCATGATTTCATCCAATTGTTTGAATTGAAGTTCAAAGAATTTATGCTTATCATAAAAATCAGCTCCTTCAACATGCCAATGGGCCTTTTTTGTCTTGATGTAAAGTACCGTTTCGTCCGCTAAATTTTTTGCCAATACCCTGACAACCCCCTGCCGGTTGATTTCAATTAGCCCTGTTACTATTTTCATGATGTTCTGTTTTAATGTTATCCATTTTTCATCTCGTTTCCCATGGCTTTTTCCAATCGTCAGGTCCAATATTGGAAATATCCGGGCTTCCTTCAACCCACTTCCGTTTCCATGCTCCAATCTAATCCCTTCTGTTTTTTCCCAATTGAATGGGTGGAAAATCTCCATTGGGGTTGAAAAAGCCAAGTTTGGAATGCATTGTGGACCCCCTAATCGAGCAATAGAAAATGGATATAGGAAAGTCTCCCTATCATTTGGGGGTGTTAATCGACCAGATGATAATCATATTCAACTGAAAGTTCATTTTTCACATCCCAAATACCATGAGTCTTCCATGCAATGCGGCCCGCTTCTTCTTTTTGATACCAAGAGTTTACTGTTCCACTCAATGTGACAGTTGTACCGGATACGGATACATCGATACCACTGTCATCGATCGAACTTCTTCTCAGTACACTTTCAATAGCATTTTGTTCAATTGTCCCGTTGCTTTCGGATTTGATCTTGATGTTATTTTTCACCCCTTTTACGCCTTTAAGGACATGTATGGCTTTTTTTGCGGCTTCCCTTTGGTAATTCCAAGGTAATTCACCTTCCAAAATGACCCAGCCATCCTCTACTTTCATGGTCACCTTATCGTCGGGGACACAATAGTTGGCTTTCAAAGCTTCCAAAGCTTCAGTGGCAACTTCGACATCCGTTTTTGTCCACTTGCTCGGAAATCTCACCTCAATATTTTCAACCAAGGCTTTCACGCCAATGACTTTTTTGGCCGCATCTTCCGCTTCCATTTTTTTTATGTAGCTGTCCACAACGCCTGTTAAGGAAACAATACCATCCTTGGCCGTGACCCCAATTTCAGCTGCATGCAACAAAGGCTCCCATTTAATGGCATTCTGAACATCCACCTGTAATTCTGCATTCGTTTTCATAGGAATTATTTTTATGTTGTGAATGAATTTTCACGATAGCATAAAGATCATCCTTATACCTGACCAATACGATACACAATGATCAAAATGAATTGCATAATTCACACATGGTATTTGGTCACGCCAAAAAAACTATGGATAAAGTATTTACCGTTGGTTATATCATCATGATATTTGGAAGCATGGACTCGAATCCACATAGCGGTGCCAAGTGGCCATGTCATGGGGAGATAATTGCAAAAAGATACACCACAAAGATTGTTAAAAGTACGATTCCCTGCAGCACATTGGTACGCCCGGTGGCCAATGAAAGTACAATGGTAAATTGGGCCAGTACCAATAAAACCATGGCTTTTGTATCAATGCCAAGTGTTATTTTCATTCCAGTTATAATGGATACAATAGCAACGGTTGGTATAGTGAGGCCTATGCTGGCAAGAGCGGAGCCCAGGGCAAGGTTGAGGCTGGTCTGGAGGCGGTTCTTTCTGGCAGCGCGATAGGCGGCAAGTCCCTCGGGCAATAACACTACCGCTGCTATGATCACCCCTACCAGGGATTTTGGTGCCCCTGCTTGCAAGACGACGTTTTCTATATCGGATGTAAGGGCTTTGGCGAGCAGTACTACTATCCCGAGACACAAAACCAACAAAAGGGCACTAATGAGTGTTTCCATCACTGTCGGAGGAGAGGGCAGTATATTTTTGTTCTCAGTGGTTTCCGGGGATAAAAAAAAGGCACGATGTCGTACCGCCTGCACCATTACAAATGTGATATACAGGACAAGACAAGCTATCGCAACAAAAATCAACTGTAGGGGGTTGTTAATGGAACCATTAAGACTTGGAGTGAATTTGGGAAGGATAAGGGCGAACACCAATATGGAAGTAAGGGTGACCAAGGCCGCGCTAACGCCTTGGAGGCTGAACACCTGTTCCTTGTAACGTATCGCCCCTACCAATATACAGATTCCTATTATCCCCGTGAGGATTATCATTACTGATGCCAAAACCGTATCACGGGCAAGCGTAACTGCCTCAAGCCGTCCCCCGCTCAACATCAATGAAACAATCAGTGCCACTTCAATTACCGTAATCGCTGAAGCCAGCAACAATGTGCCAAAAGGTTCTCCTACCCTATAGGCGATTACCTCAGCATGGTGTACCGCAGCAATGACAGATCCTATCAGTAAAATGCCAAGGAACAGAGAATATGGTTCCCCCAGATCCAGCGGAATACCAAAATAGGCGAGCCATGCCAAAATAGGCATCGCAATGGTCCACAGTAAAAGGTATTGCTTTTTATTCACAATTGAATCAGGGGGTAAAGAGCTCCCACTAAAAAATAATGGCATAAAAGAGAGTATCCAAAAACATCGCTGTATGTTCTTGGATACTCGGGAGGCTGTACTTGTCGTTATTACGTATAAGTTGTTGGTTACTTGGATTTTCGTCCTTGAACCATACTTAATATGATTGCAATGATCGCGATGACCAATAGGGTATGGATGATTCCTCCAGCATGATATCCAAGAAATCCAATGGCCCATGTGATGATTAACACTACGGCCACCGTGTACAGTAGATTTGCCATAATTTTAGCTTTTTGTAGAAATTAGTTCGTATTATTTTTGGTCAGATCTTTTAATGCTTGCCCCAAGCTATCCATATCTTGATCAAATTCAGCCTTAAATGATTCCCATTCATCATTGCCCTCATCCTTGTAGTAGCTCATTTTTTCTTTCAACGATTGGTTTTTTTGTTCCAATAAGGCAAGTTCTTTTTCAAAATCCTTTTTGGCAGTATTGCTTTCCTTTTTGGCTTTTGCCTTTAATTCGGCAATGACCTTATCGTTTTCTGCAATTTTATTGTCCGATTCCAGTTTAAAAGCCTCATATCTAAGGACATATTCTTTCTTGGCCTCATCAAGACTTTCCTTTGCTTCCACTAGATTTTCCTTGGCCTCATCTGTATGTGTTGTCTCCTTGTCTTTGGCGGGCGATTTGCAGCCATTGAACACTATGACGGCCATGGCAACGGAAGCCAATCCAAAGATCAGGGTTGATATTTTTTTTGTCTTGTAGTTCATGATTTAAATTTTTAAGTGAAACATTTCACAGGACAAAGATGGTCCGATAACCATTGATAAGTGTTATGCAGTAAACTGTATTAGTTGCATGATTCACACATTTCCCTAGGGGCAGGTCCCGTATTCTTCACAGTTGTTTGGCCGTTGGGGACAAATCTCTTGGAACGGGTGATAAAAGAAGAAACAACCAATGTGGCCCTTTGGCAATTCCTGCAAAAAATTGGAGCCTTGGACCAAACCCATCCAAGCCCATCAAAAAACCCATACAACCCGGGTCTATACCTGATGGCCTTGCAATGGGACGGATTGGAGTCTAGGAAGGTTGTTGTTTTTTACCATTTTGTGTGCATTTCAGCATGGAACGGAAATTTACTGTAATTCAAACCAACCCGAATGCTGTCAGGGTATACCAAAAATAGGGGATACGTGTCCGTTAAGTGCTAACCGGAACAGTTTTTCCCAAGGAGCGCAACATCTTAATATGATTCCAAATAGCACTGCAAAAGGTTTTTTGACAATGGTAGGGCATACCAAATTCTTTGGCGGTCTCTGCCACGATACGGGATAGATTTTTATAGTGTACATGACAGATGTTGGGCAGTAGATGGTGTTCCACTTGGTAGTTCAACCCTCCTATCAACCATGAGAAGAGGGTGCCCCTTGGTGCAAAATTAGTGGTTGTGGCCATTTGGTGCATGGCCCAATCGCCTGAGACCGTATTGTTTTCATCCGGCATGGGAAACTCCAAACTGGGCATGATGTGCGCAACCTGAAATATGGTACTGATCAAAAATCCGGTCACCAGGTGCATACTTATAAAAGCCAGTATGATGATCCAGGGAGCTAGGGGGACCACGATCAATGGTAGGACGAGCGCGAAGGTATAGTAGACAAGCTTCCACAAAATCAGTATGGAGATTTCCCTTTGGAACTCATTGCGCTTGTTCAAAAAGCCCATTTTCCTATAGCGGTTCATGCGGACAAAATCCTTGGTGGTGACCCAGGAAATCGTCGATATACTATAAAAAAACCAGGCGTATATAAATTGGAACCTGTGCAACACATATCTCTTGGCATTCGGGGAAAATCGCAGAAAAAAGGGCGCATTGATATCATCGTCCGATCCCGTGATATTGGGATAGGTATGGTGCAAAACATTGTGTTGTATCCTCCATACGGCCGAGCTGGCACCCACCAGGTTCATGGTGTATCCCATATATCGGTTAACGGTCTTGTTTCGTGAATACGATCCATGGATGGCGTCGTGCATGATGCCCATTCCTATTCCCGCCATTCCAAGTCCTCCTATAAAATAGAGCAGAAAAAGTTGCCAGGGACTTGAGGCCATTCCCAAATTGATGAGTAACAAGGGAACCACAAATAGCGATAACATTAAGACTGATTTGGCAATCATGCTCTTATTGGCATATTTACTGATTCCCTTGGAATCAAAATACTGGTTGACCCTTGTTTTTAATGCTCTTGAAAAGTCGGATCCTCCTCTTTTCGCAAATTTTGGATTTTTGATACTGTTCTTTTTTTAAAGCCTTTGTCCGTTTTCCATTGCAATGGAAGCGTTTTTATCATGAGTCCCTATTGCAAACCAAAGGTTTGGTTGTTGTTTGAAACTTGTGGAACTGTGAGGAAATTAAATGGGATATCTATAATGAAGACGAATACTTACATCAAGAATGACATCAGATAACCTGGTCGCTATTCCTTAAAAACGTGGCTTAAACCGTTTATTGCACTATTGCATTGTTTTTCCGTGGGGGCAGGACCAAACCATGACCAAAATGAAATCCGGTAATGGATTGCACGTTGCACGGGACGATTGATACTAAAGGTAGGCTTAATTATAACGTGTCCTTTAAAAAGTATGTTAAATTGCTGTAGTCAAATGAATTACCTTTTGTAAAGAATAGTAGGTCGATTGTCCATGGGAACAGTTAAATGACTACCTTTAGGAAAATCATGCATAGCATCCTACACAGGTACTTGACATCCAAAAACAGGTAAGGGATGGGTACTTGCTTACGAACACTTCACGATTCAATTGGGAAACTACCGTATCCTTATTTAAACCTCGGTGTTTTTAACTGAAACCAACATGCGGAAATGAAATAAAACCGCAATTATAAGAAAGGCACCCCAAGGATGCCTTCAAAAGAATTGAACGTTTAAAACTTAAACAAAAAAATGGCTGATAAAAAGGATTTGGATTTTACCTACACTACCATAGACAGGATATTCCGTTTGAGCATGGGGGAAACCGCCGATTACAGCGGAGCCAAGTACGATGGTGATTTTTCAATGTCCTTGGAAGAGGCGCAAATGGAAAAACATCGGTTTATAGCGGATAGCTTATATATTAAATATGGAAGCAAAGTCTTGGACATGGCCTGCGGCTGGGGCCCCTTTATCAAATATGCTTCCCAAGATAGGGGAGGCATTTGCACAGGCTTGACCTTGTCCGAGGGACAGGCGGAAGCCTGTCAGAAGCATGGAATGAAGGTCCTTGTGAAGGATTGTCGCTACATCGTACCGGAAGATTTTGGAATGTTTGATGCCATTAGCTGCATTGGGGGATTGGAACATTTCTGTTCCGTTGAGGAATGGAAAGAAGGAAAACAAGAGAAAGTGTACAGTGACTTTTTTAAGACCGTTGCCAATTTGTTGCCAAAAGGTGGGAGGTTCTATATGCAGACCATGACGTTCAGTAAAAATATGATCGATTATGAAGAACTGGATGTCAAGGCCAAAAAAGGCTCCGCGGCCCATGTCATGGCGCTGATGGTCAAAGAATTTCCGGGCTCATGGTTGCCCTATGGACCTGAAATGGTGATACGGAATGCAGAACCGAATTTTAAATTGATCTCGAAAAGCAGTGGAAGACTGGACTACATTGAGACGATAAGCCAATGGCGAAAGAAGTTCAGGAAGTTCAACCTGAAAAAATATTGGCTCTATCTATCCTTGGTTCCCAAATACATCATGGACAAGGAATTTAGGCATCAAGTAGCCGTCTTTAAGATCAGCCCCAACAAAATATGCTTTGAAAAAGAGATAATGGATCATTATAGGCTTGTATTTGAGAAAATATAGCCTGGAACAAATACGCTACATGATGTTTTTAAAATGGCTCGATTACTTTTTTATAATCTATCCTACTATTTTTTTCTATACTTATGAGGGTTTCCGTAACACGTAAGCACGTAAAATTTCTGCCAGATGCCAGTAGGGTGGTGGCCCGCTCCTTTATGAACGGGGAACAGCGGACCAAGGATTTGCTGTCCCTGATCTTTGGGATGAGCGAAAGTCAAGTGCGGGAATCCTTGGAACAGACCCTAAGGGAATTTGCAAGTAGGCACCGTAACATCACCAAGCTTTTCCATAAACATTGTGATGGCATCAGGAATATCATTGGGCAAATGAACATGGATTTTGATGCTATTTCCATGGAGCGAAAATTGCTCATCGGTTCTTACCTTACCATGGAGTATTCCATAGAGTCCGCCGCTTTTTTTAATCCCTCCATCATCCAAGATTTTGACCAGTCCTATTTGGAAGAGGGTGAAATGCGCGTGATCCTTTCGTTTCGGGCAACAGGGGAAGGGCATATTTCTTCCATAGTTTTCAGAAGGGGGATAATCGATAAAAACAACGACCTGCATTTGATGGGTGTAGGCAATTCGATCGACATGGCAGAAATCTCCCATAAGAAACTCTATGATAAAGGACGATTTGTTAAAAAGATGCGGGAGATGCGCATCCCCATAAAGTATTCAAAAAGTATCATGGAGGACCTACCGGATAAATTCGAGTATTACGTGCTAAAGAACGCGGTAAGGAAAGTAATGGACGACACGGCCATTAGTCTTGAAAAAAGGTTGGCACTTGAAGAAATTACCTGGCTGGTGGATTCCTATTACGACATCGCGTTTGAGCATGATTCCGATTTGAGCGAACGCGTTATATTCCCTATTTCGGAATCGGAAAGCAGGGGAATTGAAGATGCCCGTTTTGTCCGCTTTACGGAAAATGATGGCAGCGTAAAGGTGTATGCCACCTATACCGCCTATAACGGCCATGCCATATTGCCAAAGCTTCTTTCTACGGATGATTTCTATACGTTCAGGATCATGCCTTTGCATGGAAATGGCGCCGTAGGCAAGAACTTGGCACTTTTCCCCAAAAAGATCAAGGGGAAATACGCGATGCTTTCCCGGATCGATGGAGTGAACAATTATCTCATGTATTCAAAAAGGGCCACATTATGGAACGATCCCATCCTTCTCCAAAAACCAAAATTCCCATGGGAATTCACACAAATAGGAAATTGTGGGTCCCCTTTGTGGACCGAACACGGATGGTTGGTCATTACGCATGGTGTGGGGCCCATGAGAAGGTATTGTATCTCCGCTTCTTTGTTTGATCTTGAGGACCCGTCAAAAGAAATTGGTCGTTTGGAAGAGCCTCTGTTGATGCCCTTGGAAGAAGAACGGGAAGGTTATGTGCCCAATGTGGTCTATTCCTGTGGATCTATCATCCATAATGACAGTTTGATACTCCCTTATGCCATATCGGATTACTCAGCTACCTATGCCGTTGTCGAAATGGAGGCACTGTTCGATGCGTTAAAAAAATAACGATAAGATTTTGCCACTGTCCCCATCAGTCTTGCAATTCATTTATAGTCGATTTTTTGGCTTTTGAGGTCTTGATTTCCTCTAATTGAAAAGACTCTTCATAGGCCTGTAGTACGGTTAGATGGGAGATAAGATAGGCCAACGAACTCTCGGCCCCCTGATTTCGGTTCACGCCATAATTCTCGAAACCATCACAACACCCTTTGGTCTCAAAATCATACAGACTCATACGCATATCGTTTTCGCCCAAAAACCACATGAACGAGGTGAACAATTTTTTTAGAAAATCCCGGTCACCTGTCAATACATAAGCCTGATGGTACATCAGCACCATGGCCTCGGCATCGATGGGCTGTTGTGCGAACATGGAACGTTCCTTCTCCCTTACATACCAATCCTTGTTTCCGATAACGGACAAATAATCATCTTTCATTGTATGCTCGGTAAGAAAATCCATGGTGTCAAAGGCAACTTTGGAAATATCCCCGTCCTCCAGAACCTCGGCCGCATGTAGGAGTGCTAAAGGTAAAATGCCGTTATCATACGCCAAAAGCGATTCAAACCATTCCCAATTTTCGGTATGGTTTTGATGATAATGGGAAACCAGTATATTGGCCAACTTGTGCAAGGTCCCTTTCATGGCATCATCGGAAGCATTCGTCCTTAGATAATAGCTGATTCCGATCATGGTATTGGCGATCCCCCTTATGGATTTGATGCTGTCAAAGTTGGGAACGGCATCGAAAAAGACCAATTTGCCTGTTTGATAATAGGCATCGTTCGGCGCATTTCCCAAAAGATATCCCAGGGCCCAAATGGTACGCCCAAAGGAATCCTCGGAACCTTTTTCATCCAAAAAATTACGGTTGAAGCTCAGAAAATTACGAAAAGTACCGTCCTTGTTCTGCATGTAATGGATATAGCTCAAATATACGGGCATGAACTCCAGGGCAAGTGGATCTTTTTTCTGTTTATAGGTCATACAGACCATTAAAAGAGCCCGGGCATTATCATCCAGACAATAGCCTTCCTTTAAGTTGGGAATCCCGAATTTTGCATGTTGGATAATACCGGTGTCATCGGTCAATCTTTTGATATGGACCAGGGAAAATGGGGGCAACAGCAAAGGATCTATGACGTTTTCTTTCTTTGGCAAGGGCACCTTGGGTCTCGATAGTACCTGTGTTATAAGATCGGTATATTTTTGACCAACTTTGGGCCAGGTGATGTCTTGCCCATATTCCGTTGCATGTTCTTGGATCTCGTGCAGGTTTTCTGGATTTTCCAGTAATTCGTTTAAAACTTCGGACAGGCCATCAGAGTCGTTGAAATCAAAAAGGCGCCCTTTGTTTTCCACAAGCAATTCCGCGGCATGCCAATAGGGGGTGGAGACTACGGCACAACCCGCACCCATGGCATAGGAAAGTGTGCCACTGGTGATCTGTGCCTCACTAAGGTAGGGGGTAATGTAAATATCACAGGCAGAAAGATATTTAAAGAGTTCGTTCTCATCTATAAACTCATTGAGCAACAATACATGCTCATTGAGTTTCAATGATTTTATAAGGACCTGGAGATAATTTCGATATTCTTCCCCTGAATGCCGCAACACATTGGGATGCGTTTTTCCCAAGACGATGTACAGAGCTTCAGGATGTTTTTCAATGATTTGTGGCAAGGCCTTGATCACGGTTTCAATGCCCTTATTGCGACCGATGAAGCCAAAGGTCAGGAGCAACTTCCTTTCATTCAGTTTAAATTCCGTTCTCGACTCCTCCTTATCAAAATGGATGTCCGGGACACCGTGTTCTATAAGCACTATTTTTTCTTTGGGCACCTTATATATCCCAACAAGAAAATGGATGGCCTTGTGGCTCATCACCACAATTTTATCGGACATTTTGCAAATTTCCTTTAAGATGGCCCTTTCATTATAGGATGGTGTTTCCAGAATGGTATGTAAGGTTGTGATCAACGGGATGTTCAGGCGGTGTAGGAGGGGTAGGATATAAACTCCACCCAGACCTCCATATATACCAAATTCATGTTCAAGTATGCACGCATCCGCCCCACTGAGGTTAATGTAGTTTACAGCTTCCAGATAATCGGTCTGTTGTTCTTGGTTGATGCTCAATTTTACTTCGGGAGGGTAGGGATAGTCCTGGTTATGGTCGTTCATGGCAATAACCATGATTTCTTTGACCCCCTTGCCGTTTTCCAACATGGAGTGGGCAAGGTTTTGGGTAAACGTGCCAATACCACATTCGCGTGGTGGATAGGTACCGATATAGGCTAGCTTCATCTTGGATAGGATTTTGGTGGAACAAGGTGACTACTCCTCTATGGGATATGCCTCTTGTGGTTTCTATTTTCAATGTTTATCTTGACATCCTTATGCTCCCTTTTTTGCTTTAGGCTCAGTGCGAGCTTGGGTTTGTTGGATTTTGCAGGGGTCTTATTTCCTTTTGACATTTTCTTTGGTTTAGTGAAATCCGGTTTTCCGAATCTATATCGGGAAACAATCATAAGATATTGAAAATCAACAAAAAAAAGTTGAATAAAAAAGGAATTGAGTTGCATAAATCACAGATTCCTTCCGTGATTAATGGATATTGGGATTGAGCAGTGCCCAATTATTTGAATTGCGTTTTTGACATTAATACGGGAATATAGGATTCCACAGGTAAGTCAATGTGTGATTTTTGTAATTGCTTTTCACAAGTGTACAATGGTAGTGCTGATTATATATAAGACCTTTATAAGGTTGTGAAAAATAATTCACACCTTTAAAATAGCTTATTATGAAAAGTAACAAAATATTACAGAAGGATGTCGAAAATGCCATTAAATGGGAACCTCTATTACATGCAACTGAGATTGGTGTCACGGCCAAGGATGGTATGGTTTCCTTGACAGGTGTGGTGGATAGCTACACAAAAAAAATGGAGGCTGAAAATGTGGCAAAAAGCGTGATTGGGGTCAATGCCCTTGTGGAAAACATTGAGGTAAAGTTTAATGACTCATTTAAGAAAAGTAACGAGCAAATTGCAAAAAAAGTTTTGAGAGCATTAAAATTGAATGGTTCCGTACCCGATGACAAGGTGACCATAAAAGTAGAGGATGGATGGGTTACCCTAGAAGGTGAGCTTTCATGGAATTATCAAAAAGAAGCTGCAATGGATGCCATACGCTATCTGACCGGAATTAAAGGAATAAGTAATAATATTAGAATCATTCCGGAGTCGCATGACGCCATCGAACAACGGGATGTCGAGGATGCCATTGGAAGAAATTGGTCCATTGATGATCACGATATCCATGTCATGGTTTCTGGAACAACGGTAACACTTACCGGAGATGTACATTCTTGGTATCAAAAAGAAGAGGCTGGCCGTATTGCATGGAATACTCCTGGCATCAGTCAAGTAAAAAATGAATTGGAGGTCAATTACTATTATGCTTTGATCAATTAATTGATATGGAGAATATTTTAAGGTAAACGATGTCGTGTGAAAAGACGGCTCATCTTTTTTAAGGAAATAAAGAGTATGGTTTTGCCCTTAATGGACGTTAAGCCTTTTATAAGATTCTTTTTTAGGACCATTACCTGAGGACGTCGAAAAATGGCGTCCTTTTTTCTGCCACACATTGCGCTGCATATAGGTAGTTTGATGCGCTCCAAGTCTGCCAGTCCTGCCCCATGGGTTTTCCGTCCTGGGCCTTGTACCACTCATTGAAACCGAATTCAAGTTCCTTGTTCCTGGCTTTTTTGATAAGCCGGGTCAATGCCAGAAGTTTTGTCTCCGCCAAACCATAGTCTTTGTTGGCCACAAGGGCCGCAATGTAAAACCCGGTTATAAAAGGCCATATACCGCCATTGTGGTAATTTCCAGGTTGGTTGAAATCAGCGTACCTAGGGACCCAATCCGAATCGCCTGGTTGGATAAAAGGGAAAAAATTAGGGGAGAGGTCATTGGACAGCTCCTTTGTTTTTCTCATTGTGGAACACGATGTTTCAACCCAATCGATTATGGCCTTTGCCCTTGATGGTGAGGCAATACCTGATAAAATGGCCATACTGTTGCCCAATAGGTCGAAACGCTCGCTACTGTATACCTTATAGGACCATAAGGCGTAATAGGGTTGACCGTCAATGGTCAGCCCTTCAGGTTCTTTGTTGCTTATTTTATCCGGACAAAAGATTGGTCGTTCCATTTCAAGCCTTAATTTTTCGGCTCTTTTTGTATTACCGAACAATTTTAAATAGGTGTGGACCAAAGTGTTTACAAACAGTCCATGTCCCAATACCCATTGTTCGTCACGCCAGTCGCTGGTGGGCATTTGTGAGACCATGTATTGGTCCGATGGACTTTGGTATTCCATCCATAAAAGCGCATCTTTTATGGAATCTTCTAAAAAAAAAGGTTCCTTGGCCACTTTCCTGAAGATTCCGACAGCAATTAGAAACAAGGGGGTGGTATCGCTGGCACCCCGATCTTCCCTATCATGGACCAGAGAGGGAATATGGCCTCGCTTGGATTGGTTTTTGGCCAACATCAGCAAAACATGGCGGACAGTTTGCAACAGTACGGCATTTTTTGTTACAGCAATCCCTAAGACGGAGATCAAAAGGTCACGGGTATAGGGTTCGGGATATCCCCAACCGGCTGTTCGCGGCAGATCAAGGAACGGCCCCTTTGAATTGTGCAGGAGCACTTCCAGAGCGGCCCTTTCCGCGGATTTTATGAATTGTTTGTTTTCCGAGGTCATTTAATCTATACCTAGTTTATCCTGTATAATTTGGATGAATTTTTTGGCCACGACCCTGTAATCAAAATGTTCCACCACATGTTCCCTTGCGGCACGGCCCATGGCTATCCGTAGTTGTTCATTGCCCATGAGCAGGAGCATATACTTGGCAATTTCCTGCACATTGGCCCGGTAATCGACCGTTCTGGGAATATCGAACACGATTTTGTGTTTGTTTTCAAAACCAGATTCTTTTCCCAAAAGCACTTCCTTAACGACGATTTTTTGTGCCACCTCGGCGAGAAAGGCCGTTTTTTCATGTAAAAGTGTGTCCAACATTCCCATGGCCTTGATCCCTATGACAGGTTTTCCGCAAGCTCCCGCCTCCACCTGGGGCATACCGAACCCTTCAAGACGTGAGGGGGCCGCATAAATATCACATGCGCCAATAAGATACGGCATGAAATTTCTGGAAACGGTATTGGTCGCGTAGGTGACATTCTTTTCAATGCCTAAATGGGTGGCCATTTCCAGATCTAGGAGGTTCTGGGCCTTGGTCCTCGGTTGTGGCCATACTTTGCAGACGTATTTCCAGTCAGGGGCCTTGGCGTCAATGATCGCCAAGGCCTGCATGACCTCCTGGGCACCTTTTGAAGCGGCATCACCGCCAACGGTCAAGATCATTAACTGGTCGGGGGGAATGCCCAATGATTCACGTACCGCCACAATTTTAGGATCGTTTTTGTCAAAGGGGACAAAAGACATGGTATCACAACCTACAGGCAGCACCTCGATAGTTGATGCTTTGATGCCATCCCTTACATACATTTCCTTGACCCAGTTTGAAGTCACCAGAATCAGGGGCAGATCGTTCAGGACCTCTTGGTAGTTGGCAATATAGCCATCGGCAACCAACCAAGGTATGGGCTCGATGCCATAGCGCTGGGGGTGCAGTACCAAGTGAGGGGTATGGCCCCAATAACCAATGCCCACTACCACATCGGGTTCAAACCATCTATAATACCACTCTTTTTCCTGTGCCGATTCAAAGTGGACCGCATATGTGTCCACGCCAAGTTCCAAAAGCCCACGATAAAGCAGGTCGCCCTGCGTTGCAAGACCGCCGGGGGAAGGTGGATAATCGTAAAGGACCAGGACTTTCATTTCCTAAATCTTTAGGGGGTTGCTGTTAAATTCCTTCGTGCTCCAGCCATTTTTGGGCATCTATCCGGTTTTCGAACTTCCAGAAGGCCTCTTCCTTGGGTGTTGTCTTTGCTTCAAATCCTGTCTTGTCAAACCCATATATTTCAGTGATTATCCGGTATTTTTCCTGCCAAATGTTTTTTGAAAGCATATGATGGATACTTGCCCCCTTTATTGCCTGGGGATAGTATTTTTTGTATCCGTCTTCAAAGGCAAAGGTCCATAGCTGATTCGTGGAAATTTTTTGTTCGTTCCACAGCTCGATTACCGCCCTGCCTATTTCTTCATGACGTAAATGTCGTGTATATTCACCTGTAGGACTGTGCGTTAGGACAAGGTCAAATTTCTGTTCGGGCAGTAGATTCAAGATAGCTTTCTTTACCACATTTTTGTTCAATGGTTTTTGCTCCACGCCATCGTTTAGATTGCCCATACGACCCTTGGCGTTGTAAGCCGCCAAGGCTTTTTTAAATTTTGGGGCGCGATCACGGTCATTTTTTCGGCAAAGGCAGGCAATGAACCATGTATGCTCTGGATGCATAAGCACGGTGCCCCCACACCACAAGGTTTCATCATCTGGGTGCGCAACAATTACCAAAACGTTCTTTTTCTCCATGGTTTTGAAGGTTTATATTGCACTTTTGCTTTATTCCATTTTGGATTTTTTGGTCATAGGAAGAACTGCGCCGGCCATTTCCCCGATTATGTTTACCAGTTCAGTGCCAGTGGGCACCACTATTTTGGTGTTCGTCTGTAAGGAAGTTTCCACAGCTTGCAGCTTTCTAAGGATCTGTGCGTTGCCGATAAAAAACTTATCGGCAGCCTCGTTTACGAGCTTTATCGCTTCGGCCTCGCCTTCGGCATGGAGTATCTTGGCCCGTTTATATCCTTCGGCTTCTTTTATTTTGGCTCTTTTTATACCGTCTGCCACAGTTTCCGCAGCTGTGGCAGAATCTACGGCCGCAATTTTTTCATTCTCCGCCTTTACCACTTTGTTCATGGTTTCCTGTACATCCTTTGGAGGATCGATTTCTTTTAACTCCGTTCTCACGATCTCAATGCCCCAACCCATGGTTTCCGTGTGGAGTGTTTTATATAGGTCCGCATTGATCTTTCCCCGCTCACTATTGGCGGATTTTAAGGTCAAGGTTCCGATAATGTTCCTAAGGGTTGTACGGGCAAGGTTTACGATTTGATACCTATAATCGTTTACATTGTAGATAGATCCCTTAACACTTTCCTCGTTATCCTTTACCCTAAAATATACCTGGGCATCCACGCTGGCATTCAGGTTGTCATTGGTGATGATCTCTTGGGGCTCCGCATCCACCATTTGCTCCGTAACGTTGACAATGAACATACGGTCAACGATCGGGATGATCCAATGGAACCCGGGACCGGCAAAACCTGAGTATTTCCCCAATCTTTCTATTAGGCCTCTCTGCGTGGGGCGGACAATTTTAATCCCTATCAATAAAAAGATCAATATGGGAAGGCCAATCAAGGGATACATATACATATCAGACTATTTTAATGTTGTTCATTGATGACTTTATTTAAGATGGGGCTACTCATAACCACTTTTAATGATAGTGGAGATCATTTTGAACCGTTCATTGGCCTTTATGACATTTTTTGAATGGGCAGGAATGATAATGGCCTGTCCCGTCTCCAAGGTTTGTGAATTGCCGTCGATCAAGATTTCGGCCCTGCCCTCGATGATTTGGATGAACGTATCGAATGGCAATGTTTTTTCTGTTAGGTTTTCACCTGAATCAAAAGAGACCGCAGTGACATTCCCAGTGGTTTTTTTTATGATGGTCTTGATGACCACAGCATTGGGAATGTATTCAATGATCTCGACAATGATAAAGACTTTTGATTTTTCTACCTCTATATTATTTTCCATAGCTAAAATTTTACGGGGAGGTAATAGGGGTTTTAGGCATTCCCCGTCGTCCGGATAAAGGTGCGGGATTTTTAAGGATAATGTATTACATGTGGAAGAGGAATAGTTGCAGTTTTCCCACATTTATGGTATAGTTAATAGGTGTCGGAATGACATTTGTTGCATCCCGGGAATTTAGCCTGGGCAATCTTCCTTTTCCAAGACAATCACAGATCTTCCAGGTTTTTAAAGCGCTTCTTTTTCAGTTTTTTATAATAGGAAGGGGTCAGTCCCGTAATTTTTTTAAACTGGTTCGATAAATGTGAGACACTGCTGTAATGCAGTAAATAGGATATCTCGGTCAGGTTCAACTCATCGTAGAGCAAAAGTTCCTTTATCCTTTCTATTTTGTTCATGATTATGAATTGCTGAATGGTGATTCCCTTTACTTCTGAAAACGTGTTTGCCAAATAGGTATAATCATATCCCAATTTTTCGCTGATGTAGTCAGAATAGTTCACTTTGGGTAGTTCATCCGAATAATGGATCATTTCGATGATCACCGACTTGATTTTTTCAATGATGATCTTCCTATGGTCATCAAGAAGTTCAAGACCGTATTTCATGAGGCTTTCACGTAGCTGCTCCCTTTGAAGATCAGTGATGTCCTCCAAGATCTCTATGGTTCCAAGATCCACATTGACATAATGAAGGCCAAGCTTTTTGAGCTCCTCCTTTACCACCATTTTGCAGCGCAGGCTCACCATGTATTTTATGAATAGCAACATTTTTTTTGTGTTTGTTGTTCAAGGAAAAGCCAAGAGCTGGGATTGTAACTATGTGATTTATATAACTTTTGCTGGAAATCATATAAATAACAGAAGCGGATTTAAACTTACCTTCCATCGAGCAAGAAAAGTAAGGCTATGCAAAATAAAAGAAAAGGAAATCAACTGATGAAAGGGATTTTTGATTTGACGCTTTCCTTTCAAATGGAGTTCCCTGTAATATACGACAATTTATCGGAAACACCACTCTTTTTGGACTATGAAAACAAAGGGATGTCCAAAATCGAATTTGAGGAGTATTATAAATTTCTCAAGGTACAGCTCAGGGTTTTTGAGAAGCAAAGATTACCGGGAAGGAATATGATCAGATGATATAGTGTCTCATTGGGAACTAGGGTCGTTTTGATGAAGAATTTATGATCAATATGCGATAGACCTATGATATATGTAAGATTAATAAAGATTTATGTTGTGGACTCCCCAATTCTATGTGCCATCTTTGTGTTGTTCGGTTTTGACTAAAAAGCGAACAGCTAATATGATATACTATGAAAAGAAAAAACTTTATCCACCTTGTCCTTGAAAAATTCAGGAGCTTCTGTAGACCCATGTTTTATAATGGAAGAAGCGGCCGAATAACTGAAGAATTAAAAACCGACAAAAATTCACATTGGTTCATTTAAGACCAGAAAAGATTAAAGGGGCCTATATAATTTGTACAGCCTTCTGTTTCAAAAATTCTACTGATTTAGTAAGTGAGTAAATGCTTCTGATTTTTTTTTCAGGGGCTCAAAAAAGGGCAGGAACTAAAAAACACTGCCCTTTTTAAACCTAAAGTGCCAAACTCCAAAATGGCCCACGGCCTCTATGAACATGGTTTTGAAACCACAAACACAGAACGGGCCCCAATAATGTTAAATCAATACCCTGATGCGAAAATGTGTCATCTATTTTATTCTGTTCATAACAATGCTCGTACTGGCAAGCACATTGCCATGAAGCAATCATAACTTAAATAAATACACTATGTCAAAAGAAAGAGAGGGAAAGAAAAAATCGGGAAAAACCCCACCTTCAAAAACCCCTAAAGAAAAAAAGGCGGCAAAAAGGGCCAAACGGAATGCCAAAGATTGGTCGGAATAGAGAAAAAGGGACATTGATCTTAATACCATTGATTATGGACAGGGGTGAATTTGAGGAATCCAAGACGTTTAACCTAGCAGATATACTGGAGTTCAATTCCAATGCCATCGTGGTAAAAAACATATGTGTCCAGAACAACTGTATCATACAGGCATTCGCATTTGATTATGGCAAGGTTTTGTCCCATAATGAATCCCCTTTTATTCGATTCATCCATATCATTGAAGGAAAGGCCGAGGTCGTCATAAACGGCAATTCCACTTTTATGCGGAGAGGGGATTCCATAATTATACCTGCATCCACATCCTGCTCCTTTGAAGCAAACCATAAGTTTAAGATGTTGTGTACCACTATGAAAAATGAATGACCCCATACATTTCTTCTGCACAAAAGCATATCCAATGAAAAAGAATCACATAACAAATAGATATAAAAAAGGAGACCTTGTTTACGCAAAGGTAAGGCCCTGTGTCACACTTGTTGTGCGATTGTATGTCCGCAAGGTCTACTACTGTGCCATCCACAACGACCCTACCGCAAATGAACTGGTTTATTTCGACAGCGAGCTTAGACCCTATTTAGGCAATCTGTCGATTGTTAAATGTCAACAACAAATAGTATGAAACAAAGTGCCTTGGTTTATTGTGAAAACGAATTTGGGAGTTTAGACGGCAAAGTGGCCAATGGACTCATTAGGCAATCGGAAAGATATGCCATTGTTGGGGTAGTGGACAGTACCAAAGCCGGACAAGATGCAGGAGAGTATCTTGATGGCGTGAAAAGGGCAATTCCAATTTTTAAGAACATTGGGAGTGCCCTGGAAAAGCTGGGCAGTATTCCAAAATATTTTATCTATGGTATCGCACCACTTACCTCATTTTTGAGCAATGAACAAAGAGAGGTTATTTTTACGGCCATGAAAAATGGGATGGACATCGTCAATGGTCTTCCCGAATTTTTTAACGATGACCCACAATTTGTTCGGGTGGCCCATGAATATGGGGTATCCATCCAAGATGTGCGAAAACCACCTGCACGTGAAAACCTCCACAATTTTACAGGACGTATCCAATACATAAAGGTTCCGATCGTAGCGGTCATGGGAACTGATTGTGCGGTCGGCAAAAGGACCACTGCCTTGTTTTTAGTGGAAGCACTTCGGAATGAAGGCTTAAATGCCGTTTTTGTCACCACCGGTCAAACGGGCCTCCTCCAAGGTTCCGAATATGGGGTGGCAGTGGACGTACTGACCTCTGGGTTTGCCACGGGAGAGGTTGAGCATGCCATTCTGAATGCCTGTGAGAAAGAGGAACCTGATATCATTGTAGTGGAAGGTCAAGGAGCGTTGAGCCATCCCGCATTTACCTCTTCAAGCGCCATCCTGCGAGGAGCAATGCCCGATGTCATTATTTTACAACACCCTCCCAAGCGAAAAAGCTATTGTGATTATCCGAAAATTCCAATGTTGGGGCTGGTAGGTGAGATTGAAATGATTGAGACATTCTCCAAGGCCAGAATCATAGCTATTACCATTAATCATGAAAAGATGGACAATGCCGAAATAAGCCAATTCATTAAGAGATATGAATCCGAATTTAATCTGCCCGTCACAGATGTTTTGAAGTATGGGTGCGATAAATTGGTAAAAGCATTGCTCAGGACATTTCCAGAGCTTGTAAGGGAATCGGTTTCCGTTTGAATCTTCCGAGAATAGATATCGATTCCGCGAAAATTGCACATAACGTCCAAAAATTGACAACACTATATGGCTCCAAAGGCATCAAAATAATAGGTGTTACCAAGGTCATTGGCGGAAATCCGGCCATTGCTAGGATCTTGGTGGACAATGGCATCAAAATCCTTGCGGACTCCAGATTGGAAAACATATTGAGAATGCGTAAAGCCGGTATAAGGGCACAGTACATGTTACTAAGGTCACCCGCACTCAGCCAAGTGGAGAAAGTGGCCACCCATGTCCATATCAGCCTGAATTCGGAACTCATAGTGCTCAAGGAACTTTCAAAGCATGCCTTGAAAAATCATAGTATCCATAAAGTGATCCTAATGGTGGAACTTGGAGATCTGCGTGAGGGGATCATGCCTTCGGAAATGGAGAATATGGTACGGGAAGTAATCGGCTTGAAAGGCATCGTTTTGATTGGGATCGGTACAAACCTTGCGTGTTTCAATGGAATAGCTCCCGACCTTGATAAGATGACCGAGCTATCCTCCATAGCAGTACATTTAGAAAACAAGTTCAGTATTTGCTTGAACATTGTGTCAGGGGGGAACTCCGCAAATTATCATTGGTTCAAATCGTCAAAAAAACTGGGCAGAATTAACAGTTTGCGTTTGGGAGAATCTATTTTTCTTGGTAGGGAAGCACTTTGCAGGGAACCCATCCCTGGGCTTTTCACCGATATATTTACCCTTGTGGCCGAGGTTATAGAGGCAAAACAAAAGCCTTCCATGCCTTATGGTAAAGCCTATCAAAACATGAACGGTGAAATCCCCTGTTTTAAAGATATTGGATTAATGAGCAGGGCCATTTTGGGCATTGGCCAACAGGATGTTTTGGTTTCCGGAATTGTACCAAAACAAGAGGTGACCATTTTAGGGGCAAGTAGCGATCATATTGTGGTGGATAACAATAAGGCAAATTTAACGGTGGGGGATACCGTGACATTCGACCTTGACTACAATGCCCTCTTGAGAGGGCTGAATTCTATACATATAACAAAAAACCATGTCAACTATCAAAAATGCCAAGAAGTATTGTGAAGCAGTGGAAGCCAAAGATGCCCGAAACAAGATCTTGGTCCCGACCATTCCGATCCGGGAAAATCACACCGCCCTTAAAAGCTTAAAAGAGACAGGTCTTGATTTGATTTTTGAACCTTCGTTCATGGATGATTATCAATATCTGGTCCGGGAGGATATGATCGAAAAAATAGCTCGTATAAGTCGAAAGTTGGGCGCACAGAACAAGATTCTGATCATCCGCTCCGCATGGAGGTCCTTTGAGCACCAACAGCTACTTTGGGAAACCAAATTCATATCCTTTCAACGGATGCAAAGGATGTATCCTGAAAAGCCTTCGAAAGAGATTGAAGAGATGGTCAGCCATTTTATTGCTCCGCCCCAAAAGTCAATGCATACCACAGGCGGTGCAATAGATGCATTGATCTATGATGCCGTTCAAGATTGCGTCATGGATTTTGGAACCAATACTGGACTGGAAATCAAACTCTCAAAGCAATGTTACCCCTACCACCCGGGCATCGGTCTAGAAGCAAAGAAAAACAGGGCCCTGTTGATCGGATTATTTGAAGATGAAGATTTTGTGTGTGATCTGAAAGAATATTGGCATTTTGATTATGGCAATGTCATGTGGGCCATTGGAAAAGAAAGGGAATATGCCATGTATGGTACCATAACCTAAAAAATGCCGAGATACACTGGGGAAATGGATATCTTGGACAAGAATACATTCAACAAAAAAAAGAGGGTGAAAACCCTCTTTATTATTTATGGTATTAAGAAAAACGCATTAGCAACGGAGCGGTGTGCCTTCGATGGTTTTTCCAGCTCTCATGACGACTTATTGGTCTGTCAATGCTCGGATTGTTATCCTGGGGCACTTTCTTTTTCGGCTTCATAACTCTTCTCTATTTAACTATTAGTGATGGGGGCAAAACGCTCCCTTATAAACACTTGGATATAGCATGTAAAGATAGTCTAAGCTTTACATAATAGGGATGGGTTTAACATGGCGCTAAGACAGATAAAATGGGTGACGTGGGCTATTTAATGGCCTAAGATTTTGAAATTGTCCCCTTACCGGCAAAGTGCTGTAAAGGCCATAATGCCAGATAATGATAAAACGCTCCCGAAACGCTTCGGAGGGGCTTAAAACACTTTTTGTTCCAGGAATGGTCTTTCGCCAAAGGCCAAATTCCCATAATCCCTTTTCTATCGGATTCACCTTTTCTTTCACAACTCTGGTTTTTTGGTTACCGGAATATGGGAAAGGGCCATGTGCCAAGGCTTGACATAGTATGATTTATGTAAGACCTGACCGATCAGGTATAACATATTGGGGATGCTAAATCCCATCTTTGCAATTAAACACAATTATTATGGATAATGACCCTTTGAGGGAGATAAAAAATGTACTGAAAAAAAGGCAATGGAGAGGTTTGATCATCAGTGTTGCGTTAGTGGTGTTCCTTTTCCTATTTAAACCATGGGTGCAGATCGGTGCAGGTGAAAGAGGTATTGTCCAGAATTTTGGAGCGGTACAGGACGTGGTATTGGATGAAGGGATCCACTTCAAAATACCCATAGTACAGACCGTGATCCCCATGGATATAAAGATCCAAAATTCTGGACAATGCCGCTTCCTCATCCTCTGATCTTCAGGATGTGGATTTGTCCGTTGCACTTAACTATCATATCATACCCGATAAGACCAATTTGGTGTATCAGACCATCGGTGTGGAATTTAAGGAACGTATCATCGACCCTGCCATTCAAGAGGTTATGAAAGCAGTGTCGGCCAAGTATACCGCAGAGGAATTGATTACCAAAAGACTTGCGGTAAGCTCGGAAATGCAAGAAGCCCTTACTTCAAGATTGCTCGCATCGAACATATCGGTTGATGCCTTTTCGATCATCTCATTCAGTTTTTCCCAGACCTTTACCGATGCCATAGAGGCAAAACAAACTGCTGAACAAAATGCATTGAAGGCCAAAAGGGACTTGGACAGGATAAAGGTCGAGGCCGAACAGACCATTGCTGCAGCAACTGCCGAAGCAGAGGCATTACGGCTAAAAAAAATGAATATTTCACCCGACCTGATCGAACTCAGGAAGATAGAGGCAAACCTAAAGGCCATGGAAAAATGGAACGGGATCTTGCCCCGGGTAACAGGTGCAGGTGCCATTCCCTTTATAGGTGTGGGTGATGTCATCAAAACAGATAAATAATCTTCGGATATGGACATGGAGACCATGATTGTAAAGTTCATTCAGATTCACTTCATAGTAGGGTCCCTTAGAGGGTTTTATAGATACCTCATGATTGATAAACATCAATACAATTATTATGACCCTTCCATGAAACTTATAGGGAAATTGGCCCATAATTTGTTATATGGCATCATCAGTTCAACCACTTTTCTCATTTCGGTTTGTTTGTCCGTCCTGGCATTTTTAACGCTTTAGTTTGATGGATACATCCCTTTCAGAAGTGTTGGATGGACTTGGGTTTCTTGTATTTCATAGAGCGTTCTTTAAACTTTGAAAGGATCAAAACCCAATTGATCCTTTTGTTTCAAAGATTACTTGAAGAGCATAGAAGTATTACCCAACGTGACGGTCATAGAAAATGAAAGTTTCCTCTTGTTGGCCCACACATTGGTTATCCTCAATGATTAGGAAGCCGTCCGATTCCAATGTCTATTTATAATGGTATTTCAACTCATCAAGGGATATGCCATCTACCCCATGACTGGAATATGTCGGACTCAATGTTGTGGCCTTGTAGGAGGGAGGCGTCCACATGGGCTGCCCTTGCACTTGCATTGATAGTGATAAAAAACCATCATTAAATCTGGGTTACGGATACATGAATTAACATTGAACAAACATACCTGGGTGCTATTTTGATTGTAAACAACAATATTATTTTTTTTGGATGCTTAAATTATATGAAAACGAAAAGAATAAAAAATTGGGTAGTTGAAAATCCCCATAAAGCAGCTTTGTCTTTTATGGATTTTGCGACTTTGTTAGATTCAACAATCAAAAAAATTAACGGAAGCTTGGCGTTGGGTTTTTTAAGTTTTAGAGAAATAGCTGGTGTTATATTGGTTGTTGGCACAGTATTGCTATTATCAATTCTTTTACTGGGCTAAGAGTACCTTTAAAACGCTTTGGAAAGCAAAAAGATATTGAAGTCCTTTGGAAGTGGACTTAAAATCACAAGAGACTAAATCAACCACATTTTTATAATATTCCCTATCGGGATTGCAAATCTAATGCTGTACACCTTGTTATTAAAGGCAAGTTAATCCTGTAGATACCCCGATCTTTAGGACAGGTTTTCTACAAAACTATTATAATGTAAGATTTGGGGGTCTAATTATTCTTCTTTTAAATAGTTCGGTTTTATGAGGAGTCTACATCCAACTTTAGTTTAAGATATGTAGGAAAAATAACTATTTAATTCGTTGATAAAAAACTGAAGGTCCGTCACAGGGAACAGCTCCCCCAGATAATGAAGAATCGGATACTAGTGCAAATAGTTCAATTAATGAATCTGAACAATTAATTATTAATTCATTTTGAGCATCGTGATTCAATTGTATAGTTATTTGATCATCTGATTGAACGAATTCGAAGTCACCTTCACTTGAAATATATCCGCTTTCAGTTTCTTTAGTCTTGGTGAATCTTCCAGAAGACAACAACACTATACTTTCTTGCTCATTCAAGGTGTCGCTTTTGGGCATGCTATTTGTAATTTCCGATGTCACTAAAACCCATTCTTGAGGAAATTTGTTGATATCAAAAACTTGCTCCACATTGTTATCCGAAGAACACGAAACGACAAATAAACCAAATAGGAAAAGTACATATCTAATCATAGTAACTTAAGCTTTATTTCTGAAAAATAAATATCAAAAACTGTTCCTAGAACCATTAAAGACCTAGTTTACTATAAATTTAACAATACTTTTTTTGTCATTTCTTTTAAGGGGCCTTTAAAAACTTGATTCGTAAATATTGACATCATAATATCTTTCCAAGTGCCATTTGATAAGCCATGTGCCAAGTTTGTATTTCCTTTCTAAGCGTAAAATCAATTCGACCTTCTTTTGATGAATTCTGTTGGGGTAGGTGTCAGATTTCCGCTTTTTCCTTAAATGACCTTCGGTCCCATCCTTATCATACTTTCTTTTCCATATTAAAAGTGTCGCTTTAAATGTTATCAAAATAGTCCACTTCTAGTTGAAGATTTACATGCTATAGACAATTATATTAACCTTTGATTTCTTTGCGCATAAAAAAATAATAAGCTAGTGCAAAACAAACAATGGTGACAGAAACCAACCCACTCATTTGTGGCCATACAATCATAAGGCTGTCCCAGATAGGTAGCGGATTAGGTATTGCACCCGACATTTGTTCTATACTCATCGGTCCAAGACTGCGAATCTTGGGCATTAATAAAGTAGTTGAGGCATCCGTATATAACTGACTGGGTGCCATGCGTAATAAATCTGCCATCCAAGGAATCCGATTTGCCGGAAAGGGACTGGATCTGGGGACCAGAACAGAAGCAATCACGTTGAGGATAATGTGGTAGAAAATGGTAAAGAAAAGCCACACTCCTATCGATGCAATGGCAGCCGTGGCAGCTTGTTTGAACCGGATTGAAAATATCATGGAAAGACTGAACCAGAAACCGACATAGAAAATGCAGATAAGGATGTAAAGTAATATACGGAATAATTCCTCAAATTCGATGGGAACTCCTGTGATGAGCAAACCTCCCCCTACCATGAGCAGGGTTAGCGAAAGAAATAGGATACTTACCAAAAAAGTCACACTGATAAATTTTGAAAGTAACAGATTGTCCCTGTATATAGGTTGGGCCATTATCCGGATCAATGTCCCGTTCTGTTGTTCGGCATTGACGGCATTGAACCCAAGGCTTATACCCAATAATGGGCCCAAAAAACTGATGAACACATGAAAAGATGGTAAACTACCATCAGAGGTCGTTAATAGCTTCAAATACAACAAAAGATCACTGGGATCCTCTGAACTGGATACCGTAATATTTAAATTGTTCACAGCTATATACATAGATCCAAAGAACGTAAAGGATATAAGTATGAGTAAAACCAAGAATTGCCAGCTTCGGATCTGGTCGGAAATCTCTTTTCTGACCATCACCCATAAAGGGGAATTTCCATTTCTCTTTACTCTTGAATTGAAATCAGTACAAGAAGTTATCATAATGTTCGAATAAACTTTTTAGGTAGGGTTTTCAAAATACTTTTGATAAATTTCCACAAGACCATACTCTTTTTGATGAACTCCAATGATATCGTAGTTTTTGGTTGCCATGAAACGTACAATGTCTGGGGTCAGATCCTTGTTACAAGCAATATGAATCTGGTTCTCTTTAATGGTGACCTTTTCTATATGGTGCAATTGCATTAGGTCGAGTTGATCCTTCCAAGGTATTTGAATAGGTTCTTTTAAAGTTAGGTAGATTTGATAGGAGGCCTCTGGAAACAGCTTTTTGGATAATTCCGAAATATTGCCCTCCGCCAATAATTTTCCTTTAACGAATATACCCACCCTGTCACAAACCTGTTGGACCTGGTTCAAATGGTGTGAGGAAAGCAATACCGTAAGGCCCTTTTTATGACTCAATTGCTTGATGAGTTCCAAGAACGCTTTGACACCGGTCGGGTCTATTCCAAGCGTAGGCTCATCCAGAATGATAATTTCAGGTTGCTTAATAAGCACTTCGGCCAAACCTAAGCGTTGTTTCATTCCTCTGGAGAATGTCGCTGTCTTCATGTTGATGGCATGGCTCAATCCAACGGTATCCATAACTTCAATCGCCATTTTTTCAACCTCGAATCTGGAAAGTCCGTTGAGTTGTCCTATGTACATTAAATTTTCAAGCCCCGTCATTTGATCATAGAACCCAATATTGTCAGGCATATAACCGACCTTGCTTTTTATGGAAATCGGATTGGTCGTGGCATTGTGGCCGCTAATAAGGGGGGTGCCGGACGTTGGTTCGACCAAGCCCAACATCATTAGGATTGTGGTTGTCTTACCAGCACCATTGGGGCCAAGAAGTCCAAAGATTTCACCTTTTTCTATGTTGAGATCAAGATTGTCGACCACATGTGTCAAGCCATAGGTCTTGGTCAACCCTTTTAGTTCAATAATGGATGTTTTCATGGCTTCCTATCTTCTACCGTACTTGCGGATTAGGAAATACACAATGGCAATGGTGATCAATATGACAGTCCCTCCAAGCAAACCGGACGTCAACGAAGTGACCACTGACATTCTGAAAACGGCCTGATCACTGGTATTGGCATTTTTAGCCGTAAAGGTGGTCATGTAATCCCCGGCAATGGTCTTGTCAGGAACAGTCAGGATAGCAATTACATTTTCTGTTTCCCCTGGGGACAAATTGTCTATTTTTGATGGTTCGAAAACAACACTCCATTTAGGGGGGGCTTTACTGGTTAGGATAACGTCCTCTAAATCCAAGGAGGCGGTATTTTTGACCACCAATTGGATTTCCTTGCGTTGCCCTTCGATTATCTTTCCATTTAATCGTCCTGTAGGGGTGCTTATTTCCAGCTTATGTGTACCGCTAATTACCGCTTCTAAATCCAATCGAATCGACTCATTGTCAGATCTGGCAGTTACCGGAATACTATATTTTGACGGTTGAGCTTCATGGGATGGATGAAGCTCTAAAGTTATCGTTTCCTTACTGCCACCATCTACTTTAATTGATGTGAATTGTTTGCCTCGGGTTTTAAAGGCGGCGTACCATCCTTTGGGAAGTTCCGTAATCAACTCATAGACCTGAGGGTTCGAAGAATTGTTCTCCAAGGTCGTCGTATATCGAAATACTTGGTCCGCCGTAGATTCAAGATTGATCAAATCAGAGAAAAAGGCGGATTCGTTCTCCCTTTTTTCTGATGGTCCTTGGCCAATGGCCAAATTGGAAATTCCTAAAAAAATAAAAAGAAAATTGATGGTTGATACTAAAATGTGCCGAAACGCACAATGGAGTGAAAAGTAATTTGTTGACATAACAAAACAGAAATAATTATTATTAAAAAATACAATTGATTAATATGCTAATTATACAATGCTTTATTAAAAAGATATTTGGGGTTTTAAAGGTTAAATTAGTAGAGATGAAAAAAAAATAAAAGAAAAAAGTGGCAATTATAAAAATTTTAACGATAAACTCATTTAGACTTTTTGGTTTTGAACTTTTTTAAAACTAGAACGATGAAGGATAGGAGATTGAATCATTTCCGGCTCTCGGCCGTGGTGTAGAACCTGTTGAGCGGTGAGGAGAGCCGTCCATCCAGGACCATAAAGGAGGAGCAGGGAACTTTAAAATCGGATTTTGATTTCATTACACTTTCGGAACTCGTTGCCGGAATATGGATCATTAATCGGGAAACAACGGGTGAGATATCAGGAACGGTAACCGACCCCCAGAATACCTCTGACAGAATTGTGGTGTACGCTTATAAAAAGGGTCCTATAATACCGAGGTGGAAACCCAGGGTCAAGGCGAGAGCGATTTCCAGTTTGCCAATGCCGCCTCCAGTTCCGCGGTAGGGCGCATCAACAACCCCTATAATTTGAACTTTTTGGCAGAAGGGGTATACAAGTCGATATTTGTTTCCTATACCCAATAAGGCAATACGTTTTATTTGAATTCCCAATTGCAAGTAGAGTCCGCTACAGGGCTAAACCTAAGGGCTATCAGTGTTACCTCTGCCCTCCAGCTTAGTGCAAAATGTCACCGTGTCCGGGACTACTTCCCTGTAAAAGAACACATTGCCAATCATAGAAAAAGCCCCAATTAGGGGTATTTTTGTACTTGGCCCATATCCTATTTCCCTCCATTGGCCTTCAGATCGGCCAAACAGGCTGCATCCAGTTCAGGTATGTTGCCACCACTGATCATATTTACCAGTCCCTCACCGGTTTCCGCAGTCCAATACATCAGACAATCATCCGTGGTACAATGTCTACCGTGCTCGGAGTCCTGATGTCTACTTTGCAACGGGGTACCCGCGTTGACCAATCCCAACAAATGCCCGAACTCATGGTTTAGTACCGTGGTTTCCAAGACCGTAGTACTTGGACCCAGAGGCTGCCCACTGAACTCCCTAATGGTTTCAGCGAATAATGCAAAAGAGGTATTTCTGTATGCAATACCCAAAACGGACCCCTGTTCAGTATTCTCGGAGTATTCACCGTCCATGAACAGCCCAAAGACCTTAAGGACATTGGTTTCGTTATAGGCGGTTCGGATATTGTCCTCCAATTCCCGGATATCCGCAATCGTATAGACTTCTTGTCCCGGGGAAGGAATCTCGGTCAACTCCATCGTTATACTTCCTGGCTTATTAAGCCTTTCCTTTAAAAAAATCTCGAAATTGTCCAAAGTGGTCGAATTGGGTTCCAGACCTTCAACATAGACTATCTCAAGATGTAAATCTAAAAATTGGGAGTTCCCCAATAGGTCTACAGCCGAATCTCCCACTGATTTTCGGTTCTGTGAGACATCAACGATGTCTTGGGTACCGCCAACATCACTTTTCGTTTCTTGGTCAGTCGAACAACCTAAAAAAAATAGCCACACCCACAAGGCCAAATACTTTAATCTGGGAAAGTTCATGTGTAAATCCTTCATAACAAGATAACGGGAACAACTATCGGGTTAGTATTCAAAAGAGGTGCGGTTACCAAGGGAAACGGTTCTGTACCAACGAACCATATCCATATCCATTCTTTATTGCCTGTCCCGTACGGGTCCTTCCAACAGATACCCATCACTTTAGACCACCTTTAGGAAAAGGTTTTTGTTGGCCGTTATGGGAACACACAAATACGGAAATATGATTTGATCGCCCTTTCCTGCTCTACACAAAAAATTAAATTTGACCGATTCCCACCTTATATTCTAAAGTCTTTTAAATGTTAAACTATTCAAAGTCACATTCTTTACCCAATTGTTCAAAATGGGCCAACTCCTCCATTAAAATATTGTTTGTCCTTTCAAAAACCTCATACGCAATTTTGCCTAAAGGCAAATGTACCGGAGCTTCTTCCAATTGTGCCAATCTGTAAATGGCCTTTGCAGCTTTTTTAGGGTCCCCTGGTTGATTTCCACTTAATTCCTGTAAGCTTTTTATACGCTGACCCACGGTACTTTCGTAGTCCTTGATCTTTGTATTGTCGTAAGCTGCCGAACTTCCAGCCCATTCCGTGCGGAAAGGACCTGGCTCCACATTGGTGACCTTAATCCCCAATGGTTTTAATTCAAGGGCCAAAGCTTCCCCAATACCTTCCAAAGCAAATTTGGAACCGTTGTAAATGCCTAATCCTTCAGAGCCGACACGTCCGGCGATCGATGTAATATTTATGATGTGCCCTGCGCGTTGTCTGCGCATATGGGGCAATATTTGCCTAATAAGGGTCAAAACACCAAAAACGTTAACATCAAATTGTCTTCTCACCTCCTTATCGGGAACTTCCTCAATACTCCCCATAATACCATAACCGGCATTGTTGACAAGAACATCGATCTTCTCAAACCTATTATAAATGGCTTTAACACCATCGGTTATCATTTGTGAAGATGAAACATCCATGAGAATGCCGAAGGAATTTCCTGGTATTTCATTTTTGAATGCCTCTACTTGGGATTTCTTCCTAAAAGTCCCGATCACGATATGTCCCTGTGATAGAACCTCCTTCGCCAATTGTCTGCCCAATCCTGATGACACCCCTGTAATTAACCATACTTTTTTGTCCTTATTCATTGTGTGCGGTTGAAATATATAAAGATCCAAACTCTGTTTGGCAAATATACTAAGTTTAAATTGCCACATACTTTTCGTTTCATTATCCGGGTTCTTTGGACCCAATGGTCTTCGTCACATATGTCCATGCCATCTTTTATGGGAAAGGACGGCAAAACTTTCAAGTTCAACTGTGGATATTCTTTTTTTGGGGTTTGACCACATTGGTGTTGGGCATCACTTATTGAATGAGGGGTATTTGTTATTAATTGGACTCTGAGACTTTTGTTTGGCAACTCCGAATACGTTTAACTTGTCAAATGTCAATCCAATTCTGATTATGGTTCCACTTTGAAGCACATCTACATTTTTTTGGTCAAAGAGGCTAAGAATTTACTGATTGGAACTGAAAATAAAGTGTCTGAAACTGCCTATGAACTGGGTTTTGATAGTCCATCCTACTTTACTCGATTGTTAAAAAAACAATCGGGAATGAAATCCTTGGAATTTAGGACAAATGCATAGTTGAACTCTTCTTGTATCAATATAATTATTATTCTTATAGCCTATTTGGTAGTCATTGTAAAGAAAGATCCTAAAACAATAAATGAAATACAAAAAAATAAAGCCGTACAAAGAATTAGAGCCATTTATTCATTTTTATTGGGAATTGAAAGGAAATGAACAGGAAGGACTTTGGGAGCGGGTTTTTCCTGACGGATGCGCTGGTTTATATATGAATTTAGGTAATAGTTGTTTGACAGATAATGGTGGCCTTTCATTGGAGTTTGGTAAAACATATTTGGTCGGTGCAATGACTTCTTTCAAAGACAGCTTCATTGATCATGATACACACTTGATAGGAGTGTGTTTTAAACCAGGGACTTTTGCAAATTTTTATAGTTACACCTCACAAAATGAATTGATCGATAACACCGTGGAATTTGAAAAATCTAAATCATTCAATATTGATAAAATGCTTAAAGCCCCCTTCAATTATTTCGACCATTTTTACTTAAGGAGAATAAAATGTAAAAGCAATCCACTCCAATCCGTTATCAGTGACATTCATTTAACAAACGGACAAATTGCCATTGACAAGCTGTCAAAACAAAATTTCACTTCTGTAAGACAATTGGAACGTAACTTTAAAAAGTTCATCGGTCTATCCCCAAAGGAATATGCAAACATTGTTCGATTTCAATATGCTTTGGGTTTAATTAAAAGTTCAGGGAAAAAACGTAGTTTGTTGGAGGTTGCTTTTGAATGTGGTTATTACGACCATTCACATCTTACCAATGAAATCAAGAGAAACACAGGGCTTACACCGTCACAACTCTAATTTGTCGCGTTTTTACAAAGTACAGGTGGTTGTCCAAAAGTATTTTTGTGTAAATATTAAAATTTAAGGGGAATGCGAAAAATATCACTTTTCATTGCAACAAGTTTAGATGGATACATTGCAAAGCCTAATGATGACCTTAGTTTTCTAAAAATTGTTGAAAAAGAAGGAGAGGACTATGGTTATACGAAATTTACGGACAGAGTGGATACCATACTCATTGGTAGAAAAACCTACGATTATGTAATTAAGGAAATTGGTGTTGGTCATTATGATAATGGACAACGGGACGTTTATGTCATCACCAGGACCAAACGACCACAGGAGGGAAGAACAATTTTTTATACGGGAAGCATGGCGGAATTGGTAAAGCGGCTAAAATCCAAGGAAGGAAAAAATATTTATTGTGACGGGGGTGCCCAAATCATAAATGAGCTATTGAAGCACGATTTGATCGATGAATTCGTAATTTCAATTATTCCGGTTTTGTTAGGTAGTGGCACGAGACTTTTTGATGATGGAAGACCAGAACAAATACTTGAGTTTGTCGAGATCAAAACATTTGACACTGGATTGACCCAATTGCATTATAGGCGAAAAAATAAGCAAGAGACACAATATGGATAAACCGAGTAGTTCACTTTCACATTTCAGCTAAGCTCACTTTGGTTCTGGAAAGGGGGTAAACAATAACCTTTTTTTGCAATTATGGACTGTAACGGTTAAATGGTGTTTACTTAGAAATCGATAGGACTCACTCTTGCACCACAAAGTTTTCCTTAGTGCCGAGGGGTTTTGAAATGGGTTGGATGAAGGGTTTGATCCACGTGTATTCATTCCAGCGATAAGATTCCAAGACATCGGCCATTTCTGAAGTTTCATGGCTCGATATACGTTTCAACAAATGATACCTTGTGATGGGTATCGTTCTGTTCGACAACCTGCTTTTTGACCAAGTTATAGTATGATGGCACAAGTTTTTTGACCATGTTCAATTCGTTTGGTTCGATTCGTTTTGTTCAATTCGTTTTCTTTGGATAGGCGGCTTTGCCTTTAGCTCCGAACAATTTGGCACTAAAAACCATTCTTGGAAATAAAAATTAGTTGGTCATGTCCTTAGGCGAGTTCCGACGAACCCTTTTAGTGGTGCTTCGAGCTTTTACAAGCTTGTGACCTTCGGTGACTGCTCCTCAATGTTTTTGCAATCTGCCCATTTGGTCTGTGGATTTTGGAAATTCTTTCAGTTTTTTCAGCTTTTTGAAAAAATCTTTAAGGAATAGTCTTTTGAAATTTCCGCTCCCCAAGAAATAATGGTAGGTGATGTGTAGAAAAAGTGCATAAATTGCCACAATCAACGAGATTCCGATTGCAAATGTTCCCATATCCAAATATTTTAAGGTTTTTTCATTCAGTTTTTTATTTTGCTATGGAGACCTATTCAGTGTAGCCATTCATCTAGCTTCCAGTTGGCATGATCATAGCCAAGGATAAATGCCTTGTCGATTCCCTTTTTGTCCAAGACCTTGATGTTTCCCAGTTCTTCCGGTACGATCAACAGATCGGGGATGTACAGTTTGTCCATGGAATTGGCATGCAACATCAAAAGATTGGCCCTTTGTGAAATTTGAAAGGCACTCTTGACTTGGCCCTTTCCCACTTCCTTCATGGAGGAGGCATAACATCCTATGATGATATCACAGGCACCGACCAAGGGCTCCACCGGAAAATTGTTCATGATCCCTCCATCGGCGAAGAGTTGCCCATCGATGGACACCGGGCTGAACACCGGGGGCAGTGCCGCCGAGGCCAATAAGGGCCCGAACAGCGCACCCTTTTCGAAGTATACCGGTTCACCTTTCATCAGGTTGGTGGCTACCACCACAAGCCGTTTGTCGAGCTCCTCGAACCTATGGGCCGTGAAAAAATCCTCAAAGAAGGGTAAGTACTTGTCCGTATCGAACAGTCCAGGTTTGTTCAATGTCACGAAGTTGTATTTGAGCAAGGGGGTTTCCTTGAAGAAAATGAGCATCTCCTCAATGGAGGCCCCATCAGCATACAATCCGCCGACAAGTGCCCCGGCACTTACGCCCGATATCTGGTTTGGATAGATCCCGCGATGCTCCAGGGCCTTGAGCAGACCAATATGGGCCATTCCTTTTACCCCTCCACCGGAGAGCACCAACCCTACGGTGGTGTCGATCAAAGTTTCTGAATTCATTTTCACTATTTTAAGTCAAAAGGAGGTGTTGCCCCCTTTCTTCGGTTGTTCATTTTAAAAGAAGCTGGGTTTGGTTCAAAGATTGGCCTGTACCATGTTCTTTACAGACTGTCCCTTTCGTGGATCTCCAAGTCGTAACGGTACTTCTCCAAGAACCTCTTCTGTCTTTCCATCATTCGCTTTCTGATGTTATCAAGCTTCATAAAGTCCTCCCCGAAATCGCTTTCAAAAAAGTCATCATTGAAGAACCTTTTACTAAAAAGTGAGTCAGGTTCGAAAAGGTCCCCGAACCCTTGGTTCTTGAATTGTGAAAAGTGGTTGTAGAACTTGGATTCGAAGTTGCTCAATAGACTGTCCCTGTCCAGACCTGAAAGGTTGCTAAACGAATCGGAGGACCAAGTATAGATACTGTCATAACGGATGAGGTTTCCATTCTCGTCAAATTCCCTGTCGACCTTCCAACTGCCCTTGGGTTGGGCAATCTCTTCCTGGTCACCTTCCTTGGTCAATGCACTTTCCATTTTCTCTTGGCCCTGACAACTGGTCAGTACCAGTAGTAAAGCTGATAAAAATAGGGTTTGAATTTTCATTTTTGTTCGTTTTTTGGTTCAACATTGTTTTGATCATCGATTGTGCGCTTGGTCTTGAAGATTCCTTTCTTGTCCCGTAATTTGGAAAGGCGGTTCTGATGGCATATTTGGGATTTTCACTCACCATTGCGGTACCACACACATTCTACATAGGTGTCCCTGTCCGTGAATCCAAATATAGGTTCCTTCTTTGCGATATATTTGGACACCTCCGTTTTGGGGCCGCTGGACGCTCCCTTGGCCTTGACCCGATCACCTCCTTTGAACTTCCGTGCCATATCGTACCGATATTAAAATATTGGACTTTGGGCTCAGGTCACCTTCAGGAGCCGTTAGTACATCGTTTCCCTTTTGGAAAAACGAACCTGCAACAACCTATTTTTCAGGGTTGCGTGTATGCTTTTAGGGTCGACATCCCTCGGGAGATCCAAGTTCCTGCGGAAGGTGGTACGCACAAATGCCCTGTGAACCCCATAGCTTTTCTTGACTTCACATGATTGTTCCTTTCCGTCGCTGATGATAAGGGTGTTACCCTGAAGTTCCATCTTCACGTTGTCCTTATCGAACCCGGGCATGGGAATGGAAAGTCCAAAGTCGGTCCCATTACCAGTGTTGTCAACCGATGGCATGGTCAATGATCTTAACTTGCCCATGTTCCGCTCACGCTTTGCCCAGTACTTTAAGGGTTTTAAAATTGGTGGGATTTGGATTGCCTTGCCCACCTTTTTGCCAAAGATCCTCATTGTGCAAAAATTTAGGTTCAACAATTGATGGGTTGAATGGAAGGGGCCGGTCAGTCGGCCCCGGTTCATTTTAAATGTTAAAAATATATGCTTTTATGAGATCTTGATGGTCCTGGTCGGCTTTTGCCTTGCCTCTTCCTTCTTCGGAAGATGGATGCTCAGGATGCCATCGTTGTACGAAGCTTTGATCTTGTCTTCTTCGATGGAATCGGGAAGTGTGAAAGACCTCTTGAAGGATGCATACCCAAACTCCCTACGGGTGTAGTTGTCCTCCTTGCGCTCTTCTTCCTGTTTCACCTCGCTCGAGATGGAAAGTTGTTGGTTGTCCAGATCGATCTGGAAATCGGACTTTTTCATTCCGGGGACGGCCATTTCCACCCAATAGGTATCCGCCGTTTCCTTAATGTTGACTTTGGGCACGGTCATGCCAGTGCTGAAGTTGGAGGTGAACACCGAAGGAAGGTCAGATCCGAAAAAACTGTCGATCCAGTTGGACCAGGTTGGGAAGTCCAGGTTTGATTTTGCCAAACTTCCATTTTTTGGTACAGAAACTAAATTGCTCATGATTTCAAAAATTTTAGTTCAACATGATTTTAACGTATAGGGCTATTCAAAACCCCATTGTATCATGGACAAAGCACATGCCAAAATGGATATCTGTCATTTTTTTGTTAAGGGATTCTAAATGGCACTGTCATATTTTCGGAATGATTGGTGTTTGAAAATATGATTTTAATAAAATATTTACGATGAATATGTCATATTGACATCTTATTTGACACTTTGCCAAGAATAAGGATGAACGGATTGAAGGTCTTTAACTATGGTACGGCCTTTGCCCAAGTTGAAACGGTATTTTTTTTATGGTTTAACTTTTTTAAAAATTTAGGTTATGGAGAAAAAACCAATTAAGGTAAAACTCATTGGAAAAAAAGGTAATTCCTATCAGATTCAATTCCCCAATCTTAAAATCCCTGTCAACGTGGACGAGACCGTGTACCATAAAATGCTCCACAGCAATGAATACGAGTTTGGCCATGTCTCCAAGATGCAGCGACATTCCCATTCGGCTTAAGGTACCGGTATTAAAGTTGTTTGACAAGCGGGCTATTTTCTGATATGGCGTTCGCTACTTGGAAGCTGTTCTTGATTTATGATTTTTTTGATCAATTATTAAGACAATAGTAAATGTGACGGAAGACAGAGACTAACAAAATGGTTGATTGGAAGTATCTGGTCTTTGCTTGAATAAATAGATATTTCAAGATGCTCCGTTTAGTGCAGTGGGGTGAATACTTTATTAGCAGGTTTCTTGGGCCTGTAGACCAAAGTATGTGTAGATCAATTCGATGATAATCACTCTTAAAAAAGTGATGCGAAAAAAGCTAATTGTTGCTTGCTTTTCAGTCATCGGGTAGGCATGATTATTTCTGGATATGTCTTCGGTTTGGTACTATAGCTTATGAAATCAATTTTGTCATCAATTAGTGCAGTGTAAATTCTCAACTAAAAATGGACCGGACTTGTTCGCATGTTTGGGATAATCACTAAAATGGGAACCTGTTTTTTCATACAGGCTTTAATGTTCTTACTGCAATTCTATTCCAAACATTTATTGTAGCTACGTTCATATTAATTTGAGTTATCTGATTTTCAGAAAAAAGTTTAAAGCATTTTGATAGGTGGTTTTATTATGTATTAGAGTTGTTTCTTCCGCCATTTTTACAAGCAAATTCCAAAGTGGAGAGTAATGGAAAGGAGTAGTAAAGGCCTTGGAAAAGTGACGGGTCCAACCTAATCTATTAGCTAGTGGTGACAGTTTATACTTGGGAAAACTAGGGAACCGTTTTGTTCCCAAGCTCTCTCAACATCAGCATCTAAAAGCTCACTGAACTAATCGTTAAAAATTCATTGAAGGTATATGCTCAAGATGTTCATTATTTTATCGAAAACCCATAGGGACTGGGACCTATGTAGCCTTCCCTAAAAGTAGGACATAGCCTAATTCAGATTGATTTGGCAAACTCTAATAAGGCAGGATCATTCTTCAACTTTTCCATATCATCAGATATTTTACTGTCCAATACCTTGGCATAGATTTGGGTCGTCTTTAAAGAGGTATGTCCCAGCATTTTGCTAACTGACTCAATCGGTACCCCATTTGAAAGTGTCACAGTCGTTGCAAAAGTATGTCTGGCCAAATGGGTGGTCAATGTCTTTTTGATCATACATGCCGTTGCAATTTCCTTCAGATAGGAATTGGTGCGCTGATTGGTGTATACCGGGAGCAATGTCTTTTTTTCGATAACCCTGGGATGCTCTTTGTACTTTTCGATAATAGCCTCAGGAATACTCAATAGGGGAATGCTGCTCAAAACCTTGGTTTTTTTCCTTTTGGTCTTGATCCATTTATTTCCCTTGATGTCTTTGACCAAATCATTCTTGGTCAACTTTTCAATATCTGCAAAGGCCAGTCCGGTATAACAGCAGAACAAAAACATATCCCGCACCGTGTCCAATCTTTCGAATTCAAATTCTTGCTTTAGCATCGATTCCAGTTCCTGATGCGTCAAAAACTCCCGCTCCTTGTGTTTCCAACTAGCGGACCAATGGAAGAATGGGTCACGTTCGATCCATTGGTTGGCATAGGCGATGCGTATAATTTTCTTGAAGTTGACGATATATTTGGTCGATGTATTGTGCGAACAGCTTTTTTGGCTTTTTAAAAAGTAATCAAAGCCCGTTATAAACTCATAATCGAGCTTTTTAAGGGGTAGATCCCTTTTTTTGTATTTGTACCTTATGTAATCGGAGATATGTTTGTAGGTGGCCTTGTATCGCTGCAGAGTTCCTTTGGAGAATTCCTTGCCCACCAAACTTTCCATTTCATCATTGTGATCTTGGAATATTTCCAAGATCATATACTGTTTCTGCCCCTTTCCCAAAAAGACGTTCTTTACGGTTTCAGCATCCACATGTTCCTCATTACGGACCAGGTCATCATAGATGGTTACACACTTGTTTTTCAATGTGTCGAAGAATCGGTTCAGCACCAGTGTTTCTGGGGTTTTTCCACGTAATCGACCAGTGTTGGCATCCCACTTTAATGGGTTGACCTGTTTGCCCGTACTGAACTCTGCACGCTTGCTATCCAATGTAATACGGGCATAGATAGGCACTAATTCACTCTTACTTGATTTGCGTTTTTTGGGATAAAAAATGACGTTGATTGTAGAGAACATGGCAAAGGGTTTTGTTTTAACACTTTGAAGGTACAAAAAGAGGTCTTAAATAAATGTTAACAAATCCTTGTAATAATTTGCAAAACAGCTAATTATAGCGATGGCGGTGAGCATTTTTTGGGAGATAAAATGCGCACCGAATTGCTCACCTTTTATATGGTGTTTTTTGATGTTTTTTGGTGTCAATGGAAATGAAAAAAGCCTGTAAACATCTCGTTTACAGGCTTTTGCATAAATTTGGAAATATTCCAAGCGGTCTGGACGGGACTCGAACCCGCGATTCCTTACGTAACAAGCACTTTTTTAAGAGTTTATCAAGCGAAATAATACATTAAGTATTCGTCTTTTTTCCAAGTCTATGTACTTGTTCGTTTGCCAATACTCCTTTCAATGCAGCCATATCTTCACCCACCTTCCTATCAATAATCTTGGCATAATGCTGTGTGGTTCTTAGATTTTTATGACCTAACATTTGCCCGACGGTTTCAATGGGCACTCCATTGGAAAGCGTCACCGTGGTCGCAAAAGTATGTCTGGCCAAATGGGTGGTGAGATTTTTTTTAATGCCACAGAGGTCAGCAATTTCCTTGAGATAGGCATTGGACTTTTGATTGCTCAAAACAGGCAATACACAATCCCCATTGATAACCTTGGGGTGGTCCTGATATTTTTCAAGGATGGCCATGGCGGTTGGGAGTAGGGGAATGCCCAATCTGGATTTGGTTTTGGTCCGTTTGGACTTTATCCAAAAGCTCCCGTCAATATGTTTTACGATATTGTCGGGATGTAGTTTTTGGACATCGATATAGGAAAGCCCGGTATAGCAACAGAATACAAACATATCCCGGACAATATTTAGGCGTTTTCCTTTAATGTTTTTGTCCACTAATGCTTGCAATTCCTCTTTGGATAGGAATTCCCGTTCCACTGTTTTGAACTGCACTTTGTAGTTGTAGAAAGGGTCTTTGCTGATCCATTCATGGGCAACGGCCATTCGGATGATCTTCTTGAAATTGTTGACGTATTTCAATGCTGAGTTATGATTGCATTCCTTGGTCGTTTTAAGAAAGTATTCAAATCCTTTAATGAATTTCAGATCCACATCCCGAACAGGAATATCTGATTTGTTCAGTTCAGTTTTGATAAATTCCGCGACATGACTTCTGGTGGTATGGTAACGTTTATAGGTCCCTAGGGCAAATTCAATGTCAATCAGCTTCTTCATTTGCTCGTTATGCTCATCAAAGAGTTCCAATAACATTTTTACTCTTTTATCATTACCTAAAAATTTATCTTTTACATCATGCACTGTGAAAAATTCTCCTTCTTCAACCAACTCATGGTGAATCTTATTTATCTTATGACGTACAGTGGCCATGAATCGATTCAATTCCTCTGCTTCAACTCCTTTTCCTTTCAATTTGTTCATTCTAGAGTCCCATTTTTCAGGGTCAATCTTTCTGTGGAGGCTAATGACAGATCGCTGGCCATTCACTGTTAATCTTAGGTATAGTCCGGCTTTACCGTTCTTGTCGAGCCGTTTGTCTTTAAGGTAAAAAAGTGCTGCAAAGGAATTTGACATATTTTTGGGTATCGATTTTATGTCAATAAAGGTATAAAAAATAACTTATTGGAGTTTTGTAAAAAATTAAAAAAGAGGAATTTACAGAGAAATCGATACCTTTTTTTAATTTGTAAATTAGGTATCGATTTGGTGCCTTTTAAATTGAATTTATTTGAGTTTAAATGAAATTAAATAAAATAAAAAAACCTGTAAATCAGTAATTTACAGGTTTAATGTGTTGTTTTGATGGTGTCTTAGTGGAGCCGGAGGGATTCGAACCCTCGTCCAAACAAGCAATAACTAGGCTTTCTACATGCTTAGTCCAAGTTCAATTTTCGATGCACGACCGACCAAGGACCGCCTATCGTACACTTAGCTTCTTTAGTTTAGGATTCCTGCCGAAGCCACAACAATCCGGTGTTGACTTTTATGGTGCCCCAAAAAAGGTCGCCGTCAACAAGGGCTACCAAGGGACATTCAGCTTTCCCGCCTTGCGGGACTAGGCTTGGACTTACTATAGTTCAGTCAATTAAGCAGCTAAAGCGTAGTTAGACTCGCCATTTAAAAAAGTTGAGACATTGAATTAACGAGCATCATTCCCATAGCTCGACATGCTTACATAGCCATTGGTCTCGCTGTCAAAACCAGTCGGCCCCAATACAATAAAGAACTTTTTTCAAAAGGATGGCAAAGTTAATCAAAAGTTTGCTTACCCTGTTCAATACTCTTATTTTGGTCAACAATTATACCAAAGCGTAGTATGAAGTTCGGAATTATACGTGAGCGGAAAAACCCGCCAGATCGCAGGGTAGTCTTGTCTCCTGCGGAATGTCAAAAAGTCCTGGATAGCTTTCCTGAAGCCCAAATAGAGGTGGAAACCTCCCCAATACGGGTCTTTTCGGATGAAGAATATCAAGAAAGGAATATTCCTGTAACCGACTCCATGGAACACTGTAATGTATTGCTCGGTGTAAAGGAAGTGCCTATTGAGGCCCTTCTTCCCCATAAAAAGTATTTCTTCTTTTCACATACCATAAAAAAGCAACCTTATAATCGGGATTTGCTACGTGCTGTTCTGGAGAAAAATATTGAACTGTACGATCATGAAGTGATCACCAATACCAAAGAGCAACGTCTGGTAGCTTTCGGGCGGTACGCCGGTATCGTGGGCGCCTATAATGGTATAAGGACCTATGGTTTGAAGTTTGCACTGTTCAACTTGCCAAAGGCAGAGAATTTGGAGGACCAACAAGCATTGATCAAAGCATTGAAAGGAATTAAACTGCCCGCCATCAAAATTGTTTTGACCGGCAAGGGAAGGGTGGGCAACGGTGCCCGGGAAATGTTGGATGCCATGGAAATAAAGCGGGTCAATGTTTCCGATTACCTGAACAAAACCTATCAAGAGCCCGTATACTGCCAGATTGATGCATCCGAATACAACAAGCGAAAAGATGGGGTGCGTGGCAACAAGGCCGATTTCTTTCAAAATCCACAGGAATATCAATCCAACTTCTTCCGTTTTGCCAAAGTGACCGACTTTTATATTGCAGGTCATTTTTATGGGGATGGCGCCCCATACCTTTATACAAGGGAAGATGCAAAGCATCCTGATTTCAACATCAAGGTGGTGGCCGATATAAGTTGTGATATTGATGGCCCGGTGGCTACCACGATACGATCGTCTACCATCGCGGACCCTGTATATGGGTATGATCCCATTTCTGAAATGGAAATCGATTTTATGGATTCAAAGGCCATTGCGGTCATGGCAGTGGACAACCTTCCTTGTGAGCTGCCAAGGGATGCCAGCAATGGTTTTGGGGAAGCGTTTTCCAAATATGTGATTCCTGCTTTCTTCAATGGGGATGAGGATGGTATTTTGGAACGGGCCCGGATGACTCAAAATGGAAAGTTGACGCCTCGCTTCACTTATCTCCAAGAGTACGTGGAGGGGGTGGAATAGCCCATTTCATCGGTATACGGAACACCTTGTGCTACATAGCGTTTTTTTTAGTATATTGATTCTCTTATTTCGCTGAAAATGAAGTTCAATTGGATATTGTCAGAACATGCCGATTCCTCCGCTAAACGGGCATGCATAGACATGGAATATAGGCTTAGGCCTAAAATCACCAAGTTTCTGCTATCCAAGTTCGATGGGGATTGCTGTACCGATTTTTCCTGTTTTCATTTTGATGTGGATATGAAAAACCAATGGGTGTGGATATCGGACAAGACCCCAGCGGATCATATTGAAAAAATCCGTATCGATTTTGATACGGAAATCAACGGACACGAACTCTTTTCCGTGGCTTAATCCTCTTTTTCAACGGTTATGTCCCACTCAACCACGGGGTGCTGTTTGGGTGCTACATAGGCCCCCAACGCCTTTAGGTTTAAGGAAAGGGAGTCCAGTTTTTCCAAGGTCTTTATTTGAATCACCTTAGTGCCCTCAGCCGGAACGGTGAACACCGCAGGACTGGAGTAAAAGGTATAGGGCATCTGGTTCTCAAAGATCAAATCACTGCTTGATAAATTCTTTAGGGTGACTTTTAAAATGGAGGTTTTGTTGATGTATGTGGCCTCCTCAATGGAAATACATGCCTTGAGCAGGGGTAATAAGTTCTCTTCCTTTCCCACCAATAGGGAATTGTAAACGGCAACAGTACGTCCTGCAAACAAGGCTTCTTTCACTGAGGCTGCAGTTTTTTCTTTGGCAAATACGAGGGTAATGGGACGGGCATGACCTTTTTCGGTATAGTCCCAATCAATTAAACCGTGGATATCACTGGTGCCCATAATGGTCAAGTTGTTTTCCAGGGCCAAGGCCAAGGATTCCTCTGCGTAGTCTCCCATATTGATGACCTCTATCCCCTGTAATTCCCCTTTTTTGATACGCTCTTTTTGGAAATCACTTAAAATAGGGTTTCCTTTTGGGGATTGCGGATACCATGCCGGGTGGTTCCAAAATACATAGGCCCCTTGTTTCTTGGCTTCACCAAAAACAGTTTCCGCTTTATCGTGCAAGAGCTTGTTGGCGTCTTGGATAAAAATGGCATTGTTGTGGCCCATGGGGGCCCCTCTGGTAATTTCTGAGCCGTGGATGATCAAAAGGTCATGGTCCTTTGCTTCGGCCAGGGCCAGTTCAAAAGAACGGTTTCTATCGGGATGGGGAATGTCTTGCTTGTGGGGTTGGTACTCCAAGTGCTCTGTTAATGAAATCACATCCAAATTGTCCCGTAGGGCTTCCATGACCCTGATGGTGGGCCATACATTTCCATCCGAAAAGACAGTGTGTTGATGGAAATCGGTTTTTAAGGTCTTAAAATTGGGAATATCGGGAAATGTTAACGCTCTTGAGCTGGTATGGGAATGCTCCTGGGCAAAAATAACAACAGAAGTAAAAAGGGACAAAAAGAGAGGTTGGAGTTTCATGGTCTTTGGTTTTTTCAAATGTATGAAACACCTGGGTATTATCACTTTGCAGGAAAAATAATTTGGGTTAAGAAATGGTAAAATGAAATCGATTTCCAATCTTTGGAACATGAACCCTGCTGAAGACTATATCATTAACCAAGAAGAGCCTTTTAAAACCATATTGCTGCAATTACAGGTTTTGGTAGAGAGCACGGTGCCCGGTGTGGAACTCAAATACAAGTATCGCATTCCTTTCTATTATTTAAAAGGGAAACCATTTTGTTACCTGAACGTATCCCCTAAAAAAGGCTATGTGGATGTAGGCTTTTGGAGTTCGGCGCACCTTAGCGTTCATCTGGACAAAATGGTCACCGAGGGCAGAAAAGTGATGCGATCCCTTCGATACCATACTCTGGAGGATCTTGATGCGGATGTTTTTTTGGCGGTCATCAAAGATGCCGAAACCGTGAACCATAAGGGTTTTTGGAAGTGATCAACCTTGGGTTGGTGTCAGTTCCTTCCTTTCTGTCCTTAGTTTAAAGAAAGCGATCCAAAGGGATGCAACACCCAAAACCAACCAAAGCAAATCCACCAAAAGGATATGTTGATATCCGTTTTGATAGGCCATCCATATCCAATTACCGGTTGCGATTCCATTAGCGACTGGAACCAACAAGCCCAAAACGCCACCAGAGATCAAGGTCCATTTATTGGTAAAGGCAATATCCTTTTTAAGGATAAAAAATACCGTAGCGAACAACCAAATGGGAAAATAGGTTTTGTAGAGGAAACCCATATTCACTGCGGGAGCAAACTTTACGATAAGAAATTCCAAAGCGGTAACGGGCAACAAGGTAAGGCAGATGGCCATATACCAATTGGCCACTTGTTGGTTAAACTTTCGGCGTTTTTCCGGGATGTTCTTTTTGTCGCGTGCCACCAACCAAATCATGATTCCGGAGAGGATCACAAAGCATGAAACCAATCCAAGGATAAAGGAGATCACTCTTAGGCCATAGCCTGCGTAATCGCCAAAATGGAGTCGGAACATCATATTTTTTACCCCATCCAAATAAGAAGTTTGTGCAATAGGTGCTTTTTCCTGTGCAACGGAACCATCGGCAATTTTATAAATGCGGTACCCCAAACCGTTTAGTTTGGTGTTATACCCAAGATATCCGCTAATGGCGGCGTGCATATTTTGATCGCCATAGTTGAAGATATGGGTCTCCGTAACCCTAAAATCACCCCATTCTTCTTTCATATCGGCAACATATTGGTCCAAGTTGATGGTTTGGTCCAGTCTTTCGTTTTGGAATTCATAAACGGGGTGGTTGTATTCCAAATCTTCAAACAATTGGTTTTGGTCACCATCGTAGAGTCCAGCTACGAGAGGAAGAATCAATATACCCTTCAACAGGAAAAAGGCGCCGGTAACGGCATATACAAACTGAAATGGAAATCCTATTACCCCCAAAGCGGTATGGGCATCGGTCCATAGGGTCTTTAATTTGGCCCAAGGTCTGAAGATATAAAAATTGGAAACGATCTTGTTCCAATGCACCAAGATTCCCGTAATGATGGCAAAAAGAAAAAAGAAAGCCACCAATCCGGCCAAGTAACGGCCATAGGGGTAGGGGATCTGATCGAGAAAGTGAAGTCGGTACAGGAATTCCCCCAAATGGTAATTGCTTGCGTAGCTGTCGGTCTTGGTCTTGGCCTCAGGGTCCAGATAGAAAAATACGGGTGCTTTTTCCTCTTCTGATGCCAATGAATCCTTGGAAGCCCCCAAGTTAACGGAAATACTTCTTTCGTTGTAATAATGTCTTAATTCCACCTCCCGACCGTACAAATTGTATTCTTTGGAAAGGTCGTTAAGGTGCCCATCCAAGCTGCTGGGCAATGCATCATCCTGACTTACGGAATGTCCACGTTGCCAATTGGCAATTTCATCCCGAAAAAAGGAGAAGGATCCCGTGAAAAAAATGACGTAGAGTGCCACACTGATCACAATACCACTTACGGTATGTGTATGGAACAAAATATTGTAAATGCGGTTTCCCATGGTTTTAAACAAGTGGGTTGGTTTGTTTTCCAAAATAAAATATGACGAAGAGCACCAAACTGGCCAAGAGATATATGCCCCAGACTTTCCATCCATTTTTGCCCAAAAACGCCAAGACCATCAAAACCGCCCAAAGAATGAAAGCGGAAAAGGTACTGGTAATTATTATGGCAACGTGGTTGAACCAACTCGCCAAGGCCATGTGGAACATAACGGCCACCATAAGACCACCTAAAATGGCAGCGGTTATTTTGGCAAATCGTTGGGATGCCGATGGAGTCAAATATTTTTTATTGGCGGGCATAGGTTAAAACAGTATGGTTTCAAAAAGGATAGAGCCTATAAAAAGGACACCCAAAAACGGGTAGTTCAATAATCGCAAAGGGGCCAAGAGAATCACCAAACTGGCAACGGTCATCAAGAGGATGAAAAAAGTAAAGGTGCCGGAACCAAGCCCCCATAAAAAACAGCTAAGCCCCAATGAAAAAATCATTAGGGCCAAACTGGCTGCTTGAGCTATTTTTTTGTGTTCACCTGTCCATTTCCCAATGCCCAGTTCACCTATGGAGGCCATCTTTTTAGAGGTGCCATAAAGCAGGTAAAAGGCCATAAAAGTGAGCAATGAAATGAGGGTCACCATAGCTTATTGTTTTATGCAATAGGTGGCGCAATGCCAAATAAACTGATAGTCTTCTCCTTTGTACGAGCCAGGTACTTCTTCTTTGGTCGTGGTCTCTACAATGTACTTGGTGTTCCAAGGCAGGGCAAAGGATACTTCACCGTTGTCATCGGTGTGCAGGGTTTTTGACCAAAGGTCTGCCACATAGACTTGCAGTTCGTTTTTGGCCAAGGGTTGGTCTTTGTACAGTACTTGGAGCTTAACCTCATTCCCGTTATTGGTCAATTGCTTTACCACGATACCGTTGGGATTCGCCGCGTTGGTATCAGCATCAGCACTGCCAATCTGGACCTTTGCGGTCGAGTGATAATGGGTTTTGAAGATGCCGAAATCATACTGGGTGTAATCAATGACATCAATCTCATCATTATTGAGCATTATGGTATATACCCCATTTTTACTTGGAGTAAAATGGGCCAGGTAATGGTCTTTCTTGGGAGTGGTGTTCAGTACATTTTTTGAGCCATCGGGAGCAATTACCCAAAGGGTAAACTTTGAAACGGCCGGGAAAGCTTCCCCTTCCACTTCTTCAACGACCCCGTAGGTGTATTCCCCAAAGTGTACACGGATTTCATGGGATTGACCCAAGGTGCCTGTTCCGTTGGTCTCTATCCATAAATAATGTGCGGATGCGGACAGTACGGGGAGGGTAACCAACAATATGGTGGTAATGAGTTTTTTCATGGCTTTTGTCTTAGAATTTATAGGTGAAGTTTGCCGAAAGACTTCTTAGATTTTGAGGGCTGATGGTGGACCAACCTTTATAATAGTCTTTGTTTGCAATGTTGTCCAGTTTCAAGGTGATTCTGAAGTCTTTGGCATCATAAAAGGTAGATGCATTAAGAATGGTATACTCGTCAATGGCGAACGTACCGTTGGTTCTATTGAAAATTTTGTTCTCGCTGGCGTAGTTGCCACCAAATCCAAGACCAAAGTTTTGCAAGGTCCCTTGTGTGAACCGATAGCTGGCCCAAATATTGGCCAGGTGCATTGGACCTGCACTCTCGGGTCTAAAACCGGTGAAACTGTCTGCTCCCTCAACCAATTCGCTGTCATTGTAGCTATAACCGGCGACGATGTTCAATCCGTCAATGGGTGAGGCGATAATGCTCGCTTCAAAACCTTTACTGCTTTGTTCCCCATCTTGGGTGTAGAAATAGTTGTTGGCATCGGTATCGATTCGCTGTGCCATATCGCTCACGGTAATATCGTAATAGCTCAAAGTGGCAGAAAGTTTATCGTTGAACAAGTTCAACTTGGTACCTACTTCAAATTGGTTGGCGTGCTCTGGGTTCAATGCCCTTACGGATGTGTTTCCGTTGGATAGCTCGGTTACGGGAGCTACGTTGCTAAATCCGTCCATATAGTTGGCGAACAGGGAAACTTTGTTCAGGATAGGTTGGTATACCACTCCAAATTTTGGTGAGAATGCGGTCTGATTGTACCCGTCATTGGAAAAACGGTCTACGCGCAAGCTGGCCATTGCAGACAATTCTGGCAATAGGTTGATGACGTTGGAGGCGTAGGCACTAAAGATCTCTTGCTCCGCTTCACTGAATTGGGCCCCTGGATTGGCCAAGGTCGCGATTCCTGCATCGGCACCTGCCTGGGTCAATACACCCGAGTCGTACAAACCGGTTCCCATTGGGGTTCCGTAGTATGCATGTAGAGCTGGGACAACAGCTTGGAACTCATCCGGGTTTGATCCCACATAGGTGAAACCTTGGTTTCCGTAGCCTGTACTGTTGTTAATGGTTCTTGTTTTAAAATAATCCAATCCTACGACCAAGCGGTTGCGCATGGTTCCAATATTGAAATCCCCTATAAAGTTCTGTTGAATGTCGGTTCCCAAGGTCTCGGAGTTTTGGTTACTGGTATAGCGGGCCAAAATAATGCCATCGGCTATTGGAGCACCTGAAAGACCTTCCACGGTTGAGGTTACCTCATACAAGTAGGAATAGTAACCATCGGACTTTGCATTAGATCTTGAAACTACGGTCTGGGAGGTCCAAGAATCACTCAAAATATAGTTCATCTGACCTTGAAGGCTGTAGGTTGGTGTGTCGATGTATAAATCGTTGCTAGTGTACGAACGTTTGTAATCGTAACCCAATTCATCCAGATTGGTCACACGAAGTGGCGAACCACGATCTACGAACAACATGGTTTGATTGGTGCTTCTACCATTATAAAACTCAGTGTTGATGTTGAACGAAAGCCTATCATTGGCCTGAAACGCCAAGGATGGCGCAAAGAAGAAGGATTTCCTGAATCCGGCATCCTGGTAGCTGTTCTGGGTGTGGTACGAAGTGTTCACACGAAGCGCAATATTGTTCTGGTTGCCCAAAGTGGTGTTTACATCGGCGCTCACACGGTTCAATCCATAACTGCCGGAAGTATAGGAGATGTTCCCACCAAAGCCGTAGAATGGTTTTTTGGTGTTGATGTTGATCAAACCACCATAGGAAATCAAACTACTACCATACAAAGTTCCCGAAGGGCCTTTGATCACTTCAATGGACTCGACGTTCGCAGGGTCGGGACTACCGTTGGTTAAACCGGGCAATCCGTTGATCATGGTGGGCTGTACGGCAAAACCACGTAGGGAGAAGTAGCCTGCACCATCACTACCACGTCCCGTTGATTCCCAAAGTTTGTCAATTCCGGGGGCATTTTTAAGGGCATCATCAAAATTGGTGACCACTTGGTCCTGCAGCAATTCTGTGGAGATGGAATTGTATACCTGTGGGTTTTCAATGTCCTTTAAAGGCATCTTGGATACATAAACACTTGCCTTACGTGCAAATGTGTTTGCTTGGGTTCCTTCAACCACAACCTCGTTCAGTTGTTCTTGTCGCTCCACCAAAGTGATGGCTTGTACGTTCGTGGTTTGATTGGCGTAAACGGTCACGGTTTGGTTCTGTGTGCCATAACCTACCATGGAGAAGGTCAACGTATAGGGGCCCGGGGCAAGATCGGATATCTCATACTCCCCAGAGTAGTTCGTATTTGTGCCTAAACTGGTATTGGATACGGCAATATTCACGTTGCCGAGCGGGTTGTTGTTTTGATCGGTTACTTTTCCTCTTAAGTTTCCGGATTGGGCTTGGGCCAAAAAAGTGGAGGCCAAAGCAATGATGAGTAGTATACGGTTCATTTTATTTATAATTGGTCTAAATAAATTTTGATTGCAAATGTATAGTCCAGCTCCTATCCGAGCAAGGAATATTTAGACTAATTAAAAATAAAGTTGTTAAATAATTGTAATCAACTGATAAACATCAGGTTGTGGTGTGTGTAAGATTTAAGCTGTATTCTAAAGGGAGTTAATGGTACGTCGGATGGCCGTTAAATCGGTCAGTAATTTTTCCAATAAACTTAAATCCAACATGTTTGCCCCATCACTTTTGGCATTGGCTGGGTCAAAATGGGTTTCCATAAAAAGACCGTCCACACCTGCCGCAATACCGGCCCGGGCCATGGTGCCGATCAATGCAGGTCTACCTCCGGTAACCCCAGAGGACTGGTTGGGCTGTTGTAGGGAGTGGGTCACGTCCAATACCACAGGTGCGTACTGCTTCATGGTGGGAACGCCTCTAAAATCAACGATCATGTCCTGATAGCCGAACATGGTGCCCCTATCGGTTATTATGGCCTGTTCGTTGCCCGTTTCCGTAACCTTGGTAACGGCATGTTTCATGCTTTCGGGACTCATAAATTGCCCTTTTTTCAAGTTGACCACCTTCCCGGTTTCTGCAGCCGCAACCACCAAATCGGTCTGGCGTACCAAAAATGCCGGTATTTGAAGCACATCCACATACTCGGCAGCCATTGAGGCATCTGAGATTTCATGGATGTCGGTAACCGTGGGTACCTTGAAGGTCTCGGAGACTTTTCTAAGGATTTTCAATGCCTTTTCATCCCCGATCCCGGTGAAGGAATCAATGCGACTTCGATTGGCCTTCTTGAAACTTCCTTTGAATATATAGGGAATTTGCAGTTTATCCGTGATGGCAACTGCCTTTTCCGCTATACGCATGGCCATTTCCTCGCCCTCAATGGCGCAGGGACCGGCCAATAGAAAAAAGTTGTTGCTATCGGCATATTTTATTTGGGGAATGGCATCTAGTCGCATGGGCATATATTTTCAACAAAAATACTATTTTGAAAAAGTAAATGTTATAAGAATACCAAATTAACCTACCATGCGTCGTTTTCTTTTTATGGTATTCTTGTTTTCCAGTATTTCTTCCTTTCCCCAATACGGTATGAATTGCGAGATACGGCAAATCAAGATCAACGTTTTTAACCCAGGGGTGGAGTACGAAATGGGTTTGGGAGTGAACAGTACCTTGGATGTACGGGTAGCTTGGCAGATGGCCTTGGAACCTGCCAGTGAGGCCCCTATGGAAAATCTTGATTTTTTCCCCACCATCACGGTCCAGAACCGATATTATCATAATTTCAATGGAAGGGAGCGTAGAAGAAAACCCATTTACGGAAACTCAGGGAATTACTTGGCTCCTTCGGCAGCGATATTTTCGCCCGGGAGTCGTGTGGTGGAGAATAGGATTGTGGATGGTGTTCATGGCTATGGAGGTCTGGTATATGGCGTGCAGCGCAGCTATGATTCCGGAATAAGTTTCTCCATTGATGCCGGAGCCGGGTACTATGTAGGACCTTTTAAAGGGGGCATTTATCCGGTGGTAAATTTGAGTTTGGGCTGGATCGTAAGCGAAAAAAGATGGTGTGTGGGGCGTTAACTTCAGAACTTGCACAAAATCAATAAGATAAAAATAACATTTTAGCGTATTGACAAGTGGAAAATAGCAGTATCTTTGCGGCCTTAAAAAAATAGGTTATGTCCAAAATCAAGAACATTGCAATCATTGCCCACGTAGACCACGGTAAGACTACTTTGGTTGATAAAATCATGTATCACTGCCAGTTGTTCCGGGATAATGAGAACAAGGGGGATTTAATTTTGGACAACAATGACCTGGAGCGGGAGCGCGGAATTACCATTGTCTCCAAGAACGTTTCCGTTCAATACAAAGACACCAAAATCAATATCATAGATACTCCTGGGCACGCCGATTTCGGTGGGGAGGTGGAACGTGTCCTCAATATGGCCGATGGGGTATTGTTGCTGGTGGATGCCTTTGAAGGCCCTATGCCACAGACCCGTTTTGTATTGCAAAAGGCCATTGACCTTGGATTGAAACCCTGCGTGGTGGTCAACAAGGTGGATAAGGAAAACTGTACGCCCGAAGAGGTGCATGAAAAGGTTTTTGACCTTATGTTTGAATTGGGTGCAGAAGAATGGCAATTGGATTTTCCAGTGGTGTATGGTTCTGCCAAGAACAACTGGATGAGTACCGATTGGCAAAAGCCTACAGAGAGTATTGAGCCACTTTTGGACATGGTGGTGGAACATATCCCAGAATTTAAACCAGAGCAAGGCTCCACGCAATTGTTGATTACCTCTTTGGATTTTTCATCCTTTACCGGACGAATCGCCATTGGTAGATTGCAACGAGGTACTTTAAAGGAAGGGCAACAGATTTCCTTGGTAAAGCGGGATGGAAGTATTGTAAAGACCCGTATCAAGGAGTTGTTCACCTTTGAAGGTCTGGGCAGACAAAAAGTTTCCGAAGTGACCGCAGGCGATATTTGTGCCATTGTTGGGATGGAAGGTTTTGAAATAGGGGATACCGTAGCGGATTTCGAGAACCCTGAAAAGTTGAAGACCATCGCCATTGACGAACCTACCATGAGTATGCTGTTCACCATCAATGACAGTCCATTTTTTGGAAAAGATGGAAAGTTTGTTACTTCAAGACACATCAAGGAAAGATTGGAAAAGGAGTTGGAGAAGAACTTGGCCCTAAGGGTACAAGAGACCAACAGTGCCGATAAATTCATGGTATTTGGTCGTGGGGTATTGCACCTTTCCGTATTGATCGAGACCATGCGTAGGGAAGGATACGAACTTCAGATTGGACAGCCGCAGGTAATCATCAAGGAAGTGGATGGGGTAAAATGTGAACCCATGGAGCACCTTACCATAGATTTGCCGGAAGAGGTTTCCGGAAAGGCCGTGGAAATGGTTTCCATCAGAAAAGGGGAAATGATCAGCATGGAGGCCAAAGGCTCCCGAATGATCTGCGAGTTCATGATTCCTTCAAGAGGGATTATTGGATTGCGAAACCAATTGTTGACCGCCACTGCCGGTGAGGCCATCATGGCCCACCGATTTAAGGAATACCAACCTTTGAAGGGAGACATTGCACAACGATTGAACGGTTCCTTGATTTCCATGGAAAATGGAACCGCTATTCCTTATTCCATTGATAAACTACAGGAAAGAGGTAAGTTTTTTATTGATCCGGGAGAGGAAATCTACGAAGGTCAGGTAATTGGTGAAAACTCTAGGGGTGACGATATGACCATCAACGTGACCAAGACCAAGAAACTTTCCAATGTTCGTTCCGCTGGAGCGGACGACAAGGCCAAAATTGTACCGGCCATCAAGTTTTCATTGGAAGAGGCCTTGGAATACATTCAAAAAGATGAGTATGTGGAAGTAACCCCTAACCATATCAGACTCCGAAAAATCTATTTAAAGGAAGTAGACCGTAAGCGAAACAAGGTGAGTTAAGGAGTCAAGAAGCTTTTTGGCGTACTTGCTGGAGGTTTGGCTTGCCAACTAAAATAGTCCACTGACGGTGGGTTTGTACTTGAACTTGACTCTTAAGGTCAATGCAAGTGTCCGTGATGTTGCTCGCGCAAACAACCTACGGCAGCCCCAATGATTCCGGCATGGTTCATAAGTTCCGCTTTCACTACTTTGGTTTCAACATCAATCAAGTGTTTAAACTGGTCCCAGTCTTTTGAGGTACCTCCGCCAACAATGATCAAGTCGGGATTTACGATCAATTCCACCAAATTCAGGAATTTGTTGAAACGCTTGCCCCACTTTTTGTAGCTGAGCCCTTCACGCTCCTTGGCAGAGGCTGCGGCCCACTTTTCAATCTTCTTGTATTTTTTATAGGGAATCTGCCCCAATTCAAAATTGGGAAGTAGGACACCATTGTAGAAAGCTCCACTGCCCAATCCGGTACCAATGGTTATCATGATCACAAGGCCATCCTGTCCCTTTCCGGCGCCGTAGTTCATGGAGGCATAACCAGCAGCATCGGCATCGTTCAAAACCGTGACCTCATGTCCAGTGGCTTCGGTGAACAGTTCATCAATATTGACCCCTACCCAACTTGGGTCCAAATTACCGGGAGATATGCAGACCCCATTTTTTACTATGGTAGGAAAGCCACAGCCCACAGGGCCACTGTAGTTGAAGTGTTCCACAATTTCAGCTACGACTTTGGCCATTTCCTTTGGTTTTCTGGACTTTGGAGTGGGAATACGGTGTCTTTCGGTTAACATTTCGCCAGTTTCTGCATTCACCAAGGCTCCTTTAATGCCTGATCCACCGATATCAATACCAAGAATTTCCATAAATGGGAGGAATTTTTGTTTGAGCAAAGAAACAAAAAAGTTTTTGGGAATGATAATAATGTATTTTGAAGACCATATGGTTTTAAAACAAAAAGACCAGAACAGTTACTTTTGGTAAGAGTCTGGCCTTTAAGATCAAAAAACAAAACCAAGTCAACATCAATTATTTTCTTCCAGTATCAGAACAATGGCATTTTCTGAAAGTGCCTCTAGCTCCAATAGCCTTGTTTGGCTTAATATTAAACTATCACGAGATTCCAACAACCGATTTTGAACCTCAAAAGCACCGTTGATCACAAAGGTCAAAAGGGTGTTTTTTTGTTCAGAGGTGGTAAAGAAACCTTCCCTTCTTCCATCAAAGACCCCAAAAAGTATATTCACATGCTTTTTCCCATAAATGATGTTCAGTTGGTTATGGGAATAGGTGTCAAAAATTATTTTTTCTGGGAACAAGTCCATTTTCACCCAAATCTGAAGATAGTTGACCAACGCATCTTCGTTTTTGTTGGTAATGCGGAAAGCGTTTCCCTTTTTAAGGTTAATGATTTGCAATTCCTCTGGAAATACACACACTTCATTTGCGCTATTGGAACCATATGTAATGCTACCTACCAAGGGAATCAAAATAAGGGAAATGTCCTCCTCGACAGTAAAGGATTTGAATGCTCTTGGAGCCAAGGTCTCATCGGAAAGCCGCACCACTTTTTTAAGTTTCTTATTATTTTGTAGTGGTACGGACAGGCATCGGTATTGTTCCGATTGATCACATGCTCTTTTGTTGCCTAAAAATAGTTGGGCAGGGTGTTGGACAATCATCTTTAAAATGGTTTAGGCCCTGACGTATATGTCATGGGTGAGTGTAAATCCTTCAGAAATGCTGCCCCCTACGCTGGCCAATTCTTCATCCACGCCATCGCTAAAAACGTTGTCTTGGGAATGGTAGGTGTACCCGCTCATACCTTTGGTATAGCCATATTCGGTGGCCGCATTTACACGTACCACTGCACTGTTCTCCCCTTCGGGGAAGGCAATCTGGGTAACCAATAGTGAGTTGCCATCCGCATCATAGATATGAACGTGTATGTGCGTTGACCGCCCGTTATACCATCCCGGAAAGATGGTGGCAAATTCTACGGTTCCACTGGAATTGCTTATCTGTCTACCGCGTAAAAAGCTGGTATTGGTATAGTTGGTGGACTGCATGCCACTGCCCCCATATTCCGAATAATTTCCATCCTTATCGCAATGCCATACATCCACTAGGGCGCCTTCGAGTGCGTTGCAGCTATCATTGACGTTGCGGATGGTGATGTTCATGTCCAAATCAATCCCAGTACGGTCCCCAACAATGTCCACACGTTCCAAATCTTCTGGGTCGTGGGTTGGAAATGGTCCTTCGGTCTCGCTTGGAGTTACCTCGCAGTCTCCAGAGGTGGTGTCATTGGTGGTAGACCCCGTATCACTTTCTGAAGTGGTATCAGTGCTTGATTCATCATCTATGTAAAGCGAGTCTTCATTGTCTTTTGAACAGGAGGTCAAAAGTGATAAACTGGTCACGGATAAACCGGCTAACCCCATGCCCTTTAGAAATTCCTTTCGTTTCATATCACAATAGTTTAATGATTATGGGGTAAATCTATATAGGCATCAAAGCTGATGGTAATTATTGCGGTCAATGTCTAAAAAGGTGAGGTAAAAAGAGTGGGGTTGTTAAAGGTTTTTTAAAATATTGGCTTTGTACGACTTACCCAACGGAATGGCGAATTCACCAATTTTGGCCACATCCTTATAGATGCCATTGATTTTTTTTGTTGGCACAATAAAAGAGCGATGTGCTCTCAGAAACATCGGCTTGGGGAGTTTTTCATAGATGTCCTTCATGGTGGACCTGGCCACAATTTTGGTGTTGTCCTCCAAAATAATCTTCACATAATCATCAAAGGTCTCTATCAGTATAATATCTTCAAGGGAAATGTGGTGCAGCTTATAGTCCGCACGGATAGACAGGTGGGTTTGAACGTTGGGGTTGGCCCGTTCCAGATCCAGCTGTCTTTTGGTTTTTTCCACGGCGGTCTGAAAGCGTTGGAATGAAAATGGCTTTAACAAATAATCTATGGCGTTTACATTGAAACCTTCCAAGGCGTAATGATCATAAGCGGTGGCAAATATTACCTTGGTTTGTTGTTTCAAGGATTTGTAAAGTTCCAGTCCATTGAGCCCTGGCATTCTAATATCCAGAAAGAGTAGGTCCACATCAAATTTGTTGAGATAGCGAATGGCTTTGCCTTGTTCGGTAAAAGTGTGTGCCAAATCCAAATATTCGATTTGGTCACAATAGGCTTGAATGATTTCCAGAGCCAATACTTCATCGTCCAATGCCACAGCTTTTATCATGAAAGGTCGATTAACAGGTTTACCATATAAAAATTGTCTCTTTGGTCTATGTGCAATTGGTATTTTTCGGGGTAAAAGTAATCCAGTCGCTTCTTGGTGTTTTTGTTCCCTTCGGTGGTTGGTTCCTTAAAGCTGGTGTTCTTTACGGTGATTTTATTCTCAACAATAAGCTCAACACTATGGGATTCGATATGGATAAAAATACGGATGTTTGAAAGTTCATCCGGGTTTACACCATATTTGAACGCATTTTCCACATAGTTGATCAGTATGATGGGAGCGATTTTTTGACCACTGGGATTTCCTTGTATCTCATAGACCAAATTGGTATGGTTCCCCATTCGAAGCTTCTGTAAGTCGATGTAATCCGTTATGTACTGGATTTCTCGTTCCAAGGATACTTTTTCAGCATGACTTTCCGTGACCACGTAGCGCATCATTTCCGATAGTTTTAATACCGCCCATGGTGCCTCATCCGATTTCTTTAAGGTAAGGGCATAAACACTGTTCAGGGTATTGAACAAAAAATGGGGATTGATTTGGGCTTTTAGATAGTTCACCTCGGCTTTCAATTTCTCATTTTGAATGGTATTGAGCCTATGGTCCAATCGAAGCAAGATTGAAAGGAAAGCGATCATGGAAAACTGGATAATGAACGTGTCCCTGAAACCAAAAAGATCAATGGGAGCGGTCTTGTGCGGTGGATTATTGGGAAAAGGGAGGTTAGATGGAGGTTTTGGGCTGTTTATGATCAGATCGGGGGTATAGGAAACAACCAAAAAGCAAGCCAGCAAAAGAGCGGCATAGATCCATCTTTTTTTCTTTGAATAAAACTTGGGGATCAAAACATGGTAGTTCAGATAGAAGAAGGCAAATAGAAGGGAATATGCCAAAACACTGCGTTGGAAACCAGGTGCCTTGGCCATATTCTGGAATGAGCCAAAGTCAGGGGAGGTCAGTATGGGAACACTGAGCAATCCCATGCCAATTAAGAGGTTGATCCAAAGGTTACGATTTTTCAAATCTTTATGTTTAGGTTGATCATTAAACCTAGTCCAATGAGAATCAAAGATTAAAAAAATGAGGCGAATACCTTCTAGTGCAAGGTTAATTTCATTTTTGGGTCCTCAAAGAACTCAAACCGCCTTCTGTACGACCTCAAAAACCTTGCTTCCGTCACATTTCAAGGTTTTATGTGGGTATTTCAAGATCAATGCGTAGTCATGGGTGGCCATGATTATGGTGCGACCATTCTGGTTGATTTCCTGAAGCACTTTCATGACCTCCACGCTGGTCTGTGGGTCAAGGTTTCCCGTGGGCTCGTCTGCCAAGATAAGCTCCGGATCGTTCAAAAGGGCACGGGCAATGGCAATACGTTGCTGTTCCCCGCCGGAAAGTTCATGGGGATATTTGAATCCTTTGGACTTCATGCCCACCTTGTCCAAAACCTCTTCGATTTTGGCATTCATTTTTGACGGGTCTGTCCAACCAGTGGCTTTGAGCACAAAAAGAAGGTTGTTGTTCACGTTGCGATCGGGGAGCAATTTAAAATCCTGAAAAACGATACCTAGTTTTCTACGCAGGTAAGGAATATTTTTTTCTTCAAGTTTTCTAAGGTCAAAATCCGCCACTTGTCCATTGCCTTGCTTGAGGGGAATATCGGCATAAAGGGTTTTCATAAAACTACTTTTACCACTGCCGGTTTTTCCGATGATATATACAAACTCACCTTTTTTTACTTCAAGATCAATGTTCTGCAGTACAAGGTTTTCATTTTGGAATACGGCTACGTCCTCTAATTTTACGATGGTTTCAGGCATAATATCTCTTCAGGAAACAATACAAAAGTATTTGAATTTACCGTAATAGTATCAAAATAAATCGTTAATGCAAGTTTTGATGGGTAAACAAGGTCATTGTGCCCAGATTTTGGTGTTCAGGTTCAAATCCTCCACAATGTCCATGGCGGCGCTGATGTCTTCATAAAAAAGTTCAATGGCATTGGAGGTGGTCAAGTTTTTGCTTTCGTTCAAACTGAAAAAGCCATGGGGATGCTGAACTCCCATGTACAACTTGTTTTCCTTGAATGAAAGCATGATGGATTTGTTGACCTTTCTTTTTAAGTTCGTGATCCGTTGCATCAGGGAAGGGGTCAGGATATAGCGCGCTTCCACTTGATCATTACTGTAGACCACAAACTCTTTTTCAAACTCAGGGTCTTCAAGGTTGACCAATGAGTCTCGGTTAAGGTTCAATTGTTGAATGGTCTTGGCAAAGTACCCCACTTTTTTTTCAAACCGATCGGGAAGAACAATGGTGGTGCCGTTGAATTTCTTGTTGAAGTCCATAATGGCAAACATGCCCAAGAAACTACTGCCAGTTTGTTCAAAACTATGTTTTTTGGAAAGCCATGGTCTCAGATAAGTAGAGAACAACAAAAAATGTGTGAAAAAGGGGATGTACATAAGATAGGAACCGTAAAGACTTTGATTAAGGATTTTTACATCTCCAATCTTTATGGAAGTATCTCCAATTTTTCCTGATAAGAGACCAAAGTTGAGGTTGTGGACCTTATGTTGTGTATGGCTTTTTGTGGTAGCAACCTGTAGATAGTTTGTAATCAGTTTACTAGCTTCTATTTCTTTGGAAGTGATCTGTAGGTTTTCATTAAATGCAAATCCCGGAGCCATTTTTGTGAGAAGGGTTTTGAGGATTTCCCTTTCCACCTTTTTATACTTGTTTTTATAGCGCTGCGAAGTGGTCAAAAACACAAAAAATGGAATCCAGTACAGCACCATGAAGGTTTGGAAAGAAAACCATGAATTGGCTTCGGAAAGCTTGGTCATCCATTTGAGATAAGTGGCATTGTTGGTGTAAAGAACCATTGGTAACGAGGTGGATCCCAAGAGAATGATGACAATGAACAATGCACTGCCAATTTTAAAGAATCGATAGCGCTTGCGCAGACGCTCTGCCTTTTCTAATATGGGAAGGAACTTTTTTCTTGTGGTGGTAAAGTCCATGATCCTAAAATTTTAGTCAAAGGAGATTGTTGGGAGTTCCGCTTCCAAGGGATCAATGATGAAAAAGGTTTTTGGGGAATACCCCATAATTTTGCCCATAAAGTTGGATGGGAACATTTCCAAGGCATTGTTAAAGGCATTCACGGCTGCATTATAAGTCCTTCTTGCGGCAGAGAGCTGTTCTTCCACTTCGTTTAAACTGGACTGGAGCAGCAAGAAGTTTTCACTGGATTTTAGATCGGGATATGCCTCCACGGCTATTTGGAGTTTTCCCAACATTTGATTCATTTGGCCTTCCAAGTTCAGCCGTTCTTCATCGGTAAGGGTGTGGATCAAGATTTTCTCCCTTAGTTTGGTGATTTCGGTCAAGGTTTCACGCTCATGGACCATATACCCCTTAACTGTTTTCACCAGTTGGGGAATCAGGTCCGTTCGCTTTTTTAGCATAACATCTATACTGCTAAAGGCTTCATGTACCTTATTTTTTTTGGCAATTAAATTGTTGAATAGAAAAATGATCAGGAAAAGAAATACAATAAAGAGGATAATGGCATAAGTCATGACTTTGCGTATTGGATTAAACATAAAATGAGCAACGTGTTAAATCAAAGACAAAAAGAGGTTGTGGTCCTTGATCGGTATAGTGAGGTTGAACTATGAAAACAAAAAAAACGCCACAGATTGTCCTTAACTTGGACAAGATGTTGATGACATTGTTATTTTTGAGGTATGAAAGCTCTAGAGGTAATTGAGCTTTGGAACCAAAAGTAGCAATTCTTGTAAAACCACCAACGAATACCCATGTAAATTCGACATATTACGATCCAAATATACTTTGGCTCAAATTTTGACGTTATGGTAAAGTTAGTCGAGAACAGCGTAGAACACTATGAATCGAAAAAACCTTCTCCTTATTCCCATGGTATTGGGAACTTTTTTTGTGCTTTCGGCACAGGAAACCAAAGTATATACCCACGAAAACAAAGCGTACCAAGATGCCTTGGCACTGTACAACAACCAACAGTACCAAGCGGCACAGACCATCTTTGAGACGGTAAAGGCCAACACCAAGGATCAAGAGACCGAGGCCAATAGCGCGTACTATGCTGCCAATGCCGCCATCCGGTTGAACCAGCGTGGAGCCGATAAAATGATGGAGGATTTTGTGGAGCGCTATCCCACCTCCACCAAACGGAATTCCGCATTTTTGGATGTGGCCGATTACTATTTCGAGACCGGAAAATACCCCTATGCCCTAAAATGGTACAAGAAAGTGGACGAATCGTCCATGGCCTATTCAGATAGGGAACGGTTCAATTTCAATAACGGATATGCCCTTTACGCTTCCAAAAGACCACAAGAGGCCGAACGTTATTTGAACAAGGTGAGCACTTCCCAAAAATATGGGTCACAGGCCAAGTACTATTTGGGCTACATCGCCTATGAGCAAGATGACTATGATCAGGCCACCGCACGCTTCGACCAGATTACCGATCAGGATGTGCTAAACGAGAAATTATCGTACTACCAAGCGGACCTGAATTTTAAATTGGGAAAATTTGAGGAGGCCATTGCCATGGCCAAAAAGCAATTGCCTAAATCCAATAGACAGGAGGTTTCAGAGCTCAATAAAATTATTGGGGAAAGCTATTTCAACCTGGAACAATATGCTGCAGCCATTCCTTATTTGGAAGAATACAAGGGCAAGCGGGGAAAATGGAGCAACACGGATTACTATCTGTTGGGTTACAGTCATTATAAACAAGGTGACTATGAAAATGCCATTCAACAGTTCAATAAAATTATAGGAGGCAACAACAATGTCTCCCAAAATGCCTATTACCACTTGGCGGAATGCTACTTGAAGCTGAATAGGAAACCGGAGGCCCTCAATGCCTTCCGGAATGCTTCCCAAATGGACTTCAGTCCAGAAATCCAAAAAGATGCCTTTCTCAACTACGCAAGGCTCAGTTATGAAGTTGGAAATGCCTACGAACCTGTTCCACAGGTATTGACCCAATATTTGGAAACCTATCCAAAAGATGCCCATCAGCTGGAAATCCAAGAACTTTTGGTGGATTCCTATATCACTTCCAAAAATTTTGAGGGAGCCATGCAGCTGTTGGAGGAAAATAAAAACTATGCCAGCAAGGAGACCTACCAAAAAGTGGCTTTCTATCGTGGTGTGGAACTCTTTATCGATGGAGATTATGAGGCCGCTTCGGAACGATTTTCCAAATCGTTGAGGAGTGCAGAAAATAAGGGATTTGAAGCTAGAGCTCTATATTGGAAGGCAGAATCGGCCTATAGATTGAACCGTTTTGAGGAAGCCTTGGCAGATTTTGTGAAACTCCAAAGTCTTCCTGCGGCCCGGTCCATGCCCGAGTATCAAGAACTGGACTACAATCTGGGATACTGCTATTTTAAGTTGAAGGATTACAACAACGCCATTTCATATTTCAAAAATGTGGTCAATTCCAATGCCCTTGATGAGCAACGGAAGAACGATGGTTATTTGCGGTTGGGGGACAGCTACTTTGTGACCAGCAAATATCAATTGGCCATGAAGGCCTATGACGAATCTTCCAAAATGAACGGACCGGAACGGGATTATGCCGCTTTTCAGAAAACGCTTAGTAGCGGGTTTTTGGGGAACAATTCGGCCAAAATTGAAGGCTTGAACGAATTTTTAAGGCGATATCCATCATCCACCTTGCGGGACGATGCCCTTTTTGAATTGGGGAACTCCTTGATCAAAAATGGTCAGGAAAGCGAAGGATTGAGAACCTATGACCGACTTGTCTCAGAATATTCACAGAGCAAGTTCGCTCCTCGGGGAATGTTGAGGCAAGGATTGGTGCACTACAACGCCAGTAGGAACCAACAGGCATTGGACAAGCTCAAGGAAGTGGTCCAGAAGTATCCCAACACCCCGGAGGCCAAACAGGCGGTGGCCACGGCCAAATTGGTCTATGTGGACGAAGGTAGGGTAAGTGAGTACGCCGCTTGGGCCCGTAATCTGGATTTTGTGGAAGTTACGGACGCTGAACTGGACAATGCCAGTTTTGAATCGGCCGACCGAAAATATGTGGAAGGAAAAACCGATGCCGCCATTCGGGGTTACGAAGATTATTTAAAGGAATTTCCCAACGGGCTCCATGCCCAAAACGCCAATTTTTCATTGGCCCAATTGTACTTCTCCAAAGGAGAAAAGGACAAGGCCCTACCCAAATATCAAGCGGTGGCCAATAGTGGAAACGGCGAATATACCGAACAGGCCCTTACCCGTGTCTGTGAGATTTATGTGGAAAAACAGGATTACAAAAGTGCCATTCCCTATCTAAAACAGTTGGAAAGCAGTGCGGATATTGTTGAAAACAGAACCTTTGCCCAATCCAACCTAATGAAAGGGTATTACGGACAGGAAGATTACCGTCAGACCATTGCCTATGCGGAAAAGGTGTTGAAAGCGCCTAAAATTGATGACCGGATCAAGAGTGATGCGCAAATCATGATCGCGCGATCGGCCATCGCAACAAACAATGAGGCTCTGGCCAAGACCGCTTATCAGGATGTGAAGAAAATTGCCACGGGTGAGTTGGCGGCCGAAGCTTGGTACTACGATGCCTACTTCAAGAACCAAGAGCAGGATTTTGAGGGCTCGAATGTAGCCGTGCAAAAATTGGCAAAAGACTATTCGGCCTACAAGCAATGGGGCGGTAAAGGACTGGTGATCATGGCCAAGAACTTTTACAATTTGGGCGATGCCTTCCAGGCCACCTACATTCTGGAAAGTGTGATCAGCAACTTTGCCGAGTTTGATGAAATCGTGGCCGAAGCCAAAGGGGAGCTCACCGTGATCAAGGCCAAACAGGCCGAAAGCAATTCTTCAGTAGACCCCAACGGAAACTAAATCGAGACACAGCATGCAAAAGAGAACCTATATATTTTCACTACTATTTTTGAGCCTTTGTGGAATCGTTGTCGCACAAGAAACCGATGACATTGGTACGGAGACGGTAACGGTGGTAAAACCGTATTCCCCTACCGTTTCGGATGCCTTCAAGATAAAGTCGGCGCCCAACCTCAATGATTCCATAGTACTACAAAAGAAAAAAATCGATTACAGTATTTTTTCGGTCCCTGTGGCCTCGACCTTCACCCCGGCCAAAGGAAAAGCCTCGGGAGTGGAGCGGACGCCGCCACCAACCTTGTACAACTCCTATGCCTCGGTAGGATTGGGCAACTATAACAATGCCCTTGTGGATCTGTACACCAGTCGGGAATTTAATAGGGGAGAGGATTTGTTGGATTTTGGACTGACCCATCAATCCTCCCGTGGGGATTTGGATTCAACCCCCTTGGAAACCGATTTTTACAACACCAAATTGAACGCGTCCTACGCCAAAAAGGATCGGTACATGGATTGGGGTGCCAGCATTGGATTACAGCATCAACTCTACAATTGGTACGGTATTGAAAATGATGCGTTTGATGAAACCACTGTGGCTGCCATGGACGAACAGCAAAACTATTTCAATGCCGAGGCTAAGGCGCATCTCAACATGGAGGATTCATTCTTCAAGACCGGAAATATCTTGTTGCGCCGCTTTTGGGATGCCACCGAATCCGGGGAAAACCGTGTGGTCATCAATCCCACTTTGGAGTTGCCCATTACCGAAGAACTGGTGACCATTGGGGCCAAGGTGGATTTTGTAAATGGAAATTTCAAGAATGCCTCCCTGAACAATACGGCCAATGACGGAGAAATCAACTATAGTCAATTGCAAGCAGGGGTCACCCCAAGCCTTTTGATTTTAAGGGATGATCTTACCGTAAACCTCGGGGCCAGTTTTGTGTATGGATTGGATACGGAAAACAGCGACAGTAATTTCTATATCTACCCTGCAGTTACCGCTTCTTACAGGGTGTTGGACGAAAACGTGATCGCCTATGGAGGAATTGAGGGGGAATTGAAACAAAACTCCTATCACGATTTTGTAATGGATAACCCCTATGTGTCACCCACATTGAGTGTAATGCCCACCGACCGGCAGTATGAGGGCTATGTAGGACTCAAAGGACAGTTGACTTCGAATATTGGGTATAACATCAAGGGGTCGTACACGGCAGAGAACGGAAAACCACTTTTCTTCTTGAATCCGCAGAACCTGCTTCGGGACGATGAAAAAAGCTATTACTACGGCAATTCCTTCCAGGTTTTTTATGATGATGTAAAAACCTTGGGCATTTTTGGGGAGTTGAACGTGGATGTCAATCGTAACTTTAGTTTAGGCGTCAATGCGGAATTTTATGACTACGATACCGAAACGGATAATCCTGCTTGGAACCTGCCCACCATAAAGGGCTCTTTGTTCATGGACTATCAGATCAATGAGCAATGGTATTTTGGGGCCAATCTGTTCTATGTAGGTGAGCGCGATGATTTGGTATCGCAGGCGACCGTGGGAGCGGAGCCGTTTGAGTTTCCTTCGGCCATAGTTACTTTGGACAGCTTTTTTGATGCCAATGCCCATGCCGGATACCATATCAATGAGCAGCTTTCTGTTTTTGTGAAGGCCTCCAATATTGCCAATAGCGATTACCAGCGATGGGCCAATTTTAGGGTGCAGGGCTTTCAGGCTTTGGCAGGAGTGTCGTACAAGTTCGACTTCTGATTTGTAGGTAAATACGCAATAATTTGTTAAAAATGGCGTTGTAAATCTTGCGCCAGTCCCAAATGTGTACCATGATTGGTTGCTCCAATTTAATTGGAACACCATGCAGTTACGATACTTTCACATAGTGCTTTCCATTAGCCTTGTGCTGATGTTTTCTTCAACCAAGGCCCAGAACCTCGTTCGTAATGGGGGGTTTGAAGATTACAAGACCTGTCCCGTTAAAATGAGTAACCTGAACAAGGATGCGGAACATTGGAGCGCACCTACCTTGGGAACTACGGACTATTTCAACGAATGTAGCAGGACCAAATTGGGCATCCCCATGAACTTTAAAGGGAAACAGGAGGCCTTTGAGGGCACTGCTTATGCAGGAATGTATCTGTATGCCCCAAAGGATTACAGGGAATACATTCAAGTACCCTTGAGCGAAACCTTGCAAAAAGGACATCGATATCGGTTGCGATTGGTCATGAGCCTTTCTGAAAAATCGGATGGGGCCGTTATGGATATGGGGGCCGTATTTGCGGAAAAACCACTGTCCATCCACACCAAAAGACAGCTTTCGCATAGAGCTTTGACGTCTCAGATAGTGCAGACCACCCATATCAAACAGTTTTCCGCACCCCATTTTTATGATGACCGGCAAAATTGGACGGAGCTTACCATGGATATTGTGGCCAAAGGATTTGAAACACACCTCGTTTTGGGGAATTTCATGAGTAATGCCGCAACACATTATCTCGATTTTAAAAACAACGACCCCAATGCGGAAGGCTATGCCTATTACTATTTGGATGATATTTCGTTGACCTATCTAGGTCCCGAATACCAACCCAATGAAGTCTATGTGTTGGACCATGTCAATTTTAAATTCGACCGGTTTGATCTACAGCCCAAGGCCAAGCAAAGCCTTCAGGATGTGTTTGAATACCTGAAAAAACATCCTAACCTCAAAGTATCCATCAGTGGGCATACAGACGATTTGGGTTCAGATTCCTACAATGATGTCCTATCCAAGGAACGGGCCAGTAGTGTGGCCAAATACCTTTTGGGGCTCGGTCTCGAAAAAAACAGGATTTCCTATAAAGGGTATGGGGACAAAGTGCCCTTGGACACTACCCTTACGGATCAAGCCCGAAGAAGAAATCGCCGGGTGGAATTCGTGATGACCGAGTTTGTGGATGAGTAACCCTTGAATATTCCCTACATTTTCTATTTTTGGTGGAAACCATCCGTTCCATGAAAAAGTATATCCTTCTGTTATCCATAGGTTTCTTCTTGGCCTGCAACCCAAAAGAAGAAGTGGACCTAATTGTTTACAATGCCAATATTTATACCGTTGATGGCGATTTTTCCAAGGCCTGTTGTATGGCCATCAAAGATGGAAAATTTGTGGCCGTGACTGAAACTGCGGATATCTATCAAAAATATACCGCCAAGGAAGAACTGGATGCCAAAGGCAAGACCATTGTTCCCGGTTTTATTGATGCCCATTGCCATTTTTATGCATTGGGACTGAACCAACAGGTAGTGGATTTGGTAGGGACCACCAGTTTTGAGGAAATATTGGATAAGGTGGTGGCCTTTCAAAAAGAACGCCCATCCGATTTTATTTACGGAAGGGGATGGGACCAGAACGATTGGGAGGTGAAGGAGTTTCCCACCAAGGACAGATTGGATGAATTGTTTCCGGATACGCCCGTTGTACTGAACCGAATTGACGGACATGCAATTTTGGTCAACCAAAAGGCTTTGGATTTGGCCGGAATCACTTCGGAAACTAAGGCTGTAGGGGGTGATATCATCAAAAAAGATGGGGAATTGACAGGGGTTTTGGTAGATGGTCCCATGGGAATGGTCTATGCCATTATGCCTGAACCTGCAAGGGAAGCACAAATCCAGGCGCTAAAGGATGCCGAAAAACTATGTTACGATTATGGATTGACCACAGTGGATGATGCCGGTTTGGACCGGGAAACCATTGAGCTTATAGACAGTTTGCAGCAAGCTGGGGATTTGTCCATTCGGGTATACGCCATGGTGAGCAGTTCTCCAGACAACTTGGATTATTTCCTGAACAAGGGAATCATTAAAACTGATAAATTGAATGTACGCTCCGTAAAAGTATATGGTGATGGTGCATTGGGGTCTAGAGGGGCGGCGCTAAGGGCTCCCTATTCCGATCAGCCTGGCCATTATGGGGCCATGGTCACTCCGGTAGACCAGATTGGGGCTCTGGCAGAGCGTATTGCAGCATCGGATTATCAAATGAATACCCATGCTATTGGGGATTCGGCCAATGTAGTGGTACTACGGGCCTATGAAAAGGCCTTGGAAGGAAAACAAGACCGCCGTTGGAAGGTGGAACATGCACAGGTAATCTCTCCTGTTGATTTCGATTATTTTGAAAAAGGAATCATTCCATCCGTACAACCTACCCATGCCACCAGCGATATGTATTGGGCCGAGGACCGTTTGGGGCCAGATCGCGTAAAAGGGGCCTATGCCTTCAAAGAGTTACTGGACAAAGCGGGAACGGTGGCTTTGGGAACTGATTTTCCCGTAGAGCAAGTGAGTCCGTTCCTAACCTTTTATGCTGCCGTGGCCCGGAAGGATGTCAATAACTATCCCGAAGGAGGATTTCAAATGGAAAACGCCCTGTCCCGTGAAGAAACCTTAAAAGGAATGACCATTTGGGCGGCCCACTCCAATTTTGAGGAACAAGAGAAGGGAAGTATAGAACCCGGTAAACTTGCAGACTTTGTGATTTTGAGTGAGGATATTATGAGCGTTCCCATAGAGCAGGTTCCCCAACTGACGGCAGATCAAGTTTATGTTGCGGGAAAACAAGTGAAATAAAAAAAAGGAGGCTTATGCCTCCTTTTCCTTTTTCATAGCAATGGATTTTAATAGCTGATAGGTAAGAAAACACGGGTGGTTCCCCATCCCAAGACCATGTCGCCTTCATCCTCAAAAGTGATGGAAAAAGCCTCCAATTCCTCATCATCGGTACCGGCCTTTGCGGTGACCCTTGCCACATCGGCAGCACTATCATACGAGTAGGCACCCCATTGGTTCAAGTTACTGTTCAGGATAACCGTCCACTCGTTGTCACCAGGAATGGTGAAAAGCGAATAGGTACCTGCTTTAACGGTTTTTCCACCAATGTTGGCATCCTTGTACAGAATGACTTCCGTGCATTCATTGGCTCCGGTCCTCCATACCTTTCCGGCAGGGGCAAGCTCTGAAATGCTGCGTCCTTTCAATTGTGGGCGACTGTAAATGACTTTTATGGCTTTGTCGGATTCCCTATAGCTGGTAGGATAGGTGGCAATATCGGCCGGACTTTTGTCCAATCCACTGAAATTCTGTGCCGTTAGCTCGGAAGTAAATACCAACGCCAAGGTTAAAAAAGTAAATAAGAATACATTTTTCATGATTGCGATTTTAGTTGTTTTCAAAACTAGGATGTAAACACAAGCTGTTTTAATAAAGAGACGTTAAAATTTAGGAACCTTACAAAGTGTTCAATTTTTTAATAAAAACCCAATATGTGCTTTCAATACGTCTTATATATCTATTTAAATGTGACATAATGAAATTAAATATTGATTATTTATTTTATTTGAAAACATATAGGGTCATATTTGCATAGAAATTGTTACTAATACTCGATTTATGTGTGGAATTGTATGCGCATTTGATGTGAAGGAAAGTACAGAGGTACTTAGACCACAATTACTGGAGATGTCAAAAAAAGTTAGGCACAGAGGTCCGGATTGGAGTGGAATTTATGCAGATGACAAAGCTATTTTGGCCCATGAGCGATTGGCTATTGTAGATCCAGCTTCAGGAAAGCAACCTTTGTTCAGTGCCGACGGCAAGCTGGTTTTAGCTGCCAATGGCGAAATATATAACCATAGAGAACTCAGAAAACAGTTTGAAGGAGAGTACGAGTTCAAGACCGAATCCGACTGTGAGGTGATTTTGGCACTCTATCAGAAAAAAGGAGTGGACTTTATTGATGAAATGAACGGCATTTTTGGTTTTGCCATTTATGATAGTGAGAAGGATGAGTATTTCATCGCCAGAGATCACATGGGAATTATTCCCCTATATATTGGATGGGACAAGAACGGGACCTTTTATGTGGCCTCGGAATTGAAAGCTTTGGAAGGAACCTGTTCCAAAATAGAGCTTTTTCCTCCCGGGCATTACTTACACAGCTCCGATGGCGAATTTAAAAGATGGTACCAGAGGGATTGGATGGACTATGAGGCCGTTAAGGAAAACGAGACCAGCATTGCCGAGGTGAAAAAAGCGTTGGAAGATGCCGTACATCGCCAGTTGATGTCCGATGTGCCTTATGGGGTTCTATTGTCCGGAGGATTGGATTCCTCGGTTACCTCCGCTATCGCCAAAAGATATTCCCAAAAGCGTATTGAGTCCGGGGATACCGCCGATGCATGGTGGCCACAATTGCACTCTTTCTCGGTAGGATTGGAAGGTTCGCCGGATTTGGCCGCCGCCCAAAAAGTGGCCGATCATATAGGAACCGTACACCACGAAATAAAATTCACCATTCAAGAAGGTTTGGATGCCATCAAGGATGTGATCTATAACTTGGAAACCTACGATATTACCACCATTAGGGCCTCCACGCCCATGTATCTAATGGCCAGGGTCATTAAGTCTATGGGAATAAAAATGGTCCTATCGGGAGAAGGTGCCGATGAGCTTTTTGGTGGGTACCTGTATTTCCACAAGGCACCAAGTCCAAAAGATTTCCATGAGGAAACCGTACGAAAACTGGATAAGCTCCACATGTACGATTGTCTTCGTGCCAACAAATCCTTGGCGGCATGGGGCATAGAGGGCAGGGTTCCGTTTTTGGACAAGGAATTCATGGATGTGGCCATGCGAATCAACCCAAAAGATAAGATGATCAATGGAGAGCGTATGGAGAAGTGGGTGGTGCGTAAAGCATTTGAATCCTACTTGCCCGAAAGTGTGGCCTGGAGACAAAAAGAGCAGTTTTCAGATGGTGTGGGATATAGCTGGATAGACACATTGAAGAGCTTGGTACAGGAAGAGGTGAGCGATGAGCAATTGGCCAACGCCCACTTTAAATTTCCTATCCAGACCCCAACGTCCAAGGAAGAATACTATTACCGTTCCATTTTTGAAAGTCACTTCCCTTCCGATGCGGCAGCGTTGAGTGTGCCACAAGAGCCTTCGGTGGCCTGTAGCACCAAGATTGCACTGGAGTGGGACGAGGCCTTCAAGAACATGAACGACCCATCAGGTAGGGCTGTGGCCAATGTGCACACCGATGCCTATGTTAAATAAGAATTTTAAGATTATGTAGAAGGAAGATGTTGTTTTGTTTCATTTTCAATTAGTCGGAAAAGCCCCTTGGAGAAGGGGCTTTTTGTTTTTGTTACGCTTTGGTTGTGCAGACCGGGAAGTTGTTGGTTTTCCACATTTTTTTGTTGATAACTTAGGGGGTTCAAGAGGCTTCAAGGGCCTATTTCATAAGGGTATTACTTATATTTGTAGGATTTGAAAATTTGAAGGCAAACACAAGAATATATGAGCGAAGAAGCGAATAAAAAACAGTACTCGGCGGATAGTATCCAGGCCCTTGAGGGTATGGAGCACGTACGTATGAGACCTTCCATGTATATTGGCGATGTAGGGGTCAGAGGGTTGCACCATTTGGTATATGAAGTAGTGGACAACTCCATCGATGAGGCCATGGCTGGATATTGTGATACCATTGATGTGGTCATCAACGAGGACAACTCCATCACCACCAAGGATAACGGAAGGGGTATCCCTGTAGGCTTGCATAAAAAAGAAGGCGTATCGGCTCTGGAAGTGGTCATGACCAAGATTGGTGCCGGGGGTAAGTTCGACAAGGACTCGTATAAGGTATCCGGGGGTCTTCACGGGGTCGGGGTATCCTGTGTGAACGCACTTTCAAAACATTTGAAGGCAACCGTCTACCGTGAAGGTAAGATTTGGGAGCAGGAATACGAAAGGGGAAAAACACTGTACCCGGTGAAAAGTGTTGGTGACAGTAATGAAACCGGTACCATCGTCACTTTTGTGCCAGACGATACCATTTTCACCCAAACCACGGAGTATAGCTACGAAACCCTATCCAACAGAATGCGTGAACTGGCCTATTTGAACAAAGGCATCACCATTACATTGACGGATAAGCGTCACAAGGACGATAAAGGAGAGTTTATTTCCGAAACCTTCCATTCCGAAGAAGGATTGAAGGAATTCATCAAATTCCTGGATGGCAACCGTGAACCCTTGATCCAAAGTGTCATCTCCATGGAAGGAGAGAAAAATGGCATTCCCGTTGAAGTGGCCATGGTCTACAATACAGGGTATACAGAGAATCTACATTCCTACGTAAACAATATCAATACCCACGAAGGGGGTACCCACTTGTCCGGTTTTAGAAGGGGTCTTACCACCACACTAAAGAAATATGCCGATAATTCCGGTATGTTGGACAAGCTGAAGTTTGAAATATCCGGCGACGATTTTAGGGAAGGACTTACGGCCATTGTGTCCGTAAAGGTGGCAGAACCCCAATTTGAAGGGCAGACCAAGACCAAGCTGGGTAACCGCGAGGTGACCAGTGCCGTTAGCCAGGCCGTTTCTGAAATGTTGAGCGATTATCTGGAAGAACATCCTGAAGATGCCAAACAGATTGTTGAGAAAGTAAAGCTGGCCGCACAGGCCAGACATGCGGCGGCCAAGGCCCGTGAGTTGGTGCAGCGTAAAAACCCTATGAGTGTAGGGGGATTGCCTGGAAAACTTTCGGATTGTTCGGAACAGGACCCTACCAAGTGCGAAGTGTTCTTGGTGGAGGGAGATTCCGCGGGAGGTACGGCCAAACAAGGGAGGGATAGGAACTTTCAGGCCATCCTGCCACTTCGGGGTAAAATCCTCAATGTTGAAAAGGCCATGCAACACAAGGTCTTCGAAAACGAGGAAATCAAGAATATTTATACCGCGCTTGGGGTAACCATTGGTACCGAAGAAGATAGTAAGGCATTGAACTTGGGCAAGCTGCGCTACCATAAAGTCGTAATCATGTGTGATGCGGATGTGGATGGTAGTCACATCGAGACCTTGATTCTTACCTTTTTCTTCCGATATATGCGTGAATTGATTGAGGGTGGACACGTATATATTGCCACTCCACCATTGTACTTGGTGAAGAAAGGTGCCAAAAGACGCTATGCTTGGAATGACAAGGAAAGGGATCAAATCATTGAATCCATGAGCGGTGGGGCAAGTATCCAACGTTACAAAGGTCTTGGTGAAATGAATGCTGAACAGTTATGGGATACCACCATGAATCCCGAGTTTAGGACGTTGCGCCAAGTAACTATAGACAATGCCACGGAATCTGACCGAATCTTCTCCATGCTGATGGGGGATGAGGTGCCTCCAAGGAGGGAATTCATAGAGAAAAATGCCGTCTATGCCAACATAGATGCATAGATAACAACCGTTTCACAACAAAAACTCGCCCCAGAAAGGCGAGTTTTTTAGTTTTAGGAAAAATTTTACAAAATGAAAAGAATAATTCTTTTGGTGTCATTGTGCAATTTTTCCTTGGCAATGGCCCAATCCAACCTCAACGACATTCTGGCCGCAGGGCTCGATGATGCCGAACGGTTTACCACGGCATGGTTAAATCCAGTTACCGAAGCCGGGGTTTATAGCATCTCCAACGGATGGTATAATACGGCCGATGCAAAGCCCTTGGGTGGTTTCGAGATTTCTATTGTGGGAAACCTCACAGGATTCAAGAACAAAGACAACAAAAAAGCGTTCACTCTGAATACGAACGATTATGAAAACCTCCAGTTTGAAGATGGAAGTACCTCTAAACTGGTGTCCACAGCTTTGGGAGATATTCAGGGAGTAGGGGTGTACGTGGAAGCAGAGATAGCCCCCGGTGTTACGGAGCGCGTAGACTTTGAATTGCCGTCCGGTTTGGCTTCCGAGGACCTCAACTTCGTGCCTTCAGGATATATTCAGGCCAGCGTAGGCCTCATCAAGGGAACCGAAGTGAAAGCGCGGTTTTTGCCCAAAATCAATACGGATGATGTAAAGATCGGTCTCTTTGGATTTGGAATCCAACACGATTTCACCAAGCACCTTCCTGCTGATAAAATACTTCCCGTTGCCATTTCCGCGGTAATCGGGTATACCAATTTAAGCGGGGAATATGATTTTACCAATACCGATGTCATTGATGGGGAAAACCAACGTATCGATGCCAAGTTCAGTTCGTGGAATTTCAGTGCTGTGGCGTCCACACGTTTGCCGGTGATCAATTTCTATGGCGGATTGGGATATATCACCGGAAAATCCGACACGGATGTTTTGGGAACCTATCAAGTGCAGTCCGGACCATTTCAGACCACTTACGAAGACCCGTTCAAAATCAGCAATAAAGTTAGCGGAGTAGTGGCCAATGTCGGTACCAAACTGAAACTTGGATTTTTCAGGCTCAATGCCGATTACAATTTAGGGGAATTCAACACCTTTACCTTTGGTGTAAACTTTGGGTTTAGGTAAGACCAAAAAATATAACCGACCGTTTGACACAAGTCAATTAAAAAGGCCCCAACATAGTTGGGGCCTTTTATTCTCATATAGGTAGTCTTGCCAGTTAATCCCTGGTGGCAAAGACCGAACCATTTTCCAGGGTTAAAATCTCAGGGTCGCTTGCATGTTCTAAATTGACCGTGATATCGGTAACCTGTGGGTCACCGTAAATTATGGAGTAGGTACCGTTTTCTTCGGACCATTTAAAATCGGTATAAAAAACCAGTTTGGAGTTGGAATAGCTCTGGTATCTTCCTAGGTAAACATCATTGAAAATCCATTCTTCGCGGGTGGTGCTGGAACCTTTTCCCTCAATGGTCGAAGTTTGTGTGTTGGCCCAGATGCCCAATATGGGGTCATTGTTCTCTGGTATCTGGCTGCAATTGCTCAAAGCAACAATACCTATTATGGCCAGCAATGAAAAGAGCTTCTTCATAGGTTAAGTAGGTTAAAACTGATTTTGGGACTATTAGAACGTACGTTTGTAGGAAACTATTGTATTTTGGGTGATGTCAATGATCAATTTGGACTATATCTTCGATGAACTGCATATTTTGTTAACAATTTCATGGATTTTGTCCATTTGTGTTATGTGTCAAGATTTGAAGCGCTAAAACTGGTTAAAGTCAGTTTTTTTCTGAGCTAAATGCCTTATTTTTGAGCGATTAAAATTTAAATCTATAAACATGAAAGTTACCGTAGTTGGAGCAGGCGCAGTTGGAGCAAGCTGTGCGGAGTATATTGCAATGAAAAATTTTGCATCGGAAGTTGTTTTGTTGGACATCAAGGAAGGATATGCCGAAGGAAAGGCCATGGATTTGATGCAAACCGCATCCTTGAATGGTTTCGATACCAAGATTACCGGAACCACCAATGATTATTCCAAGACAGCAGGGAGCGATATTGCGGTAATTACCTCTGGAATTCCACGTAAACCGGGAATGACGCGTGAAGAACTTATAGGAATCAATGCAGGAATTGTAAAGACTGTGGCTACCAACCTTTTGGAGCATTCCCCAAATACCATCATCATTGTAGTGAGCAACCCTATGGATACCATGACCTATTTGGTGCACAAGGCCACAGGTCTTCCCAAGAACAGGATCATTGGTATGGGTGGTGCTTTGGATAGTGCCCGTTTTAAGTACAGATTGGCAGAAGCGCTTGAAGCACCCATCTCTGATGTGGATGGAATGGTAATCGGTGGACACAGTGACGTGGGTATGGTGCCTCTAATTGAACATGCCACACGAAATAGTGTAAAAGTTTCGGAATTCCTTTCCGAAGATAAAATGCAATGGGTCGTGGAAGAAACCAAAGTTGGTGGTGCCACATTGACCAAGCTATTGGGAACCAGTGCTTGGTACGCTCCCGGAGCTGCGGTTTCAGGGTTGGTGCAGGCCATTGCGTGCGACCAAAAGAAAATGTACCCATGTTCCACATTTTTGGAAGGAGAGTACGGATTGGATGATATCTGTATTGGAGTTCCCGTGTTGTTGGGTAAAAACGGTATAGAGAAAATCGTTGAGATTGAGCTTAGCGATGCCGAAAAGGCCAAGATGCAGGAAAGTGCCGAAGGGGTTAAAAAAACCAACGGACTGCTTCAACTGTAATTTAGGTCAGGATACCATATAAAGTGTCATTTTGAGCCAAAAAAGTGGTGGATTTCCCGGAAATGATTCCAGGATTTCGCCTCTGGTTCAAAATGACATTTTTTGTTTTTATGGCGTAACTGTTAAGTAGAATTGCAATTACATGAATTTCTATTGGCAAATCTTATCGGAAATGATATATTTGCACGCTGTTTAAGAAAACTTCTAAAAATTTAATAATCCATGCAGAATAAAGGACTTATAAGGCTTTTCGCGATCCTTTTTGGCTTGGTGAGTGTCTATCAGTTATCCTTTACTTTTATTACAAGTAAATTGGAAAAGGATGCTGAGGCTTACGCTGTTAGCCAAATTTCGGAAGCTGAGGAAGATTATGTCGCCAAGCGTGAAGCTTTAGAGGCATCGTATTTGGATTCCATCAGTGACAACACTGTTTTGGGCTTTACCAGCTATGATGATGCCAAGAAAAAGGAGCTGAACAAGGGGTTGGACCTTAAAGGAGGAATCAACGTTACCCTGCAGATTTCCGTAAAGGACATCTTGAAAGGTTTGGCCAACAATACCAAAAACCCAGTTTTCAACAAAGCATTGGCCGATGCCGATAATGCCTCCAAAAATAGCGATGCTACTTATTTGGAGTTGTTTTTTGAAGCTTTTGACAATATCAAGGGAGATACCAAATTGGCCTCTCCGGATATTTTTGCCAATAAGGGCCTAAGTGATGATATCAATTTTCAAATGTCCGATGATGAGGTGAAGCCCATCATCAGAAGAAAGATTGATGAGTCCATTGTTTCTGCATTTGAGGTACTCCGTGAGCGTATCGATGGTTTTGGGGTAACCCAGCCCAATATTCAAAGGGAAGGGAACTCTGGCCGTATTTTGGTGGAACTTCCAGGCGCAAGGGATATTGCCCGTGCACAGGAATTGCTGTCCAGTACCGCCCAGTTGGAGTTTTGGGAAACCTATGAGCAAGGAAACCAAAGTTTGGGTGCCTTCTTGGTAAGTGCCAACGAAAGATTAAAAGAGATTTTGGAGCCAGAAGTGGTTGAGGAAGTAATTGCCAAACCAGAATCTGAAATAGATTCCCTATTGTCCGATGTGGCCCAAGATTCTTTGGACATGACTCAAGAGACCAATCCATTGTTGGGTAAGTTGATTCCTGCCAATCCAGGAAGCCATGCCATTGCAAGGGCTTTGGTGGCCGACACGGCAGAAATTGGTGGGTATTTAAGAATGCCACAGATCAAGAGATTGGTGCCTAATGACATTCAGTTTGTCAAGTTTCTATGGGAGAGACCTGCCCAAGATTCTGAAGTAGTGGAATTATATGCCCTTAAATCCAATAGGGATGGGGTTCCAAGAATCAGTGGGGATGTAGTTTCCGACGCCCAGGATACTTTTGATCAATACAACAAGCCTGCGGTGAACATGACCATGAACACCCGAGGCGCCAAGGAATGGGAAAAACTTACTGGGGATGCTTATGGCAACCAAACCGGTATTGCCATTGTTTTGGATAATAAAGTTTATACAGCGCCTGGAGTTTCCACAGGACCCATTTCAGGTGGACGTTCCGAGATTACAGGAACCTTTACAGTAAATGAGACCAAGGATATTGCCAACGTATTGCGTGCCGGTAAACTACCTGCATCTGCAGAAATCATCCAATCCGAAGTGGTTGGACCATCATTGGGACAAGAGGCCATTGATAGCGGTTTCACGTCGTTCATGATAGCCATGCTCTTTGTATTGGTATGGATGATTTTCTACTACGGAAGAGCAGGTGTCTTTGCAGACATTGCCCTAATATTCAACATTCTATTGATTTTTGGGGTATTGACAAGTCTGGGGGCGGTATTGACCCTTCCTGGTATAGCAGGTATCGTGCTGACCATTGGTATGTCAGTGGATGCCAACGTGCTTATTTTTGAAAGGGTAAAAGAAGAATTGATTCGAGGGAAAGGAAAGGCCCAGGCCATTGCGGATGGTTTCGGAAATGCACTGTCCTCTATTTTGGATGCGAACATTACCACTGGACTGACCGCGATCATTCTTTTCATTTTTGGTTCGGGACCCATTAAAGGATTTGCCACTACCTTATTGATAGGTATTGTAACGTCTTTGTTCACGGCCATTTTTGTGACTCGATTGATGATTGAGGCCTACACGGCCAAAAAAGGTAGACGTTTGGATTTCTTCACGGCGATTACCAAGAACTTGTTCAGCAATCTGCATATCGATTTCTTGTCCAAAAGAAAGATAGCTTATATTATTTCTGGAATTTTATTGGTGGTAAGTACATTTTCCCTATTCACCAATGGACTTCAGCAAGGGGTTGATTTTATTGGAGGACGTTCGTATCAGATTCGTTTTGAAAAAGCGGTGAACCCGTCGGAGATCGCTTCAGAATTGAACGAGGTATTTGGTAGTGGAACCAATGTGAAAACTTTTGGGGATGCCAACCAGATTAAGATTACCACTCCCTATAAAGTGGACGAAGAGGGTGTAGAGATTGACAATGAAATTCAGGACATGCTTTACACCACATTGCAAAAATACTTGCCCGATGGTACTTCCTTTGAAGACTTTACCGTAGGGGCATCTGAAAAGTCCATTGGAATCTTACAATCGGTGAAAGTAGGACCTACCATTGCGGACGACATCAAGAAAAATGCCTTTTTGGCCATTTTGGGATCGTTGGCAGTAGTGTTCCTATATATTTTATTGCGATTTAGAAAATGGCAGTTCTCTTTGGGAGCTGTTGTAGCGGTATTCCACGATGTGGTGATCGTATTGGGAATCTTCTCGTTAACAGGAAGTATTATGCCTTTTAACATGGAGATTGACCAAGCATTCATTGCGGCCATTCTAACCGTAATCGGTTACTCGTTGAACGATACCGTGGTGGTATTTGACCGAATCCGTGAAATAGTGGGCCTTAAAGGTTGGAAAGCCGGTGAGAACATCAATGAAGCTTTGAACAGTACGTTGAGCCGTACCTTGAATACATCTTTGACCACGTTGATCGTATTATTGGCCATCTTCATATTTGGAGGGGAGAGTTTAAGAGGATTCATGTTCGCCATGATCATCGGGGTTGTTGTAGGTACCTACTCATCCGTGTTCATCGCAACTCCAGTAATGTTCGATTCTTTGAAGAAGAAAATTGCTGCATTGACAGCATAGATCAAGTTTTAGATTATATGAATAAAAGCCGTTCAAAGAACGGCTTTTATTTTTTTGCATCAGTATGTGTTATTTTTTTCTGCCCCGCTCAGACGAGTCTTTTGCCCATGGCATTAAACTCAAAATGTTCGGACCCAATTTGAAAAGAGTGGCTTCCAAGGAATTCAAACCCATTCTTTTCATAAAATGCAATGGCCCTTTTGTTTTCTTTGAGTACGGAAAGCCAGATATGCTCAAAACCATCTGATTGGGCTTTATCTAGGACTTCGGTCTGGAGGGCCAAACCCACTTTTTGGGATAAAAAGTCCTTGAGCACGTATATCTTTTGGAGCTGGCACACATTTCTGGAATCAATAAATGGGGAAGGAGAATGCAATTTAAGTTTTGCATATCCCACTGGAAGCTGATCAATATGAGCCAACCAGTACGCATTGCTGCCCTTTTTTAAACTGTTGGCCAGCTTTTCCACAGCAAAGGTACGCTCATAATACTCCATTAGGTCGTTCTTGTCCCTAAAAAGGTGGCCAAAGGTTTCGGTGAAGGTAAACCTTCCCAAAAGGGCAATACTGGTGGCGTCTGCCTCGGTAGCTCTACTGATTTTCATGATGGACTACTTTTCCAACCGAACCTGTGGGTTTCATCTCCAGCACATAATTGAATTGGGGGTTCAACCCAGCTTCGGTCCTATGTGAAACAAAAATAATGGTGGTATGGCTCTCTTGGGCAATTTTATTGACCAACGCCACAAAAAGGGCAGCACCGGCATCGTCCAGTCCGGCAGTGGGTTCATCCAAAATAAGAAGAGGAGGGTGTTTGATCATGGCACGGGCGGTCATGACCAACCGTTTGTTCCCTGCCGAAAGCTCTCTAAATAGTTGGTCTCTTTTGTCATACAGATTCAAAACCTTAAGCCATTCGCGGGCCAATAGTTTTTCGGTTTGTGTGGGCAACACATAAAGGCCAATGGAATCATGAAGCCCCGAGATGACCATATGTTCCAGAGTGTGGTACCCTCCAAATTTGTCGGTCATGGCCGGAGTGTAATAACCAATCTTTTTTTTGAGGTCCCAGACACTCTCCCCGCTACCTTTTCTCTTGCCAAAAAGAGAAAGCTTTTCCCCATACCCTTTGTGACTGTCTCCGGTAATCATGGATAAAAGGGTGGTTTTTCCACTGCCGTTGGGGCCTATCAGTTGCCAAAATTCCCCTTGTTTTACCTGCCATTGAATAGTGTCCAAGACTTTACGGCCGTCAAAACTGACCGATACGCCATCAAAATGGACTAGTTCTAAATCGTCAAGAGGAATGGGGTCCAAAGGAGGGGGGATAGACCCAGAAAATGATACCATATTCGGTTGATTGGCTTCCCAAAAGGATTCTTTGGAGGCGTACTGAACCAAAGTATCACCTTCCAGTTTAAAAAAGTCCGTGGTAATGGGTAGGATGTCTTCCGACCTGCTTACCAGTTGAACCAAGGTTTTGTTTGTTCCTATGGTGCAAAACTCTTCCTTTAAATAGGTTTGCGTGGCCACGTCCAAGTTATCAAATGGATTCACCAAAACCAGAAAATCAGTGTTTTGTGCCATTAAATGGTTGAGCAATGCTCTTTTCTGCTCCCCACTGCTCATGGATTTAAGGGACTGATGGGTGGAATGGGTCAAGATTTTGAGATCATGCCGTTCTTCCTCATCCATGAATCGTTCTATCTCTTTTCGAGAAAATAACGCTCCTTTTTTTGGGGTCAATTCTTCAAAGCCTTCTATGGAAACTTGATGCAATAGATTGTGGATCAAGCTGGATGTATTGGAGGCATTATTGATTAAAACGGCAAAATTTCTGGTGGTTTGCATGCTTTGGAGGAAAATCTCTATTCAAGGCATGAAATTAGAGATTATGTCCGATCTACCCTAAAAATATGGACGGGATTGTTTTTATAGGAAGTGGTCTTTTGTAAATGCATTCCATTTTTCAAGGCCACTTTTTGTGAAGGAACATTGTTGACATGGATGATGGAAATCAAGGAATCGGCATAATGATGTTCGAAAGCAAATTCCTTGCATTTTTGGGCTGCTTCAATGGCAATACCCCGTTGCCAAAACTGGGGCAATATGGAATAGCCTATTTCCAATTCTTCCAAATGGTCCACTGTTTGGACAAGTAGGCCGCAGATACCCACCAATTGTCCGGCTTCCTTAAGGACCAAAGCGTTCATGCCGCCTAAATCATTCTGATAGCGTTCAAAAATGCGATCAAATTGTAACTGGCATGCTTCTATGGGGTCCAAAGGAAGTCCTTCCCAAAACTGGGTGGATTTTGGCTCATGGTAAAACGGTAACCAATCATCAAAATCCGATGGTTGGATGCATCGAAAGAGCAATCGTTCCGTGGTTTGGCCTTCCAGGAGATATTTCGACATTATTTTTTGGTAAAGGCAATGCTGTCACCCACTTGTATTCCCAATGTATCAGAAAGCCCGGCATTGACTTCCAAGACGTATTTGATAGGGACTTCTGAGGAAAGACTGGTTTCATCATTGGGTCGTGCATTTTTCTGAAAGCTGGCAATTTTACGGGCATCATCAATATAAATGATGTCCAAAGGAATCTCGGTGTTCTTCATATAAAAATAGTGCATGGCAACATCGGGAAAGATAAAGAGCATTCCTTGATTTTGTTCCATGGATTCCCGGTACATGAGACCGGTTTGGGTCTCGTAGTCGGTATCGGCAATTTCAATATCAAAATGGACCAAAAGGGAATCCGTTTCACGTTGCAGAATGGACAGTTCCCCTTCTTTTTTGAATTCTATGGTAGCCGTCTTGATTTCCTTCTTGTTTTGTGTTTTACATGAAATTACAGTGAGGACAAAAAGAACAATGGACAGGTAACGCATAATCAATGATATCTGGTGGAAGGAAGTGGTTTGTACATGAAAAGAATCCCAAGAACGATCATAGGGATACTTAACCATTGCCCAGTGGAAAAAAGGCCTAGGTTTTCTTCAAAACCGCCCTGGCTTTTCTTGAAAAATTCCACCACAAAGCGAACAGAGAACAAAAGCGCCAAAAACAACCCAAAGAGGAAGCCTCGTTTATTTCCCTTGTTTGTTTTCCAATACAGTAGGTACAGGATAATGAACACGAATAAGTAGCAAACCCCCTCATACAATTGTGCGGGATGCCTGTAAGGAATGGATTGCAAAACTTCGACAAAATCTGGATTGTGTTCAATGGCATTGTACGCGGCTCCTGCCGTTTTTTCTTGTGTCAAAGCCATAGCCTTGTATGAGGGCATGTCATCCGAATCCCGGATAAATCGAGTCGCCAGAAAAAAGGATTTGTCCACAATCTTTCCATTGATTTCGGAGTTGAAAAAGTTACCGATACGAACAAAACTAGCACCAATGGCAGAAGGAATGACCAGTCTATCCAATAACCAGACCACTCCTATGTTATCCCATTTTCTGCAGTAGAGCCATACCCCAATGATGGCGGCAATGGTGGCACCATGGCTGGCCAATCCGGTAAAACCGGTAAACTCATACCCGTTGATGAAACCGAACAACGAACTATTGGCACTCTCCCGAATGGGCAAAAGAATTTCCAACAAGTGGTTTTTATAATAGGCCCAGTCATAAAAAAAGACATGGCCCAAACGGGCGCCCAACATAATGGAAACCACGGTGTATATGAAAAGGGAGTCCAATTGTTCCATGGACTTTTTCTCTCTTTGGAAAATCCGTTTCATGATGAACCATCCTACTACAAAGGCGGCAATCCAAAGCAGATTGTAATATTTTATCTGAATGAATCCTATTTTGAACAGTGTTCCTTCAGGATTCCAATTAAAACCAAGAAAATACATCGTACTTAATTTTTGGACTAATATAACTACTTTGAGTGGACGGACCGTTGGATTATTGCATTTTTGAGCCCTGTTGGTGTTACTGCTTATAAAAGTTTACAGGGTTTGCCAATGTAGTATTGTAGTTAAGGTACAGGGTCGTATCCCTTGCCTCCCCACGGATTGCAACTCGCTATTCGTTTTAGGGAGAGCCACCCTCCTTTGAACAGACCATGTTTCTTTAGGGCTTCCAAGGTGTATTGGGAGCAGGTGGGGGAGTACCTACAGGTAGCGGGAAGGTATGGGGAAATAAGCAGTTGATAGGCTCTTACCAGCAATACAAAGGGGGCTATCAAAATTCGTTTCATCGTAAGGGATAAGGACATGCAAGGTAAAAAAAAAGCCCCGACTTAAGTCGGGGCAAGAATCATACTTCTTCTGACGCTAAATGAATTGGGGTCAAATGTTCCCGTTCTTGGTCCGTGAACATTCGGGATTTGATTACGAAACGGATACCCATGGGAATTTCCAAACTAAAGCTTGAACCGCGACCCTTGGTCACATCAACGGTAAGCTGGGTGTGTTGCCAATAGTCAAACTGGTCTTTACTCATGTAAAAATCACAGTCGTGGATGGCCCCCAACCACACATCGGTCTCATTGAGCATCAACTCCCCTTTTGGGAAGCACATGGGAGAGGAACCATCGCAACAGCCTCCGCTTTGGTGAAACATGAGTTCACCATGTTCTTCCCTTAGCTGGTCTATGATTTTCATGGCATCTTCCGAAACCAAAACGCGTTCTGTCATCATCTGTGTTTTAGAAAAAGCCCAAAGCACTTTTGTCGTAGGAAATCAGCATGTTTTTGGTCTGTCGGTAATGATTGAGCATCATTTTATGGGTTTCCCTACCGATACCAGATTTTTTGTAACCTCCAAAGGGAGCATGTGCAGGATAGGCGTGGTAACAATTTACCCAAACCCTACCGGCTTGTATTTCCCTAGAGATTTTATAGGCTTGGTGCATATCACGAGTCCATACCCCGGCACCCAATCCATAAAGGGTGTCATTGGCTATCTCCAAGGCCTCGGCTTCATCTTTAAAGGTGGTGACGCAGACCACAGGACCAAATATTTCCTCTTGGAAGACCCGCATTTTGTTATTTCCCTTTAAGATGGTGGGTTGAATGTAGTAGCCACCTTCGAGACCTTCGTTATAGGCAGCATCACCGCCAGTAAGTACCTCGCAACCCTCTTCTTTTCCTATGTTGATGTAGTTGAGGATTTTCTCATACTGATCGTTGGAAGCCTGGGCGCCCATCATGGTGTCTGGGTCTAGGGGATGCCCCAATTTTACCGCTTTGGTTCGCTCTACCACACGTTCGATGAACTGGTCAAAAATGCTTTCCTGGACCAACATTCGGGATGGACAGGTGCAGACTTCTCCTTGGTTCAAAGCAAACATCACGGCGCCTTCCAGACATTTGTCAAAGAATTCATCATCCGCATCCATAATACTTTCAAAGAACACATTGGGGGATTTACCGCCCAACTCCAAAGTTACGGGGGTGATGTTTTTTGAAGCGTATTGCATAATCAATTGCCCTGTGGTGGTTTCCCCGGTAAAGGCGATTTTGTTTATACGTGGGCTGGAGGCCAAAGGCTTTCCGGCTTCAACCCCAAATCCATTGACAATATTGAGTACTCCAGCAGGAAGGATGTCTTCGATCAGTTCCATGAATACAAGAATACCCACAGGGGTCTGCTCCGCTGGCTTAAGTACCACGCAGTTCCCGGCGGCCAGTGCTGGGGCCACTTTCCAAGCAGCCATAAGTAGTGGGAAATTCCAAGGAATGATCTGCCCCACCACGCCCAAAGGTTCCAAAATGTTCATGGAGACCGTGTTCGAATCCAATTCACTGACCGAACCTTCCTCGGCCCGGATAACCCCGGCGAAGTATCTGAAATGATCAATGGCCAATGGAAGGTCTGCGGCACGGGTTTCCCGTAGTGGTTTTCCATTGTCCCATGTTTCTGCCCGGGCCAAAACCTCAAGATTCTTTTCCATGGCATCGGCAATTTTTAGCAGTAGGTTACTTCGATAGGTGGCCGATGAGTTGTTCCATGCAGGAGCGGCTTCCCAAGCGGCATCAATGGCTTTTTCGATATCCTCGGCCGTAGATCGTGCGATTTTGGTGAACGCTTGTCCATCCACTGGTGAAATGTTTTCAAAATACTCACCTTTGGTAGGTGGGGTCCACTTACCTCCGATATAATTTTCATACTGATTTTTGAACGAAGGTTTTTCCAAAACGCTACGCTCCGTAGTTTGTACATTGCTCATAATACTGGGTGTTTGTGTAATTAATTTTTGAAAGGGCCTAAGTCCCAATGTGTTGATTCTAAAAGTATTGAATTTGATACCCGGTCATCTGACGTATTCTATTATTTTAGTGCACAATCCTGTTTACGGTTATATTTTTAACAATTATTGGGTCGTAATTTTTTATATTTAATAAGTATTAGGTTTAAATTTTACGAAGTAGGTATTGGTATGCAGCTTTCCGAACGATTTTATAAGGAACGAAAATTGGAGCATTTGGTGGAAAACCAAACCTCCTACACCTTGAACAATGCCGCCATGCATGTTTTTGAAACGCATCTGCAGGCGGAACGGGTATTGCTTCAATTTGACCAGCCCGTACTGGCTTCCATGCTCATTGGAAAGAAGGTGATGCATCTTCGCGATAAAAAGGCATTCGATTTTTTACCGGGAGAATCCTTGATTTTACCTTCCAATGAAATGATGTGCATAGATTTTCCAGAGGCCGATCAGGATAACCCTACCCGATGTTTGGCCATGGCCATATCCGACGAGAAGATACGCAGGGTCATTGGACTCATGAACGAGACCATGCCCAAGCACGATGGGTCTGAATGGGCTTTTGTCGATTACAATTTCCATTTTACCAATGATGCCAGTATCTATGGTATTATCCAAAGGTTGCTGTACCTCTTTACCGAAAACCACCCCTCCAAGGATTTCTTTGTGGACAATATGTTGCAGGAGTTGATTATCCGGATTCTGCAGGGAAGCAGGAAAAAGACCATTGAGGAGAATGCTTCAAAATTGGCCGGCCACAACCGACTGGCTTATACCGTCGACTATATCTCCACTCATTTGCATGAAAACTTATCGGTAGGTGAACTGAGTAAAAAGGCCTGCATGAGCGAATCCCATTTTCATAAGACCTTTAAAGAGGAATTGGGGGTAACGCCCATCGAATACATCAACAGTGAACGGATTAAAATGGCCGTAAAGTTGTTGCAGGACCCCAATAAAAAGATAAAGGAAATCTACTTGGAGTGCGGTTTTGAAAACCGTTCCTATTTCAATCGACTGTTCAAGCGAAAAATCAAGGCGTCTCCCGGAGAATACCAGTCCAAGTTTATGGGTTGATCCTATTAATTGATGCTGAACGTTGTGCCGTCCTTTCCATCCTTTAACTGAATACCCAAAGTGGTCAATTCATCCCTAATTTTGTCCGAAGTGGCAAAATCCTTGTTGGCCCTGGCTTCATTGCGCAGTTCAATCAGTAATTCCATAACACCATTCAAAGCGTTGGAATCATTTTGGCCCATGGATTGGTTCTCAATGCCCAAAACATCATAAACAAAACTGTTCATGGTGGATAAGAGCAACGCTTTGTCCGCTTCAGTGATGGTTTCGTCCCCTTCCTTGATAAGGTTGATGTGTTTTACGGCATCAAAAAGATGCGCAATAAGGATGGGCGTGTTGAAATCATCGTTCATGGCATCATAGCATTTTTGCTTCCATGCTTCCACATCAAAATTAGAGGATGCGCCTGTTTTTAACCCTTCCAAGCCGTTTAGGGCATCCATCAATCGGTTGTATCCCTTTTCCGAAGCCTGAAGGGCATCATCACTGAGGTCCAAGATGCTCGTGTAGTGGGCCTGCATCATAAAAAAGCGAACCACGGCAGGTGAATAGGCCTTGCTCAGGATATCGTTGTTGCCACTGATGATTTCAGAGGGATAAATATTGTTGCCCGTGGATTTGGACATTTTCTTTCCATTGAGGGTAAGCATGTTGGCATGGAGCCAGTACTTTACCGGAGATTTTCCGGTACTGGCCTCAGCTTGTGCAATTTCGCATTCGTGATGGGGAAACTTTAAATCCATTCCCCCGCCGTGAATGTCAAAGGTCTCCCCCAAATATTTGGTACTCATGGCGGTACACTCCAAATGCCATCCTGGGAAACCATCGCCCCAAGGTGAGGGCCAACGCATGATGTGCTGCGGTTCGGCTTTTTTCCAAAGTGCAAAATCCTGAGGGTTTTGTTTTTCATCCTGGGCGGTAAGCTCACGGGTATTGGCAATCATATCCTCCAACTTCCTTCCGCTCAATTTCCCATATTCATGATCCTTATTGAACTTGACCACATCAAAATACACGGAACCATTGACCTCGTAGGCCAATCCTTTCTCCAGGATATCCTTGATGATCTCTATTTGCTCAATAATGTGCCCGGTGGCAGTAGGTTCAATGCTTGGGGGCAATAAGTTGAATTGTTGCAGGGTGTTATGGAAATCCACCGTATAACGCTGTACCACTTCCATAGGTTCAATCTGCTCCAACTTTGCCTTTTTGGCAATCTTGTCCTCACCTTCATCGGCATCGTTCTCCAAATGCCCGGCGTCGGTAATATTGCGCACGTAGCGAACCTTATAGCCCAAATGTTTAAAGTACCTGAAAATCATATCGAAGGACATGAAAGTACGGCAGTTGCCCAAGTGCACATTACTATACACCGTGGGACCGCAAACATACATGCCCACATGGCCTTCGTTTATAGGTTCAAAAATTTCTTTTTTTCCAGAAAGTGAATTGTGTACTCTTAGGTTTTGGTCTTTGTAAGGTTGCATTTAAAAAGGTAGGATTAAAAGTCGGTATCCAGGTTGATGTAATCCAAAAATTCCCGTCTTACGGCTTCATCTTTGAATTTTCCGCCATATTCGGATGTCACGGTGCTACTTTCAATATCACGGATTCCCCTTGAATTTACGCAAAGGTGCTTGGCATCAATAACACAGGCTACATCTTCGGTGCCCAGTACGCGCTGCATCTCTTTCACGATTTGAATGTTCAATCGTTCCTGTACTTGGGGACGTTTGGCATAATAGTCCACAATACGGTTCATTTTGGAAAGCCCAACAACCGTACCGTTGGAAATATAGGCAATATGCGCCCTACCCACAATGGGCAATAAGTGGTGCTCGCAAGTGGAATAAAGAACAATGTTCTTTTCCACCAACATTTCGCCGTACTTGTATTTGTTCTCAAATGTGGAGGATTCCGGCTTTCTTTTGGGGTGCAGTCCGCCAAAAATTTCCTTTACGTACATCTTGGCGACCCGCTTAGGGGTGCCGGCCAAACTGTCATCATCCAAATCAAGACCCAAGGTCAACATAATTTCACGTACACTTTTCTGTATCCGTTCAATTTTTTCCTCATCGCTCAATACAAAAGCATCTTCCCTCATAGGGGTCTCGGTTGAAGAGCCAACATGATCGTTGCCCCTATCTTCATACTGTTCTTCCAATGCCTGCTCTATTTTCATAGCTGTTTCTTCAAGAAAGCAAAGATATACATTAATGAACTATTTAACATCTGATAGCGGAGGTTTGACAACATAAATTATTGTTAAGGAGGGGGACTTTCTACTTTTATAATGCCCAAACCTACAGTCTTTTATGGTGAAACCCTTTTTAAAAATACTATTTTGTTGCCTTGTTGGGCAAATTGGATATGCCCAAGTATCGCCGGATTGTGCCACTGCCATTCCCATTTGTAACAATACGCCCGTTAACGGGGGGACCAATGATTTTGGTGCAGATGATTTTAATGGGGCCGCTTCCAGCGGATGCTTGGAACAGACGGTTTCGGGCACCATAGAATCCAACTCCGCATGGTACCGTTTTCGTACTAATGCTTCAGGGCAATTGGGGTTCAATATTGGACATAATAGTTCGGAAGATTGGGATTTTGCACTCTACCAAGCCAGTGATTGTAATGCGTTGGGGGAACCTGTCCGTTGCAATTTTTTTGATAATAGTGACTCCAAAAGGTTTATTGGGGTGGGTGAGGACCCAACGGGTGATGAGGAATCCGTCCATTATGAAGACTGGCTCCAAGTAGAAGCTGGGCAGGATTATTATCTTTTTATCAATAACTTCAGCAATGTCAATTCTGGATTTTCCATACAGTTTACCGGTGAAATTTGGTTGACCAACCCCTACGATGCTTTGGACTGTTCCATCATCAACAATCTTTTGGGACCGCCTATCGCCGCTTGTGCTGATGAAACCGTAGTGTTGGATGCCAGCACCTCTGGTGCGGTAAGTTATGAGTGGTATAGGGATGCGGGCGGTGGATTTCAATTGATCTCTGGGGCAAATGCTTCTACCTACACTGTGCCCAATTCCGCGCAATATCGGGTTGTGGTCACAACCGGTACCGGAACCATTATAAGTGATGTCCAAGTGGGATTCAATGCAGTCCCTGCAACCAACACCATGAGTGATGTGGCTTTTTGCCATACGCCCGATACGATTTTTGACCTTTCCATAAAGGATACGGAGGCCTTGGGCTCCCAAGACCCGAACGATTTTATAGTGAGCTACCATAGTTCGCAGGCCGATGCCGATGCAGGAATTAATCCGCTGGAAAAGCAATACGCCAAAAGCCCGGGGCAAGAAACCGTTTATGTACGGACTACCTCGTTGGCCAATCCGGATTGTTATGATACGTCCGAAAGTTTTCTGTTGGACGCCATTGAGGTTCCTGAACTGACCTTTTCGGAGCAAATGGTGATTTGTGAAGGGGCTGGTGCCATTGTCATTGGGGAAACCATGCCCAATCCCAACTTTACCTATCAATGGAGTACCGGGGAACAAAGTCCAAGTATTATGGTATCCCAAGAAGGGGAATACACGGTCACCGTGACCCATACCTCCAGTGGTTCCTCTTGCGAAACCACTAAGACCATTACCGTGAATATTTCCGAATTACCGGTGATAACTGACGTGGAAATCGATGACTTTAAACCGAGGAATACGGTTAGGATCATCACGGAAAGCAATACCGAACTGGAATACCGATTGGATGATGGGGATTTTCAGTCCAGCAATACCTTTGAAGATGTGCTTCCCGGAAGGCATGAAGTCACCATGCGCGATATTTATGGGTGCGGTGAGGTCAAGGAAGATATTGTGGTCGTGGGCTATCTGTCCAGCTTTTCGCCAAACGGAGATGTGCTCAACGAACAGTGGCATGTGGAAGGTCTTTCAGAATTGAGTTCGCCCATAGTCACTATTTATGACCGTTATGGTAAATTGATCAAACAAATGACCGAGTTCGATGCCGGATGGGACGGAAACTTGAATGGTCAGCCATTGCCCTCTACCGATTATTGGTTCAAATTGTCCTATCTGGATGATAACGGTAATCGAGTGAACGCCAAATATCTGCAGAGCCATTTTTCTTTGGTGCGGTAGCGGAAATGCATTTCATCGATTAACGGCATATTTTTTCGACAAAAAATACTAAAAGAGCTTACTATGGAGTTATAGAGGTTATATGTAGCATAACCTTTAGCCCCAAAAATTCTATGAGAGCTCTATTTAGCGCTGTATGTTGCTTTTTACTTTCCTTCTTGGCAGCAAGCGCTCAAAACTCCCCAGATTGTAGAACAGCTATTCCTGTGTGTGCAGATGCCCCTATTATGGGAACCACCGATGGGAGTGGGGATATTGACGATTTTGACCCCGAGGTAATTATTCAGACCGGCTGTTTGGAGAAAGGGAGCAATAGCTCCGCCAATATTGAGCACAATACAGGCTGGTATGTTTTTAGGGCAGGTACCGACGGGCAAATTGGATTTGATATTGAAGCGCTTCCAAGCCCAGGTGGCATTATCACGGCAGAGTGGGATTTTGCGGTATATGGACCTTTTGACCAGACCACGGGACAAAACTTTTGTACCATAGTGGGTGATGGAACGGCCCAACCCATTCGATGTAATTACGAGACCAATGATACCGGTTTTACAGGGATTGGAATTAACCCTGTGGATGGTAGGGAAGGGGCTCCCTTTGTAAAGCAGAGCCAAAATACTTATGATGAATGGCTAAATGTCACCGCAGGTGAAATCTACTACTTGTACATCAACAATTATAACACCAATTTTGATGATGACCCCGAATCGTTTATCCTGACATTTACAGGGACTTCGGTGGATAATGATCAAGATACGGCCTTGGATTGTACCCTTCGGGATGAATTTTTGGGATTGGATATCACAGCCTGTGAAGGTGACCCGGATATTGTATTGAGTGCTCTGAATACACCTGTGGGTTCAGATATAGCTAATGTGGATTGGACAGTTGATTATGATGATGATGGGGTTATTGATGCTACATTGTCGGGAACAGGTCCTTTTGGGGCTGAGCTTGTGGTTTCGAGTCCCAATTCAGGACGTTATTATGCTGAAATTACAACAGCCTCAGGAACTCCACCGACAGTAAATGACCCAGGAGGTATTCTGATTACATTTTACGGTATTCCTAGTTTAACGGTAACCATTCTGGATGATTTGGTATACAGCGACCAAACCGATCCCTATAATGTTGAGTTTGTACCTGACGGCGATGGGGATTATGAATATGCCATCAATGGTGGGGAGTTTCAGGACGACCCTATTTTTATGGATGTGCCTCCTGGAATGAACGAGGTGGTCATCAATGATAAGAACGGATGCGGCATGTCGGACCCGATTCCGTTTTTGGTGGTGGGCTATCCCAAGTTCTTCACACCCAACGGGGATGGGGTGCACGACAATTGGAATGTGTATGGTATTGACCAGTTGTCCAATCCAACGGTATTCATCTTTGACCGCTATGGCAAGCTGTTGAAACAGTTGGATATCAATGCCGGTTGGGATGGTACGTTCAATGGAAGGGACTTGCCTTCTTCGGACTATTGGTTTAAGCTGGAATATGATCGTGACGACGAGGGCGTATTGGTGGCGCGGTCCGTTCGCAGACACTTTTCCCTAGTGCGCTAAAAAGAAAAAGGCCGGAATTCCTCCGACCTTGTGTTTTTTCAAAATACGTTACGTTAGAACTTGACCGTATATCCCAAGGAGATATTGGTGTTGATCCTATTGATCATGGCAGCGCTGTTGATACCGGAATCAAACAGGAAGGTATTTACATCCTGTTCTGTTCGGCTAAAGGCCAAATCCAGTCTGCTTCCGCCAAAGCTGTAGCCAATACCTCCAGAGAAACCATTCAGGTCTCCAATGATCTCTCCATCTTCATAAGGACTTTGCTCATAGCGATATCCCGCTCTTAAACTTACTTCATCAATACGGAATTCCCCACCCAGTCGATAGGTGTTGACCACGCCCAAGGCGTCAGCGATAAAATTGTTTTCCGAAGAAAAATTTGGATCTGATGTAGGTCTGAGCTCCGCTTGGGACATGTCTTGGTATCCATAGTCAAAACTCAAGAGGCCATCCTGCCCAAATACAATCGCAACGCTTCCGGTAAGTTTACCTGGAGTCTTGATTCGATATTCTTCGTAGAGGTTCACGATACCAAAGTCAATAAAATTGATGTCGGACACCGCCAATGAAGAGTTGATGCGCTGCGAGGTATCGTCCGTCAACTCATACCAGGTAGGAGATTGATAGCTACCGCCAACACGGACACTTTCGTTCAATTTGGCAATGGCGCCCAAACTGAAGGAAAATCCATATCCCTCCGTGTGCAAAAGATTGTCAAAGGTGGTGAATTGCACGGGTGAATCCTGATCGTATCCAGTTTCATCCATAAAAGTGACTCTATCGTACAAAATATTATGGAAGTTCAAGGAAGCTCCCAAATAAAGATTTTCTTGGTATTGCCCCGCAAAGTTCACGGTAAACTTGCTGTTGTAGCCGCTGGTGCTCTGTCGGTATTCCTGATTGACACTGTTGTATTCCGCATTGGAAAAATAGGAAGTGTTGTTATCATCGTCCACCGTAGGTTCAATAATACCTGCTTGGAACCCGAGAAAGGCTTGTTGGGCACCAAATCCAAGACTGGAACCAATGTCCAGATAGGCATCCTCTATATATTCACCTTGTTGCACACGCAAGGGGCCTAGGGCTTGTCCTTGCGCAAAGTTTAAGAAGTAGTTATCTATGCCCAAAGCGGTATTTCCTTCAGCAACAAATTTGTCGTCAAAGTTTTGGACCATGTCATAGTTGAAGGCCAATGCAAGTTTCTGCCATGGACTGTTTGCGGATTTGAAAACCAAAACCCCTCCAATTTGATTGAATTCCAATGAATTGTCTGTGGTATTTCGAAGGCTGTTCCCAAAAAGGGCATCATTGTTTCTGTGGTAGTTGGACCCGGTGACACTCAGTTCACTGAAATTGAATACCGCAGAGCCGGCAGGGTTCACATTTAAGGCCGATAAATCGCCACCAAGTGCGCCAAATGCACCGCCCATGGCTTGGAATCTGGCCGTTCCCTGAATATTTTCGGTGCTGTACCGCAAGACATCGTCTATGGTTTGTGCCGTTGCAAAAGTGCATGCCAATACCATTATGAAAGTTGAGATTCGTTTCATTTTCAATTTTTTAATGAGTTAAGATGGATTTCTGGGATTTACTGTCTTCCGCCACTTCTTCCTGATGAGCGCGAGCCACCGCTAGATCTACCTCCAGAACTTCTGGAGCTACTACCGGAACTTCGGTAGCTTCCACTACTTCTGGAACTGGAGCCACTGCTTCGGTAGCCACTGCTTCTTGAACTTGATCCAGAAGAAGACCTGCTGTAGTTGCTTCGACTTGGAGCACTACTACGTGAAGATTGGTAACTTCTGGTGCTTCTGCCGGAGCTACGATAATTTGGTGAGGAAGAACTACGGTTCACGGTTCCGCTTCTTCTGTAGGTGCCGCTGCTTCTTGTGGAAGGAGAGCTTCCGTAAGATCGGTATGTGCTGGAACCACCATTGCTATATCTGGGAGTGGTCCGCGTACTTCTACTGCTTCTGTAATCCCTGTTCCGTGCTATGGCATCGGCACTTACGGTTCTTCTTGAGCCCAAACCGCTATAGGTTCTGGAGCTTCTTGAAGAAGTAGCCGTTCTTCTACTCAAATTGGAACGTCCACTGTCCGTCCTGTATCTTGAGGTGTATCCGCTTGTTCTGGTCCTGGCGGCCAAATTGGAACTTCTTCTAAGGGTTGTGCCGGGAATGGTGTTGTACCCCCTACGAGTTCTATTATAGGCATAGTTTCTGCCGTAATGGTTGTTGTTATAATAGGGTCTCCAGCCGTAGTTGTAGTATCCGCCCCAACCACCATAGTAGCCTGCGTATCCCCAGCCACCATAGTAGGGGTAACCGCCCCAGCCATAGTAACCTGCATATCCCCAGCCCCAACGGTTATATCTCCATGGTCTGTTCCAGCCCCATCCCCAACTGTAGTAGGGATAGCCCCAGCCAAAACTCCAATAAGGGTCGTTCCAGCCGTAATAGCCGCCCCATCCCCAATTGTTGTCGTACACGTTGATGGTGAGACTGGTAGGGTTATCCCCCCATCCAGGATTGCCATTATAAGTATTGTTATAGGCGAAATAGTCGGTTTGTTCACCCAATGGAATGGTGTCGTTTTGCATTTGACTGGAATAGCTGTCAATATCGGTGAAGATTTCCTCGTCCAATATTTCAGCATATTCATCAGCCTTTTGGCCAAAATAATCGCCATATATGTTTTGTTCCTGTTCCTCAATGCGCATGGCCTCTGCAGATTTTTTCTCTACACGGACTACGCGGTCACCGCTGGAATAAATGCCATCTTCGTAATACGAAGCTTGCTGATACGATCCACAGGAAGCCACAAGGAGGGTGGCCACTGGGAGTATGGCAAAAGCTTGAAATTTTCTGTGGGGTAGTAACTTTATCATTGCGCAATTTTTATTGTTGAACATATTAAAAATAATTAGTTTTACCGAATTATTTTGCTAATGAAATCACAAGTTTTGTGCCAAACTATAGTAGATGGGTAAAAATTTAACGAGTAGAGCAGAGGATTATTCCAAATGGTATAATGAACTTGTCGTAAAGTCAGATTTGGCTGAGAATTCGGGAGTTAGAGGGTGTATGGTCATCAAACCCTATGGCTATGCCATATGGGAAAAGATGCAGGCCCAATTGGATAAAATGTTCAAGGAAACAGGTCATGAGAATGCCTATTTCCCCTTATTCATTCCGAAATCTTACTTAAGTAAGGAAGCAAGTCATGTAGAAGGTTTTGCGAAGGAATGTGCAGTGGTAACACACTATCGTCTGAAGAATGCAGAAGATGGTAGTGGGATCATAGTGGACGAGGATGCCAAGTTGGAGGAGGAACTCATTGTGCGTCCTACTTCTGAAACCATTATCTGGGATACGTATAGAAGATGGGTGCAGTCCTACCGCGATTTGCCCATCATGGTGAACCAATGGGCCAATGTGGTGCGATGGGAAATGCGTACGCGTCTCTTTTTACGCACGGCTGAGTTTTTATGGCAGGAAGGCCATACGGCCCATGCCACTCGGGAAGAAGCCGTGGCCGAAGCGGAGCAGATGATGAACGTATATGCCGAGTTTGTTGAGGAGCATATGGGTGTTCCGGTAATGAAGGGGACCAAAACGGCCAGTGAGCGTTTTGCAGGAGCGGAGGAAACCTACTGTATCGAGGCATTGATGCAAGATGGAAAGGCGCTCCAAGCAGGGACCTCTCACTTTTTGGGGCAGAACTTTGCCAAGGCATTTGATGTGAAATTCGCCAATAAAGAAGGAAAACAAGAATATGTATGGGCTACCTCATGGGGGGTTTCCACACGACTTATGGGAGCTTTGGTCATGACGCACAGTGATGACAATGGTTTGGTGCTTCCGCCGAAACTGGCACCCATTCAAGTGGTGATCGTGCCCATTTATAAAGGATTGGAACAATTGGATGCCATTTCTGAAAAAGTGGAACCCTTGGTAAAAGAACTGCGTTCCAAGGGACTTTCCGTTAAATATGATAAAAGGGATACCCATAAACCGGGATTCAAGTTCAATGAATATGAGTTGAAAGGGGTTCCCGTGCGTTTGGCCGTTGGGCAACGCGATTTGGAAAATGGGACCTATGAAGTGGCCCGTAGGGATACCATGCAAAAAGAGTCTGTAAAGGCAGAAGATGTTGTGGAAAAGGTGGTATCGCTCATGGATGACATCCAAGAGAACATTTATAATAAGGCCCTGGCATATAGAAAAGATCATATCACCCAGGTGGATACCTATGAGGAGTTCAAGCGGGTGATTGAGGAAAAGGGTGGATTTGTTTCCGCACATTGGGACGGAACGGCCGAAACCGAAGAGCGGGTAAAAGAAGAGACCAAGGCTACCATTCGCTGCATTCCGTTGAATGTGGAAAAGGAAGAAGGAGTCTGCATGGTAACAGGAAAACCATCAACCCAAAGGGTATTGTTTGCAAAGGCCTATTAAGTAGGTGCAAAAAATAATAATTACTGTTGCAAGACTTAAAAATAGTTGTATTTTTGCATCCGCAATTGTGCAACCTTATGGCCCGTTCGTCTAGGGGTTAGGACGCCAGGTTTTCATCCTGGTAACAGGGGTTCGATTCCCCTACGGGCTACAAAGTTCAATGGAATACTGGAAAACACTGGTCTTTGATCAGGTTTTCAAATTAATTACGGCCCGTTCGTCTAGGGGTTAGGACGCCAGGTTTTCATCCTGGTAACAGGGGTTCGATTCCCCTACGGGCTACAAAAAAAAGGATTTAGAAAGTATAAATTTAGGCAATGGCAAACCATAAGTCAGCATTAAAGAGAATCAGAAGAAACGAAGCAGTACGCTTGCGCAACAGGTATCAGCACAAAACCGTGCGTAATGCCATCAAGAAATTGCGTAACGAAGAAGACAAGAAAGCTGCAGAGGCTTTGTTGCCTACCGTTGTTGGAATGATCGATAAATTGGCGAAGAAGAATATCATCCACACCAATAAGGCTTCCAACTTGAAAAGCAAATTGATGAGCAGAGTTGCAGGAATGTAACATTGGCCATGATTCAGTATAAAAAAGCTCCCATATTGGGAGCTTTTTTTATGGTTTGGACTTTTCTCTTCTTTGGATATATTCAACGGAAGGCTTTTCGCTGACCCAACAGTAAACCAATGATAAAAAGGATGTACATGACCAGAATGAGAAAGAGCAGGGCGCTTCGCAAATGTAAATAGAACCACAGGTTTGCATTGGTGTGGCCAATCATTAATATATAGGGTACTGTCAGATAAAAGATGAGACTGCCCAAACTTATCCAAAACAACAGGTTGTTCTTTTGCGGATAGGGATTGATTTCCCGCCTTTTTTCCTTAAAGTAAAAAATGATGCTCATGATCAAAACCCAAGATCCTACAATATCTCCATAGAAGAGGCCTTCATAAAAGGGATTTTTAAAGAAAATGTTTATCACATACCCCAATAACATCAGAATAACCCCGTATTGTATCCATTTTTTATACTGCTTGGATTGAATGGTTTTATAGTATATCCGGCAGAAAAACAAAAATGTAATGATCTGGTAGATATTATAAATGATGATATTGCGCCAAGCGTACCGCTCATCCGAGAAGAACTGGAAGTCTTCATAATACTTAATGAAATAGCCGAGCAACTCCGTAAAGAAGGTATAGGCAATGAACATAGGTAAGTATTTCAAAACGGTGTCAAAATACCGTCTATACGTAAATACCGATATCAGCCATGTCAACAAGTACAAAGGAAGGTAGTACTGATCCTTTAAAAAAGTGTAGAGCTCTTGGACCATGACGGTCTATTAATTAATAATCAGTCCATGGTGGAGGGGATGAGTTCCCTCTATTTAAGGCAAGGCTTTGTTCTCCTGCGGTACTTGCGGGGCTACTAAGGCTGGGAACAAAACTGGCCTGCGATTTTTGTTTGTTGTCGATGGTGCTACCCACTTCGGTTTGCCCTACGGCATTCTTGATGAGTTTTGCTTTGCCATCAGCCCCAATATAGAACCCGTATTCACCGCCATCCGCTTTCATGGCGGGAACGATAAAAAGTGAGTTCTGTCTGGGATGCACAATTTTTTTCCCATCGGGGAAATCTTCCTGGTCTGGATAATTGGCAAAATAAAAACGAAGCGAAGAAATGTCCACTTGGGCATTTTGGGCTTCTTGCTCCAAGAAAGCCATATATTGTTTGATTTCTTCGTAGCTGAATGCGGTGAACCGGGCAACTTCAAACTTGCTTTCCGGGCTGCGTTCTGCTTCAAACTGTTGGATTATTTCAGCCCTGTTCTTGGTGTAATTGTCGTAAAGGGACTTTGATTCTTCCAAGGAAATGATTCCTTTGGGGGGCTCAATCCTTTCTTGGGATTGTTCAGCGGCATTGGATTCTGTGGATTCTTCCTTTTTTGGAGCTTGCTGACACGCCCCAAGCATGAGTAAAAAAGCACCTAGACCAATAGCTGCTATTTTTTTGTTTTTTTTCATCTTTTCAAAGTATTAAAGTTCGGTTTTGAGGAAACGATTTAAAGATATGCTTTTTCTTTAAAACGGGTAAAGAAAAAACCCTCAGGAATTTTCCTGAGGGTTTTTAAATTATTGAATTACAGTATTTTAAAAAAATAACTATTCATTCATAGTCAATAGGAACTCTTCGTTGTTCCTGGTTTGCTTTATGCGCTGTTCCATGAATTCCATGGCCTCAACCGGGTTCATGTCCGCTAAATACTTGCGCATGATCCACATACGTTGAATGGTATTTTCATCCAATAGCAAATCATCTCTTCGCGTAGAGGAAGAAATAAGGTCGATGGCAGGGAAGATCCTTCGGTTGGAAATACGTCTATCCAACTGAAGTTCCATGTTACCCGTACCCTTGAATTCCTCAAAGATAACCTCGTCCATTTTGGAACCGGTCTCTGTCAATGCTGTGGCGATGATGGAAAGAGATCCACCATTCTCAATATTCCTGGCAGCACCAAAGAACCTTTTGGGCTTGTGTAGGGCGTTTGCATCAACACCACCACTCAATACCTTTCCGGAAGCAGGCTGTACCGTATTGTAGGCACGGGCCAAACGTGTGATGGAATCCAAAAGGATAACCACATCATGACCGCATTCCACCAATCTTTTGGCTTTGTCCAATACAATATTGGCTACGCGCACGTGCTCGGAAGCCTCCTTGTCAAAGGTAGAGGCGACCACCTCGCCACGTACATTACGTTGCATGTCGGTGACCTCTTCAGGACGTTCGTCAATCAATAGGATAATCTGGTATACCTCAGGATGGTTGGCGGCAATGGCATTGGCGATATCCTTCAAGAGCATGGTCTTACCCGTTTTGGGCTGTGATACGATCATACCACGTTGCCCTTTACCAATGGGGGAGAACAAATCCATGATTCGTGTTGAGATAGTGCTCTGTCTTTCTGCCAATTTAAATTTTTCCTTTGGGAACAAAGGGGTCAAGTGCTCAAAAGCAACACGATCACGAACCACTTGTGGGTCCAAACCGTTGATTTTGTTCACCTTGATCAAAGGGAAATATTTTTCACCTTCTTTCGGAGGTCTAATGTTTCCTAAAACCGTATCTCCAGATTTTAGACCAAACAATCTAATTTGGGATTGCGATACATAAATATCATCGGGAGAGGAAAGGTAGTTGTAGTCCGAAGAACGCAAGAACCCATATCCGTCTTGCATGATGTCCAATACACCTTCGCTCTCAATAATGCTATCAAACTCAAATTCAGGCTCTTTGTACCTGTTTTTCAAGTCTTTGTCAAAATTATTGTTCTTTTTGTCGTGCGAATTGCTTTTTTGGTGTTGGTTGTTTCTCCTGTTGTTTTGCCCTTTTTGTGGACTGTTCTGTTTGTGCTCTTTTTTGGGAGCATGTACTTTGTTTTCCTCTTTTTTCTCCTCGGAACCTGTTTCTTTTACATTCTCAGTGGTTTCTTTGGGGGTGTTTTTTTGCTCCTGGGCAGGAGCTTGCGCCTTGGGGCGTGGAGTTCTTTCGCGTCGGGGTTTGGGAGTTGCAGCTTTTTTCTCAGGAGCAGCTGCGCTCTCTACTACCGCTTTTGGGTTGGATGCCTGTACATCAAGAATTTGGTATACCAAGTCCAATTTCTTTAAGGACTTGAATTTGGGAACATTAAGGCCCTTTGCAATTTCTTGCAGTTCAGGAAGCTTTTTAGCTTTTAGATCTGAAATCTCGAACATTAAGTGATGAATAAGTTAAACGTGTCTAAATCTGAAAATAATTGAAGTAAAAGTTATTGGGGTGCTACTGGAGGAAAGATTTCCTGGGTAAGTACTTCGCTAATAACGCCACAAGTATACAAATTATTTTTTAAGAATAAGGGGTCATTTTTCAAAAAGACGCCTATTTTTGCATTTCCAAAGCAATTTGCACAATGATTCAACGGATTCAGACGTTTTTTTTGCTGGTAGTGGCCCTGTTGACGGGTGTACTTCCCTTTTTTCTGAATTTGTGGGTAACGGTTGATGGGGCGGAAATCTATGCCCAAAATGAAGTGTTGGTCAGCATTGTGTTTTATGTATCTGCGGTCTTGGCCGTAGTGTCCATTTTAATGTATAAAAACAGACAAAATCAATTTGTGGTAAACAGATTGAATATGATATTGAACCTTTTTTTACTAGGATTTTTCGTTTATCGGTCGCTAAGTCTATCCGGAGGGACCCAGGTCTCTGAGAAGGGTATTGGGATGCTGATTCCTGTATTTTCTATCGTTTTTCTGGTCCTGGCCAACAGGGCTATCAAAAAGGATGAAGATCTTGTAAAATCTGTTGATCGCTTACGTTAAACCTAACATCTTAGTAGTATTAGTGCGAAGAAAATCCCGGCTTAGGTCGGGATTTTTGTTTTTGGCTTACCGTTGTCCCAATTCAATCACCTCCAGATCCGATATTTTATCCCCATCGATCACAAACCGTAGCATGGTCCGTACTTGATGGAACCCATGTTTGCCGCACGCCCCGGGATTCATATGCAGCAATCCCAGTTTTTTGTCGTTCATCACCTTTAAGATATGGGAATGCCCACAGATGAAGAGTTTTGGGGGATTGTGGCGAATCTCATCACGTACCCTGACATTATATCTGTTCGGATAGCCCCCTATATGTGTGATCCATACATCCACGCCCTCACACATAAACCTGTTGTTTTCTGGAAATTCCTTTTGAATCACATGGTCGTCAATATTGCCATGTACCCCGCGAACAGGCCTTAAGGCCTCCAATTGGTCGGTCACCTCCAAGCTTCCAATGTCCCCTGCATGCCAAATTTCATCGGCCTGTGCCGCATATTTTAAGATGGTGGGGTCCATGTGTCCGTGGGTGTCCGAAAGCAAAAGAATCTTGGTCATAACGCTAAAAATATGCTAAAAAATAGGGCTTGGGTTCGTGTTGGAGGGGATTGGATTATCTTTAACGACTTAAAAGTAAGGGATCCCTTTGAGATATTTTATCCAATTTTCCTATTTCGGGAAAGCATACCATGGATGGCAGAACCAACCCAATGCCATTACCGTGCAGGAAGTGCTTGAGAAAGCCTTGTCCACTCTTTTGCGACAAGAAGTAAGTGTCGTGGGGGCGGGCAGGACCGATACCGGTGTGCATGCCAAGGAGATGTTTGCCCATTTCGATTTTGATGAAATCGGGGATCGGGAGGAATTGGTGTATCGACTCAATGCTTTTTTGCCCGAAGATATTTCCGTTCAACAGATATATGTGATGAAACCTGAGGCCCATGCCCGGTTTGATGCCGTTGAACGGACCTATGAGTATTGGTTGGTTCAGGAAAAGAACCCCTTTTATTTCGACTTTGCACATTATGCAAAGCATTCCCTGGATTTGGAAGCGATGAACCAAGCCGCTTCCCTTTTATTGGGGCATAAGGATTTTGAGTGTTTTTCCAAATCCAATAGCGATGTAAAGACCTTTTTGTGCGACGTGAAAGAGGCTGCTTGGGAAAAGAAGGATGATAAGTGGGTGTTCACCATCACGGCAGATCGTTTTCTAAGGAACATGGTCAGGGCCATAGTAGGAACTTTATTGGATGTGGGGATGGGGAAGATAAACCCTGAGGATATCAACACAATATTGGAGAGCAAGGATAGGGGAGAGGCAGGGGTATCCGTCCCGGCAAAAGGATTATATTTGACCAAGGTTTTATATCCAAAAGAACTATTTGATGAGCAAAAGTGACGAAATAGGAAAAGCATTTGATTTTGGTCTGTTCAAACGGATTTTTGCACACACCAAGCCCTACAGGGGTATCTTTTGGGTAGTGGCACTTGCGGCCATACTTTCAGCAGCTTTTGCGGTGGAAATTCCCATCTTGGTGCGGGACATCGTCAACGAGGCTTTGGAAAACAAGGATAGTCAAAAATTGTTGACCACCATACTTTTTATGTTGGCCGTCTTGGTGGGGCAGGTGGTCACACAACTTTTGTTCAGCTATTACGCCAACCTTTTGGGAGAATCCGTGATCAAGGATATCCGTATCCGTCTTTTTGAAAAGATGATGAGCTTTAAGATGACCTATTTTGACAATTCCTCCATTGGGGTTTTGGTCACAAGGGCCGTGGCGGATATGCAACGTATCGGTGAAATTTTCAGTCAAGGATTTTTTATGATCGTGGCCGATGTGCTCAAAATGCTGTTGGGTGCGGCGATAATGTTGTACACCAATTGGAAGCTGGCCTTGATCGTGTTTGCCATCTTACCCGTGATCTTGATTGCTACGCGCTTGTTCCAGCAAGCCATGAAAGTGGCGTTTATTGAGGTTCGTTCGCAAGTGGCCAACCTCAATTCCTTTGTGCAGGAACGCATCGCCGGGATGAAGATCGTGCAGCTTTTTAACCGGGAGGAAATCGAAAAGGAAAAGTTCAGGGCCATCAACGAGAAACATCAGAATGCATGGCTCAAGACGGTTTGGTACAACTCTATCTTCTTCCCCGTGGCCGAGATATCCTATTCCATAGGAATTGGAATGGTGGTTTATTTTGGGGTGATACAGAATATTGAAAATGTGGCCCTTAATGATACGGGTTCCATTTTTGCCTTCTTTTTCCTGATGGACCTTTTGTTCCGACCATTGCGACAGATTGCCGATAAGTTCAATACCCTTCAAATGGGAATGGTGGCTGCCAACCGGGTGTTCAAGATTTTGGATACCGATAGTCATATTGCCGATGAAGGCGATGTGGAGAAAGCAGAAGTCAAAGGAGATATCGAGTTCAAAGATGTACGATTTGGTTACATTAAGGATGAAGAAGTACTCCATGGTATTTCGTTTAAGGTGGACGTGGGTGAGACCGTGGCCATTGTTGGGGCAACGGGAGCCGGAAAGTCCACCATCATCAACCTGCTCAACCGGTTTTACGAGATCAATTCGGGGTCGATTTTAGTGGATGGTATGAATATTCAGGACTATACCCTGAAATCCCTTAGGTCCCATATTGCTATTGTGCTGCAAGATGTATTCCTGTTTGCGGACACCATAGCCCATAATATTTCACTTCGTGATGAGTCCATAACCATATCCCAGATAGAGGATGCCGCCAAACAAATAGGGGTGCACGATTTTATCTCCAGCCTTCCTGGCGGATACCAATACAATGTGAAGGAAAGGGGATCCATGCTCTCCAGTGGACAACGTCAATTGATTGCCTTTCTGAGGGCCTATGTAAGCAACCCAAGTATTTTGATCTTGGATGAGGCCACGTCCTCCGTGGATACCTATTCCGAGCAATTGATACAACAGGCCACGGACAAGATTACTGAAGGAAGAACATCCATCATCATTGCCCACCGACTCGCTACCATTAAAAAAGCCAGTAAGATCATTGTCATGGATCAAGGGCAGATTGTTGAAATAGGCACCCATAAAGAGCTTGTGAAAAAAGGAGGGTATTACAGCGATCTATATGAGGCACAGTTCCTGGCCGAAGAAGTTGCCTGATCCTATATCCTAAAATCTTCGATGGATATTCGCCCTGTCGCCATGGAAACGAACAGAATCAGTGTTCCGATGACCAGCATGAGGATAACAAAGAGAATTAGGTAGAAAAAACCACGGAGAAAAGTGCTCCAAAAGCCAATTTGGTATATTTTTTTGAATACATAGAATTGGTAGGTTACTGTCAAGAGTAAAAAAGACCACGTAAAAAGGTCATATCTCATGTTCGTCAACCCAAATAAGGGCAGGCAAACAAGTACCTGAACCATGGAAACCTGACCGGTGATGTATGCATTGGCCACCAAATGTTCCGTGAAATTTAATTTCTTCTTATCGAAAAAAAGCAACCATGTCATCAAGGCATACATCGGGACAATCAAATAGGTAATGATACTCTGATAGTCGAATATGTAATCCATGTTTGGTGTCTTCCCGTTGCTGGTGAGGTTACCCGGTGTCAGATCAATGTGGTATACATTCCTAAGCACAAAAAACAGAATTCCAACCAACGTTATGGCTATGGCAAAGTAGCTGATTGGACTCATGTATTTTTTTCGGGTTCCGGAGATGTAGCCAGTAATGACGCGCTCCGGTTGCGTGAAGAGATGTCCAAAAGTTTTGAATAGAGTGTTGTCCAGATTAAAGACCAGATAGCCCAAATCCTGGGTCACACTTTTTAAGGTCAATCTATTACGGATTACTTTAGCTCCACAAGAAGGGCAATAACCATAGTCAGGGTTTAAACTGGTATGGCAATTTTTACAATGCATTACCCTAAATCTTTTTTGATGAGGGCAGTAAGCTCATCCAAATTTTTAAAAGGAATGAATTCCCCATTTTTAATATAGGAGATAGAGCCGGTTTCCTCACTCACCACTAAACAAACGGCATCTGTTTTCTCTGTAATGCCTACGGCGGCCCTATGCCTCAATCCAAAACGCAATGGGATGTTTCGATCATTGGAAACGGGCAAAATTACCCTAGTGGCCGTAATAAAATTGTCCTGGATCACTATGGCGCCATCATGGAGCGGGCTGTTCTTGAAGAAAATACTTTCCAGAATAGGTTGGGTGATCTCAATGTTCATGACATCCCCGGTAGATTTGACAATATCCAGGGAATTGTTGCGCTCTATTACAATGATGGCCCCTGTCTTGGTGTCGGCCATACGGTCGCAGGCGCCAACAATGGCATCCACATCCGTGTCCGAGGGCATGGCTTCCTGTTTCAAAAACTTGAAATGACGGATAAAATTTCGCTTGGAGGCCAGATTGGTGGAGCCTACCATCAATAAAAATTTCCGGATTTCCTGCTGGAACACAATGATCAAGGCAATAAGCCCAATGTTCATGAACCCACCCACCATACTACTGATCATTTTCATTTGCAATAGTTCCGTAAGCTTCCACAAGGCCCAAACAATAACAATCCCAATAAAAATATTGATGGCCACAGTGCCTCGTACCAATTTGTACACGTAGTACAGTAGCGCGGCCACTAAGACGATGTCTATGATATCTGTGATTTTAAACTCTAGAAAATTTAGAAAATCCAACCGCGGTGTTTTTGTAAAATTAGCAAAAATAGAAGAACCAAAAACTAGAGGGCATTGGCTTTTAAGGCCGATACCAGTTTTACGCATTCCATAGCCTCCTTGACATCATGGGCCCGTAGAATATTTGCCCCTTTCAACAATGCAATCGTGTGGAGGGCGGTGGTGCCGTTCAAAGCTTCCTTTGGATTGGAATCCAATACTTTATAGATCATGGATTTTCGGCTTAACCCAATCAAAAGGGGAAGGTCAAAGGTCTTGAAAAGATCCAAGTGGTTCAACAAGGTATAGTTTTGTTCGGTGGTCTTGGCAAAGCCAAAGCCGGGATCTATAATGATGTCATTTATTTTTTGGGAAGTGGCTTCCTGCACTTTTTCGGAAAAGTAATGTCGAAGATCTTTGATCAAATCGGTATAGGTGGCCTCTTTTTGCATGGATTGTGGAGTGCCTTTCAAGTGCATCATAATATAAGGTACTTGGTGTTGGGCGACCGTTTTGAACATCTCCTCATCCAAATTGCCTGCGGAAATATCATTGATGATGGCCGCACCCCGTTCCAAACTTTCCAAGGCGACCTTGCTCCGGAAGGTATCCACAGAGATCAAGGTATCTGGGAATTTTTTTAGGATCAATTCTATGACAGGCAGCATGCGTTTCAACTCCTCATCCTCATTCACATGTTCCGCTCCGGGGCGAGAGCTATAGGCCCCCATGTCTATAAAGGTGGCACCATGTTCTAACATGTATTCCACTTGATTCAATATAGAGGCTTCGTCTTTGTACGCCCCCCCATCAAAAAAAGAATCCGGGGTAAGGTTAAGAATGCCCATCACTTTGGGCACCGTAAGATCTATAAGCTCACCTTTACAGTTTATGGTCATAAAAAATATCTCCTTTGTTGGGTTTCACTATCTTTGGCAAAGTGCCCAGAGCACTTTTATTTGGACGAAATTTACGCAAATTAGCAACAATACATGCAGCAGACTTCCCAACAGTACGATGCGGTGATCCATACCTGCCGGGAATTGTTTTTAAAAAAAGCACAGGACTACGGTACCGCCTGGCGGATTTTGCGCCTACCTTCCCTGACCGATCAGATTTTCATCAAGGCCCAACGCATCCGTAGCCTTCAACAGAACGATGTGCGAAAGGTGGACGAAGGAGAACAATCAGAATTCATTGGGATCATCAACTATGCCATCATGGCCTTGATCCAGATTAAAAAAGGAGTGGCCGAACAACCCGATCTGACCGCCGAGGAAGCCATTGCCCTGTACGATGCCGAAGTGGCCATCACCAAAAAGTTGATGGAAGACAAAAACCACGATTACGGAGAGGCCTGGCGCGATATGCGGGTAAGTTCATTGACGGACCTTATCCTGCAGAAGTTGCTTCGTGTAAAGCAGATTGAGGATAATCAAGGTGCCACATTGGTAAGTGAAGGCGTGGATGCCAACTATCAGGATATGATCAACTATGCGATCTTTGCGCTTATTCATCTAAATTCCAAATAAAAGAAGATGGCAAGGGTAATTGTATTAAGGAGAAAAGGGGAAAGAGTCAAGAACCAAGACAAAAAAGACTGTTGAGTTTTTTAGCAATTACATATCATACCTATAGCCATCAATCCATTGGTGAAAATTTGTGTGATTTATGTCAGATTAAGGTTTTTACTAAGTTGGAATTTATTTTGAAACACACATGAAATATTTGGTTTGGATTTCAAGAATCTTTGTAGGGGTGCTTTTCATCATCAGTGGCCTCATTAAACTGAACGACCCCGTAGGATTTTCGTTCAAATTGGAGGAATATTTTAGCCCCGGTGTACTGGACTTGCCCATTTTTCTGCCCATGGCCTTGGGCATTTCCATTTTTGTAGTGATCGTTGAGGTGATCTTGGGGGTGTTGCTCCTTATCGGGTTTAAGCCGAAGCTTACGGTTTGGAGTCTTTTGTTGATGATCGTATTTTTTACCTTCCTCACATTTTACTCGGCCTATTTCAACAAAGTGACCGATTGTGGATGTTTTGGTGATGCCGTAAAACTGACGCCTTGGGAATCCTTTACCAAGGATGTGATACTGTTGGTTTTTATTCTGATTTTATTTTATGGACGGAAATACATCACTCCACTTTTCAATACAAAAACCAATTGGATGGTAGGTGGAGCAGCTTTACTGGCCTGTATTTTGTTTGCCAACCATGTTTTGAACCATTTGCCATCCGTGGATTTCCGGCCTTATAAAATTGGCGCCAACATTCAGGAGGGGATGACGGTGCCAGACGATGCACCACAACCCCTGTACGAATACGCTTGGCGTTTCAAAGTGAACGGGGGCGAGCAAACCATAGTCACCAATGGGGAATACCCTAGCGTGGAGGGTGAGTTTATAGATGTGGAGACTACACAGATTCAAGCGGGGTACGAGCCTCCCATCCATGATTTTACCATTGAAAAGGACGGTCAAGATTATGCGGCCGAACTTTTGGAGGAGGATAAGCTGATTATGGTGGTGGCCTATGATCTGGCCAAGAGCAACTACGATTTTTTCCCCGAAGTGGCCCAAGTGACCAATGAAGCAAAGGAAAAGGGATATACCGTAACCGGTATGTCGGCCTCAAGTGACGATTTGGCCAATCAGGTGGAACAAAAATATAAGCTGGATTTCGACTTTTACTTTACGGATGAGACCACATTGAAGACCATTGTGCGCTCCAATCCCGCAATTTTGGTTTTACGAAAAGGTACCATTCAGCAAAAGGTGCATTATAACGATTTAGATAAACTTACGCTTTAAACATAACCCACAAAACAACAAAACATGAGAACGAAGATAGTGGCAGGAAACTGGAAGATGAACAAGGACAGGGAAGAGACAGAGGCTTTGTTGGCCGAACTTTCCGCAAAACTGCCCGACACCAAAGCGGAGGTTATCGTAGCCCCCACTTTTGTGAACTTGGAAACGGCCCAACGAAGCTTGGAATCCTCCACCATCAAAGTGGCGGCCCAGAACATGCATTTTGCTGAAAATGGGGCGTACACCGGTGAAATTTCCGCGGATATGCTGTTGAACCTTGATGTGGACACCGTTATTTTGGGTCATTCTGAGCGCCGATCTTACTTTGGCGAAACCGATGAGCTGTTGGCGAAGAAAATGGACACTGCGGTGGCCAAGGGATTGAAGGCCATTTTTTGTTTTGGTGAAGAATTGGAGGACCGGAAATCTGACAACCATTTTTCCGTAGTGGAAAGCCAATTGAAAAACGGATTGTTCCATTTGGAGGCCAGCGCTTGGAAAAACATCGTTTTGGCCTACGAGCCTGTTTGGGCCATAGGTACTGGAGAGACGGCTTCCCCAGAGCAGGCGCAAGAAATGCATGCCTTTATCCGAAAAACCATTGCGGAGGCCTATAATGCTTCTATTGCCGATGAGGTATCCATCCTTTACGGAGGAAGTGTGAAACCGGGCAATGCAGAGGAGATTTTTTCCAAGCCCGATGTAGATGGAGGATTGATCGGGGGAGCTTCCTTGGTGGCGTCGGATTTTGTGGCCATCATCAACGCCATTTGATTGGAAATTATGGGATTGGTATATCTCGAGTATGATTTTACGATAGAACCTGCCCAACCGGCAACGGATATTTTGATTGCCGAACTGGGAGAGGTGGGGTTTGAAAGTTTTGTGGAGAACGAAACCGGACTTTTGGCCTATATTCTAAAATCGGATTGGCGGGAGGATATTTTGGACGGACTTTTTATCCTCCAGCAACCCGGTTTTGAAATTTCATGGATCCAAAAAGAAATCCAACAACAAAACTGGAATGCCGAATGGGAGCGGAATTTCCATCCCATCACCGTTGGGGATAGATGTATGGTGCGTGCTCCGTTCCACCCCGCAGCTGAAGTGGAGTACGATATTGTGATCGAGCCCAAGATGAGTTTTGGAACCGGGCACCATGAAACCACGCATATGATGCTCCAGCATATTCTGGATATGGATGTTCAAGGGAAATCGGTATTGGACATGGGTTGCGGAACCGGGGTTTTGGCCATTTTGGCCAAAAAGAAGGGGGCAGGACCTGTGGATGCCATAGACATTGACGAATGGTGCTATCTAAATACCCAAGAAAATATAGAACGGAATGACTGTGAGAGCATTAAGGCCTTTCAAGGTGATAGCAGTTTGTTGAAGGGAAAAAAATACAATGTGATCTTGGCCAACATCAACCGCAATATTTTAATGGAAGATATTCCTGTTTATGTGGAGTGCCTTACTTCTGGGGGAACACTTTTATTAAGTGGCTTTTATTTGAAGGATTTGGATGCAATTTCCTCAAAATGTGCAGCCTACGGATTACAATTTGAAAAAAATCTGGAAAAGAACAATTGGATTTCAGCAAAATATGTAAATTAGAAAGGCTTTAACTCCAATGATTATGGGCACTAGGGAAAAAGAATCGGAAGACCTGCTTCTCGAGGAAGAGGTTGTAGAGCAGAATGAGATAGTATTGTTCAATGACAATGTGAATACGTTTGACCATGTCATTGAAACCTTGATCAAAGTGTGCGAACACACCCCCGAACAGGCCGAACAATGTTCCTTGATCGTACACTATAATGGTAAATGCACGGTGAAGACTGGGGAGTATTCCTATCTTGAGCCCAAATGTTCCCAATTATTGGAGGCCGGATTGAGCGCTGAAATTGTTTAAAGCGTTTTTTATTTACGCCGTTCATTTTTATCCCAACAAGTTTGTAATACGTGTTTTCCTTTTCAGGGAAAGTTCCTGAAAGAGGTCATATATTTTAATGTGTTTGCCGAACAATGGAATAAAAATCACAAATTCTTTACTTGTGACTTGAGGTAATAATGAGCCAATCACTTTAATTTTACAGATGAAAACCAATGCAGTATCGTAAAACATCGTATCTAGGGAATGGGCGAATTTTTTAAGGCAGAACTAAAGGACCGTTTTCTGGAATATGCATTGGACCGAAAGGATTATTTTGAGATACAGACCCTCTACGATGAATTTCTCCGACCCAATTACAGCTTGCATTTTGTTGAGCGTTTGATAAAGGATATACAGGAGTACGACCCCAATTTACTGGACATTATGAGTGGCAATGGGGTGGAAATATTTTTGTTGGCCTCAACGCCCAGTACCCAGGATTTTTTGGATGATGGGGGATTTATGGACATGTATGTCAAGGAGGAGCAAAGGTGGGATGTTTTTTTGGAGCAATTGCCTACTGCAAAAAAGGAGGTCAAGGAGGAAAAGCAATTGTTCAAGAAGAAATCCCCAGGACTCAAAAAGGAAAAAACATTGCTTTTTGGACTCATAGCAGCGGTAGCCATAAGCTTTTTGTTCACCTTGTTCAGTATTTTAAAAGAGAGTTTGTTTGAGCCCCAATATGTTCCCGCAGATGATTTTGAGCGGGAGATGGAGCGCATTCGCTTGGAATATCTCGAAGAAAACCAACGCTTGCAGTTGGAATTGAAAGAAGCGCGCAGGAACTTGGATTCTTTAAAAGGATAAATCTGTTCTATATATAAAATTATGGTTTGGTAATCATCGAGGCCAATTGTTGCACATGGGACTATTTTCAGTTTAGGAGCAAAATCAATAGCCGTATTTTTACACATATATCAAAAAAATAAAATAGTAAAGCATCATGGGAACCATTCGAATATTATTTCTTCTAACCTTTTTTATGACAACGCTAGGTACCTCTATGTCGTATGGGCAGCTAAAGTTGGATGACCAGGCTGTGTCCGATTTGCAACAAACCAGTCAATATGCCTTTGTGGTCAGTGATGTGAAGCACTTCAAAGTGGTTTTGAATATGTATGATGTATTGGTGGATAATGGGGTCAATGTGACAGATTACGAAGTTATTACCAAAGGTAAGTTTGTAAAGGGGCTTGTAAAGGGTTCCGAGCTTGAAGCTTTGGTGGAGAAGTACATATCAAAACTAAGGATTACGGTATGCAGCGTGGCCATGGCCAAGCACGAAGTAACCAAAGATCAGTTGATTCCTGGAGTGGAACCGGTGCCGGCCGCATCTATTCGTATGTTGCAGTTACAGGCCAAAGGCTACAATACCTTATCGTATTAGGTAGGATTCTTAATAAAATGGTTTGGTCCAGGTCATGTTTCAACCATGGTCCAAATGAAATCGAGTTGTGCGATGTAAACGGCAATCGTATTCAAGGTCCGTGAAGGTCACACGACCAGAAATTCCTTCAAAGACTTGCAATCCGTGCTATGGTCAGGAGCATTTGTTTTGCTGTTGCTTTTGATAGGCCCTTGGGGTCATCTTCGTTTCCTTTTTAAAAGCACTGTAAAAAGCAGAAGATGTGTTGAACCCTGCATCATAGGCTAGATTTTCAATTTTTTCATGGGCAAAATCCATATGGGAGAGTTTGGAGGTGATTTCCCTAATCCTAAAGCTGTTGATAACATCCTTAAAGCTTTTCCCATAAATGGATTTCACCCCATTTGATACCAAGTAAGCAGGGGTATCAATCATTTTGGAGAACTGTGCAATGGAAATCCCTGGTTGCACAAAAGCCCGTTCCACTTCAAGGGCATGTATTATTTTGTCCTTTACCTCTTTTGGGGTGATCACTTTGCGATTTTTGCTTCGGAACATGGGAGTTCTCAATGCCATAAAAAACAGGATGTAGATGATTAGCGAGGCCAATATTATGCCCCATATGTAAAAGGTCCTACTGGAAATGTACAACTGGAGAGAGAATATCAGCCATAATCCAAGAACTCCATAAAACAGGGAATTGTGCCATTTTGATATCCCCTCCTTGGACCATTTGGCAAACACAAAGCGGTACCCCACAACAATAAGATACCCCATTAAAAAGTGCCCTGCCCAAACGTAAAGTCCAAATGCTGGAAAGACCTCATTGGCTGCAAGGATAAAGGCAACGAAGGGAATGATCAAATGTAAAAGGTGCTGCCATTGAAACTTTTTCTCCCCCGTAAGCGTGTATGTAAAGTAGAGGAACAGCAACGGTCCCATAAGAACCGAGCCCAATAGCCCAAATGAAATACCCATTAAGGAAGACCCGTGAAAAACATAGGAGAACAGGGACTTGGAAAGTCGCATTACCAAGGCCAGAAACAAAAGTCCCATGGCAATGTCCCCCCATTTGTTTTCGTTGCGCACTAACATAAAGTAAAGGGCCATCATCAATCCGCTGGAGATGGCTGCCCCGGAAAAAATGGTCAATGCTACTGAAGGCTCCATGTGTTTTGGTTTGGGCCCAAGTTAACCCCTATGCCTTTCGTAATATGTTAAAATTCATATAAATGGATGTCCACTTTTTTGTAAACAGGACAAAAAAACATCAGGCTACATCCATATTTGGACTATTGAGTCAAGTATAACCTTACCTATCATGAAAATAACAAAGACACTGATTTTGACCTATTTTGCCATAATTTCCAATCTAGGTCATGGGCAACAACAGAATGGCCCCCATAGGAGTGAATACTATGCCGTGTTGCCCTTTTGGGAATCACCCTATCAACCTGTAAAGGGAGGGTATCCCATTACCAAAGAGGAGGCCATGCATCGAATCAATCTTAAAGTGGACTATAATACAAACAATCAGGTCATAGCAACCCATGTTCGTATTGGAGAGGAATACAAGGAGTTTGAAGGTCGATTTGGAAACCTGAACATCAATGCACCACACACCAAAATCATCCATTCCCCAGATAAGGAAGTACACCATTTTTTTGACCGTTTTGGGAATCAGATTTCGGTAATGGGGAATGTGTATGCCAAGATTTATGAAAAGGATGGATTGGGGAGAAACCGCTCCCTGACCTTTACCGATGTCCATGGCGAACCAGCAACGGATTGGTTTGGTGTAGTAAGGTATCAATGGTCCCATCAACCCAATGGAAGCCTCATTGAAGAACGTTTGGACAGCAATGGGGAACTCGTTCCTTTGCGGGGGGATTTTCAGTTTTTACGGACCCGTATGACCTTTGATGGGCAAGGTTACTTCGGAACCCTGGAGAATATTGATGCAGAGGGCAATTTGGTCAATACCGATAATGGAGCAGCTTTTTTTAAGTATTACTACGATTCCCAAGGACGTTTTGACCGTTGGGAGGTTTTTGATGCAAACGGAAAACCTACCATTGGGCCTTCCCATACTGCCGGGGAACAGAATGTTTGGGATGGTTATGATTTGCAGGATATTGTATTTTTTGACGAAGAGAAGAATCCAGCGACCCATTGGTCCGGGGCGGAGCGGTGGCATTTTGAAACCGATGGATCTGGAAACGTAACCATATTGGAGTTTCAGGATGGCGATGGAAATCCCAAGAATGCAAACGGTGGATACTCCAAATATGTGGCCGAATGGACCGCTGATGGCAAGCATTTACTTTCCGAGACCTACTTGGATGAAAAAGGATTGAAAGCCGTTCATAAGATTTCGGGAGTACACCGGGTGGAATATGTTAGAAACCCTTCAGGGTTGATTTTGGAAAAACGATATCTGGATAAGGAACAGAACCTGATGAATAGAAAGGATAATGGGGTTGCCCTTGAAAAGAAACGTTATGATGTCAACCATGCTTTAATCACAACCGAATTGTTCGATGTTGATGGAAACCGTATCCAAAATCCATAATGCCGATTGGAAAGCTGCATCTTTGGTGTGAAAAAGAAAAGCCTGTAAACTATGAATTTACAGGCTTTTTTACTGGATTCTTGTATAAATCCGTAGTGACCGCGGCAGGATTCAAACCTGCAACCTTCTGAGCCGTAATCAGATGCGCTATTCAGTTGCGCCACGCGGCCTTTTAACAGGGCTGCAAATATATTTCTTTTTAACTTTACTACAAAACCTCACCTGTCAAAAAAATCTATGGATTTAGCTTCCTACATTCGTGATATAGAAGACTTTCCCAAAGCCGGTGTCATCTTCAAGGACATAACCCCTCTTTTAAGTGATCCAAAAGCACTCAACAAGGCCTGCGATGTGCTTTGCGGTTTTGCAGGCCATATGCATGTTGATAAAGTGGTGGGGGTAGACAGTAGGGGGTTCATCTTCGCACCATTGTTGGCCTCCCGGTTGGGGGCCGGATTCGTTCCGGTAAGAAAATCGGGAAAACTGCCCCATACTACCATTTCGGAGTCCTATGAACTGGAGTACGGCTCGGAAATATTGGAAATCCATACCGATGCCATAAAAAAAGGCGAGAAAGTGTTGGTGCACGATGATGTGTTGGCCACTGGCGGAACGGCCAATGCCGTTTGCAAATTGATTGAAAAATTGGGTGGGGAAGTGGTGCAGTGCAATTTTTTAATAGAACTTACCTTCCTAAATGGCGCCGAAAAACTGAATGGTTATCAGATAGAGGCTCTTTTGCAGTATTAGTCCAAGGCATTTTTGGTAACATAATACCGCCAGCCTATAATGGCCAGTTGCAATTTGGAGGCCTTGGATAGGTCCAATCCTTTTTTGGTATAAGAAGGAAGTACTACCTTGTTTATTTTTGCCAAGATTTTAAAAAGCATGGTGTTGGGTGTTGGTCAAAACAAATATAACCAAGATATTGGGTTGCGGGCAACCGTTGTGGTAAAAGAAAAGGGCCAATTCAATTGGCCCTTTTTTAAAATCCTATTGGTTGGAAGCGATCCAACCGTCAATTTTATCTTCCAATAATGCCAAGGGAACACAGCCGGTTTCCAAAACCTGGTTGTGGAATTGCCCAATATTGAACTTTTCCCCGAGGGCATCTTCGGCTTTTTTGCGAAGCTCCCTGATTTTCAACTGTCCTATTTTGTAGGATAGGGCCTGACCGGGGTTGGCCATATAGCGCTCAATTTCTGAGGTGATACTGGCTTCGGATTCAGCTTCGTTGTCCAAAGAGTATTGAATGGCCTCCTCACGGGTCCATCCTTTGGAGTGTAGGCCGGTATCCACGACCAATCTAACGGCACGGTGCATTTCAGCGCCCAACATCCCAAAATACTGGTAGGGGTCCGTGTACAATCCCAATTCTTTGCCCAATGATTCGGTATAAAGGGCCCAGCCTTCGCCATAGCCGCTGTACCAAAGGGTTTTTCTGAATTCGGGAAGCTCCTTGTTCTCTTGGGTCAACGAAATTTGATAGTGGTGCCCGGGAATGGCCTCATGTAGGAATAGGGATTCATCCGAATAGGTGTTGTAATGGGTCACATCAGGGATGGGTACGTAAAAAATACCGGGTCGGGTGCCATCCAGGGATCCCTGGTTGTATTCGGCACTAGCCGAATTCTCACGAAATGCCTCGGTGCGCCTTACCTCAAAAGGGGTTTTCGGCTTTTTGTCGAACAGTTTTTCAATCTGTGGTTTCATGCGCTCGTGGATCGCATTGAAATTGTCGATGACCTGTTGCGGGTCCGTAAAGGGCATAAGGTCCTTATTGTTTCGAACGTAATCGAAAAATGCTTTCAAATCCCCTTCAAAACCCACTTGTTCCTTTATTTTTTCCATTTCGGAACGTATACGGGCCACTTCGCTCAATCCCAATTCATGGATTTCGGCGGCGGTCATATTGGTGGTCGTGTATTTTTTGATTTGATGGGCATAATAGGCATCCCCATTGGGTTCGCCCTGTATGCCGCTGGATTCTCGGCCAGCCTCAAGATAATCGGTGCTCATAAAATTGTAGAGACTTTCATAGGCGGGAATGACCTTGTTGGTGATCATGTCCTTGTATGCAGTGGTAAGCGATGCCTTTTGTTCCTCGGTAAAGTCCGCAGGCATATTTTTTATGGGTTGGTAGAACAGATGCTTGTCCAAATCCTTTCCGGTTTGGGACTGGAGCTGAGGTAGAACCTTTACGATCAATGACTTTGGGAGAACATGACCTTTTTCCATACCCTCTTTCATTTTGGTTTCCGTGCTGGACAGCCATTCCAGATAACCATCTACCCGTTTCATCCAATTTTCATAATCCTCCACGGTGTTGAAGGGCTGGGCGCTGGAACCGCTCGCCAATTGCCCCACAAATAAATTGGGGGACCACATTTGGTCAATGGGAGTAAGGTCCGCGTTAAAATTGAACTCATCCAGATTAATGTTGCATTCCCATAACAGAATGGCCTTGCTCATCTGCTCACTTTCAGTGAGGCTTTCATCGGGAAATTGGGAGAGTCTTTCCTTGTAGCCTTCATAATACGCTTTGGATTCTTCTTGGTACACATCAGAAAGCATATTGGGGAAGGAGTCGTCGTACCTGTGATCACCGGCCAAAGTGGCCTGTAGGGGGTTCAACTTGAGCCCATCCTCATAATAGTTGTCCAATACGGTGGCAAACTCAGCACTTTTTGAGGGGGTTTCCTCCTTTTTTGGTTCGTTTTTGCAAGAAGCCATGGCAATAAGTGCCACAGCTATAATTGTTATTTTTTTCACTTTTTTTGAGTTGATTTGTTAGAGGTGTAAAATAATCAAATCGATGGCATTTATATGCTAAACTTTTAATAAAAGTGAAATTCCGCATTGATGGGAATGTTTGGCATGTGAACCGATGCCCAAAAAAGCTTTAAATTTTTAATGGGCATCAGATAAAAATGGTTTCAATGATAAGCATGAAGAGCATCACGAAAATTTTGACAATGGTAATCATTATTGGATTGATTTTTAGGTTAAAAAATGATTGTTGGCCGATTACTTTTTTCAATTTAAAATGACAGAAATCATGTCTCCAAACTTTTGAATGAAAATCTATACAATTGCATACAAGATTGTAGGTTTTTAAATGAGATGCTCCTTGGATATTTTGTACTTCCCTTGAGAAAAGTTTCATATTGAAATATGAAATAACAATATGAATTATAAAATGTAATATTTGTAGGGCCATTTTTGGGCCATTCTTAAAAACCTAGGGGGATTTCGTTTAAAAATGGGGTGTTTTGGGCAATTTCATTGAAGAGAAAGTACAGTTTCTTATAGATGGAACAAGGAAATTTGTAGCGGGTCATATTGAATTTGGATAAGCTTTTTGGCCACCCTATTCAACACAATAAATCTTCCCATATCTTTGCCACAAAATCGTACTACTTGGAAAATACACTTTACATAATTATTGGTCTGGTATTGCTTATCGCAGGAGGAAATTGGTTGTTGAAATCTGCGGTTGCCCTTTCGCTCCGTTTGGCCATTCCTAAAATTGTGATAGGGATGACCGTGGTTTCCTTTGCCACTTCGGCCCCGGAACTTATTGTGAGCATAAAAGCGGCATTGGATGGATTCCCTGATTTGGCTTTGGGCAACGTGGTAGGGTCCAATATTGCCAATTTGGGACTGGTGTTGGCCATTACGGTACTTATGGGAAGTATAGATGTGCGGAAAAGTTTTTACACCACGGATTGGCCGGTTATGATGTTGGCCTCCCTGCTGTTTTGCGGTTTCATCTATTTTGATGGGGTCTTACAGCAGTACGAAGGAATTATCCTGGTCTCCTTTTTGTTTATCTTTTTGGTGTATCTGCTCCGGTTTCAAAAAACCGCTGTTGTGGATGAAATGCCAGAAGATGATGAGTATTTGCCCATGTATAAGACCGCATTGTATTTAGGTATAGGGGGCACTGCCCTTTGGGGAGGATCTGAACTTCTTATTGAGGGAGCTGTGGGCATGGCCTCGGCTTTTGGTGTAAGTGACCGTGTTATTGGTATAACGGTGGTTTCTGTGGGAACCAGTATTCCTGAACTCGCAGCCTCGGTAATTGCTGTGTTAAAACAGGAAAAGGCCATTTCCTTGGGGAATTTGATCGGCTCCAATATTTTCAACCTTTTGGCGGTTTTGGGAATTACATCCATAATCACTCCGATCACAGTGGTGGACCAAGGATTGCTTTCCAGTGATATCTTCTGGATGCTGGGAATTTCCCTGTTGATATTGCCCTTAGTGTTTTTTCCAAAGGGATTGCGCTTGGGCTGGCGGGACGGTTTAATACTGTTGGCCTTTTATGTGACCTTCGTATATGTTACCCTAAACTAAAAACCGCCCCTCTTGAGGGGCGGTTTTCAAATCAACAACTAATTTATACACAAACATTGGTGTGTGCTATACGTCGGCAGATTTCACTGTTTTGATGATTCTGGCCGCTACACGGTATGGGTCTGCATTGGAAGCAGGTCTTCTATCTTCCAACCATCCTTTCCATCCTTTCTCAACGGTCAAGATCGGAATACGGATGGAAGCACCCCTATCGGATACACCGTAACTGAAATCTTTGATGGAAGCAGTCTCGTGCTTACCGGTCAAACGCTCATCATTGAACTCACCATACACTTCAATGTGCTCTTTGGTTACAGGTCGGAAGGCCTCACATACTTTTTCATAGGTTTCTTTGGATCCACAAGTTCTCAAAAGTGTATTGGAGAAGTTTGCGTGCATTCCGGAACCGTTCCAATCCCCTTTGATAGGTTTTGGGTGATATTCAATATAGTATCCGTAGCTTTCGGTCAACCTTTGAAGTAGGTAACGGGCCACCCAGATTTCGTCACCGGCTTTTTTGGCGCCTTTGGCGAACAACTGGAACTCCCACTGTCCGGCAGCAACCTCTTGGTTGATACCTTCAAACTGTAGTCCAGCCTCCAAGCATAGGTCGGCATGCTCTTCAACCAAATCCCTGCCCCAAGTGTTTCGTCCACCTACAGAACAGTAGTAAAGACCTTGTGGGCCAGGATAACCACCAACAGGGAAGCCAAGTGGCAATTGCGTGGCCGTATCCATGATAAAGTACTCTTGTTCAAAACCGAACCAAAAATCATCATCTTCATCATCAATGGTGGCTCTGGAGTTGCTCACATGGGCGGTCCCATCTGGATTCATCACCTCGGTCATCACCAAATACCCATTTCTTCTTGCAGGGTCGGGATAGATAGCAACGGGTTTCAACAAACAGTCAGAAGAACCACCCTCGGCTTGCTTGGTGGAGGAACCATCGAAAGACCACATTGGGCAATCTTCCAATTTACCACTAAAATCCTCTTCAATTCGTGTTTTGCTTCTAATGTTGGCTGTTGGCTCATAACCATCCAACCATAAATACTCTAATTTAGATTTGCTCATAATTTTGGTAGTTATATGTTCTCAAATTCACGATTGACAAAAATAGTTTTTTCATTTGATAATATATCTTTTGGAGGGTTAAAATGACTAAAATGGCAATATAATTTTTATTACCCCTGTTTAAACGGGGGTAGCATGAAAAAAAAGTATTTTTAGCCAAATAAATTATTAAATTGTTAATTGTAGCTTTGTAGACTAAACTTTTTGAGAATGCCAAAAATGAGATTTGAGGCTTTACTGGAAAGCCGTAAAAGAGAGCATATAAAGATGGAGGAGACTGGAAAGCGCTCCGATTTGTTTGGTAGAAATGTATTCAATGAAGACAAGATGCTTCAATTTCTGACCAAGGAAGCTTTTGAAAATGTAAAATCGGCCATTTTTCAGGGCAACAAGATAGATAGAAAAATAGCCGACCAGGTAGCGGAGGGCATGAAAGCCTGGGCGTTATCCATGGGGGCCACACATTATACACATTGGTTTCAACCCTTGACCGGGGCCACCGCGGAAAAACATGATGCTTTCTTTGATATCATGTCAGACGGTAAGGCCATGGAAAAGTTTGGCGGTGCACAATTGGTACAGCAGGAACCCGATGCTTCCAGTTTTCCAAGCGGCGGTATACGAAATACTTTTGAGGCAAGAGGTTATACAGCGTGGGATCCCACTTCCCCTGCTTTTATTTACAAGACCACACTTTGTATTCCTACCATTTTTGTAGCGTATACCGGAGAGGCGTTGGACAATAAGGCTCCTTTGTTAAGGGCTTTGTATGCCATAGACCAAGCGGCCACGGATGTTGCGCAGTACTTTGATAAGAATGTGCGTAAAGTGTATGCCACTTTAGGATGGGAACAGGAATACTTTTTGGTGGATAAGGCCTTGGTCCAATCCCGGTTGGATTTGGTAATGGCCGGTAGGACCCTTGTAGGGAGTTTGGCGGCGAAGGGCCAGCAATTGGACGATCATTATTTTGGAGTGATACCTCCAAGAGTGCTCAGCTTTATGAGTGATTTGGAAAAACAATGCACCAAATTGGGCATTCCTGTAAAAACACGGCATAATGAAGTGGCTCCTAACCAGTTTGAGCTCGCCCCTGTTTTTGAAGAAGCCAACCTTTCCGTGGACCATAACCTATTATTGATGGATGTTATGGAAGAGATAGCCGACAGGCATAATTTTAGGGTGCTCTTTCATGAAAAGCCCTTTGAGGGTATCAATGGTTCGGGAAAACACAATAACTGGTCTTTGGCCACAGATACCGGGGTGAACCTGCTCAGTCCTGGGACCACCCCAATGAAGAACCTTCAATTTCTCACCTTTTTTGTCAATACCATAAAAGCTGTGGATACCTATGAAGAATTATTGCGTTCTTCCATAGCATCCGCCAGTAATGACCATAGGCTGGGGGCCAATGAGGCACCCCCCTCGATCCTTTCCATTTTTATAGGAAAGCAACTGAGCGATGTCCTCGACGAATTGGAGGGGGTTTCCAAAGGAAAATTGTCGCCAGAGGAGAAAACGGAGCTCAAGCTCAATGTGGTCGGGAAAATCCCGGAAATCTTATTGGACAATACGGACCGAAACCGAACCTCTCCCTTTGCCTTTACCGGCAATAAGTTTGAAATGAGGGGAGTGGGTTCCAAGACCAATTGTGCCAAGCCCATGACCATTCTCAATACCATTATGGCCAAACAGCTCACCGATTTTAAGAAAGAGGTGGATGCGCTCATTGACAAAAAGAACCTCAAAAAGGACGAAGCTGTTTTCAATGTGCTGCGTGAGTACATCAAAACGTCCAAGCGAATCCGTTTTGAGGGCGACGGCTATGGGGAAGAATGGCAGTTGGAGGCACGTAGGCGAAAGTTGAGCAATAATAAGAACACTCCCCAGGCACTGCAGGTGATCACTTCCAAGGAAAGCGTGGCCCTGTTCAAGGATATGGGAGTCATGAATGAAGTGGAGCTCAAGGCCCACCAAGAAGTGGAACTGGGAGCCTATATATTCCATATTCAAATAGAAGGAAGGGTATTGGGGGAGATGGTCTATAGCCATATTGTCCCGGCCGCCATTCGATATCAAAACACCTTGTTGGAGAACGTTTCCGGTTTGAAGGAAGTCTATGGAGCGGCCCATAAAAAAGTGGCCGAACCCCAATTGAATATCTTGGAGCAGGTAGGGGAGCATATTGTTGAAATCAAGAAATTGACGGATGAGATGACCGAAGCGCGAAAGCGGGCCAATGGGCTTTCCACGGCACAAAAGAAAGCGGAGGCGTATTGCGATAATGTAAAACCCTATTTTGATGCCATCCGTGAACAGTCCGATAAACTGGAAAAACTCATAGCGGACGATTTATGGCCATTTACCAAATACAGCGAATTGTTGTTCGCAAAATAGGAAAGAACGGTTAACGATTAATTCGTGGCTTTCCGTTATTTTTGCCCAAAGCAAAGAAATGTCATCGGAAACCAGTAAAAGATATGCGCAGCGAGGGGTTTCGGCCTCCAAGGAAGATGTGCACAATGCCATCAAGAACATTGATAAAGGTCTCTTTCCCAAAGCCTTCTGTAAAATTGTCCCAGATTATTTGACCGGAAGCGAGGAGCATTGTTTGATCATGCACGCCGATGGTGCAGGTACCAAATCCTCCTTGGCTTATATGTATTGGAAGGAAACCGGTGATATCTCGGTTTGGAAAGGTATTGCACAAGATGCCTTGATCATGAATGTGGACGACCTTATCTGCGTGGGAGCTACGGACAATATTATGCTGTCTTCCACTATAGGAAGGAACAAGAACCTGATTCCCGGGGAGGTCATCTCAGCCATTATCAATGGAACCGAAGAACTCATTGCTGATTTAAAGAAGCATGGAATCACCATACATTCCACAGGTGGTGAAACGGCAGATGTAGGGGATTTGGTGAGGACTATCATTGTGGATTCTACAGTCACTGCCCGAATGGAACGCTCCAAGGTGGTGGACAATGCCAATATCAAGCCCGGGGATGTTATTGTGGGATTGGCTTCTTTTGGAAAGGCCACTTATGAGAATGAATATAACGGTGGAATGGGAAGTAATGGGCTGACCTCGGCCCGCCATGATGTATTTGGAAAATATTTGGCCCAAAAATTTCCCGAAAGTTACGATGCCTCGGTACCGGAGGAATTGGTGTATTCAGGGGAAGTGGAATTGACGGACAAGGTGCCTAATTCCCCTTTGGATGCGGGAAAATTGGTGCTTTCGCCTACCCGAACTTACGCACCGATCATAAAAAAGGTGCTTGAAAAATACAATACCGATCAGGTTCACGGGATGGTACATTGCAGTGGTGGGGCACAGACCAAGATTCTCCACTTTGTGGAGAACCTCCATATCATCAAGGACAACATGTTCGCTGTTCCACCACTATTCAAGTTGATCCAAGAGCAATCCGGTACCGATTGGAAAGAAATGTACCAAGTGTTCAATTGTGGGCACCGTATGGAATTGTATGTGGATGAAAAGATAGCCGGGGACATTGTTTCCATTTCAAGACAGTTTGATGTTGATGCCCAGATAATTGGTAGGGTTGAAGCTTCTGAACAGAAAAAATTGACCATTCAAAGCGCATACGGAAAGTTTGAATATTAGGTATACGATTTAGCCTGATTTCACGTTCTTTTATAAACCTCACGCTATGGAAAGGAAGGAATTTCTTCGAAGTTTGGGGGCAGGTGCCGCATTTGCCCTTACGTTTCCCTGTATACATGGATGCTCCAAGGATGAAGTGGACGGCAATATTGTGGAAGAGCCAACAGGAGTGGATTTTACAGTAGACCTCACATCCCAAGAAGCCCAAGCCCTTGTGGCCAACGGAGGCTTTATCCTGAAAAATTTAGTGGTGATCGCTAAAAACTTAGAAGGCAACTATGTGGCCGCAAGTCAGGTGTGTAGCCACGAATCCTATGATCAAGTACGTTTTGTCAACCAAGATGGAGGGATTTTTTATTGTGATGTCCATGGTTCTCGATTTGCCCAAAATGGGACACCGCTGAACCAAGTGGATAGCAAACCAGCCAAAACCCTGAAAATTTATAATACCGAACTCGAAGGCAGTGTCCTTCGAATTTTTGAATAAGCATCAATTTTTAGCCCAAATCCATGAAACAGTTCCTAGGCATTGTGTTCTTTGTGTTCTTTGGTAGCCTACAGGCCCAAGAATGGCAAAACAGTTTTGATGAGGCGGTGACCTTGGCCAATGCTGAGGACAAACCTATTGTTTTGGTGTTTTCCGGGTCCGATTGGTGCGCACCTTGCATACGTTTAAAGAAACAAATTTTGGAATCCGAGGAGTTTAAGGCCTATGCATCGGAACATTATGTGATGTACAATGCGGATTTCCCCCGGAAGAAAAAAAATGAACTCCCGCAGGCCTTGGAGGAAACCAATACCTCCCTTGCTGAAAAGTACAATCCCAAAGGGCATTTTCCATTGGTTGTGGTTTTGGACAAACATCAATCAGTTTTGGGAAAGACCGGGTTTAATGTGAGGACAATGCCAAAAAAATACATCTCCATTTTGAACGGTTTTATACAATGAGAATGCTTTTGGTCCTTTGCTGCAGCCTATCTTGTCTGCTGTCCATGGGGCAGTTGGACCGAAAGGACATTACCGTGAAAAAAACCATGAAGTTGATGGGGACCCGGTTCGAGATTACCGTAGTGGCTCCCAATGAAGAAATAGGGTATTTGGATATTGATGAGGCTGTTTCGGAAATAGAACGGATTGAAAAAATGATTTCGTCCTGGGACGAAGCCTCGGAAACCTCCCGTATCAATGAAAATGCAGGGATACAACCCGTAAAAGTCAGTCCAGAGCTCTACGGACTTATAGAGCGCTCCAAAAAGATTTCGGAAATAACCGATGGGGCATTTGATATCAGTTATGCCTCTATGGACAAGATTTGGAGGTTTGACGGAACCATGGACACTATCCCATCTGAAATGGAAATCAAAAACTCCATTGCCAAAATAGGATATCAAAAAATTATACTGGACCCAAGTGAACAAACGGTCTTTTTAAAGGAGCCTGGTATGCGCATCAGCTTTGGTGCCATTGGAAAAGGATATGCCGCGGATAGGGCCAAGGAGCTTTTGTCTTCCAAGGGGGTCAAAGGCGGAATTATAAATGCATCCGGTGACCTGACCACTTGGGGTACCAAAGTAACCGGAGAGAAGTGGTTGGTAGGCATTGCCAACCCATTGAGCAAGGAAAAGGTGTTCAGTTGGCTGCCTATTGTGGAATCTTCTGTGGCCACTTCGGGCAACTATGAAAAATTTATAATGTTCAAAGGGAAAAAATATTCCCATATCATTGATCCCAGAACGGGCTATCCCACCACGGGCATCAACAGTGTGTCCATTTTTGCCAAACAGGCTGAGCTTTGCGATGCCTTGGCAACCGCTGTTTTTATCATGGGAAAGGATAGTGGAATCCATATGATCAATCAAATAGATGGTGTGGAAGCGGTAGTAGTGGACTCCGATAATAAAATCCACAAGAGTTCAGGGATTATTTTTGATACGAATCCGTAAATTTAACCATGGCAAAACCCATTCTTTTTGTTCTGATATTGATTTGCTCCAGCTCTTGTGTGGTGGTGCGTGAGTATGACAAAGCTTACATCAATGACGCTGAAATGCAATTGAGTGCCAGACCTTGTGAACGGTTCGAGACCAATTTCCATATTTATCGAGAAGCTTCTTCCGGGGCCAATGGAGGTAAAACGGGAGGGGGCTGTGGTTGTAATTAAAAATGATACGCCAGTGATGTTCCATAACAACCTTACAAAGAAATCAACCATCCTGATTTTTTTTCTGTGTTTTGCCATGGGTTGGTCCCAGCAAGACAATACCGGTTACAAAAGACGCGTATTGGAAACCAGTGAGGTAGACCTGCTGTTCAGTTATTACAATCAAGATGGCAAGCATGCAGCGGTAACTGGGGGAGAGGGTACCGAGGATCTCACGGATGCCACATCGAGTATTGTATTGCGTATGCCCTTGAACGAGGACGATGTGCTAACGGTTGATGTGGGGCTATCGGCCTACACTTCTGCGTCATCCAGTAATGTGAACCCTTTGGATGGCGGGCTCAATGTGACCCCATTCGATGCTTCTTCCGGAGAGTCCCGAAAAGATGTATTGGCCTATATCAAGCCCACATACCAACACAGCTCGGAGGATAGGAATACCCTATGGAGTGCCAATGCCTATTTGTCTTCGGAATACGATTATTTCTCTATTGGTTTTGGCGGTAATTACACCCAATTGTTCAATGAGAAGAACACGGAGTTGAGTTTGGGTGGCACGGTCTTTTTGGATAAATGGAACGCTGTTTACCCCATTGAGCTAAGGCCAGGTTTTTTTGATGATAGGATTACGGGAAATGGGGTCTACATGCCCAACTTCACCGAGTTCGATAAGGAAAATCGAAACTCATATTCACTTTCCTTGAGTTTTTCCCAAATATTGGGCAAAAGAGTGCAAGGGGCCCTTTTTGTGGATTTGGTATCCCAGAACGGGCTGTTGAGTACTCCCTTCCAAAGGGTGTACTTTGGGGATACGGAAGATTTTTTTATTGATGATTTTCAATTGGCGGACGATGTGGAGCGCTTGCCGGACAGTAGATTGAAGGTTCCTTTTGGGGGGCGTCTCAATTACTATGTGAACGATTTTTTGGTATTGCGATCCTACTATCGTCTGTATTGGGATGATTGGGGCATTACCTCGCATACGGCCAATTTGGAACTTCCTTTTAAGCTCACGGATAAGTTTACGCTCTATCCCGCGTATCGATATTACACCCAAACTGCGGCCGATTATTTCCATCCAAAGGAAACGGCCCTCTCCACCTATGAATTTTACACCTCGGATTACGATCTGTCCAAGTACGATGCCCACCAATATGGGGTGGGAATCCAATACAAGGACATCTTTACCAGTGCCAAGGTGCTCAATTTTGGATTGAAGACCATAGACCTGCGTTTCAGCCAGTATGATCGTAGTGATGGCCTCAATGCCTTTATCCTTACTTTGGGGACCACTTTTGTGGGGAACTGAGACAAAGTAGCGAAACACAATCCAACCAAAAATCGTAAATTCGCAACCTTAACGAGGATGGATCTATGCTAGACAAGCTCAACATTGTAAAACAACGTTTTGATGAGGTTTCGGACTTGATCATTCAGCCTGATGTGATTGCCGACCAAAAGCGGTACATCAAGCTGAACAAGGAATACAAGGACCTTAAAGTACTCGCGGATAAACGTGACGAATACGTTAACCTTACCAACAATATTACCGAGGCGGAGGAGATCATTTCGGATGGAAGCGATGCCGAAATGGTGGAAATGGCCAAAATGCAGTTGGAGGAAGCTAAAGGGGCGTTGCCCAAGTTGGAAGATGAAATAAAATTCTTGCTCATTCCCAAAGACCCGGAAGATGCCAAGGACGTGGTCATGGAAATCAGGGCGGGGACCGGAGGTGACGAGGCCAGTATCTTTGCGGGAGACCTGTACCGCATGTATTCCAAATACTGCGAATCCAAAGGATGGCGTACCAATATCATTGACCTTAGTGAAGGAACCAGTGGTGGATATAAGGAAATCCATTTTGAGGTTTCTGGCGAAGATGTATATGGTACTTTAAAGTTTGAGGCCGGAGTGCATAGGGTACAACGGGTGCCACAGACAGAGACCCAAGGTAGGGTACATACCAGTGCCGCAACGGTGATGGTGATTCCAGAGGCCGAGGATTTTGATGTGCAGATAGACCCCAAGGATGTTAGAATCGATTATTTCTGTTCCTCAGGTCCAGGTGGACAGTCGGTGAACACTACCTATTCCGCAGTTCGATTGACGCACATACCCACAGGATTGGTGGCACAGTGCCAGGATGAAAAATCCCAACACAAGAACAAGGATAAGGCTTTTAGGGTACTTCGATCCAGATTGTACGACATGGAACTGGCCAAAAAACAGGCCGAGGATGCCGCTAAAAGGAATTCCCAAGTGAGTAGTGGTGACCGTTCAGCAAAGATCAGAACGTACAATTATCCCCAAGGTCGGGTCACGGACCATAGAATAGGTCTTACGCTGTATGATCTGCAGAACATTATCAATGGGGATATCCAAAAGATCATTGATGAGTTGATGTTGGTGGAAAACACCGAAAAATTAAAAGAAGCTTCAGAAATTTTTTAACCGTTAGCAGTCGGTACAGAAATCCTATCCATGAAAATAGAGCAGTTAGTTTCACAGATCCATCAAAAAAAATCCTTTCTGTGTGTTGGTTTGGACACTGATCTTGAGAAAATCCCCCAACACCTGCTCCAAGAGGAAGACCCTATTTTTGCTTTCAATAAGGCCATCATAGAGGCTACCCATGAATATTGTGTGGCCTACAAGCCCAATATTGCGTTTTACGAAGCTTATGGTATCCAAGGTTGGAAATCCTTGGAAAGGACCATGGACTATTTGAATACAAACCACCCTGAAATTTTCACGATTGCAGATGCCAAGCGGGGAGATATTGGAAATACATCGACCCGATATGCCAAGGCCTTTTTTGAAACCTTGAATTTTGATTCCGTCACCATTGCACCTTATATGGGCCGCGATTCTGTGGAACCCTTTTTGGATTTTGAAGACAAGCATGTCATTTTATTGGCTCTGACATCCAATCAGGGGGCTTTTGATTTTCAGACCAAGAAAATAGGGGGAGAAGAACTCTATAAAGAGGTGTTGAGAACCTCCAAGACGTACAGAAATTCGGAAAGGTTGATGTATGTGGTGGGAGCTACCAAGGCCACCTATCTTGAGGGAATCAGGCAAATAGTACCGGAAAGTTTTTTGTTGGTACCTGGCGTAGGGGCGCAAGGAGGAAGCTTACAGGAAGTCTGCCAATACGGAATGGCCCAAAATGTTGGGCTATTGGTCAACTCTTCCCGGGGAATTCTCTATGCTTCCCAAGGGTTGAATTTCGCAGGTGCTGCTGCGGACAAGGCTAAAGCCATTCAACTGGAAATGGCCGTTGAATTGGGAAAATTGCATCAAGGGTCTTAACGCAAAGCTTCCAATATCTTTTTGATGCCTTGGGCCTTTCTTTTGAAAAACTCGCCAAGGTGGGTGTCCATAGATGAAACATTGGCCGCTTTTTCAAGAAAGTTGTTATATCTGAATTCCAAAATGGAGATGGCTTGATTTCCGCTGGTGATCGGGGTCACTGCCCCAACTTTACAATACTGATTGTTCATACCTCAAGATTTGTTATAACAAAGATACGGTCAAAACGGGCCCGTGGATTATGGGGGTAAGGGGTATACGTCTAAAAATCAGGTACTTTATCTAAAATTTAACATTGAGGGGCGGTTTGTGGGGACTCCTTTACATTTTGTAAGGGATTAATTAACGTACCTTTAGGAGAGTCGTTTCATCGTTCCAACAAATCTAAAATCCAGTGGTATGAAAAAATTGATATTGCCTTTTGTCCTATTGTTTTTTCTCCAAGCCCATACCCAGAACAATGCCACTTGCAATTGTTGTTCGGAGAATCAAAAAGCTTTTGATTTTTGGATTGGGGAATGGATTGTTACCAATTCTACGAATGGTACTCTTGCAGGGGAAAGTAGAATAAGTAGGGAGGAGAATGGATGTGTGATCCGTGAAAATTGGACCAGTGCCACACCAGGGTACACGGGTACCAGTCTTAACTTTTTCAATATAGCTGAGCAGCAATGGGAGCAGTTGTGGGTGGATAATACCGGTGCACACCTAAAATTGAAAGGAAATAGGGTGGGAAACCAGATGATGTTGACTTCCGGCGAGTTTACCAAGGATGATGGCCTAATGTACAGAAATCGAATTACGTGGACTAAAAATGATGATGGCACCGTTCGGCAGCTTTGGGAAGTTTTACAAGGAGAAAAAATAGTCTCAGTAGCATTTGACGGGCTGTATAAAAGGAAATGATACTGTTCGGGGAAGGTGCAACAAAAAAACCGGTGCGAACACCGGTTTTAAACTAACTAACTCAAAAAAATGCTAACTCAGATAATTCTAACTGTTGCAAAATTCCTGTTTAACCCTTGGACTTAGGTTAATTTAACTTTAGGATTTTGTTATAAATATCTAATTTTATTGAGTTTATAACGATAAATTTTTCCTCTTATTGTGTAATTCTGAAAAAATTATGATTAATCTTGAAGAGCGAACACCTTTTTTAACAAATCTGTTGTTCTGGAGGAAATTTTTGTCCGAATTTCCTTCTCTTCCACCGCAATCATAGTATACACTCCAGACAAGGCCTGGTTGGTCGTATAATCCGTTAAATCTGGGTTTACGTTATTGGTAAGGGGCAAATTATTGTACTTGGTAATGATATTGCTCCAAATTTGATCCGCCCCAACTTTTTGAAATGAATTTTCAATGATAGGGTTGAATTTTTGGTATAATTTGGCCTTGGTGGAACCTTCTAGATACTGCGTGGCCGCATTGTCATTTCCCAGTAAAATCTGTTTGGCATCATTAAAGGTGATTCCTTTGACAGCCTCCACAAAAATTGGAGTGGCTTCGCTTACCGCATCTTCTGCGGCTCGGTTGATAATTCGGAGACCCTCATCGGCCAAACTCCCCAAGCCTACATCCCGTAAGGTCTTGTCTACTTTTTGTAACTCCTGGGGCAGCAAGATTTTTACCAGTTCATTTTTAAAGAAACCATTTTCCAGGGCCAGTTTGTTTACCTGTTTTTCAATGCCCATGTTCAGGGCTTCCCGAAGACCTTGGGCAATTTCCGCATTTCCTATTCCCGTGGTCCCTTGCGGCAATTGGTTTACTACTTGTTGCAGTTCGGTACATCCTACAAACTGAAATAGTAGAATGCATAGCAGTACTCTTTTCATGGTGTATTTTTTATAGTTACGGGTGAAAATACGCCTAAACCATAAAAGAACCGTCTTTCTGAACAGATTTTCAAGGAAAGTTGTGGCGTTACGGTAATTGGTTGGAACTGTAAATGGGTGTTGTTGTGCTAAAAATAAAGGAGACCATTAGGCCTCCTTTACTAAAGCAAACTAACTCAAACAACTGAAGCTTAATCCCATCCAAAAACCTGTTCCAAATTGGGGTTCAGGGTAACTTCTGTAGCTGGAATGGGTCTATAGTAATCTTTGGGCTCCGTAAAAGTTCCCCGTTCCGGTGTGGCTATCACATAACCGCTTGAGCCATTGGTAAGATATACGTCCACATCTTCGCCAATGGAACCGGCTCTGTAGTAGATCAAAGTAACGTCCAGACTGTTGGTTTCCCTGTCTTCGGGATTGGGAACAACATCAGAGGCGCCAAGAAGAACGATGTCTTCAATACCATCACCTGTAAGGTCGTATTTACCCAAGCCGGGAAAGTATAGGCCACGAGGTTCCTTTTCCATCAGTTTTCCTGCTTTCCATCGGTTAAGGTCTTCCAATCGCCTTCCTTCCAAAGCGAGTTCCACCCTTCTTTCCCTGCGTATTTCCAAGAGAACGGGGTTGTTTACATTGGGATATCTAGCAGCTTGCACGGGATCGGAAACCACGGACATGGTAAGGGAAGGCATGCCTGCCCTGTTACGCAATTCGTTTATGGTGTCGTCCAAGATACCTTGCGAAATGGAGCCCAATTCGGCCAGTGCCTCGGCATGGGTAAGTAGTACCTCTGCATATCGGAATACCGGTACATCCACATCATTTCTAAAATCTTGGTCCAAACTATTGGTAAAACCTTTGATTTGGTGATAACCCGTAAAGTTTTTGTTCAGCTGTTGTACGTAGTTGGCCGCGCCGGACGAGTAGTTGGTCACATAGATGAGTTCCCAGCCAGGAAAGGCATAGGTCTGGCTCAATCTAGGATCCCTGTCTGTAAATTCTTCCACAAACGTCAAGGTTTCATAGTTGGTTTGGTCGCTCAAAAAGGAACCATCTGCCATCAAGTAGCTTTCCACAAGATCACGGGCAGGTGACATTTCATAATTTCCAAAAACCCCGGACCATGCACCACTATCCTTCACATTGGCCACATTGATGTTGGTAAAGATGACTTCGGGATTTGAGGTAAGGTCCTCACTTGAAAACAAGGTATAGTAATCGGAGTTGGGATTTCCCGTGTTGTAAATGGAGAAATTACCATTATCCATAACCTGCTTTGAAAAACTGGAAGCCATTTGCAAATAGGTATTGGCAGTCCCAGCCAAATTCAATTCGTCATGATATTTTCTGTAAGTTCCTTCATAAAGGGCATTTCTACTGGCATAGGCCAGAACCAACCATTTGTTCACAGCACCTTGGGGTTGGTCTTCCAGGACATGGTCAATGGCAAACTGATAATCCTCGAAAATCTTTTCAATGACAAAATCACGTGAATCACTGGCTTTGTACAAATCCTCGGAATCGGTGGTCAATACCGTATCATACCACGGCACATTGGAATAACGCTTTATTTTTCCCATGTAAAACTGGGCCCTGAAAAAACGGGCCAGCCCATCGTAATGATTTCGAATCTCCTCAGAAACATCTGCTTTGGGTGAGTTCTCAAGGAACAGATTAATGTTACGGAGGTAATCCCAGTCCCAACCTGAGGTAATGGTGTTGGAGTTGGCCTCCGTGGTCATAATGGTCTTGATTTCCCGGTTACCTGTGGTGGCCGAGTTGTCGGTTGCTTCATCCGCATAGTACATTCCAAATCCTGGAAAGCTGTACAGACCGTTTATGTAGATGGACAAATCTTCTTCGGTATTGAAGAAATTGTCAGCAACGATCTCAGTTTCGGGCAAATGCTCCAAAAAGTCGTCATTGCAGGATGATACTAAGGTTAGTACCATCAGAATACTTATGTTGAATACCTTTTTCATGATGAAGGTTTAACGTGTTCGTGTTGTTTGATTAAAAATTGACATTGACTCCAAAAGAATATTTTCTCTGGTAGGGATATTGGTATCCACTGGTCTCTCCCCTTGGGGCACTGTATGCAGGGTTGATACGTTCGTTGATATCGGAAACTGCCTCGGGATCGAAGAAATCGGCAATTTGGGACCATTCAAACAGATTGTCGCCACTAAAGTACAGACGTACGGAAGAGATGCCTGTATTCTTGGTAAACTTGGTAGGAATGGTATACCCGAAGGTGATATTTTTCAGCCTTAGGTATGACCCATCCAATAGATAAGCGGTCTGGGGAATGGCCAAACCTTGGGCTTGGTCCAAACGCTCTCCCAAGTTCCGATCTGCCAACCAAGCTTGGAGCACAGGGTATCGGGCATCGGTATTGGCGTTGGCCAACCCGGCATTGATGTAGGATTGTGAATGGTTGGCTACACGGTCAGCACTGTCGTCGGAAGCCCGGTAAAAATCCTGTAAGTGTTCATATCCGCCTGAATAAGGCTGTTGGTAGAAGCCCCAGTACAGATAATCCCTTGGATAGTAGTCACGTTTGGCCACGCCCTGAAGGAAAACACCAAGGTCAAAATTATTCCAGTCAAAGTTGAGGTTGAGCCCAAAACGGTATCTGGGCAACATATTTCCAATGACTTTCATGTCTTTGGGATCGTCGGCGGACAGTCCTTTTTCAATTTTTTGGTTTCCATCCAAGTCCACATATTTGGGCCATCCTTCCACAATTTCAAGGGCTCCCCACGGAATGATGCTGGTTTCGTCCAAAGCATCGATTTCTTCCTGTGATCTAAAGAAGCCATCGGAGGTAAGTCCCCAAATTTCGCCAATTTCCATGCCTTCATAATATTGCAAGAGGCTATTGTTGGGGTTGTCAAATCGGGTGATGGTGGATTTACTGTCGCTCAAATTAAACTTGGCACTAAATCGCAACGGGTTGTTGGGGTTTCCAAAGTTGTTCTGATAGCTCAAGGACAATTCCCAACCTTCTGTCCGCAGGTCTCCTGCGTTTTCCTTAGGTTCACTGGCGCCCAAAACAGCGGGTAGGTCCTTGCCCAGCGTGAGCATCCCTTTGGTATCCCGGACAAAATAATCAAAAGAGGCATTGAACTTATTGTTGAACATACCAAGGTCAACACCCACGTTCTTGGAAACCACTTCTTCCCAAGTATAATTGTTGGAAACAATCCCAGGTGCCGTAATTTTTAAGGGCAGTTCGCCATCGATGATATAATCTGACAAGTCCGATCCCATGGAAGGAATGTAGTCAAAAGAGCCATCGTTCAACTTGCTTGACCCTACATCTTGGTTCCCAAGGGAGCCGTAGGAAGCCCTGAACTTTAATAGGTTCAAGGTTGGATATAGGGATTTCATAAAGTTTTCATTGGCAACGTTCCAAGCGAGGGAAACGGATGGGAAGAATCCAAAACGTTTGTCTTTTGGGAATCTGGATGAGCCATCATATCTTCCGTTGAGTTCCAAAATATAGCGATCCTTATAGATGTAATTGGCCCTATAGAACAACCCGCGTAGTGCCCATGATCGTATGTATTGGTTGCCGTACAAGGTGCCTGTCGCCAATTCAAGTGTAGGAAGCGAAGAAGAAATAACCGCATCCCTATTAAGGGTCACATAATCATATCGGGATTCTTCTTGGTTGTAACCTCCCAACAGCGTAAGGGTATGATCACTAAAAGTTTTGTTGAAGGTTCCATAGATGTTCAATACTTGATATTGCTCATCGGAGAATTGCTTCCATACTTCATTGATACCCTCTTCACGAACATCGTCCGGACCGTATCCTATTTGAAACTTTGCATAATTGGCATCATAATTATAATGCTCTTTGCGCAGGGTGTACTCGGCATTCACTTTTAGAATGTCCTTGATCAACCAAGCCTGGGTGTCAAAGGTGGTTTGAAAAGTGTTGGTTTCACCGGTTTCATTGCCACCATCCGTCAAACGGGCGCCCATCCACCCAACATCGGTATTGGCCCAACTGCCATCGGGGTTTTTATCCCAATCCGTAGGAGCAAAGTTGTATAAGGTCTGAATGTTGAAATAGGAAGGGTTTTTTCGCTTTGAAATTAGATAGGAAGTATTGTTCCCCAAACTTAACCAATCGTTCAGCTGCACATTAATCCTACTGCGGAGCCCGGTTCTGCTAAAGTAGTCATCGGCAATCTTTAAGGAACCATTGTGTTTATTGTGTGATGCGGAAAGGTAATAGCTCACTTTTTCCGACCCGCCGGTAAAGCTCAGGTTATGGTTTTGCGAATAGGTATTGTTGGACAAGAAATAATTGGTCCAGTTTTCATTACCCATATATTCCCATAGTCCAGGGTTGTTGAAACTTTCCCTGACTCCAACGGTACCAAGCGGATTGTCACTTCGTTCCCTTGCCCAAGCCAGTCTTTCGGCCGAAGTTCCCACACCTGTCCATGGTGTATTGTCTTCTGACAAGCGTTGAAGGGCCAAATAAATATAGGGGTCGGTGGTTTTCTCGGGCACGACAGTGGGGGTGCCTAAGGTAACGTAGGTATTGTATCGAATAGATGTTTTTTCCTTGCTTCCGGTCTTGGTGGTAATCAAAAGCACCCCAAAGGCTGCTCTTGCGCCATAGATGGCAGCAGAGGAAGCATCTTTTAGTACAGAGATACTTTCAATATCTTCAGGGGCAATCAAATTCAATAGGGATACATCCGAAGGTACCCCGTCTATGATCACTAGGGGATTTCCTCCGTTGATGGAGGTAAAGCCCCGGATGTTCACTACAGGGTTGGCTCCGGGTGCCCCACTGTTAAAATCAATGTTCAGACCCGGAGAAATACCCTGCAGACCTTGGGTCACATTGTTGATGGGCCTAGTGTCCAATTGCTCAACGGATACGTTGTTCACGGCACCGGAAAGATTCACTTTCTTTTGGGTGCCAAAACCAACGACGACCACTTCGCTCAAACTTTGGACATCTTCTTCCAATATCACATTTATGGTATTGGATGCGCCAACGGTCACTTCCTTGGTGGTGAAACCAATATAGGAGAATTCCAGAATTTGACCTTCCTCAGTTGTAATGGAATAGTTTCCATCAAAATCGGATGCTGTTCCATTGGTAGTGCCCTTGACCATTACAGTCACACCGGCCAAAGGTACATTGGAGGCGTCGGCGATGGTACCAGAGACTTCCTTTTGGCCATAGCCTAGGAAAGCGGTGGTTAAAAACAGTACAAAAAGTAAGATGTTTTTCATTTCATGTTTGCATTTAGATGGTTTAGTAGTTATTTATTTTCCAAAATCCACGTGTTCAATTTGGTATTTGGGGTTTCCAGAACGAGTTTGCAAAACCCCTTTGGAAGTTTTCTTAGGGAAAGGCTTATTCTACCTTCTTCAAGGGCAACCGTCTTTACCAATTTGTAGGTGTCTTTACCTCCCGAGTTAAATTCATTGGTACCGCTCATATAAAGTTTGGCCTCACCTTCGACAAAGGGTTTCCAGGACAGAACAAGCTTGTTGCCCTCCTTTTTGGCCTTTAGGTCAATGGCATCGACTGGTCGTATCAAGGAGACCCCATCCCATTCCCTTTGCACATCCATGGGTACGTTAAGGCTAAGAAAGTCGGTCATGGTAGGCAGGATGTCCACAACGGCAGGGGTCTGCTCCTTGAAGTAGGTATTGGTATCTTGTGAGTTGGTCACGATCCAAGTACTGCGCTCACGATCGCTTTGACCACCATGACCTTTTCCATCCTTGGAGCTTCTACCATGATCGGTGGTCACAATGAGCAACCATTCTTCCTTATGGGTAGATTGTCGCTTTTTTATCGCCTGCCAAATTTTGCCCACAAGGGCATCTTCAAACTGTATGGCTGCGTTAAATCGTTTGCTATCACCAAACCCATGGCCCATATCATCGGAGAACTCAAGGTAGACCCATGAAGCGTCCGGGGCTTTTTCAAGAATGGTCTTTGCAGCATGGTCGGCGACCGTATAGTCAATCAGTTTCATAAAATTTCTTTGGGCATCATGCGGATAGTTGATGGTATCATGCTCCAGACCATCAAAGGCATAGTCCACTTTTATATGATCGGTTTCCGGGAGACCATCACCAATGAGTTTGGTTCTATTGTCCAGCCAAGAAGAAAATACCGCTACCGTTCCGTTGGGGCGTTGGTCTTTGAATAATTTAAAGATGGTAGGGTAATTATAGTTGGGTTTTTTAATGCCATTGCCCCATACATTGTGTTTGTTGGCCCATGTACCCGTAAGAAGGCTATTGTAGCCCACTGCGGAGATGGTAGGGGTCTCGGAATAGGTGTCCTTTCCACCACCAACATAGGCATTGGTATATCCTCCCGAGCTTCCAATACTGTCAAGGTAAGGAGTATGGGCATTTTTTAATTGATCGGCAGAAATGCCATCCACAATGATGAACACCACTTTTTTCGCAATGGAATCCTGCGCTATCGCAGAGCTTGCACAAGTAGTGGTAAGGCCCAAAAGGGCAGTGATAAAAAGAAGATAGTTAGCTTTCATGATGATGCGTTAAAAGACAGGTCAAAGAAATGTAAATTGAATAAACGTTCAATTAATAAATATTTAAGTGATCGTTACGAAATTATAAAATAAATTAATTGAACGTTCAGTCAATCTATTTTTTTAAAAAAAAGAGTATTATTGCTTTAACATTGTAATTTGGACGAACCATGGGAAGAAAGAGTTTGGGGCCAACTAGGCGATTGGAAATCATAAAGGCATTTTACGAGGTGTCCAAGGAGATTGGATTGGAAAATGCTTCCATAGCCAAAGTGGCCAAAACCATGGGGATCAGCAATGGTCTGGTCATGCATTATTTCAATACCAAGGACGAACTCTTGATTGGATTGAACGAGTACATTCTTCAACAACACCTTAAGGTGTTGGTGGAAGATCATTTGGGGACCATAAAGACGCAAAAGGACCTTGAGGCGTTGATCTATAATCTATTTTCAAGAAAATGGAACCAGTATTTTGACGATGGGGTGTTTTATAGTTGTTATGCCCTTATCTATAGGAACAAGGCCTTCAATGACAGTTTTAAAGAGTACCTACTCCAATTGCACGATGTATTGCGGGAAGAATTGAAACAGGCATATAACAATGGAATTATCATCAATACCAATATTGATGAGCTCACCGAAATCATCTTTGCATTGATAGATGGGTCCTATTACTACATGGGGATGTTCCAACAGAATGATGAGGACCATCAAAGACAGCAAGAAATATACATAAGGCACTGTTTGGGCCTTTTTAAATATGCGGATTGATGGGAGTTTTCTTTGAGCTATTGGGCTGGGTCGGTTCGTATTGTTTTCTCTTTTCCTACTATATGTTGATTCAAGGAAAATGGGCATCCAATCAACCCATATATCATTGGTACAACATTATCGGCAGTGTACTTTTTGTGGCAAACGGGGCTTACTATTCAGCTTGGGCCGTTCTGTTCATCAACTTTGTCTGGGGTGTTATTGCCTGTTTTGGTTTGTACAAATCCGTGTCAACCAAATAAATGCAATTTATACGTTATGAGAAAATAACCGTCTTGTTGTTGTAGACCATGGTTTTTCGCGCTACGTGAAGTTGCACGGCACGGGAAAGTACAATTCGTTCCAAATCCCTTCCCTTGGCAATAAAATCTTTTATGGAATGTGAGTGGGACACTGCCGTGACATCCTGTTCTATGATAGGACCGGCATCAAGTTCCACGGTAACATAGTGACTGGTGGCGCCAATGATTTTGACCCCGCGTTCAAAAGCGGCATGATAGGGTTTGGCCCCTACAAAAGCAGGTAAGAAAGAGTGATGGATATTAATTATTTTCTGCGGGTAGGTGTCAATTAATTGGTCTGATATGATTTGCATATACCGCGCCAAAACGATAAAATCCACCTGATGTTCCTTTAATAGCCTGAGTTGTTCGGCTTCTGCACTTTCTTTGGTTTCCTTGGTAACGGGAACATGATAAAAAGGAATCTGGAATTGCTCCGCAACATAGGCCAAATCTTCATGGTTGCTCAGGATGAAAGGAATGTCCACCATTAATTCCCCTGAATTGAACCTGCTCAAAAGGTCATAAAGACAGTGGTTGTATTTGGATACAAAAATGGCCATTTTAGGCTTATGGGCCTCCATATGGATATCCCACTGCATATTGAACTCATTGGCAAGGGTGGTATCAAACTTTTCCTTAAAATCATCCAGGACCAATTCAGTTTCAAACTCACATTGCAGTCGCATAAAGAATACCCCGGCTTGTTTGTCCACATGCTGATCCAAATAAATTACGTTTCCTTCCTGTTGATGAAGAAATGTGGTTACCGAGCGTATAATACCGGATTGGTCGGGGCAATGGATAAGTATAGTGAGCTTCATGGGCTAAATTAGACCGATAAAATTATAACATTCAAAAAAGGAAGACCACACACCTGTTGTTTTTTGTAATATTCTGAACAAAATCAATTTTGACTTGCATTTTCTGTAAATTGCATAGCCAAAAAAGACCCTTTATTGAAAATGGAACAAACCAAACCCTATAAACCCCAGAATAAAATCAGGATTGTGACCGCAGCCTCGCTTTTTGATGGTCATGATGCGGCTATCAATATTATGCGGCGTATTATCCAAGCCATTGGGGTCGAGGTGATTCATTTGGGACATGATAGAAGCGTGGCCGAAGTTGTGGACTGCGCCATTCAGGAAGACGCCAATGCCATAGCCATGACTTCATATCAAGGTGGGCACAATGAGTACTTCAGGTATATGTTCGATTTACTTCAAGAAAGAGGAGCCGGGCATATCAAGATTTTTGGTGGTGGGGGAGGTGTTATCCTTCCAGAGGAAATAAAGGAATTAATGGCCTATGGGATAGAGCGAATCTACTCACCTGACGACGGTCGGCAGATGGGGTTGCAGGGTATGATCAATGATTTGGTACAGCGCTGTGACAACCAGGTCTCCGATCTAATGCTTCCCAAAGGGAAAAAGGTGGGGGAAGCGTTGGAGGAGAAGAATATCAATACCGTGGCCCGATTGATTTCCTTGGCCGAAAACAGACATGAAGCGTTTGAAAAATATCAAAATGAAATACAGAGAGGTGCGGCGGACGTGCCTGTCTTGGGAATAACAGGAACCGGAGGTGCCGGGAAGTCCAGTTTGGTGGACGAACTGGTGCGTCGCTTTTTAGCGGATTTTCCAGATAAATATGTGGGCATCATTTCTGTGGATCCTTCCAAACGAAAAACGGGAGGTGCCCTATTGGGGGACAGGATTCGAATGAATGCCATCCATAATGAGCGGGTATATATGAGGTCATTGGCCACCCGGCAGTCCAATTTGGCCCTGTCCAAACATGTGTCCGAAGCAGTTCAGGTTCTCAAAGCCGCAAAATATGATCTGATTGTGCTGGAAACTTCAGGGATAGGACAGTCCGATACCGAAATTTTGGAGCATAGCGATGTGTCACTCTATGTAATGACCCCAGAGTTTGGGGCCGCCACCCAATTGGAGAAAATAGATATGTTGGACTTTGCGGATGTGGTGGCCATCAACAAGTTTGATAAACGGGGAGCTTTGGATGCACTTCGCGATGTGAAAAAGCAATACGCAAGAAACCACGGCTTGTGGCATGCCAAGGAGGAGGACCTTCCCATTTTTGGAACCATTGCTTCGCAGTTCAATGATCCAGGGATGAACAACCTTTATAAAATGGTCATGGACACCTTGGTGGAGAAAGCGGAGTCCCACTTGGTATCCCATTTTGAGGTAACCCAGGAAATGGCGGAAAAAATATATGTGATTCCACCCTCCCGGACCCGTTACCTCTCGGAAATATCAGAAAATAACCGCTCTTATGATTCCAAAGCAACGGAACAAGCCAAGGTGGCCCAAAAGCTGTACGGTATTTTTCTCACTTTATCCAGCCTTCTGGAAATGGACCAAGATAAAGCTGAAGAGCAACTCTTGGACAAATCCGGTTTGAATGAGGAAAAAATTCTTTCCCAATCCAATGATGCGGATGAAAAGAGCCTATTGAAACTATTGATCAAGGAATTTGACAAGGTAAAAATGCACCTAATGCCCCAACATTGGGAAGCTATCTTAAAATGGCAGGATAAGGTGGCGAAATATAAAGCTGAGTTCTATTCCTTCAAAGTACGGGATAAGGAAGTCAATATTAAAACCCATACCCAGTCGCTTTCCCATAGTGAAATTCCTAAAGTGGCTTTGCCCAAATACAAGGCTTGGGGCGATATCCTCAGTTGGATTTTACAAGAGAACGTACCTGGAAAGTTTCCGTATACAGCAGGACTGTATCCTTTCAAAAGGGAAGGGGAGGACCCTACACGAATGTTTGCCGGGGAAGGTGGACCGGAGCGTACCAACCGAAGGTTCCATTATGTAAGCTTGGATATGCCTGCAAAGCGGCTTTCAACAGCCTTTGATTCTGTGACACTTTACGGGAACGATCCAGATTTACGGCCTGACATCTATGGAAAAATTGGCAATGCGGGAGTGTCCATCTGTTGTTTGGACGATGCGAAAAAACTGTACTCAGGGTTTGATTTGAGTAACCCCATGACTTCTGTGAGCATGACTATCAATGGACCAGCGCCCATGCTATTGGGTTTCTTCATGAATGCCGCCATTGACCAAAATTGCGAGAAGTACATCAAGGAAAAAGGGCTTGAAAAGGAGGTGGATAAAAAGATGGACGATATCTTTAAAAGGAAAGGAACGTTCCGTCCTACCTATTTTGGCGACCTTCCCGAAGGGAACAATGGTTTGGGGTTGATGCTATTGGGAGTTACCGGAGATCAAGTATTGCCCAAAGAGGTGTATGAAAAAATCAAGAAAGAAACCCTGAGCCAGGTCAGGGGAACGGTGCAGGCCGATATTTTAAAGGAAGACCAAGCGCAGAATACCTGTATTTTTTCCACCGAGTTTGCCTTGCGGTTAATGGGTGATGTGCAAGAATATTTCATTGAGCATCAAGTGCGGAATTTTTACTCGGTGTCCATTTCGGGATATCATATAGCCGAGGCCGGGGCCAATCCCATTACGCAATTGGCCTTTACCCTTTCCAATGGTTTTACCTATGTGGAATATTATTTGAGCAGGGGAATGGATATTGATAAGTTTGGTCCCAACCTATCCTTTTTCTTTTCCAATGGGGTAGATCCTGAGTATGCCGTGATAGGCAGGGTGGCCCGAAGGATTTGGGCCAAGGCGCTCAAAGAAAAATATGGCGCCAACCCTAGGGCCCAAATGTTGAAGTACCATATTCAAACCTCGGGAAGGAGCTTGCATGCCCAGGAAATTGACTTCAACGATATCCGTACCACGCTTCAGGCACTTTACGCTATTTATGATAATTGCAATTCCCTACATACCAATGCCTATGATGAGGCTATTACGACGCCTACCGAAGAATCCGTTCGCAGGGCCATGGCCATCCAGTTGATCATCAATAAGGAATTGGGGTTGGCCAAGAATGAAAACCCTTTACAGGGGTCTTTTATCATAGAGGAACTTACCGATTTGGTTGAGGAAGCCGTGTTGATGGAGTTTGATAGAATTACAGAGCGTGGTGGGGTTTTGGGCGCTATGGAGACCATGTACCAACGTTCCAAGATTCAAGAAGAGAGTCTTCACTACGAAACGTTAAAACATTCGGGGGAATACCCAATTATAGGGGTGAATACATTCCTGAGTTCCAAAGGATCGCCCACCATATTGCCAGCAGAAGTGATTCGGGCAACGGAAGAAGAAAAGAAGAACCAGATTGAAACCTTAAAACAGCTGCATAAAAGAGAAAAAGAGATGGCTGGAATGCAATTGGTGGAACTTCAACAGGTGGCCATTCAAAATGGGAATATTTTTGAAAAATTAATGGAAGTTGCCAAGTACTGCTCCTTGGGTCAAATCACTACAGCCCTGTTCCAAGTAGGTGGACAATATAGACGCAATATGTAGAAGGGGAATTAGTCGTTCCGGTTATGGAAAGACCTTCTCCATTTTTTAAAGGAAGTCCTGAAAATTTTGATTTCCTTTCGAAGCAGGTTGAGGTACTCCTTTTCCTTGACACCGTCACGCTCCAAGCCGTTGCAATAGGCCAAAATGTTCCGGGTCATGATATTGATGTAATTTAAGCTGCGCATACGAACGGAATAGGAGTTGCTCAAGGCAGCTTGTTCCACTTCCCGGGTAATGAGAAGGGCATCATTTTTAAGGGATTGGGAGATGTCATCCCTGAAACTATCAATCTTGCGCAATGACAGAATCTCCTTGTTGTAGGAGAAATAGGAAGCCACGGCCTCGCTCAAATCTCGTAAGGCCAAAGATTTACGGTATACACCCAAAGAATTAAGAGAACTTCTCTCCATGGTTTTCAAAGCAATTTTGTCCTATAAAATTACGCACGAATTAAAAATCATGACTTTATTTTCAAAAGAGAAAAACAAGTTCTACCTTTAAAAAGAAAATATAATGGTCTTTTTTCTTAATATATGAAGATAGATGAACTTAATTGGCAAATATTAGGGCATTTGCAGCGCAATGCGAGGGAATCTTTTGCCAATATTGGCCGTAAAGTAGGGCTTACCCCGCCCGCGGTGGCAGAACGGGTGAAGAAAATGGAAGACCTGGGAATCATTGAGGGGTACGGGGCCAATATTTCCTATGTATTGGCCGGGCATCAGCTCAAAGCCATTATTATGTTGAGAGCCTTTATGGGCAAGTTAAAACCCTTTTTGGACAAGGTGAAATCTTTTCAGGAAGTGGTCAATTGTTACCGCATCACCGGAAATGAGAACATCATCATGGAAGTAGTGTTGAAAGATCAGGCCCATTTGGAAAAATTTATTGATGAACTGATTGTGTACGGGGAGTGCAGAACACATATTGTATTGTCCAACATTGTGGCGCATGCCCCCATTAAGAATGCCAAGACAAAGAAGTGAAGTTTATTACTTTTAAAGTAATTGGTGTGAAGTTCTTTTTTGGCTAGATTTTTGTTGCAATAGAACTATGAAAAAAACATACGCTATATTTTTTCTTTCGGTGATTTGTCTGACATCCGTATCGGCACAAAAACTAACCTTAAAAAAAGGGGAAATCATAGAAAACTTGCCCGTTAACGATTCCCTTTCAAGTACTTTTTCACTATTTCTACCCTCCGGTTTTACCACGGATAGGCAGTGGCCATTGCTTGTGGTTTTTGACATGGAAGGGAAAGGGAGACAGGCCTTGTCCATGTTTTTGACATCTGCCGAAAAGGAAGGTTATGTATTGGCTGCGCCAAAGGTTTTGGACAGCGTTTCAATCACCAACAATATGGTGACCACTTTGGGGACCATTGAGAGTGTTGTGGGAATGTTGCCCATTAAGAATGAAAGAATTTATACGGCGGGGGCTGCTTCTGGTGGACGTTTTGCAAGCTTGGTGCCTACCTTTATCAAAGGAATAAAAGGAGTCATGGTCATCAGTGCTTCCTTGGCCAATACGGAATTGTTGAATAGCAAGCAGTCTTTCCATTTTATTGGCATGGTCAATAGAAATAATTATAACTATCCCACATTATTGGCGGATGAGAAGCTATTGGATACCTACAAGTTTCCAAACCATATCTTATTATTTGAGGGAAATAACGAATGGCCTACCAATGACTACCTCAGTAAAGGAATGCAGTTGTTCACGCTCCAGGCCATGGGAAGAAAATGGGTGCCAAAGGATTCGGTTTATATTGAGAATGCATTCAAGGAAGACCTTGAAAAGGTCAATACACTAAGAAATTCAGGAAAGTTTATTTGGGCCGAACAGTATTTGGGAGAAATGATGAGCATGTACGGGGCCCATAAAAATTTGGATTCCTTGCGACTCGTGCAAAGGGAAGTAAGGAAAAATAAGCAGTTTAGGGCTATGAGACGCGAAGAACAGGCTGCCTTCCTGAAGGAGTCGTTGCTCAAGCAAGACTACCAATACTATATGGAAGAGGATATGCTGACCCATAACTTTAATAATTTGGGTTGGTGGAACTACCAAATGACCGAGGTCAATAAGTTTGTTTCCAGTGCAAATATCTTTGAGGTGGAAATGGGTAATCGTTTATTGGGATTTGTGAATGCTTTGGCAGCAGACAATATCCAAATGGTGCTCTCCAATGAAATGGTAGATGAAGATGCCCTTGCATTCTTGTACATGCTAAAGACATTATTGGAACCGGAAAATTTTGAATTTTACTTGAAAACGGTCTCTTTGAGTGCCAAAAATGAGGATTTTGGTACCGCTTTGTTCTATTTGGAAGAGGCCCTAAAGAAAGGATTCAAGGATAAGGAAAGATTGTATGGTTTGGAACATACCGCATTATTTCGAATCACTCCGGAGTTTAATACGTTGGTGTCCAAATATTTGGAGGATGCCTTGTATGATACTATTGAGGAGGAATAGATTTTGGTACGGAATCAAGGTTCCAGTCAATGACCAAACCACCTGCAATGGATTCCGTAATTTCTTTTCCATAGAGATGTTCGCATAGGTACAAAGCAGCTTCAAAACTTTTTGCTCCGCCTGCGGAGGTGATGAATTTTCCATCATGGACAAACAAAACGCTGTCCTTTACCTTGAGGTGCGGGAACATTGCCCTGTATTTTTCTATATCACTGGGAAAAGTGGTGGAAGCTACACTGTCCAAAATCCCCGATTTGGCCAATACAAAAGCCCCATCGCAATGTGAGGTCACAAAAAGGGCCTCCTTACTTACCTTGCGCACAAAATTCAGCATGGTGGTATCCTGTAGGTCGGTGTCCAAATGATGTTCGGCACTGGGAACCACCAAAATATCGATTTTGGGAATGGAGTCTTGGGTATAATCAAAATCTGGGAGTATTCGTACGCCCTCAAAGGAAGTGATCGGTTTCAAAGTATTGGCCACACTAAAGGTGTTCATGGCCTTGATCCCCTTTCTGAACTGGGTATGTTGAAAGATGTCATAAGGTGCCGTAAACTCGGTGTTGTACACCCCGTCCATGATCAAGAACCCTACGTTGTACCGATTGGGCCTTAAGGTGGGTAATTGTCGGTTCACATCATGGTCAACCTTCCCTTCGGGTCTCTTATCCACACAGGCAGTTAGAAAAATAATTAGGGCAAAACAGAATACTTTTTTTATCATAGTGGCACTAAGGTAGCATTAAGAATCATTTCCGCTACTTTTGCAATAAAATTATGCGCATGAAGTATTCTTTTGTAGTCTTGGCAGTCTTGTTGATGGCTTGTGGAAGAGGAAAAAAATATCATGATGATGTTAAAACAATCTCTTCTGATTCATCTGGGTTGACAGCTATTTTAAACTATCAGAAAGAGACGAACGAAAGCTTCAAGGATCCTGAAACCTCACCCTTGCCGGACAAGTATCGCAAAGATTTTGAAGGATTGGATTTTTATGCCCCGGATACCACTTATGTGGTCACCGCGAAATTGGTACTCACCCCGGACGCTGTTCCGTTTTTGTTGCCCACTACCACGGATAGGAAAAGTAGGGAAGTAGTGTATGGAATTGCCCATTTCCAACTGAATGGGGAAGAACGTGAACTGGAGGTCTATCGAAGTTTGGATTTGGTAGGGGAAGCAGGGTATGAGGATTATCTGTTCCTTCCTTTTTTGGATGATACCAATGGAGACGAAACCTATGGAGGTGGTAGGTATATAGATTTATCCATTCCGGAAGGAGACACTTTGGTGATTGACTTCAACAGGGCGTATAACCCCTATTGCGTGTATAACAAAAAATACTCCTGCCCTCTAGTGCCGAGGCAAAATTATTTGAGAACTAAAGTGAGAGCAGGAGTTAAAGATTTTAAAACAGATTAAAAAGAATATATTGCTGCAACAAGCACCGAGGCCAAACCGGCTGTTGGTGTGTTGTCATTATCCAAGAAAACATCTTCAGAAGCGCTATCCAACCGAATTTCCGGTTTTAGGATCAAATCCCCAATGGTTGCACTTCCTGTAACTGTCAGGGCAAATACACTGGCATCACCGTCGGCATCGAATTGATCGCCAATGGCCCCGAAGAAGTCCCCTTCCATGAAATATTCGGCACGAAGGCCCACGGAAAAGGTTTCTGAGGTTTTGTACTGTGGATACAGCGCCAATCCGGTAAAGGTGCCCCCGTTGTCCTCTTGACTGAAATGGGCAGCATTGATGCCTAAAAAGAGCTCTTCGGTAAGGTCAAAACCGCCGGTGTAATCCACTTCAAAGCCACCCTGACTATACAGGAAATTCAGGAATTGCCCCGAATATCCCAATTGGGCGCCTACGGCATAATCCCCGGTGCCGTTCAACTCGGTCAGATCGGTTGGGTTCATGACCGCCAACATGGCGGACCAGTCGTTTCCCAAATCAACATCGGCCTTTAATCCGGTATGGCTAAAAGGGCCGTAGGAAAACAAATAAGAGGTGCTGTAATTGAAATTGGCCGCTGGTGAAATCACCTCATATCCCAAAAAGGTGTTGAAATTACCAAAGGTAAGGGTCACAGATTCGCTTACATTCCAATAGACATACAACTGGTTCACAATGTCACCTGTTGCGGAGTACATGGGCGACCCAAAAGTGGCATCTGTGCCCCTAGGGCCAAAGACCAAATCAGCTACAAAGCCAACCTTTTCACCTTCGTAGGTTCCAACAAGGTTGGCCATACCCAGTGCAAATCCATCCAGATTGGCGAAGGAGGTTTCCGGTGCAATGGCCTCCTCACCATTGGGAGCGGTGATGTTAGATCTAAAGTATACATCCACAGTTCCGCTAAGATTCAATTTAGGCTTTTCTTTTTCTTGGGCGAGCACTCCCATAGAAATCAGCGCCAGTGCTGGAAAAGCAACTTTTTTTGCGTAATTTGCATTCGTAATCTTTTTCATCTTGGAATCGATTTAGATGTCCTTCGTTAGAGGGACATTCGGTTAGTAAATAGAGTTAGTTTGAAAAGATTATGTAACGGAGCGTTCTGCCAAACGCTCCGTTTTTAGTTTAGCAAAGTTGGTTTAGTTGTTTTGTGAGCTAATATGCTCAGGATAGGCCTCCATTCCGTGTTCGTGGATATCCAGACCTTCAATTTCCTCTTTTTCGGAGACTCTGAGACCCATGGTCTTTTTCAAAATGAACAAGATCACAAAGGAGGCCAATGCGGACCAAAGGATATACGATAGAGATCCGTAGGTCTGTACCCAAAGGAGTTTACCGTTCCCTCCATAGAACAATCCGCCATCCAAGGCAAAAAGACCTACAAGGACGGTTCCCAAAAAGCCACATACGCCATGTACGGATATGGCACCTACAGGGTCATCAATCTTTAATTTTTTGTCAATAAATTCAATGGAGCACACCACTACTATACCACAAACAAGTCCAATGGCGAGCGCTCCAAAAGGGTTTACGGCCCCACAACCGGCGGTAATACCGACCAAACCGGCCAACGCACCGTTCAAGGTCATGGAGATATCTGCTTTGCCATATCTGGACCAGGTAAAGAATAGGGCTCCTATGGCTCCAATGGCCGCGGCCAAATTGGTGTTGATGATCACATTGACCGCACTGACGGTATTATTGCCACCCCAGGCCAACTGAGATCCGCCGTTGAAACCAAACCATCCCAACCAAAGTATGAATACCCCAAGGGCGCCAAAGGCCATGTTGTGTCCTGCAATCACTTTTGCTTTTCCATCCACATATTTTCCAATCCTGGGACCTACAAGAATTGCGGCCACCAAAGCAGCTGCACCACCAACGGCATGAACTACGGAAGAGCCCGCAAAGTCAATAAACCCGGCAGTATTTAACCAAGCATCGTCATCAAAGGGCCAGTACCAGCTACCTGATATGGGATAAATTAAAGTGGTAAGCAAGGCCGAAAAAATAAGGTAAGTAGAAAACTTGGTCCTTCCGGCGATGGCTCCTGAAACAATGGTCGCTGCCGTTGCGCAGAATACCGTCTGGAAGAACAAGTTGTGCCAATCCGTTGCACTGAAAAAGAAATACCCTTGATCGGAGGGACTGGATCTAAAAAAACCGCCACCCACCAAATCGCTGCCATACATTATGGCATAACCAACGGCCCAGAACATAATGGAACCAACAGAAAGGTCCATAAAGTTCTTCATGATAATGTTTCCTGAATTCTTACTGCGGGTGAATCCAATTTCCACCAAAGTGAACCCAGCCTGCATAAAAAATACCAGAATGGCCGCTATCGTTATCCACAATGCACTCATATCGCCAGTAATAGTTTCAACAGCTTTATCTATCGCTTCTTGTCCTTGTACAATCATAATCTAAGTTTTTTTTTGAGTTTTTGGCTGTTTGTTTAGTTGATTCCTGCGCTACCACTTTCCTTGGTCCGAATCCTGTAAGCTTCGATCATGTCGGACACAAAGATTTTTCCATCGCCTACATTGCCTGTGCTTGCCGTATCCAATAGAACATTGATGGTTCTTTCCAGAAAGTCATCAGAAACCACAATGACCAGATATCTTCTTTGTATATCACTGGTGCTGTAGGAGATACCTCTGTATACATGCCCTTGTTTCTCATTCCCCACTCCCGTAACATCCCAATAGCTGAAGAAGTTGACCTCAATCTGATGGAGGGCTTTCTTGACCTCATCAAATTTTGATTTTCTAATAATTGCCTCGATTTTTTTCATAAGTAAAACAGTTAATTGATTTGCCAAATATATGTTAATTGAAAAAAGACCACCCCTAATGAAGGGGGTATTGATAAATTTTTAGTGAAATTTGAAAACAACCCCGTATTTTTTTAGGGTATGATATTTTAAATGTGGTTTTTGTGGAATATCTGTGGTCTACTTTAGGTGGGAAACGGAAAAAAAATGACTTAGTGTGTTAAAAACCAGTCAAGTAGTGGTTCTTATACGTGATTTTTGTCGAAAAGTAATGATATGATATGTGGGCTACTCGCCCAATTTTGATAACCATAGGCCCAGCATAACAGCCAAAACACCTACAGTGATACTAGAAATCAGATAAATGGAAAAATGAAGTAGTTCACTGTTTCTGAGAAGGAAGTGTTTTTCAAAGGCAAAAGCAGAAAAAGTAGTAAACCCACCGCAGAAACCCGTAGCCAAAAACAAGGTGCTGTTTTGAGAAAGAATGTTACCCCTAGCCGAGAGACCCAGGATAAATCCTATAAGTAGACATCCAATTATATTGACTAAAAAAGTACCCAGAAAAAAATTAGGGGATAATGGATTCAGAGGTTTTGAAATGGCATATCGTAAAACGCTGCCAAACCCTCCACCCAAAAAAACAAGAATGGCCTGTTTCATACCCAAAGGTACAAACTATACCGCTTTCTTGTATTCAGATTCGGTAGACTCGCTTGGGAATAGTTTTCTAACGGATACCTCGGAAATTTTTCGAATGGGTTTTCTAAGGTCGTCCAAGCCTCCATTGACACTAAAAATCAACAGTAACGCATTAATGGCGAGTAAAATAAGAAGAAGGCTAAAAAATGTGGTCATCTATCTCTGGCTGAACAATTGTTTTACAAAAGTACGTATTTTCCTATGTTTTGGTTGGAATGAGGTAATAAAAGTTGTCAATGCCCCCATTTTTGTTGGGAACTTATGTTCAATGTTAATTTTTGAGGAAGTTTTTGATCAAGAATAGGATAATAATGAATACTATGAATGAAATCAAGACCCATTTTACCCCGGTATAGTTTTTTTTATGAAGCTTTTTGTCCTTTCGGTAAGTAAAAGAAATGGCGGCCACAAAGAAAATAATAAAAAGTACGGCGAAAATTAACTGCCCTGAGCTGAACATATTTTATATTTTTATGCAAAGCTAAATGAAAACAAGTGTAATGGAAAGTAAAATAAAGGCGGTGGAGCAGTTCCACATTTCCTTTGGTCTGGGAGTGTCCAAAAAACCTATGGCCGATTTGGGTGAAGCAAAGAATCTTTTGCGGTTCAATCTTATGGATGAGGAAAATAAAGAATATCTGGAAGCGGCCAATGAAGGGGACCTAATTGAAGTGGCCGATGCACTGGGGGATATGCTCTATATTCTTTGTGGGACCATTCTGGAACATGGGATGCAGTATAAAATAGAGGAAGTGTTCGAGGAAATCCAACGTAGCAACATGAGCAAGTTGGGAGAAGATGGAAAGCCTATTTACCGGGAGGATGGCAAAGTTATGAAGGGGCCAAATTATTTTAAACCTGATATCCAATCCATCATGGACCAATAATAAAAAAGGCACCTATTAGGTGCCTTTTTTTTTAAAGTACAGGATATCGCCAACCGAATTTGTCCTCGGCCCTGTTGTATTGGATATCTGTAATTCTCTTCTTGAGACGGGATGCATAACTGTCTTCCAATTCGGGAAGGTCATAATCCTCTCCCTTGTATCCAAAGGCTCCTATTGGTGAGACGACCGCTGCCGTACCTGCACCGAACATTTCTTTTAAGGAACCATTTTTAGCGGCTTCCACTATTTCCTTTACGGAAACCTTGCGTACTTCGGTCTTGATACCTTCATCTTTGGCAATGTCCAAGATGCTTTTTCTGGTAATGCCGTCCAAGATACGGTCATTGGTAGGTGCGGTGAGCAAGGTGTCACCGATGCGTACAAACACGTTCATGGCCCCTGCCTCTTCGATAAATTCGTGGGCATTGTCATCGGTCCAAATAACCTGTTGGTATCCTTTTTCCGCGGCCAATTGCGTTGGGTAAAACTGTCCTGCATAATTTCCTCCAGCCTTGGCATACCCAACCCCACCATTGGCGGCACGGGAGTACTTTTCCTCTATCAATACCTTGACACTCCCTGAAAAGTAGGCTCCGGACGGAGCACAGGCTATAATGAATTTATAGGCATTGGCGGGAGAGGCGTGAAAGCCCGTTCCCGATGCAAATATAAAAGGACGTATATAAAGGGAGCTGCCGGGGGTTGTGGGAACCCAATCCTTCTCCAATTGCAACAGCGCGGTAAGCCCGTCCATAAAATAGGCTTCTGGTAGCTCAGGAATGGCCAATCGTTCGGCTGATTTGTTCAATCGCTTGTAGTTTTCCAAAGGACGGAAGAGCCATATTTTATCGTCCTCGTCCTTGTAAGCCTTCATCCCTTCAAAAATAGATTGGCCATAATGGAAAATTTTTGCCGAGGGATCCAGGGTAATGGGTTGGTAAGGGACAATCTTTGGAGCCTTCCATTCTCCATTTTCAAAATCACAGACCAGCATATGGTCCGTATACGTGCTTCCAAAAGAAAGATTTTCAAAATCCACATCATGGATTTTGGATGTTTTTGTCTTCTCGACCGTGATGTTGTTCATTACCGCTTCCATATCATTAACTTTGGAAGGTTAAAATTAGCTATTTATTGTTAGTTTTAGGGGTTTCGTAATTCTAATTTCTGTTCTTTGTCGAGAATTGTTCAAATATTGTCTAAAATGAGGTCTTTTAACATTTTTTGTACTGTTTTTTTAGTCTTTTCCATTCAAGTTGTTTTGGCACAGCACTCGGTCAAAGGCGCGTATTATGGCGAGGAGTTTGCCATATCTGAAAAAGTGAATGAAGGCAAGGCCATTTATACAGGTCTTACCGCTAAGGATTCCCTGCAAACACAATTGTCTGGGGAGATCAGGGAAGTATGTCAGGCAAAGGGGTGTTGGATGAAGGTCGAGATTGCTCCCCAAGAAGAAGTGTTCGTAAGGTTCAAGGATTACGGCTTTTTTGTGCCCAAAGATGCCGCGGACAAGAAGGTCTTCATGCAAGGCGTTGCTTTTTTGGAGGAAATGTCTGTGGATGACCAAAGACATTATGCAAAGGATAGCGGTGCTTCGGAAGAAGAAATCAATCAAATCAAAGAGCCCAAACGGATACTTCGGTTTGAGGCCGAAGGGGTTCTCATCAAAGATTGAATTTGAAACGAAAGATCATAACCACTGGTGATGGTTCCAAGACCATCCAAATAGAGGATTGGGACGAACAGTACCATTCCAAGCATGGGGCGGTCCAAGAGGCTTACCATGTTTTTATCGAGCACGGATTACGACTGTTCAATAACACCAATATTAAACTTCTGGAAATTGGTTTTGGAACTGGATTGAATGCCTTGATAACCCTTTTGGAGTCCAAAAAGCAACAACTGAACATGGAATATGTGGGGGTAGAGGCCTACCCGGTATCCATGGAAGAAATTGCGGAATTGGATTATTGTACCCAATTGAATGCCTTGGACCATCAAGAGAAGTTCGAGGAAATGCATCGGTCCCCTTGGGAAAAGAGTACGTTGATTACCAAAGATTTTTCATTGCACAAACAGCAGAAAGATTTCAAGGAAATCACAGATTCGGATACGTACAATCTCATTTATTTTGATGCCTTTGGTGCTCGGGTACAACCAGAACTATGGACCGAGGAAATTTTTGAAAAGATGTATCGGGCACTCAAAACCAATGGGGTTCTGGTCACTTATGCCGCCAAGGGAAGCGTTCGAAGGGCCATGCAGCATGTGGGCTTTACCGTAGAGCGGCTACCCGGTCCGCCGGGGAAACGGGAAATGCTTCGAGCCACTAAAGATTGAACCGTATCAAGGCTTTGTTAACGGGGCCACCTTTCATTATCTTAAATTCACTTAAAGTCGGCATATTTGTGTTAAACCTAAATTAATACCTAAGGAACAGCACTTTAAACCTGTAAATTTGCATTAAAATGATTGTATGAAGGTGTTGATTACAGGAGCTACGGGTTTAATCGGTGGGGCAATCGTCAAGGTATTGCAGTCCAAAGGTATTGCCGTGAATTACTTAACGACACAAAAACGGAAAATTGAGCAATCCGAAGATTACCGGGGCTTTTATTGGAACCCAAGTAAAGGTGAATTGGATATGGCCTGTTTTGATGGGGTCGATGCCATTATCAACCTAGCTGGGGCCAGCATTGCCAAACGTTGGACGCCGATTCATAAAAAAAAGGTGCTTTCGAGCCGTATCAACAGCCTACAGACGTTGTATAGGGCCATGGAAAAACTGGATTCGTCCATTGGCTTGCTGATTTCGGCATCTGCCATTGGGATTTATCCAGACTCCCTCTCTAAGTTTTACGATGAACAGGAACTCCAAGTGGATGACAGTTTTGTAGGTGAAGTGGCCCAAAAATGGGAAGCGGAGGTGGATACCTTTAAAAATTTGGGAGTCAATGTCTCCAAGATTCGGATAGGGATTGTATTGTCCGATCAAGGAGGGGCTTTGCCCCAAATGGCGCTACCGGTCAAAAAATATGTAGGGGCACCGTTGGGTAGCGGTGAACAATGGCAATCATGGATCCATATTGAGGATTTGGCACAATTATTTGTGTTCATCTTGGAAAATGATCTTGATGGGGTATACAATGGTGTGGCCCCAAACCCGGTGACCAATGCCAAAATGACCAAAGAACTGGCACGTAATTTGGATCGGCCATTATGGTTGCCCCATGTGCCCAAGTTCGTCCTGAAAATGCTTTTGGGTAAAATGTCATACCTGCTGTTGGCCAGTCAGCGGGTGAGCAGTAAAAAGATTGAAAACGAAGGGTTCGCCTTTCAACACCCCAATATTTGTTTGGCACTGCAACATATTTATGCCGAAAAGGATGAAAATGCCTCGGTAGATTCTGTTTCCGAAGAGCTTGTGTGATGGGTTGATGAAGTTTTTTGCAAAGGATAAATCCGCTTAGAGCGGATTTTTTTATGTTTTGTGGTGACATTTTGACATTTTCGAGCAATTGGCAGTAATTTTGCCATTCCTAAAAAAGAATAAAACAGACGCATATGAGCAAGAAAAGTAAAGTTGAGGATATGGAAGGGTTTTCTGAAGAAGCCCAAACGGTCAATCCTGAGCTGAACGATGAAAATATGAACGGTGCAGAAGAGATTTCCGAAGAGGAGGGGCTACGTGAGGAACTGGCCAAGGAGAAGGATAAGTTTTTGAGGCTTTTTGCCGAGTTTGAAAACTTTAAGAAAAGAACCTCGAAGGAGCGTATGGAGCTGTTCAAAACGGCCGGACAGGAAGTCATGGTCTCCCTGTTGCCCGTAATGGACGATTTTGACCGTGCCTTGAAGGAGCTTGCAAAATCCGATGACAAAGAAATGTTCAAAGGCGTTGAGCTTATCAACAATAAGTTCAAGGAAACCCTAAAGAATAAAGGCTTGGAGCAGATTGAGGTAAAGGAAGGCGATACGTTTGATGCCGAAGTGCACGATGCCATTACCCAAATTCCGGCACCCGATAAAAAATTGAAAGGTAAAATCATTGATGTGGTCGAAAAAGGCTTTAAGCTTGGAGACCGTATCATTCGGCACCCTAAGGTGGTTGTTGGCAACTAATAGCTTATGAAGGAGGATTTTTACGAAATATTGGGGGTCTCAAAAGGAGCATCCGCTGCAGAAATAAAGAAAGCCTACAGAAAAAAGGCCATTGAATTCCATCCGGACAAAAACCCTGGGGATACTAAGGCAGAGGAGATGTTCAAGAAGGCCGCCGAAGCCTATGAAGTGTTGAGCGACCCGGACAAGCGAGCAAGATACGACCAGTTTGGTCATGCTGCTTTCGATGGTAGTTCCGGATTTGGTGGCGGAGGTATGAACATGGACGATATCTTCAGTCAGTTTGGGGATATCTTTGGAGGTGCCTTTGGAGGAGGTTTCAGCGGATTTGGCGGATTTGGTGGTGGGGGCCAGCGTAGGATGAAAGGAAGTAATCTACGAATCCGGGTAAAACTGACTTTGGAGGAAGTGGCCAATGGCGTGGAGAAGAAGGTGAAGGTGAGAAGAAAACTTCAGGCGGACGGCGTAACCTACAAAACCTGTTCAACCTGTAATGGAAGTGGGCAGATCACCAAGATTACCAATACTATTTTGGGTCGAATGCAGACCGCGACCACCTGTCATACCTGTGGCGGTTCCGGTCAGACCATAGATCATCGTCCTTCAGGGGCAGACGCCCAAGGACTTAAGGTAGAGGAAGAGACCGTTTCCATTAAAATTCCACCGGGTGTTGAGGATGGCATGCAGCTAAAAGTATCTGGAAAAGGGAATGACGCTCCTGGAAATGGAATCTCGGGAGACCTTTTGGTGGCCATTGAAACCCTTGAACATGAAACCCTAAAAAGGGAAGGGGACAATCTGCACTATGATCTTTATGTGAGTATTTCAGAAGCCGTTCTGGGAAGTTCCAAGGAAATCGATGCCATTGGAGGCAAGGTCCGTATAAAACTGGAGCCCGGAATCCAATCCGGAAAAATATTGAGGCTTCGCGGAAAAGGGGTCAATAGCATCAATGGTTATGGCAGTGGAGACCTTTTGGTCCATGTGAATGTTTGGACCCCAAAGGAATTGAACAAGGAACAACGGGAGTTTTTTGAACGGATGCAGAGTGATGAAAATTTTGTCCCAAAGCCCGAAAAATCGGACAAATCCTTTTTTGAAAAGGTGAAAGACATGTTCTCCTAAGAAGAAAAAACTTGCTGTTTAAATAAAAAACGTATATTTGAAACTGATGTTGGGTGACCAATATCTAATTTTCTTTTTCATAGCAATTTTTTTCCCATCCTTGAAATTTTTAAGGGTGGGTTTTTGTTTTAGGGGAAAACCAATCTTTTTGGGCAAATACATATCTTTGAAAAAAATGTATGCATGGATAACATCCTTGTTGCCAAAAATGTTTCCAAATCGTATGGGAACTATACCGCGCTGAGCAACATTTCACTCAATATACCTAAGAATTGCATCTATGGTCTACTAGGTCCCAATGGGGCGGGGAAGACTTCGTTTATACGTATCATCAACCAAATAACACATCCGGATACCGGGGAGATTTTGTTCAATGGGGAACCCTTGGCGCCGCAACATATATCCTATATTGGATATTTGCCGGAAGAACGCGGTTTGTACAAGAGCATGAAGGTGGGGGAACAGGCCCTGTATCTGGCGCAGCTCAAAGGTCTTTCCAAGGCTGAGGCCAAAAAGCGATTAAAATATTGGTTTGATCGTTTGGATATTGGAGATTGGTGGAACAAAAAAATCCAAGAGCTCTCCAAAGGGATGGCCCAGAAGATCCAATTTATAGTTACGGTGCTCCATGAGCCCAAACTGTTGATTTTTGATGAACCTTTCAGCGGTTTTGATCCCATAAACGCCAATATCATCAAGGATGAGATCCTTCAGCTTAAGGAAAAGGGAACATCCATTATTTTTTCCACACACCGTATGGAATCCGTTGAGGAGCTTTGTGAATACATAGCCCTGATCCATAAGTCGGAAAAAATATTGGATGGCAAACTCTCTGAGATCAAAAAAGCCTATAAGAACAATATTTTTAATGTAGGATTGGAAATCCAGCAAGATGCAGATGCTTTGATGGAGAACTTGAACAAAAACCACCATATCCTATCTTCCAGTTTTGATAGTGTAGAAAACCAATTGGACTTTAGGGTGCAATTGCCGTCGTCCCACACCGCTAAAATATTGGCAGAACTTTCCAGTGTGGCCAATGTGAACCGTTTTGAGGAGACCATACCCTCGGCCAACGATATTTTTATTCAAACCGTAAACAAAAAGGACAATGATAGGTAAGTTGGGTTTGATTATTAGACGGGAGTATTTGGCAAAGGTGAGGAACCGTTCGTTTATTGTCATGACCATTCTTAGTCCCCTCTTGATTGTGGGCATGATTGTACTGATAGCCTACCTCACCAAGATAAACGACAATGAGAAACGAGTGATTTCCATTCTCAATGAAAGTGCTTTTTTTCATCAGGAATTTAAACCTACGGAACAAATCTCTTACATCCATTTGGATGGACTTAGCTTGGATGATGCTAAGGACTCGATTAATTCCATGGGGTATTATGGCCTATTGTATCTCCCCTATGGGAAAGACGTGGAACAAGTGGCAAAATCTGCCTATCTGTATACCAAGGACAATCCCAATACCCAGATGACCCAACACTTGGAGGGCATCATACAAAGACGGTTACGCCAAGGCCGATTGGAAAAATTAGGGGTGTCACAAGATCAATTTTCCCAAGTGGAACAACCTTTTGAAATCAATCTGGCCACATTTGATGGCGAAAAGAGCGTAAAGGGAATCAATGAGATCAAGGCGTTTATTGGAGGTGGATTCGGCTATGCCATCATGATGTTCATTATTATTTATGGTGGATTTGTAATGCGCAGTGTCATTGAGGAGAAAACCAGTAGGATCATAGAGGTGATCATCTCTTCGGTGAAACCCTTCCAACTGATGTTGGGCAAGATCATTGGTACCTCTCTGGCCGGGATTACCCAGTTTACCATCTGGTTGATATCCGCCTCACTGTTGTTGTTCTTGGCCGTGATGTTCTTTGGGATTGATTTGGGATCCATGGCGGAGAGTTCTAATATGCCCCCCGGTGCCATGAATGAGATGTCGCAATTGGCCACAATGGATAGTGAGATGATGACGTATGCCAGGGAGATATTGGATATTCCTTGGGGATTGTTGATCGTATCGTTTTTTATCTATTTTGTGCTGGGCTATCTGATCTACAGTTCCATTTATGCTGCCATTGGTGCCGCCGTGGACAATGAAACAGACACACAGCAATTTATTTTTCCGATTATTTTGCCGCTTATGTTGGCCATTTATGTGGGGTTCTTTTCTGTTTTCAGTAACCCACATGGTCCTATTGCTGTTGGTTTTTCATTATTTCCACTCACCTCGCCCATTGTAATGTTGATGCGTTTGCCTGGGGGAATTGGAGAAGGTGGTGTACCTTTATGGCAATTGTTGGTGTCCATAGCCCTATTGGTCATTACCTTTTTGGGAATTGTGTCCTTGGCGGCAAAAATCTATAGGGTAGGCATACTTATGTATGGCAAAAAACCAACCTATAAAGAGTTGATCAAGTGGTTACGATATTAGCATGCAGGTAGATAACGAAATAGAGGAGATCATCAAAGAGGATATATGGGGTTCCATAAAGGATTTCCTCAACCTCGGATTCCATATTGGCGAAGGGGAAAAGACCATCAACCTTACTATTGGATTGCTTCTATTGCTGACCATCAGTATTGTGGTGGCCAAGTTTGCCCTTAAATGGATCAGATATTTACTTACCCATAAAATGGAGCGCGAAGACAAGCAAAAGTTTTCCAGCGTCTTCAAGTTTACCAATTATGTAATTTATCTAGTGGTGATCCTGGTCACTCTGAGTGGTGCGGGAATAGACATCACGTTGATCATAACGGCCTCTGCCGCCCTGTTCGTGGGTTTGGGTTTGGCGCTGCAGGAACTCTTCAAGGATATTCTTGGAGGTATTATGATCATTGTGGACAAATCCCTTCAAGTGGGGGATATTGTGGAGGTGGATGACAAAGTGGGCAAGATTTTTGAGATAAAGCTCAGGACCACAAGGGCCATTACCCGGGACGACAAGGTGGTGATCATACCCAACCACAAGTTCATCAGTGATATCATGTACAACTACACCCAAAACCACCGCACCACGCGCGAAAGTGTAACTGTGGGAGTGGCCTATGGGAGTAATGTGCAGTTGGTGACCCAGATTTTGGAGCGGGTGGCCGCGGAACAAAAACAAATCCTGAAAAATCCCAAACCCTTTGTGCTTTTTGATGATTTTGGGGATTCGGCACTCATGTTTTCCGTACATTTTTTTACCAATGATAGCTTTAGCGATCCGCGGGTAAAGAGTGAAATGCGGTATAAGATCAATGCATTGTTCGCAGAGAACAATATAAGTATTCCGTTTCCGCAGCGAGATGTACATATCATTCAGCAAAAACCTTAAAACAATAAAGACCTCGGCACGCAATTCAATAATTTGGGGATGTTTAACAGTCCTCATGGTACTTTTGGGTCCAAAAGTGTTGGGTCAGAGTACCGATATTTTAAGAGTGGAATACCTCAATATTCCAGAGAACGATTCGGGAATCAAGACCCAACGGTACAAGTTCCTGTTCAATCTGCCCATAAAGATCAATGCCAAAAAGGATTACCTTATTACAGGCATGGAGTACAACCGTTTTGATATTGGATACTCCCAAGACTTTCCTTTTGACAAGAGTGAACTGATTCGTTTTCATGTAGTGGACATGAACTTGGGGCTCATTACCAAATGGAATCCCAGTTGGAATTTTGTGGCGATTCTTACCCCGAGAATGGCCTCCAATTTTACAAGCGGAACCATTACCGATGATTTTTTTATGAACGCCACGGCGGCATTTTGGAAAGAACAGCCCGATGCCGATAAGCCCTTTCGAATAGTACTGGGGCTCACCTATAACAGTACCACAGGTATTCCAGTGCCCTTGCCCTTGATCAATTACTACAAGAAGTTTCATCCCAAGTGGTCCTACACCATGGGAATACCCCGTTCCAACTTTCGCCATCACTTCAATGAAAAGCATTCTTTGGAATTGGCACTATTCTTGGATGGATATTTTATGAATATCCAGGACAATATTGCTTTGCCCTATAGTCAAATAGCATCGAAGATATCGTTGACCGCCTTGGTAGGTACGTTGGGCTATCAGTACAACATAAACAAGAATATGTCCCTTTTCCTAATGGCCGGACGCTCCTTTGAACAAGAAGGGAAGTTGCGGAACGACAAACAAGGCGATGTTTATTTGTTGAATAATGAGGCAAATTTTTATATTAGGACTGGGTTCAAAATAGGAATCTTTTAAAACACGTGTATGTCTAAAATCTTGGTAATAGAAGACGAATCCGCCATTAGACGGGTTTTGGTGAAAATTTTGGTCGAAGAAAGCGATACCTATAATGTACAAGAGGCCGAAGATGGGTTGAGTGGTATCGAGGCCATTAAAAAAGAAGACTTTGATTTGGTCCTTTGCGATATAAAAATGCCCAAAATGGATGGGGTGGAAGTGTTGGAGGCCGCAAAAAAAATAAAACCGGAGACTCCTTTCATCATGATTTCAGGGCATGGTGATCTGGATACCGCCGTGAACACCATGCGAATGGGAGCGTTTGACTATATCTCAAAACCACCGGACCTTAATCGATTGCTTACTACGGTGCGCAATGCCCTGGACCGAAAAGAGTTGGTGGTAGAAAACAAGATTTTGAAAAAGAAGGTGTCCAAGAACTATGAAATGGTGGGCGATAGTGAAGAAATTGAGGTCATCAAGGAAATGATAGAAAAGGTTGCCCCAACGGATGCCCGCGTACTGATCACGGGGTCCAACGGTACCGGAAAAGAGTTGGTGGCCCACTGGCTGCATCAAAAAAGCCCTAGGTCCGCAGCCCCCTTTATTGAGGTGAACTGTGCGGCCATACCCTCCGAATTGATAGAAAGTGAGCTCTTTGGTCACGTAAAGGGAGCATTTACCTCCGCGGTCAAGGATAGGGCCGGAAAGTTTGAGGCGGCCAACAAAGGCACCATCTTTTTGGACGAGATAGGGGATATGAGCCTTTCGGCACAGGCCAAGGTGCTCCGAGCCCTCCAGGAAAACAAGATTTCCAGGGTAGGTTCGGACAAGGACATCAAAGTGGACGTTAGGGTATTGGCCGCTACCAACAAAGATTTAAAAAAGGAAATAGAGGAAGGTAATTTTAGGGAAGACCTTTACCACCGTTTGGCAGTGATTTTGATAAAGGTCCCTGCGTTGAACGACAGACGGGACGATATCCCCACTCTTATTGAACACTTTGCCAAGAAAATAGCTTCGGAACAAGGCACCGCGCCCAAGGATTTTTCCAAAAAGGCCACCGAATTGCTCAAGAGCTATGATTGGACCGGTAATGTGCGGGAGCTCCGTAATGTGGTGGAGCGACTTATTATTCTAGGGGGCAAGGAAGTATCAGAGGAAGACGTAAAACTCTTCGCCAGCAAATAGATCAGTCGATAACAGCACAGTCATCGAGCTGGGTCAAGGCGTCCTGGGTCAGGGTCTTTACCCGTTGATGGTATTCCTTTTTGTGTGGAGATAGTTCTGTGTTGAGCAAAATCAACCGGGATTCCTCATAAATATTGTTGACAAACCTTCGTGCCTCATTGCAATCCACTTCCTTTACCACTTTTTCCAAGGAAGATTCAAAGCCCAAAAGACAATTGTGTACCTGTTGTTTTACAGCACCGTCATGGGTAAGGAACATCCCATTTTGGTTGTCCAAGGCTTCTTTTGTATTCATTACCAACATGGAGTTGCTGTAGACGCTGGTGTTTTCCTGTTCATAGACTCGTAAAACCTTAATGCCTATCATGGTATTCTCCAAGGCAAGGTGCAGTGATTTTTTGGAAGTTTTGAATGAATCGGTCTTTGTGGCAATCTTTAGTTCAGTAAGTACATTTTCAAGACTTTCAATGGTGCCCTCGCAACCGCAATCCAAAAAGTTGGACCGGGTTTTTTCGATGCCGTTCAAAGCTTTGTAGGCATGGTATTTTGCCATTCCAAAGTCTTTGGCAACAACGGCATCCTCAATTTTGCTCTTGATGTACTCGAGGTTGGAATTGGCATATTCACAAGCATTGGCGCTTGATGTGGATGTCATGGGCCATAGGCCAAGAGGGACCATGGCGAAGACCATAAGTAGGGTAATCTTTCTACATTTCATAACGCATTGGATTTGGGACGTTGCGTTTTTAGGTTTCACTAAGTTAGGGGCAAGCCAGAGCGAAGGTGGAATAAAATCGATAAAAAAGCACTCTTGTCCCATAAACGGTAAAAATGTCGATGAACGGCAGTTTTTTATCAGTTGAAAGAGTGGATAAAATGGACTATATTCAATCCCATGGAAAGAATCAATACGGAAACATATAGGGTAAAAGAAGAGGTAGATTTATCTCAATTAGCTACATATCAGGATTTTGGGGCCTCTGAAAAGGAATTGAAAAAGGCACTCAAGAATATCCGGAAGGATTTGGGGGAGTTCCAGGACACTATGTACGCCCATGGAAAATATGGGGTCTTACTTTGTTTGCAGGGCATGGATACCGCAGGAAAGGACAGCTTGATCAGGGAAGTCTTCAAAGACTTCAATGCAAGGGGAGTGGTAGTCCATAGTTTTAAGGTACCCACCCCATTGGAATTGCGGCATGACTATCTATGGAGGCATTATGTTGCCTTGCCGGAACGGGGCAAGTTTTCCGTATTCAACAGGACCCATTATGAAAATGTACTGGTCACCAAGGTGCACCCCGAATATATTTTAGGTGAAAATTTACCGGATGTGGAGTCCGTCTCCGATATAGATGATGCTTTTTGGGAGAAGCGCTACAGACAAATCAATGATTTTGAAAAGCATGTGGCCGAAAATGGGACCGTGATCTTTAAGTTTTTTTTACACCTCTCCAAGGAAGAACAACGTCAGCGATTATTGCGTAGAATCCATTTAAAGCGAAAAAACTGGAAATTCTCTCCCGGTGATCTTGAAGAGCGCAAACTTTGGGGCGACTATCAAAAATGTTATGAGGAAGCCCTGAACAAAACTTCCAAGGACCATGCGCCTTGGTTTGTGGTTCCGGCGGACAACAAAGAGGCGGCCCGGGTCATTGTGGCATCCGTCATGCTGGAAGCGTTAAAAAAGTACAAAGATATCAAGGAACCCGAGCTCGATGATAAAATAAAGGCTAATTTAGAAACCTTTAAACAAGAACTGGAAAAAGAATCCCCATGAGAAAAGTACTCCTTTTGGCCCTTTTGCTGGCAAGTACCCCATTTTTTTCACAATCCGATGACGAAAAACAGATCAAGGCCATATACGACAAAGCCCTAACCGATGGGCAGGCGTACGAATGGTTGAATTACCTTTCCAATCAGATTGGTGGTCGTTTGTCAGGTTCGGTACAGGCCCAACAGGCCGTGGAGTACACCAAAGGCCAATTGGATTCCCTGGGCTTGGACCGAGTATGGTTGCAGCCCGTAATGGTGCCCAAATGGGTGAGGGGACTCCCGGAGTTTGCCTATATGGAGACCAAACCTGGACTCACTACCAACATGCCCATTTGTGCCTTGGGAGGTTCCGTGGCCACGCCAGATGGTGGCCTAAAGGCCAATATTGTTGAGGTGCAGGGGATAGAAGACCTTCAAAAACTGGGTAAGGACAAAATTGCCGGAAAAATTGTTTTTTACAACCGCCCAATGGACCCTACACTGATCAGTACTTTTGCATCCTATTCCGGTTGTGTGGACCAACGGTATTCCGGTGCTGCCGAGGCGGCCAAATATGGTGCTTTGGGTGTGATCGTGCGTTCCATGAACCTGCGCTCGGATGATTATCCGCATACAGGCTCCATGAGCTATGGCGATACGCCCGTTTCGCAAAGGATTCCGGCGGCGGCCATCAGTACCAACGGGGCCGATTTGTTGAGCACCACCCTAAAACTCAACCCCAATATCAAATTTTATTTTAAGCAGAACTGCAAACAATACGAGGATGTGCAATCCTACAACGTCATTGGCGAGATCAAGGGAAGTACCTATCCCAATGAAGTCATGGTCGTAGGTGGACATTTGGATTCTTGGGATTTGGGCGATGGTTCCCACGACGATGGTGCCGGTTGTGTACAGAGCATGGACGTTCTTCGATTGTTGAAGAAAACGGGATACAAGCCCAAGCGTACCATTCGCGTAGTGTTGTTCATGAATGAGGAAAACGGCCTCCGCGGAGGTAACAAATATGCCGAAGTGGCCCAAAGCAAGAACGAAAACCACGTCTTTGCCTTGGAAAGCGATTCAGGTGGATTTACCCCAAGGGGTTTTTCTCTGGATTGTTCCGATGAAAATTTTGACCAGATCCAAAGCTGGAAAAGTTTGTTCGAGCCTTATCTGATCCATTTGTTCGTGAAAGGGTATAGTGGTGCCGACATTGGCCCCATGAAAAACCCGGATATTGTCCTGGCCGGTCTGGTGCCCGATTCACAGCGGTATTTTGACCATCACCATGCCGAGAACGACACTTTTGAGCATGTGAACAAACGCGAGCTGGAACTGGGCGCAGCCTCCATGGCCAGTCTGGTGTACCTAATGGATAAATACGGTGCCATCCCAACCTCAAAAATAAAGGGGTAATCGGGTATTAACCTTCCAACATCCGTTCGATTCTTTTGTCTGGGATGAGCCAAATCAGGGCCACCAAGACAAACATGGCCCCGGATACCCATGGGGTGATCCAAGCAAAAGCGATTCCAATAAGGTATAGAATGGGGGAAAGTTTGCCTTTCAAGTCCTTGCCTACCGCCTTTTTCAATACGGAGTCCTCTCCCTGTGTTTTAATGATGGTGTACTGTAGATAGAAATATGCCAATGCCGCCATCAAAAGGATGACACCATATAGGGCAATTGGGTTTTCCGCAAAATGGTTTTCACCCATCCATCCGGTCACAAAGGGAACCAAGGAGAGCCAGAACAAAAGATGCAGATTGGCCCAAAGTACCTTTCCCGTGACTTTTTTTACCGTGTGCATCATGTGGTGATGGTTGTTCCAATAGATGCCCAAATAGATAAAACTGAGCACATAGCTCAAAAAAACCGGGATCAAAGGTACAAGGTCCGTGAATTCCTCCCCGTGGGGAACCTTGATTTCCAAAACCATGATGGTGATGATGATGGCCAGTACGCCATCGCTGAAAGCTTCCATTCGTCCTTTGGTCATAATAGTGGTATTTAGGGTTAGATCGTACGCCTAATATACCAAAATGACCATTCACCCCAACTTTGAGGTTGAAACAAGCTTGGGCTTTGTGGTCTTTCGCATTTTTTTGGGGCCGTACCACAGCCAAAAACCGGTGATGGTAAAGACCAGTAGCGAAACTCCCATTACCGTGGTGTACACCAATTTTATCACTCCCGAAGTTCCCAGATAACGGTCCAGAATGGAGCCGTCATGTACTTTTTCCAAAAAATCCGATCGGCGTTGACCTACAGAAAGCACATCGCCCGTGGCAGCATCCAATTGTACCTCGTAGTATTCGTCCACAAAGACAAACTTTACCATGCCCTTGTCCTTGCGCATATCAATCCGGTCCAGTTCCAAGGAAAGCTGTGGCGAAACGGAGTTGTGCAAGGTGTTGCAGGCAATGGTGTGCAGGCTGTCCACGGGGAGCCAGTCCCGTAAATCGGTGGAAGTACCCTTTTGCGACTCGGGAAGGATCATCCCGGCGGTGTTCTTTTTCCAGCCCAGCAACAGGCCGGAGACCGATATGAAAAAGAAGAACACAAATAAAAAGGCACCCGTGGTACGGTGTACTTTTCTAAAAACCCGTAAAATTTTCGCCTGCTTTTTTCTTTTCCCCATACAACTGTAAAATCGGTACAAACAATCCTATAAAAATCGGCAAAATTTATGAGATTTCCAGAAATTTAAGACTTATGGGATTCTCCCGTTTTTGGGTTCCATAAGCGGTACCTGATGAACCGTTCATTGCCCACATGGAGCTCACGTTCCCTTACAAACCCCAAACGAAGCAAACCTTGTACGCGGGTGCGCGTGGGTGGGAACAATACGGTTACCGAAGGCAGTCCCATCTCCCCAAAAGCCTTTTTAATGATACCTTTATACAAGCTTTTGCCCAGTCCCCAATAATCTGGATGGAGGACCAAGGCCAGATCGGCCTCCCCATTTTCGGGCTGTAGGCCGCCCCAACCTGCAAACGTGCCATCCACCACAAAGGCCCATGGGCCGTACCCGTGTTCCTGCCACAGTTGTTCCTTGGCGGTGATGAAGGCCTTGCAGTGCTCCTCGGTGAAATTTTCTTTTAGCAAGGGCATTTGGCGGCGGACCAAGGGATGGTTCATTAAGGCAATGAGCTGCGAATTTTCAATTTCGGGGAGGCGTTTGTAGGCTATATGCATGTTTGGGAACGGTTTGGATCCTATGAGGAGGATTGGTCGGGATTCTGTTCCAAAATAACAAGGGTGAGCTTTTTTTCCTGCATGATCACCTGTACCGTTTTTCCTTCCTCAAAACCCAATTCCTTGAGCCAATGGCCCTCCAACCGTATTTCCGGTACCAGAATGTTGTCCCAGGTACGGCGACGGAATTTGGAATGGATTTTTAGTTTTCGATGCATGATTTAAGTTTAAATGTTCGGAATAACGAACACGGGATAGAAAGAAATTCTGGATATTTGTTTTGTGGACAAAGAAGAGCTAAAAATGAAACTCAGAAAGCGGTTGGTCCAACTCCGGGAAGAAAAGGGGTTGCGGCAAGCCGATTTGGCATATGCTTGTGGTAAAGATCGACAAGCTTTGGAGAAGATTGAAAATGGGAGGGTAAATCCCACGGTCTACACCTTATATGAAATTGCCCAAGTTCTGGAAGTGCCCTTGCTGGAGCTTTTTAGGTTTTAAGAACAAATGAGAATATAACTTTTCGGGTTTTCATATATTACCTGTCATTATTCAGCAAGTAAAACTGAAATAGATTCATCATCAAAGATATTAGAAAGCCAACAACAAAAATATTATGGATAAAGTATATAATGTTGGCGAATCTACTTTGAGGATTGAAATTATCAGTAAATAGAATGTTTAAAGTGTATGGTAATATTTGTCTATAGTTCCAGAATTGATCTTTTTTAATAGTTTCGATTTCTTCAACTATGCTGGTTTTATCAGATTCTATTTCTTTTATATAGTCTTTGAAAATTTCCGACAAAGTAGTTTTTTTACTGTCTGTAGTAAACTCAAATAACTTTGATCCCTTTAAAGTGTAAATCTGGATTATCTTATAATAATCACCTCCTGGTATTGGGTTTTTTTGGGAGTTTCCCCTTAACATGAAGGAATCAAGAAAAACAATTTTTTTATTGTCCAGTGAATCCCATTTTATTTTTTTTAAAAAATAAGAGTATTCTTCAATGAAACTTTCCAATTCTGGTTTCTGCTTTTCTATTAACTGCTGTTCGATTTGTTTTTCTGTCTCAACAGCTTTTTTGAGTTTTTCACTTCTCTCAAATGATACAATGTCCTTCTCTATTTTAATGCTACTAACATCATTCTTTATTAGGATGAGATAGACAACAGGAAATGCAACAAGATGGAAGAATATAAATACAGCAATAGTTTGGAGTAGCAGCTTTATTTGTTTTGTTTTTTTTCTTTTTCCAATTCTCCAAAATATCCGAGCAGAATAGATAAAAACAATAAGAACGATAAAGTCTAAAAAGTATTGAAGCATTTATTTTTTGATTGAATTTAATCAAAGAAATCCTTCTAAAAAGTAATAAAAAACCACCAATAATCCATTGCACAGTTTTGCGAAGCAGAAGAATACAGAATTATTCCATCACTTCGGCCACCAATTTGGTATCCGTATATTGGGTAAACTTGGTGATCTTTCCATTTTTCAGGACATACCGATGGGCAAAATCCGAGGTCATGGATTTTCCGGTTTTGGCATAAGTGCCCTTGTACCGTCCAATGGCAAAGACCGATTCGCCGGCATCCACATATTCGTCAATGGTTGCGGCCCAAGAGGTCCAGTTATCCCCAAAATTCTGGAACACGTTCTTGAGAATGGCATCAAACCCAATATGGTGCCCTCCGTTGGGAAAGCCCTTCATTTGGATCCATTCAATGTCCGGGGCAAATTTCTCCTTTATGGCGTTGGTGTCTCCTTTGGAGAAGTCTTGGTACAACTCCTTTATGGTTTCAATGTTCGATTTCATTCCTTGTGAATCTATGCGGTTCGTTTTATAGTTTGATGACGTAGGAGGTCATGCTCTTGATCTTTTCGCCTTTGGCTCCTTTGAATTCGTAAAAGTCCGAAAAGGCATACTGCTTTCCGTTCCGCATCACCATGGTCCCGCGTACAGCCCCTTCTTTTCCGTGGCTAAGGATCTGGTCCAAGAATAATTCCGATATGTTTTCGGTGGTCATTTGTTCCAATGCATCGGCGAATTGCTCCCTACCCTCTATTTTTCCATTCCCGACAATGGTCCAGACGATATCATCCGTTACGTTGTCCAAAAGGAACTTTGCATTGGCTTTGGCAAACGCACTGTTGAATTCTTTCAGGAATGCCATTTTGGGGGAATTTCCGCAGTTGGGCTTTGAAGTGATTTTTGTCATCCAGCAAGTTTTGGTCTAAGTTCAGGGTTTTTTACGTAGGACCAAAATGAAAAACAAAATGGCCTGCGGCATGTAATACACCGCAGGCCATTTCAATAAGTATTGGTCCAAGTTTCCTAAAATGTGGCCGCATCGATCACGTAGCGGTACCGTGCTTCCTTGTTCACCACTTTGTTCCAGGCTTCGTTCACTTCTTCGGCCTTAATGATCTGGATTTCCGGCTTGATCCCATTATCGGCACAAAAATGTACCACCTCTTGGGTCTCGGGAATGCCCCCGATCAATGAGGCATTAAAATTGACCCGGGAACTGGCCAAGGCCAAATTGTTAAAGCTCAATTGAAACCCGTTGGGCATGCCCACATAGGTAAAGTGCCCGTAGGGCTTTACACAGGCCACATACGGGGCCACCTCATATTGGTAGGGGATGGTACTGATCATATAGTCCAATTTTTTCTGGTAGGGTTGAAGGTTCTTGAGGTCTTCATCAACCACTATCACTTCCTTGGCGCCCCATGATTCAATATCCGCAACCTTGTCCGGGGATGTGGTGAAGGCATACACTTCGGCACCTTTGGCCACGGCAAGTTTAACAGCCAAATGACCCAATCCGCCTATGCCGGCCACCCCTACTTTGTCCCCTAATTTAAAATTGGCGTTGATGATGGGCGAATAAGTAGTTATCCCTGCGCAAAGTAGGGGAGCGGCCTCCTGAAAACTGATGTGCTCTGGGATATGTACCGCAAAATGATCGCGAACCACAATGTTGGTGGCATAGCCTCCTTGGGAAATCCCGGTGGGGGAAGAAGCTTCGGGGTACCCGTAGGTGAACACGGTTTCGCCCCTTTCGCAAAAATGTTCCTCGCCATGGGTGCAGCTATGGCATTCCATGCAGCTGTCCACCATACATCCCACGCCGGCGCGGTCGCCCACTTTGAATTTGGTGACATTTTTGCCTACCTCGGCAACCACCCCCACAATCTCGTGTCCGGGGATTTGTGGATATTGTTGTGGTCCCCAATCGCCTTTCATCTGGTGGATGTCCGAGTGGCAAATGCTGGCGTATTTGATTTCGATGAGGATGTCGTCATCGCCCACGGGCCTACGTTCAAATTCCCATGGTTTTAGGGTTCCCGATGCATCAAATGCGGCATACCCTTTGGAGGTAATGTTCTTTTTCATAGTTGTATTTTTTGAATGTGTGTGTTGTGCAAAGAGGGGTATGGGGCCACTTAACATGAGGCCAGCACCGGTCATGGCAGACTGTTGGATGAATCCCCTCCGCGATTGTTGTTTCCCTGATTTCATTGGTGCTTATTCGGCTGTGTTGTACTGTTCGTCGGTCACGGCCTCCATCCAGTCCACGACCCCATTTTCGGTGTTGGGAACAATGTAGAGTTGCTGTAGGCCTGTATCGGCGCTGGCCCCATGCCAATGCTTTGCATTGGGAGGACATTTTATCACATCGCCCTTTTTTATGATTTCAATGGGCTGACCCTCAATTTGATGGTACCCAACCCCATCGGTAATGATCAAAATCTGCCCGGAAGGGTGGGTGTGCCAATTGCTCCTGGCTCCAGGCTCAAAATACACATTGCCCACCAAGCTGGTGTAGATGGAATCCATGGGGACGAGGCCATAGTTATAGGCATTCCCAGTGAAAAATTCGGCAGGTCCCTTTTCCCCTTTGGGGAATATGGCCTCCAATGCAGTTTCTTTTGATTCTTCTTTTTCTTTCATGTTCTTTGATTTTTGTTCGTTGCAGGAAACCACCAAGATGATGGTGAAGGCTGCAATGATGTGTATTGTTTTCATACTGAATCAGTGATATGTTTTATGATTTTTGCCGGGATTCCGCCCACCACAACATTATCGGGGACATCTTTGGTGACAACGGCGCCAGCGGCGACCACGGAGTTCTCACCAATGGTGACTCCTTGGGTAATGGTGGCGTTGGCCCCGACCCAAACGTTCTTTTTTAGGTGGATGTGTCCCACGGTCAGTGCCTGCCTTTTTTCTGCGGGCAAGGGGTGACCTTCGGACAGTAACCGGACGTTTGGAGCCAGCATAACGTTGTCTTCCAGAGTGATACCGCCCAAATCCAGAAAAGTACAGCCGAAGTTTATGAATACATTCTTGCCAAGCTTCGTGTTCTTGCCATAATTGATATGGAAAGGGGTGAAAATCCCTGTGCCGGCATCAATTTGGGAATTGGTGATCTTTCCCAGGATCTCCCGTATTTCGGCAGGGTCTGTGGAATTGTTCAATTGGACCAACAGTTTCCTTGTATCCCCGCATTCCTTTCTGATATGGGGATATTCGGGGTCATTGAAAGGTACGGTTTCCCCTTTCCTGAGCCGTTCGAAGATATGTATATCCTGCAATCCCACGCTTTTTTGTTTTCTCGATACAAAGGTAGATGGCCTTATCCTGAATGGATAAAGACTTTCAAACCAATATGTATAAAATTCAAACTCTTATGCTCTCAATGAGGTCGGGGTGGCCCCAGTGTGTTTTTTAAAGAAATTGTTGAAGTAGGTGGGGTATTCAAATCCCAAGGCATAGGCAACCTCGGAAATGTTCCAGTCCGTATGCTGTAGAATGGATTTGGCCTCAAGGGTTATCCTATCCGAAATATGGCCTGTTGTGGACTTTCCCGTGACTTCTTTCACGGCCCGGTTCAGATAGTTGACATGTACCGACAGTTGTTTGGCATAATCCTTTGCACTCCTCAGTTGAAGGGGGCGGTCGGGGCTTTCAATGGGAAATTGGCGTTCCAAAAGTTCCATAAATACGGAGGCCAGCCTACGGGTAGTCGGATTTTTGTTCCTCTATCATTTTCTGGAAGATACCGTTCAGAAATTCTCGCTGTTCTTCCGTAATGTTCAAAATAGGAGTACCGTCCAACTTGAACAGTGGCGATTTCTGCAAGCTGTCCGACCGGTTGTGCGGATCCAAAAAATCTTCCGAGAACAAACAGGTATAGCCCACATAACTGGTGGAAAGTGTCTCCCAGGAATAGGGGATATGTGGATTCCCAAAAAATAGGACGGTGCCCTCCGCATCAAAGGTCCTATCGGCGTAATGGATTTTGCTCTTGCCCGTAGTCAGGCAAATTTTGTAAAATTCCTTACGGCTGTATACGCGGGTCGCATTGCCATCTTCCTCGATTTGGAAAACATTGAAGCCTTTTAGTTTGAGCTCGGTATTGAAGTCTGATAGGGTACGCATAGCAACCCTAAAGTTAAGGAATTCAAATATTTTTCTATTAAAAAGTCTCGAATTTTACAGCCCCTGATCATTTTTTAGGGGTAGAAGCGTCAGGCATTATTTCTTGGTCCCTACAAACCGCACCACCGAACCAGTTCCCGAGTGGTAAAGCCCTTCATTGAGCTCAACTTCCTTTTCCACAAGTTCGGTAATTTCGTAATCCGTAAAATCTTCGAGCAATTCCTCTATGGAGAAAAGGCTTTCCAAATCCCTTGGGCCACCTACTTTGGGATTTTTCTCTCGGTACGGCAGATGTTTTTTTCCAAAAGCCTCAAAGATCACCGTTCCCCCCTTACGTAAATAGTTGTTGAGCAGTTTGTGGTATGCGGATTTAATGGAGGCTGGAAAATGGGCATAGATCAATGCAATGGCATCAAATTGCCCTTTGGTATACTCCAAATTTGGAAGTTGGCCTACTTTGTAGTCCAAGGAAACTTGGTTCTTTTCGGCGAGCTGCAATGCTTTTTTACGTCCTTCGGTACTGATGTCGAATGCGGAAACGGTCCATCCCAATTTGGCGGCATACACGGCATTGCGGCCTTCGCCCTCAGCCGCAAAAAGGATGTTCCCGGGCTGAAGTTTTTGTAATTGTTCTCGCAGATACTCATTGGGTTTTTCCCCAAAGGCGTATGCGGTGTTGCTATACCGTTCGTCCCATCGTTTTAACCAAGGGTCACTCATGCTTTTTTATTTTAAAGGGTCTTCCTATTTGATTTCAAATACTTCTTTGAGCTTGTTTTTTAGGGCGTCCCCGCGGATAAACCGTGCCACGATTTTTCCATTTTCATCAATGAGTAAATTGTCCGGGATGTCCCGTACCCCATAGATCATGGCGGCTTCATTGTTGGCTCCTTTTAGGTCACTAACGTTGGTCCAAGTGAGCCCATCTTTTTCAATGGCCCCTTTCCATCGATTTTCATCGGAATCCAAGGAAACTCCCAAGATTTCAAATCCTTGGTCATGGTACTGGTCATAGAGTTCCACCAGTTCAGGATTGAAACTTCGGCATGGCCCGCACCAAGAAGCCCAAAATTCCAATAAGGTATACTTGCCTTTTACGTTAGAAAGTCGGACCATTTGACCATCTGGGTCGGACTGTTCAAAATCGACATAGGTGTCACCGATGGCAAGGGTCTGGTTCTTGGCAATGAATTCCTGTATGGCCTTTCCTTCTTCCGAAGTCTGTAGTTCCGTGCCCAAGGAAGAAAACAATTGCTCGGTCTTATGGCTCCCAAGACGTTCCTTGGACCAGTTCAATCGGGTAAGGCTTTCATAGGATTCTGGATATTCCGCAATAAACTTTTGGTTAATGCCCACCTCCACATTCTGCATTTGCTCATAGATTGTAAAAAGGGAATCCCTATTGCTGTCCGTTACCATGGCCTCCAATTTTTCCATTTCATTAAAAAGGGAATCTTTGCGTGCCAAAAGTAAAGCGGACTCATCCTGTGTTTTGGAGCCGGTTATTTCGGCATCCGAAAAACGTCCTTTTTCGCCAACAACCCTTATTTTGGCATTTTCCAACCAGAAGGTCTTGTCGTCCCTGCTATTGGGCATTCGTACATGGGCCAAAGTAGGACGGTCCAGATTTCCCTTAAACTGAAACTTTTCACCCATGACAACCGTAGAGTCCACAACTTTATGGGTGTTGGGAAAGAAGTACAGGAGAATATGGGTTCCATCAGGTACATTCTTTGCGGTTCCTTGGATGTTATACCCATCGGTACCTGTTTTGTTTTGGCATGAAATTGTTATTGCAAATATTAGGAAGATGATGCAGAGTTGTTTCATTGGATGGCGAATTTTGCTCTATAAAAATACTTCTTATTTGGCAAAAGATCGGACCTTCAAGGGATTGCCCTTTAAAACCCCTACCTTTGCAATCTTGTAAAAGATAATACCCAATAATTTTTATAATCAGAAGATATGGAAGACGGCATCTACGCGAAATTCAACACCTCCAAAGGTGAAATATTGGTAAAGCTTACGTATGACAAAACCCCGGGTACCGTGGGTAATTTTGTGGCTTTGGCAGAAGGTAACATGGAAAATTCGGCAAAACCCCAGGGCAAACCCTATTATGATGGACTGAAGTTCCACAGGGTGATTGCGGATTTTATGATTCAAGGGGGGTGTCCTTTGGGAACCGGTACCGGTGACCCGGGATATAAATTTGATGATGAGTTCCACCCAGAGTTGACCCATGAGGGGCCGGGAGTGCTTTCCATGGCCAATGCAGGTCCTGGTACCAATGGGAGCCAGTTTTTTATTACCCATGTGGCCACACCGTGGTTGGACAACAAGCATACTGTTTTTGGACATGTGGAGCATGGGCAGGAAGTAGTGGACGCCATTGCCCAAGGCGATGCAATTGAAAGTTTGGAAATTGTGAGGGTAGGGGACGACGCCCAAAACTGGAATGCCATTGAGGCTTTCAGGACCTTTGAGGGAGCCCGGGAGAAACGAATTGCGGAAGCCAAGGCCAAAGCCGAAGCGGAGATGGAAGAATTGGCCGCTGGGTTTGACAAAACCGACAGTGGTCTTCGATACAAGATCATTCAAAAAGGGAGTGGGGCCAAACCTCAAAAAGGCAGCACGGTTTCTGTACATTATGAGGGATGTTTGTCCGATGGACAGGTTTTTGATTCCTCCTATAAAAGAAATCAACCCATTGACTTCAGCTTGGGTGTAGGTCAGGTCATTCCAGGATGGGATGAAGGAATTGGTCTATTGCAAGTGGGTGATAAGGCCCGTTTTGTGATTCCTTCACACTTGGCCTATGGAAGTGCTGGAGCCGGAGGGGTTATTCCGCCTGATGCCACGTTGATCTTTGATGTGGAACTTATGGGTGTCAAATAAATAACTTCCAGAGATGTGCAACATAAAAAGCTTCCTAAACAGGAGGCTTTTTATTTGGCTCTATTGACACTGACCAAAAGCAAGCAGAAGTTCAGGAAAAGTAATAGTAGTAAAACGGTAAAGAATGTGCCCATAATAGGATATTGTCTTTCTATGATAACAATTGAACGTGGAAAACCCCTACCGTATTGTCTTGATATTTAGGTTGAGGCCTAATTTTTGTGAAAAATTCCACCGAAGAAGCCTTTTTTGGAGCCATTGACACTCAGAATAAGTAGCAGTGCGTTAACGACCAAAAGGAGAAGGAGTATCCCAAAAAAAGTGTTCATAGCATTTTTATTTAATGGTTGTGGGGAACGTTCTTTATAGGATAGATATAAAAAAGAAAAGAGGTTGCGTTCAATTTTTTAAAAAATAAAAAACCCGGGAAAAACCCGGGTTTTATTTATAAAAAAGAGCGTTTGTACCTTAATCAATAACTTGTACGTTTACGGCGTTCAATCCTTTTTTACCTTGTTGTAGTTCGAATTCTACAACGTCACCTTCCCTAATTTCATCGATTAGACCTGAAATGTGTACAAAGTGATCTGTTTCTGAACCTTCTTCAGTGATAAAGCCATAACCTTTTGAATCGTTGAAGAATTTTACTGTTCCTTTACTCATAATAAATACTAAAAAATTAATTTGAGCAGCGAATGTACGTTTAATTTATTGATAATTAGGGTTTTTGTTATTTTTTCTCAAAAAAAGATTATGCAGTGGGGTCCGGTGTCAACCTCAAATACGGCTTAACTTCTTCAACCCCACCCGAAAAGATTTGCTTTGCTTCTTCGGTGGGTATGGCTGGACTGACCACAACCTTTTCCCCATTTTTCCAGTTTGCGGGTGTGGCCACTTTATGGTTGGAGGTCAATTGTAGGGAGTCTACAACCCTTAAAAGCTCGTAGAAGTTCCGTCCTGTGGATGCGGGATAGGTCAAGATCAATTTTACCTTTTTGTCCGGGCCAATGATAAATACCGAACGAACGGTAAGCGTATCATTTGCATTGGGGTGGATCATATCATATAGGTCGGACACTTTTTTGTCCTCATCGGCAATGATGGGAAAATTGACCACGGTGTTCTGTGTTTCATTGATATCCTTGATCCATTCTTTGTGGGATTCGGCACCATCAACGCTCAATGCCATCATTTTTACATTGCGTTTGTCAAATTCGCCCTTGAACTTGGCAGCTGTGCCCAGTTCTGTTGTGCATACCGGGGTAAAATCAGCGGGATGCGAAAAAAGGATACCCCAACCATCACCAAGATAGTCGTAAAAGTTCAATGTGCCCTCAGAAGTTGAGGCAGTGAAATCAGGAGCGGTATCGCCCAATCGTAATGCGGCCATATATGTTTTGTTTTTAGATTAAAAAATAGTTGTCCTACAAAATTAGTAGATAATTTAATTGCATGTTTTTCATGGCGTTAAAAGTGTATTAAAATTGAGGTCGCTTCTGCGTTTTATGATTGAACGCTATCCTATTCTGTGGAAGAGTTCCTTATTTTTGGTGTATGGAAAAAGAACAATTGGAGCAACTTCGTTACCCTATTGGGCATTATCAAATTCCCAATCCGATCACACAGGAACATTTGGATGAATGGATCGCGGTTTTGGAGCATCTTCCCCAACGCTTGGCCGAAATGGTTATCCCACTTTCCGAGGATCAATTGGAAACTCCCTATAGACCGGGGGGTTGGACCGTAAGACAATTGGTGCATCACATTGCGGACAGTCACCACCATAGCTACATCCGGTTTAAATGGGCGCTTACCGAAGATAACCCATTGATCAAACCGTATGATGAGAAGGCTTGGACAGCGTTGTTTGATTCCAAATCTGCTCCCATACAGATGTCATTGGACCATTTGAAGGTAGTGCATGCCAAGTTGGTCTATCTGTTGAAAGGGCTGTCAGAAGAAGAACTTCAACGGAAGTTTACCCATCCGGATGGGAATGAAGAGACCACCCTAAAAGAGAATATTGGACGCTACGCATGGCATGGTAGTCACCATTTCGCCCATATCAAGAACCTTTTGGAACGAAAAGGGTGGTGATTTAAAGGGTTTTGGTCAAAATGTACATGGCTTTTTCAGAAGCTTTGGCTCCAGCCAAGGTAAGCTCGCTTTCCCGTTTTACCACAAATCCATTTTTCTGATAAAACTGAATGGGATTTCCCTTTTGCATGGTATCCAACCAGATCACTTTCTTTTTTAGCGCCAAGGCTTCCTGTTCGATCAGTTGAAGCACTTTTTTGCCCAGTCCCTTGCCGGAATGGGCTTTCAGTAGATAGATTTTTTCTGCTTTTAGGGAAATGTCATCAGAAAGCTCATCAATACCGCAATTCTTGACCAATTTTACAATTCCAGCGACTTCCTGTCCAACTTTTACAAGGTAGTGGGCCGCATTGGGGTCCTCTAACTCTTGCATCACAACAGATTTTTCAAGGCTATGGGCAATGTATGGGGTTGGGTCCTCATTTTCCCATAAATGGAGATAATGCTCCCGATACGATTTTTGCCCAACCGAACAGTACATGTCCAATGTGGATAGATCTACAGTTTCTAAAGTAGCTTCCATGCTCATGGGTTATTTTCCCCTCCTTCAGGGCCATAAAAAAGTACCCAAGTGGCAAAATCATCGGTAAAGTTTTCAAATCGATGTTCGACCCCGGCTGGTACAAAAAGAAAATCACCTTGCGAAAAGGTAGTTCTTTCTCCATTGTTCAAAAACTCACCACTTCCCGAAATGACCACATATACTTCATCCCTGGAATGGGGTTGTTGTAGGTCCACCTTTTCCGGTTTATAGATCTCAACGGACAAGGTGCCATGCTCAAACAAGTTTATAAAAGGACCGTCCTGGGCTGATAATTGTTGGAGTGCTTCTTTGGGATTGAACTTCATTTATTTCCATTTAATATTGCAGCCAATACTGGGTTTCTGATTGGAATCGACAGCGTTTCCGTTTAAAACGGCATCCATGGCATTGCGCAGGTCGCTACCGGTCAAGGGCAGGCCATTCCCTGGTCTTGAATCGTCCAGTTGTCCCCTGTAAACCAGCTCCAAATTCGCATCGAACAGATAAAAATCTGGGGTGCAGGCGGCATCATAGGCCTTGGCCACTTCTTGGGTCTCATCATATAGATATGGAAACGAATATTCCATTGCCTTGGCCTTCTCTTTCATAAGGTCAGGGGCATCTTGCGGATAATTGACCACATCATTACTGGAAATGGCGACAAAGCCAATTCCTTTGGCTTGGTATTCCTTTCCCAATTTGGATAGTTCCGGGTTTACATGGATCACAAAAGGACAATGATTGCAGATGAACATTACCACGGTTCCGTTCTTTCCCTTCAGTTTTTCCAAGGAAAGGGTCTCATTGGATACGGTGTCCAATAATTCAAATTCTGGAGCTTTGGTGCCCAATGCGAGCATGTTACTTGGGGTACGGGCCATATCTTTTTTTAGGGTTTAAAGGTATAAAATTCATGAGCTTTCTTCTAATGGAAAGAATCCTGTATATTGTGATGGTAACACCATTGTTTTGGAGCAAATCATAGATACGGTACACATCAATTTTGATGAGAAATCGCTTTGGACCTTGAACATTGCCTTGGCCTTGGTCATGTTTGGAGTGGCTTTGGAGATTACCCTCAACGATTTCAAAAGGCTGTTACGGACCCCTAAACCCGTGATTGCAGGTGTTTTTTGTCAGTTTTTGGTGCTACCGGCCATCACCTTTGCCTTGGTTTGGATGGTGGAACCCATACCCAGTATGGCGTTGGGCATGTTTATGGTGGCGGCCTGCCCAGGGGGCAACGTGTCCAATTTCTTCACCCATTTTTCCAAAGGAAATGCAGCTTTGTCGGTCACTTTGACTGCTATTGCAACCCTATTGGCCATTTTTATGACCCCGGTCAATCTAAGTTTCTGGGGCGGAATGTATGGGCCAACGGCCTCCATTTTACAGGAAGTTTCCATTTCTCCTTATGACATGGTGAAATTGGTGGCCCTTTTGTTGGGTATACCCTTGGTGTTGGGAATGTTGTTCAACCATTATGCCCCTCGTGCCGCAAAGAAAATGGCAAAAGGGTTTAAAATAGGCTCTTTATTGTTCTTTGTGGTCTTGGTGTTTTTGGCCTTATACCGGAACATTGATGTTTTTATGGAGTATGTGCTTTACGTTTTTTGGTTGGTGGTGGTGCATAATCTGGTGGCACTGTTGACTGGATTTTCCGTTGCCAAATCGTTGGGATTGTCCCAAGAGAACATCCGCTGCATCACCATAGAGACCGGTATCCAGAACTCAGGATTGGGACTGCTGTTGATTTTTACGTTTTTTGATGGCTTGGGAGGTATGGCCTTGTTGACCGCTTTTTGGGGAATTTGGCATCTCGTTTCCGGATTGGTGCTGGGAACGGTCTGGGGATATAGGCCCATTGAAAAAGAGGAACTGGTATAATGAGGCAATTGGCATATTCCGTCCTTAAGCTTTGGGTTGCTGTAGGCTTGTTTTTCTATTATCGGAAAATCAAGATAGTGGGTAGGAGTACTATTCCTTTGGATAGGCCGGTGTTGTTTCTTTCCAACCATCAGAATGCACTTATGGATGTGCTCCTGATTGCGGTATATTGTGGCAAAAAGCTTTGGTTTTTGACTCGATCCGATGTTTTTAAGACCTCCTTTTTAAAGTCTTTTTTCGGTTTTTTGCAAATGATGCCGGTGTATCGGATAAGGGATGGCAAGTCCAGTGTTCCCAAAAATAAAGCGGTGTTTGAAAAATGCGCCCAATTGCTGGGAGCCAACCACGCCATTCTGTTGTTTCCCGAAGCCAACCATAGTTTGCAAAGACGGGTAAGACCCCTTAGCAAAGGGTTTACCCGTATTATTGAAGCCACTTTGGAACAAAACCCAAATTTGGATATCCAGTTGGTGCCCATTGGACAAAACTATGCCTATCCCCAACAAGCTGGGGATTCAGCAACCTTGGTTTTTGGGAATCCCATCTCTGTCCAAGACCATAAAACAGCTCCTGATTTTATTAACAGACTGAAAGAAGAAGTTCAGCAGGCTCTCATGCAATTGACGACCCATATCCCCGAAACAGAATATGATAGTGTAGTACAAAATCTGGGAGAAAACGGCGAGCATTATCTTGACCCCGTAGCGGTAAATGTATTGATTGACCAAGGAGATCTTTCAAGGGAGGTCGATGAAAAAAAGAAGGTTGGGAACTCCCTTCGAAAGGTAATATTTACGATATGGAACCTTCCATTTATGTTGTTGTGGAGAAGTGTGCTGAAGCCCAAGGTTCCCGAAGCTGAATTTGAAGCTACGTTTCGTTTTGGTTTTGCGCTATTGGTCTATCCCTTGGTCTATGGAGTTTGCTTTTCGCTTATATGGAATTGGTACAACACAAAAACGGCATGCCTTTTTGTATTGGGGCATGCCGTGGTAAATCTTGTCCTTGTAAAAATGGGTATTACATCATCGGCCCAAAGAAAATAGCGTTCATCAATAGTTTATTGGTGCCATACCAGAATGCCCTAAAATTGGTGTTGTCGGTAAAAAGCACAACCCTTCCTTTGCCCATTCGTTTGACTTTGAACGGAACGCTGTTCTTGATGAGTTCGGCATTTTCCTCTGAAATATAACCGCTTAGTAGCGGGTTATTGGTATACTGGATGGGGTTGTCATAGCTGTTCTTTTCCGGTTCCAAATAGATGTTGGTATTTCGGAACAAAGCCAACTCATCATTTTTATATCCGTAATTGATAGGGTGGGAACGATCTAATTTGGCTTCAAAAATGGCACCACCCGTAACTTGAGCCCCTTGAAAATCCTCCTTTTGATCAAAGGCAATGTTCTTGGCGACCAAGGTGTCCTTACGTAGAACAAGGTCCAGGAACTCATTGCTTTTAAACCAATTGGCCGTGTTTCGGTATCCAATAATGGTACCACCATTTTTCACCCATTCCTTGACCTTTTCGGCTCCTTTTTTATCCAAAAGCGTACCACCTCCCCAACCGGTTCCCGTAAGGATCAAGGCCGTATAGGAATCAAGGTCGACACTATTGAAATAGCGCGTATCTATTTTGGTGATTTTCATATCGTACCGAGTATCAAATAGGTGCCAGATTTCCCCGGCATCGTAAGAACGGGTACCTTCACCTACCAATAAGGCCACTTTTTGTTTTTTCAAGGCTTCAAAATCATTGCTCCCCAAATCTATGCCTTGGGTAAGGCCCGTGGAAACCCCATGGATGCGGATACCACTTTCTTGGGCAACGCTATTCAAAAAGGCGTACAGTTCGTCGGTATCCAATTTTTGGTTCTGTACCGGAACCATGATGGAACCATAATCATACTGGGTGCCCTCTAAAGTAAATGGGGATTTGGCCGCCTTTGCCCGCAATCCTTTTTCCAATATTTTGTTGAGGGCTTTTGGAGTGTAATATTCATGCCACTCAAATACATAGGCGTAGTTGCTTTTTTGACTGACACTTCCTTCGGGATGTTTAAAATCGATTACTTCTGGCCCTGCATTGGACAGGGAGTTGAGCTCGGCATAATCCACATTGAAAGCCAATGGAAAGGTCCAGGCCGAAATGTCATAGAAGAGACTGTCCGTAAAAGTGGTACGTTTCTCAAACATCGCCTTGATCAATCTTGGGTTTTTCTGGTTCATGGGAACCACATAGCTATTTCCTTTTTTAAAAGCTTTTCCATTGATGGTAGCATCTGAGGCCAATTCATGGAACTTTATTTTGTGTCTTTTAAGAATTTCTGCCAAATGCCAAGTTTTGGAGGCATCCTTGCTGTCCCCGAAAATCAGGGCCTTGGTTTTACTGCGAGAAGTTTCGTTGCGCATGTCGGCATAGAACCCTTGCTGGTAATCCAAAATTTTGGTTCGCATGTTCTGTGCGGCTTCTATGGTGGAGAGCGCTGTGGTAAACTGGTTTCGTATGGTAAAAGGGAAGGTCAGGAGACCGTTGTCGCTCTCTTGAATATGCCCCCGCGAACTACCTTGTTCAAAAAGAATCCCGATACCGCCGTTTACATCCGGAAATGTGGAACCCTTGCCATAGTAATAGTCATCATAATTTTCTTCGGAATAGTACAATGAACCAATTTTGTCCAAGGCCTTGGCATGATAGCTTCCAATTTCCTTGGTGAGCTCTTGGTTGATTTTAGGAGTCAATGGGTGTACCCGTGTTGGCTCCCCAGGTTGAAAGAAAAAGGTGGAATTGGTGCCCATTTCGTGATGGTCGGTCAAAATATTGGGCAACCATTGGTGAAAGGTTTCAATTCGAGCCCTACTCTCCGGTAATTGTACGGGCAACCAGTCCCGGTTCATATCAAACCAATAGTGATTGGTACGTCCACCAGGCCAAACCTCGTGGTACTCCCTCTCGTTGCTGTCCGGATTTAGGTTCTGACTCTTGTGGATATTGGCCCAATAGGCAAAGCGCTGTAGTCCATCCGGGTTGAAACTAGGGTCCATAAGGATAATGGTGTTGTCCAAAAGGGATTCAATTTCTGGACCTTGGGCCGCGGCAAGGTAGTAGGCGTAGGCCAATCCTGCATTGGCGCCACTGGGTTCATTTCCATGGATGGAAAAGCCCTGATAGACCACAATGGGCATGTTGGCAGTGTCGGTATTGCCATTTCCTTCGGAAAGTGCAATATGCTGTTCCCGTATACTTTCCAGATTTTGATGGTTTTTGGGTGAAGTGACCGTTAACAAGAGCAAAGGCCTGCCTTCAAAAGTGGTTCCCCGGTTTTCAATGCTTATCCGATCACTGGATGCGGCAAGTTGTTGCATATAGAACACCAATTTATCATGGGTCACATGCCATTCCCCAACCTCATGGCCGATGATTTCGGCTGGTTTAGGGATGCTGCTATCGTACGAGATATTGTTGGGGAGATAATAGTCCAGTGTGACTTGTTGGGCACTTAGATTGAGGCCCATGATTATCGCTAGGAATAGGAAGTTGATTTTTTTCATGAGGTCATTTTGAATTAGTCGTTTGATAAAAATAAAAAAACGGCCTGCATTGGCAGGCCGTTTCTTCTTTTTTTAATAAGATGATGTTGTTAAATGTCATCAAAGCTCACATCGGTAAAACTCCCTGAAGCGGTTCCGTTTTCGCTGATGTCGTTTTCTTCTTTTTTGAAGTCTTTTTGATGACGCTCAGAAATTACTTCCTGACCTTTTTCGTCAATAATATAATCCATCATCTCTTCCATGATCTCCTTAAAAGCGGTAAAATCTTCCTTGTATAGGTAAATCTTGTGCTTTTTGTAGTGGAAAGAACCATCATCATGGGTAAACTTTTTACTTTCCGTAATGGTTAAGTAGTAATCGCCGGCCTTGGTGCTCCTTACATCAAAAAAGTAGGTTCTTCTCCCGGCCCGTAAGACTTTGGAATAAATCTCTTCCTGATCCATGATATCTTTCTCGCCCATGTGGTCTTGTGTTGTAATTAGTTTCTTATGTTGTATAATTCTACCAAAAATGTAAAAAAAAAGCTAATTCAGCAACTTTTTTATTATTCTTTCCCTGAAAGCTGATTGATATAGAGTTCTTTATAATATCCATCAACATTGTTCAACTGGTCATGAGTGCCCTCTTGAATGATTTTACCGTTTTCAAGGACAATGATCTTGTCTGCATTTTTGGCGGAAGAGACCCTGTGGCTCACTATCAAAGTGGTCTTGTCTTGGGATGCACGCTTAAGATTGTTCAGGATTTCTTCCTCGGTTTCGGTGTCCACGGCGGATAAACAATCATCAAAAAGATAGATTTTAGGGTCTTTGAGCAATGCCCGCGCAATGGAGACCCGCTGTTTCTGTCCTCCACTTAGGGTGATGCCCCTTTCCCCTAGAATGGTATCGTATTTTTTGGCAAACCCTTGAATGTTGTCATGGACAACGGCTTTCTTGGCCACGGCCACAATTTCATCAAATGAGGCATTCTCATCGCCAAACCGGATGTTGTTCTCAATGGTGTCCGAAAAGAGGAAAGCATCTTGTGGTACCGCACCAATGGAACTCCGTAGACTGTTCAGATTGAGTTTTTGAACGGGAATACCATCCACCAAAACCTCTCCCGAAGTGGTATCGTACAGGCGGGCCACTAAATCCAGGATAGTGGATTTTCCAGACCCGGTTTTTCCCAAAAAGGCCACGGTCTCCCCAGCCTTAATTTTAAAGGATACGTTATCCAAGGCAGTAATGTTGGTGTCGTCATAGGTAAAGGACACATTCTTGAATTCAATATCCCCTTTGATGGGTGTGGGTTCCACAACCTCATTGGTAATGGTGGGTTGAATCGTTAAAAACTCGTTGATTCGTTTTTGGGACGCTTCGGCCCTTTGGATGATGGAGGTAAGCCACCCTACAATGGCCACGGGCCAAGTAAGCATGTTCACATATAGAATGAACTCCGCAATGATTCCGAAGGACTCTATCTTCCCATCAATATATTGCATGCCCCCCACGTAGATGACAATGGTATTGCTGATTCCGATAAGGAGTACCATCAAGGGAAAAAACCAAGCGTTTACCTTGGCCAACGCCATGCTGGTATCCTTGCCTTCCGTGGCCAGATTCCTGAGCTCTTGGTTGATCCGTGGTTCTATGCTGTAGGCTTTGATGACCGAAACCCCTGAGAAAGACTCTTGGGTAAAAGTGGACAGGGTGGACAGGAATTCCTGAACCTTGGTACTTCTCTTATGGATGATTTTACTGATCTGATAGATCAAGACTGATAAAACTGGAAGGGGCAACAAGGTATAGGCTGCCAAGGTCGGTGCCTTTATGAACATCAATGGAATCAAACAGGCAAAAAGCGTAAGGGTCTGGATACCGTACATAATTGCCGGTCCTCCGTACATACGCACTTGGTTGACATCTTCACTGATACGGTTCATGAGGTCCCCTACACGGTTCTTCTTATAAAAATCAAGGTTCAGGATTTGATAGTGGTCAAACACCTCGTTCTTCAAATCATATTCAATATACCGGGATACGTTGATAATGGTCTGCCGCATCAAAAAAGTGAACAGTGCCGAAAGTAGGGCCGCACCAACAACAATCAATATATAATGGAACAAAGATTGTTTGGCTTCGGCAAGCGTAATGGTATTTCCGGTATACTTTTCTACAATCTGGATGGAATTGTTCACGTAATGGGGTAGGACCAAAGAGAACAATCGGGCAACGATGGTGATCAAAACCCCCATCAATAGCTTAAACCAGTATTTTTTAAAGTATTTGTTAAGGTGTTTCAGTTCCTTCATAGGAGGGAAGGTAGTTTTTTAGTAGGTCTGATGATTGACAATCGAACAAAGATATACCATTGGTCCAAAAATAAATGTTATAAAACTGATAAGAAAACAACTTTGGTAGGCCACATCGAAATATAAGGTTATTTTTGCGCAGTGAAAGCCAATCAATGACTTTAAAAGTTCTTTAAAAATGCTTACTAGAAGGCATATCAGAGTAAAAGTGATGCAGTGCATTTATGCACTGGTCCAATCCAAGGACGATTCCTTGCAGAAACAGGAAAAATTCCTAAGAGTGAGCATTGAAAATATGTACGTGCTCTATTTGTTGGTACTGAGCCTCTTGGCCGAACTGCAGCATCTGGCCGCCAAACATGCCAGTCATGCCACAAAAAAATACCTTGCCACGGAAGAAGATGGTTATCCCGATCGCGAAAAGTTCGTGAAGAACCGGTTGTTGCTCCAGATTTCGGAGAATGAGCTCCTCAAAAGTGAACTTTCCAAAAGAAAACTGGACAACTGGTACTTGAACGATGAGTACGTGAAGATTCTGTACAAAGAGGTCGTGGCCAGCGATATCTACAAAGCGTACATGACCAATGGAAAGAACGATTATGAGGACGATAGGGAAGTGGTACTTCAGCTTTTCAAGGACATTATTGCCCCCAACGACAAAATCTATGAGTATTTTGAGGATGACAAACTCACTTGGGTGGACGATTTCCCCATAGTGAACACCTATTTGGCCAAACGATTGCGCAAGGCCACTGAAACCTCTGGGGAACGTTATTTTATCCCTGCGTTGCTCAAGGACCAACAGGATATGGTCTTTGCCAATGATTTGTTGACCAAGACCTTGCTTCATGACGCCAAATGGGAAAAGGAAATTGAGGGGAAAACCCCCAATTGGGACAATGACCGTATTGCCGAGATTGACTTGATCATCCTGAAAATGGCCATCTGTGAGCTGCTCAACTTTCCATCCATTCCGGAGAAAGTGACGTTAAATGAGTATTTGGAAATTGCCAAGGAGTACTCCACGCCCAAGAGCAGTATCTTTATCAATGGGGTTTTGGACAAGTTGGCCAAGGAATATAAATCCGATGGAAGGCTTCAAAAAATAGGTAGAGGACTACAATAAACAATATTTGAGTATTTTTGGAAAAACAAATTATTATCATGAAAAGAATAACAACAGTTTTTAGTTTGATCATGGCAGTTGCCGTGATGGGCGTTTCCTGCAAGGACAAGGCATCCAACAAAATCGTTGCGGACAATGTGGAAAGCGCAACTTCCAGGGATGAAGCGCAAAAGCAACTTCCCGTGATGAGCTTTGAAAAGGCCGAGCATGATTTTGGTGCCATAGCCCAAGGCACTCCACAAGAGACTACATTCAAATTCACCAACACCGGTAATGCCCCTTTGATCATCACCGATGCAAAGAGTAGCTGTGGTTGTACCGTGCCGGAATATCCAAAGAATGCACCTATTGCGCCTGGAGAAACTGGCGAATTGTTGGTAAAATTCAATGGTTCTGGACAAAATCAGGTGACCAAGACCATTACTGTTACGGCCAACACAGAAAAAGGAACCGAGATCTTAAGAATCAAGGCCTTCGTTAATCCTAAGGAAGCAGCAGCAGCTGGTCCTGTTAAATAGATAAAATACCTTAATGGAAAGTTTAGGACAGTTTTTACCTCTGATATTGATTTTTGCCGTGGCGTATTTCTTTATGATTCGCCCTCAGATCAAGCGTCAGAAGGATGAGAAGAAGTTTACTTCGGAGTTGAAAAAAGGAGACCGCATCATCACCAAAAGCGGACTCCATGGCAAGATTGTGGAAATGAACGACAAGGATTTCTCTTGTGTCATTGAAACCATGGCTGGCCGTTTAAAGTTTGATCGTTCCGCCATTTCCATGGAAATGAGCAAAAAATTGAACGCTGCTTCGGACAAATAAAGGCTTCTAGAGCAACATAGTTTAAAACGTCCCCTGCAATTGAGTTTGCGGGGGACGTTTTTTTGTATCTTATTCAAAATTTGACAAAATGGGCACTAGAAGACAATTCATTAGAAAAGGATCATTATATACGGTCGGTTTGGGAACCTCCTTGTTCTTTCCCACTGAAATCTTGGCTTCATTGAGAAGGACGGTGAGTCCCAATGACAAGATTCAAGTGGGACTTATCGGGTGCAACGGAATGGGCTTTGCGGACCTTACCTCCCTCTTGAAGAACAGCGAGGTGGAGGTGGTGGCCCTTTGTGATGTGGATGAAAATGTACTTCGGGCCAAGACCGCGGATTTGGAAAAGGCCAACATCAAAAAACCGAAGTGGTATACCGACTATCGGAAAATGTTGGACGATAAGGATATTGATATTGTCATCGTGGGAACCCCCGATCATTGGCATTGTCTTCAGTTGGTGGATGCCGTGGATGCCGGCAAGGATGTCTATTGCGAAAAGCCCATTGCCAATTCCATAGCCGAATGCGAAGCCATGCTGTCTGCCGTGGACGCCAGTGACCGAATGGTGCAGATAGGACAGTGGCAACGCAGCCAACCCCATTTTGTGGATGCCATAAACTATGTGCATTCCGGGAAATTGGGGCAGATACGTTTGGTAAAGACCTGGGCCTACCAAGGGTGGATGAAATCCATTCCCCAAGTGCCCAACGGTCCCGCACCGGAAGGCGTGGATTATAAAATGTGGTTGGGCCCTGCACAGGACCGCCCTTTCAACAAGAACCGGTTCCATTTCGATTTTAGATGGTTTTGGGACTATGCAGGAGGGTTGATGACCGATTGGGGCGTACACTTGATTGACTATGCCCTCTATGGTATGAAGGCCTCTACGCCCAAATCCGTTATGGCCATGGGAGGAAAGTTCGCCTATCCCAACGATGCTGCCGAGACCCCGGACACCTTACAGACCGTGTATGAGTTCGATGGGTTTTCACTCCTCTGGGAACACGCCAACGGCATTGATGGCGGAAACTATGGAAGAAACCACGGTATTGCTTTTATTGGTAATAATGGTACGTTGGTTTTGGACCGTGGTGGTTGGGAGGTGATTCCGGAGAAAAATCGCCCTAACTGGAGCGAGGATTTGGGTCCTAAAATAGCGGGAGTAGGCCTGCAAACGGTGAAAGCCAATGGTTTGGATCTGCATACAGTGAATTTCTTGGAAGCCATTAAGAAAAGGGACAAAAGCATTCTCAATGCCCCAATCAAAGTAGGGTATGATGCCGCTGTGGTCAGCCATATGGGCAATGTGGCCTATAAAACGGGGGAACGCCTGTTCTGGGACGCGCAGAAAGGTCAATTCAACCATAAAGAAGCCGATGTATTGTTGACCAATGAATACCACAACGGCTGGAAAATGCCCAAAAAGTAAGTCTTCATCAATTTTATGAATACATATGTTACTTTCCGTTCCCAAGTGATAAGCTTGGGGCTTGTAGGCATGCTAATGCTGGGTTGTGCCACTCCAAAAAAGGAAGTTGTTCCCCAAATGAGGCAGGCACCTTCTCCCATGCAGGACCATATCCGGGAACATGCCCGACTGAAAAATGAAGAACCTCCGGGTACTAAGAAGGTGTTGGAGGGTATATTGTCCAAACCGGTGACGGTGTATATGCCTCCCGCTGCCAATGGAGTTCAAGAATTGGATTTGCTCATCCACTTCCATGGAGCACCCTTTGTGGCCATGCAGGCCGTTCATGCCTTGAAAAAACCCATGGCCTTGGCCGTGGTGCAACAAGGTTCGGGTTCCTCGGTCTATGCAGCACCTTTTGTTGATGTGGATGTCTATCCCCGTTTGTTGAAGGCCATACAGGAAAAATTGGGAGTGGACCGGATTGGAAAAGTATATTTCAGCTCCTTTAGTGCAGGATATGGGGCCGTCCGTGAGTTATTGAAAGCCCACGAGGCCAAAATTGACGGTATTTTACTCTTGGATGGACTACATACCGATTATATTCCTGATTCCACTCCTTTGGCCCAAGGAGGGCAATTGAATGCGGAAAAAATGAAAGGTTTCTTGGCCTTTGCCCAAAAGGCGGTCAACGGAGAAAAGAAGATGCTCGTTACGCATTCCGAGATTTTCCCGGGAACCTATGCCAGTACCACTGAAACCGCGGATTGGCTGATCCATGAACTCGGATTACAGCGAAACCCTATCTTGGAATGGGGTCCCATGGGCATGCAGCAAGTATCCGAAACCCAAAAGGGCAATTTTTCGGTCAAGGCATTTGTGGGCAATACCGCCCCGGATCATGTGGATCATTTGCATGGCATAACAGCTTTTGTAAAGGCCATCATGGATTAAAAAAGGCTTTTAATTCTTTTGTTCTAAGCTTAGAAAAGAACTTCAATGCAAACCTCTTGGCAAGGTTGGGGTTAAAATAGTACGAATACCTTTTGGCCTCCATTTTTTTGAGAAAATGATAGATGTAGGGGTACTCATTGGTAATTTTATGTTTCCCGCCATGGGTTTGGCAAAAGATGCTTCTTACTTCATCAGAGCCTTTGATCAGTTTAAATCCATAGGTGTTGAACAGATTGGTCAATGAAGTCAGCGTGAAATGGAATGTATGCGCATTTTGGAAATACCGCAAGGCATCCATTTTATAGTTTTTGGGAATATATTTTATTCCCGGAACCTCAATGTAAAAAAGGGTTTCACTATGGCCTATTCTTTTTAAGGTCAACAATTCTGATTCCAAATCCAAAATATGTTCCATCACATGAGAATATATAACCACATCGGGAGTGAAGTCCGTTACATTATCTAAAGATCCATATTGTAGATTCAGCCCAAAATGACTTCTTCCATAGTCAATATATTCTTTACCCAAATCTACTCCCAAAACCGTACATTTTTGTTGTTTGAAATAGTGAAGAATGCCCCCGGCGCCACAACCTACCTCTAAAACCTTTAAACCAATAAAATCCTTATCGCGAAAGGTTGATTGGATGAAATCAAAGATTTGTCGCCCTTGCTCGTACTGTTTTTGAAAGAAGTTGGCAGTTGCGGTATGGGTACCACCGTATAGCCTTCGATATTCGGAGTTGTAAAAATCAGTATAAGACCTTTGGGTCATCCGGGGGTTCGTATAGATCAAACCGCATGTTTTGCACATCACGACCATGAATTCCAATCCATATCGGTCCTTTTCAGACAGAACTACAGTATCTGATACCTTGCAGATGGGGCAGGGGCAATTTTCGAAGGTATAGTGCCCATTCAGGATTTTTGCCTCAATATCCTGTATTGCCTCTACTTGAATGGCCTTTAGTTTTATCAAAGGCTTTCTGTCATTCCTGAACCTATTGGATATCATATGACTTGATAGTAAAGCAAGAATTTTGTCCATTGTTGAACTGGACATCGTCTTCAATGCCGATTTAGCATTTGATTACTGAAACCTGTTCAGTTCAAATAGTGAAGTTGGGAAATTGGGTTGGGTGCATCAGGGAAGAATTGACGGATGCCCCGTTTGGGTTGACGGATGGGGTTATTTAGCGGTAGCCATCGTGTAGGCCCACCCCTTTTTGGATCAAGGGGAGTATTTTTTCCAGCCGTCTAAGCTTGGTCTGCTCTTGTTTGGCCTCCGAGATATATTCGCAAAACTCCTTTTGCTTGTAGGGGGTAAAATTTTTAAAGGCGGTTTGTAGGTCTTTGTTTTCCTTTAATTTTTCCTGAAGCAATGTCGGGATGGTCACTTTTGAAGTTTTTTCCACTATGATTTCCATGCCCTTTTTCTGGTTTTCAATGGCTTCGTTCATATAGGCAAGAACACCCTTTTTATCAATTGTGTCCAATGTGGGGAACTTCCAGTGCCGCATGCCCTTGGTTTTTCCTTCTTGGGCATTTTCCAACACTTTTTTAGGATCTTTCAGGAACACTCCGTTAAAGAACCAGACCCCAAAATGGTTTTTGAACTTACAGATGCCAAATACATTTTTGCCTTGGATGGTATACACGGGGAAACTCCATTTAAAATCTTCCTCACATTCCGTTTGTTGGGCCAGTTTTCGGAGTTGGGCAATACCTTCCTTGAACGGATGGTCTGTATCGTAATAGGCGTCTATTTTTCCGGATTTTTCCATGTCATTTGATCTGACTGGCCGTAAGTTCGCAAATTTTCACGATCACCTTAACGGCCTTTTCCATACTTTCCAAAGGAACATATTCATATTTTCCATGAAAATTATGTCCTCCCGCAAAAATATTGGGACAGGGCAGCCCCATAAAACTCAGCTGGGATCCATCCGTTCCACCTCTAATCGGTTTAATGATGGGTTCAATGCCCAATGATTCCATGGCCTCTTGGGCAATCTCCACAATATGGAATACCGGCTCCACCTTTTCGCGCATGTTGCGGTATTGGTCTTCGATTTCCACCGTGATGCAATCCCCGTGTTTTTGGGTAAGCTTTTCTGAGATATTGGAAAGAAGCTCTTTTCTGGCCTGAAAATGTATGGCATCATGGTCACGGATGATCATATCTATTTGGGCATTCTCTATTTCCCCCTTTATTTTGTGCACATGGAAAAAGCCTTCCATGCCCGTGGTATGTTCGGGTACTTCCCGTGGGGGGAGGAGGCTTAAAAATTCGTTGGCAATGGCAATGGCGTTGACCATCTTGTTCTTGGCATAGCCAGGGTGGACACTTTTTCCTTTGACAATGATCTTGGCACTGGCCGCATTGAAGTTTTCATACTCCAGCTCGCCCACTTGGCTGCCGTCCATGGTATAGGCCCAGTCAGCTCCGAATTTTTTCACATCGAACTTATGGGCGCCCCTGCCTATTTCCTCATCTGGGGTAAAGGCCACGCGTATTTTTCCATGTTTGATCTCGGGATGTTGGGCCAAATATTCCATGGCCGTGATAATCTCGGCGATGCCCGCCTTGTCATCGGCACCCAACAGGGTATTCCCGTCCGTGGTGATCAAGGTCTGGCCTTTGTACTGTAATAGGTCTTCAAAATAGTCAGGGGAAAGCACAATGCCCTTTGTTTTGTTGAGGACAATATCCTTGCCGTCATAATCCTTTACAAGTTGCGGTTTTACATTCTTTCCCGAGAAATCTGGAGAAGTGTCCATATGCGAGATAAAACCTATGGTGGGTACTTTTTTGTCCGTATTGGCCGGTAAGGTTGCCATGATGTAGGCATTTTCATCAATGGAAACTTCCTGCAAACCAATTTGGTGCAGTTCCAAGACCAATTTCTTGGCCAAAGTCCATTGTTTTTCCGTGCTGGGTGTGGTTTTGGAATAGGGGTCGCTTTGGGTATCGGTGGTTACATAATCCAGAAATCGGGACAAAAGTTTTTCCATGCTGTGCTTTTTATCAAAAATAATGGTTATTCAATCGTGATTTTAAGAAAGTGTAGCTTAAAAAAGTATCTTTTCACCTACTTTTTAAAATCAACCTAAATTGAAGGGAGCTGTTCTGTTCATTTTCCTATTGTCGATGTTTCTTGGGTCGGCCCAAGAGGAGTGTGCCTTGGGGGTGGGGGGTATGGATGATGAAACTATTGCAGAGGTGTTTCAATTGAATGAAGAGCAAAAGGAAAGCCTTAAGAATTGGAGTGCGGAGTTGAAAATTCGAAATGAAATCCTCAGAAACCGGGCCGAATTTCTTCTAAAACAGCATGAAGAAAGCCCGCCTGAAGTATTGATGACCGTTTCCCGCGAATACAAAACCATTATGGACAGTATGAAGCTGAACATCCGGATGATGGATAAAAGGCTACTGTCAATTTTCAATCCAAAGCAATACGGTTTTTATGTGAAATTGTGCGATCAGCTTACCCTGCGCCCTATCCATGTAAATAAGTCGGTTGACGAAAAATAAATGATATGGTGTGTTCTGTTTTAAGAGTTTTTATTTTTGTTGAAAATCTGTTGAATGTATAAAATCCTCATCCGCCCAATCCTGTTTTTGTTTGATCCGGAAGCAGTGCACCACTTCTCTTTTTGGGCTATAAAATTGTTTTCGAAATTGGGACTGGGACCTTTGTTCAGAAGTATTTTTGAAGTAAGGAATTCCAAATTGGAACGGGAGGTTTTTGGAATAAAATTTAAGAACCCTGTTGGCTTGGCGGCTGGGTTTGACAAGGATGCCAAGCTCTACAATGAATTTTCCGATTTCGGTTTTGGTTTTGTGGAAATTGGAACCCTCACCCCCAAACCCCAACCTGGAAACCCCAAGAAAAGATTGTTCCGGTTAAGGGAGGATAAGGCCATCATCAATCGTATGGGGTTCAACAATAACGGTGTTTTTGAAGCGGTGGAACAACTCAAGAAAAAGCACAGGGTAATTGTTGGAGGTAACATTGGTAAGAACAAGGTCACGCCCAATGACCAAGCTATTAAGGACTATCTCATCTGTTTTGAGGCCCTATTTGACCATGTGGATTATTTTGTGGTCAATGTGAGTTCTCCCAACACACCCGGTTTACGGGAGCTTCAGGACAAGGAACCTTTGACCAATCTTTTGAAAAAACTAAAAAAGCAGAATGGTAAGCAGGCCAAAAAATCCAATCAAAAGGAGAAACCCATCCTTTTAAAGATTGCCCCGGACTTGACCAATGACCAGCTTTTGGATATTATCAGCATTGTCAAGACCACTGAAATTGATGGGGTCATTGCGACCAATACCACCATTTCCAGAGAAGGTCTAAAATCCCATCTTATTCTTTCCGAAGAGAAGGGTGGGCTTAGCGGTAAACCATTGACCCAAAGAAGTACCGAGGTGATTCGGTTTTTGGCAGAAAAGAGCAACAAGGCATTTCCCATCATTGGGGTTGGGGGCATACATTCCCCGCAAGATGCCCTTGAGAAACTGGATGCCGGGGCCGACTTGGTCCAGTTGTACACTGGGTTTATTTATGAAGGTCCTGCCCTGATCAAAAAAATCAACAAGGCCATTTTGGCCCGCACATCCTAGTACAAGATGCCCTATTTGATACTAATGAGCCCTGAGTCCGTGAATTATTCCGTTCTTATTGGTTTTTTGGTGTCTTCGGCGGCTTTGGCCATTTCCCCGGGACCGGACAATATATTTGTGCTGACCCAAAGCATATCCAATGGCGTCAAGGCTGGACTGGCCACTGTGGTAGGCTTGGTGAGCGGATGTTTGGTGCATACCACTTTGCTGGCTTTTGGCGTGTCAGAGGTCATAAAGCGAAGTGATAGCCTCTTTTTGGGCATTAAGTTGTTTGGTGCGGCTTATTTGGTGTATTTGGCCATAAAGGTCTACAGAAGTGACGCTTCCATTCTATTGGATAAGGAAAAGCAACCCTCCCAAGGAACTTTTAAGCTGTTCAAGACCGGTTTTGCCATGAATGTGCTCAATCCCAAGGTCACCATTTTCTTTTTGGCATTTTTTCCAGGATTTCTGTTCAGTGAAACATTGGGAACCGTGATGCAGTTTTATGTACTAGGCCTGCTTTTCATGTTGGTTGCCTTCATTATTTTTGGAACTATTGCTGTATTGGCAGGAAACATTTCAACCTATTTAATGCGCCACCCCAAGGCAGGGATTTACCTGAAATGGGTTCAGATTGTAGTTTTTTTGGGAATCGCCATTTATCTATTGCTATCGGATAAATAGTGGTAATTTTACAGGCAACCTATGTCAAAGATCAAGCTCATAGAATGTCCAAGGGATGCCATGCAGGGCATCAAATCCTTTATTCCCACCGAGGAGAAAGCAAGGTATATCCAATCGCTTTTGGGTTGTGGATTTGACACTTTGGATTTTGGCAGCTTTGTCTCGCCCAAGGCCATTCCGCAAATGCAGGATACCGCAGAGGTTTTGGCGCGGTTGGACCTTTCCAAGACCAAAAGCAAGCTCTTGGCCATTGTGGCCAATATTAGAGGCGCGGAAGATGCTTGTAAGCATGGGGCCATAAGGTATTTGGGGTTTCCTTTTTCAATTTCCGAGAACTTTCAAATGCGGAATACCCATAAGACCATTGCACAATCGGTGGATACCCTAAAGGGTATTCTGGAGTTGGCCAATGCCCACGATAAAGAAGTGGTGACTTATATCTCCATGGGATTTGGAAATCCGTATGGTGATCCTTGGGATGTTGAGGTAGTAGGGCAATGGACCGAAAGATTGGCCGAGATGGGTACTAAAATTTTATCGCTTTCAGACACCATTGGAAGTTCCACACCCAAAACCATATCCTATTTATTTTCCAATCTTATTCCTAAATATCCCGACATTGAATTTGGGGCACATTTGCACACCACCCCGACCAAGTGGCACGAAAAAGTGGATGCTGCGTATAAGGCAGGATGCAGACGATTTGATGGCGCGGTGCAGGGCTTTGGAGGTTGCCCCATGGCCAAGGATGAACTCACTGGCAATATGCCCACCGAGAAAATGCTCTCCTATTTTACTGCGGAAAAGGCGGATACCGGTGTAAACTGGATGGTCTTTGAAGCAGCTTACAACAAAGCGACCGAACTTTTCTCTGCCTACCATTGAGGTATTCAACGTAATTGCTCCTAAACGTTACGTCTTTAATTTTATTTAAACTAAGTCTAATTAAATTTGGCTGCTTCGTAGTGTAGAAATATATTTGCCGCGCAATTATTAAAACACCATGAAACAAACAACGATTCTATTTGCTTTACTATGTGCGTCATTCTCCTTCGCACAGACCAAAACCGACTCAATCCAGCTGGATCCACAGAAACAGATCAACGCCGCACAGCGTTTACTTTCAGGGAACTATGCTTCTGCAGTGACTGTAGGAGCCTACGGTGAAATGTTGTACAATCAACCCGAAGGGGATAACGGGGAACTGGATGTGCAACGTTTGGTGCTCCTTTTTGGATACCGCTTTGACGACCGTACCCAATTTGTTACGGAAGTGGAATTTGAGCATGTTGAGGAGGTTTTTGTAGAACAGGCATTTGTAAACTACAACGCAGCTCCCAACCTTAACATCCGGGGAGGTTTGATGTTGGTGCCCATGGGAATCATCAACGAATTCCATGAACCCACCACGTTTAATGGAACCGAGCGCCCTGGTTTGGACAATTCCATTATTCCTACCACTTGGCGTGAGCTTGGGGTAGGGGTGACCGGAAGGTTCAACTCCATTTCCTTGGGATATCAGGCCTATCTTTTTAATGGGTTTAAATCTGCCGAAGCCGATGGCGAAGGCGGTGTTGCCGGAAAGTTGAGCGGTTCCAGTGGTCTTCGTGGAGGAAGACAAAAGGGAATCCAATCCACCATTGATAGCCCCAACCTATCCACCAAGTTGGATTACTACGGCATTCCCGGACTGCGTTTGGGCTTTTCAACCTATTTTGGACGTACCCAAGCCGATGATGATGTAGAGGAATTTGATGGTGCTGATATTGGCATCGCCATGTTTGGATTGGATGCCCGTTATGCGTATCAAAACTTTACGGCAAGGGGGCAATTCATCCATGCTTCTTTATCAGATACCGATGCCTATAACGATTTGACCGGAAGTAATCTGGGAAGTGCATTACAGGGATGGTACTTGGAAGGAGCTTATAATGTCCTTCCTGCCGGAAATAGACAAAAGCTTTTTGCTTTTGCCAGGTACGAGATGTACAATACCCATGCGGATACCGAAGGTGGATTGACAAAAAATGAAGCCTATGACCGGACCGATGTAACCACGGGATTGACCTACCACATCGCACCAGGGGTGGTGGTCAAAGGCGACTATCAGTTCCGAAGCAATGCCGCGGACAACTCAGATGTGCAGGACCGTTTGAACTTCGGAATAGGAGTTTGGTTCTAAAAAAATACGGACAGGGCGGATGCAATATTCCGCCCTATTTTATTCATAATGAGTCTAAATTAATATATTTGTGGGATGAAATCGGCAAAACCCTATTTAGCTATTCCCCTTATTTTGATGCTCCTTGCATTCACACCTCCCAAAGAGGTAAACAAAAGAGTGCTGAAAGAAGTGGAAAAGACCTTTGAGGTGGTAGATTTTGCCATGCAGCCCATTAGTATTTCTACGGATGTAAATGCACAGCTGCCTACCAAAATTTCAGGTGAAAACTTGTATCGAATCACTGCTGGGGATTCAACCTTGGGTTATGCATTTTTCGACCAGGCCCCAAGCAAAACGGCAAATTTTGATTATTTGGTGCTATTTGATGATGCCGTAAAAATCATCAACACAAAAGTGTTGGTGTACCGGGAAGAATACGGAGGGGAAATTGGGAGTAAAAGATGGTTGAAGCAATTTTTGGGGAAGACAGGTGGGGACCGTGTGAGCCCTGAGTCCAACATCGATGCCATTTCCGGCGCCACCATTTCGGTAAATTCCATGACCCGATCCATGGACAACCTGCTCCAGACCATCGGAATACTTCAGGATAAAGGACATTTATAATGATATATAACGGTTTATTGTCCACATTCCCCAAAGAAATCCGCCTGTTTATAGGTGCTTTTGTGATTATACTTTCCATTGGATTCTTCACAGGATTGCTCTTTATCAAGGAAACCGAATCCACCACTCCAGCAGGCATTGAGGAAAATTATCTGGGCAATGAAGAAGATGAAGAGGCAACGGTGATGAAGTTCAAGAAAGGAGACCGGGAAATGCTCACCATTGTCCACACACATATTTTGTCCATGTCCATGATTTTCTTTTTGTTGGGCGGATTGGTATGGCTGACCCACTTGCCAAAAAAATGGAAGCTTTTTTTGACCATAGAACCTTTTCTGTCCGTGATTTTGACCTTTGGAGGAATTTATCTCATGTGGAAGGGTATATCTTGGTTTAAATATGTGGTTATTTTCTCCGGTATATTGATGACCTTTACCTTTACCTGTTCTGCAGCAGTGGTCTTGTGGCAGTGTGCCAGACCCTCCCAAAAACGATAAGCTTTGGAGAGCAACTGATTTCCAGAACTTGTTAGTTTTCAATAAATCGATAATCAATGTCGTGGTACCCGATAAGTTCCGGTCGGGGTTTTTTATAGCGTAGTAATTGTTTTATTTCGAATAGTTCTTCCTTGTTCACTAGGATGATAAAGTGGTTCTTGCCTACGGAAATGGGAATTTTACGCTGTTGGGACCAGTGTCTCAATTGTTTTTCCCAATACGATGCATCCAATTGGAAGAGGTATTCCTTGAACGCTTCCAGTTCCCATTCATATAATTCAAAACATAGGTTGTTAAAGATCAATTGGAAGAGTTTACTTCGGTTGCAAAACGTTAGTATACCATTTTTGGATTGGTCCAGAATAATCAGGGATTCACACATAATAGATGGTCTTGGACGATAAAGATATTAATTATTTATAATAAGTCTAAATAAAAATAAATTACATCTCTAGTGAAGCAAATGTCAAAATAGATAGATATGAATTAAAAAGGTGGTATATTTGCACGCAATTAATTCGTAATTGCAATGGAAGCCCACCTTAACAAAATTGTTGGCGAAGGATTGACCTATGATGACGTCCTACTTGTGCCAGCCTACTCCGAAGTACTTCCCAGGGAAGTCAATATCCAATCCAAGTTTACTAGAAACATTACAATTAATGTTCCCATTGTTTCTGCAGCAATGGACACGGTGACCGAATCTCGTATGGCCATCGCCATGGCGCGCGAAGGAGGAATTGGGGTCTTGCATAAAAATATGACCATAGAGCAGCAGGCGCTTAAAGTCCGTAAGGTAAAAAGAGCGGAAAGCGGCATGATCATGGATCCGGTGACCCTTCCCCTAAATTCTACGGTAAGGGACGCCAAGGCCAACATGAAGGAGCACAGCATTGGTGGGATCCCCATTGTGGATGGGAACAAAAAATTGATTGGTATTGTGACCAATAGGGACTTGCGTTTTGAGAAAAACGATGACCGCCCCATTGGTGAAGTCATGACTTCGGAAAATTTGGTGACTGTAGGAGAGGGAACTTCATTGCAACAAGCCGAGGTTATTCTTCAAGAGAACAAGATTGAAAAACTACCCGTGGTGAACGACAAAGATGAATTGATCGGTCTTATCACCTTTAGGGACATTACCAAACTTACCCAAAAGCCCATTGCCAATAAAGATCAGTATGGACGTTTGCGGGTAGCCGCTGCCATTGGGGTAACCGCTGATGCGGTGGATAGGGCAGGTGCCTTGGTAAATGCCGGGGTGGATGCCATCATCATTGATACGGCACACGGTCACACCAAAGGTGTGGTCAGTATTTTGAAAGAAGTTAAAAAATCCTATCCAGAACTTGAAGTGGTAGTGGGTAACATTGCCACGGGTGAAGCCGCCAAATATTTGGTGGAAGCCGGTGCCGATGCTGTAAAAGTGGGTATTGGGCCAGGCTCCATTTGCACGACCCGTGTGGTGGCGGGTGTTGGATTCCCTCAGTTTTCCGCAGTTTTGGAAGTGGCTGCCGCCATTAAGGGCACAGGCGTTCCTGTAATTGCTGATGGAGGCATACGGTATACAGGTGATATTCCCAAAGCCATTGCGGCAGGTGCGGATACGGTGATGTTGGGCTCCTTGTTGGCGGGTACCAAGGAATCCCCAGGGGAAACCATCATTTATGAAGGGCGAAAGTTTAAATCGTACCGAGGTATGGGTTCTGTAGAGGCCATGAAATCGGGTAGTAAAGACCGTTACTTCCAAGATGTGGAGGATGATATCAAGAAATTGGTTCCGGAAGGTATTGTGGGCCGCGTGCCTTACAAAGGTGACCTATACGAAAGTATGCACCAATTTATTGGTGGTCTTCGTGCCGGAATGGGCTACTGTGGTGCCAAGGATATTGAAACCTTGAAAGAAACAGGGAAGTTTGTGAAAATCACCTCCAGTGGAATCCATGAAAGTCATCCGCATGATGTGACCATCACCAAGGAAAGTCCAAATTACAGCAGGTAGTAAAAGTAGTTGGGTTTATTTCCCAGCATACGTTTGCCAATCCTTATCCTTGTAGATATTGTCCCCAAAATAACGGGCAATTTGAAGGAAGGGTTCCACTTTTTGGTATCCGGGTACCGGGGAGAGCATTTTTAAATCCTCATCCAAAAAGACAACGGTGGGATAACTCATTTTTCCTTGTAATAAAGCAGCGGCAAACTCATGATAACCCCTTCTTCCGGAAGGGACAAATTTGAAGGTTTTTCCTTGAAATTCGATGGGGTCTTTGCCTTCGGCGTCCAATTTTACCATGTAAAAGTTATCCTGCATATAGGCTGAAACCTCTGGATTTTGGAAGGTGTCCTTATCCATTTTCTTGCACCATCCGCACCAATCGGTGTATACATCGATGAATATTTTTTTGGGCTGGGCGTCGGTTTGGGATAACTGCACGGCTTCTTCCCAAGACATCCAATTGATATCCTGTGCTTGGGCTTGAAACCCTACAAAAAGAAGAAACAACAAACTGATTTGGGTAAAAATTGTGCGCATAGTGCTGATGTTTTGAGGTATTGGTCTACCGATCATTACAAAACTAACGAAAATTGTGCCAAAAAAGTATTCATCCCCAAATCTCCAGAACGAAGATGAGCACAGTGACCATCAAGCTTAATGGGGAGTAATATCTCGTGTCCATGAATGCAAAATTGGTGCTTTTCACAGACTTGAAAAAGCCAACATATTTAAAATCCCCAATGGTTCTTGCCAGAAATAGAAAACCAATTCCAAAGGAGATATAGGTCAATCCGTCAAAACTGAAAAACTCCAATACTTTGTTGAGGTAAACGGATGCAAAAAATGCCAGAAACAACCCTACGAGCAACGTCCCTATTTTTCCGGGTCCCATCAACAGTTTGCCGTCTTCATTGGTAGGCAGCACTTGGGTAGGATCCTTGATGCCAAAAAGGACCCAATACAAATGTAGTCCCGAAAGGAAGATGAACACGGTGGCAAGCAGCAGGGCTATGACCTCCATTTATTTTACGGCTTCCTTTTTGGGTGCTTCAAAAAGTTCCTTTACGTCTACTTGGTTTTTTAGGATGTCGTCAAAGGTCTCCCTCTCCCGGATAAGGTGGGCTTTGTCGTTGTACCATAACACCTCGGCAGGTCTAAACCTAGAGTTATAGTTGCTGGCCATGGTAAAGCAATAGGCCCCGGCATTTTTAAAGCAAAGAATGTCACCTTCGGAGATTTCATTGATCCTGCGATTGCTGCCAAAAGTATCCGTTTCACAGATATAGCCGACCACAGAATAGTACCGTTCCCTTCCTTTGGGGTTGGAAATATTGACAATCTCGTGCGTTGAGCCATACAGCATAGGGCGAATCAGGTGGTTGAATCCTGAATCGACACTGGCAAAAACCGTGGATGTAGTCTGTTTTACCACATTCACTTTGGCCAAGAAGTATCCGGCCTCGCTTACCAAGAATTTACCGGGCTCAAAGGCCAATGTAAGCTCCCGGCCATATTCGGTGCAGAATTCATTGAACCTGTCTGTCAATTTTTTGCCCAATTCCTCTACATTGGTCTGGATATCCCCTTTTTTGTAGGGAACCTTAAAACCACTGCCAAAATCTATAAATTCCAAATCTTTGAAGTTCTTGGCCGTTTCAAATAGGATTTCCGAGGCGTACAGGAATACGTCAATGTCCAAAATATCACTTCCGGTATGCATGTGGATACCATTGATGTTCATATTGGTAAGTTCCACAATTCGGAGCAAATGTGGAATCTGATGTATGCTGATGCCAAATTTGGAATCGATATGTCCTACGGAGATTTTTGAATTCCCTCCCGCCATTACGTGGGGATTGATTCGAATGCAAACGGGGATGTCCGGATGCTTGCTTCCAAACTGCTCCAAAATGGACAGGTTGTCTATATTGATTTGAACCCCAAGTGCTGCAGCCTGCTCAATTTCTTCCAAAGAGACCCCATTGGGTGTAAAGATGATGGATTCAGGGGCAAAACCTGCCAGAAGTCCCAACTTCACCTCTTGAATGGAGACCGTGTCCAGGCCACTTCCCAAATGGTTCATGAACCTTAGAATACTGATGTTGGACAGTGCTTTGGCAGCATAATTCAATCTAAGATTGGATACGCCTTCAAAGGCTTTGGTCAATCTGTGGTATTGCGAAGCTATCTTTTCAGCATCGTAAACGTATAATGGGGCTCCGAACTCACCGGCGAGCTTCAATAAATTTTTGGAATTCATATCATTAGTCTTTCGCGCAAAACTAAGCCTTGTACTTGGGTTCTACAAGAATAAAAACGTCATAAATATATTTATAACAAATTGTTTCAAAAATAACAACCAGTGTGTTTTTGGACTTGCTCTTTTGGGTTTCGCATTGTACATTTAGGCAAACTCCAACAATGAGACTACCGCTATTTCCTTTACAATCTGTTTTTTTTCCTGGTGAAACCGTTCCGCTCCACATTTTTGAAGAGCGGTATAAGCAGTTGATCAATGATTGTAGAAAGGAAGCGATCACTTTTGGGATTCCTGTTTTTATCAATGACACCCTTTCCTATGGTACCGAAGTACAATTGGCCGAGGTGGTGACCACGTACGACAATGGCGAAATGGATGTGGTCTGTGTGGCCCGGCAAGTTTTTAAGATACGTTCCTTTGAGAACCAAATGGAAGGAAAGCTTTATGCGGGCGGGGACGTTGATTTTTTGGATATGGAGAGCAGTGCCGATGAAAACCTGAGGGCCGAAGTGTTGGCCAAGGTGGAGGAGTTGTACGAGCTTATGGATGTGCCCTTTACCCAAATCTCCCCGAAACAGTTCAGTAGTTATTCCTTGGCCCATAAGATGGGACTCTCTTTTGAACAAGAGTATGAACTGTTGCAGATTTCCAATGAGACTGATCGGTTGCTGTTCATCAAAAACCATTTGGAGTCCACTACAGCCATTTTAAACCAAGTGAACCATACCAAGACCGTTATTGAAATGAACGGTCATTTCAAGAATTTTGATCCATTGGACTTCCAGGACTTTAAAATTTGATGGGATAATCCTATAAAATCCTGTCTAATTGTTATAGTTGTGGCCTTAGACGGCAATTATTCTTTTTTCACCTTCTATTTCTCAGTGGGGTTTTCTATTTTTGTCGGCAAACAAAAGTTAATTCACAGATGAATCTTCACGAATATCAAGGAAAAGAAATTTTAGCCAGTTTTGGAGTAAGGATACAACGCGGAATTGTTGCCCGAAACGCCAATGAAGCGGTAGATGCCGCCAAACAACTTACACAGGAGACAGGTACCGGATGGCACGTGATCAAGGCCCAGGTGCATGCTGGAGGCCGTGGCAAAGGAGGAGGTGTTAAGCTGGCAAAGAACTTGAAAGAAGTTGAGGAATTGGCAGGTAGTATCATCGGGATGAACCTGGTTACGCCGCAAACATCTGCTGAAGGTAAAAAAGTACACCAAGTGTTGGTTGCCGAGGATGTGTATTATCCTGGGGATAGTGAGACCAATGAATTTTATATGTCCGTTTTGTTGAATAGGGCTTCAGGAAGAAACATGGTCATGTACTCCACTGAAGGAGGAATGGATATTGAGGAAGTAGCCGAAAAGACTCCTCACCTTATTTTTACCGAAGAAATAGATCCCGCAACTGGACTTTTGCCTTTTCAGGCAAGACGTATTGCCTTTAACCTAGGGCTTTCCGGAACTGCATTCAAGGAAATGGTAAAATTTGTCACTGCGTTGTACAAGGCGTATGAGCAAAGTGATGCCAGTTTGTTCGAGATCAATCCAGTATTGAAGACCTCGGACGATAAAATCATGGCTGTTGATGCCAAAGTATCCATTGACGACAATGCATTGTACAGAAGAAAGACCTATGCTGAAATGCGTGACCTTCGCGAGGAAAACCCTATTGAGGTTGAAGCGCGTGAAGTAGGATTGAACTATGTGGATTTGGATGGTAACGTGGGATGTATGGTGAACGGGGCCGGATTGGCCATGGCCACAATGGATTTGATCAAAATGGCCGGTGGTGAGCCTGCCAACTTTTTGGATGTAGGAGGTACAGCTGATGCCAAAAGGGTAGAAGAGGCCTTTAGGATCATTCTTAAGGATCCCAACGTAAAAGCCATATTGATCAACATCTTTGGAGGTATCGTACGTTGTGATCGAGTGGCCCAAGGTGTAGTGGATGCCTATAAAAATATGGGTGATGCCATCAAGGTTCCTATCATTGTTAGGTTGCAGGGTACCAATGCAGAGTTGGCCAAAGAAATTATCGACAACTCTGGACTGGCGGTACATTCTGCCGTACAATTCCAGGAAGCTGCTGATAAAGTAAAAGAAGTTTTGGGATAATCTCCCTTTGTATTCAAGATATGGGGCAACGTTTTAAACGTTGCCCTTTTTATTTTATAAGGTTTTAGCTTAAACCTTTTTCTGTTCGTCAAAGAATATGGGATTCGGTGTAAAAATCCGTGTTGGACAAGGATTTCCAAAACGGCTTTTAATGTACTAAAATGGGCGTTTTGGAGTTATGTATTAGAGGAACCTGTTAAATAGTGAGCGCCCATGGGTACCTACAAGGAAAAACTTAGTATTCTTTCGGAGATGATTGCCTTTGCAAGGGTGGATCATACTTTGAAGGAATCTGAATACCAATTTTTGCTCAAGGTTGCAACGAACCTTGGTGTTGAAAAAGAAGTCTTTGACCACCTTTTGAGTGAAAAATCCCCTAAAGTCATCCTTAAAACCCAGGCAGAGCGTATAGTTCAGTTCCACAGGTTGTTGCTCTTGATGAACGTTGACCAAGAACAGCATAAAAAGGAAGTGAGTACCCTCTACAATATTGGTCTTCATATGGGACTTCCACCGGCCGCTATCAGTCAAGTACTCGAAGTGATGCACAACTATCCCGATAAGGTCATTCCACCAGATGTATTGATCAATATTTTCAAGGCACATTACAATTAATGACATGTTGACATAATTTTATGTTAAAAACATGTCAAATAGGCATGTGTTGGCTAGTGGTATACAATTTGCCCTATGCATGGTGATTGAAAGTTTAACCTAAAAAATAAATCGCCATGAGTATAGTAAAAAGAAACAATCTGATTTTTCCATCCTTGTTAAACGATTTTATGGGTCCTGATTGGCTTGGAGGTACCGATAAGTGGAACACTACGGTCCCCGCGGTCAATATCAAGGACAATGAAAAGGAATTTGAATTGGAATTGGCAGTTCCCGGGGTCAAGAAAGATGATTTTACCGTAGAGGTGGACCACGATGTCCTTACCATTTCCAGCGAAATGAAATCTGAAAATGAAGAGGCCAAGGATAATTACACCCGAAAGGAATTTTCCTATTCTTCCTTCAAAAGGGCCTTTACCTTGCCGGAAACCGTAGACGGTTCCAAAATCGATGCAAAATACGAGGACGGTATATTGAAGTTGACCTTGCCCAAAAAACAAGAGGCATTGCCCAAACCCAAACGATTGATTTCAATCGGATAAGTAAAATATGAAGAGCACCAACTATAGGTGTTTCATGATGGTTGGATTAGTTGGTTAGTTAGTTGGCGCGCTCCTGCAGTACTGTTCGGGGCGCGCTTTCTTTTATTCCTGTTCCTGGAGCATCTTTATTTCATCACGTAATTTGGCGGCTTCCATAAAGTTGAGCTCTTTGGCTGCTTTTTCCATGGCCTTGCGCTTGTCCCGTATCAGTTTTTCACGTTGATCTTGGGTCAGGTACGCCAAATCGGGTTCTGCGGCCCGTAACTCTTCTTTTTGAAAATGATAGGTGGACACTGAGTTTTTGGCCAGTGCATTGTCCAGATTCTTTTTCAAGGCCTTCGGGGTAATGTTATGCTCCGTATTATAGGCCATTTGTTTTTCCCTGCGGTAATTGGTCTCATCAATGGTTTTTTGCATGCTTTCCGTAATCTTGTCCGCATACATGATGGCCTTCCCGTTAAGGTTTCTGGCGGCACGGCCCACCGTTTGGGTAAGAGAACGATTGCTTCGCAAAAATCCTTCCTTATCCGCATCCAAAATGGCCACAAGGGAGACTTCAGGCAAATCCAATCCCTCCCTGAGCAGGTTTACCCCGATCAGAACATCAAAAAGTCCCTTTCTAAGATCCTGCATGATTTCTACCCGCTCCAAGGTATCCACATCACTGTGTATATAGCGGCATCGAATGTCTATTCGCGCCAAATATTTGGTCAGTTCCTCGGCCATTCGTTTGGTCAGCGTGGTCACAAGGGTGCGCTCGTCCAATTCCACACGTTGTTGTATCTCTTCCACCAGATCATCAATTTGATTGGCACTGGGTCGCACCTCAATGATGGGGTCCAAAAGCCCTGTAGGGCGAATGACCTGCTCCACATAAATGCCTTGGCTCAGTTCCAATTCGTAATCTGCCGGAGTGGCACTCACATAGATGACCTGGTTTTGAAGAGTCTCGAACTCCTCAAATTTCAAGGGACGGTTGTCCATGGCTGCCGGAAGTCGAAATCCGTATTCCACCAGATTTTCCTTTCTAGAGCGGTCCCCACCGTACATGGCGTGGACTTGAGGGATGGTCACATGGCTTTCATCGACCACCATAAGGTAATCGTCCGGAAAATAATCCAACAAACAGAAAGGTCGGGTACCGGGTTCCCTGCCGTCCAAGTAGCGGGAATAGTTTTCAATTCCGGAACAATACCCAAGCTCGCGGATCATTTCCAAATCAAAATTCGTTCGTTCATCCAAGCGTTTGGCTTCCAAGGGTCGCCCAATCTCCTTGAAATAATCCACTTGCTTTACCAAATCATCCTGTATTTGTCGAATGGCATTTTGGAGTATATCTGGGGAGGTAACAAACATGTTTGCCGGATAAATGTTCAAGGAATCATAGATTTCAATGACCTTGTTGTTGAAGGGGTCCAAGGCTTCTATTTCCTCGATTTCATCCCCAAAAAAATGAATGCGGAAAGCATGGTCCGCATAACCGGGGAATACATCCACTACGTCACCCTTTACCCTGAAATTCCCATTTCTAAAATCTGCCGTGGTACGGGAATAGAGGCTTTGCACCAATTGTTTCAGGAATTTTGTGCGTGAAATCACTTGGTCCCTGTGGATGGTGATCACGTTCTTTTGAAATTCAATGGGGTTTCCAATACCATATAGACAGGAAACCGATGCGACCACCAATACATCCCTGCGCCCCGAAAGGAGGGAAGAAGTGGCACTTAACCGGAGCTTTTCAATATCCTCGTTGATGGAAAGGTCTTTTTCTATGTACAATCCACTGGTGGGAATATAGGCTTCAGGCTGGTAGTAATCGTAATAGGACACAAAGTATTCCACGGCATTGTTCGGGAAAAACTGCTTGAACTCGGAATACAGCTGTGCGGCCAGGGTCTTGTTGTGGGCCAATACCAACGTGGGCCGTTGTACGGATTCCACCACGTTGGCCACGGTAAAAGTCTTCCCGGAACCGGTCACACCCAGTAGGGTTTGATGACGTTCACTGCCTTCAATACCCTCTACCAATTGTTTTATCGCCTGCGGTTGGTCACCGGTCGGTTTAAAGTCTGATACTACCTGAAATTTCATAGGATAAAAATAGTAAAGGGAGGGGCTATAATAAAGCGAATGGGAAATATTATCGCTTTAGGGCAAAGTGTCCCTGGACTTCCCTGTTGGAATCGTCAATGGCCTTGAACCAATATTCCCCGGCAGGTAACGGTCGCCCCCGGAAATTGCCGTCCCAACCACTTGAATTTTGGGAGAATTCCTTCAAAAGGGTGCCGTACCGATTAAAAATATAAATACGTTTTAGTATGATTTTATCCCCGTTGGGAGGTTGTATGAATTGCCAGAAATCATTGATGTTGTCCCCGTTGGGGGTGAAAAATTTGGGGAACCCTTCTACCGTAAGATCTTGGGTGAATGTTTTTTCGGCGATGCCGCATCCGTTTTTATCCCGCACGTAAAAGGTATGCGAACCGGGTTCCAATCCACTGAAAATATTACTGTCGGAATAGGGCCCATTCCTATTGTCCACGGCATACTCGTAGCTTCCGGCTCCTAAGGTTTGCACGGTAACTTGGAGCGAACTTGTGTTCTCAACAAAGTCCAAACGGTCAATGGTCGGAGTTTCGGAAGAGACAACATTGAATTCCATGCTTGTTGGACATTCTATCTCATTGCCGTTTTGGGAAACCAATGTGTAGGCCTCATATCTATAGGTTCCTTCTTCTAGAATGGAGGCTTCCCTTGTTTCGGAAATTAAGGTTTCTTGGCCAAATTGATCAACTTGAAACCATCGAAAACCATCTGCGTCATCACTTGAGGAAATGGATAAGGGAGCTTGGTCTTCGCAAAAGGATACGGTTTCCGGGAAATTGATTTTTGGGTTGAGGGTTACAAATTCCCCCGAGTCTATATCCAAATAGGGCCCACACCCCAATAAGGTGGTAAAGCTTTCCTGAATGCAGCCCACGGCTTCACCGGCATCGTTGAAAGGAGTCACTCTGATAAAAAAAGTGTTGTTGGGCTCAAAGTCAATTACCAGCGTGGAATTGGTATAAAATGTGGCATTGTCCAAAATATCGCTTTGGTTGGGAGATGACCCAATAGTTACCCGATACCCTATGGCATCTGAAACTTCATTCCATTGCAGCAAAGGTGTAAGCGGTACGTTGATCTCGCCGTTGGGAGGATAGATCATGCTGGTACAGTTGGGCAATTCAGAAACGGCACTGGTGGTAAATTGTTGGGAAGAGCAGCCTATGGCTTGCCCAATTCTATTATAGGGTGTTATGGTGACGTATATGGTCTGTTCCGGGGGGAGGTCATCAATGGGGTTGAAGGTCAACGTATTTCCCGCGTCAAAATTGTTTAAAATATCTGTGCCTCCAGCCGTAGTGCCCAAACTTATACGGTACCCAGTGGCTCCTGACACATAGGCCCATGAGATATTAGTGGAGGGGTTTATATTGACGGCCATATCCAAAGGATTGGTCAATTGGGTACAAGTAGGAGCCGAGGTCAATAGCCCGGTTCTAAATTGCCTACTTGGGCAGGTGATGTTGGGTTGGTCAAAAAAGAATAAGGTAATGGTCACATAAATGTCCGTATCCTCCGGTAGCCCCAACGGAGGGGTGTAGGACGTTCCTCCGGAAAATTGAGGAGCCAAGAGGTCGGTGCCTCCCGGAGTGGTTCCCAAGGAAACAATATAGGCCTGTGCATCCTCATCAGGTTGCCAACTGATGGCCGTATCCACAGGGACATTGGAGGAACCTTCAGCGGGACTGACCAAGTTGGGACATACCTGTGCTTGAGCAAAGACCATGAAGGAAAAGGTGAAAAAAAAGAGTACTTTTTTTAACATCCAAGATGATTAAATCATCATAAGATACTACAAATCACGCTTTTTGAGTAGTAGGTAGGACAAATAGATGAATATGGCCGTCCAACAGATAACAATCAAAAACTCGTACCAGTAGGTGTGGTAATCAAACCGAAGGTTTTCCCCAATCTGGTCTCCAATATTCTGTACTGCGGAAAGCCTAGATCCAGGTTCCTTGATCAAATTCATCATGGATTCCAAAGGAAAGAAATCCTTGACCCGTTTGGCGGCGGGCCAACTCATGACCTTCCAACCCAGTAGGCCAAAGACGACCTGCTCCAATATGGTCCATAGAATCAGGAATCCAAGGGCGAAGGCCGATCGTTTTACCAAAATGCCCAAAAAGAGACAGAAAGAGAAAAAACCGACCAGCTTTACAAAAAAAGCCAATAGAAACTCCAAATCCGAAAAAATGATGGACAACTCGTTGTAGTCCGAATAAGTCAACCCCAAAATCAAGGACACCACAAACACAAAAACGGTTGAAATCAAGGCAAAGGAAATCACAGTAAGTACCTTGGACATGAGGAACTCCTTTTTGGAAAACCCGTCTATCAAATTTTGTTTGATGGTCTTGTTGCTGTATTCGTTGGCCATCATGGAAACAATGACTATGGCCAAAAATAGCTTGAAAATCGCGGCCACAAAGGTGTTGAAATGCCAGATATAGGGGAAATTAAAAATTCCTTGGTCGGCCAAGTGGAATTGTACCGGGCCAATGTCAAACTTGATGGCGGCAATCAGCGCAATGGAGGTCAATAGGATAAAATAGGAGATGATCAGTACTTTACTGGCCCTATTGTTCCAAAGCTTTATGAATTCTATTTGTAGGAGACGTAGCATTCGTTTGGTGGATTAGTTGTTCTTGGTCAGGTTTAAAAATTGTTGCTCCAGACTTTCCTTGCGTTTTACCAGATGGGAAAGCACTATGCCTTTTTCAAACAATATTTTGTTGAGCGATTCAGCGTCCATTTCTTCCTTCAGATAGGCGGTGAGGGTACCATTGAAACTATCGATTTTCCCAAAACTGGCATGCTGTTCCAAAAAGGATTTTAGTTGTTCCATGTCGGTAGCGCGAAGTTCAAAAAAACCATGGCTGGCCATCATACCATCTACAAGACCCGAATATAGTTTTTCACCTTTCCGAAGGATGACCACGTGGGAGCATACCTTTTCCACCTCGTCCAACAAATGGGAGGCGAGAAGAATGGTAGTGCCTTGTCCGGCAATTTTTTTAATGATTTCCCGTATCTGATGGATGCCTTGGGGGTCCAATCCGTTGGTGGGCTCGTCCAGAATAAGGATTTCAGGGTCATTGAGCAACGCAGAAGCAATGGCCAAACGCTGTTTCATTCCAAGGGAATAGGTCTTGAATTTACTGTCTTTCCTGTCCCAAAGACCCACCAATTCCAGTTTTTCCTGAATCTTGGTTTCGGGCACCTCCTTGATCTTGCACACCAGCTTAAGATTTTGGATAGCGGTCATGTACGGGTAAAAATTGGGGCGCTCTATAATGGCGCCCACTTTCTTCAAGGCCTCATGGGTAGAGGTGGAGCCATCAAACCAACTAAAATCACCGGAAGTCCGGTTCACCACGTTCAAAATAATGCCCAAGGTGGTGGACTTGCCACTGCCATTGGGTCCCAAAATACCATAGACGTTACCTTTCTCTATGGTGAAAGAAAGGTCTTTGACCGCGGTCAATGGGCCAAATTTTTTGGTGAGGTGATTTACGGTGAGTATAGTCTCCAAGATGGAATCGTTTTTTGATTAGTTTATAGTAACTTGACGAGGTATAGCGTAATTTGTTACAAAATAGGAAAAGAATGTCCGAGGAAAGACTGATGTCCAAGAAAAAGCCTGCCTATCCGGTCCATAAAAAACTGGATAGTTACCTCCATAAATACAATAGAAAGATAGAAATCCCCATTTTTTATGATGATTTACTCCGCTTTTCGGGTTCCGTGGTGGTCTACGATGCCAACGAGGAAGACACACTTTGGGTAAGGGTGTATTATTCGGATTTTGATCGGCAGGAAATCGATATGAGCTTAAAACAGGTGTATTCTATTTTGCATTCGGATGGTAGTGATCGAATTCTGGAGTACTTGAATGTTGATGCCATTGATTTTTGCACCTTCGGGAATTCCCAACCTTTCCGTATCAAAGTGCGGAACATCCTCAACGACAACTACACCTATTTTTACGTAAAGAAGACCGATGCGTCACGGATATACGGCTTGGAGTTGGAGCATATGCTCTCCCCGTACAATCTTAACTTTTTGGTCTACAAGGGAACACTTATCGAAGAACATATTGCTGGGATTCCGGGGGATGTCTTCATCAAGGACATGCTGCCCAAATGTTCCGAATCCGAGAAGGCCCAATTGGCCAAAGAATTTGTGAAGTTCAATGAGCGTTGTATGATTCGGTTATTGGGCGATATGCGCTCTTATAACTATGTCATTGTCCCGGTCCATGATTTTGATCATGTGGTCTATAAGATCAGGGCCATTGATTTTGACCAGCAGTGTTTTGAAGGGAAATTAAAGGTGTACCGCCCCCAGTTTTTTAAGGAGAATTATAAAATGGTGGAACTGGTACGTACCAAACTGCAAAAAGATTCGGTAGACCAGTATAAAATTGAGGAGCGTTCCATTGTGGCTAAACGGATTTTAAGTTCAGGAAACCGTATCCGTAGGTTGATTGCTGCCGTTAAGCCGGATACCATATCGTTACCAGAGAACATTGAGCAACTAAAGCTCGAAATCTATGACCTTACCAAGGACATGGATTTCAAAAAAAGCACAACCATGGGCGAAGTATTGGCCCTTGCGTTGGATTTTGTCAAACGAAATTATGAGGATGTGAGCATGAAACAGATCATCGAGAAGAAATTCTAGCTCTTCTGCTCCTTGTTGAAATACACCAAATAGTAGTACATCTGCCGTTCCTCGTCCCAACCCTTTTCCACAAATTTTTGGGCGGATTCCGGATTGATGAAGTCCATTTTTATCTGGATGTTGGTATCCAGATTGATGACATTCTTGATTTTTTTCCGGGCATCGGATACAGCCTTGTTGGCAATATCAAAATTGGAAACGTCCTCAATGCTGTATTTGGGGCCTTTTTCAACCTTGTAATGCTTAAACTCGGGAATCAATTCCGGGTTTTCCATCACCTCATTTAAAAAAGAGGTTTCTTCGAAGGCATCGTTCTTGGCAAAGTGGTTCACCGCGCGGTTCATGAACAGCACTTCCTGTTGTTTGTCCTCGGCGGGCAATACCACATCCTTGGCGAAGTTTTGACAGAACTTAAGGTAGTTTTTGGTATAAAAGTTTTCATCGGTCAAGGGAACAATACCCAAAAAGTTCTCCAGCCAATATTTGGCATCGTAGCGGTTACTATCAACGGACAAAACTTTGAACCCTTCTTCCTTTTCCATGTTGAAAATGATACAGCCCTTGTCCAATTTGTTGATGTTGATGCCTTGGCGGATCAAAATTTCCAGGTTCTGTTCCTTTTCTTGGAATTGAAGGAAATCATGCTTCAGCTCACTTTTAAAAATACCAACGGCATCGGTCTTTTTATTGTCGATGACCATGTCCGAAAAATGCACTACATACACTTCCCCGCTTTTGATGTGGGGGTGGTTGGATTGTTCAAACAGGTGTGTGGTGATTTTTTTGGAGGCTTGGTGCGCCGTTCCGTGATCCAAGAACAATTCGGCAACTGATTTGTATACCTCATTGAACTCCAAATCCACATCGTTGAAGAACCTAAAATAGTTTTCTTCCTTCTCCCGAAAAGGCTTAAAGAAGTATTCTTTGAGCAATCCGGCCATTTCATCATTCAATGAAAAAGGCTCCGCGGACAAAAAGGCGGATTCGTTCTTGCTCTTATTGCCTACTCTGTGGAGGGAGATACTTTCAATTTGGGCGGAATATAGGTTTAGCATTTTTTAAGTTAGGAATTAGGAATTAGGAGTTAGGGGTTGTTAGTTCCAGTTTTCGTCAAAATCCATGTCGTCATAACTGTCTAGAAGATTGTCAAAATCAACGGAAGCATCAGGGTCGGATTCGAACTTTTTTTCTGGTGGGGAATCCGGGAGTTCCCCAAAACTAAAGAGGACATTGGGGTATATTCTTCCATCTTCTTTGTCCACGATATCCGCCAATTCCACAAAAAAGGTCCACATGCTGAAAAAATCGTACACATAGATCATCTTTGGAGTCTTTTCGGTCATGACATCATCCAGTGCGGTTTCGTTCATCAACCGCACATCGGAACCGTTCTCGCTCATATCGAACAGGGCGATTTCCTCGTCTTGGTTCCATTCCTCATCACAGGTATAAAAAGAGGCCATTTCACCACCTTCAAAACCAAAGGCTTGGGTTATAGCATTGTGGAATTCTTCCAACGTGTTGTTATCCTCAATTTCAATGTCCCTGAAGATATCTTCCTCAGCATCAAGAATAATCCTGATCTTATAAATCATCCAAAAATTTTTAGAGTGGGCACAAATTTACGACAAATAGGTGTTATTTGGTGAACCGATGTAGGGTAAAGGTCATGGCCGCCAACAGGAAAAATGCTCCGATTTGGTGCGCAATGCCCAACCACAGGGGAACCGCATATATTAGCGTAAGTACTCCCAGAACAAATTGTAAACCGACCAAGGCCAGTAACAATTTCAATCCTTTTTCCTGAAGGGGTGTACGTTCCACTTTTCGGGTTTTATGCCAGATAAGTGCTATAAATCCAACCACAATATAAGCCAAGTAGCGGTGCACAAATTGTACACCACTCTTGCCTTCAAAAAAGTTCTTTATTACAGGCTGATGTTCTATGTAAACGGTCTCGTGCATTAATTTTCCCTCACTCATCATGGGCCAATGGTTGTGGATAAAACCGGCGTCCAATCCGGCCACAAAGGCACCCCAGATAATTTGGAGCAATAAGACCACATACCCAACACGGATGAGGTTTCGTATGTTGCGGTTGATTTCTTTTTTAGTGGGGTAGATCAGGTCCAAGGCCACCCAAAGACTGAACGCAAAGGTGAGGAAGGCCATGGTGAGGTGGGATGCCAACCTGAAATGGGACACATCGGGATGGTCCACCAACCCGCTTTTTACCATATACCAACCCAAAAAACCTTGAAATCCACCTAAAAACAAAAGGACCAAACATTTTTTAATGGTAGGCCGGTCCAGTTTTTTAGTGAACAAAAAGTAGAGGAAAGGTAAAATAAAGACAATGCCAATAAACCTTCCAATGAAGCGGTGCAACCACTCCCAAAAGTAAATATCCTTGAAATCTTCGATATCAAAATGGGAATTCAGCTTTTGGTACTCTGGGTACTGTTTGTATAGGTCAAACGCCTCCTGCCAGGCTTGCTCGTTCATGGGTGGAAGGGTGCCGTGGATCAATTTATAATCCGATATGGAAAGCCCGGAATGGGTAAGACGGGTAATTCCGCCTACCAATACCATCACAAAAATGAGCGCGCAGCCCGTCAACAACCAATACACAACAGCTTTGTTCGTTTTCATTCCGATTGGACTTTTAAGTTCAATTTTTTGCCTTTTTCCAGCATAAACTGGTAAGCGGCCTCATATTCATTGGGAATTTCACCTTCCAAAATGGCTTCCTTAATGGCCTCTTTGATGATGCCGATTTCCTTTGAGGGCTTTAAATTGAAGGTTTTCATGATCTCCTCGCCAGAAACCGGGGGCTGGAAATTGCGAACGTGGTCCCGTTCTTCCACTTCCACTATTTTTTGACGGACCAATTGGAAGTTGTTCTTGTACCTTCTTTGTTTCTTGGGATTTTTGGTGGTGATATCCGCCTCGCAGAGGGTCATGAGGTCGTCCACATGATCGCCGGCATCAAATACCAATCGTCGTACCGCAGAATCGGTAACATGGTCTTCGGCCAGGACAATGGGCCTAGAACTCATCAATACCATTTTCTGCACAAATTTCATTTTCTCGTTCAAGGGCATCCGTAACCGCTTGAAGAGTTTGTAAACCATTTTGGACCCCACAAATTCATGGGCATGGAAGGTCCATCCGATTTTTTTATGGAACTTTTTTGTGGGCGCCTTTCCAATGTCGTGCAGAAGTGCTGCCCATCGCAACCAAATGTTGTCCGTGGTTTCAGAAATATTGTCCACTACTTCCAACGTATGCCAAAAATTGTCCTTGTGCCGCTGCCCTTCAATCTCTTCTATGCCCTGTAAAGCCGTCAATTCAGGAAGTATAATGGACAAGAGTCCCGTTTTGTGCAGCAACGAAAGACCTACGGATGGCTTTTCACTGAGCAATATTTTATGAAGTTCGTCCACAATGCGTTCCCCGGAAACAATCTTGATGCGTTCCTGATTTTCAGAAATGGCTTGGAGCGATTTCAATTCTATGGTAAAATGGAGTTGGGAGGCAAACCGAATGGCCCGCATCATCCGCAAGGGATCATCGGAATAAGTGATGCCCGGCTCCAAAGGAGTTCGGATGATTTCCCTATCCAGATCGGCCAATCCGTCAAAAGGGTCCAGAAGTTGCCCAAAATTAGCTTTGTTCAGTGCCAAAGCCATGGCATTGATGGTGAAATCACGTCGATTTTGGTCATCTTCCAAAGTGCCATCTTCCACTATGGGTTTTCTGCTATCCCGGTGGTAACTTTCTTTCCTTGCGCCCACAAACTCCAGTTCCAAATCCTTATGTTTGATCATGGCCGTCCCAAAATTCTTGAAAACCGATATGTCCGGTCTTCCCTTTAATTTTTTGGCCACGGCTTTGGCAAGCTGAATTCCACTGCCCACGGCAACGATATCAATGTCCTTGGGTGTTTTTCGGTTCAAAAAGTAATCACGGACATATCCACCAATCACATAGGAATCCACACCCAATTCATCGGAAGCTTCTCCGATAAGCTGAAAAATAGGGTGTTGTATGGCCTCTTTATGGAATTCCTGCGTCATTTTATTCCCGGATTACCTTCACCTGCCCATCATTGCCTAATTTTATAATGGATGATGGGGAAGGATCTTTGTTTTCGTCCGGCAAATTTACCACATAGTCCACTCCTTTTAAAATTTCAGGGCCGATATCCTTGAACCGTTTTGGAGTGGGTTCTCCAGAGATATTGGCCGATGTGGATACAATGGGCTTTCTAAATTTGTTGATAAGGTACTGGCAAAACTTGTCTGAAGCCACCCGTATGGCCAAAGTATTGTCTTCGGCAACCAGGTTTTGGGCCACACCAATGGGTTCATCAAATACGATGGTAGTGGGTTTGGTAGCCAAATCCATAATGTCATAGGCCACTTCGGGCACCTCTTTTACATGGCGCTCCAACATGGCCTGATTGGCCACAAGGCAAATAAGGGCCTTACTGTCTTCCCTGTTTTTAAGGGCATATACTTTCTGGACGGCTTCAGGGTTGGTGGCGTCGCAACCAATGCCCCAAACGGTATCGGTGGGGTAAAGGATCAGTCCGCCTTGCTTCAGAACCTCGAAGCATTTTTGCAGCTCTTCATTAAAATCGGCACCCATTTATTTTTTGTATTTCAACTTTTCGCGCTGAACGCTTTCAATATCCAGAATGTCTTTTTGTTTGTAGGTCAGTGCTTTGTGGGTGGCCCTTAGGTCCCGGCACAGCTTTCTGAGCCCCATGGGTTCCAAAGAAGCGGCATGGTCGGTTCCTTTCCATGTTCGGTCTAGGGTAAAATGCCTTTCTATGACATGGGCGCCCAAGGTGTAGGCGGCAACATCTATGGCAATTCCCAAGTGGTGACCAGAAAATCCAATGCTCTTGACCTTGTCCCCATATTTTTCCTGAAGGGTCAGAATATCCAAGAGGCAGACGTCTTCAAAAGGGACCGGATAGCCCGAGGTGCAATTGTAGACGACCAAGTCTTTGCCTCTACCTCGCTCATCAAAAAAGTCCACAAGGATTTTAATCTCATCCTTGGTGGTCATTCCTGTTGAGATGTGGATTTCCCCATGGTAATTATCGCACAGCCATTCCAACATCTCAAAATTGTTGTTACAGGCTGAAGGGATTTTTATAAAGTCGGGATTCAATCCAGCAATTTCCTTGGCGGAGGTGGTTTCCCAAACCGAAGTGGAGTAAGTAATACCTACTTCTTCGCAATAGTCCTTCAATTCTTGGTGTTGGTCCACATCGAACTCCAAAAACTCCCGGTGCGCCCCATAGGTATTCCCGTAAGAGTTGATGGGATTGGGGTGGGGGGCATTGTACTGTGCCTCGGTGAGCAATTCTTTATTGTTCCGTTTTTGGAATTTTACCGCGTTGGCATTACCAAAAATTTTGGCCATATTGATCAACTCCTTGGCGATTTTCATGTCGCCTTTGTGGTTGCATCCGATTTCGGCAATAATATAGGGTTCTTTATAGGTCATTGAATCTTAGATTATAGTTGATGATAAATTCGCAAGCCTCGCGAATGGCACCTTGTGCAGATTTGTTCTTTAAGACCATATCCACATGGTACTTGATGTGCTTGGTAGCGTTTGAGGGGCAAAAAGACCAACCGGCCCTAAGGATGTTGCTCCAATCGTTTACATCGTCCCCAATATAGGCAATCTCCTTTGGAGAAATATTTCTTTCGGAACAAAGGTTTTCCAGAAAAGAGTATTTGTCCTTTACCCCCAAAAAGGTATCCGCTATTTTTAATTTTTTCATACGCTGACTCACTACTTGGGAATTTTCGGAGGTCATGACCATGACATTGACCCCATGCTCGCGCAACACTTCCAGCCCCATACCATCGCGCATGTCAAAGCGTTTGGAGAATTCCCCTTCTTTGTTGAAGGTGACACTGCCATCCGTGAAAACACCATCCACATCCAAAATGAAATGGTTGATGCGTTGTGCAGATTTGTTGGATTTGAAATGGGAAATCAGCAATTGTTCAATAATCTGAAAGTCGGTTTCGGAATCAATCTCCACCAAGGTTTCCTCATGCATTTCAATAAGGCCAATGGAACCACTCAACCTGTTTTTGGACTCCAGAAGTGCTTCTTTATTGGTGCAGTAGACCGCCCCATTTTCAATAAGAAGTCCATCAAAATCCTGTCGTCTTGGTCTTGCTTTGAAATCGTAGTTCAACGGTTTGCCGTCTTTGGACCAAGTAAAGCGGTGCGTATTTACCACGCTGAGGACGGCATCAAAACCTTCATCGTCCAATTTGGCCAAGGCAGCGTTGATGTCCTTTCTTTTGGTGAGGGGAGATGTAGCTTGCAACAGGCAAAACACATCAAAATCAATCTGCGCGGACTCACAAAATTCCAACATGGCCGCTTCGGTGGAAGCCGTATCCGAGGCATTTTCATCGGAGCGTTTCAAGGGTTTTACCTTGGGTGCCCATTTAAAATGCTGGGAGATGTAATCGATGATGTCATTGTCATCGGTAAAGACATAGACCTCGTCAAGGTTTGAGAAGATGGCTTCTGTCAACACCCAGGTGAACAAGGGTCTGCCCAGCAATTTCTTTTTGTTCTTGCCAGGGATGCCCTTTGAGTTTTTTCGTAGTGGTATGAATCCGATGCTTTTTTTTGACATAACTGAATGTTATGGATGAACGTCCATGTTCTTTATCAGGTTCTTGGTTGCTTTAACGGTAAATTTATCCAAATAATCCTTGCCCAGAAAAAATCTGTGCTTAACAATTTCCAAATTGGAAAGTGCGGTGGAAAATAGGGTATAGCCCTGCTCAAAGAAAAAACCTTCACGTAGCCCTAATATTTCTATTGGGAAAAGCGCTGGTAACACGGTAATGTCCTTAAAATGGTTTTCGTATTGGGTGGTCTCCCTTGGATGGGTTTTCAAAATGATATTCATGTCCGAAGGTACCTTGGAAATCACATCCCGGTAGATGGCTATTTTTTCGGCCTCGCTCTTTATGACCTTGTCCTCGGATATGGGTTGGGTCAGGATAAGGGCGTTGTTGTCCCCTTTGATGGCAAAGGCATTTTCAGGAAGAAAAATGGAGAAAATTTCCTGTTTGGTTTTTTCATCCAGCTTGGCCACCTCTTTTTTAATGTTCAGCTCAACAGCCTTTTTGGGGAGTGGACGGGGCAATTTTTCAGGGAATTGGGCAAAAATGGTCTTTATCTCTTTATCAAAACCCCCACCAATGGGTGTCTTGGTGAGGTAGGCCTTTATGAATTGTTCAAAGCCGCTGTGCCTTTGGCTATAGGTTCGCGCACCATCCTCTATCATATTGAGGTCCTTTTTGCCAAACTCGTAGAGAAAATAGCTTTTGGACGAATCGGTGTCGCATAGATAGATATCGGAATTTTGGATAAAGGGTTTTTCCTTGGCAAGAACAGGGTGTTTGGACTCCAGATAAGGAATGAGTTTTTGTTTCCTTCGAAATGAATAATTGAATTTCCCAAGGTCGGAAACATGGTCTTTCCGTTCCGATATAATGTGGACGTCCCTAAAAAAATGCTTTTTTAGGTTGGGGATAAGGGTTTCGATCATGGGGGTACTCTCCACTAAAAAAAGCAAGTTTTCCCCTAGGTTTTCCGTTTCGTATCTCGAATCTTTTAGGATATGCAGGAGTGCAAGATAAATGTGATATATGGTGGATCCCACATAGGTTCTGGACATACGGGTCAGATTAATAGACGGAATTTATTGGAGATGAATGGCAAAAAACTACTTTTGTAAAATTACTCAAAAGTAAACAATATTCAGTGATTCAGGTAAGCGTCATAGTTAGTACCTACAACAACCCGGAATGGTTGAAAAAAGTCCTATGGGGTTTCAATTGCCAAACATACAAGGGTTTTGAGCTTATTGTGGCCGATGATGGTTCGGGGCCGGAGACGAAACAGATGGTAGAGGAAATGCGGGAACAGGTCTTCTACGACATTAAGCATGTTTGGCAAGAAGATGATGGATTCCAGAAATGCCGAATCCTGAACAAGGCCATTGATGTGTGCGATGCCGAGTACATTATCATGACTGATGGAGATTGTATCCCCAGGGAAGATTTTGTCCAGGTGCATTATATTAACAAAGAGCAAGGTTATTTTATTTCTGGGGGGTATTATATGCTACCCATGAATATTTCAAAGGCCATTACCTTGGAAGATATTGAAAAACAGAACTGTTTCAATATCCAATGGTTGAAGGAAAAGGGTATCCCCAAGACCTTTAAGAACAACAAATTGACTGCAAGTGGGTTTATTTCAAAGCTTTTGAATACAATTACACCGACCAATGCCAGTTGGAACGGTCATAATTCTTCAGCATGGAAAAAGGATATCCTTAATGTGAACGGTTTTGATGAACGGATGCAATATGGAGGTGAGGACAGGGAATTGGGAGAGCGTCTGTTCAATTTTGGAATTAGGTCAAAACAGCTTAGATATAGTGCGGTCTGCGTTCATTTGGACCATAAGAGGGGGTACAAAACCCCAGAAGCGATTGCTAAAAATCAATTGATTCGTAAAGAGACAAAGTCCAAAAAGGCAGTTTGGACGTACTATGGCATCACCAAATAGTAGGCCAATTCGTTTTTCTTTTCCAGTCGCTTAAGCTCACGGAACCTTTCCAATACCCCAAGGGCGTTTAGGTAACAGATTTTGATGCCTTTTTTGCCATCCAAGAAACCAAATCGAATAATGTAGTGGTTGAAGAATTTCCAAAGGGGCTTCACGGTCATGAGCACATAGTTAAAATGCTTTTCCTTGTAAAAGTCCTCTTTGGCCTTTAACTGTCCGTACTTAAGCATTTTGCCTTTATAATCTTCGTAATCTTTATAGCAATAATGGGTAAGTTTCTCTTTTAAGATACCGGAACAACCGTCCACTTCCAGCGTTTCATGCACCAATTTTTTGTCGGTGAAACGCACTTTACTTTTCCTGAAGAGTCTATGGTTCTTGTCTGTTTGCCATCCACTGAAATTAAGAGGTGTGTTTTGGAACATGAACTTGCGATAAAACCAATAGGCTTCGCAAGCTTCAGGGTCATTTATGGTGGCAGTAATTTCGTTTTGTAATTTTTGGGTCACCACCTCGTCAGCATCCAAAAATAGGACCCAATCATTTTTTGCCTGTTTTAGGGTAAATGATTTTTGGGCGGTAAAATTCTCAAAAGGGTTTTGTATGACCTTTACTTTGGGATGCGCCAGTAAATGCTCGTAGGTGCCATCGGTGCTGTACGAGTCAACAACGATAATTTCATCAGCAAATGAAACGGAATCGATACATTTTTCAATGTAACCCATTTCATTGTAGGTAATGATCAACGCTGATATTTTTTGCTTTGGGGTACTCAATTCGGGCATTTTCAATGGCATACGGTTTAGTAAATACAAAACTATAACAAAAAAACAGGCATAAAATTGTTCAGCCGTTTATTTTTCTTACAACAATTGAACATCAGAATCCCCTACTTTTTGATTGATTTTATAGTTGTATTATATACAATAGAGTATGAAAACCCGAATGGGTTGCTTCTTTTTTTTTTTTTTTAAAGCTAAAGAAAACAACCCAATGGAGTTTTTTTGGGAATGGCAGTCGCGATTGCCCGTTAAGGTTGTTATACAGCTACATCATGCTCACGTAACGCATTGTTCAGTGAGGTCTTTTTGTCCGTACTTTCCTTTCGTTTTCCAATGATCAGGGCACAAGGCACTTGGTATTCCCCTGCAGGAAATTGCTTGGTATAACTTCCTGGAATGACCACGGATCTTGCTGGGACCCTTCCTTTAAGTTCCACAGGCTCATTTCCGGTAACATCAATGATTTTGGTGGAGGCGGTCAAGACCACATTGGCTCCGAGAACGGCTTCTTTTTCAACCCGGACCCCTTCAACAACAATGCACCGGGAACCTATAAAGGCATTATCCTCAATAATTACGGGAGCGGCTTGTAAGGGTTCCAATACCCCGCCAATACCTACGCCACCACTTAAGTGGACGTTCTTTCCAATTTGGGCACAACTACCCACTGTGGCCCATGTGTCTACCATCGTACCTTCATCCACATAAGCACCTATGTTAACGTAGCTGGGCATAAGAATGGTTCCTTTGGAGATATAGGCGCCGTGTCTGGCCACTGCATGGGGAACCACACGGACTCCCTTTTCCTGATATCCTTTCTTTAATGGAATCTTGTCATGGTATTCAAAAATGCCAGCTTCGAGCACCTCCATTTTTTGGATGGGGAAATAAAGGACCACTGCTTTTTTTACCCATTCATTGATTTGCCAACCATCTTCTGTGGGTTCCGCACATCGCAGTTCTCCCAAATCAATCAGGTTGATCACCTTGCGGATGGCATTCTGGGTTTTTTCCTCAGACAACAATTCCCTATTGTCCCATGCTTTTTCAATAAGTGCCCTTAAATCTGTCATTTTTTCTTAAAATTTTGACAAAGATAACCCCCTCCCGAGAATATTAAGGCCTATTTTAAGGGCATAACATTTTTAGGGTTATTTTTGCCAAAAAAATTGATTTGGCAAGAATCGTGGCGTTGGATTATGGGAAAGTAAGAACGGGGGTTGCGGTTACGGATGAGCTGCAATTGATAGCCTCGGGTCTTACCACAGTCCAGACCAAGGACTTGATTTCGTTCCTTATCGATTACGTGGGAACCGAGTCGGTGGAACGGTTTGTGGTGGGATTGCCCAAGCAAATGGATAATACCCCTTCTGAATCGGAAGGGTTGATTCAAGCCTTTTTGCAAAAACTCACGGCCCAGTTTCCAGATATTCCTGTGGAACGCCAAGATGAACGATTTACTTCCAAAATGGCATTTCAATCCATGCTGGACAGTGGAATGAAAAAGAAAAAACGTCAGGACAAGGGCCTGGTTGATGAAATAAGTGCCACGCTAATATTGCAGGCATACCTTAACAGAAACTGATTTATGATTTTACCCATAGTAGCATACGGTGACCCCGTTTTGCGTAAGGTCGCAACCGATATTACAAAAGACTACCCCAAATTGGACACGTTGATCCCCAATATGTGGGAGACCATGTACAATGCCCATGGTGTTGGGTTGGCCGCGCCACAGGTGGGATTGCCCATCCGCTTGTTCATGGTGGATACCTCCCCTTTTTCAGATGATGAAGATCTCAGCAAAGAAGAACAGGAGCAATTGAAAGGTTTCAAAAAAGTGTTCATCAATGCCAAAATTGAAGAAGAAAGCGGAACCGAATGGGATTTTAATGAAGGTTGTTTGAGCATTCCTGATATTCGGGAGGATGTAAAGCGCAAACCTGAGGTGACCATTAGCTATTTGGATGAAAACTTTGAACCTCATAAGGAAACCTACAATGGTCTGTTAGCCCGGGTCATCCAGCATGAATATGATCATATAGAGGGAGTTTTGTTCACGGATAAGCTATCATCCCTTAAAAAGCGTCTTTTGAAAAACCGATTGGATAAAATTTCCAAGGGAAAGATCAGTGTGGACTACAAGATGCGATTTCCCAATATCAAAAAAGCACGTTAAAAAAATCGGCGTTCGCGATAAAAACATATTTTTGCGCGCATAAATTTATTTTGAATGGCATTGGACAAGATTTTATCGATAGGTGGTAAACCAGGACTTTACAAATTATTGACCCAGACCAGAAGTGGTTTTGTGGGTGAATCCCTTTTGGACGGCAAGCGTATTACCGTTGGAATGCGGAGCAATGTGAGTGTCTTGTCGGAAATTGCCATCTACACCTTGGAGGAAGAAATGCCATTACGGGAAGTCTTTCAGAAGATCAAGGAGAAAGAAGGAGGGGAAAAGACCTCCGTTAGCCATAAGGCGGACAAAATAGATTTGGAGGAATATTTTTTCAGTGTACTGCCCAACTATGATGAAGATAGGGTGTATGCCAGTGATATCAAGAAAATTATCCAGTGGTACAACCTTCTTACCGATAACAACATCACGGATTTTGTGGAAGAAAAAACTGAAGGCGAAGGGGAAGAATCCGCCGTCGCCTCCAGTGAAGAAGAATAATTACTCCTCTTTCCAATCCACCAGTTTGGTGGGATAGTAAGCTACTTGTTTTTTATTGAGGTACGCTACCTGCTGCGCCAAGCGCTGTCTGTAGTCCTCCCAGTTGCAGTGCTCTGCAGGGGACCAGCCCAATTCGGCATATCCAATGGCGCGTGGAAAGGCCAAGTACTCCATTTCGGCACTATTGCTTATGGTCTCGGACCATAGTGGGGCTTCAATACCCAAAATGCTTTCTCTGGGCAACCCTTCAATGTAAGTTTCGGGATTCCAGTTGTAAGCTTCATCAACAGGAATATACGCGGCCCAGTGCAATCCAAATTTGGAAAGTGAATCATACTGCATGTCCAGATAGGCTTTTTCGGCTGGGGAAAGAATAATTTTGGAACCATCTTGTGCGGCCTTGGTGGCATATTTTGCCTCGTTCCAAAGTTGGAGCACGCTGGAAGAGCTGATGTCGGCTTGGGCCACTTCGTTCCATCCCACCATTTTTTTACCGTGTTTTTGGATGATTTTCTCCACCTTTTCCACGAACAGGATGTAATCACTTTTCTTGGTAACGTGGCTTTCATCGCCTCCCATGTGGAAGTATGGGCCAGGGGTCAGTTCAACAATCTCACCGATTACATCATCCAGAAAACTGTATACGGTATCTTTTTGGGCATCAAAGGTGCTGAAGCCCACTTGGGTACCAGTGTAGGTTTTGACAGGTTTTCCATTTCCATTAAGGAATGGATAGCTTACTGAAGCGGCATTGGTGTGTCCCGGCATGTCCACTTCAGGGACTATGGTGATGTGTCTATCTGCAGCATAGGCCACAAGCTCCTTGTACTCTTCTTGGGTGTAAAAACCACCTTTACCGCCACCCACTTCAAATTCACCACCAACTTCGGTCAATTTGGGCCAGGATTTGATCTCCAAACGCCATCCTTGGTCATCGGTCAGGTGCAAATGCAGGGTGTTGTACTTGTAATACGCCAAGATATCGAGGTATTTCTTTACTTCATCCAAAGTGAAGAAGTGTCTGGCCACATCCAACATGGCACCTCGGTATTCAAACTTTGGACTATCCACAATTTGTCCCGAAGGGATAGGCCAAAGGGCATGGTCCGTCAAGGTATCGTTGCTTTTTTCAGGAATGAGCTGTCGCAAGGTCTGTATTCCCCTAAAAGCTCCCGCAGCGGTCTTGGCATTCAATAGGATGGAATCTTTTTTAATGTCCAATTGATAGGACTCTTCTGTTTCCAAGCTGGCATCATCGGCCAAATTGATGTAGATGAACCGTTCCACGGATTTTGAGTCGTCCGTTGCATTCACGGCAAGATCCAACCCAGTGGACCATTTGATTTTTTCGGAAAGAAATTGCCCAACCTTTTCAAGCTTCGGGTCGGTCGTGGAAGTGTAAATGGCCGTGTTTTGGTCCAATCCGAAGGCGCTGTGCGTGGCCACGGTCTTTACAGGTTTGGGAATCAATGGGGCTGCTCCCAAATCGGTCTTTGGAAAATTGATTTCCGGCTTTGCTGGCTGACAGGCAACCAAGGCAACCAAAGCCAAAAGAACTACTGAAATTCTGGAGATCATAATTAATTAAGGTTTGTATTAAGGTTGATATAATCTTTGAGGGTTTGCTGCCAAATGTCGTAACCCTTTTTGTTCATGTGCAATCCATCTTCAATGAAGATGTCATCCATTACTTTTCTGTTGTTGAGCATGGGTGTCCATACATCCACAAATTCAACACCATCGGTCTTTGCGGCCAATCTGCTGAGTTTTCTGTTCAAACGTTTGTACTTGCGTCTCAAATGCCACCGGGATAGGCTGGGTTTGGCGGAAATGAGTACAATCTCCATTTGTGGCCTCTGCTGTTGTAGGGTATGCAGGATTTCTTCGGACAGCTTTAGAATGGCCCTTGGCCTTTTTTTGGCACTGATATCGTTGTCTCCTTCATAGATGAACACCTTTACAGGGTCATAATCCAATATTAACTCATCCAAAAAGTGTTGAAGGTCGGAAAATTGCGAACCTCCAAAACCATTGTTTAGGATCTGGTATTCCGGAAACCGTTGTTGTACATCTTTCCACATGCGAACACTGGAGCTCCCTGTGAAGACCAAGGTGGGTTTTGTGGCATCCCAAATGGAATCATTGTTTTTCTGGATGGTTTCCACTTCTTTTTGATAGCGTTGGATGTCTTGGGCATGCAGTAAAAAAGGGAGTAATAATAATGGTAGGAGTAATTTATTCATAAGGGTGATTTAATTGGTACTGATAAGATTTTGGGCAAGGCTCCATTCGTAAAACCGTTCGATCCAAGTATCGGAGGGAAGTCCTTGTTTCCGCATCCCAAAACCGTGGCCTCCTTTACTGTACATATGCATCCCTACAGGCTTGCCGGCCTCCAGCCATGAAGAGTAGAGGGCAATGCTGCCCGGGGCCAAGCCCAAGGGGTCGTCCGAGGCACAGATAAGGAACATAGGAGGGGAATCGGCCTTGGGTTCCTGGACCGGCATCACATAGGACCAATAGTAGATTGGGACCAAGAAATCGGGTCTACTTTCTTCAGTATAGTTATAGCCTACCCCAACGGTGACCGCTCCACCAGCAGAAAATCCCATAAAACCAATTTTGTCGGGTTTGATTCCATATAATTCAGCATTTTTTCGGACATGGGCCACAGCATTTAGGCCATCTTGGATGGAATAGGGGAGCACTTTTCCAGCTTCAACCCCTATCTTATCTGGATCATTGGCCGAAAGCTCTTCAATTTCGGCAACACCGTCCTCGCCTGTGGGGACCAATCTATACTTTAAGACAAAAGCAGTAATACCTTTTTCGTTGAGCCATTGGGCCACTTGGCTACCTTCGGTGGTAGTGCTCAAGGCATACAATCCACCTCCGGGAGCCACGATTACCGCTGTTCCGGTATTTGTTTCTTCCTTGGGGCGGAATACCTGCATGGTAGGTTCCGAGACATTGGTAGTGACTTGTGCTTGCCAAATTTCAGAGTAGTATTCCGTTTCTGGGGAGGTCCATTCAACGGGAGGATTGCCATCTTTGGGTAGTTTGATGATTTCTTGTGCCGATATGGTTACGCTTAGGAAACACATCCCTACCCATAACAATGATTTCATGCTTGCCATTTTTTCAAAAATACGATTTTCAGCATAGCACCCCCTTAGGTTTTTGTTGTCTATTTTAATAAATGTTGAAAAAATGGGTAAACTCTTTATAAATATGGAATAAATTTCACCTCCGCCTTTTCAAGGTCTTTGTATTTTTGGACAAAACCAGAGGAATGAACCCAAGAGCTGAACAATTGGCGGCGTTTGACCGACTTCTTACCATAATGGATGAGTTACGGGAGCAATGTCCGTGGGATAAAAAGCAGACCATGGAATCCCTACGACATCTTACCATAGAGGAAACCTACGAGTTGGGCGATGCCATTTTGGACAATGACTTGGAAGAAGTCAAAAAAGAATTGGGGGATTTGTTGCTGCACATTGTATTTTATGCCAAAATTGGTTCGGAGACCCAAGATTTTGATATGGCCGATGTGGCTCATGGCATCTGCGAAAAATTAATCAACCGCCATCCGCATATTTATGGCGATGTTAAGGTGGAAAACGAAGAAGAGGTAAAGCAGAACTGGGAGAACATCAAACTCAAGGAAGGAAAAAAAAGTGTGCTTGAAGGGGTCCCCAACAGCCTTCCGGCTTTGGTCAAGGCCAATAGGATTCAAGAAAAAGTGGCCGGGGTAGGATTCGATTGGGAACATCCGGAACAGGTATTTGAAAAATTACAGGAGGAACTGGGTGAACTGCAGGAGGAAATCAAATCCAATAATGCCGACCAAATGGAATCCGAATTTGGGGATGTATTCTTTTCCATGGTCAATTATGCCCGTTTTTTGGGAGTGAATCCGGAAAATGCCCTGGAACGGACCAATAAAAAATTTATAGATCGCTTCCAGTATTTGGAGGGAAAGGCCAAAGAGCTCGGAAAGACCTTAAGGGAAATGACCTTGGCCGAAATGGATGTGTATTGGGAAGAAGCCAAGAAAATGCAAAAAGTTCAATAAGTATGATACAATTCAACCGAGTACAAAATCTGTCAATGCTACTTCTTTTGGTGGCAATGGCATGGAGCTGCAAGACCAAGGAAGAACCCAAAACGGACGAAAAGCCCAATATTCTCTTTATTCTTTCCGATGACCATACCTCACAAGCTTGGGGGATTTATGGTGGAATCTTGGAAGATTATGTACAGAACAACAATATTGAACGGTTGGCCAAGGAAGGTGCGGTGCTCAACAACGCCTTTTGTACCAACTCCATCTGCAGCCCAAGCCGGGCCACCATTCTCACAGGACAGTATAGTAACCTGAATCAAGTGTACACCTTAAGGGAACCGCTTCCCGTGGGTCACCCCAATGTGGCAAAAACCTTTGGTGAGGCTGGGTATCAAACCGCGGTGATAGGGAAATGGCACTTGTACAGACAGCCCGAAGGCTTTGACCATTTTGAGGTTTTGCCGGGACAGGGAGTTTATGTGAATCCTATTTTAAAGACCAAGGAAAATTGGGTGGATGGTTCTGATGGAACCCAAGGCAAACAATACGAAGGCTTTTCCACCGATGTCATCACCGACCTGACCATTGAACACCTCAAAAACCGGGATACCGAGAAACCCTTTTTGATGTTCACTCATTTTAAGGCCACACATGAGCCTTTTGATTATCCGGAACGATTTGCGGATTTATATGTGGATCAAGAAATTCCGGAACCGGAGTCCCTATTGGATTTTGGTCCAGAAACCACGGGAAGGACATTCAATGGACAAATTTTGGAGCGCTTGGCCGATCGTTGGCAGGCTGCAACCGAAAGGCCGGAAGAATTCTGGACCTACTATCCGGGGTTGCCTTATCCGTTGGATGGTTTGGACAGTGTTCAGAAGCGCAAGAAAATTTACCAAAAATTGGTCAAGGATTTTATGCGTAGCGGTGCTGCCATTGATGACAACATAGGGAGGCTGCTCGATTTTTTGGAGGAAGAAGGTTTGGCTGATAATACCGTGGTCGTATATACGGCCGATCAAGGCTATTTTTTGGGCGAACATGGCTTTTTTGATAAAAGGTTGATCTACGAGGAATCCCTAAGAATGCCTTTTGTAATCCGTTATCCCAAAGAAATCAAAGGAGGGCAGCGTATAGATGATATTATCCTGAACATTGATTTCCCAGCTCTTTTGGCCGATTATGCCGGAATAGAAAAGCCATCTTACATGCAGGGGAGAAGTTTTCGGGAAATCTTGAACGGTAACACACCGGCCGATTGGAGAAAGCAAATGTACTACCGGTACTGGTTGCACGAGCCGAAAAGACCGGCCCATTTTGGGGTAAGGAACCATCAGTACAAGCTTGCTTTTTTCTATGGACAGGGACTGGGCATGAGTGGAGCATCTTCCGAACCTACGGAGCCCCAATGGGAGTTTTATGATTTGGAAAATGACCCCAAAGAACTCCACAACGCGTATGGGGACCCCAAGTATGCCGATATCATATCGGAAATGAAAAAAGCCATAGTGGAGGAACGCCAAAAGTATGGAGATACCGATGAGAATTTCCCAGAGATGCAGTCCATTTTGGAAGAGGCGTTTTAAAGATTTTTTCTAGAGATTTATCATTTTTTTAATTCGGTCAACCGTGCCGAAGGTTCTATATTTGTCGGTTCCAATTGTCATGACCATGTTTCAACGGTACACCAAGGAATTTAAATACAACCTTAAGCTTTCCTATCCCGTAATTTTAGGGATGTTGGGGCATACGTTTGTGGCCTTCGCGGACAACATTATGGTAGGGCAGTTGGGAACCGCTGAGCTGGCAGCCGTGTCATTGGGGAACAGTTTTGTGTTTATAGCCATGTCTTTGGGCATTGGTTTTTCAACAGCGATTACCCCTTTGGTGGCCGAGGCCGATGGAGCCAAAAATCAGGCTGATGGTAAAAGTGCCCTCAAACACGGATTAGTACTTTGTACCTTGTTGGGACTGTCCCTTTTTGGAATCATATTGCTCTGCAAACCCCTATTACATTCCATGAAACAACCCCCGGAAGTGGTGGAATTGGCCATACCTTATTTGGAGTTGGTGGCCTTCTCTTTGGTTCCCTTGGTCATGTTTCAGGCGTTTAAACAGTTCTCGGAAGGATTGTCCCAGACCAAATATCCCATGTACGCTACTATTTTGGCCAATGTGGTGAACATCTCCATCAATTATCTATTGATTTTTGGTTCGTTGGGCTTTCCAAAATTGGGGATTGTTGGAGCTGCCATTGGTACCTTGGCCTCACGATTTATCATGGTGGGATACATCTGGTTTCTGCTGAAAAGAAAAGAAAAGTTCCAGCCCTACGTGACCGGGTTCAATTTTAAGGTGATAGAGAAGAAGGTGATGAACAAGATCATCAGTCTTGGATTTCCTTCGGCCATGCAGATGTTCTTTGAGGTGGCCATATTTACCGCAGCCATTTGGTTGAGTGGGGTGTTGGGCAAAAATGCCCAAGCTGCTAATCAAATAGCATTGAACTTGAGTAGTATGACCTTTATGGTGGGAATGGGACTCAGTGTGGCGGCCATGGTCCGTGTGGGCAATCAAAAAGGACTGCAAAACTTTAAGGAACTCAAAAGAATTGCCGAATCCATTTTTTTCCTCACCCTATTGTTGGAAATTGTTTTTGCCGCTCTCTTTTTGATCGGGAGACATTGGTTCCCTACCATTTATTTGGATGTGGACGACCTTGTCAATCAAATGGATAATACCGAAGTGATCGTCATCGCAGCCAAGTTATTGTTGGTGGCCGCATTTTTTCAAATATCCGATGGATTGCAGGTGGTGGTCTTGGGTGCTCTTAGGGGACTTCAGGATGTAAAGGTCCCTACCTTGATTACCTTTGTGGCCTATTGGTTGATCGGATTTCCCGTTTGCTATTACTTGGGTCTGCATACCCATTTGAAAAGCACCGGGATTTGGATAGGATTGCTGTCCGGGCTTACAGCATCGGCGGTATTGTTGTATATTCGATTCATCTATTTGACCAAAAAATTGATACAGGACTGATTTGGTTTTTATAGGCCGAATTTTAAATTAAAATACTATGGAATTGCCCAAATTTCTTTTAGCGGATAACACCGATCATCCCGATGCGATATTTATCGTCCATACCGAGTATCCACGGTTTATCATCAACTTGGAAGATGATGAAGTGGAATGGATGGAGGAATTCTCCAAAGAGGATGAGGCAGAACTCGCCGACGAGGCGGAGGGCCTAATTGAGGCGGCCACGGCATTCTACGATCGCGAAGTTTCCCGATACGATGCGTAATGCTGGACCAACTGCTGCAATACGATAAAGACCTTTTTCTCTTCCTCAACGGATTGGGGACCCCCACTTGGGACGGTTTTTGGATGTTCATGACCAAGACTAGGAATTCATCCCCCCTGTATGTGTTGCTGCTTTATCTCTCCTATAAAAATTTTGGATGGAAAAAGACCGGCATCATTCTGGTGAGTGTGGCCTTGTTGATTACCTGCACGGACCAACTATCCAATTTTTTTAAATACGGTGTTGGCCGATTACGACCTTGCCACGATCCAGAGATCAGTGGAATCATGCGTTTGGTGAAAAGTTATTGCGGGGGGCAATTTGGTTATTTTTCCGCCCATGCCGCCAATTCTTTTGGGCCGGCCACTTTTTTCGCGGTCCTTTTCTGTGGGAAGGTGAGATATATGGGATTCATCCTTATGATATGGGCCTGTTTGGTGGCCTATAGCCGAATTTACATTGGGGTACATTTCCCCTTGGATGTGCTCACAGGGGCTCTTGTAGGTCTGTTGTTCGGATGGTTGTTTGCCAAGTTGGCTATATTTGCATTCCAAAAAATAGGGACATGATTTCAACGACCAGATACTGGTTTTTACTCACTCTGATAGTTCTGGTCTATATCGCTGGAATGTTCGTGACCCTTTTCGAGAACGATTCTGCACAGTTTGCCGTCATGGCCATGCGGATGGTGCAAGAAAATGATTTTTTGAGCCTCTTCAAGGGACCTGAAGAATATTTGGACAAGCCGCATATGCACTACTGGTTGGCGGCACTTTCCTATAAAATTTTTGGGATTCACGACTGGGCCTACAGAATCCCCGGGATTTTGGCGACCCTACTGGGGGCCTATAGCTGCCATGGTTTGGGAAAATTGCTATACAACAAGGATGTGGGTCGATTCGCCGCCCTTATTTTTATGACAGCCCAAACCATTGTATTGGCCAATATCGATGTGCGTACCGATGCAGTTTTGACCGGATTTACCATTTTTTCCATTTGGCAGTTGGTCACCTATATAGAGAAAAATACCCTTAAGGGTATCATGCTGGGTGCTTTTGGAGCCGGAATGGCTTTTTCAACCAAAGGCCAGATTGCCCTAGTGGTCATTGGGGTTTCGGTACTTTGCCATTTGGCCTATACCCGAAAATGGATGCGATTGCTCAACTGGAAAGTGTTGGTGGCTTTGGTGGTCTTTGGACTCACCATAACCCCCATGCTGTATGCCTATTACCACCAATTTGATCTGCACCCGGAAAAGGTCATTCGAGGCAAGGACCACCGTAGCGGTATCTTTTTTATTTTTTGGGAACAGAGTTTTGAACGGATGAGTGGCGAAGGCGTAGGCAAGAACAGCAGCGATTTCTTTTTCTTCTTCCATACTTTTTTATGGGTATTTCTGCCTTGGACCGTCTTGGCCTTGATAGCCTACTGGACAAAGCTCAAAACATTTTGGGAAACCAAGTTTGCCTACAAGCCACAATTGGAGTTCCTAACTTTTGGCAGCATCACCATTCTTTTCTTTCTGATCAGTTTTGCTCAGTTTAAGCTGCCGCATTACATGAACATACTCATGCCTTTGTATGCGGTGCTTTCAGCTGGGTATCTGTATCGAATCCATCATGAACAAAAGGAAAAGGTGGCTAAAGTATTGGTGATAGTACAGTATTTCATCTTGAGTTTTGTTTTTGTTTTTACCGTTTTGGTTTGCTTTTATGTGTTCAAACTGGAGCATTGGTACGGCTATTTGGTGTTGTTGGCAGCGCTTTCGGGTATTATCTACTATTGTTTGAAGCGAGAGGCACCTTACCTTAGGATTTTGACCATTTCGGTTTGTAGCTCACTCTTACTGAATGGATTGCTCAACACCCATTTTTATCCCCGCCTACTTCAATACCAAGGAGGTTCCACTATGGCAGGGAAAGTTGCGGAGAACAACATTCCTGTTGACAAAATCTATAAGATTACGGAAGGGCATACCTGGGCCTTGGATTTTTATAACAAGAAGCCCGTCAAGATTGTTTCCTTATCGGATTTGGCGGACAAGCATGACATTTGGGTCTATGCCACGGACAGTGAACTGGAAAAACTTCAGAATGATAACTACCATTGGCACGAGCAGATTACAGTGGACCAATTTCGGATTACCCGCCTTCAGATTAAATTCTTGAACCCCAACACCCGTCAGAAGAAATTGAATCGAATGCATTTGGTGCATTTGGATTAGGAAACGGTTTCCAATTCCGGCTTTTTAAAGTGGTAATACATTCCCATAAGGGAAACCAAGGCCGTAATCAGGAAAAAAGTAAAACTGATGCCAATGGAAGTACTGGCATTCAAACCTAACCACTCCGCACCATATAAAAAGGTGATCTCCCTACTTCCTATTCCACCAATGGTCAATGGAATCACCGATACAATGGAAGAAACCAGAAAGACAAAAAGGTATTCCACAATATCCAATCCAATGGACAACGATTTCAATATACACAATACGCAAACCAACTGGGTCAATTGCACCAGGGCCGAATAGCCCAAAGATTTCCAAAACACAGGAAATCCAGAAATGAAAAAGCGTTTGTTAATCCACCAAAACATAATAATACTGGTTGGAATGCCCAAAGCAACGAGTCCACTCAATCCATTAAAAAAAACATTGGACGATAGGAGCGCCAAGGTACAGGCATAGACAAACAACAGCAGCATGCCGCTCAACCGGTCTACCAACAGCACAGAGACCACTTTCTTTGTCCCAGGTTTGTATTCTTTCTGAACCACGTAGCCTTTGTAGGCATCCCCACCAATTCCACCGGGGAGAAACAGGTTATAGAACATGCCCAATAGATATAACTTTAAGTTGGCCAACTGGGTAATCTTTGCCCCAATCTGATGGAAGTAGAGCTGTAGCCTAAAAGCGGCCAATACTTTTGAAAGGATAAATAAAAGAATGGCCAAAACCAGATAGATGGGGTCGCTCTTTTTTAAAGTCTGCAGAACGTCCTTGAGGTCTATTTTGGTGAAAATAAAGTAAATCAATACCGCACTGATGATGAATTTCAGTGCCGTAATGAGTTTTTTACGCAGCTTTTCCGTCACCGATAGAGATTTTTTTGATGCGATAGGGTCGTTTCTGTTGGGATTCGTAATAGGTGCGGATCAATAGCTCCATCACAATACCAATGGTGAAGAGTTGAATGCCCCCTAAAATGAACATCATCCCAAAAATGAGCAAGGGTCTACTACCTATATCCTCACCAAAACCAAGCTTTACGATAAGCAGATATAGGTTGATGAAGATACCGAGGATGATCAGCAACACGCCAAAAATTCCAAAGAGGTGAATGGGCCGTTGAAAATATTTTCGGATAAAGAGCAGCAACATCATATCGGCCACAACCTTGAATACACGTTCCAACCCATATTTGGAAACTCCGGCATGGCGGGCATGGTGCTTTACGGGAACTTGCTTTATCTGGGCGCCTTCCAAATGTGCCAAAAGTGTGATAAAACGGTGCATTTCACCATATAGGTTGAGTCCTTTGGCAATATCCTTGGTGAAGACTTTTAGGGCGCAGCCATTGTCTTTAATATCGAGTTTGGTTACCCTCCGAACTAAGAAATTGGCAATTTTGGAAGGAATCTTTTTAATGAGGGAATCCTTTCTTTTCTGACGGATGCCCGTGACCACGTCGTACTCCCCACTTACGGCATATGTCAACATTTGGGGAATGTCGGAAGGGTCATTTTGAAGGTCCCCATCCATGGTGATGATGTATTCCCCTTCGGCATAGTCAATACCGGCGGCCAAGGCCAAACTTTGTCCGTAGTTCTTTTTCAACTCGATCAAGTGGACTTTGGAGTCATCCATTTCTTTGACCTTTATACGGGTCTTGTCCGTTGAAAAATCGTCCACATAGACAATTTGGTAGTTATATCCTTCAAGACTCTCATGAATCTTTTGGGTGAGAAGAACTACATTGTCCTCTTCATTGTACAACGGGACTACTATGGATAAAAGGGAATCGGTGACAGTGTTCATTCGTTTTGAAATCTGTGCAAATTTATTGCTTTTATTTAAAGTTCCTTGGTAATATCTTCCAATAGGACCTTTGCGGCATAAAAGGGGGAGATTTTATTCTCGTCAATGGCCTTCAGCATTTTTTTCTGGGCCTTGTTGAACGATTCTTTTTGATGAAAAAATTGTTTGATCAGCTCATCAACGGTTTGAAGGAACCAATTTCGGTTCTGCAGCTGTCGATTTTTGATAAAATGGCCATTTTTCCGATTCTGTCCCACAAAATCTTCAATCATGTTCCATATCTCCTGAATACCTTTATTCTCGGTAGCAGAGCATTTAAAAACCTTCGGAACCCATCCATTGGCTTTGGGTGGATAGAGGTGGAGGGCCCTTGAAAATTCAGTGGCAGCCAGTTTGGCCCGCTCCAAATTATCGCCATCGGCCTTGTTGATGGCAATGGCATCCGCCATTTCCATGATGCCCCGTTTAATGCCCTGCAGTTCATCACCCGCTCCGGATAGTTTCAAGAGCAAAAAGAAATCCACCATGCTGTGTACCGCAATTTCACTTTGTCCCACACCAACGGTTTCCACCAAAATAACATCGTATCCAGCTGCTTCGCACAAGATGATACTTTCCCGGGTCTTTTGGGCCACTCCACCCAAAGAACTGCCTGAAGGGGAGGGCCTGATAAAGGCATTGGGGTCCTTGGAAAGGGATTGCATTCGGGTCTTGTCCCCAAGAATGCTGCCTTTGCTCAAGGAACTTGTAGGGTCTACCGCCAAAACGGCCACCTTTTTTCCTTTTGAGGTCAATAAGGTGCCCAAAGCTTCAATGAATGAACTTTTTCCTACCCCCGGAACACCGGTAATTCCCAGACGGATGCTGGAATTCGGTCGGGTGAGGCACTTTTCTATAACAGTGTTGGCCTTTTCAAAATGCACGGGATTGGTACTCTCCAGCAAGGTAATTGCTTTGGCCAATAGCGCTTTGTTTCCTTCAAAGATGCCTTGGGTCAAGGTGTCCGTGGAAATTTCCTGTTTCCGTAGTTCCTGGATTTTGGAAATGGTGCCGGGAGTTGTATTTTTTTTGTGGGCCAAGATGTTTTGTAATGGAGTCGGACCACTAAGGTATAAAGTTTTTGCGGGTTATCCCGTATTGGGTTTGATTGTGGCAACTGCTTCCGAATAGGCAGAATCCATACTATTTCACACAAATTTAATAACTGTAATTAGGGACATCCGTCTACAAATGTTACCTTCTCATATAAATATGGAAATGGGCATTGCCCCATCCATTTTAGGAACTTAATAAACTTTTTACAGATGAAAACTATTTTTGAGAGTAAGGCTACCAACACAGGGGGACGGTCAGGGCATGTGCAGAGTGAGGACGGTGTGATCGATTTTGATATCAGCATGCCCAATTCCAAGGGAAAACCCAATGCGGCATCCACCAATCCGGAGGAGCTTTTCGCTGCGGCATATTCCACTTGCTTTGCAGGGGCTTTGGAGGCTGTGGCCAAGGAGCACCATATTGAGGATTTGGGCGATTATAGTGTTACCGCTACCATCGAGTTCAATAAGGAAGAAGATGGTTTTTATTTGGAAGCCACCTTGGATTCCTATCTTCCAACCGTGGATAAGCAAATGGGGGAGACCTTGATCAATGCAGCCCATGAGATTTGCCCGTACAGCAAGGCCACACGGGACAATATTACCGTACACTTGAACCTTCTTATGGACGAGTAAGAGTTGAATTTATACACATTGAAAGGAATCCCGTTGAGCGCTCAACGGGATTTTTTTGTTAAAAAACCGCCAAAAGAAGGCTATTTTGCAACGTTACTTTTTTTCCATCGTCCTTACAGAGAACAACAAATTAACCAAACATAAAACCGACCGTGTTTCAAATTGATCTGGTTGAAAGATGCAAGGCCAACGACCGCAAGGCCCAGATAAAACTGTACCGCCAGTATTGCAATGGCATGTACGGGGTGGCCATGCGCTTCCTGAAGAATCCGGATGATGCGGAGGATGTGCTCCAGGAATCCTTTATCAAGGCATTTGAACGGATAGATCAATTTAAGGGTGAGGTAACGTTCGGAGCTTGGTTAAAGCGGATAGTGGTGAACGGGAGCATAGACTTTTTAAAGTCGAAACACCAAAGGACTGTTGAGTTGAACGAGAATTACATGCAGGTAGCGGAAGAGGATGATTGGAAGGTGGATGATGGAATTTCCATGGAAGAGGTAAAAAAGGCCATTGAGGAGCTGCCTCCCAAATACCAGTACGTGGTGCAGCTCTATTTGGTAGAAGGATATGATCATGGAGAGATTGCCGAAATATTGGATATCTCGGATTCGGCATCAAGGACCCGATTGCTTCGGGGAAAGGCACAATTAAAAGAAACTTTAAAAAATATGGCTTATGGCACAGGATCTTAAGGAAATGTTCGCCAAAGAGCGGGAAAGGGCACACAGCATGAAAGAAGGGCATGAGGCCCGGTTTCTGTCCAAATTGGAGAAAGAGCTTCCAACTTCTCCCCAAAGGAAATCCATTCAGTTGTTCTGGATGCGGGTGGCGGCTTCGGTAGTGGTTGCCTTGGGGATTGCCGTTTTCTTTTTGTCAAGGGAACAAGAGGTGCTCCCTGTCAAGAACCCCGTGGTGGAAAACGAGACCAAGACCCAACAACCCTTTTCTTTGGGCGACCTGTCCCCAGATTTGAAGAAAGTAGAGAGTTATTACCTCACCAATATCAATCTCGAACTTTCGGATCTGGAATTCGATTCGGAGAATAAGGAGGTGCTGGACAGCTATATGGGGCGTTTGGCCGAACTGGATGCCGAATACAGATTATTGAACAAGGAGCTTAACGAAATGGGTCCCAATGACCAGACCATTGGTGCCTTGGTGAAAAATCTTCAATTGCGGTTGCAGTTGTTGCAGCGATTAAAATCAAAGTTAAATCAATTAAAATCATCAAAAAATGAACAGGAATCATCAAATATGGTTTAGTCTGATGCTCTTTGTGATGGCGGGTACCGCCATCCGGGCACAGGAGAAATCGAAAACGTACAAGGAGACCTTCAATGTGGATAAGGAGGCCGTCATCAACCTCAATACCAGTTATGCGGACATTGAGTTTGAAACCTGGGACAAGGACCAGGTGGAAGTCACCGCCGTGGTTGAACTGGAAGGAGCCACGGACGAGGAGGCGTCATCGTATTTTGAGAAGGATCTGATCAAGATCATGGGCAACAGTAAAGAAATTGAAGTGCATACCCAAGGGAATAGCTTTGGTCCCATGGCATACGATTTCAACAATTTTAACTTTGTTGTTCCCGATGTACCCTCCGTGGAACATATCTTGGCTGAGGTTGAAATTCCCGAGATACCGGAAATTCCCGAGATAGTGGTCATTCCAGAACTGCCTCCAATGCCCCCGATGCCTTTTATGGAGTTTGATTATGATGCCTATAAAAAGGATGGGGACAAATATTTGAAGGAGTGGAAAAAGGACTTTGACAAGAATTTCGACAAGGAATACAAGAAACGCTTTGAGGAGTGGAGCGATCAATTGAAGGATCGGGCCAAGGAAAGGGAGGAAATGCGAAAGCAGATGCAAGAGGACCGTAAGCAGCTTATGAAAGATCGTGAACAGCTCCGTGTGGAGATTAGACAGGAAGTAAAGGCCCAGCGGGAGGAGATGAGAAACCAACGGGAAGAAATAAGACGCGAGAATGAAAGGGTAATGCGCATCCATAACGATGGTCCCAATGTGTTTTATTTTTCTTCAAAAGATGGTGAACACAAGGAGTATAAGGTAAAAAAAAGCATCAAGATCAAAATGCCCAAATACATCAAACTTAAAATGGATGTTCGGCATGGAGAGGTAAAATTGGCCGCAAATACCAAAAATATCAACGCAAGCTTGTCCTACGCAAGCTTGCTTGCCTCTACCATTGATGGTCATAAGACCAGCATCAAGGCTTCCTATTCGCCCATTGTGGTGCAGCAATGGAACTATGGCCAACTGCAAACGGATTTTGCTGAGAATGTAAACTTGAACGAGGTCAAGGAGCTGCAACTGAACTCCGTATCGTCCAATGTGATCATTGGGCGTTTGAAAGGAAAGGCCTTGGTGAACAGTACCCTGGGAGCACTTAGTATTGATGCCGTATCTGACAGTTTCACGAACCTGGATGTTTCGGTAGAGAACGCAGAGGTTGAATTTAAAATGCCTTCAGTACCATTTGCGATTTATGTGAACGGGACCGCTTCGGAATTTACGTACCCCAAAACCATGGTGTTGGAAACCTCAAAAAACCATAATGCGCAAATACACAAGGGGTATTATATCAGCAAATCGGATGATAAATCCATCACCATCAATTCAAGGTACAGTGATGTTGTCTTAAAGCAATAAGAACCTACTTTCCTCTCTAGGCCGTAAGGAACCACTCAACTCTTCTACCTGTCAGCATTTCCTTTTTAGGCCATCTCTTACTTCTTTATCAAAGGCACCACTTAATGGGCGTCTTCCTTTAAATAGGATTTAAATTTTGCCTTGAACCGATTCAATCGGGGAATGGACACTTGTTGTACATATGGATTATTGGGATGATTTTTCTCGTAGTCCTGATGGTAATCCTCGGCCCTATAGAATTTATCAAATGCCTTTACTTCGGTAACTATGGGTTTTCCAAATACATTTGCCGCCTCCAGCTTGGCAATGTAGTCCTCAATGATTTTTTTCTCGGTGTCATTTTTATAGAACGCAATGGACCGATATTGTGCGCCTCGGTCAGGTCCTTGTCGATTTAGGGTAGTTGGGTCATGTGATCCGAAGAAAACCTGGACCAATTCAGTAAAGGATACCACATTGGGATCATAAAATACCTCAACGGCTTCGGCATGTTTGGTAAGCCCTCGGCCGACTTGCTCGTAGGTAGGGTTCTTTTTCTTACCACCCGAATATCCGGAATAGACTTCTTTGACCCCTTTTACACTTTCAAAAATAGCTTCCACACACCAAAAGCATCCGCTGGCAAAATAGGCGGTCTCATAGTTTTGAAGTTCCTCTGAAAAAAGCCCTAATAGTTCAAAACTCTCTTTTTGTTCTTTTTGAGTGGGTTCTTGCTTGTTGGATTTGGTCTTGGACTGGCAGCTTGTGGAAACCAAAAGAAGCAAAACCAAAAAAGGAATCTTTACGATTTTCATGGTGTTTTTTTTTGCTTAGTAGGGATAAGATAGCAACTATTACGACGAGGTGTGTTAAAAAGTGTTAATTGGAGATTTTTGAACATTCTCCTGTGACTCTTTCACATTCGTGTCGGAAGTCATTTTTGTAGGTTTTTTACCACTCCGGATTACATTTCTGTATTTCTTTTCCTACAAATAATCCCTTTGTTTACAAGGGCTTATAGAGATTCGGCCTTTGAAATGATCGATGAAATGCACACCCGTTCGGTGTGCTGTTTTTTGACCCAAAAACGTTCATCGACGATAAAAAACACTTTGTCCAAGAAAAGTTTTTACACCGAAAAAAAAGGGGGGTTTGGCGACGGAAATCTGCTTCAGGTGCCATGTGAGGGTAGCTTTACTTCGTAATAAAAACCCAAATCATGAAAACAATTTTAACCATCATCGCAGTAATTTTCATCGGAACAGTAGCTATGGCCCAAGACACTTCCAAAGAAGTAAAAGTTGATACCGTTGCTGTAGGAGTTGAATTGAACATCGATATTCAAAAGCAAACTAAAGGTGAAACTGAAGTAGCTAGATTGTACAAGTTCAAAAATTCAAGGGTTAAAAAAGAGCTTTCTTTCAAAACTAAAAAGGACAGGGCTAAATTGGCTTAATCATGATCATGGGTATTATTATTCCATTTACACTGTTTTTAAGCGTTGCTTTTGTGATTGCTTCAATAGTCTTTTCTTTTCGAAAAAAAATGTTCCAATAAAAAAGCAGGACGTCAGTAGTTGATACCGCTATCCTGCCAATACTAAATTTTTAATCCCAAAATCGTTTATGGACGCTATTTTGATCCCGGTTGTTTTAGGTTGTAGTTCAATTTTTCTTTTGCTTGCAGTACTTGTTTCTTTACGTCCCGTAAAAGTGCCTTCGCGTCGTAGACGATACCGTCCTTAACCGTATAGGTAACCCCACCCACACGAACCACTTCGTTATTCTCGGTAAGTTTAATGGCCCCGGTGCCATAGAGTACCTTGAAATTTCGTAAGGGATTTTCTGAGAGGATTACAAAATCGGCCATCTTGCCCACATCCACAGTGCCTATTTTATCCGCAGCACCCAAAGCTTCGGCGCCGTTCAGCGTGGCTGATCGAATGATTTCCAAAGGATGGAACCCGGTTTCACGGAGCAATTCCATTTCCCGGATATAAGCAAATCCGTACAGCTGGAATATAAACCCGGAATCCGATCCCGTGGCCACACGACCACCTCGGTTCTTATATTCATTGATGAAGGTCATCCAGAGCTTGTAGTTGCGTTTCCACGCCACCTCCTGTTCAGTACCCCAATCGTGCCAATAGGAACCATGGGAGATCATACTGGGTTGATAGAACTCCCAAAGGGAGGGCAAGGTGTAGTCCTCATGCCATTCGGCCCTTCTTGCCCGATGCAAGTCCCTGCTGGCTTCATAGATATTGAAGGTGGGTACCAACGTAAAATCCAAGCTGATAAGTTCATCCATGACCTTGTTCCAATGCTCGGAATACGGTTTGGCAGCCTGTTCCCATAATTTCCCCGCTTCTTCAAAGCGATGCTGCTCATTCTGGTAGTTATAGTCCAACGGATAATCCTGTACGGTTCTATCTTCAAATAGCGCTTCTGGGAGGCCATACCAATGCTCCATGGTGGTTAAACCGGCGCGGGCAGAATTGAGGACGTTCCAACGGGCCACGTCGGTCTGGGCATGGTGGCATGCGGACCGCAACCCTAATTTTTTGTTTTCATCCAAAGCAGCGGTCATGATTTCCGGCGGAGCACCAAAGAACTTGATGCCATCCGCTCCCCGTTCTGCATTGGCACGTACCCATTTCCTTGCTTGCTCAGGGGTACTTATGGCAGAACCGTTCAAGGGGTTGAAATCCCCACCTTGCTGACCAAAACCGGTATAAGCGTAAATACGTGGAGCGATGATTTGGTTCTTTTCACTTTTCCGTTTGAGGTCGAGCGTCCAGTCCACACCCCGGCCACTGGGTTCCCTTATGGTGGTGATACCGTGCGCCATCCAAAGTTTGAACACATAATCGGAGTCTGCACCTTGGGCCTCGCCACCAATATGGCCATGCATATCTATAAATCCGGGAAGGAGGTACATGCCGGAACAATCCAACTCCTTGCCCCCGGGTTTTAGCTTGGGTCTTTTGGAAGCATCAATCTTTACCCCGGGATAGCCTACTACCTGAATGTTCACGATTTTATTGTTCTCCACAACAATGTCTATAGGACCTCTTGGCGGTGAACCGTTGCCATTGATCAAGGTTACCCCTCTGATAATAAGTTGCGAAAATGGTCCTTCACTCATACTCTCTTGACCTGTAGCCAAAAGAAATTGGAGTGATAGTACAAGGAAAAGTATTTTTTTCATGATATCTGGTGTTGGTTATTCTGGAACTTCAATTTTATCGCCCAAAAACAATGCGTTGAGGAACAGACGGTTGGTGCCATACCATGATCCCCTGAAATTGGGGTTGTCCGCAAACAATACGACACGACCACTACCTACCTCACTAACTAATAAAGAGGCCGAAGGTTTTAGGTTTTCTTCCATATTCTTGGCCGTGATAAAGCCATCCACATGTGGATTCTTGGAATATTTCCCTACGGTGGCGTAGGCATTTTTACTTGGCGCCAACCAAACGGAATTGTTCTTGTAGACCGGAATGGTAGTGTCCCGATATCCAAAAGCCAAGGGGTGGGTCACATCAATGTCGACTTTAAAAATCGCACCGCCCACACTTTCCTTGCCGATGTTCTCGGGAGCATCCACATAAGGTTTGCGTTCCACGGTAGCCGTAGAGTCTTTCTCCTTTTTGGTCAGTTTTTCTGTTACCAACTTCTTGTCAATGGCCCATTCGGAGGCTGTCCCTATCGTAATAAGCGTATTGCCCTTGCTTACCCAATCCTTGATCTTGTTGAATTGGCTTTCCGAAAAATGGTATGAGCCGGAGACCATCACCAGTGTATTGTACTTGTCCAAATCCAATCCGCCAAAATTCCGCATGGGAACCTTGGTGATGGGCATATGTACACGCGTGTCCAACAGGTGCCAGACCTCACCGGCTTCGTAGGAGCGGGTACCCTGTCCAATAAGCATTACGGCTTTGGGCTTGGTTATGGGGGAAATGTACCTACTACCCAAATCAACCCCTTGTACACTATAGCCCGAAGGGATGGAATAGGTGGGGACCTGAAATTTTTGTTGTGCCTCTTGGACCAATTGATACACGCTATCTGCATCTTTCTTTTGCTGTAGGCTAACGGGCACCACCAAGGCCCCATAGTTGAACCTTTTGTTCCCAACTGTGGTTTTTACTGTGAAGGGCTTAAAGGCAGAGGACAGTACCAATCCTTTGGATTGTAAATAGTTGAGGGCCGCTACGGCATTGTAATCATCATAATCAATGATATAGGCATACTCCGACCTTTGTACGGCCTGAGTGTTCACCAGATTCTCGGTGGAGGTGACTTTTTCACCCAAGTTCAAATTGTTGACCGGACTGTATTTCATGTTGTAGAAATTGGCCAATGACCAAGCGGAAGCATCATAATAGACACTGTCCCGGTATTTGTCATAGGTCTCGAACATGGTCTGTACCATTCTGTACTGGGGCTGCCGTGTAGGGACCACAAATCGGTTTCCGGATTTATAGACATCAATTTTATGCAACAACAACTTGTCCACAAACGCTTTTACCCGGTTGGCATCGTAATCATCCCCGAAGGTATACCCTTGGATTCTGCTTTTGGAGGCATTGGTAAGCCCACTTTTGAAGAAATCTTGTTGGTATTTGCGCAACATGGCCTTGTTTTCAACCGCAGCCTTGACCGTGGTGATGCTTGACGTATATTGGTTTCTGATGGTAAAAGGAAAGGTGATTTCCCCAAAATCGGTAGTTTGTTTATGCCCCCTTGAGCTGGCCTGTTCAAACAATATTCCCAAACCGCCTTGAAGATCGGGGTAGGAGGAACCGTAACCGGGATATGTGCCATCAAAGACTTCTTTGGTAAAGTAAAAAGAACCGATACTATCCAATGCTTTGGAGAAATAGTCTCCAAACAGATTGTTGAGGTCCTCGTAATTTTCCTTGGGCATAATGGGGTTTAGGGAACCGTTGGTCTTCATCGGTTCAAAGAAATAGGTGCTCTGACTGCCCATTTCATGAAAGTCGGTGACTACATTGGGGTACCAATCATGATACCAGTTGAGTTTGCCCCGGCTTTCCGGGTTGATGGCCAATAACCAATCCCGGTTCAGGTCGAACCAATAATGGTTGGTCCTTCCCATGGGCCAGTATTCGTTGTGTTCGGCATCTGCAGGGTCGGCCACCAATGGGTTGCCTTGGTACATATTGGCCCATTGGGTATGCCTGTCCCTTCCGTCTGGATTAATGGTGGGATCAATGAAGATGACTCCTTTGTCCAGATAGTTCAATATTTCGGGATGGTTGGAGGCGGCCAAGGTATAGGCAGTCAGTAAAGCGGCCTCGGAGCTTGAAGGTTCATTACCGTGGACATTATACGCCAAATTGATAAAAATGGGTAGTTCGTCATAGTTGGTCGGGGTTTGGGAAGGGTCAGTAAATTGAAGGTGTTTTTGCTTCAATTGCTCCAGATTGTTGAGGTTTTGGGGTGATGTAATGGTCAGGATGACCAATTTCCGTCCCTCGTGAGTCTGTCCATATTGGTGGATACTGGCCCTGTCCGAAACCTCGGAAAGCTTCGTTAAATAGGCCACGATAAGGTCATGACGGGTATGCCGGTCCCCAATGCCATATCCCAAAAATTCTTCTGGCGAAGGTACTTCAGGATTGAAGGGATGGAATTTCTTAAAAAAATAATCTTGGGCGGAGATTGAAAAGGTGATACAGGCAAGGAATATGCCTAGGAGTAGTTTTTTAGACATGCGATGAAGATTAATGATAATCTTCTAAAGATAAAAAAACCGTTTAATCAACCGAGTTGAATTCCTCTATAATTTCCTCAAACTCTATACGATAGTAGGTTCCTTTCTTGTCATAATCCCGGCTAATGGTACCGCGGAGCTGGCGTGTGAGGTTGTAAATAAGCTTTAATCCCAAGGAGTTTGATGTCCTTGGATTGATATCCTCTGAATACCCAATACCGTTGTCTCCCAAGTACATTTCGTAACGATCATTGGGAAGCTTGTGCAGGGACACATGGATTTCGCCATCATGTCCTTCGGTAATACCATACTTAAGGGCATTGGTGATGGTTTCGTTGATAATGAGCCCAAGGGGAATGATGGTATCGATACTCAGTTTGTTATCATCAATGTCCAGATTTACCTTGACATTGTTGGAAGTCCCTTTTACAGAACGTACGAGGTAATCGCATAGCTCCTGTACATAGGGCTTAAGTTCAATTTTTGAAAGATAATCGTCCCGCTTGTAGAGCATCTCATGCACCATGGCCATGGAAACCACCCTGTTCTGACTGCTTTTGATGATGTTGCTGATCTTATCATCAGCTATGGCCCGGGATTGCAGGCTCAAAAGACTGGATACGGTCTGTAGATTGTTCTTTACCCTATGATGGACTTCCTTAAGCAGGATTTCTTTTTCTTCAATGCGTTCTTGGATCTCATTTCGAGATTTGTACAACTTATGGTGTGCCCTAAGTAGATTTTTTCCAAAGACCCCACCTAAAAGATATACTGCAAAGACAGCACTTAAAAAGGCAAACCAGTCCCTGGCTTCCAAAGGAATGGTGTTTTCGGTGACCTTAAAGTTGCCTACATCATATAAGAACAAAATGGCCAGAACCGAAAGGTTGATGATCAGATAAAGTTGCCCAAACACTTTGGTGGTGACATAGCCTGCAAAGACCACAATGGCCAAAACAAAAACAAACGGACTTTGTATTCCTCCACTATAAATGGTCACCATAGTGGCCCCGATCATGGCCAAGATGGAGGTGAGGTTATAGGTAAGGATAAGGTTTCCGTGCTTTTTATACAGAACCGTATTTAACAAGTTCAAGAAGGCAAAACCAAAACAGGCATAAGGAATCATGCCTTGGATATCCAAAAAGAAGAGGCATATTATCCCGAGGATAAACGCGAACACCGAAGAACTATAATTAACTTTAAGTATCAAATCAATCTTATCTTGTAAACGATATCTGTCCTTAATAGGAATCTTCATATGCTACGCTTGATGTTTTCCTCTACTACGCTAAAGGTTGATTCATTGAAGTAGTAAAAGTAGCTCGTTACGGGGTGTTTGTGGTGTAAATCTAAATATGTTTTTTGATATAATCAAAAGCGGCAGCGTAAATCGCTGCCGCTTTTAAAACTTTATGTAGGAAGGAATCAGTCCTCTACCAGTACCCACTCGCCCTTATCGATAAGGGGTTCGGCTTGTTTGTACTTACAGGTTTTGCTTTCCCCGGACATCACATTTTTTATCGTGACCTTGTCGTTCCTGCCAATTTTTGGTTTTTCACGAGTTATGGTCTCGGTCACAGATGGTCTTTGCCTTTGGGTTTGTCCCGCGGCCCTGTTCTGTGCGGCCAATTCATCGCTATTCGGGATTTCTTCTTTAGAAGTCTGAAGATTTTCCTTGGGCCTGCGAACATTTCGTGCCTCTTGGATTTGATTGGTGTTCTCTGAAGGCAATTCTCCTTTGAACAAGAATGAAATCACCTCTTTGTTCACTTTATCGATCATTTCCTTGAAGAGTTCAAACGCCTCGAACTTGTAGATCAATAAAGGATCTTTCTGTTCGTGTACGGCCAACTGTACCGATTGTTTCAACTCATCCATTTTGCGCAAATGCGTTTTCCACGAATCATCAATGATGGCCAAGGAGATGTTTTTCTCAAAATCAGTGATCAACTGCTTGCCATCCGTGGTATAAGCCTTTTCAAGGTTGGTGACCACGTTCAAGCTTTTGATGCCATCCGTAAAGGGAACCACGATACGTTCAAACTTGTTGGACTGGTCCTCGTAAACCTTTTTAATGACTTGGAATGCTGCACTGGCACTACGTTCCATTTTCTGTTGGTAGAAATCGTAGGCACCTTTATAAATGGTATTGGCAATTTCTTGGAAGCTCAACTTTTTAAACTCCTCTTCACCAATAGGAGAGGTAATGGAAAAGTACTTGATCAATTCAAACTCGAAGTTTTTGTAATCATCGGCCATTTTATTGGTTTCCGCGATGACCTCACAAGTGTCATAGATCATATTGGCAATGTCCACTTTAAGGCGTTCCCCTTGCAGGGCATGCCTTCTTCTCTTGTAGACCACCTCTCTTTGGGCATTCATGACATCGTCATATTCCAACAGACGTTTACGGATGCCAAAGTTGTTCTCCTCTACTTTTTTCTGGGCACGTTCAATGGATTTGGTCATCATGGAATGTTGGATCACCTCACCTTCTTCCAAGCCCATACGGTCCATCATCTTGGCCACCCGGTCCGAGCCGAACAAACGCATGAGGTTGTCTTCCAAGGAAACATAAAATTGGGAACTTCCTGGGTCTCCTTGTCGTCCTGAACGACCACGTAACTGTCTGTCAACGCGTCTGGAATCGTGACGCTCTGTACCAATAATGGCCAAACCTCCGGCTTCTTTTACGGTGGGGGTCAATTTAATATCGGTACCCCTACCCGCCATGTTGGTGGCAATGGTGACCACGCCTGCATTTCCTGCTTCGGCTACAATGTCAGCCTCTTTCTTGTGGAGTTTGGCATTCAATACGTTGTGTGGAACCTTACGAACGCTCAAGAGTTTGGAGAGCAATTCGGATATTTCCACGGATGTGGTACCAATAAGTACAGGTCTTCCCGCTGAGGAAAGGGTGGTTACCTCTTCAATGATGGCGTTGTATTTTTCACGTTTGGTCTTGTAGATCAAATCATGACGGTCGTCACGCGCAATGGGACGGTTGGTTGGGATTTCCATCACATCCAACTTATAGATTTCCCAAAACTCACCTGCCTCGGTAACGGCTGTACCGGTCATCCCGGCCAGCTTGTTGTACATTCTAAAATAGTTCTGAAGGGTAATGGTGGCAAAGGTCTGTGTCATGGCCTCAATCTTCACGCTTTCCTTGGCCTCAATAGCTTGATGGAGCCCATCGGAGTAGCGTCTACCGTCCATGATACGTCCAGTTTGCTCATCCACGATCATTACCTTGTTGTCCATGACCACGTATTCCACATCTTTTTCAAAAAGCGTGTAGGCTTTCAATAGCTGTGTCATGGTATGGATACGCTCGCTCTTCACGGCAAAGTCCTTGAAAAGCTCTTCCTTGAGTTCCGCTTCTTGCTCAATCTCAAGTTCCTGCCCCTCAATTTTGGCAATTTCGCTACCGATATCGGGCATTACAAAGAAATCTTTGTCCTGATCTCCGGAGATGTAATCCACCCCTTTATCGGTAAGCTCAATCTGATTGTTCTTTTCATCAATGACGAACAACAGCTCGGCATCCACTTTGGGCATTTCCCGGTTGTTGTCCTGCATGTAGAAGTTCTCGGTCTTCTGTAGCAGTTGTTTCACGCCTTCCTCACTCAAAAACTTGATAAGTGCCTTGTTCTTGGGAAGTCCGCGGTGTACACGAAGCAATAGGAATCCACCTTCCTTGGTGTCGCCAGCGGCGATAAGTTTTTTGGCTTCTGCCAAAACACCTGTCAGATACTGGCGTTGTTTCTGGACAATGTCCGAAACCTTTGGTTTCAATTCATTGAATTCGTGACGGTCACCTTCGGGCACGGGACCTGAAATGATCAAAGGGGTCCGCGCATCATCGATCAATACGGAATCCACCTCATCCACAATGGCGTAATGGTGGGGACGCTGTACCAAGTCTCCCGGGGTATGCGCCATATTGTCGCGCAGGTAGTCAAAACCAAACTCGTTATTGGTACCGTAGGTGATATCGGCATTGTAGGCGGCCCGTCTTCCATCGGAATTGGGCTGGTGCTTGTCTATACAATCCACGGATAGGCCATGGAATTCAAAAATGGGCGCCATCCAGGCACTGTCCCTTTTGGCCAAGTAATCGTTAACGGTGACCAAGTGCGCCCCTTTACCGGCCAAGGCGTTTAGGTAGAGTGGGAGGGTGGCCACGAGAGTTTTTCCTTCCCCCGTCTGCATCTCGGCAATTTTTCCTTCGTGCAGTGCAATACCCCCAATCAACTGTACATCATAATGTACCATGTCCCAAGTGACTTCCTTGCCGGCGGCATCCCATGAATTGTTCCAAATGGCGCTGTCACCTTCCAAGGTAACATAGTCTTTATCACCGGAAAGAGCGCGGTCAAATTCCGAAGCGGTTACCGTAAGCGTTTCATTGTTGGCAAAACGCTTGGCAGTTTCCTTTACCACGGCAAAAGCCTCTGGAAGGATGTCACTCAATGTTTTTTCTGAAATCTTATAGGCTTCTTCGTTGAGTTTGTCTATTTCAGCATAGATTTCCTCGTTGCGATCAATATCGGTGGAGTTTTGGACTTCTTCCTGTAAAGCCGAAATTTTTTCATTCACCTCTTTACAGTCTTCTGCGATCTGGGCTTTAAAGGCAGCGGTCTTTTGTCTAAGTTCGTCGTGGGACAGTCCTTCCAGTTGTTGCTCAAAGGATCTTATTTCTTTGACCAAAGGTTGTAGGGACTTGACATCTTTCTCTGATTTATCACCCACAAAAACCTTCAATACGGAATTGATAAAACTCATGAATTGTTTTTTTGTTTGAGTGGCAAAAGCTGTTCCATTGATGGGATTATGTTGGAAATCTTTTGCTAGGCTGCCAAAATTACATAAAAAAAAGCCTCAAATGAGACTTTTTAACGTGCTTTGTGTATTCAGAGGTCAATACTCATCCTCATTCCAGAGGTAGTCCTCTTCCGTAGGATAATCGGGCCAGATTTCCTCGATGGACTCATATATCTCGCCGCCCTCTTCTTCCATGGATTGAAGGTTTTCAACAACCTCCAACGGTGCTCCGGTACGGATTGCGTAATCTATCAGTTCGTCTTTGGTGGCTGGCCAAGGCGCATCACTTAAATATGAAGCTAGTTCTAATGTCCAGTACATAGTAACGGTTTGATTTTAAATTTTTTGCAAAAATAATTTTTAAACCCAATTTGTCAAGTAAAAACAACATTATTTAAAAATTATTTTGGAGTTGGCAAAACTCTAACGTTAAAAAAACGAATTTATTGGTCCAACTTCTCCGGGATCCACTTGACTTCATCGGCTTTAACATCTTTGGACAACTTCCGTGCCAAGACAAACAGATAATCCGACAAGCGGTTGATATAGGAAAGCAGGGTTTCGGGAAGGGGTTCGTTTTCATTCAAATATGAAATCATACGTTCTGCCCTTCGGCAAACCGTTCTGGCAATATGACAGTATGACACGGTTGGGTGTCCTCCCGGCAAGATAAAATGTGTCATCTGGGGAAGATTTTCGTTCATGGTGTCCATTTCCCTTTCCAACAATGCAATATCATCGGCATTGATGCGTGGAATTTTAAGGCGACTGTCCTTTTTGGGCTCTGTGGCCAGAATAGACCCGACGGTAAACAGCTTTTCTTGGATATGGGTGATCGTTTTTTTGGAATGGGAATCCATTTCTTGATCGCGGAGCAGTCCCAAGAATGCGTTGAGTTCGTCAATGGTGCCGTAGCTCTCTATGCGGATATGGTGCTTGGGAACTCTGGTGCCAGTAAATAAGGCGGTAGTACCTTGGTCCCCGGTTTTGGTGTATATTTTCATTTTTACAATTATCAATGTTCAATAAACAATGAACAGTTGTATGGATGACTAAAATGTATTTTTGCTAATTGCTAATTGCTAATTGCTAATTGCTAATTGCTAATTGCTAATTGCTAATTGCTAATTGTCTCGCTCATGTTGCCGTTTACCTTCCATGAACTTGCGGGACCTTCTGCGTTTGGCACCCCTTTTGTTTCGGAATACGATAATCAAATAAATGAGTCCCAATACGGCCAGAACGTACCAAATGGTGTTATCTGTTGCTGCATTTTCCATACCTAAAATTACTTCTTTATATCCGAATGGTGAAATGTTCCTTGACCTGTTCTTTTCGAACAAATAGGACGCCACAATGAAATAGGTCCATACTTACGGTAATATTTGACGATTCAATAAGGTCTTTCCATTCGTGTTCGTTTTCCGGGTCTTCATGGATGGCGTCTATCAAGACCATACTGTCGTTGTGCAACTTTCCGCTGGATAGAAGTCTGTCAAGACCATAAGCGTCCAAATGCCTCGTGAACAATAGGTCTACTGTGTTCTCGCTGGGGCGGATATCTGGGTATTGCTCCTTGACCAATTCCTCAAAGTCTGGATTTTCGTTGATGTATAGGGTTTTGATATTGAAATAACCAATGCTTTTCAGCAATACATCAGCGGTTTTATCTTGATTGAACTTTTGTTTGCTGTACAGGCATTGCGTTACATAGCCGAATACGAAAGGAGAGTGGACCCCATGCTCGTTCTTGGATTTGAATAGGAATTTTAGGAAAGAAAAAAGCTTGAACCACATAGTTATCCTTCTAAAATAGCGGAAAGTTCAAACCAACGCTCCGTTTTTTTATCAATGGTATCCGACACTTCTTTGAGCTCAATGGAAAGTTGGTTGATTTCGTCACCGCTCAAATCGGGATTGGTGAACTTGTTCTGTAATACTTCTTTTTGCCCTTCCAGTTTTTGAATGTCCTTTTCCAATTGTTTGTATTCTTTTTGCTCCATATAGGAGAGCTTCCCACTGTTGTCCTTTTCCTTCCAATGGGTTTTTTCCACTTTTTCCGAAGCGTTGCCCTTATTTTCCCTTTCCTCGGCAATCTTGCTGCTCTCGTACACCCTGTAATCGGTATAATTGCCCGGAAAGTCTTCGATTACCCCATTCCCTTTGAAAACAAACAAGTGGTCCACTATCTTGTCCATAAAATAACGGTCGTGCGATACCACGATCAAGCAACCCGGAAAATCCAAAAGGAAACTTTCCAATACGTTCAGGGTAACAATGTCCAAGTCGTTGGTGGGTTCATCCAGAATCAAAAAATTGGGATTCTGAATGAGCACTGTACATAAGTACAGGCGCTTGCGCTCCCCGCCACTGAGCTTCTCAACAAAATCGTACTGCTTTTTTCTATCAAAAAGAAAACGTTCCAGAAGTTGTTGGGCGGAAATCTGCTTGCCCTTTTTTAGGGGGATGTAGTCCCCAAACTCGCGAATGACATCAATGACCTTCTGTCCTTCTTTATCCGGAATGCCTTTTTGGGTGTAGTAACCAAACTTTAAGGTGTCGCCCACCACTACTTTTCCTCCATCCACCTGTTCTTGTTGGGTGATGATGTTCAAAAATGTGGATTTGCCCGTGCCATTCTGGCCAATAATGCCTACGCGTTCCCCTTTGGTGAAGGTGTAATCAAATTTGGATAGCAACGTCTTTTCCCCATATGCTTTGGACACATTGTGCAATTCCAGGATTTTGCTGCCCAAGCGTTCCATGTTCAGTTCCAGTTGCACCTCATGTTCCATACGGCGTTGGTGTGCCCGTTTTTTGATTTCGCTAAAATCATCGATTCGGGATTTGGACTTGGTGGTTCGGGCCTTGGGTTGCCTTCTCATCCAGTCCAACTCTTTTTTGTACAGTTGTTTGGACTTGTGCTGTTCCACTTCTTCCCGTTCCATACGGGATTCCTTTTCCTTAAGGAAATAAGTGTAATTTCCCTTGTAGCTGTACAATTGATTGTTATCCAGTTCAAGGATTTCATTACAGACCCGATCTAGGAAATATCGGTCGTGGGTCACCATGAACAGGGTAATGTTTTCCTTCGCAAAATAGGCTTCCAGCCATTCGATCATTTCAAGATCTAAATGGTTGGTGGGCTCATCCAGAATGAGCAAATCTGGTTTGTTGAGCAAGGCATTGGCCAGGGCCAAGCGTTTTCGTTGCCCGCCTGAGAGTGTTTTTACCTTGGCATCGAGTTGGGTCAATTGGAGTTGAAAGAGAATTTGCTTGTATTGGGTCTCAAAATCCCAAGCATTGAGCCGTTCCATGGCTTCAAACGCTTTTTGGTAGCGTTCGGTGTCTTCGGGGTTTTCCACCGCTTTTTCATAGTTGGAAATGACCCTCAAAGTTTCATTGTCCGTGGCCAGAATGGTCTCTTCAATGGTAAGGTTGGGGGCCAACTCGGGCTCTTGTTCCAAAAAGGCCATTTTAATCCCCTTACGTATGGTCACCTGACCCGTTTCGGTGGCATCCTTTCCGGACATGATATTGAGGATGGAGGTCTTTCCAGTCCCATTTTTGGCGATGAGGGCTATTTTTTGGTCCTTGTTTATTCCGAAGGAAATATCGGAGAACAAGACCAGCTCCCCATACGATTTAGATATGTTCTCTACCGTTAGTAAATTCATGGATGCGGTTTGGTCCTAAAGTTTGGAATACCGAATGAGATACCCATATCGGATGGCCAGGGTCAAAAATAAGGGAATCAGTACAGGGGAAAAAATCTGCACCTTGAATATCCATAGCACCAATGTGAGCCCAATCAGGGCCAATACTGTCCATAGATACTTGGGTGACCATGTAGGCAATTTGTCCTGAAAGGCAAAAATAAAGGCCACTATGGTATTCAGTGGAAATGCCCACAGCACATTGAAATTTTTGGGCGTCGACGTATGGTCGGTGGCCAACCATAATACCAACAAAAAGGTGCCCACCAATCCGGAGATAAAGAATAAGGTGAAATCCAGCCAACGGCTCCGCGTTTGGTGCTTATGGTCAAAATAAGTGATAAGGGCCGTGAATGCCAATAGTAAAACAAACCAAAATAATGGGGTCAGCGGAAAAAAGCGCTGTTGGATATGTTCTGCATAATCCAAGACCGAACGCTCCCTTTTCAACAACGGTTTTCCATTTAAGGAGGTATGCCGTATCTGTTCCATGGCATAGTAGGGCAAAAACATATGTTCCTGTACGGTGGCCTTTCGGTCTACCACAGAACCAAAGGCCAAATCTATGCCGAACATGGACCAAGAATTGACATCCATAAATTGCCGTACCAACTGGCGGAAGGTATATTGTTGATCCAAATAAGAACCATCAAAGACAACGGCATCCCCAAATTGGTCTTTTAGGATATCCCCTGTAATGCTGGAGCAATTGTTCAGTAGCGGGTCATAAAGATAGTCTCGGTTTTGGGGCAGGTAATTGTTTTCGAAAAAAGCGAGTAGTTGATTTCTTTGTTCAAGAGTGAGGTCCAAAATTTGTTCCTTGACCCATCTTTTCTCCATTTCATATTCAAAAAGAAAATCATCAAAACTGCGTCTGGAAAGGGAGTAGATCAATTTTCCCTTGACAAAGTTCAGGTAGAAATTAGGGCGGTTGAAATCAAAAGTACCATAGTTGTAGACCACATCTATCCCCAAGACAGAATCCTGGACCCGGAACGAACTATGGCCAAAGGCATAGTAAAGTTCATCGCCAGCGGCGCAGGTAAGGAGACTTATCTGTGACCTTTCCGAGAGTTGGGGAGCTTGGGCCAAGGCCCGCACCCCTAGTAGAAGAAGTATGGTGAAAAAGAGGGTTCTTGCCGTCATGGTTTGATTTGTCTGGGCAAATATCAGAATAAATACGGCTCAGCCGAACATCAAAATCTTTTTGCCTTATTTTTACGGAAATTGAAGTTTATGAAATCGTACATTCCCAATTTTCTAACGCTCCTCAATGTATTCAGCGGTTGTGTGGCAACGGTTTTTGCAGTTCTCAACCATTTGGAATGGGCCGCTCTTTTTGTGTTTATTGGGATATTTTTCGATTTTTTTGATGGATTGGCAGCGCGTTTGTTGAACGTGCAAAGTGAGATAGGGGTGCAGTTGGATTCCCTGGCCGATATGATCACCAGCGGATTGGTGCCGGGAATTGTCATGTTCCAGTTGCTCAATATGGCGGAACGTGGCGGATGGAACCTCGGTTTTTTTGGACATGACGATGAAATAACCCTACTGCCCTTCTTGGGATTTGTAATTACTTTGGCGTCCGCATATCGGTTGGCAAACTTTAATGTGGACGAGAATCAAGTGTCCTCTTTTAGGGGACTTCCCACACCGGCCAATGCTCTTTTAATCCTTTCTTTGCCTCTTATTTTGTTGTATCACAACAATGAGGTGCTCAGTGGCGTCATCCTGAACCAATGGTTTTTAATAGGCTTGACCTTGGTCAGTGCTTATTTGCTGAATTCCAAGATTGAACTTTTTGCCTTGAAATTTGACAATTGGGGCTTTAAAGACAATGCGGTTCGATATTTGTTTTTGATAGGTAGCCTGATCATGTTGCTGACTCTTAAGTTTTTGGCCATCCCCTTGATCATTGCATTTTACTTGATTGCTTCGGTACTGAACTTCCAAAAGAATGGCCGAAGCTGAACAACGAAATTCCGATAGTAAAGTGTACCCTTCCAAAGTAGGGCTGGAATTGCTTATTCCCGTTCTATTGATTTCTGGTGCGGGCATGGTTCCCGTGATTAAAGATGGAGATTGGATAAAGTTGATCATACCGATTGTGATTTTACTTTTCGTGGTTTCCGTATTTTATTCCATATCCTATGAAATCAAGGAGGAGGTGTTGGTGGTCAAATCCTTTTTTTGGTTTAAAAAAGTGATTCCCATAGCATCGATTACTGGAATTGTGGAAACCTATAATCCCATTTCAGCTCCGGCTGCATCCTTGCAAAGACTTGAAATTCTTTATGATAGATACAATAGTGTGGTTGTCTCACCCAAAGATAGGATGGGGTTCATTACACATTTAAAGGAGTTGTCTCCCTCAATTCAAGTAAAAGTGAAAAAGTGGAAGGAAAAGGACTAAAAGTCCAATTTCTTTTTACGAAGCTCAAAGTTTTGCCCCAAATATACCTTTCGAACCATCTCGTCCATAGCCAGTTCCTCGGGAACCCCTGCTTTTAAGATGCCTCCTTCGAACATCAGGTAAGATCGTTCGGTAATGGCCAAGGTTTCCTGGACATTGTGGTCCGTGATCAGAATACCAATGTTTTTGTTTTTCAATTGGGCCACAATACGCTGGATGTCTTCCACAGCCACGGGATCTACACCGGCAAAGGGCTCATCCAACAAAATAAATTTTGGATCGGTTGCCAAGGCGCGGGCAATTTCGGTACGTCGGCGTTCGCCTCCGGACAAAAGGTCTCCCCGGTTTTTTCGGATATGCCCCAGACCAAATTCATCAATGAGCGACTCCATTTTCATGTGCTGCTCTTTTTTGCTCAGTTTGGTGAGCTGCAACACGCTAAGGATGTTCTTTTCAATGCTCAGCTTTCGAAATACAGAAGCCTCCTGTGCCAAATACCCAATACCGTTCTGCGCCCTTTTGTACATGGGAAAGGCGGTGATGTCCATATTGTCGAGGAAAATCTGGCCTCCATTGGGTTTTATGAGGCCTACGATCATGTAGAACGAGGTGGTTTTACCAGCTCCGTTGGGTCCTAGAAGTCCTACAATTTCACCTTGGTTTACTTCAAGTGAAATGCCTTTTACGACCTTTCGGCCACGATAGGCCTTCATGATATTATCTGCGCGTAGCTTCATAGAAATGTGCCAAAACTAAACATATTCTGTTTCTATGGGATGGTCTTTTGGTTTTTTTTAAGCATCATGCTCCTCCAAATCTTCCCAAAATTCATAGGCTCTTCGCAAATGGGGAACCACAATGGTACCGCCCACCAAAGTGGCAATGCCCAAAGTTTCCATGACCTCTTCCTTACTGGCCCCTGCCTTTTTGGAATGCTCCAAATGATACTTTACGCAGTCATCACAACGGAGAACGGCAGAAGCGACCAATCCCAACAGTTCTTTGGTCTTTACATCCAAAGCACCGGCCATATAGGCGTTGGTGTCCAAATTAAAGATACGCTTGATGAGCTTGTTGTTCTCGGCAAGCAATTTTTCGTTCATCTTGGAACGATAGGCGTTGAACTCATCTACACTATTTGGCATTCTTTCTCTCTTTTTCTTTTTTGGCCTCTCTCTTTACCACCACCTTGGAAATCCGGATACTGATCTGGTACAAAATAAGCACTGGTACTGCCACCACAATTTGGCTGGTTACATCGGGAGGTGTAATGATCGCGGAAAGGATCAAAACGATCACCAAAGCAATTTTTCGATACTTTTTCAGGATTTCCGGGGTTACCAATCCTACTTTGGTCAAAAAGTAAATGATAATGGGGAGTTCAAACATAATCCCACAGGCAATCACCGAGGATCGAACAGCTCCCACATAGGAGGCCAAATCAATTTCATTGAGTACCTCTTTACTGACCTGATAGGTTCCCAAAAAGTTAATGGATAGGGGAGCTACCACGTAATACCCGAAAAGTACCCCTAAAAAGAACAGGGAAGATGCCGTTAAGATAAAACCACGGGAATATTTACGTTCATTCTCATAAAGTCCTGGGCTGATAAATTTCCACAATTCGTACAAAATGTAGGGAAAGCCAAGGATGATACCCGCCCAAATGGAGGTCCAGATATGGGCCGAGAATTGCCCTGCCATCAACCTACTTTGAATGGTAAATGGCATGGTGTCCCCGCAAAATTCGGAATCAATGCCAAAATAGGTGGCAATCCTACAAAAGAATTTGTAGGTGGGGAAGTCCATATTCTTGGGGCCGAACAAAATGGTGTCAAAAATAAACCCCTTGAAAACAAATGCCATACAGGCAATTATAACTATGGCCAGGGTGGAGCGTATCAAGTGCCATCTCAATTCTTCCAAATGGTCCAAAAAGGACATTTCATCTGGATTTTTCTTTGCTGTTTTTGCCATTATAGGATTCCCTCGTTTATAAGGTTATGGATATGGACTACCCCAGCATAGGCCCCATTGTCAAAGGCCAATAGTTGGGAAATCCCTTTTTCTTGAAGTAGTTTCAAGGCGTTTACCGCAAGGGTGTCAACCTCTACCGATTTTGGATTGGATGTCATGATGTCCTTGGCCGTGAGCCCATTGATGTTGTCATATTTGCTGAGCATCCTTCGGATGTCCCCGTCGGTGACCACCCCAACCACTTTGTCATTTTCAATGACTGCGGTAACCCCCAACATCTTTTCTGAAATCTCAACGATCACTTCTTTCACATTTGAGTTGACGTCGACTTGTGGTTTTTGGTTGTTCACCACAATATCGGCGACCCGCAAATATAACTTTTTGCCCAAAGCGCCGCCAGGGTGATATTTGGCAAAATCGGCACTGGAAAAGCCACGGAGTTCCAATAGGCAAATAGCCAAGGCATCCCCCATGGCCATTTGGGCCGAGGTACTGGTGGTTGGCGCAAGATTATTGGGGCAAGCCTCCTTTTCCACAAAGGTGTTCAGGACAAAATCGGCCTGTTTGGCCAATACGGACTCCATGTTTCCGGTAATCCCGATCAATTTGTTTTTCCCAATTTTGATCAGGGGGAGTAGTGCCTTTATTTCCGGGGTGTTTCCACTTTTGGATAGGCAGATGACAATATCGTTCTCTTGGATGGTGCCCAAATCGCCATGAATGGCATCTGCGGCGTGCATAAAAATGGCCGGGGTGCCGGTAGAGTTCAGGGTAGCCACAATTTTTGAGGCTACAATGGCACTTTTGCCCACTCCAGAGACCACAACTCGCCCTTTGGATTCCAAGATATACTGTACGGCATGGGCGAATTCTTCATCGAGCAGACCCATAAGATTGGCTATGGCCTTGCTCTCCGTTTCAAGGGTTCGCTTTGCGATGGATAAAATAGACTGGATGTCGCTCAAGGTAATTAACGGATTAACTGATTGTATTCCTAAAAGAATGTCTTATATTTAAGTTTACAAAGCTAATCAAACTATCTTTTATGTCCATTTATGGAAGATAGAATACTTCCTACTTTTAAATGACGTTGAAAATTTAAAACCCATTTTCCCTTTTCAAGGGATGGGATTAAAATCGAAAATGCTGAAATGAGTCTTACGAATACTGAGTTGCATACCTCACTAAAAAAGATTTTTGGTTTTTCAAAGTTCAAGGGACTTCAGGAAAATGTAATACAGAACGTGCTTGAGGGGAATGACACTTTTGTGATCATGCCAACAGGTGGGGGTAAGTCGTTGTGCTATCAACTCCCGGCCATTATGAAAGAGGGGGCGGCCATCGTCATATCGCCCTTGATCGCCTTGATGAAGAACCAAGTGGATGCCATTCGGGGAATATCCGAGGAACCGGGCATAGCACACGTGCTCAACTCGTCCTTGACCAAGACCGAAGTGAAACAGGTGAAGGAAGATATGACCAATGGTCTTACCAAACTGCTGTACGTGGCTCCGGAATCCTTGACCAAAGAAGAGAACATAGAATTTTTACGAAGTGTCACCATTTCCTTTGTTGCGGTGGATGAAGCCCACTGTATTTCGGAATGGGGTCATGATTTTAGGCCGGAATACCGAAATCTGAAAGGAATCATCAACCGATTGGGGGATGATATTCCCATCGTTGGACTTACTGCCACAGCCACACCAAAGGTGCAGGAAGACATCATCAAAAATTTGGGGATGACCGATGCCAAAGTGTTCAAGGCATCGTTCAATAGGCCCAATCTGTTCTATGAGGTCCGCCCGAAGACCCAAAATGTGGATGCGGATATAATTCGATATGTAAAGCAGAACCAGGGAAAATCCGGTATCATTTATTGTTTGAGCAGAAAACGTGTGGAGGAGTTGGCCCAAGTGCTTCAGGTGAATGGTATCAGCGCCGTACCCTATCATGCCGGTTTTGATGCCAAGACACGTTCCAAATATCAGGATATGTTCCTAATGGAGGAAGTGGATGTAGTGGTAGCTACCATTGCTTTTGGGATGGGGATAGATAAGCCGGATGTACGTTTTGTCATCCATCATGATATTCCAAAGAGTATAGAAAGCTATTACCAAGAAACCGGTAGGGCCGGTAGGGATGGCGGTGAAGGACATTGTTTGGCCTTTTATGCCTACAAGGATGTGGAGAAACTGGAAAAGTTCATGTCCGGCAAACCCGTGGCCGAACAAGAAATAGGCAATGCCCTGTTGCAGGAAATCGTGGCCTATGCCGAAACGTCCATTTCACGGAGAAAATTCATCCTGCATTATTTTGGGGAAGAATTTGATGAGAAAGATGGGGAAGGGGCAGATATGGATGACAATGCCAGAAACCCCAAACCCAAAGAAGAGGCCATGGAAGAGGTGGTGAAGCTTCTGCGGGTGGTAAAGGATACCAATGAAAAGTTCAAGACCAAAGAAATCGTAAAGGTTTTGGTGGGTAAGGTAAATGCCATGATTTCATCGCACAAGACCGATGAAAAGCCATTTTTTGGGATTGGGAAAGACAAGGATAAAATGTATTGGATGGCCTTGGTGCGACAAGTACTGGTGGCCGGGTTACTGAAAAAAGAAATAGAGCGCTACGGGATCTTGAATCTGACCCAAGCTGGGGAGGAATTCCTAAATAATCCCGAATCCTTCATGATGACCAAGGACCACGAGTATACCGAGACCGGCAATGAAGCGGTGGTTACAGCTGGGAAATCTGCCGGAGGCAGTGCCGATGATAACCTGTTAAAATTGTTGAAGGACCTCAGAAGAAAAGAAGCCCAAAAAATAGGCGTTCCTCCTTTTGTGGTGTTTCAGGACCCTTCCTTGGAGGATATGTCCCTTAAATACCCCATCACCATGGAAGAGATGCTCAATATCCAGGGCGTAGGGGAAGGAAAGGCAAAAAAATATGGAAAGCCTTTTGTGGCATTGGTCGCCAAGTATGTGGAGGAAAATGACATTATGCGTCCAGACGACCTTGTGGTAAAGAGTACAGGGGCCAATTCGGCCTTGAAATTATATGTGATCCAAAGTGTGGACCGCAAATTGCCTTTGGACGATATTGCCTCGGCCAAGGGGTTGGAACTGCCAGAGCTCATAAAGGAAATGGAGCAGATTGTCTTTAGTGGCACAAAATTGAACCTAGGCTATTGGATCGATGAAATTTTGGATGAAGACCAACAGGAAGAAATTCACGAATACTTTTTGGAGGCCGATACGGATTCCATTTCACAGGCCATTGAGGAATTTGATGGCGATTATGAAGATGATGAGCTTAGATTGTACCGTCTCAAGTTTATTAGCGAAGTGGCCAACTAAGGGGCCAAATATTCAAAAGGTCCGATTTTTAAGTTACGGAGTGCCATAAAAAGCAATACAACGGCCAGCAATACCAAAGGGGCATACCGATAATTCAATAGACTTTTCCCGTTAAGAATCCCAAACTTTACAAGAAAGTGTTGTGCGAGCACAAACAGTGCGGGCAATATCAGAATATTGTGGCTCACGGCATCCCCGATACGTAAATGTAACAGGTCATGAATGGCCCTTTGACTTCCGCAGCCGGAACAATAGATCCCTAGGTATTCATGTATGGGACATTTGGGAAATAACAACCCGTTTTCTGGATTGAATGAAAAGTAAAGGAGTATTGCCCCGATGGACAATACTCCCAATCCTATAAACAGTGTTTTTTTAGTAGCTACCCGCATTGGACATGGCTCCTAAAAACGCAAATCCAAAAAAGGCAATATAGATGATCCAGACCAAAGCGGAAATACCGATTCCGATGAAGGCCCACATCTTTGCATTTTTTGAAGCTTTTTCTGCTTCTGCGTATTCACCTCTGGCGTAGCATTCATTTACTTTGGAAGCATAAATGATACTGGCAATTCCTGTTGCAATACAGCAGAAAATGGTACTTAAGATGGCCAAAACCATATAGTTGTTTGGTTTAGCCGGCATGTTTTGGTTATTCTCCATTGTTATGATTGATTATTTATTGATATTGTTCCATCATTTGATTGACACGTTCCATATAGCCGTCCCAGCCTCCCATTTGGTTGATTGACCAAAAGGTGTAGATAAGATAAAGTAGACCCAGCACCATTCCTATGATGGCAAGGATCTTTACCGTTTTCAAGGTGCTGTAGTTGGAGTATCCCTCCGGATTCTCGGCATAGGACTTTTCATCTTTCTTGACCAAGAAGAAAGCTATGGCCGCCAAAATTAGTCCGGGTGCTCCTCCAAAGCAGCAGCAAAGCAAGGATAAAATGGCCAAAACCAAGGCCAAGGTAACGTTGGGTAATTTTTTTTGTTCCATGATGTAAAGTTTTATAATATCAGTTTTATGGTGTAATTGATCAATATGAGCGCAACACTTGCAATGCTGAGCCCAATGACCAAACGGTTACTATACTTCATATGAAATACCTCACCGCTGATCAGTACTACAAACAGTGGAAGTAATGTGAACAGTGCAGGGTACATTTTGAAAGCGGCCCAAAGTTCCCCGTTCAATAATAATGAAACGGAGCGTTGCAGGCCACAACCTGGGCAATCCAATCCAAGCAATTCCTTGTTGAGGCAAGGTAGCATGTAATCATTTAAACGAAGTGCTTGAATGGTCAGTGATAGGTTCATGGTTGCTATAAAGGTCAAGAAAAATACTATTATTTTTGCTTATGGGATTAACTTTTTTGGCATTTTTTTAAGATGGGTCATAGTGAGGGTATTACAATTGGGGATAGGGTAGAGGTCTTGGATGAGGCCATTTCCGGAACGGTGGAGGCCATTTCGGACAATATGGCGACCATTGTCACCCCAGAAGGTTTCCCCATGCAGTTTCCCATTAAGGAGTTGGTAAAAGTATCTGGAGATATCAGGGTTTCCAATTTTGAGGTGGCCCAAGTGAAAAAGGAAAAAGAACGGCCCAAACGAAAAACGGGCCCAACCGCAAAGCCCAAACAACGGAATGCACCCAAAATGGAAGTGGACCTGCACATTCATCAATTGGTGAAATCGACCAAAGGCCTTGAAAAGTTTGATATGCTCAACCTACAACTGGAAACCGCCAAAAGACAGTTGAATTTTGCCATTGCCAAGCGGATACAGAAAGTGGTTTTTATCCATGGGGTGGGCGAGGGCATTCTAAAGGAAGAGTTGTACTATCTTTTTAAGCAGTACGAGAACATCAAATACTACGATGCCGATTACCAAAAATATGGGCTAGGTGCCACTGAGGTCTATATTTTTCAGAATGCTTAGGCTATTCCGAGGTAGTGGTGAACGTACCAAAAACATAGGCTTCCTCAAATGTGCCGGCACTGGAACCATTCATGTCCTGAAGCACAAAATTGGTCAATGAAATGGTATGCGTGTAGGTCACAATGCTATTTTCATCAGGTTCCGATGCGGTGGTGGTTACCGATATCTTGCCTTCCGTGGTGGAAAACTCATTTTTAAGTTCTGAGGTATCGATTCCAGCACAAACGGTTTCCGAGGACAAAATGGAACTGGAAATACCATTCCTGAACACTATAGTTTCGGATAAATCCATTTCCCTGGGAGTGTCCCCGGTTTCTACATTTTCCAACAAAGAGACGGGCATGGTCAAAGAGAGGAACTCGTCTTTAAGAACCTTTGATAAAACAATTTGGTCATTGGAAACCCCACATGAGTTGATGGAAATATCTTCAAAGTTGGTGAATATGAGTCCAACACTACTCTCCACACTGGTCTCGTAATCCCCGAAATCTATTCCGGTTTGATCTATGATGCTTTCATTGGACCCATTGGTCAATACAACCTCGGTAATGGTAAAGACATGGTTGTAGGTTTTGGTGGATCGGGTCACTGTATCCAAGGTGCTTATGATTTGGACCACTCCATCGGTTGCATTGATTTCTTCAATGACCGTTGGGGAAGCCGGGGGGATTTCACTACAGAAATAGGAACTGGCCACCTCTCCCGAAAAGAACCTGTAGGTCAAGCTGGATTGACTACCTATGCTACTGGTTATGGGACTTTGGGAAGGTTCATTTTTTATAAGGTTGGACTGGAGGTCCAAGATCAGGGCCTCACTGGTATTTATTTTAAAGAACAATGTGGTTTCAATGTCCTCTTGGCCCGAGCAGAACTGAATGGAGCCTTCGTCAAAATCAATAGCCTCGATTTGTAGGTCACCATCACTGCAAGACCAAAATATTGTAAAGCAAACACCTAAAAAGAAAAGTTTTCTCATGCGCCAAATTTAAAGCAATTCCAATATAATACCCCAAACCTAGGATTTACTTTAAAAGAAATTAACTTTATTTCCCCTATTTTTGACCCACTTAACTTGACAACTGGACTATGCAAAAAGTATACCTGGATAACGCTGCCACAACGCAGGTAAGGGATGAGGTAATTGCACGGATGCAAGAGGCGCTTGCCCAATTCTACGGTAATCCGTCCTCTACCCATAGTTACGGTAGATCCGCCAAGACCGCAGTGGAAAAAGCACGCAAAACCATTGCCAAAACCTTGAACGCCCAACCTTCGGAAATTATATTCACCTCTGGAGGAACTGAGGCGGACAATATGATTTTGCGTTGTGCCGTAAGGGATTTGGATGTCAAAACCATCATCACTTCCAAAATAGAGCATCATGCCGTGCTCCATACCGCCGAAGAACTTGAAAAAGAGTATGGTATTACCGTGGCCTATGTGGACTTGGATGAGGTGGGTAATCCTAAAATGGATCACTTGGAACGTCTTTTGAAACAGGATGAATCCAAAAAGTTGGTCAGTTTAATGCATGTCAACAACGAGATAGGTAATATTATTGATATAGAGGCCATTGGTGCCCTATGCAAGGAGCACAGCGCACTTTTTCATTCTGATACCGTGCAATCCATTGGGCATTATCCATGGGATGTGCAAACAATTTCCATAGATTTTATGACCGCGGCCGCCCATAAGTTTCATGGGCCAAAGGGAATTGGTTTTGCCTTTATTCGAAAAAACTCGGGATTGAAACCATTGATTTTTGGGGGATCCCAAGAACGTGGGCACAGGGCGGGTACCGAACCTTTTCATAATATTGTGGGCTTGGAAGAGGCTTTTATTAGGGCTTATGAGGATTTAGAGGAAGAAACCCAGTTGGTCAGAGAGCTCAAGCAATATTTTATAGAAAAAATACAACAAGAAATTCCCGATGTCGTCTTCAACGGTCTTTCAGGAGACATGGAGAAAAGTACTTACACCCTGGTCAATGTGCGTTTGCCCTTTGACAAACAAAAGGGGTTGATGTTGTTGTTCCATTTGGATATGAAAGGGATTGCCTGTTCAAAAGGGAGTGCTTGCCAGTCTGGCAGCAATTTAGGGTCGCATGTACTTACCGAGATTCTTTCGGATGCGGAATTGGAAAAGCCTTCCTTGCGTTTTTCCTTCTCCAAATACAACACCAAGGAAGAACTGGATTATACCATTGGGGTGCTCAAGGAGTTCGCCGAGAGTTGATCAACCTTTGTTCTTGCGCTTCTTTTCTTTGTCGTAAGGGAATTTTCGCGAAGCGGTCTTCATCATCTTGTCAATGAGTTCCGTGGTGTTCTTGCCTGTTTTTTTGGTGATTTCGTTTTCGTATTTCCACAACAGCTTTCCGGTTTCACCATCGCTTATCTTCACCCCGATCCTGCCATAATTGGCATCTCCACTGAAGTAGTCCAAGAGGCTAAAATTGGTGGGTACTCCTTCGGATAACAGGATATTAAGGTTGAGGTTGCCGCTGATAATGCCGTCCACTTTGAGAATGTCGCACAGCTCCTGGGTAGTATGGATGTCAAGATTGTTGTAATCGATCCCGTTCTGGGCAAGAATGGCATTGGTATTGGCTACATTTTGAAAGTCCACATTGAACTTTTTCCGTTTTTTCCGTTTCGAAAAATAGGTTTCCAAAGCATTCTGTACCGCATATCCTTCCCTTTGGGCCAATGTTTTTAGTTCATCATGGTCCACAGCTTCCTTGAGTTCCAAATGGGCAATAAAAGGGATGATGGCCAGCACACGGTGGTCTTCGGTGAGTTCGTCAAAATTTATGTTCTCATAGATGTTCTTCTGGGCCATTGCCAAGGAAACGGTAAAAAACAGGATAAGAGGAAGGATTTTTTTCATCAGTTGCATTTAAAATCGCATCTCAAACTTGAGATTAAGGACTCGGCTTGTCAGGTAAGTGGGTACGGCAAATTGCCTATGGGTATCTACGTCCCTCACCCAAGTATTGGTTATGGAATTTTGGTTGTTGAACACATTAAAAATTTCAAAACCAACGCTGAACTCCTTGAACTTGTGGAGCCAATGTCCTTCAGGATGTTTGTTTTTTTCGTTTGCAAAAATATAGGAAATTCCCATATTGGCCCTTCTATAATCTCTTAATCTATTCTGAAAATCGTAAGGATCCGCATTGTCCCTTTATTTCCAGAAACAATATTCGCATTGGATATCGGTAAATGGTTTTCATCCAAAACAGTACCAAAAACCGTGGCTGTTTGTCCTTGGAGCGTCACCGTACAAAGCATCACTAAAAATACGACTATGGACTTGGGGTGAATCAAGCTGTTATTTTCTAAAAAAGATGCCCGTATAGGTACTGGAGTTGCCTACATTATCCGTAACGGTTACTTTGAGCTCACATTGAGTGTCGTTCAAGATCTTGTCATCAAAATTGTAGGTAATGGTATTCGTCTTTGGTTCATACTCCATTAAGACCCATTTGCCATTTATGGTGGCGGAATAGGTGTCTATTCCACTAAGGTCATCCGAAATTTTCAAGCTCAGGTAGCTATAATTGCTCAGCCATTGTTGCTCCTTGAAGTTTTTTGGGGATATGGTAGGGGCAACACTGTCCTTTACCAGAGTGTACATTCCCAAAGCCCGTGTTCGGGTGGTAAAGGAGCCGTCCCGCTTATAGGTTTTGGAATAGGAGGGTCTCATATGGTCATCCAAACGGGCTATGAACAATTGTCTTCTTTCCTCCAAAGGGTATTGGGAGGGGTCAAAGCTGATGGTGAAGTTTCGGTGGGCCGCAACACTGTTGTCGTGTATGGTAATGGTGTCCTTGCCTTTTTGCAGGTTCATGTAAAAATCCTCATAAAAGGTGTTTGCTGGAAAGTAGACCTTGGCAGCCCCAAGGTCAAAGTTGTTGGGTTTGTCCGCAATGATAAAATCCTTGGTGGTGGTATCATCTTTTTTGATTTTAACGGCCTCTTGCTTTCCTTCAACCGGGATAATAAGTTTGGTTTCGTTGCCCTCTATGTCTGAAATCAGCAATTCCACGGTATAGGACATCCCCTCTTCAATATCTATTTTTCCATTGTTGTAGAGGGTTTTGTAAATGCTCAGATGATTATAAGGTTCCTTGAAACATTTTTGGATGCGCTGCCGATATTTTCCGAAATGGGCATAATCTATCAAGGTGTTGATGTAGCGCGTCTCTCCAAAGGAGAACGATTCAAAATCATATTCCAGATAGACCCGGCCATTTACGGTTTGCTTAACGGCATAGACGCCATTTTGGTTGGCGGCCATGTCTTGGCGGTCAAAACTGTTGATTCCAAAACCTATGGTGCCAAGGGCAGTGACCTTATCGGCCAAAAAAGAACCATCGGCTTGTCTGGTAAAATTCAGCTGTATTTTTTGGGCGCTCCGGTTCACCAAAGCGTCATTGGATAGGGGGTAAGCAAAGAGTCCCACCAAGGAAGGGTCTGTGGCATCCCTTACCTCATAACCATAGAGTAGAGGGTTGGTAGGTTTTTCGGAAACACTGCTTCGTAGTTCAAAATGGAGGTGTGGGCCGGAGGATCCCCCCGTATTCCCGGAAAAGGCAACTATGTTACCTTTGTCGACCTTTAACTCACCATATTCAGGGAATATTTCCACTTCGTAGGACTGTTTGTCGTACTGGATTTTTTTTACGTACTCTTCTATTTCGGGACCAAACTTTTTTAGGTGGCCATAAACCGAGGTGTGTCCGCTAGGATGCGCTATATAGAGGGCTTTCCCGTACCCCCAGTGCGAAACTTTTATCCGGGTCACGGTGCCATCGGCAACCGCGAGAACGGGCAGACCTTCCCGTTGTTGGGTTTTTATGTCTATTCCGGAATGAAAGTGGTTGGACCGTAACTCCCCAAAAGTGCCGGCAAGGACCATTGGGATTTCCAAAGGGGACCGAAAAGTGTTCGTAGGGTATTTTTCTTGTGCAACAAGTATCAGGGAAAGCAAAAAGAAGACTCCAAAAAAATTGAGACGCATACAATGTTTTATAATTAAATACGAAAATAACCAATGTTTTGATTTGTAAAAAGGGTCAAACATGGGTCCATGGGGTTAAATTAGTGCTTTAAGAATAAATCCAAAAAGTATTGCGAAGTTACCCAAGGTTGGTTAACTTTGTGTGATACGCATTGATGTTTGCATATATGGGCGAACTTGTTGAGATTGTTGATTCTTTGGAAAACAAAGTGAGCAAACTGTTGCACAAAATGGAATTGTTGCATCAGGCGAATGCCAAGTTGAAAGAAGAATTGAACCTGGAAAAGGAAGAAAACAAACGCATACAGGAAGCCGTTCTGGAATGGGAAGAAAAGTACAATTCCTTAAAAATGGCAAACACGATGCTGGGTAGTAATACTAGCAAGACAGAAGCTAAGCTCAAAATAAATACGTTGATCCGTGAATTGGATGTATGCATTGCCAAATTAGCGGATTGATAGTACCGATAAGATGGAAGAAAAGCTCAAAATAAAGCTTTCCATTGCTGATAGGGTATATCCGTTGACGATAGATCCCAAACAGGAGGAAGGATTGCGGAAAGCGGCCAAAAACATAGAAAGTTTGGTCAAAAAGTTCGAGCAAAACTATGCGGTTCGGGACAAGCAGGACGTTTTGGCCATGTGTGCCTTACAGTTCGCTTCAAAAATAGAGCAAGGCGGAATAGACCAGTCCGAAGGAACAAAGGCCGCCATGGAACGGCTCAAGGCCCTGAACGATTTGGTGTATTCCAAACTAGGGGAATAAGTTCTTTAAAATAAACAATGTTACTGCCCACGTTGGTATCATTTTTTTGACAAACTCAACACTATTATAATTCAAGAGGGTGAGTTTAGGTTGTAAAAGCAGGCCCTACCTGTATAGGGATCCTTGAGCAGCTTGTTAGCCCTAAACCTGTAATTTGGAGTTTGTACAAAACTTCGACCAATGTGGGCTTTTTTTTTATAACCAAACATAATCGACATGGATAATATCATAATAATTGTTGCGGCGGCTGTTGTAGGGCTGGCAATAGGATTTGCCATAGCCAAGATGATGGAGAAGGGAAAGGCTACCAAAGTGATTTCCAATGCCAAAAAAGAGGCATCGGATATCATAAAAGAGGCACAGAAGGAGGGAGAGAGCATTAAAAAGGATAAGATATTCCAGGCCAAGGAAAAGTTCTTGGAACTAAAGGCCGAGCACGAGAAGGTCATCATTAATAAGGATAAGAAGATTGGTGAGGCGGAGAAGAGGACCAGGGACAAGGAGTCGCAGGTAAGCAGTGAGCTCGCCAAGAACAAAAAATTGAACGAGCGATTGGAGCAGCAGATCAAGGAGGTTGACTATAAAAGTGAAATCCTTGAGAAGAAACAATCCGAAGTTGAAAAATTGCACAAAAGCCAAGTGCAACAATTGGAGGTGATTTCTGGGCTTTCCGCTGAGGATGCCAAGAGCCAATTGTTGGAATCCTTGAAGGAAACCGCAAAGTCGGATGCCATGGCCTATCTGCAAACTACGTTGGAAGAGGCCAAGCTTACTGCCCAACAAGAGGCCAAGAAAATTGTGATCAATACTATCCAAAGAATAGGTACTGAGGAGGCTGTGGAGAACTGCGTTTCCGTCTTCAATTTGGAGTCCGATGACGTCAAAGGACGCATCATTGGACGTGAGGGTAGAAATATCAGGGCTTTGGAAGCGGCCACGGGAGTGGAAATCATTGTGGATGATACGCCAGAGGCCATTATCCTATCCTGTTTTGATTCGGTACGGAGAGAGGTTGCCCGTCTGTCCCTCCACCGTTTGGTGACCGATGGACGAATCCATCCGGCACGTATTGAAGAGGTCGTTAAAAAGACCGAGAAGCAAATCAATGAAGAGATTGCCGAAATAGGAAAGCGTACCGTCATAGATTTGGGTATCCATGGTCTACACCCTGAATTGATCAAGGCGGTTGGACGTATGAAATATCGGTCCTCCTATGGCCAGAACCTGTTGCAGCACTCTAGGGAAGTGGCCAAGCTTTGTGGGGTAATGGCAGCCGAATTGGGACTTAACCCAAAAATTGCCAAGCGCGCCGGGCTACTGCACGATATTGGAAAAGTGCCTTTGGCCGAAGCGGAAGTGGAAACACCCCACGCTATCTTGGGAATGCAATGGGCCCAGAAGTATGGTGAAAAGAAAGAAGTGTGCAACGCGATTGGAGCTCACCACGATGAGATTGAAATGACTACTTTGATATCACCCATTGTTCAGGTCTGTGATGCCATTAGTGGAGCCCGCCCGGGAGCCCGTAGACAAGTTTTGGACTCCTATATTCAACGTTTGAAGGACTTGGAGGACATTGCCTTTGGATTCAATGGGGTGCAAAAAGCCTATGCCATTCAAGCTGGTAGGGAGCTTCGTGTAATCGTGGAAAGCGAAAAGGTAAACGATGACAAGGCAGCTGAACTTTCCTTTGAAATTTCACAAAAGATACAGACGGATATGACCTATCCAGGTCAGGTAAAGGTGACTGTGATTCGTGAGACCCGTTCGGTGAACGTGGCTAAATAAGGCTTACTTTTGGTAAACGCCGCTTTCCAATAGCAATACGCCTTTCTGGAAGTGTTCCAAAAGGTTGGTAAGCTTTGGTTTGGTGGATTCCCCCATCAGAACATTCAAGCCCAGAGTTGGAGGTCCATATGCCTTGATTCGGGCTAAAAGAGAGGTGAAGAATTCAATACCAGCTTCGGTTTGGTCTGTTTTTGATTTTAAAGTGAAGCCCAGTTCTGCCATTATTTTCGCCATTTCTTCACCTTTGAAGAGAAAACTTAATCCTTCATGGGCCGCCCAGGGCATGGGGTACGTGACAAGGTCACCGTTTTTTCTGAAAATATCATAATACAAAAAGTGTCCACTGGGGCGTAACACCCTGTACGCTTCGCTGTAAAATTTCTGTTTGTCCGGAATGTTCATCTGTACATGTTGGGTCCAGACCACATCAAAGGAGTTGTCTTCAAAAGGAAGTTCTGTGGCGCTGCCTTGTACAAAATGGGTCTTTTGGGAAAGCCCTACCAATTTGGACAGGGCATTGGCCGTATTGACAAACTCCGTGCTCAAATCAATCCCTGTGGAATGGCAGTCATATTCGTCCGCAAGCAGCCTGCAAGGACCTCCAAGACCGCTGCCCATATCCAATACCTTCAGACCTTTCAGGGGAAGGGTGGATGCCAATTCCTTGGAGACTGCAGCACCACGCACATGGAACTCGTCCACTCCGGCAATGTCGCTGCGCTGTACGTGATTTAGGTCCACGCCTTTCTCTTTCAATCTGTTTAAAATCTCCCCATAAAGATTTTCCTTGAGATAATGGGCCTCAATGCTTTGGTTCAATGCATCCATATCTTGGTATTAACGGGTTTAATCCCAATGAATGGGATTAGTAGGGGGAATCTTGAGATTCTTACAAGACTTTGGCAGAATCCTTTAGGGAGACTGAATACGTTTAAAGAAGGAGTTGGCGGCTTATTCTTCCTCGGATGAATTTTCCTCTTCTTCCGCTTCCCTGTTCAATTTGTTCTCTAGAATGTTCAGCTTTTTAAGTTTCTCCTTCCAAGTTTGGAGGGCGTCTTTCTGCTTGTTCAGGTTATCGACTACCTGTTTCACCAACGGATTGTCTTCTGAATCTCCTGAGAAAAACTGAAGATTGTTCTCCAATTGTCGTATTTCGGATTTGCTTTCGTCAATTTTACGTCTAATAAAGACCCGTTCATTGCCAATGGCCCGGTTATCCTCGGTTTTGGCCAGTTCCTGTACCTTATTGCCATACTTGAGCAGTTCGGTCTGCTGTTTTCCTATGCCCAATTTATTGAAAAGGGCATCCGTGATCTTGTTGAACTTACCGTTAATGTGTTTTTTGTTGTAGGGGATACGCCCATACTCCTTCCACTCGGCCAGAAATTTTTTCAGGGTCTCCAAATCCTTTTCACGGTCCCCACTCAATTGAAAATCCCGAAGGCGGTCCAAGCAGGCCATTTTCTTGTCAAGGTTTTCATACTCCTCTTTATGGCTCTCGTTCTTTTCGGCGTGCAAGCGATTAAAATAATGGTTGCAGGCATTTTTGAACTCGTTCCAGATTTTGTCGGAATACTTTCTGGGCACATGGCCAATCTTTTTCCATTCACTCTGGATACGCTTCATTTCTGGGGTTGCCGCACTCCAGTCATCACTGTCTTTCAATGAAGTGGCCAGTTCCAATAAAGCTCTTTTCTTTTCCAGATTTTGGTGTTGCTCCTTTTTTTGATTTTTGTAGAACGCGTTCTTGTTCCTGTTGAACTTCCGTACAGCTTCCTTAAAGGCGTTCCAAGTTTCTTCATTGACCCTTTGGGGAACTTTTCCAGCTTTAAAAAAGGAGTCCCTGAGAGCTTCTACCTCTTTGATCTGTTGCTGAAGCGCTCTATGGTTTTCGGTTACATTTTCTGCAATACTGGCGATTTTACCAATGATTTCCTGTTTCTTTTCAAGGTTTTTTTCATAGACCTTTTCCAGTTCTTGAAAATGTTCTTGCCTACGCTGGTGCATGGCCTTGGTAGCGTTGCTGAAACGCTCCCAGACTTCTTCTCGCTGTTCCTTGGCCACAGGGCCTATATCTTCTTTCCAGATTTTGTGAAGCGTCTGTAGTTCCCTAAAGGCCTTGGTCAGGTCGGGTTCATTGACCAATCCTTCGGCACGTTCCACCAATTTGAGTTTTTCCTCCAAATTGTGTTTAAAATCCAAGTCGCGCAACTCACGGTTCAAGTGCAGGAAATCATAGAAGATTTCCATATGGTGGTGGTAGGTGCGCCAAACATCATTATAACTGGTCCGTGGTACCGGACCGGCATTTTTCCAGTTTTCCTGAAGGTCTTTAAAGTTTTTGTAAGTGGTATTGATGTCCTCTTCAACATCAATGAGTCCTTTCAGTTGTTCAATGATGTCCAAGCGCTTTTGGAGGTTGTCCTTAAGGGTCTGCTCCAATTGCTTGTAATAGTGGTCCCGTTTTTCACGATAGTCCGAATACACCTCATTGAATTGCCTTTTGGCCACGGAGTTGTATTTAAAATCCACTTCGTTTCCTCCTTTGGAAACAAACTCCTCCTTTTTGTGTTCCAAAAACTCCTGGAATTTTTGGTCAAACTCGTATTTAATGGAACTTACATGTTTGCCAATGGCTTGTATCTTTTCATTCCGCACCAATCGCTGGAGTTCACCTACCAGGTTTTCCATGGACATGGAGTGGTAATCCAACATGGGGATAAAATGCCTTTTTTCATTGTCGGAATCCTCGGCATCTTCGGCATTGTCGGCATCAATCTCATCGATTGCCTCATTGGAATCCTCGGAATCGGGCGGGGTATTATCTTCGGACTTGGTATCCTCGGTTTGCTCGGCAGCACTTTCATCTGAAGTGTTCGAAGCCTCCTGGCTGACTACTTTTTCAGCTTCTGCATCTCCGGTCTCCTCCGGGCTGTCTTTGGGGGTTGTGTTCTCTATTTGTTCAGGAACGGCATTGTCGGATGGTTTTGGTTCAGAAATGGGGCTTTCTTCCAAGGTTTTTTTTGTAGTGTCCGATATGTTCTCTGCGCCACCTTCAGCTTGCTGAAGTTTATGTTCATTTTCCTGCATTAGTAGTCTCTTTACCGTTGGATTGATGATAATTATAGCCAATTTAGCAACTTAATTGTCTAATAGCAAAAGTATTGATTCTTCTTTTGCACAACTTTTTTGTTGTATCGATTGCCCTGAACGGTATGTTTTTCGCTTTTTTTAGGGGGTATTCCAGATTTCCCATGCTTTTTCCGCCTGATATTGCAACATCTTCAACCCATTGCAGATGGCAGCCCCATTGGCCTCTCCAAGGGCCAAAAAAGTGGTTTTTTCGGGATTGTAGATAAGGTCGTACAGCAAATGGTCATTTCCAATCAACTGATACGGCAAGTCGGGTTTGTTCTCCACATTGGGGTGGGTGCCCAGCGGAGTACAGTTAATGATCAGGGTGTATTCCCCAAGGATGTTCCCATCCAATTCGCCATAGGAGAGCTGCCCCTCTTTTTTGGTTCTTGAGACAAAAGTGTTGGTTATGCCCAGTTCATCCAATACGTAACGCACAGCTTTGGAGGCTCCCCCAGTCCCAAGAATAAGGGCTTTGGTATGGTGGGGCTTTAAAAAGGGCTCCAATGATTTTTTAAAACCATGCGCATCGGTGTTGAAACCTTTTAGGCCCTGCTTGGTGAATTTAATGGTGTTCACGGCACCTATTTTTTCGGCTTGGGCATCCATTTCATCCAAATAGGGGATGACCTCTTCTTTGTAGGGGATGGTCACGTTGAGCCCTTTGAGCTGGTTTTGGGACAGGACTTGCTCCAGTTCGGTGATTTCCTGAAGGTCAAAGTTTTCATAACTGTGGTCGTTCAACCCCAAGTCCTTGAATTTTTGGGTAAAATATCCTTGGGAAAAGGAGTATGAAATGTTTTTACCGAGTAGTCCGTACCTGTTTTCTTTCTTTTCTGCTTTTTCCATACCAGTCCAAGAGCAATAATACCAAAATTCCCAAAATCACAAAAAGTATGGCCCACCATGTTTCCGGAAGGCCCAAATTGGGAAGATAGCGTTCGTAATTGAGGATTATCTTGTCGCCATTTGAATCCAATAATGGATTTCCCATGGCATTCATTTTGTACATGGTACGTTTCCAAGGCCACAATACCCCTAAAGAACCGGTAATAAACCCTAAGATGGCTGCCGTTGTGGAGGCTTTATAGTGTTTGAGGACATAACTGAGCAAATGGGAAAAAGTGACCAGTCCGGTTGCCGAACCCAAGGTGAATATGCCCAATATTTTTAGGGTCTGCATTCGTTCCGCGTTGTTCAAAAAACCAAAATCCCCTGCGAAAATGTCGGAGAAGGTATCGTAGAGTGCGTTTACGGAATCGACCAATAGCAGGACATAATTCCCTAGAAGAATCAATATAAAAGACCCAGAAAGTCCGGGGAGGGTCATTCCCGAAACACTGATGATTCCACAGAAAAAGATAAAAAACAGGTTATCGTTCTCCGTGGCCGGATTTAAAAAACTGATTGAAATTCCAATCAACAGGCCTACAATTCCCACGGGAATGGTCCTTTGGTTCCAATCCTCATAATCTTTGCCAATGTAGTAGATGGAGCCCAATATCATCCCAAAAAAGGTGGCCCAAACGAAAAGTTCGTTGTGTTCCAAGAAATAATCCAAGATTCGGGAAACACTGAAATAACTCACCAACATCCCAAAAATGAGGAGCATTAAAAACTGGGCATTGGTGTATTGGTAAAAACTCTTGAACCGACCATTGAAAAGCAATTTAACGGCCTTTGAGTTGAGTTTTTGGAGTGAATAGATGAATTCCTCATAAAATCCGCCCACAAAGGCCACAATGCCGCCTGAAACCCCTGGCACCTTATTGGCCGCCCCCATGCAGAGACCTTTGATGACCAAAAAGAAATTATCCAGAAATGTTCTAGGTTGATGCATTTGCCCAATTCGATTTGTCTATTTTTTGGAAGCTACCCTTTCCAGGATAAAAATAAGGGAAAAACCGATTATGGCTAGGATTATGGCAAGGATTAACTGATTGTCCCCTTCAAAGGCGGAGGGCCAGACATTGATATCGTCCACAACAATGGTCTTATCGCCAAAGGTCTTGGTTTCCAACACTTTTTTCCACGGCCAGATTTTGTTCAACGAACCCAATATGAAACCGGTCAATAAGGCCAGCGTCAGGTTTTTATAATGGCTGAACATCCATTTGAGCAAACGGGCGAAGCTTAACAATCCCAAAATGGCACCTAGTCCCACGGTCAGGATTATCTTTATGTCGCGTTCATGAACAGCGTCCAAGATGGTTTTGTACGACCCCAGCAGTACCAAAATAAAGGCTCCTGAAATTCCGGGTAAGATCATGGCGCAGATGGCCAATGCTCCTGACATGAAAAGATAGGGTAAGCTGTCGATGTTCTCGCTGGCGGGAAGTTCCGTGATGAAATAGGCCAAGGCAGTGCCAAAAATCAAAATTACCACCGTACCCAAAGTCCATCGTGTTATTTCCTTCCCAACAAAAAAGATACTGGCCAGGACCAGTCCAAAGAAAAATGACCAGAGTAGAACAGGTTTGTTGTCCAGCAGCCAACTTAGGAATTTTGCCAGAGAGAGCACACTAATAAAAATTCCGAGAAAAAGTGAAAGCAGGAAATTGCCATTGATTTTGTTCCAAGCGGACTTTATGCCCTCTTTGCGCACTACCTGAATCAATGATGGATTTATGGTATTGATGGACGAAATAAGCTCTTCATAAATACCGGAGATAAATGCGATGGTGCCTCCCGAGACCCCGGGCACAACATCTGCGGCCCCCATGGCCATTCCTTTAAGGGTAATAATGATATAGTCGGCTAATCGTCGTACTTGCATGGATTTGGGATGTGATTTTTAGGTTAGGTAGAGGTCTTCTTGATTTTGGATACAAAGGCCTTTACCCATTTGATTTCACTGAACTCAGGAAATTCTTCATCAAACAGTTGCAGTTTGTCCATATCCAATTGGATACCCTCTGCCAATTTTTTCTTGGCCTCCGCCATTTCCCCATTTTTCAGGTAGAGCCCGGCCAATTTGTAGGTGAGTTCTGGATTTTCCGGGTAAAACTCCAGTCCTTGGAGGGCTACCTGGATGGAAGAATTCAAATCCCCGATCCTCTTGAGCGTTTCAGCCCAGTTTCTCCAAGTGCTCAACTCATAGTTCCCTAGATCTACGGTTTGTTTGTAGGCAAAATCAGCTTCGTCATAATTTTCCATGGCGAAATAGATCTTTGCAGCCTTCTTCCAATACAGGGTGTTTTCCCCGTCAATATTTATGGCTTTGTTGATGTAGTACAATGCTTTCTCATAATCCTTCAAACTAAAATGGAAGTCGGTAATGGCCAACCATCCTTTGTCCAATAAGGGGTCTTCATGCACGGTATTGTAGTAGTAATATTTGGCCAAATCCGTATTGCCCAATTTTTCATGGCATTTTCCCAATCGCAGGAAAGCGTGGGAGGTAGGGTCCTCTATGGTGATGGTGGTCTCATAGTTTTCAATGGCCTCATTGTAACGCCCCAATTTTTCGAGCACTTTCCCTTTTTCAAAATAAGCGCCAATGAAGGAATCATCGGAGATGACCGCAAAATCAAAAGCGGTCAACGCCTCTGGGTACATCTCCATGGCATAGTACATTTTGCCCAATTGGTGCCAAGCGACCTCACAGTAGGGATTTCGCTCCAAATAATCGTTTAAATAGTGGATGGCCCCATCAAAATCCTCCAAAAACTCAAAGCAGTACACCACGTTGTAGAGCGATGAATAGTCGCGGTCATCATACTCCACACATTTCATAAAGCTTCGTTTGGCCTTCTCGTAATCGTCCATGAACAGGTATTCCATGCCCAACAGGGAATGGATATCAAAGCTGTCATCTGTAAGATGGAGGGCTTCCAAAAGCAGGTTTACGGCTTCTTGATGGTTATCTTGCTTGGATTGCAGGTTGGCACGCTGTATATAGATTTCCTCATTGTAGGCATCCAGGTTTTGGATTTCGTCCAACAACTTTTCAGCGGCCTCATATTTGTCTTCAAAAGCAAGTACTTCTACCTGTAACAACTTCAATTCAAGGGAATTTGGATGTTGCTCCAACCCAATTTGGATGGCCTTTTTGCCCAAGGAAATTTTACCGTTGTTGAGGTAGTGGTGAATAATCTCTTCAAAGTCCTCTGCATCAAAAAAGTAGACATCATCTGTCCGAAGCATGGACTCGAATTTGCTAATGGATTTGTCAGGATGTTCGTTAGAATCTAACGCCATAGGAACTTGTTTGGTTTGACTATGGACTTAAAATTAACCGTTTGCATAGGTGAATTGGTCCAACTTTGGGGTATGTTATCAACAAATTAGTTAACAGTGGCCGGTTTATAGCGGTTTAAAATGTCGAGAATTTGGTCGCAACCTTTCTCAATTTCTTTCATTGAAATGGTCAATGGGGGCGATATCCGAACCGCTTTTGGCTCAAAGAGCAACCAAAAAAGAATCAATCCTTCCTTGGCGGCGGTCAGGATCAAATGATCAACGATTTCCTTGTTTTGCAATAGCAAGGCGAGCATTAATCCTTTGCCCCGTATTTCTTCAATCAAAGGATGTACCAAAAGCTTTCGGAACCGTTTTTCTTTTTCAAGGGTGTCTTCAATAAGCTGTGATCCAGTGATTTCCTGTAAAGTAGCCAAACTGGCAGCGGCTATGACGGGATTTCCGCCAAAAGTGGTAATGTGTCCCAGTTTGGGATGGTCTTGAAGGGTGGACATCATTTGGTGGGAGGCCACAAAGGCGCCAACGGGCAATCCCGATGCCATTCCTTTTCCGATTACCAAAATATCAGGGATGCAATTAAAATGCTCAAAGGCGAAGAGCTTTCCGGTACGCCCAAATCCAGGTTGTATTTCATCCAAGATCAAGAGGGTTCCTACCTCGTTACAACGCTCCCGGACTTTTTGCAGATATCCATTTTGGGGGAGAATAAAGCCGGCACCTCCCTGAATGGTCTCTAAAACCACAGCAGCGGTCTTGTCCGTGATTTTTTCCAAATCTTCAATAGCATTGAAGTTGATGAACCGAATATCGGGCAGCAGGGGTCTAAATGCACTTTTACGCTCCTCAAAGCCCATGATGCTCAAACTTCCCATGGTATTGCCATGATATGCCCTGTGAGCTGCAATGATTTGGGTTCGCCCCGTATATCTTCGGGCCAATTTTAGGGCACCTTCCATGGCTTCGGTTCCAGAGTTGACCAAATAAGTGGTCTCCAAATCCTTGGGAAGGTGTGCTGCCAGTAGTTTAGTGAACTCCACAGCAGGCTGCTGAACGTATTCGCCATAGACCATGACATGCATGTAGCGGTCTACTTGGTCTTTTATGGCCTTCACCACTTTTGGGTGACAATGACCCAATCCGCAAGCGGACACACCGGCTACAAAATCCAGATGGGCATTGCCGTCCGTATCATAGATGTAGCTGCCCTTGGCATGGGAAATTTCCAAGCCCAAGGGGTGTGGGGAAGTCTGCGCCTGATATGTAAAAAAGTCCGCTTTTGACATTAGGGGGTCTGCACTTTCTGGACCTGTGTCTTTTTAGGTTTTGTGGCTTTGGAATTGATGTTGTTGACGGGGTCGTTTTCATTCTTGCTCCGCTCCTCTTCCTCGGCATCAATATCAATGGGGTTTTCAATGCCCCGAATCTTTACCAGTTCGATGTTGTTGTCATCTTCATCAAAAATTTCATCCTTGGACCGGATGCGTTCATCACCACGCCAGATGAAGCCTTTTAATTTTCTACTTTCAACAGGTAAATCCTTTTCGGGGAAAATATCGCCATCGGGGTTTACAAAAAAGGTAATGTCCTCAATGTCGTTATTGGCCATGAGCAAGCGTATTTTACTGCAAATGGTCTTATCAATACCAACGAGTTCCTCGTCATCGTTGTACACGTAATAAATGACCTCGGTGTTTTTGACCAAGTCTATGATCTTAAGTTCATTTTCAATGAACTTTCCAAAAAGGTCCTTTCCCTTGGCCTGGTTGTAGCCTGTTCCGCTGATGGTGTCCAACGAGATGATAAATGCATTTTCCAACACTTTGAGGGAATCCAGTTTTTCCGTTTCCAGGTCCGAAATCAGATGAATACTGTCTCCTGTAATTTGATTGTCCACGTTCCAAAGTATGGGATTGGTGATCAATTGGGTGATACCGGTTTTTTCACTGAAGTGGATGGAATCGCATTTTCCACTCAAATCGGTTTTGTAAAATTTGGCATTGCGGAAGGCGCGCACGATCCGTTCATCGGTTTTGCCCGTGGCCATGAGGGTATCCCCATGCATGTACAGTGAATCGTTTTGGACCAAGCTGATGGAAACGGCCCTTTTGGTGGCAAAAACAGAATCCTTGGCTTTGAACACTTCGGCATAGTGTGCCTTTATGACCCCATCGTTGATTGTGTCCGTGATTTTGATGTTGTTGGTGGCCGAGGCATACTCCGTGGCCTTATCAAAATAAAGACTATCCCCTCTGATGATTTTATTGTCGTAATCAATTCGGGTGTTTTTTATCCCATAACCCTGCTCCACCTTGGTATCGTAAAAACCGCGCTCACAGTAAATTTTGTAATCTTCCCCCGTAATGGTGGAGGGGCCGTACATGTATACGTTTTTGGAAATCCTGTAGTAATCCAATTGCTCCGAGTCGATGATGTACTCAGGATTGTCTATATGGACCTTGTTCTTGAACTGGACTTTTTTCAGTTCGGTAAAGTAGGTGCCAATTTTGCTGGTAAGCACATTGACCGAGTCCACTACCTTTCCCCCTGAATTGTAGTAGGAAATCTGTTTTTCCCGATCAAAATAGAGGGTGTCCGTGGTCAGGGTCATTTTGCCATCGGAAAGGTCTACGTTCTCCCATGCCTTGGCCAAACTGGTATTGCCGTTCCAGTCCAATCTTGCACTGTTCATTTCAATGGAATCGCCCTGTTGCAGCCGAACATTGCCCACTGCCCTCAGTCTGTTCTCTTTGGAATAGAAGATGGCGATATCGCACCATAAATCGGCTCCTTGGTGTTCAAACTGTACCTGGCGCTCATCATCCTTGCTAAAAATGGACGCTCCTGGATATTCAGCCTCATTCTTGGTGAAGTTGGCCCCATATACAATATTGATTTGCCTACCTTGGGTCTGTGGTGCTTCCTCCTGAGCCGTCGCTATACAAAAGGAAAGGACCAAAATGAAAAAAGAAATCCTTTTCAAATCCGCAGAATTTTGTCCAAAAGTATGACTTTTAAAGCAAGTTGCCCATGGACTTTAGAAAGCTTTGGGATTTGGACAAAGGATTGTCTTGATTTTGCTATCCATTCATGTAGGCAGAATACATCCAGACCAGCTTTTCCTGTTCCCGGATATAATCGCTCATCAAGGCATTGGTGCCCTCATCGTTGGAGTCGCCGGACATTTCCAAAAGTTCCCTTTCCAAGGGTAGAAGCACCTCGTATCCGCTTAAAATTTGGCTTACCGCTTCTTTACCGTCGGATACGTTTTTGGCAGTTTTGATGGTGGATAGCTCGGAATAATCGGAAAAGGTATGGAGCGGGGTAAATCCAAGGGTCAGGATTCTTTCCGCAATCTCATCGATTTTTAGGAGGGAATCATTGTAAAGTTCCTCAAATTTCAAGTGCAGTTCAAAAAACTTTTCCCCTTTGATGTTCCAGTGGAACCCTCTTGCATTCATATAGAAAATCTGGTAGTTCGCCAGAAGTTCGTTCAGTTTTTCGGACAATGCGTTTGAAGCTTTTTTATCGAGACCAATTTGATTCAGGTTTGACATAATATTTTCTTTTACGTGTTACGATTTTGATGTTTTATTACTGATGCGAATTTACGGGAAATAGGTTTTCCGGGAAGTGACTTAAGTCACAAAGAAACCCTGAACGGCCTTCGAAAACAGTAGTTTCATTTGGCGTGTTCAGGGTTGTTTTAACCTTTCCTTAAAAGTTTATCTGTGTATGGTCTGAAGTCTATCAGGACCTACGGAAACAATTTTAATGGGAACCCCAAGGTGTTCTTCCAAAAATGAGATATAGTCATTTAGGGAAGCAGGGAGTTCTTCTGCTTTGGTCATTTGGGTAAGATCTTTGGCCCAACCTTTTAGTTCCTCATAAATGGGGGTCACGTTCTTCTCCTCAATGTTGTAGGGCAAATGATTGATTTTTTCGCCATTGTAGTCGTATGCAGTACAGACCTTGATGGTTTTAAAGCCGCTGAGTACATCTGCCTTCATCATCATCAATTCAGTAACCCCATTGATTTGTACGGCGTATTTCAATGCCACCAAATCCAGCCATCCACAACGTCTTGGTCTTCCTGTGGTGGCGCCAAATTCGTTGCCTACCCGACCCATGGTCTCGCCATCGGCATCAAAAAGTTCTGTAGGGAAAGGTCCGCTACCCACACGTGTGGTATAGGCTTTAAAAATACCCAATACCCTTTCAATCTTGTTAGGGGCTACCCCTAAACCGGTACAGGCTCCTGCGGCCGTGGTGTTGGATGAAGTCACGAAAGGGTAGGTACCAAAGTCGATGTCCAATAAGGAGCCTTGTGCGCCTTCGGCCAATATTTTTTTGCCTTCGGCCTGAGCCTTGAAAATATATTCCTCGCTGTCTATAAAAGTCAGTGTTTTCAACCTTTCCACACCTTCACAGAATTCGGCTTCCAGTTCGGCCAAATTGTACTCTATTTCCACGTTGTAGAAGTTGATCATGGCCTCGTGCTTGTCCGCCAAGGCACGGTATTTGGTTTTCCAGTCCTCAAATTCCAGATCGCCCACTCGCATTCCGTTACGCCCGGTCTTGTCCATATACGTAGGGCCAATACCCTTAAGGGTAGATCCGATCTTGGCCTTTCCCTTGGAGGCTTCCGAAGCGGCATCCAATAAACGGTGGGTGGGTAGGATCAGGTGTGCTTTTCTGGATATCAATAGCTTGGATACAATATCAATGTTGAATTGATCCAGATTTTCCAGTTCCTTTTTAAAGATCACGGGGTCTATGACCACTCCGTTGCCCACAATATTGATGGCATTTTTGTGAAAAATCCCGGAAGGGATGGTGTGCAATACGTGTTTAATACCATCGAACTCCAAGGTGTGGCCGGCGTTTGGCCCCCCTTGAAAACGGGCTATGATATCGTATTCCTTGGTCAGTACATCAACAATTTTTCCTTTTCCTTCGTCTCCCCATTGGAGTCCAAGCAATAAATCTACCATGAAATGTGTCGGTTATTCTGTTAGGTTTTCTTCTTTGTTTCGGGTGCCGTAGAAATATAATGAGTGATTGCTGATCTTGATGTCGAAAACCTCCTCAATGGTTTTCTTTATGGATTGAATGCGAGGGTCGCAGAATTCAACCACCTCACCGGTATCGGTCAAGATCACATGGTCGTGCTGGCGATCAAAATAGGATTTCTCGTATTGCGCCTGACTTTTTCCAAATTGGTGCTTGCGTACCAGTTTGCATTCCATCAGCAATTCTATGGTATTGTAGAGCGTGGCCCGGCTTACCCGGTAGTTTTTGGTTTTCATCTTGATGTAGAGGGATTCCACGTCAAAGTGGTCATCACTCTCATAGATTTCCTGTAGGATAGCGTAGCGTTCCGGTGTTTTGCGGTGTCCTTTTTCCTCAAGGAAGGCAGTGAACACGTTTTTTACGATTTCCTGATTTTTATTGTTCCCCATGGCTTTCTCTACCTATGCTAATGCACAAAGGTACAGCTAAAAATTAAATTCTGGTCACTTTATCTATTCCCTCGACCCGCTTAAGATTATCCATCAACTTTTTTAGGATGTTGTTGTTTTTCACTACCAAGGTGATCTTTCCGGTAAAAGTGCCGCCGTCCGCATTAAAGTTGAGGCTGCGCATGTTCACGTGCATATTGTCCGAGATGATTCGGGTAATGTCGTTGACCAATCCCAGATTGTCGATCCCGGTCAATTTTATGTCCACTGAAAACTCTTCTTGTGTGGAATCTATCCATTTGGCCGACATGATTCGATAGGCGTAGTTGGATTGTAATGAAATGGCGTTGGGACAATTCTTCTTGTGCACCTTAATGCCATCGTTTACGCTTACAAAACCAAAAACATCGTCACCCGGAATGGGATTACAGCACTGCGAGAGCTTATAGTTCAGCTTTTCCTCTTCCTTGCCAAATACGAGCATGTCATATTTGATGGTGATTTCATCCTTGTCAACATCCTTGGGGGCAGGACTCCTTCGGATTTTGTTTTTGAAGAAATTAAGGAAGGCGTTATGATAGGATGAGGCGAAATCCTTTAGCTTATCATTGTCTATGACCCCGATACCCACCCGATAGAAAAGGTCCAGACTTGTCTTTAACTTAAAATAGGTGACCAACTTGTTGATGGCATCCTCATTCAAGGTTATTTTTTGTGACTTTAACTTTCTGCGCAGGATTTCCTTTCCTTCGGCGGCAACAGCTTTCTTTTCCTCACTTAAAGAGGATTTGATCTTGGAACGTGCCCTTGCCGTTTGGGTATAGTCCAACCAAGTCTGTGAGGGTTTGGCACTTTCCGAGGTGATGATCTCCACTTGGTCCCCACTCTTGAGCTGGGTGCCTAGGGGTACCAGCTTTCCATTAACTCGGGCCCCACGGGTTTTCATGCCTATTTCGGTATGGATGTGGAAGGCAAAGTCCAAGGCGGTGGCTCCTTTGGGCATGGATTTCAAGTCCCCTTTGGGGGTAAACACAAAAATTTCCTTGGAATACAGGTTGAGTTTGAACTCTTCCACAAAGTCCACGGCATTGCCATTGGCACTTTCCAAAGCTTCCTGTAAGCGGTTGAGCCATCCCTCAATCCCCTGTTCTTTTTGGTCCCCGTGTTTGTATTTAAAGTGTGCGGCATAACCTTTTTCGGCTATTTCATGCATCCGTTCACTGCGTATCTGTACCTCAACCCATCGGCCTTTTGGGCCCATTACGGTGATGTGTAATGCCTCATATCCCGTGGATTTTGGTGAGGTGATCCAGTCCCTGAGTCGAACGGGGTTGGGGGTGAAGTGATCTGTGACAATGGAATAGATTTTCCATGCCAGAAATTTTTCATTCTTGCGATCGGATTTATAGATGATCCGTATGGCAAACTTGTCGTACACCTCGTCAAAGGAGACATTTTGGGCCTTCATCTTTCTTCGGATGGAGAAAATGGATTTCATCCGCCCTTTGATGTAATAATTGAGGCCCTCCTTGTCCAACGAGTTTCGGATGACGTTGGAAAAATCCTCGATATAGGCCATTTGGTCCTCTTCAGAATCCTCGATTTTTGCCTGAATATCCTTGTATACTTCGGGTTCCGTATACTTCAAGGCGAGGTCTTCCAAGTGAGTCTTGATGTTGTACAGACCAATCCTGTGAGCCAATGGGGCATAGATATACAGGGTTTCCGAAGCAATTTTTACTTGCTTGTGCTCGGGCATGGAATCCATGGTGAGCATGTTGTGGTACCGATCGGCAATCTTGATGATGATTACCCGGACATCGTCATGCAGGGTCAATAGCATTTTTCGGAAATTCTCCGCTTGCTGACTAATGTCCATATCCTTTTTGAGGTGGGCTATCTTGGTAAGTCCATCCACGATACGGGCCACGGTTTCGCCGAACATACGCTCAATATCCGCTAAGGTATAGGGAGTGTCCTCAACTACATCGTGAAGTAGGGCAGAGGCAATGGAAACGGCATCCAGGCCTATTTTGGAGGCCACGATCTTGGCCACGGCTATGGGATGGAAAATATAGGCCTCACCAGATTTTCGACGTTGTTCTTTATGGGCGTCCACGGCCACGTCAAAGGCGGAGCGTATCAGTTTTTTATCCTCATCGGACAAGGTCTGATAGCTGATGCGAAGCAATTCTTTGTATTGCTTGGCAATCTCTTTGTTTTCTTTTTCAATGGCTGCCTCCGTCATAGTATATTAAAGTTAGCACAATCTTTACAGCTAAACAACAAAAACTATGCCTTTAAGTTCCTGATGCGCTCTACCAATGGGGGGTGGGAATAGTGGACAAAAACGTATGCAGGATGCGGGGTGAGATTGCTCAAACTGTTCTTCGAAAGCTTTTTTAACGAGGTCACCAACGGAGTGGCCGCAAAGGTCATTTTGGCATAGTCATCCGCCTGGAACTCAAATTTTCGTGACAGATAGTTCATGGCAAGTCCCGTGATTTCTGAAATGGGGCTGTACAATAAAGCAAAGCCAATAAGTCCCGCGTGAAAACTTGGAATGGATACCCCTATGGCCCTTGAAATTTCTGGATGGTTGATGAACACCGATAGGATGTAGAGGGTAAGGCCCATAGAGCCCAAAGAGGCCAAAAGGTTGAATATGATATGCTTTCTTTTGTAATGGCCTACTTCGTGGGCCAATACGGCCACGATTTCCTCTTCATCGAGGTCATTGATCAAGGTATCGAACAGTGTAATGCGTTTTTCCTTGCCCAATCCGGAAAAATAGGCATTCGCTTTGGTGGATCGTTTGGAGCCATCGATCACAAAGATATTTTTGAGTTCGAAGCCCACTTTTTGGGCATACGCTTCAATGGCATTCTTTAAGTTGCCATCTTCAAGGGGGGTCTGTTTGTTGAACAAGGGCACAATGAGCCGGCTATAGAACAGGTTAATGAAAAGAATGACGGTTCCGATGAGCAACCATGCATAAAGCCAAAAATTTGGACCGGTCCATTGGTAAAAGAGCATGAACAATGAAAGTATTCCACCACCAAAAATAAGAGCAAGAATACCGCCTTTTAGCTTGTCCAAAAAGAACAGTGTTTTTGTGGTCTTGTTAAAACCGTAGGTTTCCTCGATCACAAAGGTTTTGTAGTATGAGAATGGTAGCCCTATAATCGTGCTGCCCAACATGATGAAACCAAAAAACAGCAATGCCATGGGAATGGGGCTCTCAGCAAAGGAACGCGTTAATTGGTCTACCCATTCAAATCCCCCAAACCATAAAAAGGCCAAGGTAAGGACAAGGGAAAATCCATCCGAAAGCAATCCAAAACGGTAATTAGCCTTTTTGTATTCCTGAGACCGTTGGTATTCCGCCTCGTCAAAAACATCGGAAAGCTCCGGAGGTACCTTGGATTTGAATCGTTTGGCATTTAGATACTCCAGTAGCAAATGCACCAAATACTGGATGACCAAAATCGCAAGGATCACATAAAAGAGTAGATTTTTCTCCATAGCTTAAAATCCACGTTGCCGCTTGGCTTCAAATATAAGTATTGCCGCCGATACGGAAACATTCATGGAGTCGATTTCACCCTGCATTGGAATGATTACATTTTGGTTGGAGTTTTGCAGCCAATCTTCTGTTAGGCCTGTAGCCTCGGTGCCCACAACAATGGCCGTAGCGGGTTTAAAGTTACATTCCACATAGTTTTTGGAGGCCGATAAGGCAGCGCAATAGATGGTTACATGGTTCGCTTTAAGGAAGTTAATGATCTCTTCAGTAGATCCCATTCCAATGGTATTGGTAAAGACACAGCCCACACTGGAACGGATAATGTTGGGGTTGTATAGGTCAGATTTTGGATTGGCAATCAGCACGGCATCCAGGGCGGCTGCATCGGCTGTTCGCAACAAAGCTCCTACATTACCTGGTTTTTCGGGGGCTTCGGCCACAAGAATCAAAGGGGATTTGTTTTTGAATTGAATCCCATCCAAGGCATGGGACTTACTTTTCGCAATGGCCAGAATTCCTTCCGTGGTTTCCCGGTAGGCGATTTTTTCGTAGACCTGTTGGGTAAGTTGGACCAATTCGGTTTGCGGATTCCCTAAAAAAGAATCGATGCCTGTTTCAGCAAAGACTTCAGTACAGAAAAACACCGTTTCCAACACATACCCCCCTTTTTGGGCCAGTTCCATCTCGCGCCTGCCTTCCACGACAAAACGGCCGGTTTTCTTCCGTTCCCGGGCTTTTTCTTTAAGGAGCAGTGTTTTTTTTACCAAAGGATTTTGGAGACTGCTGATCAATTTCGCTTCCATCACAGTCCAAAAATAGAGATTCCTGTAATTAATAAAAGGGGTTTTCGACCAATCGTGAAATTTAATGATCATGAAAAAAATAACCATCCTAGCCCTAGTTCTGATTCTAGGGGCATGCAAACCCAATGTCAAACAAGAAGCTACCCAAAATTCTGTCCAGGAAAAAGCTACCGAACAATCTTCCCGATACCCTGATGCTATGATGCAGGTTTTTGAGGCCCATGGTGGATTGGAACTGTGGAAGCAACAAAGAACCTTATCTTTTGTTATCCCCCATCCTGATAACCCTGAAACCCATACGGTGGACCTTTGGTCCAGAAGGGACCGGGTAGATTCCAAAGGCGTCTCCATGGGGTTTGATGGTACCGAAATATGGTTATTGGACCCGGAATCAACCTATAAGGGGGATGCGGCGTTCTACCATAACCTGATGTTCTACTTCTATGCCATGCCATTCGTTTTGGCAGATGATGGTATAGTGTATGGCGAAACTGACGCGTTGAGGTTTGAAGGGAAAGAATATCCCGGTGTAAGGGTTGCTTACGAATCTGGAGTAGGGGTTTCATCCAAGGATGAATACTACATCCATTTTGACCCGGACACCCATCAAATGACATGGTTGGGGTATACGGTCACTTATCGTACAGGGGAGAAATCGGATAATGTAAAATGGATTCGGTATGATGATTGGCAGACCGTGAACGGATTGGTACTGCCCAAATCCATTACGTGGTACAATTACGAGGGAAGCACTATTCTTGACCCCAAAAGCACAGTGGTTTTTACTGATGTGGTCTTGAGTGCAACGCCCAAACCCAAAGAATTTTATGCCAGACCTGAAGGGGCTGTATCTGTAGAAGCCAAAACGAACTGATTACTATTGGAGATTTGTTAAAAGGGGAGCGGCGTTCATTTGAACGCCGCTCTTTTTTTATTTTCCTTCGCTATCGTATTTGCCCATGTACCGTTTCCAAAGTTCGGTTTGGTGGGTTTCCAACGAAATGTCCCTGCCATCGATAAAGGCTTTGGTAAGCTGATTGGTGCGCATATCCAAAGCATCTCCTTCGGAGATGAATAAAGTGGCGCTTTTGCCTACTTCCAAGGTACCGTAATCGGCATCGATGCCTAAAATCTTTGCAGTGTTCCCTGTAAGTAGTTGAAGAGCCTTTTCTTTATCCAAGCCCTGCCCGGCCACCTGTCCGGCATAAAAGGGAAGGTTTCGGGTCTGGAAGTTGGACATGGATTCGTTCTGCAGACCGACCAATAGACCGGCGTCTACCAACAATTTGGGTAATTTATACGGGAAATCGTAATCGTCATCATCAAATTGGGGTAGGGCATGGGGTTCACTGACCAATACCGGGATGTTGTTTTGCTTTAAAAAGTCGGTAATCTTATGGGCCCGGTATCCACCTACCACAACCATATGTTGTATGCCAGCTTTTTTGGCACTGGTAACGGCATCCATGATTTCTTTTTCCCCATTGGCGTGGATGTACAAGCGTTGTGAGCCGTTAAAAAGACCTTGCATGGCCGCAAAGGAGAGGTTGAGTTCTTGGGATGTTCCTGCTCCATACGCTTTGGCATTTTGTATGAAAGTGAGCACCTCGTCAACCTGTTCCTGATAGTTTTTATTGGGCATAAAAGCATTGGGCTCTCCCAACCAGGAGCTTCCTTTTCTGAACAGGGAAGGCCAGTTCAAATGGATGCCATCATCCCATTTTACCGCAGCATCTTCCCAGTTCCAGGCATCGAACTGTACAATGGTGGAGGTCCCGGAGATTCTACCGCCTTTAGGGGTTATCTGTGCCAAAAGCACTCCATTGGGTCGCATGCTTTCTACTACTTTCGACTCTGCATTATACGCAACAATACTGCGTATGTTGGGAATCATTTCCCCAAGTTCATCCTGATCGTTACTGGCGCGCACTGCATCCACTTCCACAAGGCCCAAAGATTTGGACGGAGCTATAAAACCGGGATATACATGCTTTCCTTGGGCATTGATCATGGTGCCAATGGTCGGTGCCATAAGATCCGCTCCTACGGCCGTTATCTTACCATCATTAAAAATGATGGTGCAATTTTCTATCACTTCCCCATTACCAATATGGGCCGTGGCACCAAAAATGGCAACTTGTTCGGTCTGTGGGGCAGCAGGGGTTTGTTGTGCTTGTAGTAAAACCCCAAAAACGAGACATATGATGGTTATTATTTGTTTCATGATTTGTGTATTAAAGGGTTTCACATTCAAATCGTTCTTTCTTGTTCTGGACCGGGGTCTGTGTCTTTTCCCCCTTTTCCTTTTCGTTTAGCATCATATTAATGAGCTGGTTTCTTTCCTGTTGTACAGATTGGCGCATGGCCTTGTCCTTCTCCAGGTCGAAATACACGGTGCCTTCGATCAAGGTTTTCTCGGCTTTGGCATACACGGATAGGGGGTGGTCGCTCCAAAGCACCAAATCGGCGTCTTTTCCTTCCTCAATACTTCCGACCCTATCATCCAAATGCAACAGTTTTGCAGGATTCAAGGTCACGGTCTTCCAAGCCTCAAGCTCGGACATGCCTCCATATTTCACCGTTTTTCCAGCTTCTTGGTTCAACCTTCGGGACATTTCAGCATCATCACTGTTGATGGCCACGGTAACTCCTTGGCTGGCCATGATGGCGGCATTGTAAGGGATGGCGTCGTTCACTTCAAACTTATAGGCCCACCAATCACTGAAAGTGGAACCTCCTACACCGTGTTCGGCCATTTTATCGGCTACTTTGTAGCCTTCCAAAATGTGGGTAAAGGTGTTCATTCGGAAACCGAATTTCTCCGCAACCTTCATCATCATATTGATCTCACTCTGTACATAGGAGTGGCAGCTGATAAAGCGTTCGCTGTTCAAAATTTCGGCAAGTACCTCCATTTCCTCATCATGTCGAACGGGTTGTCCGCTTTTCTTCTTGGCATCGTATTCCTTGGCACGTTGGAAGTAATCCGTATAGACCTGTTCCACCCCCATCCGTGTTTGTGGAAAGCGGGAGTAACTACCCCAGTTGGACTGTTTTACGTTTTCACCCAAGGCAAATTTTATGAACTTGGGAGAGCCCGGGAATACCAACCCATCTGCATTTTCACCCCATTTTAATCGGAGAATGGCAGAACGCCCTCCAATGGGATTGGCGGAACCGTGCAACAATTGAATGGTAGTGACCCCACCAGCCAAGTTTCTGTAGATGTCCATGTCTTTTGGGTCAATGGCATCCTTCATCCGGACTTCAGCGGAAGAATTGTGTCCCGCTTCATTGATGGACAAGGCCGCTATGTGCGAATGTTCATCAATGATTCCGGCTGTGAGGTGTTTGCCTGTGGCATCCACGGTGGTGGCACCTCCGGCACGCAAATCTTTGCCCACCTTGGCAATCTTTCCATTTTTTACGAGGACGTCGGTGTTCTCCAAAATGCTATTGCCGGTCCAAACAGTGGCATTTTTAAAAAGGATGCTTTCTTGCTGGGGTTTTGTTTTGTACCCGTAGCTCACATTGGGATAGGTGACCGCCATAAGCTGTTGCTTTTTGTCATCCGAGGTTTTGGCAGTCTCCTTGAATGGACCTGTCTTGGTCAGGGTGGCCGTGGTTTCAGTTCCGTTGGGGAGGACCATTTTTCCTGAAATGTCATCAGAACCTGATGCAACCTTACCTGCAAAACGATAGGATTCGGTCCCGTTTTCGGAAAAAGAGACGTTCAACCAATCTGTGGTGTATTCCAATTTGGAAGAGACTTTTTCTGTACCTTTTTTCAACTCCACTTTGGGTTTGTTCGCTTCCCCGGTAATGGAAACGGTATAGGTCTGTCCATTGGCGGCAAGGGTATATTCCCCACGGACATCTTTCTGGTCTTTCGATTGGATGACATTCTTGTTCCCTTGGACCCAGTTTTCGTAGAGTGTGGTCCCTTCATCAAAAATGTCTCCTGAGGTAATCAAAAAGTTGGCTTGACTCCCGGATTGTAGGGATCCTATTTCGGACGATTTTCCCAAAATGGATGCCGGTACCGTAGTCAATGCCTCCAAAGCCTTGGTTTTTGAAAGGCCGTAGGTGATGGCTTTCATCAACTTGGATTTAAGGTCCGATGGTGACTTCAACTCATGTAAGGTAAATGAAAATTGGACCCCATTGTCTTCCAAAACCTTTGGGTTGGAGGGGGCCAAGTTCCAATGACGCATATCTTTCAAGGCTACATATTGGGCTTCGTAAGGGTTGGAAACATCATAGGCATCTGGGAAATTCAAGGGAACGATCAATCGGGCATTGGTGGCCTTTACGTCCGCTATGCGTTCATATTCATCACCTCCGGCCAAAATGGTGTATTGGATTCCGAACAAGTCCCCAATCTTATCCGCACGGAGAATATTGCCATTGCCCCCAGCAGCAAAGATCTGACTTAAGCCTTTGTTTTCTTCCAAAGCTTCCAAGGAACGGTCTGTGGTTTCAATATTTCCTTTGTTGTACCAATCCAAGTCATAATATAACTGTCGCATCAAGGCCGTGGCCCCCATGATGGAGGTAGGGTAGGACTGTCTTGAAGTGACACTTTTATCGAATGAAAAATACTGGGCCGATTTATCGGAGAGGATTCTTTGTGCCTCGCTGCCTGCATCGTTCAGGGCTACCAAAACACCTGTACCGCGGGCTATGCCATCTTGCATATGTGAGTTGACCACCCCAAAACCGGCCTTACGGAGTTCTTCAGCCTTTTTCTTGTCATAGGTAAAACTGCCAATGGCACTATTTTCTGGCATAATGTGGTCGTTCCAATAAAACCCTTCGCGGTTTGGATTGTACTGTGAAGACCTGCCACTACCATCGGCGTTTTCGGGCTTGCCCATACCATAATCCGAGAATACATCGATAAAAGAGGGATAGATGAACTTTCCCTGAAGATCTTCAACAATGGCATTTTTGGGAATGGTTACGGATTTGCCCACCTGCACCACCTTGCCATCTTGGATGAGCAGGGTGCCGTTTTGGATGATCTGGGTTGGGCTTACGTAAATCTTGGCATTGGTAAATGCCGTGTAGTTGTTGTTCTTTGCCTTGACACCATCATTTTTTGGAAAATAATCTTGTGCCATTAAAAAAGCACCACCCAACAAAAAGGTCAGTGCCAAGAGTTTCATTTTCATATTTATGTCAATTGAATTAGTCGGTTTAAAGGTAAAGGAAGTGGAGGTATTGCACAACCCTAGGGCAAAGTCTCTTTTTTGAAGTGAAAATTGATCATAAGTCCCACTACCGAATTGTAACTATGGATGCCCTCTTTTTGATTGTTGATTTTTAAAAAGGTGCTGAAGATAGACTTAAACATGGGTTCCAGCGGGTTTTGGTACTGTTCCCAGAAATCCCTGAGTTCTTGAAAATTCTTTTTTACCCCGGGATGCAATGTGGCAATGATCTGTTTGGAAGTTTCTTCATCTTTTCGGGACAGGTCGGATAGGCAATATCCCAAGGCATTGTGGTAAGCGGCATATTTAAAATAGGGGTCGTTGTTTTGTACCGTGACCAAATACCCGATGAAGTTGGTAGCATCTTCCGCGGAGTACCCTAGTTGATGTCCCACCTCATGTCCGCTTACTGTGGGCATACGGAACAAAGGGGTAATGCCGTTCACTTGTGCCTCATTGGTAAAGGGGTTCAAATATCCACCATACCCCATATAGGTGAGTGGAATACTGAAAAGCGAGGATTTTAGGCTTGGGTTTCTATATTCAAGGTCCGGATAGTCATTTTTCAATATGGCGTAGCCCTCTTCGGTTTTTTTGAAAATCTTTTTTCGGGAATAGGGTATCTGTACCGGTTCAATACTGTCCCCAGTGATCTGTTGTTGATATGCATTGGTTTTCTCGGCAAGGTATTGGGTGAACTGGGTCAGTTCTTTGAGGGTGTACTCCCGTTCCATGCCCAATTTCCAAGTAATGGGTTGCCGATAATAGTTCATTCCCCAAAGCAAATGAAAGGCAAAATAGGTGATGGAAAGTACCACGGCAATGTCTTTTAGAAAATTGAGAGGTCTGCCCTTGATGGATTTCCAATGTTTATACAAATACCAAATGGCAAGAATGCCAAGGGTAAAATAGAACAAGTCTCCCACGGAAAACGGAATCCATCCCAAGAGCAATCTCAAAAATTTGGATACGGGCGGATACAATCCATTGCTGTAATAGGTCTCAACAAAATCAGGGTAGGCCGCCATCCATTTTACCAATACAATTTGGATAGGAAGCGCTATGGCTATGATGGTTTTGACCTTGTCTTTCATCTATGATTGAACGCATAAAAAAAGCCGCACGGAAAAGTACGGCTTTTTATGTTTTTAATGGGTGGTCTATTGCGAGATTGCGGTGATCTCCACATCAAAGATAAGATCGGAATTTGGTGGAATGGGACCACCACCTTGGGCACCAAGACCTAAGTGAGGAGGCATAAAGATGCGAACTTTGTCCCCCACTTTCATGGTAAGAAGTCCTTCCCTGAACCCTGGGAACAATCTAGCCTGAGTACTGTATTCCATGGAAACCGGGGCATATCCGCCATGATCCCTTCTGCCTGGGCTCAATTGATTGAATTTTTCGGCGACTTCTTGGATATTGGTGTCGAACAGGTCTCCATTGGCCAAGTATCCTGCATAGTTCACCATCACCTGTTGCCCTTCTTTGGGTTGTTCCCCCTCTCCTTCGGTTACGGTATAGATGATAAGGCCTGTGGGAGTTTCCTCTCCTGCTTCTTTTTGTTGGGCAAATTCGGCAATCAGTTCTTCCTTCATTTTCTGGAAGGTGGCCTCTGCAACTTTCTCCTCTTCAAAATAGTCGCCCATGATCTTGACAGCATCGAAATTTTTGGCTTCTTTTCCTTTGCGGACAATTTCCACCTTTTTCATGACCACAGGAACCATGGGTCTGTCCCTTGGGTCGGTTTGTACATTGGCAATGGAATCCACCACATCCATACCACTTACCACTTCGCCAAAGACGGTGTGCTTGTCATTGAGCCAAGGAGTGGCCTTGTGAGTGATGAAAAATTGGCTTCCGTTGGTTTTGGGACCCGAATTGGCCATGGAAAGCATCCCTTTTTTGGAATGTCTTAATGAATCGTTGAACTCATCCTTGAATTTATACCCTGGGTTTCCACGTCCTGTGCCGGAAGGGTCGCCGCCTTGGATCATAAAATCCTTGATGATCCTGTGGAATATAAGCCCATCAAAATATTTCTTCTCTTTCAAGCTATCCGAAACAAAAGGACTGTTGCCTTCGGCCAAGGATACAAAATTGGCCACGGTGACCGGGGTCTTTTGGTACTCCAGTTTTACAATGATATCGCCTTGGCTGGTTTGGATGTCAGCATAGATGCCATCCCCCAAATCAGCAAATTTGCTGGATTTGCACCCGACAAAAGCGAGGGAAAACAAAGCGATGAATACTAAGGTATGCTTCATGGTATGTGTGATTTTAATTTAGACTGTCTTTGTGTATAATGATCGTATGCAATTCCACAGATGATTTTACAGGCGTCCTTGGGGCTATGGCATTATTGTCCCCTTGGTAGCCATAAGCCTGCAAAGATGGGAAAATAAAAGTGGCTTTTTCGCTAATCTTAAGGAGTTTTACCGCATTTTGAAGTCCAGGGAACAATTGCTCCTTGTCCACAACATAAGAAGTTGGACCTATGCTTTCCGCTGTATAGATGGTATCGTTGTCCAAGGTCATTAGATTATAGGAAAACAACACCTGATCATTGGTTTTGGGAAGGTAAGTGGCCGTATCGTTTTGGGTCTCGTAGTAGTACCAGAACCCATTGGGACTGGCCAAATAGTCGTGCAGGCTGTCCTTGGCAATGATTTCCTGAATCAGTTTTTCCTCTTCGGCAATCAAGGCCTTGTTGCGTTCCACGCTTTCCTTAAAAAAACTGCCGGATTTTACTTCCACGGGTCTTCGGGGTTCTGGGCCTCCGCAGGCCACAAAAAGGAACGTGGTGATTAGAATAAAAGCTATTCTCATGGATTCAATGTGCTTTTATAGGTTTTTAGGATTTCATTGAACTGTTGCAGGGTCTCGTCCATGGACAGATCACTTCTGCCCCCGGCGGCATTGTCGTGTCCGCCACCATTAAAATGCTTTCGGGCAAATTCGTTCACCGAAAAGTCTCCCACAGACCGCAGGGAAATCTTGATGATGCCTTCGTCCTTGTTCTCAATAAAGATCAGTGCAAAAATAATCCCTTCCAGCGTAAGTCCGTAGTTTACAAAACCTTCGGTATCTCCCTTTTTAAAATCGTTGGCATCCAACTCCTCTTGGGTAAGGGTAATGTAGGCCGTTCTATATTCCGGAAGAATGACCATATTGCTCAAAGCCACGCCCAACAAATGTAGGCGGGAAGGTGAATTGGTATCAAAAACCTGTCTATGGATCTCCATGTTGTCCGCGCCACGCTCAATAAGGTCTGCTACGACCCTATGGGTCTTGCTGGAGGTGGATCTGTATTTAAAAGAGCCGGTGTCGGTCATGATCCCCGTATACAGGTTTGAAGCAATGTCTGCCGTAATGCTATCTGTTTGACCTAAAAAATCAATGAAATTATAGATCATCTCGCAGGTGGAGCTCATGCTTACATCGGAATAGGTGACCTTGGCATAGTCGCTGGGCTGTTGGTGATGGTCGATCATGATGAAATCAGCTTCCTTGCCCTCCAAAACCGATGCCATTTGCCCGGTACGTGAAAAGTCATTGAAATCCAAGGTAAAAATGACCGTGGCTTCATCCAACAGTCTTTGAGCCTCCCCGTTGTCCCATTCAAAGTTCACTACGGTGTCATGTCCCGGCATCCACTTCAGGAATTTGGGATAGTCGTTGGGCGCGACCACACGGGCGTTCTGCCCCATTCCCTTTAAAAAACCATAGAGCCCCAAACAGGCGCCCATGGCATCGCCATCTGGGTTTTTATGGGGGATGATAACGATTTTTTGAGGTTGGGAAAGTATAGACTTAACTGTTGAGATGTCCGCTAAATTCATGCGGCCAAAGATACAATAATATAATATAGAGGTAACTCGCGATATCTTATTTTTGTTTGAAAGCAAGCCGAGCCTATGAAGCCTATTTCCATTTACTTGAGCCTATTGGTTGTCCTCTTGGGATGCAAACAGAAACAGGATGTGCCAAGCTCCACTTTTTTGGTGGCCTTTGGTTCCTGTAACATGCCCCAGGAGCCCAATCCGTTTTGGGACGATATTTTGAACGAGAACCCTGATGTTTGGGTTTGGGGCGGGGATATTGTCTACGCCGATACGGACAATATGGAAAAACTCAGGGCCATCTATGCCCTACAGGATAGTGTTGAAGGGTATGCTCAATTGAAGGCAAAAGTCCCTATTATCGGCACTTGGGACGACCATGATTTTGGGGTCAACGATGGCGGGGAAGAGTTTTTGGTAAAAAGCCAGAGCCAACAGGTGTTCCTGGATTTTATGGAGGTGCCTAAAAACAGTCCTCGAAGAACCAGGGAAGGGGTATATGCCTCGCATGCCTATGAAACACCCAAGGGCAAAGTGAAAATTGTGGTTTTGGATACCCGTTATTTCCGAAGCGCCTTGGTCAAGGATACCGTTTCCAAAAAACGATACAGTCCCAATTTGGACATGGATGCCACCGTCTTGGGTGCCGAGCAGTGGAAATGGCTCGAAGGAGAGCTCAACCACTCCGATGCCGACTTTAACCTGATCATGTCCAGCATCCAGTTTTTATCTGGAGAGCATGGGTTCGAGACTTGGGGGAATTTTCCCAAAGAGGTGGAAAAGCTGGAAAAGCTCATTGTGGATTCCAAGGCAAAAGGCGTTATGATTCTGTCCGGGGACCGACATATTTCAGAGTTTTCCCGAAAAAGTGTACCCAATTTGACCTATCCTTTGGTGGACTTTACCAGTAGCGGACTCACACACTCCTATTCCAGTTTTTCGGGGGAGCCCAATCCGTTTCGGGTGGGGGAGGTGGTCTCAAGGACCAGCTACGGCACTATTGCCATCAACCTTGAAACCAAAGAGGTACGTTTTAAGATCATGGGAGAGGAGGGTGCTGTGCTTCAGGAGCTAAAACAAGCCTATTAAGCCTTGCCTGTTGGTTGAAAAACCGTAAGTTTGCGCAAAATTTTAAAAAATGACTGGAAATAGAACATTTACCATGATCAAGCCAGATGCGGTTGAAAACGGCCATATTGGTGCGATTTTGGAAAAAATAACGGCTGCGGGATTTAAGATTGTGGCCATGAAATACACCCAATTGAGCCGAAGGGATGCCGGAGAGTTCTACGCGATCCACAAGGAGCGCCCATTTTTTGGGGAGTTGGTGGAGTTTATGACCAGAGGTCCCATTGTGGCGGCCATTTTGGAAAAAGACAATGCGGTGGATGATTTCCGTGCGTTGATCGGGGCCACCAACCCAGCTGAAGCTGCCGAGGGTACCATTAGAAAATTATATGCCGCCAGTATTGGAGAGAATGCCGTGCACGGTTCCGATAGCGATGAGAACGCGGCCATTGAGGGCGCTTTCCATTTCTCGGGAAGGGAAGTGTACTAAACGAAATATAAACGTATATGTAAACAGGGCCGCTCTTTTGGAGCGGCCCTGTTTTATTCAGAGGTGGTGTTAATTACAGGGTGTTGGTCCTTCATCGGTAATGATCCAGCCTTGGTCTTGTAAGGTCTGTTTAGCTGTATCAACCACTGGGGCATCACAGTGTAAAACCCCTGTGGCTCCCAATGGAACATTGGGTTGTACAACTATTTTGCTCCATTCAACCAAACAGGTACTATATTGGTCCGGGGACATGCCTGAACCAGTAAACATATTTGTCATATCCGTAACATTGCTAATGTTCCAGGCCTCAAGAAATTGGCTAAAAGCAGTGGCGCCCAAAAACATCCCAACCATGGTTTGAACTTTATGGGTGGTCCATCCAACTATGTTACTGTTAAAGAGGAATGCGCCGACGAACATATAATTCATGTTGGTAACCTCACCGGTATCCCAGTTGCTCAAATCTTGGTTGAAGGAAAATGCCTCTGCAAACATACTTTCCATAGTGGTCACTTGGCCAGTATCCCAGCCACTTATGTTTGCATTGAAAGACTTACAATGGTCAAACATGTTTTGCATGTTGGTCACATTTTGGGTATCCCAATCATCCAGGCCATCGCCAACAAAAAATTGCGCATTGAAGAACATGCTATCCATGTTGGTGATAGTGCTGGTGTTCCAACCACCAAGGTTTCCATTAAAGTTCAGGGTGTTATAAAACATACCGGTCATGTCTGTAACATGGGTTAGGTCGGGCACATCGGTGGCATTGTGCACCATGTCGGCACAATCCTTAAAAGCATGGTTCATGCTTTGCCAAGCAATGGAGCCCCATTGCTCAATGCTCATGAGCTTGTTGTTGTTGTCCACTGTTGATTGTGACATTTGTAGTGCAGGGAAAGTACCCTGTATGGCAATGAAATAGGTGTCCGCGGTTGTATAATCGTGTTTTATGACGTTGTTCTCTTGGCTTCCTGAGTATTTTTCCTTGGTACCATCGCCCCAATCTATGATAAAATCATAGGTATCATAGTCAGGGTTCAATCCCAAATAGGCCGAGTCCATGCCGTCATCCTGCCAAGTGATTATGAAGGAAGCGGCTTCGTCCTTCATGGGAACATTGTCATCAGCCACCGTTATGGTAACAGCCACGTCCAAGGTTAGGCTACCATCACTCACTTGCACCGTAATGGAATGGGACCCTTCAGTTTCATAATCCAAGTTTTTGCCGGGGGCAAGGTTCAGTTCCCCGTTTGCATTGATCACAAAAAGGTCATTGTCATTGGTGGTGATCTCATAGGTGAGTGGTTGTTCTTCGGGATCCGTAGCTGCAATGGCTCCAACAAGATCATTTTGGGTAATGCTCTCATTGACTTCAAAGGATTGGTTTTGTTCGCCTTCAGGCGCTAGGTTCATTTTGGTCACGTTTATGGTGATGGTGGCCTCGGCGCTGAGCTCGCCGTCGTCCACGCCCACGGTAATGGAATGTTGGGCTGCGGTGACAAAGTCCAAGCTTTTACCTTCGGCCAGACTTAGGGCGCCGTTTTGGGTGTTGATGGCGAAAAGACCATTGTCATTGGTCTTGATGGAGAACTGTAGGGCATCTCCATCATCGTCATCCGCTTGAACGGTACCGATAGTGGTCTTGTCCTCGCTCACGGTAAAGCTTTGGGCATTGATGTTCGGGGCGGTATTGGTGTCGGCTGGTGGGTCGGGGGTATCTTCCTTGCCGCAGGACACCACTGCCACAACAAAAAGACACAAATAAAGTAGACTTTTCAATTTCATAATAGCTGGATTAAGGGTTAAACCTCCAATATCCAGCTTTAAGGTTTCAATTAGGGCGATGAATTGACGGATGCCCCGTTTGAATTGACGGATGAAGAAAAGAAACGATGGTTTTTTACCGTAACACCAACTTTTTTACCAATTCCTTCCCGAGTTCCTCATTGATCATGGCAATGATCTTGCTTTTGCCGAGGCTCAGTTCTTCGCGGAGCACAGAAGAGGATAGGGACACAAAAAGGGTCTCGTTTTTGAGTTCCACCGCGATGGTATAGTTGTTTACCCCATTGCCCATTAATCGGGACCAAGCTTCACGGGCATCTACCTTGTCCATCCCTTTTTGGAGCTTATTTTCCTTGATAAACTCGTTCAGGGCTTCGCTTAGGGGCAGATGGGAATTGTGTCTTTTGGCCATTACTTTGGGATTTTAATGGGTTCAAAGCGTTTGTAGGAGTAGGTGACACCCTCTTGGTTCACTACGGAGAAGGAGGTGGAGTCCACCTGTGTCAAGGTTTCTTCCCAATCACTGAATTCACTGGAATAGCGAAGGACAAAAATGGCGTCCACTTGGCTAACGGTGAGTAGTTCCACATCATGGGAAGTTTTGTAGGTGCCATCAAAACGGGGTTGCATTTTTTTACGGAATCCTGTTCCATTTTCCAGTTGGATAAAATCAATGGTAGGGTTTACGCCGTATTCTTTTTTGGAGCCATCGGGGAATTGCACTTCGGCGATTTCCCAATACCCGTTGAGATATCTTAGATCTTCTTTGGCAATGGAGCTTTCTTGGCATCCCCATACCATCAAAATTGAAAGAAAAAATAGAATCCGCGCCATATTACAAGGTAAATATTTTATAGCTCTGGTGAATGTTCTTGACCACATTTTCGGTGCGGTCCGCATGGGTATCGCTGATAAAGATCTGTCCGAAATTATCATCCTTGACAAGGCCTACGATATGGGAGACCCGGCTTTCGTCCAGCTTGTCAAAAATATCATCCAACAACAAAATGGGCGTGGTGCTTGCCTGCTGCTTGATAAAATGGAACTGTGCCAATTTCAGGGCGATCAAAAAGGATTTCTGTTGGCCTTGACTTCCGAATTTTTTGATGGGATGTCCGCCAATGGTAAAATCCAGATCGTCTTTGTGGATGCCCACACTGGTGTATTGCAGGGCACGGTCCTTATCAATATTCTTTTCCAGTAAGTTCAGAAGATTCTCTTCGGAAAGTTGGCTTTCATAGGAGAGGGTGATCTGTTCGTCCTTCTCGGAAATATGGGCGTACTGCTTTTGGAATATCGGGATAAGCGAGTCAATGAAAGCTACCCGTTTCTTGTGGATCTCGGTACCCAAATTGTGCAATTGCTCATTGTAGATGGCCAGGGTGTTGGGGTCAAAGGTGTGGTTGGCCACAAAATACTTCAGCAAGGAATTCCGCTGTGTCAACACCTTGTTGTATTTGATGAGGGTCTGTAGATAAGCTTTATCGGATTGCGAAATCACCCCATCCATGAACTTCCTTCGGGTATCACTGCCTTCCAAAATAAGGTCCCGGTCCGATGGCGATATGATCACCAAGGGCAAAAAGCCAATGTGTTCCGAAAACTTTTCATAGGCCTTCCCGTTTCGTTTGATGACTTTTTTGGTTCCTTTTTTGAAGCTGCAAATGATTTTTTCGGTTCTACCTTCCTTTTCAAATTCCCCGTCCACCACAAAAAAATCCGTGTCGTGCTTGATGTTCTGGGTAGCTACGGGATTAAAGTAGCTTTTCCCGAAACAGAGGTGGTAAATGGCGTCCAAGATGTTGGTCTTTCCCACCCCATTATCGCCCACAAGACAATTGATCACAGGGTCGAAATCCAAGGTCTTGGAATCGAAGTTTTTGTAATTCACTAAGGATAAATGTCTTAAAAACATAAACGTTTATGGGACCAAAAGGGTTCTGTGATTTTGCGGACCGGTTAAAGATTCCAAAAATAACGAATAAATTGCCTTTTGATTTTGGATAAAAACTTTATTTTTGCCCGACCAATAAAATGACGCATGGCAACATACAAGAGAAGAGGCTTTAAACCCAAAAACAAGGCAGAGGAAGCCCAAGTTGAAGAACAGGACAGTACAACGGCAGAGGTGTTCAACACGCTGGACGAGAGTGCTTCCAAGACCGAGGCATGGGTACAACAGAACCAAAACTATATTTTGGGGGTCATTGGTGCCATTGCATTGGGGGTATTGGCCTACTTGGGATACCACCAGTTCATCCAGAAGCCCAAAGAGGCCACTGCGGCCAATGAGCTTTTTTATCCACAGCAATATTTTGATCAAGCCCTGGCCAGCGAAACTGAAAAGGATTCCCTTTTTACCAAAGCATTGAACGGTGCCGAAGGGAAATATGGATTTTTGGACATCATTGAGGAATACAGCGGTACCAAAGCGGCCAACTTGGCGGAGTATTCTGCTGGGATGACCTATTTGAACCTACAGCAATATCAGGAGGCCATTGCACATTTGGAGAACTTTTCTTCGGATGATGCCGTATTGGGAGCCATGGCCAAAGGAGGTATTGGGGATGCATTTTCCCAATTGAACCAAACCGAGGACGCCTTGGACTTTTACGAAAAAGCCATCGCCCATAGCGAGAATGAGTTCACTACACCAAGATTTTTGTACAAGGCAGGGGTTGCAGCCCTTGAGTTGGACCAGAAAAGTAAAGCACTTGGTTATTTTGAGCGTATCAAGTCAGACTATCCCAAATCCTCGGAAGGAGTAGGCATAGACGCACTTATCGGATTGGCCAAAAACTAACCTATGGCCACCGAGAACAAAAACCTATCCGTTTACGATAAGACTAAAATCCCAAATGCGAAGCAACTTCGGTTTGGGATTGTTGTTTCTGAATGGAACCATGAAATCACTGAGGCTCTTTTCCAAGGTGCGCAAGACGCTTTGGTAGACTGTGGTGCGTTGCCCGAAAATGTGGTTCGTTGGAACGTCCCCGGAAGCTTTGAGCTGACCTTTGGCTGCAAAAAAATGATAACGGACCAACAGGTGGATGCCGTTATTGCCATTGGGAGCGTCATCCGTGGCGAGACCAGTCATTTTGACTTTGTATGTAGTGCCACGGCCCAAGGCATCAAGGATTTGAACGTAGCCTACGATGTTCCCGTGATTTTCTGCGTATTGACCGACAATACCTTGCAACAGGCCCAAGACCGTAGTGGTGGCCGACATGGAAACAAGGGTACGGAAGCAGCCATTGCTGCTATTCAGATGGCTGTTTTGGGAAGGTAATGTGAACTTTCAAGTACAAGTTCAAGTACAAAATACCATATCTGCTCTTGGTTCTTGAACTTGGGCTTGTGTTTTCTTGTTAACATTTTTTGGGAGCATCCCCTGATCCTTTTTTTCTATTTTAAGTACCTTTGAGGTTACACGGATACAAATGCCATGCGAAATCCTTTTAAACTTAAAAAGAATAAATCGTTCAGTTACTCGCCGCGCTACTACAAGGGCGAGGGCAATCCGTATAAAATAGAACACAAACTAGATAAATTTCGAAGTACCGCACATACGCAGAGGGGGCTATTGAACAAAATCGGTTCGGCCAAGGAAGATCTAAAAATGGAAGGTGATAAGAACATGAAGCTTCGTTTTCTCGTTATTGTGGCCATTTTGGTACTGTTGTTCCTTTTTGTGATCGACTTTGATTTATCCATATTCCTAAATCCCTAATGACGGACATCATTAAACTTTTACCGGACCATGTTGCCAACCAGATTGCAGCAGGGGAAGTGGTCCAACGTCCGGCCTCGGTGGTCAAGGAACTTATGGAGAATGCCATTGATGCAGGGGCCACCACGGTAAAACTGATTGTAAAGGATGGAGGAAAGGCATTGATCCAAGTGGTGGACGATGGGATGGGGATGAGCGAGACCGATGCCCGGCTGTCCTTTGAACGGCATGCCACCTCCAAGATTTCATCGGCACAGGATTTGTTCAACTTGCATACCAAAGGGTTTCGGGGAGAGGCATTGGCCTCCATTGCGGCCATCGCCCATGTAGATATGCAGACCCGTACCCAAACCCATGAGGTGGGGGTCCACATAAAGATAGAAGGAAGCAAGATTGTCTCCCAAGAAGTGGTGGCCACACCCCAGGGCACCTCTATATCGGTAAAGAACCTATTTTTTAATATCCCCGCTCGACGGAATTTCCTGAAATCCAATCAGGTGGAATTACGGCATATTACAGATGAGTTTCACAGAGTGGCTTTGGTGCATCCCAACATCGAGTTCCATTTTTACAACAATGAAGCGGAAATTTTTAATTTGCCCAAAAGCAAACCCCGTCAGCGCATAGCCCATATTTTTGGGAGTCGCATGGAAGATCGCTTGGTACCCGTGAACGAGGAAACCGAAGTGGTAAAGATTTCTGGTTTCATCTGTAAACCCGAATTTGCCAAGAAGAGTAGGGGCGAACAGTTCTTCTTTGCCAATGATCGCTTTATCAAAAGCCCATATTTGCACCACGCGGTGGTGGCAGCTTTTGAAGGGCTCATCAAACCGGATACCTATCCCGGGTATTTTATTTATTTGGAGGTAGACCCGTCTTCCATCGATATCAATATCCATCCTACCAAAACAGAGGTGAAGTTTGATGATGAAAATACACTCTACGCCATACTGCGGTCTACCGTAAAGCATAGCTTGGGACAATTCAATGTGGCCCCGGTATTGGATTTTGACCATGACCCCAACTTGGATACACCTTATGCGTACAAGGAGAAAGGGGCGGTTTTGCCCAAAGTAACGGTAGATGCCACATTCAATCCCTTTCAGGAGAAAGAGCGAAAAAGTGGTGGAGGCTTTCAAAGAACCAGTTCCAAAGGCTGGGAAAACCTGTATGAAGGTCTAGATCAAGAGGTGGACACGGATAACTTTAGTAGTGTGGCCATTGAATCGGACAGTGATGCACAGACAAGTTTGTATGATGATGATGGGGTTGGCGAACACATAGCCACCACGTTCCAACTACGGCGTAAATTTGTGATGAGCACGGTCAAGTCCGGAATGCTGGTCATTCACCAGAACCGGGCGCACGAACGGATTCTTTTTGAAAAGTTTTTGGGGGAGATCACGGTCAAGGAAGGGGTGAGCCAACAGCTGTTGTTTCCGTTGGAGCTTACCTTCAATCCGCAAGAATTGGGGATATTGAGGGAAATCAAGGATAGCCTGACAAATATTGGTTTTGCCTTTGAAAGTTTGGAGGAAGAGACTGTAAAACTGACAGGGGTGCCCTTGATGGTGCCGGAAAGTGGGATTGGCACGGTATTGGATCGTTTGATCGCGGACTATGCAGAAGGATTTAACGAAGGTACTGTCTCCCAAGCTGAAGTCTTGGCCAAGGTGCTTTCCAAGAACCTGGCCGTGAAAACAGGGGAACTCTTGGACCAAGAATCCCAGTTGGCCTTGGTGAACAATTTGTTTGCCTGTAAGGAACCGACCTTGAGTCCGTTTCAAAAATTGACATACACCATTATCTCCGAAGGGGATATCGATAAAAAATTTAGTTAGATGGGTAGAATGACCGAAGCGGTAAAACACTTATTGATCATTAATGTGATCATGTTTTTTGCCACACAATTGTACGGGGACCAAATGTACCAATGGATGTCCCTTTGGTTTCCAAAGAACAGTAATTTCGAATGGTGGCAGGTAGGCTCCCACATGTTCATGCATGGCAACCTAATGCATATTGTGTTCAATATGTATGCGCTTTGGGCCTTTGGAACCCCTTTGGAACGGGTTTGGGGCCGTAATAAATTTCTATTCTTTTACTTTTCGGCCGGTTTGGGCTCCGCAGCTTTGCATACCGGGGTAAATTATTATTTCTTTAATGAAGGGCTGAATGCATTGGAAAGTGCAGGTTTGGCCCGAACACAGATTATGGATATCATATCTGCAGGGCAGTACAGTCCTGACTGGTACAATCTGGCCTCCAAAAGCACGATTGATAGTTTTCTGTCGGCCTATAATGTTCCCGCTGTTGGAGCTTCCGGGGCCATTTATGGGGTTTTGGTGGCTTTTGCCTTTATGTATTCCGAAGCCAAATTGATGCTCATATTTCTCCCAGTACCAATCAAGGCCAAATATTTTGTACCCTTGTTGATTGCAGGGGATGTAATTTTCGGTATCAGCAATGTGAATACAGGAGTAGCGCACTTTGCCCATATTGGAGGGGCATTGATCGGGTTTATCATGATGTGGTACTGGAAAAAGAACCAGTTTAACAATAATCGTTGGGACTAGGTTATGGCAAACGGCGGATTACAATATCAATTTGCTCGGTTGAACATTGCCGAAAAGCTCATCGCCATCAATGTGCTGATTTTTATCCTTGATGGACTTTCCACGGCCTTGCTGGGTCATTCGGTTTCGCAATGGTTCCATTTACCCAAGGACTTCTTGGAGTTTTTTGGCCAACCTTGGTCCTTGGTCACCTATTCCTTTTTTCATGCGGGATTGGGACATATTTTTTGGAATATGCTCATGCTCTACTTCACCGGAAGGATTTTTTTGAACCTTTTTGACAACCAGCGTTTCCTGAATGTATACTTTTTGGGCGTAATTATAGGAGGGATTGTTTTTCTCTTGAGCTATAATGTTTTTCCAACCTTGTTGCATACCAACACGGCATTGATCGGAGCTTCGGCAGGAGTCACAGCCGTGCTTATTTTTATCTGTGCGTATATGCCCAATCAAGAAGTCCGAGTGATTTTCTTCAATGTCAAATTATGGTATGTGGGTGTGTTCTTTGTCTTGGTTGATTTGATCCAAATACCCTACGGAGGAAATGTGGGGGGCAGGCTGGCGCATTTGGGAGGAGCCCTTTTAGGGTATGTGTATGCCAGACAGCTGTTGAACGGAAAAGACATTGGAGCGGGTTTCACAAGGTTTAGGGAGGCCATTGCCCAGCTTTTTAAGCCACGGGAGAAAAAAGCGCCCATGAAAACGGTGTACAAAAAAGATACCTCGGGGAAACGCTCCGGTGACTATGATAAGTTGGCCCGGCAGAAAAAAATCGATTCCATTTTGGATAAAATAAGCAAGTCTGGGTATGAAAGTCTTTCCAAAGAGGAAAAGGACTTTTTGTTTAAAGCAGGCAAGGAAGATTGATAGATGAAGAAACTTTCTTTTTTTGATAAGATAATCTTTTGGGTCAATACTGTTTTTTTTGTGTTGACACTGGTTTCCTTTATGGTGCCATATATTCCTGTCACTCTCATGCCTACAATATCTGTTCTTAGTTTGATAGTCCCTTTATTGGTACTGGTGAATTTATTTTTTGTACTCTATTGGCTCATCAGAAGAAAGAATCTTTTTTTCATGTCGGGATTATTGTTGCTATGGAGTATTGGTTCAGAGTCATTTTTTCAACTTCCGGAAAGTCAACAGGTAAATAATTCAGGGAACGGTATTTTATCGGTCATGTCATTTAATGTTAGAAATTTTAATAAATATGGATGGATCAAGAATACTGAACTGGATAATGAGATTTTGACCTTTATTAAAGAACAGGACCCTGATATATTATGTTTCCAGGAGTTTAGGAGTATTAAAGCTCCACTGTTCAAATATTATCCTTATAGTTTCTCAACACCATGGCCGAACGGAAGGTCGTATCAAACCATTTTTTCTAAATACCCCATTGTAATGGGAAAGTCTTTGGATTTTCCAAATACTTCAAACAATGCAATATATGCAGACATAGTTTATGATAAGGATACTGTAAGGGTATACAATGTGCACTTGCAATCGTTTAGAATAGTTCCTGAGATGAATACCATAAAACGTGTTGAGTCTGCAAAACTTTTGAAGATATCCAATAGGGCCATGTTAAAACAATACGAGCAGGCACAGTTGATTCGGGAAGATATGCAGGGAAGTACCTATGAAAAAATTGTAACTGGTGATTTCAACAATACCCAACATTCCAATATCTATCGAAATATTAGGGGCGATATGCGAGATACCTTTTTGGAAAAAGGTAATGGCTTTGGCCGAACCTATAACCTTTTCGGGTTCCCCATTCGCATAGATTATATTTTGGCTGATTCGGATTTTGAGATACTGGCCCACCAAAATTTCAATGAAAAACTGTCCGACCACTATCCCGTGATGGCTACCTTACAGCTTAAGTCAAATCAGTAGGCAATCCATTGTATCCGCAAAAATATGGAGAAGTAAAGCTAGGCCAATGATTCGGGTGGGTTTAAAAAATGGTAGGGCCGCATACACCAAAATAGCCCAATAACTATGTAGGGGATGAAATCCGATACTACATCGATTGGGGTCGAACAATGGTTCTGCCCATAGGTGGTCTACATCAATTATAATTCCCAACAAAAGGATAATGGCCACTCTGAGCCTATTGTCCTTAAAAAACAAAAGCGCAATGAGTAAGGGCACTAAAAAATGGAGGCCATAATGGATGAAATGTCTAAGCATGCAAAAACTCCAAGGATTGCTCTTTTAAATAGGATAGGGCATTGGTACCCTCATTGAACAAGAGGTCCAAAATACTTAGGTTGGGGATAAACCCATGCCGGTCATCAAAGACCTGTGGATATGCATCCAGTTCCATGGCCATTTCTTTTTTGGCATTTACCAGAAATCGGGCATCCTCGTTTTGTGAAAGGGTAACTTCGTATGTATTGGTTTGCTCGGCTGGAATTTCCATTCCCAAGCAATCGCCAAGGATGTGAATGGCCTTTAGGTTGAATTGAAACAATGAGGTATCCTTTCCCTCAAACAAAGGTCTTAGGTCATCTTCGTAAAACTCAAAAAAGGGAGAGGTCCTGTAAGCGGTTTCCAAAGTGCGCCAATGGATTTTCTTCCACGGATAGCTGTTGTCCATTTCCACTTCGGCATATTTTTGTCTTCCTTCATGGTCCCCCACATGTTTAATGGGGATGTTGAGCATGTGCTTCCCTTGATCAGTGCAAATATAGCAGCGGTTCCGGTAGGTCTGTTTTTGAAAATTATCGTGCCTTTCCCAGACCACATCGTTCTGGACCATGGCAGAAAACGTGGCTATACAGGGGAAATAGGATGGATGCAGTACAAGTTTCAAGAACGTGGTGTTTTGCGCGACAGGGTGTGTTACTCTGTCTTTTTCTTTCTTCGTTTGTTGATAAAATCAAACAGGACCCATACTACGATAAGGCCTACAAAATATTTGAAATAGGAAATGGGTTGCCCGCTGCCCCCTACCGTTGTGAAAATACGGTCCCAACGCGGCTTCCAGTTGGATATTCCCTCGTTGAAGTTGTCAAAGCTCATCCATAGAAAAACAGGTTTGCCCACTATGTGGTCTTCCGGTACATAGCCCCAAGTCCTACTGTCCTCGGAATGGTCCCTGTTATCTCCCATCATCCAATAATAATCCTGTTTGAATGTATAGGAATTGGCCTCTTCTCCATTGATGAGCACCTTTTGTCCGGAGACCTTTACATCATTGTGCTCGTAGTCCCGGATGATTTTTTTGTACAATGGGATGGTCCTGGAGTTGATTTCCACGGTCGTTCCTGCTTTGGGAATATAGATCGGCCCAAAGTTGTCATTGTTCCAAGGGTATAGGTTGGGTTTTTGTGGGAAGGCGCCCATATAGACCCCTTTTCCATCGTCGGTTTTGATTACAGAATCTATGGCTTGGTTCTCCCGTAGTTGGGCTACCATTTCATCGGTTAGATTTGCAACGCGAGATCTTGGTTTTTCTTCCGTCAAGGATAATCTCAACTGACGGATGACTTCAGTGGGGATTCCTTTTTCCTCGGTAACAAGCTCTATTTTGCCATCTTGTGTCCTATTGGCTCCCAAGACAAACGGAGCCAAGGCGTTGTACTGATTCTGGTTGAGGTTTCCGGAAATATAGGTTCTCAGATAATCTGAGGCATCTACTTCCTCCAATAGTCTGCTGGATACACCGTTCTGGGCATAGATGTCATAATTATACATAGGCTTGGCCCGATCGGATAGCTGAAGCCTTTCCCCATTGATATAGACATAGCCGTTGATGACCTGCAAAGAATCCCCAGGGGTACCTACACATCGTTTTACATAGTTGGACTTTTTGTCGATGGGTTTTTTTACCGCTTTTTCGGCTTTAAAAAATTGGTAGAGGGTATCCGAGGGCAGGCTAAAGACCACAATATCGTTTTTCTTGACCTTTTGAAAGCCGGGGATGCGCATATAGGGCAACTGCAATTTGTTGATCCAAGAAGTTTTATAGGTTTCCGGGTTTACATCGGCCAAGTACGACCTCTTTTTCATACCGGGAAGTGTGTCATGCACCATTGGGGCCGCCAAAGTGGTCATGGGGATCCTTGCTCCATAATGGAACTTGCTCACGAACAGAAAATCACCGATACGCAAGGTGCGTTCCAATGATCCGGTGGGAATCACATAAGGTTGAATAAAATAAGTATGTACAAAAGTGGCCGCCACAATGGCAAAGACTATGGAGCTGACCCATTCGCCAAGGCCGGTTCGTGGTTTAAGACTGCGGTCTTCAATATAGCTAACATCTTCCGCATAATTGATGTAGTAAGTGTAGAACCCAAGACTCAGTATCACCAACCAAGTGTCCAATAGCGAATTTTTCCCAAAACTACGGATGGTCTCTACCCATACCACGGGGAACATCAAGAGATTGATAATAGGAATGAACAACAGCAAAACCCACCACCAAGGTCTGTTGATGATTTTCATCAAAATGACAGCATTGTAGACGGGAACAGCAGCTTCCCAAGCTTTACGTCCTGCTTTTACATAAAGTTTCCATGTACCCAAAAAATGGATGATTTGGATGATCAATATAAAAATGATCCATTGTGTACCGCTCATATAAAAGTTTCTTTGTAAGACTTAATGTCTTTATTGTTGTTACGTTTTTTAATACAGGTTTAACACATCTTTCATGGTGAAGATACCTGATTTGCCCTGTATCCATTCTGCAGCAATAACCGCTCCCAAAGCAAAGCCTTCGCGATTGTGGGCCGTATGTTTTATTTCTATGGAGTCCACCGCGCTATCATATGATATGCTGTGCGTGCCGGGAACCATGCCTTCCCGTTTGGATGTGATCGGGATGGTGCCTTCATCGGTTTGGTCCAGTTTCCAACCCTTATAGTTGGTGTTGGCAATGATGCCTTCCGCCAACGTAATGGCCGTGCCACTTGGGGCGTCCAGTTTTTGAGTGTGATGGATTTCTTCCATGGAAACGTTGTATTGTTCCAACCCGGACATAATTTTGGCCAAATGGGCATTTAGCTCAAAAAAGATGTTCACTCCCAAACTGAAATTAGAGGCATAGATAAAGCCCCCTTGGTTTTTGTTGCAGATATCAATGGCCTTTTCGTAGTTGGACAGCCAACCAGTGGTGCCACAAATTACGGGGACACCATTTTCAAAACAACCGGTAATATTGTCGAATGCAGCTTCGGGCGTACTGAAATCTATGGCAACATCCATATTGTCATAGGGGATTTCCTTGGTGTCCACATCTATCTTTGCAGCGATGGTATGTCCTCTGTCTTGGGCAATTTGCTCAATCATTTTTCCCATTTTCCCATAACCAAAGAGAGCAATGTTCATAGTTTAAAATTTAATGACCAGGGCCATGCCATAGTTTGGCTCCTGGGTAAAGGGGTTTATATCCAGATAGGGTTTAAAATCAACCGCAAGATCATCATCAACGTTATATTGCTTTAGGTGCGCGTCCACGTTGGCATCTATAATGTTCAGGGCATAAAGGGCAATGGTAATAACCAAGGAAAGGTCCCTGCTGCGCTGGGTGCGCTCTTGGGCATCCTGTAGGGCCTCGTCAGACACGTCAGGGCCTTCGCCATCTCCATTGATGTCGTAAAATTCGTCATCCGTGAACCCGGCCAATCTTCTTTTAAAGGCATCCCGCGCCCCCCTGTATTCGGTGTTGTTGAACGAATAGGTATAGATGGCGGTCCCTAGGGCACCCCACACAATGGGTGCTTTCCAATATCGTTTATTGTAGATCTGTCCCAGTCCCGGGAACACGGCAGAATAGAATGCAGCTTTACTGGGGGCAAGGGGGTTGATTTTCTTCTTTTCGTAGGTGACTTCCTCAAGCGTGATTCCTGCACCCTCCAGATTTTGTGCCAAGGAGTCGATCTCGGAAGGATGGGGTTGTTCCGCATCTTCCGTCTCGCCTTCTTCTTGGGCAAAACCCGAATACAGGCACAGCATGGAAAACAACAAGAAGAATAGGTTTTTATTCACCTGTCAATAATTTTTTTATACGCTGAAATTCCTCTTGCGAATGAAAGGGAATTACAATTTTGCCCTTCCCCGTTTGGGATGAGGTAATGTCTACCTTGGTAGAAAGGTATTCCTTGAGCTCGTCCATACCTTTGGAAACAAATCCGGGGGTTTCCTTGGATGATTTTGGTTTCTTTTCTCCCGAATCGCCTTGCGGATTCTTGAGTGATTTCACGAGTTGTTCAGTATCCCGTACCGAAAGGCCATCGGAGACCACTTTCTCATATATGGCAATCTGCTCCTTTTTCTTTTCGATATTGATCAGGGCCCTTCCATGTCCCATGCTGATAAAACCGTCCCGCATTCCAGTTTGGATAATGGGGTGTAGTTTTAAAAGGCGAAGGTAATTGGTAATGGTGGAACGTTTCTTCCCCACGCGGTCACTCAATTTTTCTTGGGTAATCTGGATTTCATCGATAAGCCGCTGATAGGAGAGGGCAATCTCGATGGGGTCCAAGTCCTGGCGTTGGATGTTTTCCACCAAGGCCATTTCCAAGGACTCTTGATCGTTGGCAATGCGTATATAAGCAGGAATGGTCTCGAGCCCAACCAATTTGGAGGCACGGAAACGACGCTCCCCTGAAACCAATTGGAATTTGTTGAAATCCAACTTCCGAACCGTAATGGGCTGTATAATGCCCAGTTCGCGGATGGAACTGGCCAGTTCTTCCAAAGCTTCGTCATTAAAATTGGATCGTGGCTGGAAAGGGTTTACCTCAATGGATTCTATATCCAGTTCGACAACATTGCCTATGACCTGGTCCGCATTTTTGTCCCCAACCGATTGGATATCGTTCTCGGGGTCTTTCAATAGAGCGGACAGGCCTCTACCCAAAGCCTGTTTTTTGGTTGCTTTCGCCATTTAAACTTTCTCCTTGTTTTTCTTCAAAATTTCATGGGCCAAGTTAAGATAATTTGAGGCACCCTTGCTGCTGGCATCATATTTTATGATGCTCTCGCCATAACTGGGTGCTTCACTCAGCCTTACATTTCGCTGTATAATGGTATCGAAGACCATATCGGCGAAGTGTTTCTTCACTTCTTCCACGACTTGGTTGGATAGGCGTAACCTTGAATCGTACATGGTCAATAACATGCCTTCTATATCCAAATCGTTGTTATGTATTTTCTGGACACTTTTTACCGTGTTCAATAGTTTCCCAAGACCTTCCAATGCAAAATATTCGCATTGAATCGGAATCATAACTGAATCTGCTGCGGTAAGTGCGTTTAGGGTCAGTAGTCCCAGAGATGGGGCACAGTCGATCAAAACAAAGTCATAACGATCGCCCAAGTTTTTGAGGGCCTCTTTCAGCATGTATTCCCTGTTGTCCTTGTCCACCAGTTCTATCTCAATGGCCACCAAATCAATATGTGCAGGTACCAGATCCACATTTGGGGAATCGGTCTGGATGATCACATCTTCCACGGGCATGGTATGTTCCAAGAGTTGGTATGTGCCGTGTTCAACGGAGTCCACATCGATACCAAGACCGGAAGTCGCATTTGCCTGGGGGTCGGCATCAATCAACAACACTTTCTTTTCCAATACACCAAGGGAGGCTGCAAGGTTTACCGTGGTGGTGGTTTTGCCCACACCGCCCTTTTGGTTTGCAATAGCAATAATCTTGCCCATTTCATAGTAAGTTAGGTGCTAAAAATACGATTATTTAAGATGCTAAAAAATGTATTTTGTTAACAGTGGGTGAATAACCATACCAATCTGCGTTAAAGAAAGTTAAAGTTATATTTATGAGATCATTAAGGAAGATTATCCCATCAAAATCTTTAAGATCTCAATGGCCGTGTCCCCAATTTTGGTCCCAGGGCCAAATACCGCTATGGCACCATGATCCAACAGGTATTGGTAATCCTGTTTGGGGATGACTCCGCCCACAATGACCATGATGTCTTCCCGTCCCTGCTTTTTTAGTTCTTTGACCACCTCGGGCACCAAGGTCTTGTGACCACCTGCCAAGGACGATATGCCCAATACGTGGACATCATTTTCAACGGCTTGTTGGGCCACTTCGGAAGGTGTTTGGAACAATGGGCTTATGTCCACATCGAAGCCAAGGTCGGCATACCCGGTTGCGACCACTTTTGCACCGCGATCATGACCATCCTGACCCATTTTGGCCACCATGATTCTAGGTCTTCGACCTTCTTTTGCCGCAAACTCATCGGCCATTTTTTGGGCCTTGGCAAAACTTTCGTCGTTTTTGATTTCTTTGGAATACACGCCGGTAAAGGATTGGATTTTTGCCTTGTAACGCCCAAAGGCACTTTCCATGGCATCACTGATTTCGCCCAAGGTAGCACGTGCTTTGGCCGCTTGTACCGCTAAAGCTAACAAATTTTCACGGTCAGCATCGTTCTGATTGGCTTTTTTGGCCGCCAATCGAATGTTGTCCAAGGCTTCTTGAACCACTTTGGAATCCCGTGTCAATTTGATTCGTTCCAGTCGCTCCATTTGCTGTTGGCGCACTTTGGCATTGTCTACCTCCAAAATTTGGAGTTCGTCCTCATCTTCCAGTTGATACTTGTTCACGCCAATGATGACGTCCTGCCCACTGTCGATTCGTGCTTGCTTCTTGGCTGCGGCTTCTTCAATCCGTCTTTTGGGAATTCCGGCTTCAATGGCCTTGGTCATGCCGCCCAACTCTTCCACCTCTTGAATCAATTTCCAAGCTTCCTCGGCAATCTCTTCAGTCAATTTTTCAACTACTTTACTTCCGGCCCACGGGTCCACGGTTTTAGTGATATGGGTCTCTTGCTGCAAGAAAATTTGGGTGTTCCGGGCTATCCGCGCCGAAAAATCGGTCGGAAGGGCAATGGCCTCATCCAACGCATTGGTATGAAGGCTCTGGGTGCCACCAAATACCGCTGCCATGGCCTCAATGGTGGTCCGTGCCACGTTGTTGAAGGGGTCTTGCTCGGTCAAACTCCATCCGCTGGTCTGGCAATGGGTGCGGAGCATGAGCGATTTTTCATTCTTGGGATTGAACGGACTTACCAATTTGGCCCATAGCATACGACCGGCACGCATTTTGGAAATTTCGGTAAAATGGTTCATCCCAATGCCCCAAAAGAAGGAAAGTCTAGGGGCAAATTCATCAATTTTAAGTCCTGCCTTGATTCCCGTCCGGATATATTCAATACCGTCAGACAGGGTATAGGCCAATTCCATGGCCGCTGGAGCTCCGGCTTCGTGCATGTGGTACCCCGAAATGCTGATGCTATTGAAGCGGGGCATATGTTTACTGGTAAATTCAAAAATATCCGCAACAATTTGCATGGAAGGAGTAGGTGGATAGATGTAGGTGTTCCGTACCATAAACTCCTTGAGAATATCGTTTTGGATGGTTCCGGAAAGCTTTTCCATGGACACGCCCTGTTCCTCGGCCGCTGCAATATAAAAGGCCATGATCGGGATAACGGCACCGTTCATGGTCATGGATACGGACATTTGATCCAAGGGAATTTGGTCGAACAGGATTTTCATGTCCTCCACGGAGTCAATGGCCACCCCGGCCTTGCCCACATCGCCCACTACCCGTTCATTGTCCGAGTCGTACCCCCGGTGAGTGGGAAGGTCAAAGGCCACGGAAAGACCTTTTTGACCCGCCTCCAAATTTCTTCTGTAAAAAGCATTGCTCTCCTCTGCTGTTGAAAAACCGGCATACTGACGGATGGTCCATGGCCTGCGAACATACATGGTGGAGTACGGACCACGAAGAAAAGGGGATATGCCCGCAGCGAAGTTTTCGTGCTCAGCACTTGGGGTCTCGACTGCGCTCGACCTGACAGCCAGTTCCAAATGTTGAAGGTCTTTTCTACTCATCATCCAGTCTTTTTTGTTCCAAGGTTTCGGCCAATCGTTTCTCAATAATGGGTACGATCAAGGTTTTTCTGGGCTGTGTCTTTACAAAGGGATACAGTTCCAGATCATTTTTCATTCGGTCTTGTGGGTTTTGATAGGTATTGGTTCCTAGAAGTACAATGCTACCTTTATCGAAAAGTTGCTGTTCCTTTGCCGCACTTTCCTTGATTTTTTGTTGGATGCTCCCTTTTTTGAGTGCACTTAAAAATCCACCGGATTTTTCAATCTGTTTGAAAAGGGCCAAAGCTTTTTCCGCCAATTGCTCGGTGATGCTTTCGATAAAGTAGGCTCCATTGGCAACGGCTGAAACGTCTTCAAAATAACTTTCCTCCTTCAATAATAACAGTTGATTGCGGGCAATTCGTTCTGCAAATGCATTGTCCTTGTGGTAAATGGCATCATAAGGAAGGTTGCACACGGTATCGGCCCCACCCAGAATGGCCGACATGCTTTCCGAGGTGGTACGGAGCATATTCACATTATAGTCGTAAAGGGTTTTGTTCCGTTTGGTGGGGATGGCCATAATGTGGCAATCGTTTCCAAATCCATATTCCGAAGCCAGACTGCCCCAAAGCCAACGTAGGGCCCTTAGCTTGGCAATTTCAAAGAAATAATTACTTCCCACGGCAACCTTGAATACTATGGGAAATGATTTCTGGTCAGTATTTAAAGTGGCAAAATGATTCAGGTATTCATGGGCATGGGCCAATCCATAGGCCAGTTGTTGAATACTATTGGCCCCTGCATTTTGATAGAGTGCCATATCCACACCAAAGGTGACCACTGACGTGTATGTGGTGGCAAGTCCATGGATTTCTTCCAAAATGGCGTGGTCCTTTTCAAGGTTATGAAACCAGTTTCCGTCACGGGACAGATGCCCGATCAAATCGATATTGAGATAGGCCTCAACATTTTTACCCATCAAAATCTCCAAAAGGTTTTTGATGGGCTGTGTCGCTAAATACTGAAAATTAAAATGCAATGGTATGTTTTCCAACTCAATGCCTTGGAGTAAGGCTTTAAAATCAACCTGCTCATTTGGAATGGTGACCACCAAACTTTCAACTCCTTTTTCCAAGCTTTTCAATGCTTTTGCATTGGCCTTTGTCGAATCACCTGCATAAATGGTTTGACCTACATGCCATTTTCGGGAAGCGGAAGTTGGGTGGGCTTTAATGTTTTGCAGGTCTTCTTCATGATAAAAGGGTTTTACGGCTATCCCTTCCAAAGACTCCCAAACCAGGGTGTCGTTGTAATCAGCGCCCTTCAGGTCGAACTGTATTTTTTGTTTCCACTGTTTGGCGGATACCTCAGGGAATTCTTCGAATAGGCCTGTCTTACTCATCTTCCTTGATTTTTAGGCTGTCTTCATATTCAATGAGAAAAATTTCCTCATTCTCCTTTTTCATGTAGTATTTCTCCCGGGCAAATTTTTCCATTTCCCCCGGATTGGACATTTTCTCCAAGATTTCCTTGTCCTTGGCGATTTCCCCTTTTAGAAACTCTTTCTGTTTTTCCAGCTTTTTGATTTCCGAACGAAGTTCCCAGTGGATCAAAAAGGAATTGGTGTCGAAAAAGGCCATCCAAATCACAAAAATGGTCAACACCAACACATACATATTGGTCATGACCTTGAACCATCGTTTATTTCTCAGTTCCCTTAATTTCATGTGCTACACCAGTTTGTTGTTGATGATGGTCCTAACCATGTCCACCGCAACCGTATTGTAATGGTTGTTGGGGATAATGATATCGGCAAATTCCTTTGACGGCTCTATGAATTGCTCATGCATGGGCTTTACCGCAGTTTGGTAACGGGTCAGTACTTTTTCGAGATCGTGTCCACGTTCCCGGATATCCCGCTGTAATCTTCGGATCAATCGTTCATCGGAATCGGCGTGCACAAATATTTTAATGTCGAACAAATCCCGAAGCTGTGGATTGCTCAGTACCAAGATGCCCTCAACGATCATCACTTTTCTCGGCGGAGTGGGAATGGTTTCCTCCAAACGGGTTTCCTCTACAAAGGAATATACGGGTTTGTTTACGGTCTTACCTTGTTTCAATTGCTCCAAATGGGAAATCAACAGGTCAAAATCTATGGAATTGGGATGGTCAAAGTTGATTTTGCTCCGTTCTTCCTTGGTCAAATGCGCCAAATCGTTGTAATAGGAATCCTGCGAGATTACGCCCACCTCATTTGTGGGCAGTTGATCCACAATCTGGTTCACCACTGTAGTTTTTCCGCAACCTGTTCCACCGGCAATCCCTAGAATCAGCATAAAGAAGATTTTAGTCCCAAAAGTAAACATTTGACGGGATTTGTGGTTGATGGTATTGTATAACCCAACTGCCTTTATGCCGATTGGTGCATTAATCTTATATTTATCAAACTAACCTATAGGAACACTATTTATGGACAATCCGTATACCGTTGTGGTTGATGGAACTTCTGAATTTCACCTGTCAAAAGAGGATATTGCTTCACTGGATATCATAAAAACGGACCCCAATGGATTTCATCTCCTGAAAGATGGCACTTCCTACCATATTCAAATGGTGGAGACGCAATTCAATACCCGTACCTATACCATCAGCGTGAATGGGACCGAGTATCAAGTATCCATAAACACTCCATTGGATGGGCTCATCAAGGCAATGGGTTTTGCCTCTAACGGACAAAAGAGCATCGATTCCATTATGGCACCTATGCCGGGACTGATTCTGGATATTCTGGTCAGTGAGGGCCAAGAAGTTCAGGAGGACGACCAGCTTTTGATTTTGGAAGCCATGAAAATGGAAAATATCATTGCTTCGCCTAGGAGTGGGACCATCAAAGAAATTGGGGTGAAAAAAGGTGATGCGGTTGACAAAAAACAATTGCTCATAGAGTTTGAATAGGAAATCATGAAGAAAATATTGATAGCCAATAGAGGGGAAATTGCGGTCCGGGTGATGAAAACCGCAAAGAAAATGGGCATACGAACCGTGGCGGTCTATTCAACCGTGGATCGGAACGCACCCCATGTGCAAATGGCGGATGAAGCGGTTTACATTGGTGAGGCACCTTCCAATCAATCGTATTTACGTGGAGACAAAATCATAGAGGTGGCCAAAAAATTGAATGTTGATGGCATACATCCAGGCTACGGCTTTTTGAGTGAGAATGCCGACTTCGCTGAAGCAGTAGAGAAAAACGGGTTGGTGTTCATCGGACCCAAATCAAAGGCCATCCGGATGATGGGTAGTAAGCTGGCCGCCAAGGAGGCTGTCAAAGCGTACGGTATACCCATGGTGCCAGGGATAGATGAAGCCATTACCGATGTGGCCACCGCCCGCGATATTGCCAATGAAGTGGGGTATCCCATTTTGATCAAGGCCTCTGCGGGAGGTGGGGGTAAGGGTATGCGCATCGTGGAAAAGGAAAGCGATTTGGAATCGGGCATGCAGCGGGCCATTAGTGAAGCCAGCTCTGCCTTTGGTGATGGCTCTGTATTTGTGGAAAAGTATGTGGCATCGCCAAGGCATATTGAGGTCCAGGTGATGGCCGATACCCACGGGAACATCCTTCACTTTTTTGAACGGGAATGCAGTGTGCAACGCCGACACCAGAAGGTGGTGGAAGAAGCTCCATCCTCTATTTTAACCCCTATGCTTCGAAACGAAATGGGCATGGCCGCGGTCAAGGTGGCCCAAGCCTGCGACTATGTTGGGGCAGGAACGGTAGAGTTTTTGATGGATGCCGACCACAATTTTTACTTTTTGGAAATGAATACCCGACTTCAAGTAGAGCACCCAGTTACCGAAATGATTACTGGGATGGACCTTGTGGAACTGCAGATACGCGTGGCAAGGGGGGAAGAGTTGCCCATGAAACAGGGAGACCTCAAAATTCATGGACATGCGGTGGAGTTGCGGGTATATGCCGAAGACCCCTTGAATGATTTTCTCCCCAGTGTGGGACGATTGGAAACTTATCAATTGCCTGTTGGTGAAGGTATTCGGGTGGACAATGGTTTTACCGAAGGGATGGATATTCCCATTTATTATGACCCCATGCTTTCCAAATTGATTGCCTATGGCAAGAATCGTGAGGAGGCCATTGAATTGATGCTCAACGCCATCAAGGCGTACAAGATAAAAGGAGTTGAGACTACATTACCTTTTGGAAGCTTTGTCTTTTCCCATGAGGCCTTTCGTTCTGGGGATTTTGACACCCACTTTGTGAAGACCCACTATGCTCCGGAAATGGTCAAACAGCAACAGGCCACAGAGATGGAAGTGGCTGCATTGGTGGCGTTCCATAGCTACCTTGAGGACCAAAAAATAGTTCAACTGCCCAAAAACTGAATCCATGGAACAAAAAATAAAAGCACTTCAGGAAAAGTTGGCCAAAGCTCATTTGGGTGGAGGAGAAAAACGTATAGAAAAGCAACACGATAAGAAGAAATTAACGGCTCGGGAACGTGTCCATTATCTGTTGGACGAAGGGTCCTTCGAAGAAATGGGCGCGTTGGTGACACATAGGACCACGGATTTTGGGATGGAGAAGGAAATGTACTATGGCGATGGGGTGGTCACCGGCTATGGAACCGTACATGGTAGGTTGGTGTATGTGTATGCCCAAGACTTTACCGTTTTTGGAGGTGCCTTGTCCGAAACCCATGCCGAAAAGATTTGTAAGGTAATGGATTTGGCCATGAAGGTCGGGGCACCCATCATTGGGTTGAACGATTCTGGGGGAGCCCGAATCCAAGAAGGCGTTCGGTCGTTGGGAGGTTATGCCGATATCTTTTATAGAAACGTGCAGGCCTCGGGGGTGATTCCCCAAATATCTGCAGTGATGGGCCCTTGCGCGGGAGGTGCAGTGTATTCCCCTGCCATGACGGATTTTATTGTGATGGTGGAGGAAACGAGTTATATGTTTGTTACCGGGCCTAATGTGGTCAAGACGGTGACCAATGAAGAGGTTACTTCTGAGGAATTGGGGGGTGCCAGCACCCATGCGGCCAAGTCTGGGGTGGCCCATAAAACCTCCTCCAATGATGCCACCTGTCTGGACGATATCAAAAAACTGTTGGAATATTTGCCGCAGAACAATACAGAGGCACCCAAATTACAGGAATATGTTTTGGGCGATGAGGTGCGGGAAGAACTGTCCAAGATTGTGCCGGACAATCCCAATAAACCGTATGACATGCATGAGGTCATTAAGGGAATCATTGACACGGATTCCTTCTACGAAATCCATAAGGATTATGCCGAGAATATTATTGTGGGCTTTGCACGAATAGGAGGGAGAAGCGTGGGGATTATTGCTAATCAGCCGATGTTTCTGGCTGGTGTGTTGGATGTGAAAAGTTCTAGAAAAGCAGCCCGTTTCACCCGTTTTTGTGATGCCTTCAATATTCCATTATTGGTTTTGGTGGATGTTCCGGGATTCCTGCCGGGCACCGATCAGGAGTGGAGCGGTATCATCATGCATGGGGCAAAACTATTGTATGCGTTGAGCGAGGCCACGGTTCCTAGGGTCACCCTAATTACCCGAAAGGCCTATGGAGGAGCCTATGATGTGATGAACTCAAAACATATCGGTGCCGACTTCAATTTTGCATGGCCCAGTGCCGAGATTGCCGTAATGGGAGCCAAGGGCGCCAGCGAGATTATCTTTAGGCGTGAAATTGCTGCTTCTGAAGATCCGGAAGCCAAACTCAAGGAAAAGGAAGCAGAGTATGCCGAAAAATTTGCCAATCCCTACCGAGCGGCACAACGTGGATTTATCGATGAGGTCATTTTACCAAAAGACACCCGACGAAAATTGTTGAAAGCCTTCGCCATGCTGGAGAAAAAGCAGGTGCAACCACCCCGAAAAAAACACGGGAACATACCGTTGTGATCTAACGGAAAATTATAACTCGATGGTTTTTCCGGTTTTTACCGATTCATTCGCGGCCAACACGACTTTGAGACTGTTCACGGCATCGTTCAGGTGGTCGGTGAGGTCAACATCATTTTGGATGGCATTGAGCAGGTATTCCTGTTCCAAAAGACAGAGACCATCATGGTCGGGCTCATCGGCAGTATCAATGATTTCATCATTTTTTACAAAATGGCCATCACTGTCCAACTGACTGTGGTGCAATTTTAAGCTTCCGGTCTTAGTATGCCCTTCAATATCACCGGATTCCCCCTTATCCATATCATTGATGGAAACACAGCCTTTTGGACCTATGACGTCCTTGACAAAAAAAGCAGTTTCGCTCATCATGGGTCCCCAGCCAGCCTCGTACCAACCTACGGAGCCATCTTCAAAACGGACCTGTAACTGGCCATAGTTGTACATGTTTTTGTCCACTTCCTCCGTCAATCGGGCCCCAATGGCGGAGACGCTGACAGGATTGGAACGCACCATGGAACACATGACATCCACATAATGGACCCCACAATCCACAATGGGCGACATGGAGTGCATAAGCTGTTTATGGGTATGCCATTGTTCGCCAGAACTTTGTTGGTTGAGGTTCATCCGCATAACCAAAGGTTTGCCCAGGCTCTGGGCCATTTGCACAAACTTGGTCCACGTAGGGTGTACCCTGAGAATATATCCCACCACCATTTTTTTTCCAAGTTGATGGGCCAAATCCACCAGAATTTGGGCCTCCTCGACCGTTAGGGCAAGGGGTTTTTCCACAAACACATGGGCGCCGGATTCCAAAGCTTGCTTTACATAGTCAAAATGGGTGTCGGGATAGGTGTTGATGGATACCACATCCGGTTTTGCGGTTGCCAGGGCTTCAGTGTAATCGGAAAAAGTGGGGACTCCTCCCAATTCATTGGACAATCGTTCGCGGCTTTTGGCACCGCGGCTCACAAGTCCCACAATTTCAAATCCATCCAGTTTGTGGTAGGCACGGGCATGGGAAGTTCCCATGTTTCCGCAACCTACGACCAAGGTCTTTAAAAGGGCCATTTAGTTTTTGATTTTCTCAAAGATAGGCATCGAACCAGACACAACGAAATCAAAAAAAGTCATAAAAATGGTGTTTTCGAATATCGGTAAGATGAGTTTTATTTACCTACAACGTTTGATTCGTAAACATTACATTAATACTTTCTTAAAAGCTTCGTGGGCCCGCGGGGTATGCCTAATTTTGCAGCATGCAAAAAGAAACCCAAAAACCTAATTTTGAATTTATAGCCTTAATGGCCGCCCTGATGTCCATTGTGGCCTTGGCCATTGATGCTTTGTTGCCCGCCATCTCCAATATTGGGGCCGATATCAATAGTTTGGATTCCAGGGACAACCAAATGCTGGTCACCATGATATTCTTGGGACTGGGGTTGGGACAATTGTTCTTTGGTCCGCTGTCCGACTGCTATGGGAGGAAACCCGTGGTATATACCGGGTTTATCCTGTTTTTAGTGGCCAGTATTGTCTGTTTGTATGCGCCGTCACTAGAGGTAATGGTATTGGGTAGGATCCTACAAGGTATTGGACTTTCGGCACCAAGGACCATATCCATATCCATCATCAGGGATACCTATGAAGGTGACTATATGGCCAAGATCATGTCGTTTGTAACGGCCTTCTTTATTTTGGTGCCCGTGGTAGCCCCTGCTATTGGAAAGTTAATTCTGGATAGTTTTGGGTGGAAAGGTATTTTCTATATTCAGTTGGTTTTTGCCCTGATCATCGCGCTTTGGTTTTGGAGACGGCAACCTGAAACCCTTCACCCAGAGTTTAAGATACCATTCTCCGGACATGTGTTCATTGATGGGTTGAAGGAGTTTGTGCGCCATAAGGAAACCGTGGCTTTTACCATTGCATCTGGTTTGGTCACCGGGGCGTTTTTGGTGTATCTGAGTTCGGCCCAACATATTTTTGAGGACCAATATGCCCTAAAGGAGGTATTCCCCTATATTTTTGCGGGATTGGCCATTTCCATTGGACTTTCCACCTTTTTGAACGGTACCTTGGTGATGCGTTTTGGAATGCGTAAGCTCTCCTTTATGGCCACTTTGGCCTTCACTATCATTGCTTTGGTGTATACCTTGTTCTTTTTTAACTCGCCCAACCCAAGCATCTATGTATTGGTGGCATTCTTGTCGGCTCAGTTCTTTTGCCTTGGATTCATGTGGGGGAATTTCCGGTCCATAGCCATGGAACCGATTGGACATATCGCAGGTATTGGAGCGGCCATCAATGGATTTGTCTCCACAGTTTTTTCTATTCCGATAGCCACCTTTATCGGGGAGTTTGTAAAAAACAGTGTTTGGCCCCTGTTTGTGGGCTTGGCCGTTTGCGGGCTATTTTCGGTATTGATATTTATGCTGGTGCGCAGAAAACCCAGAAGAATGGTGACTGCTTAATCCTGGATAGGATAAAAAATCTCCCCACTACTGGAATCTTCACGAGCCCCTGTAACCGAACGCAGCACATTGGTTTCACCTTCAAGGCGTAAAACGCCCATCAATGCAAAGACCAAGGCTTCCTTGTAGGCAATCAAGGTTTTACTTGGTGTGGAAACTGTTGCGGTGCTTCCCAATTTTTCTTGTAGCGTGTCCATAAAAAACTGGTTCAAGGCGCCACCGCCTGTCGCCAATAATTTATTGGGGGTCTTTACCGCATACTTTTTTACCTCGTTGGCAATCTGCTCGCAATTATGATGGATGAACGTATGTAGTAAATCAATGTTGGTGGCATCGGAAGCTTGAATCAGAGGGACAATCTCCTCTGTGAACCATTCATATCCGGTGGATTTTGGATAGGGTAGTTTGTAGTATGCCAAACTGTTCAATTTTTGGAGGAGGTCATGGTCCAATGTTCCCGTTCTGGCCCGGTTCCCATTTTCGTCATAATCCAATCCCATTCTTTGGGTAATGTAGTTTAATGGCATGTTGGCCAAACCAATGTCATAGGCTATCCGGACCCCGTTTTCATCAAACGAGATATTGCTGATGCCTCCCAAGTTAAGACAGAAATCATATTGGTGGAACAACAATTTATCTCCAATAGGCACCAAGGGAGCTCCTTGACCACCCAAGGTAACATCCTTGGTCCTGAAATCACATATGACTTGTTTTTCGCTGATATTGGCCAACAGTTGACCATCACCAAGTTGAAAGGTGAATCCATCTTCTGGTCTATGGTGCGACGTATGTCCGTGACTGGCAATAAAATCCACCTCCAAATTTTCTTCATCAATAAAGCGTTTGGATTGTTCTCCCAACCATACCCCATAGTCTTTGTGGAGTTGGGCATGGTCTTCTTTGGACAGGAAAATGGCATTTTTGAGGTGGTCCCGCATCTCGTCGGTATAGGAAACCTCTTTTGTTCGTTCAATGGAGAATTTCCAACGCCCATTTTCCTCTTTAAAATGACAGTAGGCCATATCCAACCCGTCCAAGGAGGTGCCGGACATCAACCCTAAAACTTTATACGTACTCATGCTTTTTTAATTTTGATGATGAGGGAAATGGGTTTTTCTTCATCGTTTATCACTTCTTCAATGGAAACCCCTCCATGCTGTAAACCATTCAATTCGTTGATCCAGTCCTCTAGCGTTCGGGCGTACCATGAATGGCCATCCTCAAAGTTGCCGGGAAGACCTTTCCAGGAATCGGTGAGCCATTGGCTTTTGTAGGGCATACCGTTTTGTACCAGAAAAAAAGGGTGCAGGGTTTGAATCACCACAGTGCCACCAGTGGTTAGATGGTTCAGGGTGTTTTGTAAAAGGGGAACAAGGTCATCCTTCAGATACAGACAGAAATTGAAAACTGCTGCATCAAATGGTGCATTGGGAATGGTTTTTCCCGATATTATGTCCTCAAAGGTGACTGCATGGTAGGCTTCTTTTCCTTTGGTCTTGGCTTCGGAAATTAGGCTTGCTATGGCATCCATGCCGGTAGCCTCCCATCCCAAGGCCGTCATTTCCCGGGTCAACCAACCTTCGCCACAACCTATATCCGCAATTTTTTTGCCTTTTAGATTTTTGATGGTTTCCACAATGGCCGCATTGGTGAACTTTCTGGAGGGGATGCTTTGGTTCTGGATGACCTTGATCCATTCCAGTGCATTTTTTTCCCATGAGGAAATGATATCGGTTTTCATGGCTGAAAGGTTTTAAGTTGAACGGGTAGTTTTCCGCTGGCCATCAACTTTCCAATGAAATGTTGGAAGGCCTCTTCTTGAAATTCTGGAAAATCCTGATACACCACAACAGCATTTGATGTAGGTGACAGTCCCATGATATCCAAGGCATATGGATTTCCAAAAAGATAGATGAGTACATTTTTCTGTGCGATGAGGTATTTGATGAAATCCAACACCTCATTCTCAAAACCAAAATTGTTTTTTGGCTTTACGGCAGGGGGAAAGATGGACAGCACCACATTTTGATGCTTTTCCAACAATGTTTCAAGGGTCGCTTTATCTTTTGTCAAATCCCATTGTTTCTGGCCGAGGTCTTCCTCGATTTTTACGGAAAACCCATTAGGGCTGCTATTGTTCACCGATAGGTTGAGAAATTCACCACTCTTGATTTTGGATACTTCCTCAGCTTTGCCGAAGAGTTCGGTAAGGGTGTTTTGTGCCAGTATTTTGTTTAGTTCCGAAGGATCTTTGGATGGAGAACTATCTTTTGAATGGGAGAATGCCTTTTCCTTCAGCTGCCAAATGCGTTTGAAACTTTGCTCAATTTGTGCTTCGGTAGCGGTATTCAGGATTTCGGTAATGCCTTCGGGCACATGTTCGCTAAAACATAACATATCCATTCCCGCGGCAAAGGCGGTTGCCTCCAACTTGCCCTTTTCGGGATATCTTTGGGAAACGGCATGCATGTTCAGGGCATCGGAGATGACCACTCCATCAAACCCTAGCGTATTACGGAGTAAATCTGTGATAATCTTTGATGAAGTCGTGGAAGGTTCCTCGCTATCCAATTGCGGAAGCAACAAATGGCCTACCATGACGGAGTCCACTCCTTTTTGTATCAGTTGGTGGAAAGGATACAATTCATTTTCCCTGAGTTCTTCCAAGGATTTGTCAATTACGGGAAGTCCCAAATGGGAATCGGTAGCAGTATCGCCATGCCCGGGGAAATGTTTGAGGGAGTTCAAGGTTCCGGAACTCGCCATACCTTTTAGGTATGCCCCAGCTTTGGAAAGTACCTCGTCCTTGCTGTCTCCGAAAGATCGGTATCCTATTACGGGATTTTCAGGGTTACTGTTGATATCCACCACTGGGGACAAATTCCAATGAATGCCGGCTTCTTTACAATCCAGTCCAATATGCTGGCCTACCTGTTCTATGAGGTCAAGGTTATTGGTCAGGCCCCCCAAGGTGATGGCATACGGATATTGAGGGGTATTTTCAATGCGCATGGCCAAGCCCCATTCGGCATCAATGGCAATCAACAGGGGCTGTTGTGCCGCTTTTTGATAGCGTTCAATGAGGGTTTTTAGTCGATCATAACTTTTCTCATTGTGGACGACTTTTTTTTTGCCCTCAAAATTGGTGGCCGCACTGGCCCTACTATGAAAGAAGCACAAGGCTCCTACATGATGGTCATGGATCAATTGTTCCATTTTGGCCACTTCTTCCTCTGTATCATTTATAAAAACGGCAGGCATGAACAATTGCCCGATCTTTTGTCGTAACGATAAGTCTTTTTGGGCTGAGGTATATGGAAGTATTTTTTTATGCATCTAATTCGCTTGTCTTTTTGCCATAATCGGCAGGGTATTCAATAAATCGGAGTAGGAGGAACGCTGGAATGGCTGCAATCACCACCCATATAAAGAAACCATCGTATCCCAACCATTCCTGTATGTATCCGCTCAGCATACCGGGTAGCATCATGCCCAAGGCCATAAAGCCGGTCGCGATGGCATAATGCGATGTTTTTGAAGCGCCTTCGGCCACGTAAATGAGAAAGACCAGAAATGCGGCAAACCCAAATCCATATCCAAACTGCTCTACCACCACGGTGCCCACTACGGCATAAATGCTGGTGGTATGGGTGATGGCCAATATGGCATAGAGGATATTGGGCAGGTTTAGGGACAACAACATGGGAAACATCCATTTTTTTAACCCATCCCTCGAGATAAGGATTCCGCCAATGATTCCGCCCAAGGACAGCATGATGACCCCAACCGTACCATAAATGGTACCTACGGCTTCGGTGGAATAACTGAGTCCCCCGACTTCCAGTTTGTCCAAGAGAAATGGCGAGGCCATTTTTACCAATTGCGATTCGCCCAAGCGATAGCTAAGGACAAACAAAAGGGAAATTCCAATGTGTTTTTTTCTAAAGAAGGATGCAAATACCTCCAAAAAGCTAGTGGGCTTTTCAGAATCTTTGGTAGGTGGCGCTTCGAATTTTGGTGCAGCCATAAAGTTGGTCGCGGTCAGGATCAACATTAATACCGCAGCACCGATCATGGTCAAGGACCACGCTTTGGTGTTATCTCCATACTTATGCTCCAAAAAACCAGCAACGATCACCAATAGTCCTTGTCCGGTGACCATGGCCAATCGGTAAAAGGTACTCCGCATACCAATAAAAAAGGACTGCTTTTTTTGTGAAAGCCCGATCATATAATAACCATCGGAGGCAATGTCATTGGTGGCGGAGGCAAAGGCTGCCATCCAGAAAAAGGCCAAAGTAATGGTGAAAAATGCGTTGGAAGGCAAAAAGAGACCAATGCCCAAAAAGGCCAAGGACATGATCAGCTGCATGACCAAGAACCATTTGCGCTTGGTGCCATTCAATTCCACAAAGGGACTCCAAAGCGGTTTTAAGACCCACGGGAGATAGAGCCAGCTGGTGTAGAGTCCAATTTCTGCATTTCCAATGCCCAAACGTTTGTACATGATAACGGAAACGGTTACCACCAATACGTAAGGGATACCTTGGGTGAAATAGAGAAAGGGAACCCAGAGCCAAGCGTTTTTGTCCTTTTTTGCTACATCCATTTTTATTGTTTTTTCTTATGTTTTCTAATCCATTGGATTTTGTTCCAAGGGTTGGGTTTGGCTTTCATTGCCATAGGCATCACGGATTACCAAGCCCATGCTCTTTTTACTATATTTTCCTTTGTACTCAATTTGAACACAACCCAAATCCTGACTCTCGGAAAGATACGCTGTTCCAATAAGTGTTTTTGGCTCCTGGGTCTTTGAATTCAGTTCGTAGAGAAGGATAAATCTTGGAATGGAATCGCTGTGCGAAACACAAACTTTTAGTTGATTGCCATGTTTTTGTACGGATTCAACTGCGGGAATCGCAACTGTCCTTTTGATGTGGTTCAGCGGACCGGGATTTTGCGCCGGAAGCTTATAAAATTTTTCCTGAAGTTTTTGGGTGACCTTTTCATGTTGTCCAATTAGGGATTTTGCACTGAAAAAGATGTTTCCGTTGATATTGCTCTGATGCCTACCAAAGGCCAATTGCTTGGGGATTTCGTTGTTTCGTTTCCAGGCTTTGTCCGGATTGTTCTTTATTTTGTAGGTGCCGTTTCCAATATACAGGTTAGTGTTGGGAGTGGTGTTGGCCCACCACGTAGTAATTTTTTTGTGGGAGGCAACCGGATAATCCATGCTCCAGTACACTTGGGGGGCCAGATAATCCAGCCAACCTTTTTCCACCCAGAGTAGGGGGTCGGCATACAAATCCTCATAAGTGGTCTGTCCTGCTTGGGTATCGGAACCTTTGGGGTCTGTACTCTTGTTTTTCCATACACCAAAGGGACTGATTCCAAATTGTACCCATGGTTTGTTCTTTTTTATGGTATAATGTACATCTTTCACTAGGGAATCCACATTGCTGCGGCGCCAGTCCTCTATGTTTTGACCGGGTAATCCATAGGTGGCAAAAGTGGTGGAATCCTTAAAAGCTTCTCCTTTGACCTTGTAGGGATAGAAGTAATCATCGAAGTGGATGGCATCCACCTCATAACCGGTGACCAATTCTTCGATGATTTTGCTGAATTTCTGTCGAACTTCGGGCAAACCAGGGTTGTAGTAGTACTTTTTTCCATATTTTACCATCCAGTCCGGGTTCTGATAGAAGTCATGTTGTTCGGAAAGGGAGGTGGTGTCCAAATCGATTGTGGCTCTATAGGGATTGAGCCATGCATGGAATTCCATGCCCCTTTTATGGGTTTCCGCTATCATCCATTGCAAAGGATTGGAAAATCCTTCGGGAGCCTCACCTTCTTTTCCGGTCAAGTACTCGGACCATGGTGCAAAATCCGAATCGTACAGGGCATCCCCTGCGGTACGGATCTGGACAATGGCGGCGTTGAAGTTCAAGTCTTGGTAAAAATCCAGTATTTCAATGAAATCCTTTTTCTTTTTCTCAATATGGTCCTTGGGATTCTTGGGCCAATCAATATTGGCCACAGTGGCGATCCAAACTCCCCTAAATTCTTCTTTTGGGGCTTTGGACACGGCACAGGATAAACAAAAAATAACGGGAAGTATGTATAATATACGCTTCATAAGAATAAAAAAAGGCCTACGATGCACTAAATGTAGGCCTTTTCACTTGGATTAAATTAAAACAACTAACAACTCAAATAATTTACTTTGATTAAATTGACGGGTCGGCCGGTGTATTGGTATTGTTGTCCCTTTCCGTGTTCGGATAAGGATAAAAATTCCTGTTGCGTTCCTCGTCAAAGTTCTGTACCGTTGGAGAGGGTTGGGGTCTTCCGAACCTTCTGCTATCCTCCAAGCTAGAACCGGTCAAGAACAATTCTGCACGTCTGTTTTTATAAACTTCGTCCAAAAGGGCGTCCACAGTGGTGTCCCCCGCATAAGCGGCAACGTTGGCATTTACGCCAAACACGTCATCGGTGTCGGTCAAGACCTCGTTCAATGCGGTAACTGCTGCGCCGGTATCGGGTGTGCTCTTTCTTAGATTTGCCTCGGCAATGATCAAATTCATCTCGTCGGGAAGATAAACCGGAATGGATTCAGTATCTCCATCAAAGAAACCAGCCAAGTCCTCAATGGGCAATTGGTTTTGGTTTATCGTGTCCAATGGGATAAGATAGAAATCAAACCGACCATCATTGGCATCGAACGTAAAGGAATCCGGCAAACCAAAGTTGTCCCTAGGCTTAAAGTTAGGGGCACTGTTCTGATACACTCTGCTCCAGATGGGATTCAGGTTTTGTGAATCGTACGTGAATACAGAGGCAGAGGTTTGATCCACAGCGGAAGCGGCACTGATGGCAGCTTCATAATTGCCCGCATAAAGGTTGAACCTTGCCAGCATGGCATCAATGGTATTGGCCAAATCGATATCCCCTCTCAAGATTTCGGATTGAAACTCTCCAGATATGGGATTGGCAGCAATGGCTGTTTTGGCCTCGGTCAATAGCGTGATGGCCGTGTTGAAACCTTCGGTCCTTGAAACGAAAGGAGGGTTATCCTCCGAAGTGGCCACGATCACCTGTTCGTAGCTTTGGGCCAAAGCCCCTATACTCATGGCTTGATAGAGCTTGGCATAGGCAATCAATCCGCTTTGGGTTCCTGCATCAATATCCACGTTTGCTGCATTTTCAGCTATATCCTCTGCGATACCAACCACACGAAGCATGGTGGACCAAAGTCCTACCACATTGGAGTTTGAATTGGGAATGTCCCCTCCGTCTTCCAGTTCGATCATGTTTTGGAAGGTAGTGGTAATACCTCCTTCCCTAGCGGTAATCGCTGGGGTTTCAACGATCCATCGCAAACCGGTCGTGGAATAGAGTTGTTGCATCCCTATGGTCGCAGCCAAGATACCCTCCCTTGAGGAGAATACCTGGTCGTCCGTTGCGGCATTCGGATTGTCAAAATCGGTTTCACATGATGTGATCGCCACCACGGAGGTAAGCAATAACATCAGTTTTAGTTTTGTATATCTATATATTTTCATCATCAATTTTTTATTGGATTAGAAACTAACGTTAAAGCCTAGTTGATAGGTTCTTGGAATAGGCACGGTGGCAAAATCAAATCCACGTACTCCGTTGCTCTGTCCGGCGGCACTTACTTCTGGATCCCATCCGGAGTAGTCGTCCCAAGAAACCAGGTTTCTTCCCACCAAACTTATTTTCACGTTGTCTATGCACTCCCATTTGGGCTTAAAGTCATAGCTCAAGGCCACTTCCCGTAGTTTTACAAAAGAACCATCCTCTACAAATTCTTCGAAGATGTTGGCCTGTGCACTTCCATATCCTTTAGGCAAATTGCCCAATAGTTCTTGCCCTACTTGGGCACCACCACCAAAGATTACGTTGTCCAGCAATCTGCGGTTCCAGTTGAAGACATCGTATCCCTGAACGGCATCGAACTGTACGCGAAGTCCAAAGTTCTTATAAGAGAATTCGTTGATGAAAGAACCAAACCAATCTGGGTTGGGATCGCCCAATACTTTTGAGGATTCACCATCTTCGGTAGTACCTCTGTACGGATACCCATCGGCATCCAATGCAATGGAACCATCTTCGTTTCTGGCGTAAAACTGTCTGTAGAACACACCCAAAGGTTCTCCTTCAATGACATAGTTGGTTGAGAAACTTCCAGCCAAGGCCAGTCTTCCACCTCCGGCAACGTTGGTCACCTCGTTCTTGTTCTTGGAGAATGTGGCGGTAACGTCCCAGCTAAAGTCTTGGGTTTTTATAGGAGCTCCACGCAACAGGATCTCAACACCGGTATTTTCCAAATTCCCCACATTTTCAAAACGAGAACCGAATCCACTGGAAGGAGCCAAAACTCTTGGAAGCAATAGATCGGTCACTTTTTGTTTGTAATAGGAGAACTCAATACCCAATCGGCTGTTCAACAATCCAGCATCAAAACCAATTTCAATCTCATCTTGACGTTCTGGTTTAAGGTCTTCGTTACCTTGGGCAGTGGAAGGAATCAAACTCACCGAACCGGTCAAGGCATCGGGATTGTAGACTGAAAATCTATCAAAGGCACCCAAGGCGGTCAAGTTACCTGCTTGTCCCCAAGAAGCTCTTAGCTTGAACAGGTTGAAGGCTCCACCGAAGGTACTTTTCCAAAAGTCTTCGTCGGAAACCACATAAGAACCACTGGCTTTGAAGTACAACTGATTTCTTTCGTCTTCACCGAATGTTGATGCGCCATCCATACGAACGGCTCCGTTGACGTAAATTTTGTCATTGAACGAGAAGGATTGTTGGAAAAAGGCACCCCAATAGGATATTTGGGAACGTGTTTCGCCTTGCTCCAAAATACTGCCTCCGGTAGCGGTCTCCACAACAGGAGGAAGTCCTGTGGCATTGATGCCTACCCTGTCACGCTCTTCATATTGCCATGATCCCCCAACGGTTGAAGTGGATGCGATGGCATCGGTAATATCGGCTTTATAGGTAAGGTTCAAATCCGAGTTGTACTGAAAGCTGTTCAAATCTGACCGTCTTGCATATCCATCGGCATTGGGTGATGTATTGTTGATGGGGATGTAGGCTGTGGCGGATTGGTTGTAATAATCCATACCCAAGGTGTACTTGGCGCTCAGATTGTCCGTAAAGTTGGCATCCAAGGCAACGCTGGTGATAAAGCGATTGGTCTTCTGACCGAAATCGAATCGGGCAACGGCCTCTGCAGGGTTGGTCCTGGGAACCAATAGAGAGGTTACCGGATACACTCCTGATTCATCCGGAGCCGGGTTTACCGAGTTGTCACTGAAAACAAATCCGGTGATGGCGCCATAGGCATTGTTGATTCCTCCATTGGGCACATCCTTACTTACACTTCGCACATAATTGAAACCACCGGTGACCTTTAACCAATCAAAGGCTTGTTGGGTAAGGTTGGCCTTGAACCCATATCGTTTGAAGTTGGTGTTTTTCACAATCCCATCGTTGCTCAAATGGGAAGCGGAAAGGTAATAGGAGGTTTTTTCGGTACCTCCGGTCATGGAAAGGTAGTTTTCCACGCCAAAGCCAGACTCAAAGATTTCATCTTGAAGATTATATCGATCTGCAGCAACCGTGTTCAGGTCGGAACGGTCGGTTGGAGCGGTCCACGCCAAAGGCACGGTATTGTAATCGATTTCCTTGCGTAGCTCGTTGATACGCGTATTGGTCATGAAGGAAAACTTGGGTTCCCCACTTCTTCCTTGTTTGGTAAAGATCTGAACTACCCCGTTACTCGCCCTGGAACCATAAATGGCAGCAGCAGCGGCACCTTTGATGATTTCTATTTTCTCAATATCGTTAGGGTTGATATCCGCCAAACGGTTCTGGGTGTTTCCCCCTAAATCTACGAGTTCATTACTGGAGTTGCTTATGATGATACCATCCACAATATAAAGGGGGTCCGAATTACCGGAAATGGTACTGGGTCCCCGTAAACGGATGCTGATACCCCCTGCTGGGTCACCAGAATTCTGCTGTACCAAGGCCCCTGTGATCTTACCGGCAATGGCCTGGTCGATTTGCGTGGCCCCATTGTCTACCAAGTCTTCTGATTTTACCGAAGAAATGGCGTTCCCCAAGGCTCTTTTGTTGGCTCCGGCACCAGTACCGGTCACGACCACCTCATCCAAGCTCAATAAATCCTCTGCTAGGACAGCATCTGTGGTAATGGTAAGGTTGCCACCGGCATCAATGGCTATCTTTTGGGATGAAAAGCCCAACGAACTGAAGGATAGGCTGTGTGATCCGGATTCCAATGAAGCTGTAAAGCTGTAGTTTCCATCAAAATCGGTAACGGTACCGAACGATGTGTTTTCAATAAATACTGATGCGCCTACCACTGGAAGTCCAGTGCCGCTTTCAGTTACGGTCCCCGTCAAGGTATACTGACTTTGGCCAAACGCGCTCAACGTTGTTGCCAAAAGGGCCAGTAAAGCCAATCGGAACCTCATTTTTCCTAAGTAATCATGAAGTTTTCCCATAAATCTGAGTAGTTTAATTAAGAGTTAATAGTATTTAGCAAGTTCACGGTCAATGGCTTTGGGTGGAGCTATATTTTCCGTGGTGAATTTGATGGTTTGCCAAAATCCCAAGGACTTGATTGATATTTATCATTAAACATTCTTTTTCAGGAATAAAGAATGAATAAAAGTCCACAGTACTCTTGCAAAAAATCGAAATTCTACATCCAAATATATACAAAAACAGCAAAAGATTGCAGTTAAAAGCAGTTTTAATCGATATTATCCGAATATCTGCTTATTTTTGCAATATATTGCTGTAATAAGCAATGTTTTTAGGATTTATTTAACTTTAGCCTCCATATGCTAAAAGAAGAACGGCATCGATTTATTATCAATGAAGTGGGCATCCATAATAGGGTATTGTTAACTGATATTGCCAATTTGTTGGATGTCTCGGTAGATACGGTGCGGAGGGATATCAAGGAACTCCATAATTCCAAGTTGCTGAAAAAGGTACATGGTGGAGCCATTTCATTGGGCTTCAACAATTATAATCCTATTGGGAAAACCATTTACTCGCTGGAGGAGAAATCCCGGATTGCGGAAAAATGTCTTTCCTTGATCAAGGAGGGCCAGGTAATTTTATTGAGTGGTGGAACCACTAATTTGGAGTTGGCCAAGCGTTTGCCCTCGAAATTTAAACTGACCTGTTTTACACCCAGTTTGCCCATTGCCGTGCAATTGTTGACCAAGAGCAATATTGAAGTTATTTTTATAGGGGGGCGAATGTCCAAAGACTCCCAGATTGCCATTGGGGGCAGTGCCATCAATATGCTTTCTGAAATCAAGGTGGACATCTGTTTTTTGGGGACCAATTCCTTGCACCCGGTTGAGGGACTCACGGAGTTCGATTGGGAAATTGTGCAAATGAAAAAGGCCATGATCCATAGTTCCCGAAAAGTGGTATCCCCATGTATATCCGAAAAGATCGGTTCGCTGCAACGTTTTAAGATATGTGATGTTGAAGAGATTGACGTATTGATCACCGAACTGGAACCATGGGATGATAAACTCAATGCATTTAAGAATATGAACATACAATTACTGTAACCAAGTGGAAAAACACATCAAAATCACTGAACAACCGTCACTTTATGACCAATTGGACCAAATGGATGCCTTGGATATTGTGACCAACATCAACAATGAAGACAAAAAAGTGGCCCATGCCGTGGAAGCGGTATTGCCCAAAGTAGCACAACTGGTGGATGAGATTGCCCCCCGTTTCAAAAAAGGAGGGCGCTTGTTCTATATCGGAGCCGGTACCAGCGGGCGATTGGGTATTCTGGATGCCTCTGAAATCCCCCCAACCTTTGGAATGCCCCATACCAGGGTAGTTGGGTTGATGGCTGGTGGTGACGTTGCCATCCGCAAATCGGTGGAGTTGGCCGAAGATGACAGGGAGCAGGCCTGGAAAGATTTGATGGAACATAATATCAATGAAAACGATGTCCTTGTAGGTATTGCTGCATCTGGAACCACACCTTATGTTTTGGGAGGTATTGCCGATGCCAAGAAGCATGGTATCCTTACTGCGGGCATTACCAATAATCCTGGATCACCTTTGGCAACGGAAAGCGATATTGCCATTGAAATCAATGTAGGACCGGAATTCTTGACCGGTAGTACCCGTATGAAGAGTGGGACCAGTCAAAAATTGGTACTCAATATGATTTCCACAGCGGTTATGATCCGTGTGGGACGGGTGAAGGGCAACAAAATGGTGAACATGCAGTTGAGCAACATCAAATTGGTGGACCGTGGTACCCGCTATGTCATGGAAGAACTGGGACTGGAATATGAGGAGGCTCAAAAGGCCCTAAAGCAATACGGTTCCGTTAAGGCTGCGATTGACGCACTAAAATAAGTCTGTCTATCAAGACTTGGGGACCAATTTATAGACCCCCTTGCCTTCTATGCCCACATAAATAAATCCGTCTGGAGCCTGCCTTACGTTTCGGATTCTTCCCATGCCGTCCAATAATTTTTCACGGTAGGTGACCTTGCCATTTTCAATGACCAAGCGTTCCAAATATTGGAAGGATAGGGAACCGGCCAATAAATTCCCTTTCCATTTGGGGTATTTGCTGGAAGAAACGAAGGTCATTCCGGACGGACCAATGGAAGGGGTCCATTGGTATATAGGTTGTTGCATGCCGGGTCTCGAGGTTTCATCCGTAATCTTTGTGCCGCTATAGTTGATGCCGAATGTAATGACGGGCCATCCGTAGTTTTTCCCTTTTTGGATGATATTGATTTCGTCCCCACCCCTTGGACCATGCTCGTGCTCCCACAATTCTCCCGTTTCGGGATGAAGGGTCAATCCTTGGGGATTTCGATGTCCATAGCTGTAAATAGCAGTTTTTGCGCCGGTTTTTCCAACAAACGGATTGTCTTTGGGGATACGGCCATCGTCATGTATTCGGTATATCTTACCACAATCCCTAGTAATGTCTTGGGGGTTTATGTCCCTGTCCCCACGGTCTCCAATGGAAAAATACAAATACCCATCTGTATCAAACTCCAAGCGGGAACCAAAGTGGTGTCCTTTGGTGGAGTTGGGCTCGGCTTTGTAAAGAAGCTGGGTCTGTGCAAGTTTGTTTTTGGAAAGTTTAGCCCTGAAAATGGCCGTATTCCCTCCTTTTTGGTCCCCTGCACTGGAAGCATATGAGAAGTAGATCCACCCATTTTCTTTGTAATTGGGATGTAGTTCTATATCCATCAAACCGCCCTGTCCACGCGCATAGATATCTTTTGGGATATTCCCGATTTTCGTTGTTTTTCCATTGTTGTGAAGAATCAGTTCCCCTGATTTTTCGGTCACCAAAATACCTGTATTGGGAAGAAAAGCCATACCCCATGGGTTTTGAATACCGGTAATGACGGGTTCTACAGTAAAATCAATGGTTTTTGGAAAATGAATGCCCTTATCGGGGACTTGGGCGCAAGATGTACCGAGCAGTACAACGAAAAAATACAGAAACACCACACTTTTTTTCATAGTTTTACGTTGAAATAATAGATTTTATAGATGAACGACTACTTTTTAGTAGTTGATTGCTGAAAAGATAAAGAGAATTTTATAAGTATAGATAACTACGATTTAGAATATTAAGGTCCCAAATCTGAATATTCTGTCCTAACAAGACTTAACCTATGCTCCCTCAAAAGACAAGGCATCTGCTATATGCCGTGTTGGTGGTATCCATATCCATTTTTTGTTCCACGGTATTAGCCAAGACGGAAGTCAAAAAGATGCTCACCCATATTGTATCCAAGGTTTCTGAATCCAAGATGGAAGAAGGGACTTCAGTGCATACTGTTGAGGCCTCTGAGTCCAAACTGGATATATCCCATTCCTTTGCCAGTGCAAGTATGTTCGCTACCATTATCCAAGGGGCCAATCAAGAAGTGGTCTGTCCCAACGATGGAAGTACTCTTGCCAAATTTTTCCTGTGCGGAACCAGTGACGTTAGGACCCTAACGCTCAGTCAGTCCGGTGCAAGTTATCAATGGCAAAAATTGGACCCCAATACCTGTGCGCCAACGGTGGTGGATGACTGTCCCACCATAAATGGGGCCTGTACATGGAATACGGTGGGAATAGACCCTACCTATGATCTTTCCACGGCAGGAGAGTTCAGGGTACGGGTAGGCTCTGGTCAATACTATTATTTTAAATCGACCTTAAACCCATTGGACCCACAATTGATCAAGGAGGATATTGTATGTGGCAATCCGGGTAGGGTAGAGGTGACCAATGTTCCTGCGGGATATGAATACAGTTTGAACAGTCCGGCAGGGCCTTACCAAGATGCACCCTTCTTCGATATTACCGCTTCAGGAAGTTACAGGGTATATGTACGTTTGAAAAATGTTTCGGCCAGTGCCTGTGTTTTTCCATCAAACAGTGTTACAGTCAACGATTTGGACATTACAGTGGATGTGACCGCCAATGACATTCTTTGTAGTGGGGAGTTGGGAAGTATAGATGTACAAGTATCCGGTGTTCCGGGGTTTTATACCTACCGATTGGTGAAGAACGGGGTTACCGTGGATACCTTTGGACCCAACGGAGCCGATGCCTATACGTTTGCCAATGTCAGTCCAGGCACCTACAGCATCCGGGTAGAGACCAATAATTGTTCTGAGACCATCACAACAGATATAAACGGAGATGCCATCACCATAGGAAATGGAATAAGTCCCTTGGCAGTATCGGCCACGGCCTCCGATAGTTTTGGGTGTGGGGCTACTTCGGTAAATGTAAACCTGACCACTTCAGGAGGAACCGCTCCTTACCGTTTCAGTGTGGATGGGGCCCCTTTTGGTTCCACCTATGCCGGTTCCACCAGTTTTTTAGTATCTACACCGGGCACTTACAATGTTTTGGTGGAAGATGCCAATGGATGCCAGCGGAGCGCCTCTGTGGATGTTCCGGATATTCCACCGCCAATTTTTAACATCACTGAGGAAGATGCCAATTGTGGCGGCGCCAATGATGGTAGGGTTACCATCAATGTCACCAATGGATTTGGATATGAAATTGAATATAGCATCAATAATGGGGCTACCTTTCAAATAAGTAACGTATTCTCCAATTTGGCCCCAGGCAACTACGATGTGGTTTTGCGATATGAGCAGGACTCCTTTACCTGTACCACAACACCACAAGTGGCTACCATTGGAACGCCTTCGACCATTGTGGCAACGGCTACACCAAACACGGTTCCTACCTGCTCCAATGAAAATGGGGGACAAATTACCATTTCCGGGGTTTCTGGAGGAACAGCACCTTATGAATACAGCGTAGGGGCCGGGTTCAGTACAAACCCAGTTTTTCCTAATTTGGGAGTGGGAACCTATACCCCATTGGTACGGGATGCCAATGGATGCGTTCAAACACTGCCGGATATTGTTTTCAATGCTTTGGACAAACCCACCAATCTGGATTTTGCCATTTCCAGTTTGGATTGTATCACCACTACGGCTTCCCTACAACTTACGGTTACCGGGGGAACTGGACCGTATACATATGAGATTATTGCCCCGGCTGCGAGTGTGGTCAATAATGGGAACAATGACACCTTTACCGGACTGGGATTGGGTACCTACACCTTTAGGGTGACCGATAATGAAGGGTGTTCCTATGACGAGAACTATGCCATTACCGATATCAGTTCCATTGGAGTAACCGCCCAACAGACCAAAGTGGTCACCTGTGTTGGGGATTCCGATGGGGAAGGTCGGTTCTTGGTAGATGGTTTCAACACCACTTATAGTTATAGTATTGATGGCGGAACGGTTTTTACCGGTCAGAATGGAAGTATTATACCGGTCACAGGGTTGGCGGCGGGTAGTTATGTCATTTCCGTGACCGATGAAGAGACCAACTGTACCGATACCGCCACTTTGGTTATAGAGGAACCTTCAACAGCCTTTGCCATTTCCAGTTTGGATGTTACCGATATGAGCTGTCAAAATGGAAACATCGGAGCTGTTCGAATCAATACCGTTGGGGGATGGGGTGGTAATCGTTATACCCTTACCCAGCCTGATGGGTCCACCAGAGGTCCAAAAAATGGAAGCACTTTCTCCAATCTTTCCCAAGACGGTACCTATCAGGTAAGCGTAACCGATGCCAATGGCTGTACGGTGACGGATAGCTTTACCTTGACCCAATTGGAAGCACCCACCTTGACTTTGGATACGGCTGCTTCAGATTTTTGTTACGATAATTTTACCGCGGCCACTTTGGTGGTGAATGCCACCTTGGGCGTTGCCCCCTATCAATATCGAATCAATGGAGGGACATGGGGCGGAAGCAATAGTTTTTCTGGGCTTACCCCGGGCACCTACACCATCGAGGTTATGGACAGCAACGATTGTAGGGATACAGTCACAGCGACCATTGAGCCCCAGGTAATCGCCAATGCCACCACCATCCAGGAGTTGGATTGTGCCGGACCACCTGCCCAAATTCAGGTGAACATCAGCAATGGATATACTTCGGGAGGAAACTATGATATTTATGAAGTAAGTATCAATGGAGCCCCGTATACTTCGGACAATAACAACATCACAGGAAACTCATTTGTGTACAATATTTCCAATGATGGATCTATCATTTCGGATACCACATTCCAGTTTTTGATTACGGATGCCCAAGGCTGTACCAACGAAACCAATATAGTGACCATCTCTCCACCGGAGACCATCGCAGGTTCGGTAGTGGGTACGGATACCCAATGTGGTGACAATACCAGTGGCATTGTAGAGCTCATTCCGGATACGAGCCAAGGGATTCCCCCATATGAGTTCAGTAATGATAATGGGGCTACTTTTAGCACACAAAATATTTTCTCGGGATATGGCCCGGGAACCCATGGTGGATTTGTCATTCGAGATAGTAGGGGCTGTGTAAGTCCAGCCTATGATGTCACCATTGGGGCCAGTTCTCCTTTGGATGCCACAGTGACCCCTACAGACCCGGTGTGTTCATCAGGATCCGTGAACGGGTCCATTTCCACAACGATCAACAATGGAGTTGCCCCGTTTGATTATGTCCTATTGGATGTGGCCGGGAATTTGGTGGCCTCTTCCATGAGTACGGCAAGTACTACGGTAAATTTCCCCAACCTTCCGGCTGGGAATTATACCATCGTTACCACGGATGCACAGGGTTGTGAGGACCGTGATGAGGTGGTCCTTGACCAAAACAGCTTGGATCTGATTCCTTTGGACGCTGCTCCACTAAACTGTACCGATCCTTTTCTGTCCTACAGGGTACAGGCGGTTGGAGGTACGGCACCATACCAATTTAGACTTGTTGGCGGAGGTGCCTTTGTGCCGGCCAATGTCAATGGGGTGGATATTCACGATTTCTCAGCAGAAGTAACTTTTGGGGTTACCTATTTTGTGGAAGTGATGGATGCCTTGGGATGTATTTATATTGAGGAAATAGAACCTATTACCACACCAAGTACTGTTGCGGTCACGGCAACGACCACTTCGGCCTCTTGCGATGTATCGGGAAGCGGAACCATTACCTATGAGGTTTCTGGATTGCCAAACAATCCTGCGAACTTTACGGTTGCCCTGCAAAATACAGATACGGGAGCTACACTGTCAGGACCAACATCCTTTACCAATGAATCACTCCCCTTCACAAATACGTTTACAGGACTGACACCTGGTAACTATCAGATTATCGTCAATGATACCGATACAGGATGTAGTGGAAGTACCTTGGTCTTTATTGGCTTTAGTTCCCCTTCCATTGCCATCGATAACTTTGTGGAGGCGACCTGTAATGCGGGTGCTTTGGTCACGGTTCGAGGTTTTGGGGGTACCGGGCCGTTCAATTATGCCTATGTGCCCACAGGAGCGGCAGAACCCACCGTCTTTTCCCCGGAAACTACTTTTGAGATAGCGGGACCTTACCCTTCAGATTACGATTTTTATGTGCAGGATGCCAGTGGGTGTACCGCATTTACCACATTAACCGTTACCCAAGAAGCTGGGGTGCCTACTCCAGTCATAGATGTGGTCAACCAATGTACGGCCACCAGTGGGTATCAGATTCATATGGTGTCCCCGTTGACTTCTGGACCTGAACCGGAGAATACATTTCAATATGACATAGGAAGTGGATTCCAGACTGGAACTACTTTTACCGTGCCCAACCCTGGAACCTATTTGATTACCGTACGGGACGGCAATGGCTGTACCAATACGGTTACGGCAGAGGTGTTCGATTTCTTTGCCATCTCCGCCGATGCCACTTCATTCCCCACTTGTAATGCCGGGGATGGGGTCATTACCGTGAACACTACGGGTGGTAGTGGTAATTTTGAGTATCAATTGCGGGACGCGGGAACTTTGGCCAATATCGGTTCGCCACAATATACCAATGTGTTCAACAGTGTTTTGCCCGGAGATTACAATATTTTGGTGACCGATTTGAGCTCCAATACCACTCCTCTTTGTTCCGATGAAGCCATAGTCAATGTGAGTACCGTAAACTCTCCGGTGATCACGGCCACGCCAAGTAGTGATGTTACCTGTAATGGAGCCGATAATGGTACCATTTCGGTGGAGTTGCAACCGGGAAGTGATACGGACACTCCTTTAAACTACGTGCTGTATTTGGGATCGAGTTCAACTGTGATTGCCGGACCTCAAGGTTCACCCGTATTTGATGACCTTCAACCCAATACCTACCAGGTTGAGGTGGTATCGGATAGAGGTTGTACCGATAGATCGGGCAACATCATCATTGATGAGCCCTCTTTGCTGCAATCCAATGCCATCCATACCGAATTCAGCTGTAATCCATCAAGCAACCAGTTCAGTACGGCCACCATCACGATCTTTACGGATACCAATGGCGATGGCACTGGGACCAGTACGGGAACCGGACCATATACGTATAGCATGAATGATGGTACCCCCCAGTTTGATGGCACCAATTTTCAGACGGGTAATACTTTTGAGGTGATTGACAATGGTACCAACCAGACCATAACCCTCACCGTTAGGGACCAGAATGGCTGTGAGGACACATCATCGGTTACCATCAACAGCCCCACGGACATCACGTTTAGCTACAATATAAATCAGATTACCTGTGACGCTTCGGGCACAGGGGTCAATCCGGGAACCATTGATATCATCATCAATGAGGGTCCTGGAAACTATGAAGTGGAAATTCTTCCTTTGGGTTCTGAACCTGCAAGAAGTTCAGGGGGTTCAGACCGTGTTACCTGGGACATTGCCACCCCAGGGGACTACATTTTTGCGGTGACCGATGTGGGTAGTGGAGGATGTACCTATCTAACGGCCACGGTCAACATGCCGGAATACAATACCATTGAGGCGGTGATTGCCGAAGTGCAACCAGTGATGTGTTTTAATGGAAGCGATGGGGTCATCAGCCTGGAAATCAACAACTATAGCGGACAGTACAATTACGAGGTGTTCACGAGGGATAACTCTGGAGTAGAGACTTCTACAGGGGTTACCGGTAGTTTTGATACCAATGCACCCATCAACTCACCAGAGTTGATTCCGAATGTGCCTGCTGGAAACTTGGTGGTACGTATTGAAGCTCTGGATTCCCCGTTCTGTGATGTGATCAGTAATGTGACTACGGTCCGTTCCCCGGACAGGGCACTTACTGTTGATGCTATAGAAACTTCACCAGTAACCTGTAATGTTCCCGGTTTGGGTGAGATTACGGCGACCGGGGATGGCGGTTGGGGTACGTACCAATATCAATTGGTAGCGTCAGATGGGACTGTTTTGGTGGATTATCCCAACACCAACCCTGTTTTTGAAAATCTATCCACCGACACCTATACCGTAAATGTTAAGGATGTAAGAGGTTGTGAGGCTGGTCGGGACATCTTTTTGCCACCACCCGTTGGAATTACCGCAAACATAGAAATCGTGCAGGGGCTGGCCTGTAACAATGACAACAATGCCATAATACAAGCTGATTTGGTGTCTGGGGGACAAGGCCCCGGAAATTACCTCTATCAGTTGAATAGGATTACGGATGGTACCAATAGCGGATTGCAGACCACACCAACGTTTGCCAACCTTTCGGCCGGGGACTACAGAATTACCATTTTTGATGGATGGAACTGTAGTTTTACTACGGACCTTATTACCATTGATGACCCAGAAATTATAGTGGCCGAGCTTGTGGAGCTGCAACCACCCGGATGTGGGGATTTGGGTAGAATGGAACTCACGGTGACCAATCCAGAGCCCGGGGTGGAATATTTCTACCGCAGGGCAGGTACATCGGACCCATTTGTGGCCTTTGGTGCCGGTATGACCAGCGTTGTGATTGCCGAGGACATTACGGTGGACCCAGGTCCATTCCAATACGATGTGCAGAATTCAAACGGATGTCCGTTTGAAAAATCCAACCAAATTTCCTTGGACCCCGCTGCACCTTTGGTGATTGCACTGGATTTGACCAACGCTACCATCAATTGCGCAGGAGAGGCAACCGGAATTATCCGTTCCGAAGCCTTTGGGGGGATTGGTAGTTATATGTATACTTTGGTAAACTCCAACACCTTGCCAGTGACCCCTGCCACCATGGTACGTCCGGCACAAAGTTCAGGGATCTTTAGGGAGTTGAACCCCGGAACCTATTATGTATATGCAGAAAGTGGCGGATGTGAGGCCATATCCGACCCCATAGTAATAGACCCCAAACCACCTTTGGTATTAGAGTATCTTGAAGCGGTACCCGTGGTCTGCGCCGGCGATGCCAACGGACAGATCATTATCGAGGCCAGTGGTGGTACGGGAGCTATTCGGTACTCCATTTCCGATACATTGAGTGAGTTCTTTGAGGGGGATGACCCCAGCAATCCGAATCGGAAAACGTTCAACGATTTGTCTCCAAGAACCTACGATATTATTATTCAGGACGACTTGGGCTGTACCATTACCAGAACGGTGGAAATTACCCAACCGGCCGAATTGGTGGCAAGTGTGGCCTCTACCACTCCGGAAGTATGTCTGGGGGACGACGATGGTACCTTGACCTTGAATGTAACGGGGGGCACTGCACCGTATTTTACCAGCGTGAATTCTGCCGATGATGCCGATTTTGTCCAGAATGACAGTCTGTTTTTCGACCATCTCCAAGGAGGGGAGACCTATGTGATTTTTGTTAGGGACGCCAATGGCTGTCAGACCACTGTTGTTGCGAATATAGGTATAGGAATAGAGATCATGGCCGAACCGATTATAGAGTATGGTTGTGATGGGATTTTCCCCAATAGTACGGCACGGATTTCCATAGCGGATAATTCTTTACTGCCACAATTGCTGTTCTCCCTTGATGTTGATGATGTTGCTTTGGCTACCGAGCAGCGTACTTTTGGCGACCTTCCCGCAGGGGAGCACACTGTATTCATTTATCACCAAAATGGATGTGTAACCTTTGTAGAGTTTGAAGTTGAAGCCTACGAACCTCTGACCTTGGAGGCAATTAAGACAGGTCCCAATGAGGTGACTGCCATGGCAACGGGCGGTTATGGCGGATACGAATATTTCTTCCAAGGGGAATCGTATGGTGAAACCAACACTTTTAACATCAGTGTAGATGCCAATGTCAACATTATGGTTCGTGATGAACGAGGATGTGTAGCAAACTTGGTAATGCCATTCGACTTTGAGGGAATGCCGGAAATGCCGGATTTCTTTACCCCGGATGGCGATAACCTGAATGATTACTGGTATCCCGGGAATCGTGAGTTTTTCCCCAACATTGAAGTCATTATCTATGATCGCTACGGTAGGGTAGTGGCCCATTTGGACCAAGTGAAGAAATGGGATGGAAACTACGAGGGTAAACCCTTGCCCACGGGTGACTATTGGTACGTGGTCAATGCCAATGACCGGGAGAAACAACGATTTGTGGGGCATTTCACCTTGTACAGATAAGTCTTGATCCGGTCTTGTTTTCAGTGTGGTAAACCTGTAAATTGTACTTATGGGATTTACAGTATTTCCAAAGGCTTGTTTTTTCCTTTTTTAATTTCGGGAATTGGCGAGGTAATATCAGTAAAATTTATATTTTTGCAATCCGTTTTCGGGATGTGGCGCAGTCTGGTAGCGTACACGCATGGGGTGCGTGTGGTCGCTGGTTCGAATCCAGTCATCCCGACAAGTTAAAGTGAAAAGTTCCTGTAGAAAGTTTATTTTCTTAATGGAACTTTTTTCTTTAAATAAAATTAAAGTCTTGCTTTAATTTGCAGCATAACAAAACTTGGATGCACGGAGTGAATCCAGTCATCCCGACTTAACTTTTTCAAGTAAAACCAAAACACTGTTAATCTTGTGATTTTCAGTGTTTTTTTATGGAATCCTTTGATACTATTGGAGCCACCTTTCCTATAAACTTCTTGGTATTCCTGTCATACGACCATTACGGAGTTGAAACCCACGTAGTGACCAATTATTCGAAAGGAAGACCAAATGGGAATGGCAATGATTGTCGAATATGTGTTCAGGGTCTGCAAATATTTATCCTAACCTCACAGATGCACATTTGCAGTAGTTCATTGTAAAGAAAACTACCCATATAACCTTTCGAACGAAATTTAAATGCCGTATTTTGTCCTTTCGGTCCAATTAGTGGCGTAAATATGAATGTACAAACCAGTTTTCAGGGTAATGTGTTGATTGCTATGGTTTGTCTATCCTTATCCATGAACGAAGCAGGTGTAACAACACGGAGGTTACTTTACCTGAAGCTCTTTGGCTGGTTCTTTTTCTTCTTATCTATTGGAAACATGCAAGCCCAAAGCCCCAAAATTGATAGCCTTAAAGTTGAACTGGAAAATCATAAAACAAGAGATATTGTTAGGGTGGATCTCCTACATCATTTGGTTGATGGGTATTTGGAAAAAGATCGCGCCATAGCGGAAGGATATTTGGCAGAATCAGAGCGACTTGCAGATTCTCTTGACTATACCAAAGGTAAAGCCAAGAATTTTTATATAAGAGGTTTGCTAGAGGCCTATGAATCAAATTATGAACGAGGCTTTTCAAATTATACCAAGGCTCTTGAATTATATGAACATATTGCTTGGAACCAAGGTATTGCTGCATGTTACAAGAACATGGGTATTTACATGTACTATAATGGTGATCAAAATGAAGCAGTCGCCTATTTCAAAAGATCGCTTGAAATTTTTGAAACGATCAACAACAAGCTAGAAATAGCCCAGGTCCAATATGAGATGGGGTGGTCTTACATAGAAATGGACAATTATAATGAAGCAAGGTCATACCTATTCAGGGCATTAAAATTAAATGAAGAAATTGGGAACCCATCAGGAATTTCATCCTGTTTAAATGGTATTTCTGTTACGTATTCCAACCAAGGAAACTATCCTGTGGCCCTTGATTATTGCAACCAAACTCTTGCAATTGCAAAAAAAAATTCAAATACAAGGCGTGTACTGTCAACATTGGGCAATATGGGCAATATCTATGTGGCACTGAAAAAATATGACAAGGCCATAGAACTGTTCGAAGAAATCCTGACACTTTCGGGAAGCGCCAATAAAGGAATAACCTCAAAGACCCTTAGCAATATCGGTTTGGCCTATAAAGAAAAGAACAATCTTGAACTGGCCTATGAATATTTGGAAAAAAGCCAAAAACTTTACAAAGAGGTCAATGATAAACGAGGTGAATCTTTTGTCTTGAACAATATTGGGTATATTTATTTGGAGACAAAAAATTATACGAAAGCTTATGAATATTATGAACAATCAAGAAAGATAAGCTTGGAGATCCAAAACCAAAAAGGTTTATGTATTTCTTACTGGGGGTTAGCGAAGGTAAATGCAAATCAACATGACTATAATAAAGCACTTACCAATGCTTTAAAAAGCAAGAAGTTGGCCGAAGACCATGGTCTTTTATTATACCAAAGTATGGCGCAGGAACTGCTTTTCGAAATTTACAAAAATACAGGAAATTACAAGGATGCTCTTGAAAGCCACCAGCGATTCAAATCATTGAACGATAGCCTTTTTAATAAAGAGAATGTGGAAAAGGTTGCCCAGTTGGAATATGAATACAAGTACAGGCAGGCCTTGGATTCTGCCAGTATCCGGGAGCTGGAGCTGACCAAAACGGTGATGACAACATCCCAAGACCTGGTCAGATCTCGACAAAATTACCTTTGGGCGGTTATTGGTATTCTATTGGTGTCGATTTTGTTGGGGTCCATGGTCTTCTATCAGAAATTCCATACCATCAAGATCAAAAACCAGAATATTGTCACGGAGCAAAAATTGTTGCGATCACAAATGACACCACATTTTATCTTCAACTCGTTGTCCGTCCTACAAGGTATGATACTCAATAAGGAAGAGAAAAAGTCAGTTCGCTATTTGTCAAGATTTTCTAGGCTTTTACGGATAACATTGGAAAATTCACGGGATAAAATGGTGTTGCTTTCGCAAGAGATCAGGGCTTTGGAAAACTATCTTGAGCTTCATAACCTGGAAAGTGATTCATACAATTATACCATTGAAATTGATGAAGCCCTAGACACTTCTTTGTTTGAAATCCCCCCCATGCTCATTCAGCCTTTCATTGAAAATGCCATTGAACATGCGTTTACCAATCTTGAGGGTGATAGGGAATTGGCAACCCTTATCAAATATGTAAACGGAGCGTTGATCTGTACGATAACCGACAACGGGATTGGCATTGATTCCCATAAAGAAAACAAAGGGAACGGAAAGAAATCATTGGCAACGGCCATAACCTCGGAGCGTCTAAAAATATTGTCGAAAGATTTTAAAATGAACGGGTCGGTTACCATTGAAGACCGGGCAAGGTACCACGAAAGGGGTACGGTCGTGACATTGGTGATACCCTATAAAAAACTTGAGGCCGCATGAAAGCACTGTTGGTAGAAGACAAAGAATACATTAGAAAAGGACTGCTCAATTTGTTGAAATCCATTGAAACCGATGTGGAGGTCATAGGGGAATGCGGGTCTGTCAAAGAAGCGGTAGTGGTGACCAATGCATGTAAGCCGAACCTAATCTTTTTGGACATCAACCTTAGTGACGGTTCCGGTTTTGATTTTTTGGACCAGACCGAACATTTGGATTTCAAAGTGATCTTCATCACCGCATATGAAGAATACGCTTTGCGGGCGTTAAAGATTGGGGCCGTTGACTATTTGTTGAAACCTGTGGATGTTGAAGAACTGCAATTGGCCTTGGAAAAAGTCAAAAGACTGCCCGTAACCGAACAAAAAAAGCAGATAAAGACGGTAAAACAAGTTTGGCACAAAAACGACTCTACTTTGGTGCTGTCCCTGAGCGATAGTTTTCAGGTAATAAATTTGCAAGAGCTACTGTACTGTGAATCCGATAAAGGTTATACCACGTTCCACCTGGACAATGGGAAAAAATATGTGGCCTCAAAACCCTTAAAGGAATATGAACAACAGCTTGAAAAAGTGTCCTTTACAAGACCTCATCAGTCGTTCATGGTAAACTTAAAATTCATTGACAAGTATGATAAATCGGGGATTATCTTTTTGAAAAATGGAAAAAAAATACCTGTTTCCATTCGAAAAAAAGAGGGTTTCTTGACTTCTTTTCTTAATTACAACCATCGTTAGGCTCTTACTTTCTAAACCTAGATTCCATAGCATTTACGGTTCGTTGCAAAACGAATTCCGATTTGGACCCCACAAATATTTATTGAGGGTTCCCGAATATACATTCCCCATTTCCCGAGAAATTATTTTGGCGCAGCTTTAACCTGCGAAAACCATTTCTTACTTGGAACTACCTACAGAAAACACCTTCTTTCCCAGGGCTGTCCTAAGCTGGAAATGGAACAAACCACAATTAGTATGGAAAATATCAAAGTAAAATTAGGCCAAGGAGGACTTGTGCTGGCAGCAATGGGAATTATATCCATGGTGTTGTCAATTTTCAACTATAACATTAGGCTTTTGTCCTGGATAGACATCTGGGGCAGTACCGCGGGATGGGTCATTAGGATTCTACTGATACTCGTGGGAGGTGTTTTGTTTTTTCTGTTCGGGAGGGACAACGAGGATTGAAACATCAAGCGTACATCATGAAAAAACTGAAAAACAGCCTTATTTGTTTTATTGTGGTCCTACTGGTTGCCTGTGGGGGAACCAATAAGCAAGAGGCCAATGCCCAAGGCTTTGGGGCTATTGAAAATATCCTGAAAAGCAGGTTTGGGGACGGGGCTCATTATACGGATCTAACGATCACCTACAATGAAACCATAGGCAATATTGTGGGTGTTACGGTTACCGATGCCCCCGAATCTTTAAAAATGGGGCAGTGGACCTACTCATTGGGCAACTGGAACCAAACTTCTGAAATAACCTTGGAAATACCAGAGGGTACCAAGGCGGCCGATTTTATGTTTCAATTGGGTGATATGGTCAATCTAGGTCAATTGGGGGAACTCGTGGAAAAATCCAAGGAACAGCTAACTACAGAAAAAGGCATTGAAAACCCTTCATTGCACATGGCCTTCATAAAGATGCCCAAAAACGGCAATAGGGAGAAAATGGAATATGTGGTAATGCTCAAGCCTGAAAACGGGGGAACCACTTTTACATTTAGCTATGGGTTAAATGGAGTGCTTGCCCACTTGAATTAGTAAAGAAATGAATATCATAAACATCAAACCCAAAATCATGAACAAAAAAATTAAACAATCCTATTTATTTATTTTATCTGTCCTACTTATAACCATTGGTTGTAGTAATGACGATAATGCAGGTTCAAATATTGAGGTCGGCCTACAAGACTTGGAAGTCACCATTGACGAGAATCCCACAGATGGACAAGTGATTGGAACCATAGGAACCGATGGGAGTGCAGGCCAAGGTTTCAGTATTACCTCCCAAACGCCCTCGGGTGCATTGAGTATTGATCCCACTTCCGGTGAGGTGACCGTTGACGATGCCTCTTTGTTCGATTTCGAGGCAAACTCTACTTTGACAGCTACGGTCACTGCGGAAAATGCGGAAAATACGGTAACTGTTACGGTCAATCTGAACAATGTAAGCGAGGTTTCGGCCCAAAGCCTCGAAGTATCCATAGATGAAAATCCTGTTGATGGACAAGTCCTAGGTACTTTACAGGTCACAGGAAGCACTTCGGGTTTTGCTATAACTACCCAATCTCCCCAAGGAGCTATGAACATAGATGCAAATACGGGCGAAATTACGGTGTCGGACGCTTCGCTGTTCGATTTTGAAACCAATCCTTTACTTACAGCGACCGTTTCTATTGTAGATGCCCAAAACCCAGTATCGGTTACGGTAAACCTAAACGATGTCCTTGAAATTACCATTCAGGATTTTACAGTTACTGTCGATGAAAATCCAAACGATGGCCAGGTTTTAGGAAACATTCAAGCCAATGGCAATGGCACTCTCAGTTATTCCATTACTGCACAAAGCCCAGTGGGTGCCATGGCCATAAATACTGGTACGGGAGAGTTGACGGTCCTTGACCCCAATCTGTTCGACTTTGAAACCAACCCCGTAATCACAGCTGATATTTCTGTTACCGATGGTACGGAATCCATTAGTGCTACAGCCACAATTAATTTAAATGATGTGGATGAAGTATCTGCTACAAATACCAACTTGACTATTGATGAAAACCCATCTAACGGGGATGTTATTGGAGTTTTACAGGCAAGTGGTTCTAATTTAACGTACACCATTACGTTCCAAAACCCTGCAGGAGCTTTTAACATAAATCAAAATACAGGAGAATTATCAGTGGCGGACGAAACGCTTTTCGATTTTGAGACCAACCCCAATATGTTGGCCACCATTTCAGTAAGCAACGGTACCCAAACTGTTTCCGCCAATGCGTTCGTGGCGCTTAATGACTTAAACGAGATTGGGGAATTTAAATATGGGGGTATCATTTTTTGGATAGACCCTGCTAGTAATAATAGTAGTGGATTGGTTGTCTCTCTAAATGTACAAGCAACAAATGTTCCATGGGGTTGTTTAGGAATTGCCACTGGAGCAACAGGAACAGCTATAGGTACCGGACAGACAAATACAGATATAATAATGGCCTCTTCATGTGCTTCTGGAAGTGCTGCAGAAATAGCTTCTAATTTAAATGAAAACGGATTTGATGACTGGTTTTTGCCAAGTGCAGACGAATTGAATGAGCTTTACTCAAACGTATCAATAGTTGGTAACGCTATAACATCAAATGGAGGAGACGTTATATCAAATTCCTATTGGAGTTCAACTGAAGTTGATATTAATGATGCGATTTGGTGGAATATTAATCAAGGCTTTAATATTCCAAAGGATAATGATTTTTTGGGTGTTAGGGCTATAAGAGCTTTTACGGATTTTTAAAAATTAGTGCCACAGATGGTCATGACCATCTGTGGCTTTTAAATTATAGCCAAAAACATTGAAAACTATGGAAAATCTAATTCGGCTTAAGCCCAACTATACCAATTTGGATGCACTTTATGAACTTTTAAAAAGTTCTAGTTACGAATGCTCAAAAGAATATGACACTTGGGAACATCGTACGGACACCAGCGGGCAAATGGCGCAATGTATTGTGCTTAAAAAAAGTGGCATGCACGCCGTAAAACTATTTTTTGTGAATGAAAACACGGTGAAAATAAATCATATCATTCCCAATAAATTAATGAATGCCTATTTCGGAAAAAGTGTAAAGGCGCGTAGAAACATCTTAGAAGTGATTGCCGGAGTAATAAAGCAGGCCATCTTAGTAAAACCCCAACAACAAGCATTTGAAGAATTAGAGGGTGAAATTAAAAATTTAGCAGCTTAAAGTTAAGGATGTAATCCAATTAATTACAAAACAAAAATGGATAAAAGCAGCGCATATTTTCCACCCATAAATGCCAAAAAATCATCCACAAGACAAGATGAAAAATGGGATGAAGCGGTGGCATTTTTCAATAATAGACAATACGATAAGGTGGTGCCCACCTTGTTGGAATATGTCGGCAACCATTTTGAAAACAAAAAAACGGGAAATACGTATGAGATACCGCATGGTTCCGTGGTGCTCTCCATTACCCAAACATCGGATGGACTGCAGGTGAGATGTCCTTTTTTAAATATTTCAAATGCCAAGAAAGTGCCCTTAATGCGACGGTTGGCGGAGTTACGCATGTATCCGCTCAACTTGGCCAATGTGGCTTTGGAGGATAATCTGGTCTATTTTACGTTCTCATGCCCCATCGACCTATGTGAACCGTACAAAATCTACGGGGTCTTTCGGGAAATCTGTTATCATGCAGATAGCTTTGATGATGAGTTCATCGAAAAATTTGATGCTGCCCATCTGCAAGCACCAAAGACAATGCCTTTTTCAGAGGAAGTAAAACAGGAAGCCTATGCCAACTGTCAGGAAATCCTTGAAGAAGGCATACAACGTCTGGACCGTTACATGGAAAAACGTCATGGAAACAATGCGTGGTATACCCTGAACACCACACTCAAAAAAATAGAGTTCCACATAGAGCCCCAAGGTTATCTGCGTACCTTGGTGGAAAAGGCAGTGGATGGCCTTTACGACCGAAGGATTCCTTTTCAGGACCGATTGCTCCATGGTAAGGCGAGCTTGGAAAAGTTGAAAAACTATCCAAAGGATAAATTCTCGGAAGATCTATACCAAATAGAAACCTTTATTCCCTATAAATACGGCAGTAAAAAAGAGAGTATCAGGGAAAACTGGGAGGATAGCTATGGGGAGGTACAAGAGATGATGGCCAATTCCCGATTTGAGGATGCCTGTAACCTAATGCAATCCTGTTTTTATAGTCTGTTCTACTACAACTTGTTGAATTCTGACATCAGCAAACCCATAACCGATGCCTTGAGTGAGGCCAGCGGGCTGGAATACAACCAAGCAGCTCCCATTTTATTGAAAGGAATGGAATCCGTTATGGAGGACTCCATTTTTGGTGATGAATTTGGAATGGACCTATCAAAGATCATGGGTGCGCAAATGCAACAATCCATGGCGGCAATACAGCAAATGATGGCCAATTTAAATACCAAGTAAGCAATGGACGCAATTCAATATATTGAAAATTCAGTTTATAGGATCAACACCGCCAATGGTTCCGGAACCGGTTTTTATAGTTTGCAAGATGATGTGATCGTGACCAATTTTCATGTGGTGTCCGGTAGTCTTTCGGTAAGCGTGGAGGATGGGGATAAGAATAGATATTTGGCACAGGTGGTCTATGTAAATCCCGGAAAGGATATTGCCTTTTTAAAGGCGGAAACACTTCCAAAACCTTCCCAATCGGTTGTGACAAGGCATCAAACAGAGGCCTCCACACGAGACAAGGTATTGGTGTTGGGGTATCCTTTTGGTATGCCCTTCACGGTAACCGAAGGTATTGTTTCCAACCCACGGCAGATGATAGGGGGAAGTAATTTTATACAGACCGATGCTGCCATCAATCCAGGAAATAGTGGTGGCCCAGTGGTCAATGAAAAAGGGGAACTTATGGGAATCGTGACCTCCAAGTTTTCCGATGCGGACAATATGGGTTTTGCCATACCCATGGAAACACTCCATGAAGAGCTTATGATCGTTGGCGAACTGTTCGATGGACTTACCATTGGGTGTCCCAGTTGCAATGGCCTTATGGTTGAAAAGACGCATTATTGTCCCAATTGTGGGAACGATATGGATGAGGGGTTGTTTGAAGAAAGGCCATTGTCCGATTTTAGCCTAACGGTCGAAGAAGCCATTCTTGGTCTGGGACTGAACCCCGTTTTGGCACGATCGGGAAGGGAACGCTGGTTTTTTCATCAGGGAAGTGCAGAAATAAGAATGTTTGTCTATGATAACAATTACCTGTTCGCCACCTCTCCTTTGAACGACCTGCCCCGTACAAACCTGGCCGAAGTATACGAGTATATCTTGACCGCGGATACGGGCGAACACCGACTGTCCATTTCCGATAACCAGATTTTCCTTTCATACCGTGTGCACATAAGCGATCTGTACTCCAAAACTGCGGATAGTGTGTTGGAAAACATTACGCAGCTGGCCATTAGGGCAGACGAGTTGGACAATAGGTTCGTGAATGATTTTGGGGCGAAGATGACCCAGTTCAGTAAATAGATAAGATAGCGTATAAGTTGAATAATAGATCGATATAATTGAAAACTATACGGAAATGACGCTCGCCCTGAAAATAGTAATGGCATCGGTACTATTCTGTGCTTTGATAGGGGTGGTTTTGGCCACGTCCAAAAAGAAAGCCGTTACCATGATAGTGTTATTGGCGAACGGACTTTTTGTTACGGCCGCATTGGTTTATGCGTACATGGAATATGCTGCCTATCAAAAAAGAATGGAAAGGTACGGCCTGCATGAGCAAAGCGTTGTAGAGATTGTTGAAAATAATAGTAGTCCTGAAAACAAATACGCTGGGTTTAAGTATTTCCAAGATTATCGTAATGCTTTGAGCGGCTATGAAGTTTTCTTATTGGAAATAGGGCTGAATGGCAGGGATCAATTTTCGTATCAAAACACCATAAGGGATGAGATAATGCGCCATATGGAAAATGAAGAGTACAGTGAAAACTACTGGAATACCATTTTTACCATCGCATTTGACTATGATGTGAGTACCAAAACATACCAAAGATCAAACTATAGCGCACTCTATGTTGTGCCCGCCGTTTACGAACACCCTGATTTGGATGAGGATTATGGTGATTTGGGGGATGCAGGAAACTATTCTTTTTTTGAACGTGCTTGCCAATTGCTCTACATCTCCCAAAAAGCAAAGACGGTAGATCGGTCTGCGGAAAATATTACCGATCTCTGGAAACAGAATAAGGCATACGTCTTTACGTTTTTTTCCAAAAGCAAATATGATGAACTCTGCAAACGGATGGTGGATGACTTGATAGAAATACATGACACCATTACCTCAACGTTGAACTATGAAGAGTTTTATGGAATGTACGATGTTTCGGATGAGGTTTTCTTGGATTTTCCATCAGTGGAGTATACTAGCTCTTTCGAGTATTCATGGCCCTTTAGCTTTTGGGACCGACGATTTGCGGAAAACAATGCCTCCGAGGTCTATGCCATTTTAAAGGAAATCCAAGATCATTATAAAGATTGAAATGAAGAAAGCAGTCATCATCTTGGTTATTACGGGCCTTGGCTTGGTAGGAGCAGCCTATTATTTTTCACATGAATCACTCAAGTTGATGGAGCAGGTGCAAGAAGACGAGCATTTAAATGAGGTTCTTTTGGAAAATGAGATGATTGCGGACGAATCTGCCAGGGAAGAATTAATTTACGGCAATACCATCATTTATCAATCCATTGATTTAAGCAAACCCGAGTATGCCGTCATCAACCCGTGCATGCAAAAATTTCAGGCCTCTGATGAACTTGATGCCCTGTGCTTGAATACGATATTGGATGTGGTGGTCGATGATTTTGGGGAACAGGGCTTTATAAATGCCGTGATCGGTGCCAGTATTGACTATGATAACCTTGCCTTGGACCATACCTTTTTGGACAATCTCTTTTCTGAACGCAGCTCGCTGGCCAACAGGCTCAACCTTGGTTTTTTAAACCGATATCGAAACCCAAGCAATTTACAACGGGCATTTGATCGGTATAAGACCCATCTCTTAAAAAATATTCCCAAAAGTCTGTACCAAAAGGTCTTTGAAAAACAAGTTGATGAGTGTCTATCCGCCTACGAAGAAATTGCAGATCAGAATAACAAAGAGGCTTTCTTTGAGGATATTTATTTTAAAGCGGATAGCCAAAACTCCCATGGCCAATATTGGAAGTATACCTTTTGGAAAAGAAGGGAAATAGAGAAAAATGACAAGATCATTTACGCAATCCTAAGTGAAATTAAAAGGCATTACGATGACCAATAGCGCTGATGTCAACACTACGCAACCAAAAACTTTGAAATGGAGATATTGATCACCACCATGTTGGTTCTTTTGCTGGTTGCATTGGTTTTTCTGGGCTACAAATTGCTCCGGTTTATGTTCAAAAGTAAAGGGCATGCCATGGTAAGCCTTTCACTGTGTGGTATAGTACTCTTGATCATGGGTGTCAACAATGTCTTTTTTAAAAAGATGCATTTCATACCATCCAAGGTATATCCTGATTTGTATCTAGTTAAATACCCGATCAAGGACAAAAAGGAGCTGAATACTGCCATTAAGGAATATGTCATTGAGCAGGTGAATAAAAGCAATGAGAGTGTCTCCACTTTAAAAGCTGCTTCCAATTATTCCTTGCGTTTTTATCAATACAGCAAGAGCTGGGGTATCAACCTATTTGCAGATGCAGGTACGGCCTATTTTTTGGAAAATGAGGAAGATCCCAGTGGTTTTGTCGTGGAAGAATTGTCCATGTATAGCAATTATCGGTTGGCAGAGTTCCATTGGAATCCCTGTGAAAATGGTTCTGGACAGTATTGCGGTGAACTAATTTATTTTGACAAAGGGGAGGTGTCCAAAACAGAGATTTTGTGGGATATGGTCCCTGTCAAATCCAATACCCGGTCCAAAAAATGAACAAGGAAACAACCATGTCACGGAAAAAGTGGGCCAAAACTATTTGGGAATATGCGCTATGGACCATGGCTGCACTTCTCCTTGGGATTGGCTATATGTATGCTGTGCTGGGCCCGCCACCGGAACCCACAAACACATGGAATTTTTTCCTTGGTAAAATATACCTTTTTGGGTTGGTTCGTATTGGGTTGATCATTGGGGGTATTGTAGCTATCCTATTTATAATTTTTGATGTCTTCCTCATCAACAGAAAATGGGCTTTGAGCAAGAACAAACTTGGGATACGGATAATCGCCCTATTGGTCATACTGATCTTGGTGACAACGTTACACTATCTGTTGGAAAAAACCATAAATCTAATTTAAAAGCAATGAAATTAGTATATGCGCTATCAGTGGCCTTGATGGTCTCCTGTAATCAAAAACCAAAAGAGAATACGGAACCGGAGGTTGCCGAACCGGAAGAAAAAGCAGTTCATTTGGAACCGGTAGTCGACCATGGGGAAACAACCCTTGGTTTTAAAGAGGCAGTGGCCTTAATAAAGACCAAACAAATACCTCATATCGACACCACAAATTTTGACCGTTTTATCGATGAGGACGATATAAGCGAGATTAATGCCAAGGCGCTGGGCATAGAAGGAGTATATCCTGATTTCCATGATGAAGGCTCCAATTATCGGGCAATGGACTTATACCGACTGGAATTGTCCCCAAGCTTTCATACCGTGGTAGTGACCTACAGAAAAGGGGATCACGAAATGGAATCCACATTGATCAACTATGACTTGGAAGGCAACATCATTGACCATCAATTGGTGGCTTACGACGAAATAGCTGAAGGCATGTCCAGAGTGGAATCTAGGATAAGCGCGGACAAGCTTACGGTGAACCATATTTTTTGGGCCGAGAAAAAGGAGATTAAGCAAAAGGAGTACAGCATCCATGGAGATGGAATAATAGAAGCGATGGATTCTAGAACATTAAGTGAAACCCTTGCGGAGTACACTTTGGTTTTGTCCATTTTAGATGAACTCCAACTTCACCCATTGGCCGTTAACATGAATTTGGTCACCACTAAGGCCATGCCTCAATACCCTGGTGGTGAGATTGTGGTCATTCCCGAAATCGTTGATGAGGGAGAGCACTATTTTGAACTCAACAGTCATATTGTGATTGCCAATGCCCATACAGGGGAAATAACACATAGATTCTTTGAAAGTGCCAAAACCAATCAATGGGTCTCTGATGCCATAGTGCTTAAAGAGATAAAAATCGATACAGCCCCCTATCATGTCACTGAAGCTAAGAGGGCCTTTGGCATACGGGTATACTATTATGGGATGTCCCATGCCAATCCGTATGAGAATGAGACCCTATCCCTTTTTGTGGAATCGGGCCAATCCCTGCAAAAAATTCTGAGCAATTATAGTGTCATGGAGTACGGTGGCGAATGGGATACCGATTGTTTGGGGCAATTTCTTCGCACTGAGAAGTTGCTCATCCCATCAGCCGAGCAGACCAACGGTTGGTTTGATTTTTTGGTAAAAAGCAAGATTACTGAGACCATAAACGAAGAAGATGAAAGCGGGGAGTGCCTCTCAAAAGAAACGACTTCAACCGAAACCTCGAGGTTGAAATTCAATGGTGAGGAATACAAAAACGAATAAAACATGGGTATGAAAATTATAATCATTGGTTCCGTTGTGGCGCTTATTGGCCTTATTGGCATCATCGCCAACAACCAAATCATTGCTAGGAAGAACCAAGTGGCACAAGCCTTTGGCAGTATTGAAATCTATCTGAAGAAGCGGTTCGATTTAATCCCGAACCTTGTGGCCATGCTCAATAAGTACATGGCACACGAAAAAGAAATACTCCTAAAAGTGACCCAACTTCGTAGCCAAGTTAGTGGAGTGACAGCGCCCAAAGAAAAGTTTGATCGCCCCATATTTTTGTCTTTTCAGCATAGACAGATGTATTTGGCGGTGTTGAATCGTGAAGGGTTGTTTTCTTTTCCATCTGGAAAGTTGGACAATATAAAGGTGGTGGAAGAATTGGCCAACGACATTGAAACGGCTTTGGAGATGGGTAGGTTTGGTTAGCAGATGGGAGCATTGCTTCCCATGGCCGCTATTAGAAATTCAATCCCACTATTGCCTTTGGACAAAGGCCCTTTTACCCTGGAAACCGTAATCGCCTTTAAAACATTGCAAGCGAGTTGTTGCATGGCAGCCGAAAGTTGTTCATCCATTTTTTCCGTTGACATCAAGATGATGGCTTCCGAGGCTATGGCATAAAGCCGCACCAAGGTGAAACTGTAGGCCGCCACTATGGAAAGTGGGGCCGAGCCAATTCCGGGAATGGCCATTCCCACCTTTATGGCTGTCAGTATTTTATTGTACTCTTTCATCACGGTTTCGAGATTGCGCAATTGCTCTTCGGTGCTACTGCTGCCGCCTCCGGTCTGGTCGGGGAGAATACCATAGAGCTCACCCCTCAAGGGGTCTATCTTCCAAAAGGACCTTGTTTGTAATGAGGTATCCATAAATTTCAACTCGGAACCACCATACACCAAAGGGTAGAAATAGGGGAAATCTTCTTTCAACGCTTTTTTGACAAACGCTTCATGGTTTCCCCTATCCTTATTCAAAAGCAATGGTTTGTTATGCAATTGGGAATAGGCACTATCGTTGAACATATGTGCTTCCAGAATGGCCAATTGGGCCGTTTTTTTAACGGTTTCCTCAAAAGTGTTCAAGCCACTGTATGTTATGGAAAGGTATTCGGAGGTAGGCATATAATCAAAGGACATCCTGGTGGTTTTGCTGTAATAGCCAGGAATGCACTTGATGAGGCAAGTTCTGAACCCACTGGGATAGGTTATTGCATTTTCCGTGACTTGATCTTGCAAGGGCTGCATCATGGTCAGCAAAATTGACGGATAACTTAAGGTCCCCTTTCCCAATGCTTCCAATGCCATGTCAGTTTCATTATCTTGAAAAGCCTCAAACCATTCCCGATTACTCATCAGGGTCTTTAAATATTCGGTAAGTTGAAGCGAAAGGGTAGGGGCTTCCCGTTCAAAGGACATGACCGCACCGCCCAATAACATTTGGTGGACTTCGTCTATCATTTGTCGGTTTGGGCCTAACGCATTCCCGTGCTTGTCAAGATCCGGTTCATATCCGGCCAAAACCCTTTTTATAGGACTCAAACCAGTTCCTTTTATGGTCAGGTAGAGCCCAATCATCCGGTTTCCCAGGATATTTTTGTTTTTTGGAAAGGTGAAGGGTAGTTCAATTTGGTGTTCCGTTCCCTTGACCTTTACCATGAGCTTGTGACTTTCATTTTCATCAAAGGAATTGTAGGTAAGTACATAGGTGGGAAACTTTAATTGACCCACAAAATTTTTGATTTCCGCTATGGTCTTTTCCTGGTCATCAGCAGCAATCTCAACAAAGTCCATATTTTCCCTTAAGGGCTTGTAGAATGTGTCTACCGAAAATACATTGAGCAAAATGGCTGGAGGGCCTGCATCATAAATGGATTGATAGGACTCATCGTACTCATCACTGTTATGCCCGTCCGTTGCATATAAGATAAGGTCGGCATCCACTTGTTTTGCATTCAACAGGGAAGTGTAAACGTTTGAACCTGTTTCTTGAAGTATTATTTTGGCAGATGGATAGGCTTCCCGTATCATATTTTCAGTTCGCACCAAAAACTCTTTGATGCCTTTACCCCGATATTCTACCGGCATGCTCAAGGAGGTGTCGTATAACAAAAGTATTTTGGGGGAAATGGAGTTCTGTTGCATCCACCCTATGGGTGATTCCCCATTGTCCACCAACTCAAAATTGGAAGCCGAAAGTCCGCCAATGATATTCCCCTCGGTATCTTTGGGTTCCAGTTCCAATCGTACCTTTGGATAGGCTTGTGGAAGTACCTTTCCCTCAAAAGAGTGAATGTTGCCAATAGCTACTGCGGAATCTTCTTCTGAGAGTACGGCAGGATTGTATCGTTCCAGCACTTTTTCGCCTTCCAAGGTGATGGGTTCACCTAAAAAGGAACGCTCTTCCAAATAGGCCACATCTTTATAGATATCCTGCAGGGCCAGACATGGGGTGAAATTGCATATTTGGGATACCGTTTTTGTGGCTTGATTCCCAAATGTCATATTGTTCAAAAATTGCACCTGCAGCTGGTTTCCAAGGAGTTCGGATAGTTTCCAAGTTCCTGAAACTAGGGTTGTCTCGTTCCATTTGTCCATAACGTTCCTGCACGAAAGGCTTATGGTAATATTTTGTTCCTTAGGTTTTTTTAGTGCAGTGGCATTATCGAACTCTTTCTCTTCGTTGGTGGGGTGCAGCTGACCGAAGGGCACTGTGGGGTCGAACACATGGGCATATTTCTCTTCCCCATTTTCGGTGAAGACTACCGAGGGAACCCCATTTTTATGAATTTTTTGGTTGATGACCGCTTCCCGGATATATTTTTTGTCAATTTTTCCCAAGAGATCATGGGCCAATGCCTCAGACTTTTCCATGCAATCAGGGATGACCTCAAAGCTTTCTCCTGTTTCTGTAATATCCAATGCCTTGTGCCATCTTCGCATTTTCCGATTGGAAATGGGGGGATCAAATTCCGGGATGTATTTTTTAAAGACAATGGCTTTGGCTTCCTCCAACGAAATATTCGTGTGCTCCCACACCACTTTGGCCTCAAAGCCGGCCTCTACCAACATATCTTTCAATATTTCGGCCTTTTCCCTTGGGGTGGCCAGTCCACAGCGTAAGGCCATCTCTGTCCCGTATTGGGTGTAATGTGCAATTTGCGATAAAAAATCCCGATAGGACGGTATTGCTTGGAAACTATCCCTTACAAAATCCGTCATGGCTTTGGGGTCTTTGGAGGCCACAAGGGTTTTGCGCCGTGCCATCAAGTGGTCTGGGCTTTGTTCCAACATTTTGATCATGTCTTCCCAAACTCCAAAGGGAGGCCTGCCCAAATCCTCACTGGTACAGCTTTGAAATAACAAAGGGGATAGGTACAGTCCGGAACCGCCCAATACCAGTTGTTTGAAAAAATCCCTTCGGGAGGCATCGGAAATCAATGGTGTGCTATGGTCTTTCATACGGATAAGGTTGATGAGATCAGTGAAGCTGCCCTAAGTTCAATTCCTTGACGAGTTGTTCCAATTCTTCGTGGCCTACCTCATAGGTCTCCACATCAACGGCAAATCGGTCGTCGTATAACATGGACAGATTGAACTTGCCATTTTTTAGATTGGATTCCTTTATTTTAATCCCATTGATGGTGGTGGTCTTGGTGCTGCCCCAGGAGCCCTTTTCGTCATATTCCATGGTGCTGGACATCCGGTAGGTGCTCACTGCATTGTTTCCCTTTTCGCCAGCGCCATCTATGATCATTACCCTGACCCTTCTGTTTTGTACACTGTAGGTAGCACCACAGGAACCCATTCCGGGAAGCATGTTGATGGTGGAAGAAGTCAAGGGCATCCCCAACACCGTTTCGGGCAACCAAGCCGCAAACTGCTCTTTGGTAAGCGGGGTTTCATCGATCAATGTTTCCCTGTTTTCCTGAGTGTCTTTGACTATTCTGACAAGCTCGGTAGTGACTGATGTTTCCGGTTCTTTTTTGTTTTCTTCCTTGCTCCCACAGGAAATTAGTAGGAGTGAGAATAATGGGATGAAGTATGATGTATAGATTTTCATGGGAAAAGGTTAATGCGTGCTCTCGGCACAAGGTTTTAGTTTATCCATTTGTTTGCTTATTTCGGTGGTGGTAGTGACAAGACTCAAGGGATGGAAATATCTTAATAATATTGCCAGGATTGGCTTGGAAATCTCATCCAACTTGTCAAAACTATATCCGGAATCGTCCATTAACATTCTCAAATCATAGTCTTTATAAATCGCGTGAAACGTTTGCTCAAAATCATTGCTTTCCGCCAATTTCTCGAATTTTTCAGCATCCTCTTGAAGTATTTGGGTTATGTCAGCCACCATTGGTTTAAGTTCTTCAAAATCCCCGCCATTGGTGAATTTATTGAACAAATCTTCAGTGCAGTACATTATACTTGTGGAGGACATGAGCGCCATAAGTTGCATGCCATATAGATCATACTTTTTTTTACAGTCCTCCTCAGCGTTGGTTTTCGAAATCAGGGAATCCATTTCTATTTTATATTTAAATATCAGATAGGCGCATTTGGTCTCAGCAGAAAAGTTGTCAAGATATCCAGAGAAATCACCTAATTTTTTAAACTTATCCTTGAATTTCTCCTTGAAGTCATCAATAGCTTTGTTATCCGAAGCTTGTTTGGCCTCATCCTGCGCTTCCCCAAAAAATTCCTGTGCTTCGCCCATAATGTCCCCAAGGTCAAAGTCCTGTCCCCTTGCTCCTGTACTTAAGAACAGGAAGAGTATGGTGTATCCCAATATTTTTTTCATGTCGTACATTTTAGAGGTTCAATCCTATTAAAACCCGCCCATGGTGGCGTATTCTTCTTTCTTTATGGTCATGTCTTCTTCCTTGAGTTCGGTACATACCATGCTAAAGTTGTCCTTTTGCTTCTTGGCCGACTCAAATTGCATTTCCATGAACATGGTGTTCTCGCCAAGGGGTAATACGCTGGAGGGAAGATTTTCGGCATTGGCTATGCCACCGAGATATCCTACGGGGGTCTCGTTGGTGATCCATACTTTGGAAATACCGTCCTTACTGGTTATCTGATACCCTTTGCAACGGTACCCCAAAATGGTCTTGTCGGCAATGGGAGTGATTTTAATGTCTTCTTTGGCATTTTGGTTCTTTTCCTCCATTTTTTTGGTGAGTTTTTCCATCATTTTTTTACTGGAAGGAATTTTCATGGCCGATTTGCGTTCCCCATCATCCGTAAACATGACCATGGCTTGGTTTTCCATATCCATCACCGTGATATTGCTCATCTTGCCTTCTTTGTGCCAATTGCCAAAATAGCGTTGACCGGGTTCCATCCAATACTGGATTTCGGTATCCTCTTTTTGGGTAGTGATCTTCATGGTGGCCCTATACGAGAATTCATAAACATCGGGGATTCCCTTGAGTCCACCGCCACCTAAGAGACCGGCCATTTTTTTCTGCATGGCGGCTTCCTTGGCTTGGTCCTGTTTTTTCTGGTCCAAGTTTTTTTCTGTCTCCCCAATATTCTTTGAGGTGCTTCCGCTAGTGGTTTTCCCACTGGTCTTGCCCTCTTTTTTTCCTTGGGTAATGGAATCGATGGCCTTATCGGTTCCTTTGGATACTTCTTCGTCCGTGCGGTTCAAGATGGTGCGCTCAACTGCATTTTCGGCTTTTTTCTTCAGCTTTTTCAAAAATTGGGCCTGTGTGGAAAACGATACGGCCAAGCTACATATCAGCAATAGTTTCACTCTTCTTTTCATAATGATCGTATTAATGGTTCTTTATGTTTAATTGAGGTAAGGGATGGGAGGGGGCGTACCCGTCCGTTACATTTTTGATGTTATGGTTCCTTCTTTATGGATTTCCAAGGTTTGTACAACTTTGTTTGCCAATAGGATGTTCAGTTGGTATGTTCCATTTTTTAGGTGGTCTATACTCAGGTAAATTTTATCGTGTCCCTTTTTATCTTTCATGGTGCCTGGGGTGGCCTATGCCTAAAAATGATACTTGTCGTAAAGGTATCTTACGGGAAAAGACGGGGATGTAACATATGTTTTCAATGATGTAACATATGTTTCCAAAGGGAAGAAAAGCCTGTTTTAGACCTACTTGGAAAGAAACTCAACAGGAGTGCAGCCCTGGATTTCCTTAAAACACTTATTAAAATAAGAGGGTGTGTTGAATCCAACCTGATAGGCAATTTCAGAAATAGGGGCGTCGGATTTGCGCAAGAGGTCCGTGGCCAAGTTGATGCGTTGTGCCCGAACAAATTCTGTTGTGGACATTCCCGTAATGGCATTGAGCTTTTTGTGCAGTTGTGAACGGCTCATGTACATCAACTCGGAGAATTTTTCGCTGGTAAACTCCGGAGAGGTAATGTGATCGTCCAGCACCTGTTGGAGACGCTTTAAAAATTCGGCCTCCGTTTTGGTGGGAACAAGACCGGGATTTACCTTAAAGGTTTTGGAGTAATGTTCCCGAAGTCGTTCCCTGTTCTCCAAAAGCTTTTCTACCCGAACTTTTAAAATATTGGGGTTGAAAGGTTTGGTCACATAGGCATCCGCTCCCGTTTTTAGCCCCTTAAGCTGACTTTCTTCACTGGCCTTTGCGGTAAGCAACAGTACAGGGATATGGCTGGTAAGTTCATTGCTCTTTATTTGGTCACAGAGTTCTATGCCATTTTGAACAGGCATCATGACATCGCTTATGATCAGGTCGGGAAGGTTTTTCAAGGCCATTTCTACACCTTCTTTTCCGTTCCCCGCCGTCATGACCTTGTACTCACCCTTAAAAATGGAAACGGTATAGGTTAAGACATCCTTGTCGTCCTCAACAATGAGTAAAGAGGGTTTTTGGGTGACCTGTGGTATGGTTTGGACCGAGTTTATGGAATCACCTTCTGCTGCGAAGGAATCATCAGGGGTGTCCATATCATAACCCGTTTGGGTAATGGGCAGGGTAAGGGTAAATTGAATCTTGTCTTCTCCAATATTGTTGGCAATGATGCTTCCTTTGGATAGGGTGACCAACTCCCGGACTAGGGCCAGTCCCACCCCAACGCCTTCGGCGGACTCATTGTTCTGGTAGAAACGCTGGAACAGCTTGCCCAAATCCTCAATTTCCATTCCGCTGGTGGAATTCAGTATGGAAAAGACAAAACTGTCCTCCGTCCGTTCCGCATTGACCAAGACCTCACTGTTTTTTGGAGCGTATTTTACGGCATTGGACAATAAGTTGGATACTATTTTTTCAATCACGTCCCTATCAAACCAAGCATGGTCCATCTTTTTGAAGTCGTAGGTAATGGTGATGTGTTTTTCCTTGGCGATGTATCTAAAGGCCTCTACCAACTGTATCAACAATCCCCTAAGGTCTCCCTTGGCAATATGGAGCTGTAAGTGGCCGGAATCTATCATGGAGAGATCCAACATTTGGTTGACCAGCCCCAGAAGCCTTTGGGCATTGTTTTTAATGAGGGAAAGTTCTTTTCTGTCCTCGGTGGAAAGTCCTGTTCGGCCCAGTTGATGCTCTATGGGACCAGAAATTAGGGTAAGGGGTGTCCTAATTTCGTGGGAGATATCCGTGTAGAGTTTGGTCTTTAGTTCATCAAGTTTTTGAAATCTGTTTTTCTCGATTTCAACCAGATAAAATTTGTGACCCAATCCCAGGGAGAATACCAGTAGTTCCAAGAAAACACCCAACTGGGTGATATTGAAGCTGTAAAAGCCGAAAACGTTATTGGATTCCACACCCCCTGAAAATGAATGCTGATTCCCCAAGTTCAACCCTACCATGCTAAACCCGATGAGGAAAAAATTTCCCAAGAGAATATAATATCGTAAAGGGGATTTTACCACAATGAAGGCCCTGATCACAGCATAGATCCCATATAGGTGCAAAGGCAACAAGAGCAGGTTCAAGTGCCTTTTTACCAGTAAAAAATCCTTGGAGAGAAGCACATAAAAGAATATGGAAATTGCCGCCAAATAGGTGGCGACGGAAAACCATTTGAGTTCCCGTGAAAATTTGGCATGATGTTCCCTGATCTCTGCAAATGAGTCCACGAAGGCTATAAAAACCCCTGATAATAAGAACACCAACGGAGCCAAAAAATAATAGGAAGTGTCATAATTTTCAAAGAACAGCTGCAACTCCAGTTCAAGGTCTATTCTTAAAAAGAAATAGGTGGCAAATATCAAAATGTAAACACCGTACAATAGATAGTCCTGTTTACGTAACCTGAAATACAGCAGCAACATAAAAATACCGATGGCGATAAAGCACCCTTGGAAGATGAATGTGGTAAATACGGCAATGGCCATGTTGGTAAAGTGCCACGGCTGTTCTATTTCAAAATCATAGGAAGCGGGTATATCGCCCCAAACGCCATCATAATTGCTAGACATTACCTGAAAATTGTATTCGCCAGGAGGCAAATTGGTATAGCGGACCTCATTGTTGTTTCCTGCATACACCCAATCCTCGTCGTAGCCGGTCAAACGGTATTTGTATTCGTTTAAATTGGGTTGTGAAAATTGCAGGGATGAAAACGTAAAGGTGATGGTATTTTGTGTATGCTTTAAGGGGACATTCTCGGTAAGGTTACGGCTGGCATTGAAAATCTTTACATTGGTGATTACCGTTTTGGGTTTAAAAGGGTTGGTTTCCAGTTGATCGGGCTTAAACCAGTTGAGTCCTTCCAGTCCTCCAAAATACAGTGTGCCATCGTCTGCTTTAAAATAGGCCCCGGTATTGAATTCATAGGATTGCAGGCCATCGTAGTTTTCATAGTTTTCAATGTCGGGATTTCCATTGGTCACGGAAAATTTGGAAATCCCCTTGTTGGTACTCAGCCATAAATTATGTTGTGCATCTGGCAAGATACCATAGATGACATTGTTGGGGAGACCATTTTGGGTGGTAAAGTGTTGAATGTTTCCATTGGATGGAACATAGGATTTCAGCCCATTGCCATTGGTGCCTATCCAAAGGGTATCGGAACTGTAATAGAGGGATTTGATTTTATCGGGAATCGATGTGACCCCAGTAATTGTGTTGCTGGCCACATCCAAGAGAAAAAGACCGTTTTGTTCGGTCCCAATCCAAAGGAAGTTTGATTTTCCCGTTTCCGCGGTTCGTATGTTGTTGGAGCTTAGCCCAGAGTTTTCCGCGGTATATTGAATCGTTTTCCCCTTTGCTTTGTCGTAGAGTATCAAGCCATGGTTGCGGGTGCATAGCCATAGGCGGTCTTTCGGGGCGTCAAGGATTTTCCAAATGGTAAAGTTCTGTGTTCCTTGGGCAGTGGCAATGCCTCCGTTGGAATCCATCAATTGTAGACCGTGGTCCTGATGGCCTATCCACAAGGTGGTACCATCATAGTGTAAGGACATGATTCGGTCTCCCAGTAAATTGGAATTTTCTGCCTTGATGGTTCTGTACTGTTGTGTGCCCAGCCGAATTTTTGTCAAGCCCTTTCCCGATGTTCCAAGCCAGATGGTCCCATTTTCCTCCGCAATGGCACGGATAACATCAACATGGATGTCCCTTGGAAGTTGTTTATTGGTAAGCGTGTTGAATTTTGCCAAATATTGATCAAAATAACTGAGACCCGCCCCATCCGTTCCCAACCAAACGGTTCCGGAAGCATCTTCAAATAAGGAGAGTATGTCGTTATAGTGAATGGTGTTCGGGTTGTTCTTGTTCGCCATAAAATGACTAATGCGTTCGGAAGAGAAATCAATAATGTACAGCCCTTGGCCATAGGTGGCCACCCAAAGTTTACCATGCTGGTCGATCAATAGGTCCAGAATCACCAAATCTTTGGGGAACATTTTTTCTTTAAACCCGTTGAACTGCTCCAAGCCATCATTATCGTTGGAAGCCATAAAGAGTCCATTTCCATAACTTCCTACATAAATGGTATTGTCTTTTTGCGCAAAGGAGCTGAAATTGGTGTCGGGTATGCTGGGAATTTCGTTCAAGGTATGCTCTTTGGGATTCAGTTTGAACACTCCGCCTGAAGCTGCGATCCAGAGGTCATTTTTGTATGCTATGAGATCGTGAATATTTGGGTTTTGGACCGCTTTGTCCAGGATGGATAAGGTGTCCCCTGTATCATGTGATATCCTGTAGAGCCCTCTTCCAAAAGTGCCCACATAAAGGTTCTTCTTGGGGTCCTCATAAATAACGCTTGCACTGTCCAAGGCCTCCACTTTTTGAAACCTCCCCTTTTTTTCGTCATAAAATTTCAAGGTTCCGGGGTTGGTAATGGCCCAGAGGGTATTTTTTGAATCAATGTAAACTTTGCCCAGTTTGCTATAGGAAGGTCGGGTAACATCTTCGAACTGCTCTTGGAGAATCTTAAATTCCTTTCCGTCATATTGGTTGAGCCCGTCTTGTGTGGCAAACCAAAGAAACCCGGTAGTGTCTTGGGCTATGCTCACCACGCTATTTTGGGAAAGCCCGTCGTTTACGGTAAGGTCGTTGAAAGAAAATCTATTGTGGGTCGTGGACGAATTTTGGGTATAACCAGATACATAAGTCCCAATGCAAAAAATCAGGATTAGTATCTTAAAAGAGGCTGATGTGACATGACCTTTACAGTCGCTGTGTATTCGCAATGCTCTTAATGGTTGAGGTTTAGTCTCTACAAGATAGGCCTTTTATTGATCCTTAAAATTCGATAAGGACTTAATTTGAAGGTTTTGGCGGGTTTATAATGGTTAAGGAAGGCTTTTCCATGGCCCAGGGAAGATATAGGAAGAGCGAATGGTGGTTTTGCGTTAGCTTTTTGTTTTATCTTGGATCAAATAGGCGCAGCGCCTGGCCCCGGCAAGAATATGATCTATTCGTTCCACTTTGACATTAGGTCCAAGAACCGATTGGAACGTATTCAGTTCCGTGGCACAAAAACCTTGGCATAATGTAGCAGCGGCACAAATGGGGCAGTGGTTTTCTATCAATAGGTAATCACCATCCTGATTTTGTTCGTAATGGGCCATATAGCCTTCTTTTTCACGCAATTCGGTCAATTTTTTAACTTTTGACTCCAAAGGGTCCGTTTCCATAATGGTCTTGCGATAGTTCCGTAGGTTATCCTCTCCTGTTGAATTGATGAGTTGGGACAAAGTTTCCTCTCCCAAGTTCTCCTTGATGGTGTTGATCAATCTCAAGGTCAGCTCCGAATGGGAATCGGGAAATTTGCCATGCCCTTTTTTTGTCAAAGACCAGAATTGTTGCGGGCGTCCTCGTCCCAAGGCCCTGCTTTCAGATTTTACATAGCCATCATTGGAGAGTTTTAAAAGCTGAAACCGAGCACCTTCCGTAGTTACACCAAGGGACTGGGCCAAATCTTTCAACGTTTTTTCACCCTCGTTTTTGAGTATCCAAATAGCCCGTTCGTTTTCTGGAACATTATTATTCATAATAAACAAAGTGATTATTTGGTTTATTTGACAAATGTAATATCTTTGTACTGCTTTTAAAAGTCATTTTATTCAAATCTACATATTATGAGTTACAAATTACCAGAATTATCGTACAGTTATGACGCTTTGGCACCCTATATTGATGCAACAACCATGGAAATTCACCATACCAAGCATCACCAAGGCTATGTGAGCAAACTTAACGCTGCATTGGAAGAGGCCAAACTTGAGGACTCTGATTTGGAAAGTCTTTTTGGAAAGATCTCAAAATTGTCCGGTGGTATCCGAAACAATGGCGGTGGTCACTACAACCACAGTCTGTTCTGGACCATTTTGACACCAGCTGGCACCGAATTGCCGGCAAAGCTTTCCGAGGCCATTGAAAGTGCATTTGGATCGGTGGAAGCGTTTAAGACGGCCTTTGCCAATGCTGCAGCAACTCGTTTTGGTTCTGGATGGGCTTGGTTGATCGTTGATGGAGATGGTGCATTGAAAGTAACATCCACTCCAAACCAAGACAATCCATTGATGGATACGGCCCAGGACCAAGGTACTCCCATTTTGGGATTGGATGTTTGGGAGCATGCCTATTACCTAAACTATCAAAACAAAAGACCGGAGTATATCGATGCTTTTTGGAATGTGGTTGATTGGAAAGAAGTGGAAAGACGTTACGTAGAAGCGCAGCACTAGACTTTAGTTTTCTAGTACCGATAAGCCAAGCCTGGTCCTGAATAATGGATCGGGCTTGTTTTTTTATATTGCCCCTTTTTGTAGCCAATATTGCGGCCCCTATAGAACAACTTTGGTAGGTGAAATTATAAGGATGACCTCAGTTTCTCCAATTTTGTATATGACGCTGTCACATTTCCATTAGGGTACTTCCATCAAAACTGAAAATCCATGTTGGTGGGAACTTTAAATATTCACTGCTCTTTTTAATGATTGCAAATATCTCATTATCAAACCATAGGTATTGGGTAGTGGGTTTTTCACAATTGCAAAATAAAAAGTTAAAAAAGTAAGAATAATACTACCTTAATTATAAGTTTTTATAACTTATATAGCAAAATAGTATAACCTTAAAGTATGTAAAAATGAAAAAAGAGAAAATTTCCGGGAAACTGTTCATTAAAAAACAAACGATTTCCAATTTAACCTCGAGCTCCATCACTGGTGGAGGCTCAATTTGTCCATCTTCGGCTTGTCCTACGAGCAACGACAATAGCTGTTCCATAGGTTGTCCTACGGATACAACCAATGCCAATTGTACCTCAGGGACTTCTGCTGCCATTTCGTGTTGCTAGACCACTTGTTGTAAGCTATTTACTTTAAAATCATCAGTTGGTTTCATCTGATGGTTTTTTGTTATGCTTCATCTCGGGGCTTAACAACCATAATAATCAATATGTAAAGGAAATCCTTGGGGTGATCCTTTTTGTTCTGAAGACTATTGTGAGAACATGATCAAAGAAAGGTTAGAGAAGATATTGTGTGAAATCGATGAAGTGACCAAGAATGGTTATTCTGATGAGGAACACGTTGGGGCACTCGTGGGGCTTTCAGGGATTTCGTTGTTTCAATTTTATTATTCCAAGTATAAGGACACCAATGACCATTCTACAATTGGCGTTGAAATTCTTCAGCGGGCAACCAAAAAAATCAATCAGGGATATAATTATCCCACTTTTTGCAATGGTATTGGCGGAGCCGGTTGGGTATTGAATCATTTGGATGAAAATGGGTTTATTGATATTGACTGTGATGAATTGCTTTCCACATTCGATGACCTTTTGTATTCCATGATGGTTTCGGATATGCGTAGAAAAAACTATGACTTTCTGCATGGGGGCATTGGGTACGCCCTATACTTTATAGGTAGGTATAGAAATGCCAAATCCAAACAGTTAAAGAAAAAATACAGAGCATACCTTTTTGAGTTCATCGATTTGTTGAAGGCAAACTCCGAAAAAGACGGAAATGGGTTTAAATGGATTTCGATACAGACCAGGGGAGAGTTCCATAATACCTACAATCTTGGACTTTCCCATGGAATAGCAGGCATTATTGCCATTCTGGCCAAATTGCATGCTTTTGACGATTTCAAAGGCAATACGGAAAACATGCTAAAAGGAGCCGTAAACTATGTTATGGGGTATAGAAAGGAGAACGACTCATTTTTCCTTTTTCCAAATTTGGTCTCCTCAAACGGTGGGGAAAACGGTCCAAGTAGGTTGGGATGGTGTTATGGCGATTTGGGGATAGGATTACAGTTATGGTTTGCCTCCAAGGAGTTGGATAATCAAGCCTTGGCCCATGAGGCCATTTTAATTTTAAAACATTGTGCAAACCGAAGGGTTCCGGAAGAGACACTGGTAAAGGATGCGGCCTTATGTCATGGTTCGTATGGGATTGCGCTGATGTTCCTGAGAATCTATAAGGAAACCTTGGACCCTGATTTTGCAGAGGCCGCGGAGTTTTGGATGCAAGATGGGTTACAGAAAGCGTTCCACAAAGATGGGTATGCCGGGTATAAGCAATGGAGGGATGTGGACTCATGGAAGAAAGAGATTTCCTTGTTGGAAGGAATCACGGGAATTGGTCTCGCGATCATGGATTACTTAACGGATTCCGATAATAATTGGGATGAATGCTTATTGATAAGTTAGATAGGAATGAGGTAAATGTCAATAAAATAAGGGTCTACGGCTAAATCCCTTGACTTTTTTCTACTGAAACCGTAGACACTCAAAACCCTTTCCCATAAAGGTTCCAGCTTCATAAAAATAGATTATCCTACATTATATTTTTTGCAGAATAGTATTAAATAATAGTAAGTTATGTAAATAGATATAATCTATTTCTGACAAAATGAAAATAATACGTTAAATAAGTAGGAATAATACTATTATATATATAAGTTTTTATAACTTATTACAGTAATAATTTAATCTTAAAACCTTTTTAAAAATGAAAAAAGCAAAAATCTCTGGAAAGCTGTTTTTGAAAAAACAAACCATCTCCAATTTGAATGCAAACTCCGTTGTGGGAGGAAATTCCAATTATTGTGAAACTGCTTCACTTGGCTGTCCAACAGACACTACCAATGGGGATTGTACTTCTGGTACTTCTATTGTAATCTCTTGTTGCTAGGAGCATAAGAAGGTTGGTTTTAAAAAAAGAATCATCAGTTGATTTTCATCTGATGGTTTTTTATTGGTATAAGGTTAGATTATTTTTTGTAGGAAAATACACATATTAAGATGTGTGAATCGCTGATGATAAGAAAATGCGAGAGATTGTTTTGGAAAATAAACAGGGGCAGATGCTTAAACAGGAGTTGGAGTCGAAATTGCTTGAGATTGATCGGATAGTCAAGCAACGTAGCTTGGATGAAGGTCACATTGGCCTACATACAGGTTTATCCGGAGTTTCGTTGTTCCAGTTTTACCTATCCAAATACAGAAACACCAATGACGATTCTGTGATTGGGGTGGAAATCCTTGAAAGGATTATGGAAAAAATCAATCAAGGGTATGAGCACCCCTCATTCTGTAATGGGATAAGTGGAGCAGGGTGGGTATTGAGTCATCTGGAGGGAAACGGATTTGTTGATATCGATAGTGATGAACTGCTTTCAGGTTTGGATGATTTTCTTCATTCGGCCATGATCGCCGATATGAAAGCCAAAAACTATGATTTTTTACATGGTGCCATTGGTCATGCCCTGTACTTCGTTTCAAGATATAAAAATACTAGGTCCAAACGATTAAAGGAAAACTACAAGGAATACCTTTTGGAGTTCATCGATTTACTGAAATCGAACTCTGAAAAAGAACAGGATGGCCTTAAATGGATTTCCGTTCAGCAAAGGGATGTGGTATATAACAAGTACGACCTTAGTCTGTCGCATGGTATAGCTGGTGTTATAGGCATCCTTACCAAACTGCATGCCCATGAAGACTTCAGGCAAATAACCGAAACCCTGCTCCGGGGGGCTATCAATTACCTTATGGGGCATAAAAAGGAGAACAGATCATTTTTTCTCTTCCCCAATTTAATACTGCAAAATGGTGAGGAAAGCATACCCAGTAGATTGGGATGGTGCTATGGGGACCTTGGTATTGGAATGCGTTTGTGGTTTGCATCAAAGGAATTGAATGATAAGCCGTTGGCAGACGAAGCCATATCCATTTTAAAACACTGCGCAACCCGCAGAACCCCTGATACGACCATGGTGAAGGATGCTTCCCTCTGTCATGGCTCATACGGGATTGCCCTGATGTTCATGCGAATCCATAAGGAGACACTTGACTCCGATTTCGAAGAGGCCGTAGAGTTTTGGATACAAGATGGCTTAAACAATGCGATTCATGACGATGGGTATGCAGGGTACAAGCAATGGCGGGAGAAAGATTCATGGACAAGGGAAATTTCATTATTGGAAGGAGTAACCGGAATAGGTCTTGCCCTAATAGACTACTTGGCAGGGTTTGATACCCAATGGGATGAGTGTTTAATGATCAGTTAGTTTCTATGAAAAATGAATGTCAATATGAAATTTTCCCCGATTATGTGCTTAGGACACCATTGCTGTCCTTTGACACCTACAAGCAACTTACCTCACAAAGTGTAATCTCCGATGAGACATTCAAGGATATTTGTAAAGACCCCATTATTAGGGAGGCCTTGTATTTGGCATCCCCATTTTTATGGGAAGAGATCGACCGGTGGTTGAACATGGGAATCACCGATAGGGACAAAGTTGAAAAACTACAATACACTATCCTTAAATACCTTTCAAGAATGGCCTCCCGGTGCACTCCTTTTGGACTGTTTGCAGGTTGTGCCGTGGGAAGATTTGGGGATGCTACCCAAATGGAGTTGGAGGGGTTGGATAAGAACAGGCGGCACACCAAATTGGATATGAACTATTTAGTGGCGCTGTCCCAAGACTTGGTGAAAAATAGCAAGATAAGGGAACAACTGCTTTTTTACCCCAACACCAGCATCTATGAAATAGGGAACCAATTGCGATACGTGGAATACCGATATGTAAATACAAAGCGGCATCACCAAATAGCTGCGGTAGACCAGAACGAATACTTGAACAAAGTGTTGGAAAAAGCGAGGCAAGGCTCACGGTTGGAAGAACTGGCAAGTGTATTGGTCGATGATGACATAACTTATGAAGAAGCTCAGGGATATATAGTGGAACTGATCAGCAATCAATTGCTCGTAAGTGAACTGGAGCCTTCGGTTTCCGGACCTGAGTTTTTAAAACAGATTTGTTCTGTATTGGATGGAATGGAGAATGTGGAAGATTATGTACAGGTTCTTGATGATGTGCAAAGGCAACTGGATGGGATCAACAAAACTATTGGAAATGATCCCAAGGCGTACTGGGAACTTGGGGAGGTGATCAAAAAGCTGGAAACGGAGTTCGACCCCAAATACTTGTTTCAAGTGGATATGGAGCTTGCACATGAAAAGAACACACTGAGCAGCAAGATCATTGATGATGTCCAGAAGGGGCTCACTTTTCTGAATAAAATATCAATACCCTTGGAAGAAACGCTGCTGTCCAATTTCAAAAATGCCTTTAATGAACGATTTGAAGGGAGGGAAGTTCCATTGTCAACGGTTTTGGATACCGAAATTGGTATAGGATATAGGCAGGACCAAGGCCATGGTGATGTAAACCCTTTGGTGGATGATATTGTGGTGGATCTTCGAAAAAAAGGCCAGCAGGTACGGAATATGATGTGGACGGAGGTAGATGTCTTTCTTCAAAAAAAATTACTTGAAGCCCATAAGAACAACGTCTATACCATTGTACTTGAAGATTCGGATTTTGAGGCGTACGAAGCCAATTGGGATGAGTTGCCCGATACCATTTCATGCATGATAGAACTGGTGCAGGTCAATGGGGAGGAAAAGATTCGCTTTAAAGGGGGAGGAGGATCCAGTGCGGCCAATTTATTGGGACGTTTTTGTCATGGGGACAAAGAACTTCATGAACATGCAAGCAAGATCATTGATGTTGAGGAGAAGCTCAACAATCACAAGATCATGGCCGAGATTGTCCATTTACCGGAATCCCGGGTGGGAAATATTTTAATGAGACCGGACTTTCGCACCTACGAAATCCCATATTTGGCAAGATCCATTAAACCCACGGAGCAACAATTGCCCATAAATGATCTAATGCTGTCGCTAAGGAACAACAGACTGTTTTTAAGATCCAAAAAGTACAACAAGGAAGTAGTGCCCCGTTTGACCAATGCCCATAATTATAGTAACAAAGCTCTTCCCATTTATCATTTTTTGTCTGACATGCAGAAGCAGGATAATAAGGGAGGGGTATGGTTCAGTTTGGATAAGTTCGCTGAGGATTTTGAGTTCTTTCCCAGGGTTGAGTACCATAATTTGATTCTTTTGGAAGCTACCTGGAACCTTAAAAAAAGCCATTTGAAGGCAATTATAAAGGTCAAGCAGGATAACAATGCCCTCCTTGAGAAAGTTAGGGAGCTCAGGGAACCATTGCAAATACCCCAATATGTAAAGCTTCTGGATGGTGATAATGAATTGTTGGTGGATCTTGAAAACCTCACATCTGTTCGTATGTTGCTGGATACCGTTGCAAAACGTGATAACTTCAGATTGGGTGAGTTCCTACACCATCAAGAAGGGGTTGTAAGGAAAAATGGAGCATACTTTACCAATCAGGTCATTCTATCATTTTATAACGGACAAAACCTAAACCATACCTCCACATGAGCAAGAAAAATATAGATAGAAGCCTGATACCGGGAGATGAATGGTTGTACTATAAAGTTTATACAGGCCCCAAAACCGCAGATGCCATTTTGGTCAATGGTATCCGTCCCGTTGCGCAACAACTGTTACAGGACAAGATTATAGACCAGTGGTTCTTTATCCGGTATTCCGATCCCAAAAACCATTTAAGGGTTAGGTTCAAGGCTTTGGGCACTGAACATATTGGAAGTGTTATAAATAAAATATACCCTTATTTTAAAAGCCTAGTGGGCCAAGAATTGGTTTGGAAGGTCCAGATAGATACTTACCATCGGGAAATGGAACGTTATGGGAGCAACACCATGGAGCTATCGGAACAACTCTTTTTTCATGATAGTACTTGCATTGCTGATTTCTTGGATGTGATTGAAGGCGATGAAGGGGAAGAACTCAGGTGGTTGTTCGCTTTGCGCGGCATGGATACTTTTTTGGAGACCTTTGGATTTTCGGATGAAGAGAAATTGAATCTCTTGGACCGATTGAAAACAGGGTTTGGGATTGAATTTGGCATGTCCAGGGCCCTAAAAAAACAGTTGGATGACAAGTACCGGGCGGAAAGTAAAAAAATAGATCAATTTATGCTGTTGTCCATGGAGAATGCATCCGATTATTTGCCCATACTTCAGATACTTGAAACCAGAAAAAGTAAAAATATGCCCATAGCAGTCGCTATTATGGGCCATCAACAATCCGGAACCCTTCAACTCGTATTGAATGACCTCATGGCTAGCTATCTGCACATGTTCATGAATCGGCTTTTCAAGTCCAATAATCGCTTGCACGAACTGGTTTGCTATGATTTTCTGTACCGCTACTATAAATCAAAGATTGCCCGAAAGAAGTACCAAAAATCCAATGCCGTTGCCAAGTCGGCATAAGAAGCCAATTTCAAAAGAAAACAAACGGCACCTATCTATCAAAGGTCTTTCTCAATTGATAAAAGATGCGCTCCATAACGGTCAATTCTTCGATGATTACCTCCGCCTTGCCCTGCATCTCCGGTTTAAAATCAATGGATTTACCATAGGAGGTGGTTAGACTGTTGATTTCAATTTGAAGCGTGTATAATACTTGTTCCCCTGGTTTGGGAACTTCCGATATACTGGAGACCATGCCCTCAAGGCTGCCCCACTCCTGGAAGGGGTAATTATCCAGTTTGATCATAACTTTTTGCCCTGTCTTGACTTTTCCGGAATTTCTGGCAGGTAGGGTTGCATGGCCAATAATTTCTTCTGGATCGTCAGGAACAATCGTAAAGATGGTCTCTCCGGCAGATACATGTTGATATTGGCTCCAAATATCAAAAAAGGTGGCCGTACCATCAATGGGGCTTTTGATAATATAGTTCTGTTCCCAACTAGCTATAGCATTGTTCAGGTTTTGTTGCGCCTTTCCAAGCTGTTGCCCCAACAATTGTCTTCGGATGATGTCAGGTTGTTTCTTGATGGGGGTCAAAGTGTTGAATACAATGTAGTTTTGATATTGGGCTATAAAATCATCGTATGCCATTTGAACATCGCCCAATTTCAGATGGAAGGGAAACAACGATTTTAGGGAATCCAATGTGATCAACGGAAGATTGGAGTCTTTCAGGTGGTTTTTCAGGTAGTACACATCATCAATGGTCGCTGTGTTTTCAATCTCTGCCAACGGTTCCCCTTTACGTACGTTCTGTCCGGGTTGTATAAAAATCTGGGTCAATCTACCTGAGGATTTTGACTTTAAATATACAGGGGGATTTTTGCTGGTAACGGTGATTTGGGCTGGAATGATGTCATTATAGCTTATAAGCGAAGCTCCCAACAGCAACAGGAAGATGATAATGAAGACCAAGGTTATCCCAAAGCGAATGACCCAGTTTGGAGCCTTGCCCAAGATTTCCCGTACCTGGTCGGAACGTTCGTCCCAATTGTCCATTCCGTTTTTGTTTGCTTCCATTTTTTGCTAGTTCCCTAATTCCAGTTGGTTCTTTACCAAGGTATAGTACATTCCTTTTTCAGCTGCCAATTTCTTATGGTTTCCTTGTTCAATGACCTCCCCATTGTCCAGTACAACGATTTGATCGGCATTTTTTACGGTGCTTAGCCTGTGTGCTACGACGACAACCGTTTTACCTTTATAGAAACCCTTGAGCCGCTCCATGATGACCTTTTCATTATTTGCATCCAAAGCACTGGTAGCTTCATCAAAAAAAATGAAATCAGGGTCTTTATAAACCGATCGGGCAATCAAAACACGTTGTTTTTGACCCCCACTGATATTGGTCCCGCTGCTACCGATTTTTGCTTGGTACCCCAAAGGAAGGGTTTCAATGAAATCATCAATATTGGCCACGTGGGCGGCATGGGACAGTTTGGTTTTGTCTACCGTACCTTCTGATTGCGATTCCGTAATGTTCCGGGAAATGGTATCACCGAATATAAATCCATCCTGCATCACGGTACCACAGTTTTTTCTCCAAAAATGGGTGCTGATGTTTTTGAGTTTCGTATTGCCAATGGAAATACTTCCTTCAGTGGGGTCATAAAACTTCAATAAAAGCTTGATCAAGGTGGTCTTCCCACTTCCACTGGCCCCGACAATGGCGGTTACCTTGCCCTCGGGAATTTCCAAGTTGATGTTTTTTAACACCATGGGAGATGTTTTGCCACCGTACCTAAAGCTCAGGTTCTTGAGTTTTATGGTCTTATGGTTGGGCAGTTCACTGATGTAATGTTCCTTGGAATCTTCCTCATCCTTTTTAGTGTGGATCTCGGCCAACCTTTCCAGACTGATCTTGGCATCTTGACCCGTTTGTATAAAGGTGATGAAATTATTGATGGGCAAATTCAGCTGCCCAATGATGTACTGTATGGATAGCATCATACCCAAGGTAAGCTCCCCATCAATAACGGATTTGGCGGCCACAAAGGTTATGAAAATGTTCTTGAGCTCATTGAAGAACTGCCCCCCGGAATTCTGGGTTTGTGAAAGGGACAGACTCTTAATGGATACTTTGAATAATTTAACCTGTATGGCCTCCCATTCCCATCTTCTTCGCCGTTCAGATCCATTGAGTTTTATTTCCTGCATCCCTGAAATGAGCTGGTATATGCTACTTTGGTTGTTTGCAGACTGGTCAAATCTTTTATAGTCGAGTACTGCACGTCTTTTCAGGAACAGGAGCGTCCAGCCCACATAGATGGCAGACCCCGTAATAAAAATGATAAATATGGTAAGGTTGTAATACGCCAGGACTATTCCAAAGATGATAAGGTTGAAAGCAGAGAACAGTGTATTCAGGGTAGTGCTGGACAGGAAATTTTGGACCCTGTCGTGGTCATAGATCCTTTGGATAATGTCCCCCGTGTTCTTGGAATCAAAAAAGGAAATGGGCAATCGCATCAACTTTATCAGAAAATCTGAAATAAGGTTAATGTTGATCCGGCTGGTCATATGAAGCAAGATCCACCCCCTAATTAAATCCACACTGGTTTGGGAGATAAAAAGTGTGAGCTGTGCAATCAGGATTAAATATATAAAGTTGAGGTTTTGATAGTTGATTCCGTAATCCACCACAGCCTGTGTCAAAAAAGGAAAGATCAATTGCAATAGACTACCTACGGTGAGCCCTATAAAAAGCTGAATAATATATTTCTTGTAGGGTTTAAAATACCAAAATAGAAATTTGAAACCGTAGTCCTTTTTTTCAGTAATTTCGGCTTCATAGAATTTTGGTGTAGGCTCCAGCAGCAACAGATATCCATCTGATGTATCAATGTTGGCGCCTTGTCCTATCCAACCCGCGACAAAATCCTCTTTTGAATACTGTAATAGCCCGTGGGCCGGGTCTGCAATGTAAACATTATCCTTGTCTATTTTATATACAACAATGAAATGTCTCTGCCTCCAATGGGCTATGAGGGGTAAAGGGGCTTCACTCTCCAGATCGTTATATCCAAGACTTACCGCTATGGTGTGAAAACCTATTTCCTCTGCAGCTTCGGCAATCCCTCCCAAGGAAACCCCTGCTTTGGTAATATTGGATTTCTGCCGAAGATAATCAATCGGATGTTCCTTTCCATAAAACTTGGATATCATGCGTAGGCAGGTTGGCCCACAATCCATTTGATCCAACTGTTTAAAAAAAGGAAACTTTTTTGGAGGCATTAGGCGGCTTGAGGATTCTAAATTCTTTTAAAAATACAGAATTTTCACTCACCTATGCATATTATTTTTTACAATTACTTTTTATTTTGACTACAGAAATATACCTATCCATTGACAACAATGAGGTTTTTGGAAAACGGAATCAAAGTTAATTGTGGAGCCAAACAACATGTAAATCAGACCTCTTCCATTATGGATGATAAGGTCACTTTGTTTTGGGTAATCATGCGGTACTGGTTGTTAACTCCTTTTTTCGCGATTGCCCGTATGGTCCATTCCCTTTTCCCGTTCCAAAAGGATCATCTGTTTTGGCCTGAAATTCAAAATCAATGCCCTGCGTTGTCCATCTGTACGGTTGCCCTTACTGTAATGCAGGGTATGCCCATCATGGAAGGTGCATCCACCGGCCTGCAAAGGAATGGGTTTGGCATTCGCGGTATCGGCTTCACAATAAAGGGCTCCACCTCCAGGTAAACTTTGATGGGGGAGCACTTCCTTTTCATCAACTGGCAAAAACCACATACAACCATTGGCCTCATGCACATGGTCCAATGCAATCCAACAGCTTGCGGCTCGCTTATCTGGCAAATCAATCCAGTAGGCAGCATCTTGGTGCCATGGTGTTTCGGTGTCAGTATGGGGTGCTTTATTGATCAACATATCAAAATCAAGTTCCATGTCCTCTCCAAGCAAATGCTTGGCCCATTCCGAGGCTTTTTTATAGGCATTATGTGCCATTAGTTTTTCCTCGATCATACTGGGTCGCATAATTTGGGTGATGCGCTCTACTTTTTTACCATCGCCATTGGTGCTGCCCGCCAAGTCACTGCGCAACCCTTTGGTCTTATCTGTTTCGGATAAGAGTTGATTGTATATGCTTCGTAGTTCCTCTACCTCATGGGCTGTCAATAGTGAAGGGATGGCCACATAGCCTTCTACGCTGAAAGTTTCTTTGATATTTTCCATGATATTTCGTTTTTCCAAAAATCAGAACTCCAATCCAAAATAGCTACTATTTTTGTACAACCTTACTTTTTTGAACATTTGATGAAAGAGATATCCACCCGAACCGTTCTTTTGCCCTATCAGCACCGCATTCCGAGGGTGGAACAATTTGGGCATTACAGGTATGCAAGGGCAAATCCGGGTTTGGAAACCCATTTCCATGCGGATATGATTGAAATTTGTTATTGCCTTGATGGGGTGCAACAGTATATCGTGGAAGGCCACAGACATTACCTAAAAGGCGGTGACATTTTAATAGTCCCTCCCAATAGGGCCCATGACACCGGTGGGATGCCCGAGGAAAAGGGTGAGCTGTATTGGATACAGTTGAAACTTTCCGGGCAAGGGGAAAAGCTATGCCATCTTCCCCAAACAAAAAGTGGTTTGCTTTTACGAAGGTTGGAGGAGGCTTCCAATATACCTTTTAGAGGTGCGCAGCAGGTCAAGGAGCTGTTGGTGGAACTGTTTGCCCTGTCCACCCATAAAGCAATGGATTTGGGTGAAATTCGAAGGGAGGCCCTGTTACTTCGTCTCTTATTGGACACTTTGGACCTTTCCCAACGGAAACTGGATACTGAGGTTTCCCAACGGGTTATACTGATAGACGATTTTATAGAGAAGAATCTATATCGAAATATGTATGTGGATGAACTGGCCGACCTGATCCAGGTGTCCACAGGGTATTTTAAGGCATGGTTTAAGCTGAACACAGGGAATACCCCAAAAGAGTACATCAACCGAAAACGTATGGAAAAAGCCAAAGAAATATTGCCCATGGAGTCTTCGGTGACCGAGGTGGCCTATGCTTTGGGGTTTAATTCTTCGCAATACTTTTCAACGGTGTTCAGGAAATACACGGGAAAATCACCAAGGGAGTATATCCAAGAGCTGAAAAAAGTAAGGGAAGATTGAATTGCCCATAAGAGCAATTCTACCTTCCCTTTTATATAGTGTTGGTTGATCTAGTCTTGTACCTCTACTATCATTTCAATTTCAACCGCAATATTGCTAGGCAAAGAACCCATTCCCACGGCAGCCCGGGCATGCTTTCCACGCTCACCGAAAACGGCGACCATTAGATCGGAATACCCATTGATTACCTTGGGGTGGTCCGTAAAATCGGGAGCGGCATTCACCATTCCCTTCACTTTTACGACACGTTTCACCTTATTGAGGTTGCCCAATTCCCCTTTCAGAACGGAGAGTTGGTTGATTCCCGTAATTCGAGCTGCTTCGTACCCTTCCTCAATGGAAAGATTGTCCCCAACTTTTCCAGTGATGTTGTTGCCATCGGGTTTAAGGGGACCTTTTCCAGCAAGGAAAATCAAGTTCCCTACACGGACGGCATTCACATAATTGGCCACTGGGGGAGAAGGTTCACTCAAGGTTATGCCCAACTCCTGAATTTTGGCCTCAGGATTATAACTGGGATCAATCACTTCCTCTTTTTTTACGGGTTCATTTTCAACTGTGGTTGAATTTTCTTGTTTGGGTTGACAGGAGACAGCTCCTATCAAGACCACGGCAAGAAAAGCGATTGTACGTTTCATATCAGACTTATTTATGCGTTAGCCAATATTTCCTTCAAGCGTTGTGCAACAATGCGTTCTTGTCCTGGGTCCATCATCCAAGTGGTAATACCTATATCATCCTTACCTCCAACGGTTTGGATGGATGGGTGACCTTCACGAAGTTGTTTACGGGCTTCCTCTTTTGTGATTTTCACAATGCTCTCATCCCAAGTCACCCTTAAGCTGGGTACATGGTTGGCAACTGGAGGTACATGGATTTCAGTCTCAACACCTGCAACGGATTTGGCACTTTCACTGATCAATTCGATTTGGCTTTCCCAAAGTTTCCATTCTTGTTCGTGGTCTTTGGACAAGTAAACCTCCAAAGCAACCAACATACCCAAAATTTCCTCCTTGTTCACTTTCATACCCCTGGCAATGGTAGTACCTCTTGGTGGGCAGTGCAATCTTGCAGCCTCAATGTACTTACGCTTACCCAATAGAAGCCCGGCACTCTGAGGTCCACGGATTCCTTTTCCTCCTGAAAAGCATACCAAGTCAAAGCCCAATTTGGTGTACTTGAACAAGTTTTCCACTGGAGGTACATCAGCAGCGCAATCAATCATACAAGGAATACCATGCTTTTGGGAAAGGGCTACAAATTCCTCGTGCTTAATTTTACCGTTAGCGGTGTTTGCATTAAGGAACCAAAACATTGCCGTGTTTTTATTGATGGCTTTTTCCAATTCCTTGACACCATCCACCTCAACAATTTTTGCTCCAGTGTTCAATAGGGCATGGGTATATCCAATGGCATGTCCTTTTTGTACAATAACCTCATTCTTCAATCCGGTTGTGTCAGGAAGCTGGCTTACCTTTTTGTTGTCCATTCCGCAGATAACACCGGCCAATCCAATGGTCATGGCTCCAAAGCACCCGGAGGAAACGGTTGCATACTCACAATCGAGCAATTCGGCAATACGTTCACCAACCTTGTCCTGTAGATCGTCCAGGTTTACGTATTCAGTGGTTGCATATTTAATGGCATCGGTCACTTCTTTTCTCATTAGACATCCGGTCATGGAGGTATAGGTACCTGCAGCATTGATAAATGTACGTACGCCCAACTCCTTGAAGAAATTCCGGCCCGCGGTTTGGGTGACCGTTGTTTCCAGGGTTTTTGCGGACAACAATCCGGTTCCCATTAATCCGCCCGCAACGGGTAGGGCGGAAAGCGTTTTTAAAACTTTTCTTCTGCTCATAATCTTTGGTTGTTTATATTAAAAATGTTCTTACTATTTATTGGATTTGTTTTTATTGAAATACGGATTCACTATTTGCTCCAAGCTGGTTTTGAAAGACCGTTGAGGTCGTAGACCACTTTACCATCCCTGATGGTGAGTTCGCATTCTACTTTCTGATCTCCTTCCATTTTGGTATTCCTGGTGTCGATGAATCCGAATTCTCCCTTTTTATGGTTTAATACGGTAACATCGGCTACAGCCCCTACAGAAATATGTCCTAAATCGGTACGTTGAATGATCTTGGCGGGTTCCCAAGTTGATACGGCGATAACTTCGCTTAGCGACATACCCAAGTTTAGGAACTTGGACATGATATTGGCCATATCCTTCATTCCTCCATTCATACTTCCAGTGTGAAGGTCGGTACTGATGGAATTGGGTTTCAGACCTTGCTCCATGGCTGGAACAACTTGCTCGAAAACAAAACTTCCACCACCATGGCCTACGTCAAAAATGATCCCTCTTTTTTGTGCGGCAAAAACATAGTCCCTTACTTTTCCATTTTCATCCACAATGGGGGTACGGCCATCTACGTGACCATAGGCATGGGTGAAAATATCTCCAGGACGTAATTTTTCCATGAAGAGTGTTTCCAAAGACAATTCGGGCTCACTTCCACCAAAGTCGATCATAACCGGGATATCGGCAAGTCTTCCTGCCTCTGCAGCCCTTTCTGCGGGTGTCCAATCAAATCCACTGAAGTGTGCCAATTTTACCCCAACCACATCGTTGGGAAACTGTCTGGCTACCATGGCGGTCATCCGGGCATCCATATCACTTAGGTTTTGCTCTATAGGGCCACCTTTCATTCCAGAACCTACAATGTTCAAAAACGACAGTACCCTGGTTTTGGATCTATCGATCACCTGCTCTTTAAACTGTCTGAAGTTCCTCCAACCGGCACCCCCGGCATCGGCAACTGTGGTAACACCGCTTCTGAAGGTGAAACCATCTGGTGGAACAGCGTAAAAACCATTGCTCAAATAAGCATTGGATTCGGTACCATAAAAATTATGGCTATGGATGTCTATCAAGCCGGCACTTACATAAAGTCCCTTGGCATCGATTACGGTCTTGGCTTTGTTTTTGGATATGCTATTGGAAACTTCAGCAATTTTGCCATCTTTTATGGCAACATCCATGACTTTGTCAATGTTGTTTTTGGCATCGATCAAATGCCCATTTTTAATCAAGATGTCATAATCTTGGGCCATGGTCACCATGGTAAATAAGAAGATGAAGGATGTTGCATACAATTTCCCTATCCAAAGAATTTTTGTTTTCATAAGTTGGTTTTATTTATAAATGTTAATCTGTTTGCACTTGTATTGGACCATTTTCACCACTCTCCTGGAGTTGTTCCCTTAATTTGGTCACTTCATTTTTACTTACAGAACTGGCGTCATTACCAAAATTGGACCTAATGTAGGTGAGTACCTCGGCAATTTCTTGGTCACTCAAAAAGCTGTGTTGGGGCATCATGCCATTGTACACTTCATCTCCCACTTTTAGGCTGCCTTCCATACCCCGAAGCACTACACTGATGAGTCTTTCCTTGTCTCCGGTTACCCAATCGGTACCGGTAAGGGGAGGGAATCTACCCGGCGCTCCTTTACCATTTCGTTGGTGGCACGCACTGCAATAGGTCTGATATGCCTTTGGGCCTCCCACCAGTCCTCCTGAAATGAGGTTGTCCTTGATTTTATCGGGGGTCCTGATGTGGGAGAGTTTCTTGCGGTCTTCCATGGCCAATAATTGCTCTTCCCCAAAATTGTTGCGGTCGCCATTAAAGATGATTTTCCAAATCTTTCCTTTTACAGAATCGGAGATGTACATGGAACCATCGGGGCCAAAAGCAATTCCCATGGGGCGATATACCGCATCCCTTACGCTTACTAGAGGGTCCACGCCGGCAAAACCATCGGCAAATACTTCTACATCCCCACTGGGCTTGCCATTTTTGAAAGGGACAAAGCCTACAAAATAACCCGATTGGGGGTAAGGAGACCTATTGGTGGATCCATGGAAGGCAATGAAAGCCCCATTTTTATAGCGATCGGGAAATTGATCCCCTTGATAAAAAACCACATCGTTGGGGGCCCAATGCCCTGGAAAACCCATGATAGGGTCTTCGTACTGGTCACATCTTCCTATAATTTCACCATCCCCACCGTATTCTGGAGCCAAGACTTTTTTACCCTTGATTTGGTCATAATAGCAGTACGGCCACCCAAAGTCCGACCCCTCGGTGATTTTCATGAATTCCTCTGAGGGCAAAAGCGCACTTTCCCATGGGGTGTATTTGTCGGGCCATAAACGCAAAAGATCGTCCCTTCCGTGCATTACCCCATAGAGTTCGCCGTCGGTAGGGTTCCAAGTAAGGGCTACCACACTTCTAATGCCCGTTGCATATTTTACCCCATCTTTTTGGGTCTGCTCCAACTTGTTGGCATCAAACTTCCAGATACCCCCATGGTCTTCCAATTGCGGGCAGGGATCCATTCCGGGAACACCCGGGGTACGCTTTGGGTCTTGGCACGCATTTGAGGGTGCTCCAAAGGGTACATACATGTTTCCTTCATTATCAAAGGCCACTGGTTTGGCAATGTGCTCGTGTTTTCCATGCTCATGGTCATCGGTCAAAACCACCTCGACTTCTCCTTCCGGAACTAGGGAACCAGGCTTGAGTTTTTGTCGATAGACCACCAATTCCGAGCTGTAGTAGATGTAACCATTATAGATTCGCATGGCAGTGGCATAGCTCCAACGTTGGGGACCATTGCTTCCGCCAAATTTTTCGATGATATCCGCTTCGCCATTGCCATCAGTATCCTGTAAAGCCGCTACAACACCATCTTCTTTGGAGTTTCTGAGTTTGGCGTAAAGGATGTCATCTTCGGTCACATCCATGTGGCGTACCCTTTCAGGAATACTGTCCACAACCACCACAGAGGCGAAACCATCGGGCAGAAAAAGTCCTCCATCACGTCCCGGTTCCGTGCATTGCGTCAAACAAAAAACAACGCCCAAGGAAAGAATAATGCTCCTGATTTTGTGCTTGAAAACCATACTCTTTTAAATTATAAATCCGTTAAAATGTCTATCAGTCTTTCATCCGTACCTTCTGAAACCATTAGGTTTTTGGCCTGGTCCGTATTTTGGTTGTACAAGGCCCAAACGATGGCGGCATTCTGGTTTTTGGCCGCACCCGACTTAATTTTTTCCAAAAGTTTTTGCAAGGAATCCTGTTGGTTCAACTTTTTCATGGCCAAAGCAGAAAAAATATCATTTAGCCTAGGGACACTTGCGGTTTCATAATCGGCCACTTCTTTAAAAGCGGCATTGGCTTTTGAGGTATTTCCCATGTTGGAATGGCAAAGCCCCAATAAGTAGTTGGCCATTCTGTCATCAGGATTGTAGGGAGCACCCACACCTAAGTTTTCCGGCCATTTTTTTGACGCCTCCAATAAGGGGATGGCCCTGGAAAACTGATTTTTGGCCATATACTTTCTGGCTTGATACAGATGTGCCTGGGTATAGACCCTTTTACTTTCGGAAGCATGTTCAAAAGGCAATATCTGGATATTGTTGAGGATTGAAATCGCTTTGGGATATGCATTGGTGGCCACTAGGGCCTTTGCATAGCTTAATCCCACGTTGTAGTTCTTCGGAAACTTTTGAACCACCTTTTTCCCCAAGTTGGCCGCAGCTTCATTTTTGTCGTGCTTCAAAAAGAAAAGCATAAGATCGTCCCAATTTTTCCAATAGCCGTTATTGAGTTCAAGGGCTTTCTCATAATCCTTTAGCTGAACGGCATAAGGTTCATTTTGGAACACTTTTGCCCTAAATCTGTAGAACGTATCATTGTCTGGTGCTTCACCACACTCCTCAAGGGCATTTTTTGCCTTATCATCCAAACCAACGGACAAGTAGTTTTGCGCCAAATAATATTTGAACTTCCAATTTGGGTTGGCTGAAGCAGCCCATTCCAGAACGGGTAGCGTTTCCCTTCTGTACGGAAATACAAAATTCGGGGACTGTTTGGAAAGTCCATCCAAAAGTTCGGCACTCTTGCCGGTTGTACTGTTTCGGTCCAAGTACGCCATGAGAAGTTTGGACTTGAGATCTTTTGTTATGCCCAACACTTGGGTGGCGGCTTCTTGCTGACCTAAATTGATATAGGAGAGGGCAAGTTCCAACAGCGTCTCGTTGGGAAATTCGTTTTGAATGCCCTCCAGCACGTTGCTTGGGTCTTTTTGCGATAGAAGTATTTGCTCAAAGGCCGCAAAATGGTTGATGGGGCTGATTTTGGAAATTTCTTGGATTTGTTGATTGAAGGCGTTGGTGTTGGCCATCTTCCTATGTACAACCAAGAGAACTTGTCTTGCATTGAGATTATGTTGATTGTAATCCAAGGCTTTTTTGGCATAGTCCTCGGCAGTTTGCAGATTGCCTTCGTGCAAATGGATTTCCGCCATCTGCGCATACGAAACAGAACGGTATTGTATGGATCTTGCGGACCATCCAAAAGCTTCCAAAGCGTTTAGGGCATCATTTTGGGCCCAATAGGCTATTCCGGATAAATAATTGGCGGTTGGGTTATAGATATCCAGCTGTAGGCCCTTGTTTGCATAGTCCAAGGCCTTGCTATAATTGGTTTTTCGGTATTCCGAAATGGAACTGAGGGCCAATCCTCCAGGATGGGAGGGGTCCAAGGCCAAAAGCGCTTTCAATTGTTCTTCGGCTGCGGCATATTCCCTGAACTTAATGGCTTCCGAAGCTTCATGGTATAGTTTTTCCACTTCTGAAATCTTCAGGTCGGCATCTTGCTCAAAGCTTCTTTTAAGCAAGGTTTTACTCTTTGACGTGTAGTACAGCTTCCCTTTCCCGAGATTGACTTCCAAGATATCGGTATCCTTGCAGGCAATGGTCTTTTCAAAAACCTGCATGGGTTGTAATCGAAGGTTTTCAACGGACACTTCTTTTCCGTTTACCAAGATCTGTAAGGGCTCATCAAAGGCTTGAAGCGCATTGATTCCCAAATAGGCCGAATTCCCGTTGCGTTCCACGTTGAGCACCCCATATTTTGAAGCGGCTTCCATACCACCGATTTGTTTGATGGGGAACCATTGTTCGCTCCAAGAATCCATGACATACGGGTCAAAATTGGCCTGTGTTATAGGATTTTCAGCCCCGGGAGAGTACTGGTTGAACAAACGCCCTGCCTGAAATTCGATATATTGTCCGTCAGAATCAGTCAACAGGTCCTCCCAAATGCCTCCGGAACGCGATAGCGCCCATAGCCATAGTTTCTGACCGGGCATTTGCTCATAAGGAGCCAAATGGCCAAAACCTACGTTTCTGTCGTGGTAGTATCCTCCAAAATAGTTTTGGTAGTCACCTACAATATGATAGGATTTTGCAGGTCCAAAATCGTTGTTTTTGTAGAGGGCCAGGTTTCTTCCCTGATCATCAATGGGCCATTTCTCCCAAGTACCGTTGTGTTCCAAATATCCATTTCCGGGAATAAAGAACTCTAGGTCATTTGTGGCTACGGCTGCACCGGTCATCCAATTGTAGTAGGACTGATCTAATGGCGTTCCATTGTACCATGATGCATTGGTTTCAAAATAGGCCTTGTCTTTTTCCAGTTTGATCTCTACCTGCCAATAGGTTCTTGAAGGAAGATCTAAATTTCCCACCACGCAGCTTACACTGCCATCGCTATTGGTTCGGGTCATGTAATCCACAGGAGTGGCTGTTGCGGGATGGTGTCCAATGATACCGAAGTTAAATTCAATACCGCCCGAGGTCCAAGGTCCTCGCATGGCAATGTTCCTGAATTTTACCACTTCATTTTTGTATAAAAACTCGTTTCCTGTGCTCTTTTCCACAGCGCCCCAAACTTTTCCACCAATCTCGGGCAGTATGTAAACTTCGATATACTCGTTTTCCAACTTCACCACATTCCAGTTTTTCTTTGTGGATGTGTGGGAATAGCCCTCATACTTGAAATAGGGGTAAATTTTTGGGTTTTCCGTAAGAATTGGGGCCGGGTTTGGCGTGTCAAACCCATAGGTGTCCAGTACCATGGTTTCCTCGGTAATGGTAGCCTGGGAATATCCGTTTATAAAAAAGAGTAGGAGGCCTGAGTAAAGAAAAAGTTTCATTTTTAGTTTGTCGAGTTGTTTTTATATAGCAATAGCGGGCCATTGTTTTGGGCCACAAGAAGAGTTGAACCATTTAGAAGTTTGGCATCCCGCACCTGTCCAGAGATATTCATACCGGTCTTGGACTGTTCCACTGTGGTGAAATGACCGCTCCCGTCATTGATGAGTACAAGTCCATGGTTGGCATCATACCTGCCGAATTTGACCCTGGTTTCAAAGAAATTACCAAATAGCATCAGGTCGGTATCACCATCACCTTCCACATCAAAAGGGACTATGGCATAAATTGGAGCGAACTGTGCTTCAATGGGCAGTGGTTCCAAACTGAAGCCATTGCCATTGTTCCTTAAAATGGATGTTTTAAAGGTGTGGGCCTCAAATTTTTGTGCCCGGGCCAAGTTGTCCTCGCCCAAAACCTCGGAAACGGTCTGGGAGGCATAGTCGGCAAAATTGACATATTTGCTCTTCAGGTAGGCCAATTGGGAGCCAATATCGTCCTTGGAATAAACAGGGTGGTTCTTTCCACCCAGATAACAGCAAAGAATGGGGTCCAAAGAGCCGTTGTCGTCAAAATCATCCGCATAAAGGGTAACAGGCTCCGTATCACTGGCTTTCAATTGGGAATTTTGACCAAAATTGCCCAGTGCATAGTCCATATCGCCATCATTGTCGATGTCAATGGGAGTGATGCTGTTCCACCAGCCATCAGAGTTTTGCAGCCCTTCAGGGGTTTCCGGTACAAGTTTTCCATTTTTGTTGGCTAGGAAGATTACCGGGGTGAACTCCCCAACTGCAATAAGGTCCAAATTGCCATCTGCATTGAAATCCGTGAACACAGCATCGTTGATCATTCCCAAATTGGAATTTTCACCAAGAATGGCATCGGTGCCATCGGAGAAGTTTCCTTTTCCATCGTTCAAAAGAATCTGACTTTTGGGCGCCAATGGATATCGTCCGGGTTCCAAGCGACCACCAATAAAGAGGTCTTGGTCCCCATCTCCATCCACATCGCCCACAACGGCACATGAGCCACTAAAGCTCAATTTGGGAAGAAGTGTGCTTTGGTTTTCAAATCGGCCATTGCCTAGATTGATGTAAAGTCTATCTGTATAATTTCCCGGGAGGGTATCGTATTCATTTCCGCCGCTTACCACATAGAGATCGGGTAGCGAATCACCATTGGCATCGAAGAAAACGGCCCCAATGTCCTCAAACTTGCTGTCACCTTCAAAAACTGCTTCATTTTTGGAAAGGTAGCTGCCGTTGGGTGTCTGAATGAACAATGCACCGGCCTGGTCTTTTGCGCCACCAATGTAAATGTCCTCCAAACCGTCGCCATTGACGTCCTGAACGGCCAATTTAGGGCCTTGGGTGGAGAGCATATGGGGGAGGAGTACTTCCCTTTCAAAGTCAATGTATTTATTTTCCTTGTGGTTGAAGGCAACCAGGCTGTCTTGTGTGATATCTGTGAATAGCGTTGGTATTTCTTCCACGGTATTTTCCTGTACCGTTGCCTCATTTTGGTCTAAATGCAGCGTTTGGTTTACGGCAAGATTATTTTTTTGGGTGATGCTACCATCGGGCCAGATAACCTTAAGCTCAGCAATGGTATCTATGGTTCCAAGTCCGAAAATTATGGAGGGGTCCACAGAGGATTGGAACCCTCTTGAGGTATACAGCTCATGTTGAAGATTTAAGGTGTCCGCTTTAAGGATCACTTTGGAGCCAATGGCCAAGGTGTTTTTCCCTTTTCCTTTTAATTGTACCTTGAGATGGTTGTTTTGTGTGACTTTTTCCGCATTGTTACGGTAGATAAAGGCTTCTTCATCCATATTGTTTACCACAAGATCGTAATCCCCATCATTGTCCAAATCAACATAGGCGGCCCCACTGGAGAGTGATTTTCCTCCCAAGCCCCAGGCTGTGGTCTCTTTTTCAAATTGGAGATGTCCAAGGTTCTTGTAGGCATAATTTTCCTCAATGGAGGATGGTATTTCTTGGAGCAGGTCCTTTATGGCCATATCCACGCCAGAATCCATTTCTTCCAGACGTTTTTGAACGGCAAAGTTCATGAAGTCCATATTGGTATAGTCCCGTTTAAGACCATTGGTGACAAAAAGGTCGGTAAGGCCATCATTGTCAAAGTCGGTGAGTAGGGGTGCCCAGCTCCAATCTGTGGCATGGATTCCGGAAAGCTGTCCTACTTCGGAGAACGAGTTGCCATTGTTTATATGCAACATATTGCGCATATACTGGTGGTGAAAATCGGATTTTACCAGAAACTCGTATTTGTCATAGTTGTCCGGTCCGGAGACCATTTTTTGCCTAAAGTTCCCTTCGGGCAGCATATCAAGGGTCACAATGTCCAGTTTACCATCCCCGTTGATGTCGGCCACATCTGAACCCATAGAGAAATAGGAGGTATGGCCCATATATTTTTTTAGGCTTTCGGTAAAAGTACCGTCGCCATTGTTTAGATATAAAAAGTCGTGTTCATGAAAGTCATTGGAGATGTACATGTCTGGCCAATCATCATTGTTGATGTCGCCTATGGACACGCTCAAACCAAATCCCAGCACGCTGGAAATGATTCCAGCTTCGGAACTGATGTCGGTGAATTTGCCGTTGTCGTTCCGGTATAAACGGTCTGCGTATTCAGGAATGTATTCGGACCGCAATTCTTTGGAAGTGTTTCTAAAACTTGAATAGGGTTGTACGGAATGGTTGAGTACAAACACATCAAGGTCGCCATCTTTGTCGTAGTCAAAGAAATTGGCTTCTGTGGAGTATCCCATGTCGTCCAAGCCGTAATCAGCGGCCTTTTCGGTAAAAGTGAGGTCTCCGTTGTTGATGAACAATAGGTTTTTTCTTTTTGGAGCATCTTTTGCTGCAGAGCGGCATACATAAATGTCCACCAATCCGTCACCGTTCACATCGGCCATGGATGTTCCGGTGTTCCAGAGCCCTTCGGCAAAAACGCCTGCTTTTTCGGCGATTTCCTCGAACTCAAAGTTGCCTTTGTTCAGATATAATCTACTACCCACCATACTTCCGGTGAAGTAGAGGTCCATCAATCCGTCGTTGTTAATATCGCCTACAGCCACGCCACCACCATTATAGATATAGCCATAGGTGAGGATATTGAGATCATCGGTTTCCTTGACCAGGTTTTTAAACTTGATACCTGTATCGGAAGAAGACATTTTAGAAAACAATTGGGCAGAGTTATCCTTTAGGCATGAGGTAAGTGCCAGGGCACCTATCACACCAATGATATACGTAAAGCGCATTTTTTGAGGGATTGAAATTGAAATTAGGTTGTATCAAAAAGAAAAAACCTGTGGGGAATCCCACAGGTTTTTTTTGGGTTTTCCCATTTATTTAGAAGTTGGGACCTCCGGTATCCCACCATAGGCGGGTATTGATCTCATCCGGACCACCAAGTTTGGCGGTTGCGTCCGCAACACCTGAGGGGTTGTTCTGACGTTCACCGTTTATAAAAGGCATCCTTTTGATGAATTCTCCTGTAGGAACAACACCCCAGTCAGCATTACTACTGTTTTGGTATACTGGTGGCAGTTTAGGATATCCAGTTCTTCTGAAATCTACCCAAGCTTCCATTTCATTGGTGTAAGAAGCAATCCATTTTTGGGTAATGATTTTCTCCAACTTGATTTCATCGCTAGCAGCCTCATCCCACGCAATGGTGTTGGTGATCTGGTTGACAAAATCGTTGACGTCACCAGTCTCAACTGGATCATCATAATCAATGGGCAAACTGGCGTTATCAGCAAGATAAGCGTCTACACCACCGGCACCCCAAAGCTCAAAGGAGGCTTTCACTCCATTCTCGTAGTTGGTCTGTGCGTCACCGGCACCGGCCCAACCACGCAATGCGGCTTCAGCCTTTATGAAATGTACTTCATCAGCACTCAACAATTTACGCGAGGTAACTTTAGCGGGATCGTTAAAGTCAATGTCGATAGTGGAGAATGGAGTATGGTCATCCTTGGCAACAAGAAAGGCTCCATTACGGATACCTTTGTATGGCCAGTCTGGGTGATCGGCCACCAAAGATAAATCTGATACTGGATCGAAGAACGCATGGATCCTGGGATCTTGATATCCTACCAAAATGGATTCCATAGTGGCACTCATACGGGTATCATTCCACTCGAAGCAAATCTGTGCAGGGTGGAACTTGTTTCCATACAAGAAAATATTCATGTTATCCCCGTTAGTCTCAATCAATCCTACTGGATCGGCCAAAGCTTTTTCTCCTTGGGTCTTGGCCAAGGCAGGATCTACTTTGGAGATACGCATGGCCAAACGCAAACGTAATGAGTTGGCAAACTTGGCCCACTGGGACACGTCACCACCATACGTAGCATCAAAGGCACTAAGACCAGTATAGTCCGTATTGGCACTGAACTCGGCAATGATCCTATCCAAATCGCTGAAAAATGCAGCGTACAATGTAGGCTCACTGTCATAGACTCCAGGACCTTCGTTGCCATATTGCGTATAGATTACAGGCCCGTAAAAGGTTGTTGCCCTTGACATAGAGATAATCCTGATCAAGTTGGCCCATTCTGCGAACATGGTGTAGCCATCTGCTTCGGCAATATCAATCACCTGTTTGGCCGGAGCCATGATGTTATTGTACTGACGGTTCCAATACCCGTTCCACGTAATGTAGTAAGTGGTATTGTTCACATTCTGTACAAACACAGTGGGTTGCGCCAAGTGCTGGGCATATGAAGCATTGGTCAAGTTGTGGTCAACCTGATTACCAAAAATCTGGGCGAGCATTGAAGGATAATAAGCACCGACGTGGTTAAAATCCTGTTGCAATGACTCATTGGATATCTGGTAAGGGTTGGTGTTCAGGTCCTCGAAATTGTCGGTACATGAACTAACAGCCGCTACCAGAGTTAATAGATATAAAAACTTTTTCATACTGTATTTTTTAGAAAGTTAGTTTTAGGTTAAACCCATAGGTTCCTGTGGATGGCAAGTTAAAGTTATCCAAACCTTGTGCACTTCTACCCGTGTTCATCGCCAATTCAGGGTCAAATGGGGCATCTTTGTAGAAAAAGAACAGATTGTTTCCTATGAATGACAAACTAGCTGCTTTGAAAGGCAAACTTGAATTGGACATATCAAAGTTGTATCCAACGGAAAGCTGGCTCAATTTAATGTTGGTACGATCGTAGACATATGCCTCACCAACACCGTTCCTGTCACCGATAGCTCTATACCAAGATTCAGGATCAATACTAGTAATGGCGGTTCCAGTCTCATCATCAACAGCATTTATGGTTACCGATCCGGCATCACGTGCATCAGCAGTAACTTGAGACACACCATAACCATCCAACATGGCTTGGGTCTGGCTGAATACTTTTCCACCGAACTTGGCATTGATCAATGCTCCAAAAGAGAAGCGCTTGAAGGAAACACTGTTGTTCCAACCCAAGCTGAACTTAGGATCCAAATTACCAATAAGTTCAGGAAGATCTGATCTTCTTGGAGTACCGTTGCTCATTATGATTCGGCCTTGATCGTCCCTTAGGAACTTGTACACATAAAGGTCGTTGTATCTACCACCTTCAACAAGTCTTGAGAAGTATCCTTCAGAAGAACCTAGGTCATAGATTCTCTCATCATCCGGTCCTATATCAATCACTTCGTTTTTGTTGGAAGTGAAGTTCAAAGAAGAGTTCCACTCCAAGTCTTGTGATTGGATAGGAGTAGTGTTCAAGGTGATTTCAACCCCTGTGTTCTTGATTTCACCAGCATTGATAAATTCATTGGTAAATCCTCCTTCTCCGGATATTGTTGGAACAGAGATGTACTGATCTGTACTGGTGATGGAGTAATACGTGAAATCCAATCCTAGTCTGTTGTTGAACATTCTAAAGTCAAATCCTCCTTCAACACTGGTAATGATTTCAGGCTCGGCATCATAGAACGGTCTTGTAGTGTTCCTGCTTACACCGCCATTGGCTGTAATAGTATTTTGAGGGGCGATTCTGTTCCAAGGTATTTCGTTACCTACCTGGGTCCAAGATCCCCTAAGCTTGAAGAAGCTAACAGCTTCAGGCATAGTGAACATTTCACTCATAATGGCGGTAACACCAACAGATGGATAGAAGTATGACTCGTTATCCGTAAGTGCGAAGGTAGAAGCCCAGTCGTTACGTCCGGATAGATCCAAGAACAACATTTCCTTGTAGCCAAACTGTGCGTTCAAGAAAACCCCTTCTTTTACTACTGTTCCAGCAGTATTGGAACTTACGGGAACGTTGGTAGGAAGGTTTTGCATATAGAACTCGTTAGGATAAAGCAATCCAAGAGTACCTGTGTTTACAGAAACACCCAATCCGTACTCGGTCTCTTGGTGGCTGGCACCCAAAGAAGCGTTCAGACTAAGGTCACTGGTCAAATCGGTGTTATAGTTCAAGATAACATCGGTATAGATCAATTTATCCTCATACTTATTGTAGTTCCAAGCACCGTTTGGATGCACGTTGGTAGAGTTTGATGTTGCTGCATGTCTTTGCTCGGCCAAGACAGTTGAGTAGTCATAGTTGGCCCTAGCCTGAATGTTAAGGTTATCAGCAATATCATAGCTCAGGGTAAGGTTACCGATGAAACGGTCTCTCTTGTTCATCTGAGGCTGCTTGTTGATGATCCAATACGGGTTGGATTGGTGGTGATCCGAAACAAACCAGTTTTGGGACTCCAAGTTTCTTACAGGATCAAAAACTGAGTAATTTTCCTTGTAAGCACTGAAATTACGGTTTCTTGGGAAAAAGTAAATTCCTGTAAGTGGGTTTAGGTAATACCCTGAAGGCAATCTGTTGTGGCTACTTTCAAAGGCTCCAATAACGTTTGAAGTAATGGTCAACTTGTCATCAAACAATTTTGTGGATTGCTTGAAGGTAAAGTTGTTCTTCAAATACTTGTTATTTGGAGTAATACCTGAAGCACTGATGTTACCATAAGAAAAATACGCTTGGGTCTTATCGGTACCACCACTAACACTTACAGAGTTGAAGAAGTTGTGTCCTGTTTGGAAAAAGTCTTCAACATAATCACTTTCATAGTTACCTGGCGTAGTATCCCAGCTTTCTTTGGCGCTGCCAATAGCACCATACTTAAACTGTAGGTCTGGCAATTCCAAATAGTGCTCAAAAGTGTAGCTACTGTTAACGGTAACGGTAGTTTTTCCTTCAGCACCACTTTTGGTGGTGATCAATACAACACCATTGGCACCTTGGCTACCATAAAGTACAGCGGCATTGGCACCTCTAAGGATACTGATGCTTTCAATATCATCAGGGTTCAAAGCGGAAAGTCCATCACCACCGTCAGTACCACCCCACATACCGGGCTGGTTTCCTTTGTTGTTGGCCATTGGGATACCATCGATTACGAATAGAGGGGAACTGTCTCCACTAAGGGATTTGTTACCCCTAAGCAAAATTTTGGTAGAACCACCAGCACCTGAACTACTTTTCTTGATTTCAACACCTGCGGTCTTACCAGAAAGTGCGTTCATGAAGTTGGGGTCCCTTGTTTTGGTCAACTCATCAGACTTTACGGTCTGTTGGGCGTACGTTAGGGTTTTTTCCTGTCTCTTGATACCCAATGCGGTAACAACCACCTCGTCCAATTGGCTGGCGTCTTCCTGCATTACAATATCGATTGAGTTGGAGGCACCTACAGTGATACTTTGGGACAACATTCCCAAATAGGAGTATACCAAGACATCCCCTTGGGATACCTCAATGGTATAGTTTCCATCAAAATCAGTTTGGGTACCGTTGGTAGTTCCTTGCACCAAGATGCTCACCCCAGGCAAGGGCATACCATCTGAAGCTGCAGTAACAGTACCTGTCACTGTTTTTTGAACCACCTCTTTTTCCACAATTACAGGAGTTTCCTTCTTAGGTCTTGGGCTAACAGCAATAGTACTGTTGGTCCTTTTAAAATTAAGGGCGGCCTCCCGGCTTATTTGTTCCAACAGGTCATAAACAGAGTATGAACCTGAGGTAATGACGAGTTTTGCCTTTCTGTTGACATCTCTTTCGTCATAATTGAACTTGAAAGCCGATTGACTCTCAATTTCTTCAAAGACATCCAATACATCCACTTGCTTAGCGGAATTCCACTGGAGGTAAATGTCTTTCAAGCTTTGTGTATACCCCTCATTGGCCATTGCAAAATAGCAAAACACTAGTTGCAAAATAAAGATTCTTGAGAGCACAGCGATCGTTTTAGTTAGTTTAAATTTCATACTTTTACGTCGGTTTAGTTGATATATTTTTTAATTGAACTTTTGATGATAAGTTTGTCTCCATCGAAAGTGCCATTTTCTTTGGAGCAAACTTATTTTTACGTCGAGTTTTTCATTCCCATAGATTTAAAGTTTAAAGGTTTCAGTTATTAAAATTGATTGTTATTTTTCTTGAGTCTTTCTTGTCCATTTTAAAGGAAAAGCGCTCAGCATAAGCCATTTGTTCCAATACGCTTTCCAAACTTTCCGCCGGAAATTTTCCAGTATACGTAATGGCCCTGTTCAGGTTTCGTACCGAAATGTCCACATCGTACCAGTTTTCCAAGGTTTCCTTGACCTCCTTGAAGCTTGCTGCCTTAAATACCAATATCCTTTTGGTCCACTGATAAAAATCCATGTCGGGATAAGAGGATATGTCCAATTTACCGTCATGGGTATCATAAGTTGCCTTGCCTCCAAGGTCTTCAATGACTTTTGTGCCCGATTCGTCCGATATGACGGGGGAGACCAAAATTTTTCCGGTAACCAGTCCAACTTCAACTTTTTCTCCTTGTGGTGCCCTTATATTAAAGGAGGTCCCCAAAGCTTTGGTCAATAAACCATTGGAGTTGACCACGAAAGGTCTCGAGGGATCTTTTACCACTTCAAAAAAGGCCTCTCCTTCTAAAAAAATCTCCCTTTTGTGAACAAAACTCGAACTGTAGGAAACCCTACTGTTATTATTAAGGTATACGGTAGACCCGTCAGGCAGTGTGATTCTTGATTTTTGTCCCCGGAAATTTTCCTTTACAATAAGTTTTGCGGGACTGAATGTGGGAACAATCTCTGTGGATGAAGACCATTTCATTCCTATGGTCAGTGCTGCCATGATCAAAGCACAGGCAGCGGCTTGGAATGCCATAAGGGAACTACTTGTTTTCTTTGGTAAAATCTGCGTGTCCCTCTTTGCCAAAATGGATTTAAGGATTTCGCCTTGATCGATAAGATCTATATCTTCTGAAGAACGATATTTGAAAGAAAGGATGATTTCCCTTGCTACCAAGACCGTTCTTTTTTTGCACGGATTGGCAGCCAACCATTTTTTCCAGAAGAAATGGTTGGAAGGATTTGGCTTCAATACCCAGTTTCTAAACTCTGGGTCAGCCATGAAATCTTCCAATTCGTGTTCGTGATAATCCATAAACTTTGGCACTATATCTATATGACATCAAAAATTCTCAAATGACATCAAAAAAGATTAACTTTTTTTTAAAAAAAAATTCAAGATTCTGTTTTCTACGCAGATATGCTTTTGATTTGTTGAGAATCCGGTATATTTTTTAACACTAAAAATGGGTGTGGCGCGTAGAATGTCGAAACTGATTTTTCGGTTGATTGTGGAATTATTTAGCGACCAGTATATCGGCATTAACTAAGGTTTTTGAAAGTGTAGGGCAAGGTTTTGAAACAAGATTGACTATTGTTGTTTTACTGGAGCCTCAGCATATTTTTTTAACTCGGAAAGTGATCGGTACATCAAATTCCTCACGGCCCTTACACTGGAAAAGCCCATAACCTCCTTAATTTGGGAATACGAAAGCCCATTGTAATAGAAGTAATAAATTACCTCACGCTGTCTTTGGGTCAGTTTGTTCAGGGAATTTTGTATTAAAGTTACCTGTTCTGTATGAAACTGCTTGTTTACAAGTAAGCTTTCATGGGATGGGGTGACCAAAAAACCGAAAGATTCATTGGCTAGGTCAAAGTCCATCTTCTTATTCTTTTTCTTTTGTTTCTTTTGCTCGGTAATGATCTTGTTTCGGTAGCATTTAATTAGAAAAGCTTTTACGGATATTACCTTGTGTAGATCATGTCTCTTTTTTCTAATGGAAATGAAAGTTTCTTGAAGACAATCCTTAAGGAGGTCGGTGTCTCCTGAAAATTGCCGACCTAAATTATAAAGAGACTGGAAATAGTGGTTGTATATCTTAACAAAAGCAGACTCACTGCCGTCACAGAACAGCTTCCATTCCATGGCACAATCAAAAGACTTCGAAAAATCCTGAGAAGAACTTTTCTTATCATTATAATCGTAACCTTCCGAAATGCTATGTATTAATGACATTATGTTAAGAGGTTGATAATATTTTCCTAATATAGAAAAAAAAACGTAAGTCCTACTTTTTATAAGGGATTCATTTTGTGAAATATTTAACAGACCTTTAATGAGGGTATGGCAAAATGATTCAAGAGCCTTGATTGATAAGGCCTCCGGTAAATGGGAGGCCTTATCCAAGTGAGCAAAATAAATCTTTAGCAGGATGAAGATTTAACTTTTAGACCCACGAATTGAATGTAATTTCCTACAAATTTTAGGAAAGGTATAGTTGCATTTTCACTTTAGAAACCACCTAACGCAGGGACTGGGGAATGGTTTTTCGTAAATTAATGCAATTCCTCGCAAACAAATCCATTTTTCTGGAGGAGGGAAGAGATGGTAAGGGCTCCAATATTTTTGGTTTCGACCCGGAGAATGTTGTCACAATCCTCCAGGTCAAAATTCCATTCTCCATTCTTGTTTACCAGCTGATTTAACTTGGGTTTGAGCCTTTTTACCCCTTTTTGGTCAAGAACGGATGTTTTAAATACTAAAACGGTCTTCATATTATATAGGTGTCTTTAGTTCCTTTCCCAAAAAAATGGGGGCTCTATCCCTAAAGACCGCAGGTAAACATATGCTTGTCCACGATGGTGGATTTCATTGTCTATAAAATAGAAGATAGAAGATTGCACGGAACCTTCGTACTGACCAAATAGGACAATGTTCTCCTGAAAGCGTTCCAAAGTGATCTTGTTCCAAAGCTTGGTGATTTCTTCCGTGGATTTATCCCAGGCTTCAAGAACCTTTGCCTTACTGTTTCCGTGATCAAAATGTTCCTGAAGTTCTGTGGTCTTACCTGAAACAATTTCCTGAAGTCCCGGAACGGCAATACCCAAAAGCTCATTCACCATTTCCGAAAATGGACGCATCCCTCCAATGGAGTGCGTAAAGAGTTCTTTTTCTGGAAATGCTTCGATGACCCGGCGCGTGACCCTTCTGTGTCCTAGCCAATGTTCCAATAATTGGGAAGGGGTGATAAGCTGTGCTGTTTCTTTTTGTTGTTCCATTGTTTTTTCCATGATACATGATTTAGATTTTGATTGTGGAACCAAAGGTAGAAGCGGGATGTGACAGCCCTTTGTCAACAGCAAAAACACAATCAAAAAAAATGGTGCTGACATAGGGTTGTCATATCCCATACAGATTTTTGTAAGCTGCGAAGTTGCGCGCGCTCCTTGGAAATCCAGATACGGGCAGCTTCCATAAAATAGATTTTAAATCGAATTAAAATGAAATGGAAATGGTCTCCCGTCCTTGGATTGAAATCCTATCTTTGGGAGATAGCGCATTCAATTATGGGAATGGATACCGTAAAACGTTTTGATAGGATTGTGGCGATTTTGATTCAACTGCAATCCAAGCGTATCGTAAAGGCACAGGAATTGTCTGATCGCTTTGATGTAAGCCTGCGAACCATATATAGGGACATTCGTACCTTGGAGGCATCAGGTGTGCCCATTGTCAGCGAGGCAGGGGTGGGCTATTCCATCATGGAGGGGTACAGGTTACCTCCGGTAATGTTCACCCGTGAGGAAGCGGGGAGCTTTGTCGCTGCGGAAAAGCTCATGCAAAAGTTTACCGACAAATCCTTGGGGGCCTATCACGAATCGGCCATGTATAAGCTTAAATCGGTGTTGCGCGGAAGGGAAAAGGCTTGGGTGGAAACCTTGGAATCCCAAGTGTCCATTACGCCCGGAAAGGAACTTTTTAATGAAAAGGTGCCAAACGCCCTCGAGATTCTGTTCGAGAGCATTGCGGAAAAAAAGCAGGTCTTTTTACGATATGGGGCCCTTCAGACAGAAATACCGTCGGAACGGAAGATAGAACCCGTGGGACTTTTCAACGAAAATGAGTTTTGGTACATTTTGGGGTACTGCCATTTGCGGAAGGATTATAGATATTTCCGAACCGACAGAATCCACAGGATTGAACGTACACCGCTTGATTTTGTGTTGGAGCACGGCACCTTGGATGAGTACCGTCAAAAGGAAAAAAAACCACCAAAGACAAAGGTCAGGATATTGGTGGATAAAACCGTGGCCAGATACATACAAGGAAGCAGAAAACACTACGGTTTTGTTTCCGAAACCCCAAAAGGAGAGTTTGTGGAGATGACCTTTATGTCCATGGATTTGGAGAACGGTTTTGCCCGATGGTATTTGATGTTCGGGGATTTTGCCAAGATAGTTGAGCCGGAGGCCCTCAAGGAAAGAGTAGTGGAGCTGTTGAGAAAAAGCCAAGAAATGTTGGAGTGACAATCCGTGGTTTCCAAATGAGCAAGAATCGGGTTTTGGGGCGAAGGACTTCCCCATACTTTTGGTTTCAAATAGTATAGTTATGGAAACCCAGGCAGATTACAATTACAAACGAATAGCAAAGGCTATTGATTTTATCCGGGACCACTTCAAGGAGCAACCCACCTTGAATCAAGTGGCCGAGACCGTGCATTTGAGTCCATATCATTTTCAACGTCTTTTTACGGAATGGGCGGGCGTGAGTCCTAAAAAATTCATGCAGTATATCAGTGTTGAATATGCAAAACAGCTGCTGAAGGAACGACAGGCCACCTTGTTCGATACGGCCCAGGAAACCGGATTTTCGGGAACCAGTAGACTCCACGACCTGTTCATAAACATTGAGGGGATGACCCCGGGTGAGTTTAAAAATGGAGGCGAGAACCTGACCATCAATTATAGCTTTGCAGAAAGTCCATTTGGCCCTTTATTGGTGGCATCAACCCCCAAAGGAATTTGCCATATGTCCTTTATTCGTGATGAGACCCAGGCATTCGAAAGCCTGAAATCCAGATTTCCTAAGGCCAAGTATCATCAAATGTTGGACAAAAACCAACAGGATGGTCTATTTATCTTTCAGCATGACTGGGAGAGGTTGGACCAGATAAAACTCCACCTGAACGGTACCCCGTTTCAACTAAAAGTATGGGAAACACTCCTTAAAATCCCAATGGGGAATCTATCCACCTACGGGAGCATTGCACAAAAAATCAATCAGCCCAAAGCGTCCAGGGCTGTGGGAACTGCAATTGGAAACAATCCCGTTGCCTTTTTGATTCCCTGTCATCGGGTCATTCAATCCTCGGGCCAGCTTGGGGGGTACATGTGGGGACCTACCCGAAAGAGCGCCATAATCGGTTGGGAAGCGGCCCAAACGGATACCTCAAGCTAATTATAACAGAACCTATTGAAAAATGAACGATTTAACATCAAGAATCCATAAAGTGGACTGGTCCCTTGTGGAAGAAAATCTGCATGCCAACGGATATGCGCTAGTGCCCAATTTGCTCACTCCAAAGGAGTGTGAGGGGTTAAAGGAGCTGTACGGCAATCCTAGTGGGTACAGGAAGACCGTGGTCATGGAACGCTATAGGTTTGGATTGGGGGAGTATAAGTATTTTGACTATCCTTTACCCAATATGATTCAGACCCTTCGTGAGGCCATATACCCCCATCTGGTACCTGTGGCCAACCTTTGGATGAAAGTGTTGAAAATGGAAAAGATGTTTCCTAATGCCCATCAAGAACTGTTGGGGGAATGCTTGGAGCAAAACCAGTTGAAACCCACTCCCTTGATTCTCAAATATGGAGAAGGGGGCTTCAATACCTTGCATCAAGACCTGTATGGTGATGTATATTTTCCGCTTCAATTGGTATTTTTTTTGAGTGAACCCGGTGAGGATCATGAAGGCGGGGAATTTGTCTTGACCCAGCAAACACCTAGGGCACAATCAAAAGCAATGGTCTTGAGACCGAAAAAAGGGGATATGCTTGTGTTCACCACCAATTTTAGGCCCATACAAGGCCAAAAAGGGTACTACAGGGCAACTATGAAGCATGGAGTCAGTGAAGTTTCCCATGGGGAACGCTATACTTTGGGAATCATTTTTCACGATGCAATAAGTTGATATGTTGTACCACGCCCATCTGAAAGATTTTGAGGTAAGAAAAGGAATTAGGCAAAGAGAAATCACATATGCCGGCCATAGGAAGTTAAAGATTTATGGTACCTTGAAATGCGCATCGGGCAAACGCATGAAACGGGAAAACCGTATCTTTTTCAAAACCGGGAAAGAGGCCATTTCTTTGGGATATAGACCCTGTGGCCACTGTATGCGAACGGCTTTTAAAAAATGGAAAGATGAACCTGTTCTCCAACCAAAACAACCCTGACCAAAATTGGCTTCCCCATGATGGTATCGTTAACTATCATGGGTCCATTATGACGTATGATCGAGCCAATGCGTATTATAAAAAGTTGATGGATGCCATTGCTTGGAAAAATGATGTGGCCGTTATCTATGGCAAACGCATTGAGACCAAAAGAAAGGTGGCCTGGTATGGGGATCTGCCTTTTGAGTATACCTATTCCAATACTACCAAAAGAGCATTGCCGTGGACGCCTGAGCTTCTTGAGCTTAAAAAATTGGTGGAGGAACGCACTGGGGAAAGCTTCAATTCATGCTTGTTGAACCTGTACCATTCCGGCGAGGAAGGCATGGCATGGCACAGTGATGCCGAAAGGGACTTAAAAAAGAATGGAGCCATAGGTTCCTTGAGCTTTGGGGCGGAAAGAAAGTTCGCTTTTAAACACAAAACTACTAAGGAAAAGGTTTCCATTGCCCTGGAACATGGGAGTTTGTTGGTGATGAAGGGAACCACCCAGAGCCATTGGTTGCACCGCTTACCCCCCACCAAAATGGTGAAGACACCCCGAATCAACCTTACCTTCCGTACGATAGTAGATTTTGATGATGACATCCATTTTTGAACGGCACATCTAACCATTGTTTGAAATTTGTAAGTATCCCTTTGAAATATGTTGTTGTAAGGCATTGTGCCACAGCTGCGTTTGATAACAAATAACGTTTGTCATGAAAAACAAAAGTGTCATTGCATCAACGTGTTCGCTCCTGTTGCTCCTTCTGTTGTTTTCTGGATTTGTGAAGGGGCAGGAAGCCAAAAAAAGTCAGTATGGATTGAAGCCTTTATTTAGGAAGATTTAGGCTGTTTCTTCGTCTAAAAAAGTTATGGAATCCCATGGAAATCAATTTCAATGTTAATTTTTTATTAGATGTTTGATTTTTACAACCTATAGGTGATGAAAATTTTATAAATTCAATGGAATTTTTGAGACTATGGCAACATTTACACTGAACATCAACGGAAAAAAACAAGAGGTGGACGTAGACCCCTCCACGCCCATACTTTGGGTTCTTCGCGATCATTTGAACATGGTCGGGACAAAATTTGGTTGTGGCATCGCCCAATGTGGCGCCTGTACCATTCATCTGGATGGAACGGCCACACGATCGTGCATATTGCCGGTATCCAGTATCGGGGACAAGAACATCACGACCATTGAGGGGCTTTCCGAGAATGGGGACCACCCTGTGCAAAAAGCATGGTTGGAAGTGGACGTGCCCCAATGCGGGTATTGTCAGGCAGGGCAGATTATGACAGCATCGGCCTTATTGGAGAAGAATCCAAATCCAACAGACGAAGAAATTGAAACGGCCATGAACGGGAATATTTGCCGTTGCGGTACGTATCTCCGTATCCGAAAAGCTGTGAAAATGGCTTCAGAATCATAAACGAACCGGGCGAACATAAAACTACCACCATGACACTTGTAAAGACAAAAATAGGAAGACGATCATTCATCAGAAATACCGGTTTGGCCAGTGGGGGCCTCGTTTTGGGGTTCAATTGGCTGGCATCCTGTAAAATGACCCCGGAACAGGTCAACGCCATGCCCAAAGAATGGTTTGAACTCAATGGGTTTCTCAAGGTTGGGGATAATGGCATGGTCACCATCATGTCTCCCAATCCCGAAATAGGTCAAAATGTAAAGACCGCCATGCCCATGATCGTGGCCGAAGAGTTGGATGTAGCTTGGAAGGATGTTATTGTGGAACAGGCACCTCTGAACACGGACATTTTTACCCGTCAATTGGCAGGGGGAAGCCAATCCATTCGGCAAGGATGGGAAAGTTTAAGAATGACAGGAGCCACGGCCCGCCAAATGTTGAAAGAGGCCGCTGCCCAGACTTGGCAAGTTCCCGTGGATGAGATCACCACAGGGGAAGGCATGCTTCATCATGCGGCCAGTGATAAATCGGCCGGATATGGTGAAATGGCGTCCATCGCCGCAGGTTTGGAGGTTCCGGAAGAGGTATCGGTGAAAGAAATAAGCGAATTCAAAATCGTGGGTACAGACCGAAAAAATGTGGATGGTCCCAAGATAGTGACAGGAAAACCTTTGTTCGGTTTGGATATTCAACGGGAAGGAATGCTCACCGCCATGATTGTGCACCCTCCCGCATTTGGAATGAAATATAAATCCATGGATGCCACGGCAGCCAAGGCCATGCCCGGAATCAAGGATGTGTTTCCCGTTGTGGTGTATCCCGAAGATGCTGAAAAACAATGGTCCGATGGAGGAGCCATCGCAGAACAAGTGGCGATAGTGGGCAATAGCACTTGGGAATGTATGCAGGCCAAAAAAGCTTTGGATATAGAGTGGGAAGAGGCTTCTACTTTGGAAAACAGTGCCTACCATGATGAGGCGTTGAACCAATTGTTGGAAACTGCCCCCAAGGAAGCAGCACGTAAGGACGGTGATGTGGATAAGGCTTTCAAAAATGCCGCCAAAATTGTGGAAAGCGTTTATACCGCTCCCTTTTTGGCGCACAACACCATGGAGCCCATGAACTTCTTCGCCCATGTGACCCCGGAAAAAGCGGAGCTTTTGGGACCCATTCAGACGCCGGAATTCTTGGAAAAGACGTTGGTGTCCGTTTTGGGAATGCCGGCAGAGAAAATCGATATCATGATGACCCGGATGGGAGGGGGATTTGGTCGACGTCTATACGGAACATTTGCAGTGGAAGCCGCTGTGATTTCCCAAAGAATGCAAGCCCCCATTAAATTGGTATATACCCGTGAGGACGATATGACCCAAGGGACGTATCGCCCATCGTACAAAGTGCGTTATAAAGCCGGTTTGGATGATAAAGGCAATCTGATTGCTTGGCATGTAAGAGGTGCAGGAACCAATGACGACTTGATTTTTGAAAATCGTTTCCCTGCTGGGGCCGTGGATAACTATTTGGCCGAAAAGCATAGCTTACAGACCAATGTTACCACAGGCGCATGGAGGGCACCACGCTCCAACTTTATTGCAGGGGCAGAGCAAGCTTTTATGGACGAAGTGGCCGAGGCTGCAGGAAAAGACCCCATCGCCTTTCGTTTGGAGCTTTTTGATAGGGCGATAACCAACCCGGTTGGAGATCCAAAAAACAATGATTATGACCCAGAACGTTATGCGGGAGTCCTAAAATTGGTCCGGGAGAAATCCGGTTGGACCGGTGGGGCCAACAATGGTAAATCAAGGGGCGTATCGGCCTACTATTGCCACAACTCCTATGTGGCCCAGGTAATGGACTTGACCCTGGAGGGGGACAAACCTAATATCGATAAGGTATGGTGTGCGGTGGATTGTGGAATTGTAATCAATCCGTTGAGTGCCAAAAACCAAATTGAAGGAGGAATTGTAGATGGAATAGGGCATGCTACCTATAGTGCCTTGAGCTTCAGTAATGGCCAATCGGACCAAAAGAATTTTGATACATACCGTTTGATTCGGAATATGGAAGCTCCCAGGGAAATAGAGAGCTTTTTTGTGGATAACGGTATAGATCCAACCGGATTGGGTGAACCTTCATTGCCTCCGATCATGGGGGCTTTGGCCAATGCGCTATATCGTGCAACGGGTAGGAGGTATTACCATCAGCCTTTTATTAATGATAAACCACCATTGGTGGGCTGATAAGAAATACTTTTTAGTGGACTGTTTAATGGTATTGTAATCTATAGGAAAGAAGTTTTAGGTTTCAATATACTGAATATCAATATGGTATAGGGTCTAAAATTTTTTTATCAAAAAAATTGTTGTATTCATTTTTTGTTTATGTTTGACCCATGAATGAGACCCCATAAAGGGTCGCATTGCCTATACTTTGAAAGCTTTTTTCATGTTCGGGCTTTTGGGAATAAGGAAGTCTACCCAAAAAGCCGTCTTAGGGATAAGACACCGAATCTTAGGGCTGACTTCCGAAATGCACTCCGTAATCCGTGATTTCTCACGGAGACCTTTCTTTGTGGCCTATACCGTATTTGAATTTCGCATCTGAGAAGCTGTTCTCTTTCCATTCAATTTTTACCTATTAGTTTTTTAACAACGCGAAATACAGATGAAAACAAAATACATCGACTTGATCGAGCAGACATATGATTTCCCCCAAGAGGAATTCCAATTGGAGGACAATAAATTACAATTCCATGGTATTGACCTATATGATTTGGTACAGCGCTATGGAGCTCCCTTGAAGTTTACCTATTTGCCCAAGATTTCCGATAACATACAACGGGCTAAAAAATGGTTTGGCGAAGCCATGGAGAAACATGCCTACAAGGGAAAGTATCATTATTGCTATTGCACCAAAAGTTCCCATTTTGAGCATGTGCTCAATGAGGCTCTTAAGAATGACATCCATATTGAGACCTCTTCAGCTTTTGATATTGATATCGTGGAGCATTTGAAGAAAAGCGGGAAGATTTCCAAGAATACCTATGTGCTTTGCAATGGCTTTAAAAGGGACCAATATGTGCAGAACATTGCCCGGTTGATCAACAATGGACACAAGAACTGCATCCCAATTATTGACAACTACGAGGAATTGGAACTTTTGGGAGAGTCCATTGAGGACAATTTTAAGGTAGGAATACGGATTGCTTCCGAGGAAGAACCCAAGTTTGAGTTTTATACCTCAAGGTTGGGCATTGGATACAAGAACATTGTGCCTTTTTACAATCAATCCATAAAGGGAAATCCCAAGGTGGAACTGAAGATGTTGCACTTTTTCATTAATACGGGGATTCGGGACACGGCCTACTATTGGAACGAACTGGTAAAATGTTTGAAAGTATACGTAAGCCTGAAGAAGGTTTGTCCTACTTTGGACAGTTTGAACATTGGTGGCGGGTTCCCAATCAAGAATTCCTTGGCCTTTGAGTATGATTATGCCTATATGGTGGATGAAATCATTCATCAGATCAAACAGGCTTGTGATGAGGCAGGAGTGGAGGTGCCCAACATTTTTACCGAGTTTGGAAGCTTTACCGTAGGAGAAAGCGGAGGAACCATTTATGAGGTGCTGTACCAGAAGCAACAGAATGACCGGGAAAAGTGGAACATGATCAATTCTTCGTTCATTACTACCATGCCAGATTCCTGGGCCATTAGTAAACGGTTCATCATGCTGGCCATTAACCGATGGAACGAGGAGTATGAGCGTATCCTGTTGGGAGGACTTACCTGTGACAGTGATGATTATTACAACTCGGAACAACATATGAACGCCATCTATCTGCCCAAATACAGAAAAGACAAACCGCTATATATTGGATTTTTCAATACTGGGGCATATCAGGAGACCATTGGCGGATTTGGCGGTTTGCAACACTGCCTTATACCACATCCCAAACACATTCTGATCAACAAGGATGAGGATGGAAATATAGACACCTCCGTGTTTGCAGAACAGCAGACCGCACAAGAGTTTCTTTCCATCTTGGGATACGGAACCAAAAAAGATGAAAACGTCTTGATAGACCCAAAAAAACTGCTGGTTTCCAGCAAAAACTGAATACGAATAATAAACTAAAATGAATACGAATAAAACATACGCCGGTATTCCAAAGGAATACGGTTCGGCCGAAAAGGCCAAAGTGGTATTGTTGCCCGTTCCCTATGATGGCACCAGTACTTGGGGTAAAGGTGCGGACAAAGGTCCGGATGCCTTTTTGGATGCCTCTGAAAACATGGAGCTATACGATATTGAAACGGATAGTGAGGTGTACAAGGAAGGTATTTACCTTTCTGAACCCATCACGGATTTTGAGACCCCCGAGACCATGGTCAATGCGGTGCACAAAACCGTGAAGGAATACATCAAACGAAACAAGTTGGTGACTATGTTCGGTGGGGAGCATTCCATATCCATTGGTGCAATCCGCGCGTTTAATGAGTCTTTTGAAGATTTGACCGTGCTTCAGATTGATGCCCATGCCGATTTGCGTAAGGAATACCTTGGCACCAAGTACAACCATGCCTGCGCCCTCTATGAGGCCAATGAGACTACCAACCTCGTTCAAGTAGGTATCCGTAGCATGGATCATGCCGAGACCTTGGTCATGGATAGGGATAAGGTGTTCTTTGCCCATGAAATGGTGACTGATGATTTTTGGATGGACAATGCTTTGGACCTGATGACCGATACGGTCTATATTACCTTTGATTTGGATGCGTTTGATCCTTCTATCCTTCCATCCACAGGAACTCCGGAGCCGGGAGGCCTGTTTTGGTACGAGACCTTGGATTTTCTAAAAAGGGTGTTCGAGGAAAAGAACGTGGTAGGTTTTGATATTGTGGAGCTATGCCCTAATGAAGTGGACCGCTCCTCGGATTTTTTAGCCGCAAAGCTGTACTACAAAATGTTGAGTTATAAATTTTTAAAGAAAAACGATTTTCAGGAAGAAGGTTTTTCACAAGCTGAGGATGGCTTTAAGAAATCTTCCAATGCCATAGACGATTACGATGAATAACAAAGGAGAAATATCACAATTCATTCAAAAATACTTCCTTCACTTCAACGCGGCCTCCGTGGTCGATGCGGCGAAGGGATATGAAGCACAATTGGATCAAGGGGCCAAAATGCTGGTTTCCTTGGCGGGGGCCATGAGCACCGCGGAGCTGGGCAAGATCTTTTCGGAGATCATACGCCAGGACAAAGTACACATTGTCTCATGTACCGGGGCCAACTTGGAGGAAGACCTTATGAATTTAGTGGCCCATTCCCACTACAAAAGAATTCCAAACTACAGGGACCTTACCCCTCAGGAAGAATGGGATTTACTGGAAAAGGGATTGAACCGTGTTACGGACACCTGCATCCCAGAGGAAGAGGCTTTTAGAAGATTGCAACAGCATATTTACAAGCTTTGGAAGAAGGCCGAGGAAGAAGGAAAAAGGTATTTTCCGCATGAGTATATGTACCAATTGCTCTTATCTGGCGTTTTAGAAGAGTATTACGAGATTGATATAAAGGATTCTTGGATGTACGCCGCTGCACAAAAAAACCTGCCCATTGTGGTCCCTGGTTGGGAAGATAGCACCATGGGGAACATTTTTGCCAGCTATGTGATCAAGGGTGAGTTAAAGGCCAGTACCGTGAAATCGGGAATAGAATACATGACCTTTTTGGCCGATTGGTACCTGAAAAACTCTGAAAAAGGCATTGGCTTTTTTCAAATTGGAGGAGGTATTGCCGGGGATTTTCCCATCTGTGTGGTGCCCATGTTGTATCAGGATTTGGAACAGACCGAAACTCCTTTTTGGAGCTATTTCTGCCAGATCAGCGACTCTACCACCAGCTACGGATCGTACTCTGGGGCAGTACCCAATGAGAAGATCACTTGGGGGAAATTGGATATCGATACCCCAAAATATATCATAGAATCCGATGCGACCATCGTGGCGCCTTTGATTTTTGCCTACCTTTTAAATATGTAATGATGAAGAACAGGCAAACTTTAGGATTGAAAAGGGTAATCGTCGATTACAAAAAACTTAACCGGCATGTGCTGGATCTTTTGGTGGAGAAATATCCGGATGGGTACGACGATAGGGACATTGTTACCTACAGAAACAGTGACAATGAGATTGTGGAATGCATCGAGGTCAGGACAGATGATACGGCGTATTTGGTAAAAGTGAGCAAGCGATTGGTCATGGCCATGGAGGACCATGAAGAATCCGACAACGATAACGACGAAGAAACATCCCTGGACACGGATGGGTTGGAGACTTCCGAAGAGGAGTGAGCATCCAGTAAAAGGTCCAAACAATGAGTACAGGTCATTAATTTTTTTTAGTGTATGAAGACTATTTTTTTAATGTTCTTGTCCTTGGCAACCCTTATGGAAGTGCCTACCACCCAGGAATCTGCTGTGGAGGCTACGTTTAATGGTTATGTGGAGGACTTGTACGATTTCACCGATGCGGACGGATCTACTTATGGATTCGCGGAGATTGAACCCTCTGCAGCCGAAAAGTACGATTTGGATTCAACCGATTTAGTGGGGAAACTCTTTAGGGTTACCTACAAAGTTGATACCGCGATTGATGAAGACGAAGAAGAATATGACATTCTTGTCATAGTGGATTTAAAAGTATTGGAATAATCAGATAAGGGCAGATAGCCTCTGCCCTTGTCCATACACTTTCAAATGAAAAAAGTGGTCAAATCTAGGTTGGTAGCCACCCATAAGGACAAGGTGTTGGTGTTGAAAAAGGTGGATAAGCCACTTCGATATACCTTGCCCGGCGGTGTCAAGAAAAGGAAGGAGACCGAAGAGGAGACCTTGATTCGTGAAGTTGGGGAGGAAGTTAAGCTGAAGTTGTCCGCTGGGCAGTTCCAATTTTACCTTTCGCACCTCAAAAAAGGAAAAGAAGGTGCTGTCGTCAAAAACTATTATCTGGTACACTTGGAGGCAAAACCCATCAAAGTGAAGGAAAAGCACAAGTTTGCGGCTGCTAGTTGGATGCCTTGGAAAGAAGCCTTGCCCTTTATGGATAAATCGGACCGAATGGCAGTACGGTCCTATTTCAAAAGTTTTAAGAGAAAAGCAAAAAATAAGAATAATGGACATCAAGTTTCATCTCGCCTTGCCATGTAAGAACATTGCCGAGACCAAAGCTTTTTACCAAGATGTGGTGAAGGCCAATTTGGGAAGGCAGACTGAAAAGTGGTTGGATGTTGACCTTTTTGGCCATCAACTGACCTTTACCGAATCGGGCAGTTTTAATTTCGATTTTAAAAACTACCGCTTGGAGGATTATATCTTGCCCTCGTTCCATTTTGGTGTCATTGTACCTGTGGATGTTTGGGGCGAACTATACTCGAGATTGTTCCAATTGGATTTGGAAATCACCACCGAAGCCACCTTTATGCAAAACAAAACGGGGGAACACCTTTCCTTTTTTGTGCAAGACCCCAATGGGTATATGGTAGAGTTCAAAAGCTTCAAGGACTCCGGTGAGATTTTTGCGCTGTAAAAATGGATACAAAAGCTATAGCGGTACACTTGGCCGCAAGCATCGATATTTCCAGTTGCAGACGGGCCATCAAGGGGGAGCTTCTGTTTGGGGACCGTGATGAGCTGTTCTATTCCGATGACATAGGGTATTTGTACATATTCAAGTACGGAATTGTAGCGTTCTACGGGTATGATTGGAATGGGATAGACCAAATTTCAGAAATGATCAAACCTTTCTGTTTGGAATGGCGTTCCCCGGAACTTACGGAAGAAATAGAGGTACAACTGGAATCGGAGGATTTTCAGCCCAAAGTAGGGAACAATAAAGTAATCTTACCAAAATCCAACATAGAGGCCATGCGCCTTACCTTACTCCATCTTTCACAATCTGTGGCCTTGGATTATTTTGCCGGGCTTTCCGAGCAGATCATGAAAGAGACGAGGGCCCATACGACCTATCTGGAACGCTTTGGAAAGTTGGACCTGGGTGGAAAGAAACTGAAAAAACATATCGGTAGGGTATTGAACATCAACAACCAGATATCCGAAAACCTTTATATTTTTGACTCCCATGAAGTGGCTTGGGAAGATGAGGCTTTGGACCGATTGGACAAAAATTTAAAACAGACCTTTGACCTTAAGGAAAGATATCGTACCATTAAGGAACAAGGATACATCATAAAGGAAAATTTAAGTCTTTTCAAGGACATAATGGACCATAGGGAAAGTAGTAGACTGGAATGGATCATCATTATTTTGATTTTGGTCGAGGTCATGGACCTATTCATTATGCGATTGATCAATTAATCATAATTTATTTTGGACGTAACAAAAATATTGGGCAGCGAGGAGTGGTGCCGTTTGGAGGAAATGGGAATTCCGGCCATAAAGGCACGGGTGGACTCAGGGGCGAAGACCTCTTCGATTCAAGCCAACAAAATCAAGATTTTTACAAAAGGATTGGAAGACTGGGTGCGATTTGAAGTAAACCCATTGCAGGATAACCGAAGTATTTCCATCCTTTGCCAAGCAAAGTTGTACGATGTAAGGAACGTAAAGAGTTCCCAAGGTATTTCCGAGGAACGCCCAGTGATCAAGACCCCGGTTACCATTGGCGACGAAACGTTTGAAATAGAGTTGACCCTTGCCAATAGGGATACCATGGAGTATCGTATGCTCTTGGGGCGCGAGGCCCTCAATGGACGTTTTTTGGTAGATCCTTCCAAAAGTTTTTGTCAGGGTGATGTTCCCCAAGACGAAATTACCAGAAAGTACAGGCCTTTCATGACCGAAAAGTCGGGATTGACCTTGGGTCTCTTGGCCAGCAACCCAGAACTGTACAGCAACAAAAGAATTGTTGAAGCTGGAGAGTTGAGGGGACACAAAGTAGTTTTTCTGAACGTGGAAAACGTGTACATGAAACTGGATGCAGGCTCTCCTGAGATTCGGTACCGGGGCGGGAATATTCTGGATAAGTTTGATGCGGTGATTCCTCGGATAAAACCCTCCGTTACCTTTTATGGGTGTGCTCTACTACGGCAGTTTGATACCCTTGGGGTGTACTGTCTCAATACCGCTGATTCCATTACCAAGTCCAGGGATAAGCTGTTTGCTTCCCAATTGTTCTCCAAAAACGATATCCATATCCCCATTACCGGTTTTGCCAAATCCCCCATGGATACCAAGGACCTTATACGAATGGTAAACGGTTCCCCATTGATCATAAAACTTTTGGAAAGTACCCAGGGCAAAGGTGTGGTGTTGGCAGAGACCAATAAAGCGGCCGAAAGTGTCATCAATGCCTTCAAAAGTGTGCAGACCAACATTTTGGTACAGGAATTCATCAAGGAAGCCAACGGTCAGGATATTCGTTGTTTTGTGGTGAATGGAAAAGTCGTGGCCTCCATGCAGCGCCAGGCACAAAAAGGGGAGTTCAGGGCCAATATCCATCAAGGTGGGGCCGCCTCTTTGGTAAAGATCACCCCGGAAGAACGAAAATTGGCCATTAAATCCGCCAAGGTACTCAACTTGGATGTGGCGGGAGTGGATATCATCCGTTCCAATAGAGGGCCACTGCTGCTCGAGGTGAACTCTTCCCCCGGTTTGGAGGGCATAGAGAATGCCACGGGAATGGACATCGCCAACGTCATGATCGAGACCATTGAAAAAAAACTGAAATACTCCAGATAGCGGAACACTCCAATTGTAATTTACTTTTCGAAGGAATTTTCTTTCCCTTCATACCGTTTTGTAGAAGTCATTTTAAAAATATGAATTCAAAACGGCCATTCGTGAACGCAAAAGGGTCATTGGTTAATTCACCCCTATTTTAAAAAACGATTCACTGTAAGTTTACCCCAGTCAAAACAAGATGCTTTAAAGTTAAAAGCACAAACCTCCTAAAATAGGATGGGGTAATTGTAGGGTACTCATAGTGTTCTTTACCTAAGTTCTAGTTCTAAAGAGGTTTCCGTTACGCCAGGGGGTTTTTGAGGTTGAGCCCCTTGGTTGTAACGGTTTTTGAAAAGCCAGGCAAAATTGTTTTTTCATGGACTGAATCTACTTATAAGCAAGAAGGGCCGCTCCCAACGGCTCTTTTTTATTTATCCATGGTCATGGTTTACGTCTCTGCTTGATAAATGTTCACATCTTTTTAATAAATCTAAAGCGGAATGCCCAATCCCGCTTTGTAAGTTTCTATACAAAAAACCTACTTTTGTAGGATAGAATATTGAGGAAGATTTTTGTTATGTCAGAACAACTGGAAAGAGTAAAAACATTGATTGTTGGTTCGGGACCTGCGGGTTACACGGCGGCAATCTACGCTGCTAGGGCCGATTTAAAACCTATACTATACACTGGAATGGAGCCTGGTGGGCAATTGACCACCACAACAGAGGTGGATAATTTCCCTGGATATCCCGAAGGGATAGATGGACCCACCATGATGATGCAACTGCAACAGCAAGCGGAACGATTTGGCACCGAGGTGCGAATAGGAATGATCACTGCAGTGGATTTGAGCGATGAGGTGGGAGGAATCCATAAAGTTACCGTGGATGATTCCAAAATCGTGGAAGCCGAGACCATTATCATTTCAACAGGAGCCTCTGCAAAATACTTGAACATCCCAAGCGAACAACGTTTAAGGGGTGGGGGAGTATCAGCCTGTGCGGTTTGTGATGGATTCTTTTACAAAGGTCAGGAAGTGGCCATCGTAGGTGGTGGGGATACTGCTGCGGAAGAAGCATCATACCTTGCCAATATCTGCAAAAAGGTCACCATGCTGATCCGTAAGGACGAAATGAGGGCCTCAAAAGCTATGCAACACAGGGTGAACAGTCTTGAAAACATAGAGGTTCGGTACAATACCGAAGTGGATGAAGTGATTGGGGACCAAGTGGTGGAAGGCCTTAGAATGGTAAACAACCAGACTGGGGAAAAAGAGGAAATTGCCATCACTGGACTCTTCATTGCCATTGGACATAAGCCCAATACCGATATTTTCAAGGGTCAACTGGAAATGGACGAAACAGGGTATCTCATTACCCAGCCTAAGTCCACCAAGACCAGTAAGCCCGGTGTATTTGCCAGTGGCGATGCCCAGGATAAGATATACAGACAGGCTATAACCGCAGCAGGAACAGGTTGTATGGCCGCCTTGGACGCAGAGCGTTATTTGGCCACTGTGGAAAGCAAGGAGACCTTGGTTTCCTAAGCTTGAAAAGCATTTCATTAAATTAAAAAAGGCACTGGATTTCCAGTGCCTTTTTTAGTGCAACCTTGATTTAATCAATCAATTCGAACGTAGTTTTCGGAGAAGGTCCTGTTACCTTCTTCATCAAAGCTTATTTGGCTATAGGTATCCTCTGTGATTTTAAGCTCAAAACGGAACACCCGTAGGGTATCCAAAGCGCTCATCATGGAGGAAGAGGCGTATTCCAAGGTTTCGATCAAGGAATCCGGTGTGATTTTATAGCTACCATACCCAAACCATTCCACAGTATCCTGTGGCACATAACGAGACCACATGACCCTGCCATTATAATACATCTTTACCTGTCGGTATCCATCTGCTTTGGGTACCGTGTCCGAAATGTTTACTCCATCATCGTAGCTGTAAAAACTCTTTAATTCCCATGTTCCCTCAATGGAATGCATTGTTTCAGGTTTTGGCGGTGTGAGCCATGCTGCGGAAATAAAAACCAACACCAATAAAACCAATCCAAGTATTTTCTTCATGATCGGTGTGTTTAAGTTAATGATTGTTAAGCCTTAATAAGATACGATAAAAACTGAACAATCCACAAAAACAGGATTAAAAAATTAACAATATCTCAATCAGGTGATTCTTGAGTCTGAAATGGATAGGAGAAATAAAAATTAGAAAAAAGTTGCGGTTCCATGATTTTTTTGAATATTGCACACTCTTATCTCAATATTTTTACAAATACAACATTTTTTTAAGTTATTGTTTGATTATTAAATTTTTTTCTCAATATTCATCATTAAATAACAAAAACTAAAGAATGAAGAACGTTTATTTCATTTTGATGGGGCTGTTTATGGGGCTAACCACCTATGGGCAGACTATCACAGGAACGGTCAGTGATTCATCGGGCCAACCTTTACCAGGGGTGACCATAGTTGTTCAAGGAACATCAAATGGCACGACAACAGATTTTGATGGGAATTACTCCATCACCGCTTCAAGCGGACAGATACTGCAATTCTCGTATTTGGGAATGCAGACGAAAGACGTGACCGTTGGGTCGCAGACCAGGCTCAATGTGGTCATGGAAGAAGATTCAACACAACTGGATGAAGTGGTGGTAACCGCTTTTGGTGTTGAACAGAAGCAAAAATCCCTAGGGTATTCGGTTACCAAGGTAAGTGCTGAAGATGTTAACCTTGTTGGACAGGCCAACCCAATCGAAACCCTGCAAGGACGTATTGCAGGAGTACAGATCAATCGTACATCTGGAACTTCCGGTGGTGGGGTGGACATCTTGATCCGTGGGGTAACTTCCATTGACCCTTCCCGGGGCAACCAACCTTTGATTATTGTGGATGGTCTGGCCCTTAACAACGATACCTTTGCGGGTGAAGTACGACCCAGTGCAGGTTCCAACTCGCCAAACAGTTCGGAGCAGTTTGCTTTTTCGAACAGGGCGGGGGATCTTAACCCAGAGGACATCGAAAGTTTTAACGTGTTAAAAGGTGCGGCGGCAACGGCACTTTATGGGGTAAGGGCTTCCAATGGGGCAATTATCATTACCACCAAGAAAGGAAAGCAGGGCAAAGCGAAGATCAATTTGACCGCTTCCACTACTTTCAGGACGGTGAGGACCACTCCGCCCCTTCAAACCAAATACAGGGAAGGGTTTTCCGGTGCTCCAAGAACATTGTACGATCCAAACTCCGAAACAGGGTTCAACCGGGTTCAAAATGCAACTTCTTTCTACTCATGGGGTCCCGAATATGCCTTGGATTCCTACGATTTGGGTGGAGGGGAGATTGTTGATTTGTCCAATGACCGTTTCTACAGTCCGTATGACATTTTTAGAACCGGGTTCAACTCCCAGCTCAACTTGAACCTTAGTGGGGCCAGTGAACGGTTGAATTATTATTTCTCTGTGGGTAACAACAGCGAGCAAGGGGTTTTGCCCAATACGGATTATAAAAAGACCAATTTTAGGTTGAAGGCAGGATATAAGGTAACGGATAACTTTACCATCGATGGTTCGGTAGCGTTCTCCAATTCTGGAGGAAAGAGGGCCAATGGTGGTGATAAATCCGTGATGAGTGCCCTTTCCTACTATTCAGGAACCTTTCCTATCAATGATTACAAGAACCCTGACGGTAGTGAGCGGGATTATTCCTTTGGTATTATAGACAACCCAAGGTACCTTATGGAAACCAGTAATTTGGAGGATGATGTAAACCGATGGATTGGGAACACCACCATGACGTGGTCTCCAAAAGATTGGGTCACCTTTACCTACGCTGCCCAGATAGACAACTACTCCGATGCCAGGAACCGTTATGTGGGCCCTGATTTGGATGGCGGCTCGCAAGTGGGCGGTTTTATCCTGGAACAGAATATTAATTTTACAGGGTTGGAATCCAACTTTTTGGCAGCGTTCAATAAATCTTGGTCAGATGATTTTACAACGGATTTGACTGTTGGACATCAATTGTCCGATTCAAAACGATCCTATCTTGAAGCTAGGGGAGAGGGATTGAACATTCCCGGATTGAACGAAATAGGCAATACCACCAACTTTTTTATCAATAAAAGTGTGGTACAGGAACGCGTAATGGGTGTTTTTGGAGAGCTTAAATTCGGATACAAAGACAAATTATTCCTGTCTTTGACCGGAAGAAATGACTGGATTTCCACTTTGCCCGCTGAAAACAGATCGTTCTTTTACCCATCGGCAAGTTTGGCCTATGACATATCCGACCTATTTGGGGAGAACGACGTGTTTACTTTTGGTAAGTTAAGAGCTTCATGGGCCGAAGTAGGTAAGGGTCCAGGATTTGGACAAGCAGGACAGTACTACGTAGTGGATGGTGACTTTCCCTTTGGTGGTGTTGGTGGATACAGAAGAAGTACCCAAAGAGGTTTCGAAATTGTACCCGAAAAGAACCAATCCACGGAATTTGGTGCCGATCTTAGGTTTATGGACAACCGCATTAGGTTGGATTATGCCTACTATAACTCCCGTGTCAAAGATCAAATATTTGGTGTAGGGGTGGCCAATTCCTCAGGATATTCCCAGATTTTCAGAAATGCAGGGGATTACAAAGTTTTTGGACATGAGTTTCTCTTAAGTGCGGATATCATCAGAAACCAAAATCTTAGATGGGAACTTATCCTAAACTGGTCTACCAGTGAAGGGGAGGTACTTGAAATTCCTGACGATGTTGAATCCATCATTTTTGCCGACTCTGGATTTGCAGGGGTGACCTCAGAAGTGAGGGAAGGTGATAAAATGGGGAATCTATACGGATACAAATGGGTCTATGAAAACGGGGAACGTTACATAGATGCCAATGGTTTACCCGTGATCAATACAGACGAAAGGGTCATAGTAGGAAATGCTTTCCCAGATTTCATCTCTTCCATTGGAAGTAACCTCAAATGGAAAGGTATTGGCTTCAATTTCTTGTTGGAATACAAGAAAGGCGGGGATTTGTACGATGCAGGCCAAAGAAATTCCATCAGAAACGGAATATTGGAGAGTACCCTTCAACGTGATGTCAACGTGGTGCTGGATGGTGTCATGGATGATGGAAATGGAGGATTTGTTCCCAATACAACAGAGACTTTGATTGATGCCAATTACTACAGAAATTCCAACGCGTACAACCGTGCCTCGGAAGTTTTGGTTCAGGATGCCTCATGGGTTAAGCTTAGGAGCGTTTCATTGTCCTATGATATCCAAAGTAAGATCATCAGGGATTTAAACCTTGAAAAGGTTAGTGTTTCGGCCAGTGTCAATAACGTTTTGCTCTGGACTCCTTTTGATGGGTATGATCCAGAAGGAAACCAGTACAGTGCTGGTAGCAATGTATATGGTTTCACCGGATTGAACATTCCATTGAGTGAAAGCTATTCGTTTGGTTTAAATATTGCATTTTAAAAAATGACTATGAAAAGAGTAAGAATAAGTATAGATAAGGTTTTTCTACTGTGCTCCCTAGTGTTTGCCGTGAGTTGCAGTGAGGATTATTTTGATGTGAACACCCCTTCCAATACCGCCACTGAGGAAGCATTGCGTATGCAGGACCTGATGGCTCCTGTGATACACAGCACCATGGAAGGGCAACGATCTGCCGAACTTTCCTTTGGCAATTACGTACAATATTTTGTGAATACCGGCGGAGGCGCTGCCGGGCAGACTTCAGTGGATGGTTTATGGAGCCAGGTGTATCTCTATATTTTGCCCAATCTGCAAGTGATAAAGGCAAAGGCAGTGGAAAATGGAGCGACCCATATAGAGGCCATTTCAGACATTCTCATCGCGGCCAATATTGGTATCGCTACGGATACTTGGGACAATATCCCATATTCTGAAGCAGGCGATGGCCCAGCGAACAATTTCCCAACGTTTGATACCCAAGAGGAAATCTACACGCAGATTTTTAGTCTGTTGGATGCTGCCATCACCAAATTGGAAGCTGCGGATACCTCTGTGTTCGACTTAGGCTCCTCTGATTTGATTTATGGAGGGGATACTGATAAATGGCTAAGGGCCGCGTATTCATTGAAAGCACGCTATCAACTACATTTGGTCAACAAAGGGGTTGTTTCACCAAATGATGTACTGGCCACCGTGGCAAATGGGTTTACCTCGAACGAAGACAACTTCGCCATGTATTATGACGATAGAAACATCAACCCTTGGTATTCTGAGGAGGTTTTGGCCCGAAATACAGGAAACCTGAGCAAGGATATCGCAAGTCAATTGGTGAGTTCCATGAACGGGGAGTATTTTCCCTTTGTAGGTGGAACCGTGGAAATAGACCCAAGGCTTCCCTTGTTTGCCGAAAACAATGATGAAGCGGAATACAAAGGTTATGTAAGTGGCGGAGGCGGTGTGGCACCTGATGGTACTGATGCCAATACGGGCTTCAGAACAGATGGGTTTTACACCAGCGTGGATTCTCCTTTGATCCTCATTAGCTATGCCGAAGTATTGTTCATTCAAGCGGAAGCCGCTTTCTTGGCGAATGGAGGCAATGAGACCAGTGTGGGCTCCAACGCAGCAGCGTACACCGCATACATGGACGGTATTGCCGCCAGTATGGAAATGTACGAAGTGGACGGTGCGGATTATATGGCGGATGGTGCCATTGCCGTTGGTGAAGGCGCCTTGATGTTGAGCCATATCATGAAAGAAAAGTACATCCATAATTTCTTAAATCCCGAAACCTTTGTGGATTACAGGAGATATGACTTTTCAGACGATGTTTTCACTGGATTGGAAATCAGAAGTGAGGAAGAAAGTGCGGATACTGAATTTCCTGGCCAATGGTTCAGAAGGGCAAATTACCCTTCCAGTGAGTTGAACAGGAACGAAGCCAACGTACTGGCCAACCAAAAGGATCCTGTTGCTCCTGTTTGGTGGGATGAATAGTAATAGACTTAGAGTATAATTAAAAGGCCATCCCAATTGGGATGGCCTTTTTACTGTTGAATATTTTGAACCTAAAAGACATTCTTTTCCGTCAAGTACAAAAGTCCTTCGTCCGTTTCGTTTAGAATACGTTTGCTACGGAGATAGCGATTGTAGTTGTATTCATCAAAATTTTCAGAGTCCTTGTCCATACTGCTGATATGCACATCCCCGGCAGAGTGTATAAATTCATTGTTTCCAACCCACATGCCCACATGGATTACCCTTTCTGGGTTGGTATCGGTTGCCTTTCTTCCAAAGAAGAGCAGATCACCGGGAACCAATTTGTCAAAATCCTTGGAATCATCGATCAAAATCCCTTCATGAATTTGTTGGGAAGCATCACGGGGTATGATCATCCCGTTCATAAAATATACGGTTTTGGTAAAACCGCTGCAATCCACACCTTTGGCTGAAGTCCCTCCCCATAGGTACGGCACGCCCAGCATTTTTTTGGAAGTGGCCACCAAAGCTTCCTTGGTAAGGGGCAATGCGGAGGTCCACGTTGCGTAAGGGGCTGCCTCTGATTTGGAAATAAAGCCTTTTCTCCCATCAGGATAGCTTACCGCATAGAAATTACCTTGCTCGGAAGTCAATTGCAAAATGTCGCCAAAGACCAAATCGGATACCACTTGGGATGCCGGATCCGCTTCGGCAAAGGCATTTCCATAGGTTTGGGTGTAGATCAACTTATCGGAGGCTTGCCATTCCCCAAAAACGGTTTGGTCCATCAATTCCAATCCACCGCTATCTACCCACCCCAAATAGTGGTCGGGGGTTTGTACTCGATACCAGTTTCGTTCTTTCTGATACACTTTTAATGGGGTTCCCAAGGTTGCTTGGGTCACCATTTCGGCGGAATGTGCAGGATTTCCCCTTAAATTGGCCACGGAAACTGTTACCACACCTTGAACCTTGCCTTCCAAACTCGCAGAAGGAAGCACTTCAATACTGTCGGTATAGCTGATTTTTTGATTTTCAAGCGCTCCTCGGAAAGATTCTAGAGCATCGGGAAGGTTGGTCACACCTTTTATAAGATAACCTTGAGCATTTTTCTCAACTTCGACGTCAAAGATGGCTACGCGCTTGTCCGGTGCAAAGGTTTCCTTGGTAGAGGAAATAAGGGCATCGACTTTGTCATTTTCTTCGGTCGTATCTGTTTTGCATGCCGTAAAGAGAATGGACAGCGTCAGTAGGAGTGATAATCCTTTTTCGCGAAAGCTTGGATACTTCATGAATGTGTTTTTAAATGTTTTGGTTGGTTAATCCATGCAAAATAACCAATTAGAGTGATATGGGCTTAACTCATCAGGCGGTTTAGATCATTTGCCAATCGTAGGATGTCCTCTTTTTGATGGTAGGCGCTCAATACAATTCTACTGATGATGGGCCCATTGTCATCCGGATAATTGAAATTGGTAAAGATAAAACCATTCTTTTCCAGTGACTTGGCCAATTTTGGATTGGAAAACTCAAAGGTGGGATGCCCTTCAATATGGGTGAAGGTTTCCAAAGAATGCAAGGATTTTTTAAAAAGCTCCAAATGCTCCATGACAACAGCCCTTCTTTCCCTATAAATTGGGGCGGCATCCAAAAGGGTACCCATAAATGCAGGCGGAGCCGGGCTCGCACCTCCATAGAAAGCTGTGTTTCGGAGCATTTGTATGTTGTCGGAGGTTCCGAGTACTGCCCCGGCCTGTATCCCAAGACCTTTTCCCAAGGAACAGCAGACCATAAGCTGTGCCGGACTTAGATCTTTTAACAATGCATAACAACCCTTGCCCTGTTCTCCCACAATGCCAATACCATGGGAATCATCGCCCACTAAAATGATTTTTTCCAACGGGAGTTCGCGTAGTGCCTCAAAATTGGGAAACTGTCTGCCCGAAAAATCCAAAGTGTCAAAAAGCACCACGGGAGGTTTACTTTCAGGGTTTTCTTCCAAGGTTAGGGTGATGTGCTGGTGCAGCTCCTCAAAACTTTGGGTTTGCACCACACCATGTACCAAGAGGGCCGTATGGGCGTTGGGTGCGGCAAAAAGGGGATGCCCTTTTTGCAAAAGGGTCTGGACCACCAACTGGGCGGCCAAATATCCTGATGACAAAGTCACACACGCTTCGCTACCTGCCCACTGGCTCAACCATTCTTCGGCTTGGGGATATATTTCCAAGGCTACATTGGACTTTCGGGACGCCCCATAATGGAGTCCGTATTGCTGCACATTCTTTAAAAATACTTCCATGAAAGGAGCATGGGACTGCAATCCCAGATAAGCAGTGCCCCCAAAATAGAGATACTCCTTACCATCTAGCAATATGGTCCGGTCAGGTATGTGTTGCAGCAAGTGCGCCATTACAGCAATTGTATTCCACTACCGGGAAGCTCTGGAAAAATGAGTTTACCATCATCCAGAATCTGTACGCCTTTTGCAATGTCGGTTTTTAACAACAACGGACCATCCATATCCACAAAATCCAGTTGGGGCAGTAGCTGGGCAATGGCCGATATGCCCACAGTGGACTCGGTCATACAACCTACCATTACTTTTAATCCTAGTTCCTTGGCTTTTTGGATCATCCTGCGGGCAGGGGTAAGGCCACCACATTTGGTCAATTTTATATTGATGCCATCAAAGTACCCACCACAGTTTTCAACATCGCTTTCCACGATACAGCTTTCATCGGCAATGACCGGGAGCACACATTCCTTTTTCACTTTTTCCATGCCTTCCCAATCATCCGCCTTTAAGGGTTGTTCCAAAAATTCAACCCCCAACTCTTTTAAAAGAGGAGCATTTCTTAGGGTTTCTTCGGCGGTCCATGCGCAATTGGCATCTATGCGGAATACACTATCGGTGTGTTTACGCAATTCCTTCACAATGGCCACGTCATCCGATGTGCCCAGTTTTATTTTGTAGACAGGCCAAGGTTTTTCCTGTAGTTTTTCAACCATTTTGGGAATGGTGTCAATACCAATGGTATAATTGGTAATGGGGTATTTGGAGGTATTGGTGCCCCAGATTTCATATAGAGGCTTCCCTTGGAGTTTACCATAAAGATCATTGGCGGCCAAATCCATGGCACAAAGGGTGAAGTTTTGTAGCCCTAAACCTTTTAGGTATGCATGAAACTTTTCGGGCGTATCAAAATCGTAGCTCTCTATCTCCTGTTGTAGGCTTTCTATTTCGGCCTTCATGCTTTCCACCGTGATGTTGTAATACGGATTGGAGGTAGCTTCCCCATAGCCTGTTTTTCCGTTAAGCGAAAGACAGACAATCATGGTGTCTTGGGTGACATGGGTTTCTCTTGAGATGCCAAAGGGATGTTGCAGTTGCAACACGTATTTTTTGATTTCTATGCGCATTTGTACAATGATTTTTGGACTTGCTAAGATAACCACATCGGATGTTGAAAAAGCAAAAACCCACTGAAATTTCAGTGGGTTTTCAAGATTTTGGATGGTTTGGTCCCTTCAATACTTATGAATGCTCCCTGATACGGATTTTTTCTTTTGCACACTGGCCTCACCGGTATAGGAGATGTCCGCTCCACTGCTGGCATCGGCAATCAATGACTCGGTTACGTTCACAGAAATATCGGCACCGCTACTGGCATCGGCATTACATGTTTTGGTGGTCAATTCACTTGCTTTGATGTCGGACCCGCTACTGGCATCGGCGTAGAGCATATTGGCCTTTCCGGAAATCTTGATATCGGCACCGCTACTGGCTTCTGCTGAAATCTCATCGGCCACAAGTTCAACCTGTAGGTCGGACCCGCTACTGGCATCCAGTTCGATTTTTTGGGCCTCAATGACATTTTGAACAATGAGGTCTGCCCCACTGGAACTTTCCAAAGCAGTGATCTCTGGAAGGGAAACATAGATTTTTTTAGTGGCCCTGCCAATGTTCTCGGTCGTATGGATCTTAAGCCTTCCATCCCTTACATCGGTGGCGATCAAGTCTATAATGTTCTCATCCGCTTCCACAGAGATCTTAAAGTCCCGGTCTTGGGTAACATAAACATCCAGACCCTCCGAAGCGGAGATCATGGTAAAGTCTTCAGAGACATTTCGGGTTTCTTCCACCACTTGGCCATTTCCTTTTTTACCGCTTCCAAAGTTGATGTCCATCATACAGGAAGAAGCAAATAAGGAAAAGAGTACTGCGATTGCTAATCTTGCTAGTGTTGTCATGGTTGTTGTTTTTTGCCCCAGTTCAGGGACTGTTCGTGATTTGATTGATGATTGTTACTTATTATTTAGGTGTAAAACTCGTTTTTGTTTTCTATTTAATACAGTAAAGCTTACCCAACTGTAGAAAATGCTTTCTCAATTGTTGTTTTTGTCACCGGCCTTAACTTTAATACCGCCTTCGCCAATTTTCATTTCAAAGGAATCGTTATGGTCCTTGATGTCAATGTTTACCCCATTTTCATCGATGATGATCTTTCCGCCCTCTTCTCTCTCGTCGGGGTTTTCTTCTTCCTCTTCGGGACAATCCTGGCACTTGAGTTCCCCATCGCTTCCCATGACCCAGGTATATCCCACCATACTACTGCGGTAATAATCCTTGTCATTTTCTATGCCACGGCCAATATGCCCATGGGTGGATTCTTTAAGAATCAAGGTTTTTCCTTCGGGCACATAAATGGTCACCGTGACCTCTTGGTTCCTGGCCTTGTTGGAAACATCGGTGGTCAAATGTTCATCCAACAGGATTTGATTTCCATTAACCTCATAATTGTAGTTGATGTTCTTGGCCCGGTCCCTGGCTGCCCGTACCGAGCTTCCTTGGGAATCCTTACGCACATTGATTTTTACTTCTTCATCATCGGACTGACGGATTCTGATATCCACTTCGTCAGAAATCAGGATTCTATTGTCGTCCTTATCATAGGTAAAGGTCATGCGTCCAAAATGAACATCATCCATACCGTATTGATAGCCCGTGTCCTTCATGCTGATGAACAACGTGTCGGCAGGATTTTCCATCACCACTTCATAGTCTTCGTGTACACTACCTACATTGGCGAATTCAGCAGCTTGGCGAACTCCCAAGGCAAATAGGGAGCCTATGGAAAGCAACCACAGTCCCAAAAGGGAAAACTTGGCAATGTTCCCGATGGATTTTAGGTTGTTTACCAAAATCTTCAGTCCCAAATAAAGGATAAAGAAGAATGGAATGCCAATGGCAAAGAACAATAGCAGGGAAACAGCCCAAACCGGGGCTCCGGTGGTGTTCACGATTTCGTAGAAATCCACTCCGGGAAAGTTTACCGCGTTGAACATGCCTACGGTAAATAGGGCCACAAACAATCCGATCAAGGTAGATGCGCCTATGATGATCAACATAATACCAATGAACTTGCCAAAAATTTTGAACAGGAACATGATGATATCCCCTAAGGTGTCGAAAAAGGTCTTGGAGCCGCTTTTGACCTTGTTGCCCACTTTCTCGTAGTCAACGTTCTTTACCTTGTCGGCAACATCACCAAACCCCTCTTTGACCTTGCGTTCTATATTGCTGATGTTGATAGGCTCTCCCCGCATGTCCAATTTTTGCGAGGTGGTGGCAGCTTCGGGTACCAAGATCCATAATAGGATATAGGCAATTAACCCGAAACCGGTGAATACGGCCAAAAGGATAAAGATCAAACGGATCCATAAGGCATCAAACCCCAGGTAGTGCTCCAGACCCGCGCAGACTCCACCGATGTATTTCTGGTCGATATCCCGGTACAATTTCTTGGAACGGGCAGTAGTGGTGCGTTCGTAGGCCTTTTTGGGTTCATCCTCAAAAATATCCTCGTCCACCATATAGTCTTCGGGCTGACCCATGACGTTGATCACCTCATCCACTTGTTTGTGGGTGATGACCTGTCGTTCGTTCTCCATTTTCTCGAGAAAGAGTTCGGCAATCCGTGCTTCAATGTCGGCTATGATCTCATCGCTTCCGGGAGTTCCGGCAAACGACCGTTTTATAGACTCGAGATAGCGTCTTAGCTTGTTATACGCGTCATCGTCTATGTGGAAGAGCGTATTGGCCAAATTTATATTTACTGTCTTGTTCATTTTAGATTGTTATTTAGTGTTGGTTACCAAATTCACTGCGTTTCTTAGTTCATCCCAAGTACCGTTGAGTTCTTTGAGGAACAAACGGCCCGTTTCGGTGAGGGCGTAATATTTCCGTGGAGGTCCCGATGTGGATTCTTCCCAACGATAGTTGAGCAACCCCGCATTTTTTAACCTCGTCAACAAAGGGTAAATGGTCCCTTCCACTACTAGCATCTTGGCGTCTTTCAAGGCCTCCAGAATTTCCGATGCATACTTGTCGTCATCCTTTAGGATGGACAGGATACAGTATTCCAGAACCCCCTTGCGCATCTGTGCTTTTGTGTTTTCTATGTTCATAACTTCATGGTTCTATTTTATTAACTGTTCGCTTTTGTTTCCACTCCAGTCCCCTGTGATGAGCAGGGGAGTGGAAACGGTTTTTTGATTGATGATTGATTGATGATTGATTGATGAATTGTCCGTTTTTTGATTGATGATTAAACTCCCTTTTGTATTTAGATTTTGTTTGCTTCGTCCACAATGGTATTGTTTTCCAAGATGATCATTTTTGAAACCTCATGGCCATTGCTCCAGATAAATTTGAACTTGGTGCCCCGTTCCTTCAAGAAAAAAATGTTTTCGGCCTCCGGGTAAAGGTTCGCTTCAAATCCGTTTGATTGCAATAGCAAGTGATCGGAATCCTTGGTTATGGTCACCTTCCCCGCTTGAGGCGATTCATAATCCCCCACATAGCTGTTCAGGGTACCCTCCGAAAGGACGATTGCCTCCTTGGATACTGTCTGGGCATGATGGTCATAGCTCAATTCCCTTCTTACCTGCCATTGTCCATCTTTCAACAGCCAAACATGGGTAAACTTGGCGATATCCCCTTTTTGATATTCTTTTCTGTCGTTTAAAAACTCAAAGGTATGTACCCCATGCTGAATAGCCCCATAAAGTTCCCCGCCCTTGTAGAGCGGATATACTTCCAGACTTCCGTCCACCAAGATCCGTTTGGAACTTTGGGGCTCGGCCGGATTCTGCTTCGCACAATTCTCCCGGACAGATTTCAAGAATGCCTTCCTGCCATCGGTAAAACCGCCTCTGTCATGGTAGAACTCAAAATCTTCGGTGAACAAGGATTCCAAGGTGGTCACATCACATTGATTGAAGGCAGCATCGAACAAAATACTGTCCTTGGATTTCAAGGTCTTGTACAACTCAGTGTCCTTGGCGACCTGCCCTTGAAGACTAAGCGATAGGACCATGATGCCCATTCCCAATATGTATCTTGCCTTTTGCATTACTTGATGAATTTTATGGTGAAGGGATATTTGAAATATTCCCCTTCATTGGTTCTGATGGTGGCCAAGATGGAATACACAACGTTTACCAAAGCCAATCCCACTTGGATAATACCACTGATACCTGCAGGCCAAAACAACCGTCCAAGCCTAAAGTTGTCACTGTCTATATGGATATTCAGGTTGTTGAGGTCGCTTAATCTATGGATGCCGAAAAGATCCCAGTTGAACAGGTCGGGCATAGCACCGAAAAAAAAGGGAATGCTGATCAAGCCGGCCACAATGGAGTAGAGGAGCATGCTCATTTGAAAGTTGAGCGCCTGCTTACCGTTGTGATCCACAAATTGATGCTCTTTCTTATTGGCCGTCCACAAGATCAAGGGAAGTATAAAGTTCCCAAAGGGAATAAAGTACTTTGAAAAGGTGGACGCGTGTATGATCGCGGATAGATTTCGTTCGTGTTTGGTTAATGTTGTAGCCATTTTTTGATTGATGATTTACAAATTGTCATTCTGAATTTAGTTCAGAATCTTTATGAAAGCTGGCCTCTATTTTGATGAGAACCTGAATCAAGTTCAGGTTGATGACAAGCATCACCTATTAGCTTACGATGCAAATATATATCCAAAAGACAGTACTATGCAAAACAAAGTACTATAAATTAACATTTTTTTAACAAGTTGGAATCAATTCAAATTTGACTATTTTTAGACTTCCTAAATTAATGGTATGGCACTGACACCCAGTAAAATCAATACTTTTACCTTCTTTAAGCTCCCCTCTGCATGGTGGACGGGAATTCGTTTAACGTATATAGATGAGCAGAAGGCGTTAACTGCTGTAAAGCATCGGTGGATCAACCAGAATCCGTTTAAATCCATGTTTTGGGCGGTTCAAGGCATGGCCGCTGAGCTGAGTACCGGGGCTTTGGTTATGAATGAAATCCAAAAAAGTGGTAAGAAGATTTCCATGCTCGTGGCCAACAACAAGGCCACCTTTACCAAAAAGGCCACGGGACGTATCACTTTTACCTGCGAGGATGGTCATTTGATTGCCGACGCCATCCAAAAAACAATAGCCACAGGCGAGGGGCAGACCTGTTGGATGAAATCCGTAGGTGTGAATGCCGATGGAGTGGAAGTATCCACTTTTCACTTTGAGTGGACGGTGAAGGTGAAAAACTGATAGATTTCCTGCACCAAAAAAATAATTAATTTTTGATCATAGGTTTGAGGAGCAGAACTAGAATAGGTTGGATGAAAAATATTTTTTTACAAAAACTAAATAAATCAACACGATGCTCCCTATTTCAACAAAAAACCAAATTAAACTGGACCTAGTTGTTTTTTTATTGAACATCCTATAGTGTTTTGCTTCTATCCGATAATGCTCCGATTTTTGCGTATCCGAAAATTTGTATTTCTTGGAGAGCTTGTCAAATTCTTCCGCGAATCTTATCAAATCCTTTGAATTAAGTAGGATTTTTGTCAACTTATATCCCCAAATGAAAACGAGTAACAAAACAAAAAGGCTAACCATGGAATTCTTTAAAAAGGAGTTGGAAGATAGTGAATGATTATGGCAGAACCGTTGAAAATAATAAAAATTAGACCATTATATGCCTTGCTGTTTTTAGGGATAGGTCAATTATATGGTGCTTTTGTCATCTATAGATTGGGAGTGTTGACCATAAAAGAGGCATGGATCAACCAGGTATGCCTAATGGCAGTTCTGGGTATTATTGGGTGGTCCGTGTACCTGATATATTCGTTTTTGCAGTTTTACCGGTTGAAGGATGACAAGATTATTTTTAGAGAGCACAATTTTTCTCTTTTCGGGATTGAAATCAATTATAGTGATATTAAAGACTTTGGTATTGATGCATCTGATTCCGTTTTGTGTGTTAATATACACTTGACGTACTTGGAGGAACCCATCCCAATTGTGTCAAAATTCATGAAGTTGGATGAGTTCCATTTTCTTATGGGAACCTTGATTGAGAAAACCCACCAAAGTCAAGGATAAGGCTCATTTGGTATATTAAATGTAGGATAACCAGACAGTATTTAGTCTTTTATAAATGGAAGGTCTGAGGTATATGTAATGAGAAGGGTTCCTCAAAGGGTACTGAATTTTGGCCTTTACATGTAACAATACTCCAAGGATGCCTACTAACAGGTTATAAGATGGCAACTATATATTTAATACAATAAGTTAAACAAACATGAACGCACACGAAATAGACTATCACATTTATGGGGAAGAAATGCAATATGTAGAGATTGAACTCGACCCCCAAGAAGCTGTTGTGGCCGAGGCCGGCAGTTTTATGATGATGGATTCCGATATTCAAATGGACACCATTTTTGGTGATGGTTCCAACCAAGATTCCGGGGTTTTGGGGAAACTGTTCTCCGCAGGCAAGCGTTTGCTCACGGGTGAGAGTCTTTTTATGACCGCCTTCCTTAATATAGGTCAGGGCAAAAAGCTGGTAAGCTTTGCTTCGCCCTATCCGGGTAAGATCATTCCCATAGACCTTTCGGAAAAAGGAGGTAAGTTCATCTGCCAAAAAGATGCGTTTCTATGCGCCGCCAAAGGAGTTTCGGTAGGAATAGAGTTTTCCAGGCGCTTGGGCCGCGGATTTTTTGGAGGAGAAGGCTTTATCATGCAAAAACTGGAAGGTGACGGAATGGCCTTTGTGCATGCCGGGGGAACCATGGCCAAAAAGGTGTTGGGTCCGGGCGAGGTCTTGAAAGTGGATACTGGATGTATTGTGGGTTTTTCACAAACCGTGGATTATAATATTGAGTTCGTGGGCGGAATCAAGAATACCGTTTTTGGCGGTGAAGGATTGTTCTTTGCCACATTGCGGGGACCCGGTACCGTGTATATCCAATCTTTGCCGTTTAGCCGATTGGCCAGTAGGGTATGGGCCGCTGCTCCCAAAGGAGGTGGAAAGGATAAAGGGGAAGGTAGTCTTCTGGGTGGCTTGGGCGATTTGTTGGACGGGGACAATAGGTTTTAATTTTAGGAGTTAGGAGTTAGGAGTTAGGAGTTAGGAGTTAGGGAATGGTGTATGTACTATCCATGTTGGGAATTGGCATAATAGGTCATTTCGAGCGCAGTCGAGAAATCTTTTGTTTTATATATGTCTGATGTCTGATGTCTGATGTCTGATGTCTGAAGTCTGATTTCCCAAGAAGGTTTAGAGGTATTTTTCCTATGTTCGTACTATGAACTTTACAGACCTGTTCCAATTTCTGGAAGAACTTCAACAAAACAACAATAAGGAATGGATGGATGCCAACCGGAAATGGTACAAATCCCTCCGCAGCGATTTTATCGGGTGGTTGGATGACTTGGATTTGACCGTGGCACAATTGCATTCGGATTATTATCCCATTCCTGGAAAAAAAGGCATCAACCGAATCAATAATAACCTCATGTTCCATCCCAACAAGCCGGTGTACAAGGACCATTTTGGTGCGGGTTTGGACAAGGCACCCCATTCTGCTGATTTTTATATCGAAATTGGATTAAAGCACTGCATGCTGGCCGGAGGATTTTGGCGACCTGACCCCAAGACCCTGCGCAGTATTCGTGACGGGATAGATTACAATGGGGAGGAACTGCAGGCCCTATTGAATAAACCTTCTTTCAGAAAATTGTTTGGCGGTCTGTACGAAGATGAGAAACTGACCAATGCCCCAAAAGGGTTTTCCAACGATCATCCGCACATTCATTTATTACGGAACAAGACCTTTGCGGTGGTCCATGAGCTGAAAAGGGAAGAGGTCTTTCAAAAAGGATTCAAGGAAAAAATTGTGGAGGTGTATAAGGAAATGCTCCCTTTCCGCCAATATTTGAACAAAGCTGCATCAGTATGAAACATGGGAACGTAAGAAACATCACAAAAAAATTGCTCTCCAATAACTGGTATACCTTGAATAAGGTCACTTTTGAGTACCAACGGGAAGATGGGGAATGGGAGACCCAAATCCGCGAAGCCTATGACCGAGGCAATGGTGCGGTCATCCTGCTGTACAATACCCAAAAAGGAACCGTGGTACTTACCCGACAGTTTCGAATGCCCACTTACTTGAATGGAAATGAGGATGGGATGATGGTCGAGGCCTGTGCCGGGCTTTTGGAGAAGGGCAATGCCGAGGAGACCATTAAAATGGAAGTGGAGGAAGAGACCGGGTATAAGATAGATAAGGTAAAAAAGGTGTTCGAGGCCTATATGTCCCCAGGTTCCGTTACCGAAATACTGTACTTTTTTATTGGACAGTATGAAGATGCCATGAAAGTAGGCGAGGGCGGTGGAGCCGAGGATGAAACGGAGAACATCGAAGTTTTGGAAATGGATTTCAATGAAGCCCTACGGATGATGCAAACAGGCGAAATCAAGGATGCCAAAACCATTATGCTACTTCAATATGCCCAAATCAATAACCTTTTTAATAGGTAAGATAGAGCTCTTTGAGGGTTTCGTACATGGTTTTTCGCACTTCGGAAGACGGGATTCTAAAATGGTTGTTCATAAAACTGAAGATGAGCAACTTCCCCGATTTGGTCTTCACATAACCACTTAGATTGTAGTTATTGCCAAAAGAGCCGGATTTGGCAAACAAAAAAGGTTCGGTGGTGGGATCTTCCCACTCCTTTACGGTACTGGACGGACCCCACATGGGAAAAATTCCGAACAATCGCTCTTCCGGCATCTCGTTATGGAGTTTTTGGAGAATCTCCACAAAGGACCTCGGGGTAAAAAGATTGTATCGGGACAACCCGGAACCATCCACCCATCGGGGTTTTTGACTTAGGTCGCTATAATCGTGCTCCAGCATATAATCCATGGCTCTTTTGGTTCCCAAAGTATCTGAAATAGTGGAGGAGGCCGCAATCAGCAGTTGTTCTGCCAAGAAATTATCACTCTTGTACAGCATCTGTTTATAAATGGAATCGGTTTCCATGCCATAAAGGGTTTGCTTGGGCGTATCCGGAAAATGGTCCACTAGGACAATCTCCTTTTCCAGTACCGTTTCCAACAATGCTTTGGTAATGTTCTTGTCCGTGATGTAAGGAACTTCCAAAGTGTCCTGCTCCTTGGGGTCTATGAAAAATTGATTGGAAAACTCCACCCTGCTTTTCGGTTTTTTTTGCAGGCTCACACTCTCGGCAAAATAAGACGGGGACACTTGCAGACTATCCACTGCAGACAAGGTCACCACATTGGCATACAAGGGTAGGCTTCCTCTTTCGGGGGAAAAGTAAGTGTCGTAATCTTCCCATGCCCAACCGGGACCATATCTATCTTCTTCGATATTGTTGAGGTAGAGTGCAATGGTGCCTTGTTTTTTTAGCCATTGAATGGCCGTGCTGTCCTTTAAGTGCGGGTGTAACCATGATGGATCTCCCGTTCCTTCAATAAAAAGGGTATCGTTGGACACCGCATATTTTAGGGTAGGGATGTTTTTGGGAAGCATTTTCACCCCTGTATAGAAGGTTACCACCTTGGTATTGCTGGCAGGTAGAAAATAACGGTCACCGTTTTGATCATATAGGGTCTTTTGGGAATGGGCATCGACCACTACCAGACCGTGGAATGAATTTTTTAAGGGATCTTTTTGTAGCTGCGTGTTGAGGGTTTTCTTTACGGAAGAACATCCGATGACTAAGAATAATGATGTTAAAATACTGTATTTCAAATACTTGAAAGTTATTTGCATGAGGTAGTTTATCGAATTTAACACGAATTTATCCAATTTTTAACTGCGGGCACAAACAAACAATTAAGATTTTTTCTAAATTAGTAGTGCAACCATTTAATCCAATTTAATCAAAAATTCAATGCCCAGAGCCATGTTAGATTACACCAAAACAATCCTTCAAAAGGTGAGTTTTGATGCCAAACTCTTCGCTAAAGAATTGAAGAAAGCTGTTTCCAGGCTACTGCCAAGCGAAATAGAGGAACTTAAGATCTGGTTACAATTCTATATTTTGGACAAACCAGAACTACGACCCACATTATTATTGTTAAAAGCATAAACACGGGCCGCTGATTAGCGGCCCTTTTATTTTTGGGCCAAAGGGCTCACAATTTTTACATCCTGAAAGGCTATGGCACCACGGACAATACCCGAAATGACGTCTTTGAGGGCATCGGTTATCTGTATCTTGAGCTCACTTTTATGATAGATCAAACTGATCTCGCGGGCGGGGGATGGATTTTTAAAGGGTCGTATGTTGGGCCGTTTTTTAGGGTCTAGATGCAAGGAATTCAGATAAGGAAGTAGGGTCATTCCCATGCCTTCATCCGCCAAACTCACCAAGGTTTCAAAACTGCCACTTTCAATTTTGAACATTTCTCCCTGTACATTTTTGGAAGCTTTACACAGATTGATCACCCCATCCCTAAAACAATGTCCGTCCTGTAGTAGCAGCACATCGTTCACATCCAGGTCTTCTGTGGTGAGCATAGGTTCTTGGGACAATCGGTGGCTTTGCGGAACGTAGCCTACAAACGGCTCGTAATAGAGGGGACGTTCCTTGATAAACTCAATTTCCAATGGGGTGGCCGCAATACCGGCATCCAAATGCCCATCCAAGATATTCCGTATCATGGCATCCGTAGACTGCTCTTTTATAATAAGATTGACTTTGGGATATTTTTTAATGAACGTATTGAGGAACATGGGTAGCAAAGTGGGCATTACCGTGGGGATGATACCCAGAGTATAGTCCCCACCAATAAACCCTTTGTCTTGATCCACAATGTCTTTGATGCGCTCGGCTTCGGCAACAATATTTTTGGCCTGGTTTACAATTTTCTCTCCAACAGCAGTGATGGAAATAGGTTTTTTGCTCCGGTCAAATATCAAAACACCAAGTTCATCCTCCAATTTTTGTACCTGCATGCTCAACGTGGGCTGGGTAACAAAACTTTTTTCGGCGGCTAAGGTAAAATTCTTGTATTCTGCAACAGCAAGCACATACTGAAGTTGGGTAATGGTCATCAATTATAAATTTGAAGCATAAAAGTATAAAAAACCATCAGTTTAATCTATGGTAAACCAAGATATGTTTCCTTCCGTGAAAATGGAACAATAGATTTTGACCAAGCCTGTATTATGCGGCAAATCCCTATATTTATTTCATCTATAACCTCTTGTAAGCGTACAATGACCTCGGCACGACTCATGGATTTGGTGAATTTTTTAAAGGAAGTCCCGTTCTTTTCTGAAGTGGATAAGGCGTCGTTGTTGCAGTTGTGCAAAAATGGGGCGGAGGAACAATACCCAATCAATAGGACTATTATAAGAAAGGGAGAGCTAGGGGAGGCCATGTATGTTATTTTGGAAGGCCATGTCAAGGTGCATGATAAAGATCATATCTATGGGGAGCTTCACAAGGGCGAGTGCTTCGGGGAGTATGCCTTGATTGACAGTAAACCACGATCGGTATCGGTTACTGCGGAAGAAGAAACCCTTCTGTTAAAAATAGAAACCACTCATTTTCAGGAACTGATGGATTCGAACAGCGGATTTACAAAAGGGATCATGTCCGTTCTCATCAAAAGGCATAGGGAGCTGGATAGGGTCCAAGAGCGCCTGGCCTCATCAAAGAAGGAATTGGAATTGACCAACTCCAAGATGACGGGGCTCATCAATGGTGCCATGGATGCCATTCTAATGTTCGATGCCAACTTTAGGATATTCTTGGCCAACGATTCTGCAAAAAAGCTGTTGGAAAATGAAGATGTGGACCAGCGGAACGTTCTTTTCTTTTTGGATGAGGAGTCGGCCCAGCTGTTGGAATCCGTCTGCCAGAACGGGGCCGAAGGCTCAAACACCTATTTGCCCAAGATGGTAAAGATTATTGGATCCAATGGAAAGGAAACCCTCAATGAGGGAACGTTGAGTCATTACGGAAACGATACCGACACCTTTTATACGTTGATTCTTAGGAATATGGAGGATCGGTTGATGGCCGAAAATAAGATTACCTCCCTGGAAAGTCAGACCGAGTATTTACAGGAAGAAATCAAGGAGCTTACCCATGACCACGGTATCATTGCGGAACACAGTTCCATGAAAAAGGTGCTGGAGCTCATTCAACAAGTGGCCCAAACCCAAGCTACGGTTTTGGTGCATGGCGAAACAGGTACAGGAAAGGAATTGGTGGCCAGGGCCATTCATGAAGCCAGTGCCAGGAGCAATGGTCCTTTGATCCGTATCAATTGTGGGGCCATTCCTGCCAATTTAATAGAAAGCGAGCTTTTTGGACATGAAAAGGGCGCTTTTACTGGAGCGACCAACAGTAGAAAGGGACGATTCTTATTGGCGGACAAAGGCACCATTTTCTTGGATGAGATCGGGGAACTTCCGTTGGACCTCCAGCCCAAGCTGTTGCGGGTGATCCAAGAGGGGGAGTTTGACCCCGTGGGAAGCTCAACGACCATAAAGGTAAATGTACGGATCATTGCTGCTACCCATCGGGATTTGCTGAAACTGTCCAAGGAAGGTAAGTTTAGGGAAGACCTGTTCTATCGCTTGAACGTATTTCCGATTGAAATTCCCGCTTTGCGGGATAGGGGAAGGGATGTTTGTTTGATTGCCGATGACATGATCGGATACTTCTCCAAGAAAATAGGTAGAAAAATCAAACCCCTGACCTCGGCACAGCAGCAATTGTTTTTAGAATACGGATGGCCTGGAAATGTTCGTGAACTTCAAAACCTTATAGAAAGGGCCGTTATTGTTTCCCAAAACGGGGGGATAGATTGGTCTAACATCATCCCAAATTCCAACCCTTCAGAGGAGATGGTGCCAAAGATCAAGAACGAACATATTTATACTTCCCAAGAATTGATCCAACTGGAAAAGCAGAATATTCTGAACGCCCTCAAGAAATCCCAATGGAAGATTTCGGGGAAAAATGGTGCTGCAGCGCTATTGGGCCTGCGTCCCACCACACTAAACTCCAAGATAAAGGCACTGGGAATCTCCAGACCGGTCTAAATTGACGAAATCTCGTAAATATACTTACGAAATCTCGTAAATAAACGAAATTTCGTAAGTATCCTATTCGCTGTTTTTGATTTTAATTAATTGATTATCAATTATTTATATTTTTTGGCACAGCAAATGCATATTCTAAGGCAAATGTTAATCAATTAATCTTAAAAATCTAAAAACATGATTACAACAGCAAACATTAAGAACGGAGTAAACGTAGATCAACTAGTAGACACGATCAACGCAGTACAAGAAAACCCAGAATTGGCAAAGTTCGAGTTCAGGGCCAAAAACAACTGGATCGAGGGAGGTCATTGTGTGACCAGCATCCAAGATTATTATGGAGTAGGACAAGAGCATCCTGTAAGAAAGGATTCCTTTACCATGGAAGCCGACCACGTTGAGGTTCTTTTGGGCAAAGACCAAGCACCCAACCCAGCCGAGATTGTTTTGCACGCTTTGGGTTCTTGCCTAACAGGAGCCATGGCCTATCACGCTGCCGCCAATGGTATAGACATTGAAGGTGTTGAATCCAAATTGCATGGTGATGTGGACCTTCACGGATTTTTGGGGCTTGATCCTGAAGTGCGTAAAGGATACAATGGTATCACTGTAAAGTTCAAAGTGAAATCCGATGCTTCCGAAGAGCAATTGAGAGCCTTGTCACAATTCTCTCCCGTATTCGATATGATAACCAACCCAACTCCGGTTACCATCGAGTTTGAAAAGTAAGACGAAGCAAAATAGGCCGCCTAAAAATGGGCGGCTTATTTTTTTATCCAACGAACAAAAATTACCTCGCTCCCATGCAAAACCAGAAATACAGTATCGTAAATGGAAATCAGGCCGTAGCCCATGTAGCCTATCGTGCCAATGAGGTATTTCCCATTTATCCCATTACCCCATCTTCCGAAATGTCTGAACTGGTTGAGGAATGGAGCGCTTACCAACACGAAAATATTTTTGGCAATGTTCCTTCGGTTTTTGAAATGCAAAGCGAAGCAGGTGTGGCAGGGGCCATGCACGGTGCCTTGCAGACTGGATCATTGACCTCCACCTTTACGGCATCACAAGGATTGCTTTTGATGATGCCCAACATGTACAAAATAGCGGGTGAACTTAGCCCGAATGTGATCCATGTGGCCACAAGATCTGTGGCAACACATGCCTTGTCCGTTTTTGGCGACCATAGCGATGTTATGGCCGTTCGCAATACCGGATATGCCTTATTGGGTTCCGCCTCGGTTCAGGAAGCCATGGATTTTGCACTGATTTCCCAAGCGGCATCTTTAGCATCAAGAATCCCCTTTGTACATTTTTTTGATGGCTTTAGAACTTCGCATGAAGTTTCCAAAATAGAGAAGGTGTCCGACACTGTTATTGGTCAGATGATGGATATCGAAACCATACAGGCCCACAAAGACAGGGCATTGAATCCCAATACCCCCGTGATCAGGGGAACCTCCCAAGCTTCCGATGTATTTTTTCAAAGTCGGGAAGCGGTGAATACCTTTTATAATGCCTGTCCAGAAACCGTGCAGCAAAAAATGAACGAATTTGCCCAGCTTACCGGAAGGCAGTACCACATTTTTGAGTATGTGGGACACCCGCAAGCGGAACAGGTAATCATTGCCATGGCCTCAGGTACCGAGACCATTGAAACGACCATAGGTCATCTGAATGCCCAAGGAGAGAAGGTAGGACTGGTAAAAGTACTATTGTATCGACCTTTCAGTGTGGAATACTTTATCAAAAGCCTACCGGGCACGTGCAAGGCCATTGCCGTTTTGGATAGAACCAAAGAACCTGGTTCCGTAGGGGAGCCTTTGTATCTGGATGTGACCCAAGCCTTGGTGCAAAACCATAAAAATGGTTTTCTCCCCAAAATTGTTGGAGGAAGGTATGGGTTGGGTTCCAAGGAATTTACACCCCCTATGGTCAAATCCATCATTTCCAATTTAAAGCAAGAAGTGCCGAAGAATAATTTTACGGTAGGCATTTCGGACGATGTGACCCATTTGAGCCTTCCCAAACCTGAAATGGAGGTTGCCATTCCCTTTGGTGACCAGGCCCTGATCTATTCGGTCAAAAATCCAAAAACTTCAGAGCAGTTTAAAAATTTTTTGCAGTATGTGGGAAATACAGAAGGCAAATTTGTACAAGGCTATGAGGAGTGCGACTATAGAAAATCAAACTCCCGAAATGTGGCCCACCTTCGGATTTCCAATTCGCCCATAAAAGCACCTTTTTTGGTGTCCAATGCGGATTTTGTGGCCTGTGAAAATCTTCAATTTCTTGAAAAAGACTCTGTCTTGGAGCGTGTAGCCTTTCAAGGGGTGGTCATGGTGCTATCCGAAGACCAGTCCACTGAAGTGTGGAATACACTTTCCGAGGAAACCCAAAAGACCATTCAAAAGAAGCAGGTGAAACTTTATGTGGTCAGTAGTGAAAAACTATCGGAATCTATAATTAATAGTGGCGAAAACATTTCTGCTTTGCATGCCAGCTATTTGATGATGAACAACCCTGTTTCCAGCCATCAAATCTTTTCTGTAGGGCGTGAAGAAATCAAAAGGGTGGATACGTCATCCATAGATCAACATATCGAACGGGAATTGAATAGGGATGAAGACTTTGCACAAACGCTTTTAGGTCGACTTTTGGCTGGCAAGGGGGACGAAGCCCCAGTGAGTCTACTCCCCGTGGATGGAACCTATCCAACGGGAACCTCAATATATAATGATAGGGAACTGGCCAAAGAACTCCCCAGTTGGAACCCGGATCAGTGTATACAGTGTGGTGCATGCAGCATGGCATGTCCATCTGGGGCACTACGCATAAAGGCCTATGACACCAAAAGTTTAGGGGAAGCCCCTTCACAGTGGAAATCTATGGAAATATTGGCCGAAATGGAAGGACTCAATCTATTGGATTATACCATTCAGGTAAATCCGGATCAGTGTACGGGTTGTCATAACTGTGTGGATGCTTGTCCTGCCAAAGCTCTTGTAATGACCCATGGCAAATCCCGTTTGGAGCAGGAAAAGGAACATTGGGATTATTTTGATGCCATTCCAGAGATGGACCGAACTAAAATTGATGTTTCCAAAGTAAGTCAACAACAATTGCAGGAACCCCTGTTCAAGTATCCTATGGGTGAGGATGGGTGCGGGCAGGCCACCTATTTAAAAGTAATGTCACAATTGTTTGGTGATCGTTTGTTGGTGGCCAATGCCACCGGGGCAAGTTCCATTTTTGGGGGAGCACTCCCCACCACACCATGGAGCAAAAACAAAGAGGGTAGGGGACCTGCCTGGTCCAACTCCTTGTTTGAGGACAATGCGGAGTTTGGTTTGGGATTTAGATTGTCCCTGGACCAACAGGAATTGGAAGCACAGAAGTTGCTTCAAAAGCTTTCAGGATTTATCGGTGACCGATTGGTTCGGGATATTTTAAATGCGAGGCAAACCACGGAGCAGGAAATCAACCGGCAAAGGAACCGTGTTGACCAATTAAAATCCATACTGAAGAAAGTCCAACTGCCCGAAGCAAGAATACTGTCCAGAAATGCCGATAGCTTGGTAAAGAAAAGTGTATGGATCGTTGGAGGTGATGGTTGGGCCTACGATATTGGTTATGGAGGATTGGATCATGTCTTGGCATCGGGAAGGAATGTGAACATTTTGGTATTGGACAACGAGGTGTATTCCAATACGGGCGGACAAATGTCAAAGGCGACGCCGTATGGGGCATCGGCAAGATTTGCTGCCAAAGGAAAACAGAAACCAAAAAAAGATTTGGGCGCTTTGGCCATGCAGTATGAAGATGTTTATGTGGCATCCGTGGCCATTGGGGCAGATCAAGAACAAACCTTGAAGGCTTTTGTGGAAGTGGAACGTCATGATGGACCGTCCATCATTATCGCATATTGCCATAGCCCTGCCCATGGGATTGATATGAGACATCCTTCCCAATACCACAAAGCTGCGGTCGCATCGGGGCAGTGGTTGTTGTATCGTAATGATCCCTCGAAGGTGGAAAAAGGTCTTGCTTCGCTACAATTGGATTCGGAACGACCCAACCTACCTGTGGAGAACTATTTGCGTATGGAAAAACGGTTTGATGCCTTTTTTGATAGGGAGGATGATACTTCTACAAGATTCTTTCAAAAAGCCCAGCAAAATGTGGATAATCGGTTTGAACGGTATAGCCATTTGGCTATTTCGAATACGCTGGAATTGAGTTCGGTATATTAGGCGGTATTGTCCACTACTTTTCGTGCATCACGGTTCCAGAGGCCCAACCCTCCGGGGCACCCAACACGGCATATTTTTTGGCTTGGTCATTAAAATAGTGGGCTACGGAATCGCCCGGGTTTTTGTAGAGGACCCACTCAAAAGCTGTGGATGCTTCGTTGAATTCCCCTTTGAAATAGGCTTCGATGCCTTCGGTGTAGTGGGACAGGGTTTCCAGCTTTAGTGAAATGCTCTCAATGCTGTCCCCATCAATACATTCATAGATTTCAATGGCCTTTTGCTTGCCCTTTACCCGTACCTTACCCAAATACCTGAAATTGAACCCTGTGGCATCCTCCATGGCCTGTATGCTGTCCTCGCTGATAATGATGTTGGCCCCAAAATGTTTGGTGACTCCCTCGACCCGTGCAGCACTGTTCACGGTATCCGCGATCACGGCGGGATCGTTTCGCTTGGAATCCCCAATGATTCCCATAATCAATGGTCCGGTGTGCAGTCCTATACCAATGGAGAGGGGTTTGTATCCTTTTTCCTCCACCCTTCTTTTGTTGTAAAGGGAAAGGGCGCGCTGCATTTCAACAGCGGCATCCAAGGCATTTTCGGGAGTTTTTGGGAATAAGGCCATGATGCCATCCCCCATATATTGGTTCACAAAACCTTCATTTTCCTTTATGATGGGCCCCATCCGACCTACATAAGCGTTGACAAACTTGAAGTTTTGTTCGGGTGTCATGCCTTCGGCAAGGGTGGTGTAATCGCGGATATCGGAAAAAAGGACCGTCACATTCTTTTCAATATGGTCTCCCAATTTAACATCGGTAATTGATTCTTTTCCTACGGATTGCACAAATTCGGAGGGGACAAACTTGGATGTGGCCCTATGGATGGTGTTCAGGTTGATGTGGGTCCGTATCCGGCTCAACAATTCACCCTTTGAAAAGGGCTTGGTGAGGTAGTCGTTGGCGCCGGAATTGAATCCGATGACCAAATCATTGACTGTGTTTTTGGCCGTGAGCAGGATGATGGGCAGATCACTGGCTGTGTATTGCTTACGGATGGTCTCACAAACCTCGTACCCGGAAAGTCCGGGCATCATAATATCTAACAACACCAATTGAAACGGAATCTCTCCGTCCAATAATTTGAGCGCTTCCTTGCCTGAACTGGCCTCAACAATTTCATACCCTGCTACGGTAAGGTGGTTCTCCAATACCCTTCGGTTTACGGGTTCATCGTCCACCACCAGTATTTTTATGGCTCCCTCCAGAGATTCGGACTTTATTTTTTGCGGTACCAAATCTTCATGGTCCCGGCTCAAGGTTTGGACAACGTCTTGACCCATTTGTCCCTTTTGTTTGAGTTCTTTCCGTTTGATGCTGCTAACGGGCAAGGTAAAAGAGAAAATGGAACCTTTTCCTTGTTCCGATTCAACCTGAATGGTGCCTCCATGCAGTTCCACCAAATGTTTTGTGACCGAAAGGCCTAGTCCGGTACCGCCATAAGTCCTTTGAGTGGATCCGTCCCCTTGTTCAAACGAATTGAAAATGGTACCCTGCTTATCTTTTGAAATGCCTATTCCCGTATCCGATATGGAGATGGAGATCATCGTATCCTTCACCTCCGCAAAAAGGGTAACGTACCCCTTCTCGGTAAACTTTATGGCATTGCCAATGAGATTGTGCATGATCTGTTGTACCCGGTTTTCATCGGCGGTTACCAAGGGGATATCCTTTGGGATGGAATTGATGAGCTTTAGTTTTTTGTCCATGAGCAGGGGCTGGGACAACCGTAGTACGATATTGGATATGGCATAAAGATCCACCGGTTGTAGGGTAAGCGACAGGTCCTGGTTCTTGAGTTTTGAAAAATCAAGGATGTCGTTCACCAAATGGGAAAGCCGCTTTCCACTATTTGAAATCATCTCCAAATTTTCCAAGGCGGCCTGGGGTAGTTTCCCCGCTATGCCATCTTTTAGGGATTCCGATAAGCCAATGATGCCCACCAAGGGCGTTCTCAGTTCGTGGGAGGTGTTGGCTAGGAATTCATCTTTCAAGGCATCGATTTTTTGAAGCTCGGCCACCCGCTGTCTTTCGATTTCCGTACGATTTCGCTCTTCTTGGACGGCCCGTTTTTTTTCCTCATCGGCCTGTTTTACGCGCTGATCCTGCTTATAACGTTTAAAGGCGAACCATAGGAACAACAGTGCGGCCACGGCAAGCCCTATAATAATGTTCCGAAGGGTTTTCTGCTGTTTGATTTTTAACTGGTTGATCTCTGCGTCTTTTTGGAGCGTGGTAATGGCATCCTGTTTTTTTTCGGAATCAAACTTTACTTGGAGCTCTTCAATTTGTTTGGATTTGGCCTCATTGAACAAACTGTCCTTCAAGGCCACAAACTTATTCTTGTATATCAGCGCTTTGTTGTATTCCTTCTTACGCTCATAAATACGGGAAAGGATGTCATAGTTTTCCTGAAGGTGGGAACGCGCACCGATTTCTTCGGCTATGGCAATGGCATTTAAGATGGATTTTTCAGCCTCTTTGGCGTTTCCCATTTCAAGGTTGATGGCCCCTATTTGGGTATAACTCATGGAGAGCTCCAGCCTCATTCCCAATTTTTCCCTCAAGGCCAATGCCTGATTGTGATGCTCTAAGGCCAATGCATATCTTTTTTGACGTCCGTATACCTTTCCCAGAGCCTCATAATCAAATGCTTTTCCCCAATCGCTGTTGGTCTCCTGATCAAGGGCCAAGGCCCGGTTGAAGTAGTCCAAGGCTTGGTCATAATCTTCTTGGTGCATGAACGTATCCCCAATATTAAAAAGGCAATTGGCCATTTCCGTTTTATCGTTCAAGGCACTGAAGATGTTCAAGGCTCTTTGGTAATGGTCCATGGCCTCGGACATTTTGCCTGTTTTTTTCAGGATTTCGCCCATGGCATTCAGTGTAGTGGCAATACTGAACTGGTCGTCATGGTCTTCATATATTTTCAGGATGTCGTAGTAGATTCCCAAACTTTTGTCAAAATCTCCCAAATTATCCAGAATAATGGCCTTTTGGTATAGGCCGTTGGCCAGTGCAAAAGGTTCTTTTTGGGTGCCAGAATAGTTCAGATACGCATCAATATGATCTAGGGCTTTGCTATAGTTTCCAATCTGTCTTTCCCATACGGCATATTGATAGTCCGCCATGGCAATTCCCCAAGAAAGGTTTGCATTTTGACTGATGGTGTGCAAGCTATCGATATGCTTTTTTGCCAAATCGGGGTTCCCACGATTGTTCAGATATTCCCAGGCAATATCCTTGAGTATCCGTATCCGAAGAGAGTCAGAGTCAACGGTGGCATATTTTTGCTGAAGACTGTCTATAAGCCCTGTTTGTCCCTGCGTAGTGGTGGCAACAAGACATACGAAGAGTAGTATGAATGCAGAGCGTTTGATAGTGTTGGCTTTAGGTTGATAAACAGTAAATTAAATGTAGTGCATTAAAGTGATACCCACAAAAATGGCTCGGTGCAGCTCACTTCAAACTTTCAGGTAGCTGTATGGATTATTGCTGCATTTTTAGATAGTAATCCGCTGAATGTTTTCCGGATCCATAAAAGGTAAAAAAAATGCATGCCAACAGAACCAAGGTTGCCATGATTAAATTGGTGGGGTCCATGGTTCCCAAGAAATTGGTGAGCACAGCACCGATAAGAATGGGCAACTGTGCAATTACCGCCCAACGGGTCAATAAACCTATTACAATTAAAAAGCCCCCTACAAAATGGGCCGGCGTAATATAATGTAGTAGAATCATACCTCCCGGTATACCTTCAAAAGGCTTGGCCATCAAGGCCATCTGCTCATGATTTGTCATAAATTCAATGCCCTTGATAAAAAGAAAAATCCCAAGGGCAATACGCAACAAATCCAACGGATAATAGGTATGGGCATTGGCCCATTTGTTTAAGTCCTTTACGGTCCCCATAGTAAACGGATTTATAGGTTGAATACTATAAGGTACTCATTTTTAGTGATATGAGGAAATAAATCCGAGTGGAAACCCTGTTTTTAGTTCAATATTTATTGTATAAGGAAGGCTATAGGGTTTATATTCCAATTGTGGTTTTATCTATTTTTCAAGACCAATTCCATTTGGATATCACTTCGCTCATAAGGAGATGAAACCCCAGCAATTTCAATAAAGCCAAGCTTGCTGTAGAGGTTGAGGGCGGGTTGCAGAATTCTATTGCTCTCCAGATAGAGTTTCCGTGCTCCAAGTGATTTGGCCTTGTCAACCATATGCATACCCAATAGCTTGCCAATTCCTTTTCCTTGGGCTTTCGGGGAGACTCCCATTTTGGCCAATTCAAAATCATAGCCGTCATGTTTACTGGGGATAAGCGCGCATACACCCACTGGCTCATTCTCCAACAAGGCTACAGCGATGTAACCACCTTTGTCCAAAATGTTTTCCTTGGGATGGTGCAGCGATATGCGGTCTGCTTCCTCCATTTTGAAATAGGTGTTTATCCATTCTTCGTTGAGGGTCCTGAATGCCTCCCGATAGGTATCGGAATAAGGTACTATTTTAGGGGAAATGGCCATGGAGAATCGGTTAAAAGTTGCCTCGCAAAGTTAAGGGGAAACCTTGAAAAGCATATCAAGGATTTGAGTCATAACCTTCTTTTTTTGAGTGGAATAACCAATTTTTTTGGTCTAGCTTCGTTATATCTATAATTAACCTCTCCGTTTAACGAAAAAATTGGTTGTTTACCGATTTATTGCGTAATATTACAACTCATATTAGTAATAAAACTCTTACAAGTTCCCAAATCTTGCAATGAGACTGAACCAAATCTACATACCTGACCCCATCAGGTGCCTTAACCTACAAATTCCAATCGGCTATGGAAAAACTACTACTATTCTCTTTAAGGAACCCCCTCCGCTTATTCCGTTCTAGTGGAATCGTACCCTTGATACTTTTCTGTTGGCTTTCCTTACATTCGGTATTGGCCCAAGAAAGCAATCCTTATGTGAGCTATGATATTCCATTTCAGAATCTGCTCAAATACAATCGGTTTTTGATAAACCCGACCTTTAGCGCGGTCCGCGAGGATAAATCGTATGTGAACTTTTTTCACAGAAGTCAAAGTGCGGAATTCAGTGACAATAACCAGAACTACTTTTTGAGTTATAGTGGTCAGATAAGCGAAAGGATAGGTCTGGGTTTGAGTTTGTACAACCAGAAATCAGGAGTGATTTCCAATTTGGGAGTGATGGCCAATTATTCCCACGGTATACAATTGGGACAGAAAAGCAGCCTCACTTTTGGGGTGAACATCCCTTATTATGTAAGTAGTTTGGACCCGGATAGGGCAGTGGCGCTTGAGGACGACCCGTTGTTGAACGAAGCATCCGAAAGTTCCATTATTTCCTTCCAGCCGGGACTCAACCTTTCTTTGGGGAAGTTTGATTTTGGGGTTTTTGCCCAAAATTTGGTGGACTATAACATTAAGTCTGGAAAATCACTCACCAATATTGCGGAGAAGACGTTCTCTGGGCATGTTCAGTTTACCCATGAGTTTGAAAATGCCCATGGAATTTTGGAAGATGGTAGGCTCATGCCTTTGGCACGGGCAAGGCTTGAGGGCAGTAATGACCCTATCTTTGGTGGCGGAGTTATATTGGATCTTCCCAAATTGGGCTGGGTCCAAGGTGGGTACGACCAATTTTATGGAGCTTCCGCGGGAACAGGATTTAACCTGAACCGAAGACTTTCCTTTGGGTATAACTTTGAAAAGAACATCAACAACAACCTGATCAATCTTGGGGTAACCCATGAGGTGTCCATAGCCTATTCCTTTGTACCCAATTTATCCAAGAACGTTATGGTCTCCAATGAGGAGAACGACAAGGATAATAGAAAACCTATTGAGGGTGAAGGTTTGGTGGCCGATGCCAAGAAGTCCAAAAAGGAAGTACAGAAAAGCAAATTGGATGTAGCAACCACCTTGCGACCTTCCAACAAAGAGGATCTGGCGTTTTGGGAAGAACAAATCGAGCAATTAAGGGCACAACAGGAAGACAACTACGCTGTGATCAACGAGCTTATTTTCAGAATGGATTCCATGGAGCAGAACCGGCAACGCGATTTGGAAAAGCGATTTGAAATGGTGATGCACATGGTGAAACAACAGACTGGGGATACCAGACCTGATATTGAGCAAAAAGCCCATGAACTCTATTTGGCCAAGAACGAGGATTTGGATTCTTTGGCAAAAATAATGTCTCAAACGCAGTTGGCAGATAATTCAACCAGCACTTCCAGAAATGGTGTCAAACCTAAGACTACGGGTTCTTTTTCAGGAGGGGATTATAAACCCATTGAAAAGTTCATCAATCTGGATGGAGTAGGGCAAGGACACTACATTGTTGCCAATGTGTTCAAGAGCGAACGCTATTTAAAGAGTTTTATGAATAAGCTCAAGGCCCAAGGCTTGGACGCCGAATACTTTAAGAATCCTGATAATGGTCTTAATTATGTGTATTTGGCCAAGTACGAAGAAAACGAACAGGCTTATGCCGCCTACCGTTCCAAGATGAAGGGCAAGTACACGGACGAGATATGGATCATGCATGTGGACAATCCCCGATATTCCAATTGGGCCGATGCCATTTTCCAAGACAACGAATAAGGCAATCAGGGTTATCCCTTTTTCATCTTGTGGGCAATGGCCTTACTTCCGGGGTCGTTGGTTTCGTTCAGCTCTGAAATGATGGTAGGGTGGTCATCCACGCGGGTTTGTGACAATTTGTAAGCCGCCTGGATCTCTGTGATTTCAATTTCGAAGCCTACCACCCCTTTTACCTGGCGAAGGGTCTTGGGTGACATATGGTCCAAGGAAATGGGATTCTTCGAGTTTTGTTCATACTTGTCCACAAGCTTGTACATTGAGGCCATGGTCTGTTCCTCATCCAAAATGGTTACTTTCCCATAGACGTGCACGGCAATATAATTCCAAGTGGGAACCTCTTCTTCTTTATACCATGACGAAGAAATGTAGGAATGGGGTCCATTGAAAATACACAGCACTTCTGAAGGGTTGTTGAAGTTTTTCCATTGTGGGTTGGCCTTTGAGATGTGCCCCACTAGGATATTCTGGCCATTCGCATTTGTATCCAATTCCAGGGGGATATGGGTGCCCCAAGGCTTTCCGTCCACCGTACTGATCAAAATGCCAAAACTGTTCTGGATCAGGAAATCTTTTATTTCATCAAGATTTTCATTCTTGTAATAATGTGGAATGTACATGCTGTGGTAAGGTTATGGAATGATGGTCCAAAGATACGAATACACGCCTATTACAATTTCAGGTCAACATAAAAAAAGCGGGGCACTGCCCGCTTTTTCAATTACATATTTTGGAGTGAGACTAGTTGCCTGCCTCTACTACTTCGGCCTCCAAGACGAAGTCTTGTACAGTCTTGTTTGCGGCTACAATTTCCACTTCAACGGTATCACTGTTCACAAATCCGTTCATGGAAGCAAACACTTTGTAGATTCCTGCATTAAGGCCAATGATGGCATAATTCCCATCTATATTGGTGGCTCCAGAGGTCACGGGCTCTTCATCCAAATCCAGTATGGAAATTTGGGCGTCCTCCAAAGCAACGGAAGATTCCCCATCCATGGTGGTAACCGCTCCACTCAACGTACCTGCTGTGGATAGATTACTTACCTTGATCACTGGCTTAAAGTTGAAGCCGGTAATACCATCAACTGAATTCATATTGCCTTTGGCCACAAAAGAGCGGCTTACGTCAAAATCCAGCAATAGATCACTGGAAAGACCACCAGCAATGGTCAAAGCAGGGTCTATAAAAATTTTGATACCGGTCTGTTCGCCGCTAGGAACTTTGAGATCAAAGCTACGATTATCGGTCAATACCACATTCACTCCCTTTACGTAGACCCGTATAAGGTCATAGGTGCCGACAGGGATGTCCAAATCGGCCATGGTTTCAGTGGTACCATTGGTCAGATCCAAAAGGTTCACTGAAATTTCCTCTTCCATTAGGGTCACAAAAGAAGAACCACTTTCATCATCCATTTCTTCATCGTCATCTTCTCCATCCTTTAATCTTGCGTCTATTTTAAAGACAGTGACATTGGCTTCGGCAACCATATCAAATGGAAAAGGGGCATCGGTCATTTTTACCGTTAGCCTTCCCATGGTATCACCATTGCCGCCATCTCCATCGCTTGAACAGCCTGTAAAGGTTAAAAGGATAAAACTCAATGCGTAAAAAAAGATTTTTGTTCTCATCGTATGGGGTTTAATCAATAGGTTCGTGTTATAGATACGGGCAAAAAGGTGTCTATACGTGTCCAAACCTTGTTTTTTCGATGAAATGCAAGCTTTTTAATACTATTTAAGGTAAAATCCTACAAAATCACTGTCCGTCACCTCTCGTTTTCACCTCTCCACTGGAACCGCTAAGATCACCTCTATAGATCCATAATTCTCCACGATCTCCGTTTGTGGCGGCTTCAACATCCTTTAAAAAGTTTGAAAAACTACCGGCACCGTGGACTTCCTCAAACCATTCCATGAACTTGTCCTCTTCTCCCATCCAGGCCGATTTGTCAAAGAAATCCACCCAAACAAAATCCTGACCGTCCATATTGGGGAGTTCGTTGAAGTAACTTCCCCACTGATGGTCTGGGTCTTTGGTCTTGAAAACCTTTTGCACGCGATCTAAAATGGAGGCGAACTCCATTTGCTTGAACCGCTTGACGTCCACCATAAAAATAGATAGGTTCTTCAGGTTGAAATCCCTGCTGAAATTGGAATGTTTTAGATCGTTTTTCCAATAGGTGGTTTCCATTTTGGCCAATGCATTGGCGGCCACATTGGTATTCCAGTCCTTGGTATGGGCGTCGTCATAGTTGCTCACATCGTCCATGGCCGCCCAAGAGGTTGGGCCCATACTCCACACATATTTTCCGGAATTTTTGCCACTGGCCACCCAAAACACGCTGACCGAGCCTGGATTATTGGTATGATATTTCTTGTTGTGGGCTGCCATTCCAGCTTCAAAGGCCTCAATCTTTTCAGGATGCGGCGTCATCATCACATTCATAAAAATGGGAGGCTGTTCGGTCTGTTGGCCCATCATTACCATAGGCACCAGTACTAGGGTTAAAAATAATCGTTTCATTGTCTTTAGTTTTAGTTTAGTTTTTGATCATTCTGTTTGCTCTTCCTCCATCATTTTGGCCTCGGCCTCAATTTTTTGGAGTTCCAATACAATCTCGGTTGGGTCCCAATACCCATATTCCTTTACAATTTTTCCGTCCACAAATTGAAAGGTCAGGTGAACGGGAACACTAATTTCCTTTCCGTTGGCGGCTAGGGTGCATCCCCATTCCAACCAACTGTTCACCCAGGTTTCACCGTCATCGGTCACTACCATTTCATATTCTTGATGTTCATTTCCAAAGCCCCTGGAAGCATAATTGACCTCCGATTGTCTGTGATAATCCATAGCCTCTGAGGGCGATAGGGCATCGTCATTGGTGTTGTAATAGGTTTTGGAAGTATCAGCATACATGCTGGTATCGTAGTTTTTACTGTCATAATTGGCTATCAATTTCTTGACAGTTTCAATCTCTGGGGAATTCTGGGTGTACCGTACTGGACCTTGTTGACAAGCACCCAGTAATAGGGCCACCATCCCGAATGATAAAAGAATTTTTTTCATTGTTTGTTGATTTAAGGTTAGTAAAAAAAATACCCCGACCACTGGGCCGGGGCATATGTTTTAATTTGATTTGAAATTGGAAAAATCAGGTCTTGTCCTTATCACAAGTGGGTTCCTTATGATAAAATATTCCACATGCAGCGAGTTTGCACCATCTTCATGGGTCAAATGAGCCAGAATCGTCAGTGTTTTCAAAAGATTGATTTACAGGTTGTGGAAATCTGTGGTACAAAGGCAACTTGCTCAATTCCGAACGGCGTGGGTCAACATGACATGCAAGTACAAAGATCTATTTAGATGTGGGACTTGCCGAGAAGAATGCAAGGGGGAGGTTGTAAACAGTCGGTCCTTATAAATATAATAAAAAACTGTTAATCAAGGGTTTGAATGAAGTGTTTTTTACTTGAAACCCATTAAATTCAAGGTGTTTTCTTACGCAATTCGGTTGGTTTTTCGTGAAATACGGGTGGTAATAGTGTGTTCCAGTGAAAAAAGAAGGGACACATCGGATATAGGGTATCCAACATGCCCCTGGATTTTATTCAAAAGTATACTCGGTCTGTATGATTTCGGTAACCCTAAAATATCCATAGGCCAAGTTGTTCGGGTCGTCCAGATTCACGCAGTTGCCCACCAAGGGAACCGGAGTGGGGCTAAATGGAGTCCCCGCATTTTCATACTGGTCCACCAAAAGCCGGAGGTAATCATGGTACTGTTTCGAAATGCCCATCAAGGCTACATCCACAACATCGCCGGGTTTAAACTCATCAACGCTATCTTCACCTTCCAACTTTTCGTAATAAAATGTGGCCTCATTGCCATCAATGAATTCATCCTTGATATAATAAAGCTCCGAAAGTAGGTCGTTCTGACTTTTGAAGCGTAGGAAGTAGTAATCGCCAAGACCTTCAGGGTCCTGAAACGTTACATTTACTTCGAGGGCCTCATCATCCTCACCGCCGTCCTTGGACTGGGAAACCTCGATAGTGTCCACCAAAGGATAAAGGGTTTCAGTGGCCGTATAGGTCTCCCCGTTATAGAGGACCTCAAGTTGATAAGTATCCCCAACAATCGGAACAAAGGACGAGGTGGTGTATTCTCCGTTGTTTTGACTGGTAAAGATGAATTCAGCAGCTGTATCCGTATTGGTGACCTTGACCGAGGCGCCAAGTACAGGGACAATTTTTTGTTCGGCAAAGAATGGGGTGGAGGTACTGAGTACAATGGTCTGGTTGTTTCCGGAAGTTCCTTTCTCCCAATCCAATGAGGCTTCTACGACCAGTCTTTCCGGACCCTCTGGAACATCCACCTCAATAACATCGGTGCAGGATGCGAAGATGAGCAATACCCCAATGCAAGCTATATAAAATGGTTTCATGTGTTTAAAATTTAAAGTTGTATGTTACTGAAGGGACAATCCCAAAAATGGCAGTACGGGTGGCTTCATTGGCGCCCGTTTCCATGTTCTGTCCAAAGGATATCGATGCAGCATTTCTCCTGTTGAACACATTGTAGATGCCAAAGACCCATTCGCCCTTCCATCGATTTTGGGGTTTTCTATTGGGGCGGTAGGTGGCAGAAACGTCCAATCGGTGGTAAGCCGGCAAACGGTCGGCATTACGGTCGGAGTAACTGGCCACGGAAATCCCCTCGTACTGGTATTGCCCATTGGGGTAGGTCACGGGTCTTCCCGTTTGGAAAATGGCATTGGCCCCAAAACTCCATTTTTCGTTCAGGGCATAGGCCCCGGTGAGTGATACGTCATGGGTGCGGTCATGTGGAGTGCTGTACCAATCCCCATTGTTGATTCCCGGGCCACCAGCATCCCCTCCGGGAGTCCGTTGCTGTGATTTGGACCAAGTGTAGGCCAACCAACCGGTAAAAGTACCTTCGTTTTTTCGCAGCAACAGTTCAACGCCATAGGCTTTTGATTCGCCGTTCAGGATTTCACGTTCTATGGTATTGTTGCCAATCAAGTCAGAACCATCAATATAGTCGATTCGGTTGTCCACGGTCTTATAGAAAGTCTCCACTTCCATGGAATAGACATTGCCCTTGAAATTTTTAAAATACCCCAAGGCAAATTGGTCCGATAACTGGGGTTGGATGTACTTTCCACTCGGGGTCCAAACATCAATAGGAGTTACTGATGAGGTGTTGGACAATAAATGGATGTACTGGGCGGCCCTGGAATACCCCAATTTTACAGAAGAAAGCTCGTTGAGTTGATAGGCCAGGGAAACCCTTGGTTCCAAATTGCTGAAGGTTTCAATGCTCTCACTCTTTTTATAGCTGATTTCATCAATAGGGTCTTGCCTTTCGTAAATGCGAAGCGTGCTGTTATAGACCAAAGGTCTGTCGTTCAAGTATTCGTTCAAGGGCTGTCCGCCCATGCGGTTAAAATGACTGAACCGAATACCGTACTGGGCGGTTAATCTATCCGTAAGTTTATGCTCTGCATTGATATAGGCCGCACTTTCCAAAGCCCGTTTTTTGTCCAGCTGCAACTCATTGATCGCAGAAGCTGGGTCAGTGGGTTTTATACGACCGGGATCAAACACATACTTTATGGTGCTTACACCAAAATCGAGCTTGAATGCATCGTTGAAGTAGTATTTAAGGTCGTATTTTACATTGTAGTTTTGGATGGAAGAGACCCAATCAAAATCAAAGAAATCAATACCCAGTTCGTAATCATAGTTACTGTAGATCAATGATAAGTTGGAAAAGAGCCTATCGTTGAAAATATGGTTCCAGCGTAGATTGCCCGATGCATTCCCGTAGCTGCTGTTAAACGACCCCCCGATATTGAAAAGATCGCGACCAAAGTAACCGGAGAGGTACAATTTGTTGTTTGGGTTGAGATTGTAATTGGTCTTCAAGTTCAAATCGTAAAAGTTGGCGCTGTTGTCTTCCCCGGCTAGCTTTAAGAACAAGTGGGCATATGACCCCCGTCCGGCAATCAAGAAGGATCCCCGGTCGTTGAACATGGGTCCTTCAAGGGCCAATCGGCTTGAAATGGCACCAATGCCCCCGGTCATGGCAAACGCTTTACTATTCCCATCTTTTTGTCTTACATCCAACACCGATGAAACCCGACCTCCAAACCGCGCAGGGATGCCCCCTTTGTATAGTTTAAGGTCTTTTACGGCATCCGCATTGAAGACCGAGAAAAAGCCCAACAAGTGGGAGGTGTTGTATATGATGGCCTCATCCAATAAGACCAGGTTTTGGTCCACAGCTCCACCGCGAACATGAAATCCGCTGGAACCTTCCCCGTTGTTGGTGACCCCTGGTAGAATTTGAAGGGACTTTATGATGTCCACTTCGCCCAAAACCACAGGCATTTGTTTTACAGTCTTGATGTTGAGTTTGGATACGCTCATTTCAGGTTTGCGGAGCAACGCACGTTCGGGCTCTTCGGCAGTGACCTCTACTTCATCCAGTTGGGTAGACGACTCCAATAGTTCCACGTCAAGGGTCATGTTTTGATCCAAGGTCACCTCCCGGGTCATTTCATTGTAACCGATGTATGAAAATACCAAGGTATAGGTCCCCTTCGGTGCACTGATGGAGTAAAAACCATATTCGTTGCTGATCGCACCAATATCGGTGCCACGTAAAAAAATGGAGGTGCCAAACAAGGTCTCTCCATTGGTACCGTCCGAAATTTTTCCGCTAATGGTGAAATTGTTTTGGGCCTGAACGAGCGTTGTGCCCAATAAGAGGCAAAGACCCAAAAGCCAAAATGCCGGGCCATGCCTTTTCTTTTTTTGTTTCATTTGTGATTTTTTGAATTACAGGTTAAGATGAAATCGTTTTTTGATTCACTCGCACTAAGGACACTTTGGAAATTGGAAGGTTGCATGGGTGAGATGAAGAAAAGGTTGTCAATTTTACTGTTGATGTTCAATGGCTTTGGTTACCAAGTGTTTAGAGGTGCGTAAAAAAAGCAAGTTTTTTAATGAACGTTGGGTTGGGTTGCGCTGTTGTTGGTCTAAATTTTGGTTTTCCGGCAAAGGGATTGATTAATTTCATGTCAACTAAACAAAAAAACAAAGAATGAGGAAAGTTTTAATCATGATGGTCTTGGCCATCTCAATGGTAGCATGTAAGGATAAAGAGGCGGAGAAAACCTCCACTGAAACAACAAAAATCCCTGTTTATGCATGGGATTACGGGCCTGGAGAGGCCACGGACGAAAAATTGGCCACCAAATTTGCCGACCTAAAGGCAAAGGGAATTGATGGGCTAATGTATAACGGCGGCCACGACCCGGAAACCTATAAAAGGGTAGGGAAGCTAGTAAAAGAGGCCGGTATGGAGTTCCACACTTGGATCCCTACCATGGTACAGGGCAAAAACCCCAAGTTGAAAGAAGAGTGGTATGCTATTAACGGTAAAGGCGAATCGGCATATGATAAACCGGCCTATGTTTCGCACTATACCTTTTTATGCCCAAGCAAGGAGGGGGTGTATAATTTCTTGGCCGATCTGTATGGAAGTGTGGCCGAGGTTGAGCATGTGGATGGCATCCATCTGGATTACATCCGTTTTCCCGACGTGATCTTGGCCCGTGGTCTATGGGACAAATACGGATTGGTGATGGATAGGGAGTTTCCGCAGTTTGATTACTGCTATTGTGACGACTGTACTTCGGCATTTAAAGACAAAACGGGGATTGATATTCTAGAGGTGGAAGACCCTTCACAAGTGATGGAATGGAAACAGTTCCGATATGATTTGATTACCAATATGGTCAACCGTTTGACCGAAGTGGTACATTCCAAAAACAAGAAGATCAATGGGGCGGTTTTCCCTGGTCCATCCATCGCCAAGAAATTGGTGAGACAGGATTGGGGCAAATGGGACTTGGATGCCATATATCCCATGAACTACAACGACTTTTATTTGGAAGGCCCCCAATGGGTCGGTGAAATGGTTGCCGAAGAGGTCGCCACTGCAAAGGACGGAGCTCCTGTGTACAGTGGATTGTTCATCTGTCCAAAACCCGAAAAGAAAGGCGATGAAAAGGATCCCGAAAACCACGGTCTATTGCCTGGTGAAATCGGGGAGGCCATTAAAGTGTCCATGGAAAATGGAGCTGCGGGTATCTGTCTTTTTACACCAGGAAGAATGACGGACGCCCATTGGAAAGCTTTTGAAGAGGCTATCCATAAGGACTATTCCAAAAAATAACTCTCTTGATTTAAATTTAAAGGCCCGATGATTTTTTGTCATCGGGCTTTTTTGTGGATACGATCCATCAGCAAAAAAGCACAGTTCGGTATTTCATTTTTTCCTTGTTCTTGGAAAACCTGCAACTTTGGGGCATCAATCAAAAAACGGATGGTCTTTTTCTCACTTTGTCCAATTTGGAAGGGTAAGTAGGACAACCTTCAGAATAAACCTATGGTTTTTGTTAATTTTAATCATGTTAAGGTGGAATGGTCAAGCGTATCCTTCCACCAACCCGATTAGCGATCATGGAAAAAACAATCCGATATATTGGCAAACTATTGCTTACCGCAATAGGGCTAGGGCTATTGATAGCGCTTGTTTTCATTAGCGTGGAGGCACTCTTGGGTAGGGAAGTGGTGTTCGGCAAGGATTTAATGCGGGAAGTGGGTCACTACCTGTTGTACTCCATCGTTCTCACCTTCATAAACAGTCTGTACTATGATTACATCAACCATCGGGTGCAGTGGAGGAGGTTTGCAAATTATCGGATATTCATCAGTGGCATTGGTGGAGTTGTACTTACCCTTTTGGGCATCTTTTGGATACGCATTGTGATCAACTTGGGTTTTGAGGGAGAAACCTGGGAAACCTTTGTGTTAGGGGAGGATCCCATGTTCTATATCGTGGCGCTTTTGATTACCGTAGTGGTGTCTGTGTTCTTCTATGCGGCGTATTTCTACAGGAATTGGCAAGAAAAGCGGGTAAAGGAGCAAAAGATTATTGCAGGAACCGCTTCGGCAAGGTTCGATGCCTTGAAGAACCAATTAGATCCCCATTTCCTTTTCAATAGCCTAAACGTGCTTACCAGTCTCATTGAAGAAGATCCCGATCAAGCCCAAAAATTCACTACTTCACTTTCCAAGGTATATCGATATGTATTGGAGCAAAAGAACAAAGACTTGGTCACGGTGGATGAAGAGCTCAATTTTGCCCGGACCTATGTGCGTTTGTTAAAAATGCGCTTTGAGGACAGTATTGTTTTTGAGATTCCGGAAAGTTGCACCCAACCTGAGGCTAGAATAGTCCCGCTTTCATTGCAGCTGCTTTTGGAAAATGCGGTAAAACACAATGTGGTCACCGCTTCCAGACCGTTGCACATAAAAGTGTTCGAGGAAGGTGGAATGTTGGTGGTAAGCAACAATCTCCAGGAAAAACAGGTGGTAAAAAAGAGCAGTGGGGTGGGGCTTCAGAACATTAAGCAACGCTACAACATTTTAACGGACTGGGAGGTGGTCATCCAAAAATCGGATGTAGAGTTTAGGGTGTCATTGCCTATACTCACCCAAAAACTGACCGTTGTGGAAACCCAAAAAGATTATATTGAGCAAAAACGATATGCCAAGGCCAAGGAACAGGTGAAGGCCATAAAGGACTTTTACAGCAACCTGATCACCTATTGTATTGTAATCCCGTTTTTATGGTGGATCAATTTAAGGACCACCGATTTTCTTTGGGCATTTTTCCCCACCTTGGGTTGGGGATTTGGCGTAATTATGCATGGGATGGAAGCTTTTGGGTACAACCCACTGTGGGGCAAACGTTGGGAAGAACAAAAAATCCAGGAACTTATGGATAAGGATGAGTTTTAGACTTTTCCGGCTCAGAAATCCAATCTCAGATCTTCCAACAACTCATCCGCAATAATTGACAGTTCACGAACTTATTTTTCTTCCACTTTCGGTAAATGATGAATTTTGGGGCATACGTAATCACTAAATCATAAAAACGAACCGTTATGGAAAATTCAAACAAAAAGTATGATAGGGCCAAACAGAAAGTGGAAAAGCTAAAGGCTTTTTATTCAAGTTTATTGGCCTATTGCATTGTAATCCCGATTTTGGCGTACCTCAATTATAGAACAACAAGTTTTCCTTGGATCATTTTCCCGGCAGTGGGATGGGGCATAGGTCTTGTGGGGATGTGGTTCTGTGCACAAGGCTACAATCCTCTTTTGGGAAGGGGATGGGAGGAACGCAAGATCAAAGAGTTCATGGAGCAAAAAGAATATTAACAATGTTTATATTTAGCAGTAGCCAAAATGTCTTTAGTATGGAAAATTTGGATAGGGAAAGCAAGTACATGAGGGCCAAGGAACGGGTTGGCGAGCTTAAAAAGTTTTATGCCCATGTGTGGTCCTACATCATGGTCATGACCGTATTGGCCTTGATCAACTATCTTACCAATGGGTTCAGCTATATGTGGTTTTTATGGGCTGCTTTTGGATGGGGCATAGGAGTCATGTTCCATGCCATTGGAACCTTTAACCTAAATCCCTTTTTTGGAAAGGGATGGGAGGAAAAGAAGATAAAGGAGTTTATGAAAGAAGAAGAGGATGAAGCCACAAAATGGAAATAATCATGGAAAATTTTGAGCAAGAAAAGTTTACTAGGGCCAAAAAACGTGTAGAGGAAATTAAGTCGTTTTACATTCACCTTATGGTGTACTTGGTCATCAATGCTTTTATCTTGATAAGCATTTATATCAATGCCGACACTTTTTGGACATGGCCCCATTTTGTGACCCTTTTTGGTTGGGGGATTGGGTTGGCCTTTCACGCGGCCAAGGTTTTTGGTTTTAACCCATTGTTTGGAAAGAATTGGGAAGAACGCCAAATCCAAAAGTTCATTGAAAAGGACAAAAGGGAAATGGATAAATACCTATAAAAAATGAATGTGATCATCATTGAAGATGAAAAACCGGCGGCCAGAAGATTGGGTCGTTTATTGTCCGATTTGGAGGTTGAGGTTTCCACGATGTTGCATTCTGTTGAAGAATCCATTAAGTGGTTTCAAAACCATCCGCACCCCGATCTTATTTTTTTGGACATCCAATTATCGGATGGATTATCCTTTGAAATTTTTGATGTGGTCGAGGTGAAAAGTGCCATCATTTTTACCACGGCTTTTGATGAATATGCACTCCAAGCTTTCAAGTTGAACAGCATAGATTATTTGTTGAAACCCATCGATGATGAAGAGCTGGAAAGAGCTGTTAAAAAGTACCGTGATTTTAAACCGAACCAACATAAAATTTCGGTCGATTTTGAGGACATAAAAAAGCTATTGGCAGACCCCTTGGAACGCGAATACAAAAAACGGTTTACGGTCAAGGTGGGGCAGCACCTCAAAATTATAAACGCGGAAGATGTGGAATGTTTCTACAGTGAGAACAAGGGGACATATGCCACAACTTCGGAGGGTAGAAATTATTTATTGGACACCACTTTGGAACAGTTGGAGGAGGAGTTGTCCCCAAAGATTTTCTTCCGGGTAAGCCGCAAATTTTATGTGAACATCAACCATATAAAAGACATCATTTCATACACAAATTCCAGGCTTCAATTGAAGTTGAACCATTTCAATGGGCAAGAAATCATTGTGAGTAGGGAACGTGTAAGAGACTTTAAGTTATGGTTGGAATAAATGATTTAAAATAACTGATTATCAAATAATTGATTTATTTAAAAAGTCACTATAAATTTTCCTTATAGTGGCTTTTTTAAGCTAAAATAGTCAATTTTCCTCTATGCGGTTATCGTCAAAGGCGGAGGGAAGCAACTTTGGGATGAGTTTGATGAAAATAGGCAAAAGAACCGCCCCTCCAGGCAACATAAAAATGGCCAAGGATGGGATACTTTTAAAAATATCGATGAGCTGGTTTTGTACTTTTTTCTTCTCATCTTCGGTTAAATCCTTCACGGTAGATTTGGATAAAAGCGACATTAATTCCCTACTTTCCTGAAGCTCTTTTTTGAGTCTTTTGCTGTTTCTCAAAATAAGTTTGCTCACATTTTTGGACATGCCATCATAGAATTGAAGGGCCAAATTCTTGTCATTTAAATAGGCAATTTTCTCCTTGTTTTCCTCAAAGAATTTTTGCACATATTCGAGGGTGTTTTCCACCTCTTTTTTTGACTTTCCAAGATGGGTCCCGAGACCAAAAATGTAATCGGATTCGGTGTAGTCAATCGACTTATCTTCCCATATGGTCAAGCAGGCCATATCCAAAAAATAGTCCTTCTCAAAAGAGGAAAAATTTTCGTCCAAAAGGTCCAGATAAGTACCATCAAATTTTGCTTCATCCAAATTCACATAAGTGAGGGAGGCATCCAAAAGTTGAATGAGTTTGTCATCATTCTTTTTGGCTTCTTTGGAGTTTAGGGTATGGTAGGCAATGTTAATCGTGACGTACTCCAAAAGTTGCGCATGCTCCTTAAAGGACTCCTTGGAGTTTAAATAGTTTTTAAAGATGAGGACATCTACATAAAGCAGTGAATTGGTCAGGCTACTACCCAAGGCCCTATTGAATGCATTGCCGCCCAAATAGATTCGGGAATCGATTAATTTTTCCAATTGGGCCTCGGTATGCTTACCACTCAATATTTTGTTCAGAAAGGAGATATGGGCCACCTCCAAGGACTGATAATATTCAAAAACGGTATTGACAAAATGATTGAAGCTGGTCTTTCCCTTCTCAAATTGAAAGGTAAAATAGAGCGCCGTAAGCAGGTTGATTTTGGCTATTTCGTCCTCACTCAAGGTATGCTCCGCTTCAATAAAGGACGGAATGTTTAAATGTACCCCAAAGACAAAACCACTTCTTTTGAGTTCGTGGTACAGGCCATCAAAATCTTGAAAATAAGAGGCCTCTTTGGTTACAAGGTGGCCGAACTTCTTGATCCATCCAGAAGCAGAAGGGTTCATTGGGTGATTATTTACAGACCAAAGTAAAACAATTATGCGACTTTATGGTGAACAATGCACCTAGCTCACATTAAAAATCCATTAAGTTTTTTTTAACATTTAAAAACCAAACCACCCTAGAAGAGGTTGCGTAGGTAGGGGTGTAGGAAACTTTAAAAACAAGTAACATGAAAAAAACAACAAAGTATGTAATGGGTCTAGGTGCTTTGGTCGCATCGGCAATTGTTCTGGTGTCTGCAGACCATATTGATGCACCTTCGACCGCAGGGACCACTTCGGATATTGCCGATTTTTACGCCTTTGAACCCAGTGAAGGTTCAGATAATACGGTTTTCGTAGTGGATGTCCAATCCAATGTGCTGCCAGAATTGGCGTATGGCACCTTTGATGAGGATGTACTTACCGAAATCAATATAGATTTGGATGGGGATTTGGTAGAAGACCAGGTCATTCAGGCCATTGCTAGGGATGGAAGGATGTATTTCTTTGGACCTGCAACGCCCTCACAGACGGGATTGAACAGTCAAGTGCTAACGGATTCTCCTCTGGGCGATGTGGAAATTTCCGGGGCAACGCCCATCGTAGAAAGCGCCAATGGGGTTTCGTTGTTCGCAGGACCCAGACAGGACCCCTTCTTTTTTGATTTCTTCCAATTCAATGCGGTCATTTCCCCTGATATGGAATCGGCCCCTGGTGGATTTCTTCCGCCGGAAGAGGCAGCAGACACCTTTGATGGTGCCAATACCCTTTCCATTATTGTGGAAATCCCCAATGCCATGCTGGGAGCCCCAACGGCCACCAATGCCTTGGGACTTACAGTTTACAAAACTTGGGTGACCACAAATAGAAAACAATAAGCAACTTAAATAGTGAAAAAGATGATACGAAAACAAGCAATATATTTCGCAGCATTGATATTGACCCTAGGATTGGTCATTGGATGCAGCAATGATGATGAGACCCCATATCAAATGGGTATGGATGACGATATGATGATGAATGATGACGATGATATGATGGGAACCGATTTTTCGGGAACCTATGCCCAAGTGGACCACATAGGACGCCCCGGCATCAATACCACCTTGAGCTTTGACATGGAAGGGGAACCCAGCGTGAAAGATGCGCACAATACCACAATTCCTTCAGAAATGTCAGCAACTTTTCAGGCCGGTTTTCAAGCAAGGTTGGAGCAGTACCATGATGTGTATGCCATAAAGTTGGGACTGGACCCTGCTGATGTGGATTATGAGAACAATATTTTGGGATTGGATGCGGCTACCTTGACCACTGTTTTGGCAGCAGATGTTCTGGAAGTGGCCCCTGATTTGCCCACAACCTACTTTAACCCAGGAACCGATTTTGATAATGACGGTCGCATTTTGGTACCGGATGGTGATGAGGTGGCCTTGACGGGCAGACACCCCAATGATGACATTATAGATGTGTCCCTCATTCTTTTCTTTGGAGGAATGGAAGGAGACCGTTTCAGTGGTCAGGATTTGGATGATGATGGAATGGCAGACTTGCCTAGATTGACTTCGGACGGGGTTGCGCTTACCGCAGATATTTCAACAAGTTTCCCTTACTTGGGAGATCCCGAGTAATCGCTATGAAAGGGAAAGGGGGGGAGGATTCGTCCTCTCCCTTTTTATAAAAACAACAACAAGATTATGGAAGCAACAAAAATTAAACTCATCCTTTTGATAACAGTGCTATTGTTTTCATGTAAGGAAGAAGAAAAGGTATTCAAGACCGATAAAAAGGACTATGACCGCTATTTGACATCCACACCCGTAAAAACCACCTCAAAATATTTTCAGCTTTGGGATTCCAAGATAAAACAGGATAGTCTGCAAACGATGGGACTGGCCAATGTGGCCGGCGAATACAACCGGTTCTTCCAGGGAACGGGAGATATCAAATACCTAAAGATGGCAGAACGTTCCTTGGAAAAGGCATTGGAAGCGGCCGCATTGGGAAAAGCAGGGTATATGCGAGCCTTGGCGAGAAATTATATCTCCCAGCATAGGTTCAGGGAAGCTTTGGAACTGGCCCGATCGGCACGAAAGCAAGGAAGTGGGGCCAATGCCACGCAGGCTCTTTTGTTCGATGTGCATATGGAACTTGGCAATTATGAGGAGGCCCATGCATATTTGGACAGCATCCAGAACATGTCGGATTTCGGATACCTGATCCGGTTGGCCAAATGGAATGATCATAAAGGTGATTTGGATACCGCCATTCGGTTTATGGAAAAGGCTTATGATAGGGCGAAAATGTCCAACAATAGGGACCTTTTACTATGGTCCACCACCAATTTGGCAGACTTTTATGGACATGCAGGTCGTATTGAAAATTCATACAAACTCTATCTAAAAGCATTGGAGATAGATCCGCAAAATGCTTATGCCAAAAAAGGGATTGCCTGGATCGTATACTCCCATGAACGAAATGGAGAAGAGGCCTTACGCATCATGGATAGCATCATTCAAAAACACCAGTCCCCGGAATACGATTTGCTCAAAGCGGAGATTGCCGAATTTATGGGTAATGAGGTCCTAAAATTGCAAGCTTTGGACAACTTCCATAAAAAGGTGGGGAATGTGGATTATGGAGAGATGTACAATGCCCATAACGTGGATTTTCTCATTGCCATGGATGTTACCGAAAAAGCCCTGAAATTGGCGAAAAGGGAGGTAGGGAACAGGCCTACTCCTGAAACCTATGGTCTTTTGGCCTATAGTTATCTAAAAAAGGGACAAAAGGAAAAAGCCCTACTACTGGTAAAGACCCATATTGATGGAAAAACCTATGAACCGTCCACGCTCAGTCAAGCAGCTGAAGTCTATAAGGCCAACGGCGAAAATAAAAAGGTCCAGGAACTGAAGCAGGAACTAACGGGGGCCCTATACGAATTGGGTCCGGTAAAGGAACATCAAATATTGAGTTTATAGGCAGGGAATCGAAGGTTAAGTAGTGGTTTTTTGGGTTGCTACTTGGTTGTTGTTTGGATGCGTCATGAATCCTTTATGGCGCATCCTATCAATTTTCAATGAATTCCTCTTCACCGGTATCTTCTTCTTCGTTTTTCAGGATCTCAATACCTTTTTGAATCACCAAATTAGTGGGTATGGTAATCCTTCGGCCATCATCTGTTCGCATAAAAAGATAAAAACCACTTATATCCTCAACCTTTCCGGTCCAATCAAAATCCTTGTCCAATACCCTGATCCTGTCCCCCAAACGCAAAGGGTGGCTAAAAAATAGAATCACACTGGCCGTTAAATTGGATAGGATGGACCATTGCGCCACAAAACCTACCCCCAATATGGCCAGGGTCGAGGAAAGAAAAAGGGAGAAATCCTTCAAATTCATTCCCCAGATTAGTGAAATTCCAACAAGGGCAAAGCCATAGAAGAAAAGATTACTAAGATAAAAGATGATTTTTCTGTTGTTCATATCAATGGCACTGGTCCTGCCAAATCTCCGTATGGCCCTTTTGGTCAAAGAGTTCAAAACAAATACAACAACCAATAAAATTCCTGTGACTAAAATTTCGGTTTTAAAAGACATTACGCCCACCATGATCCAATCTTGCTAAATTTGGGTTAACTTATTGCTCTAAACTACGAATAACCCGTTTTACTTTTACAATAATGGTTACAGATTTCGAAAATAATACCTGGGTCATCAACTATTCCCTTGAGGATTACTACAATCGGAAATTTTCCATGGATGAAGATGCACAATTGTCCAAAAACGATAAGAGTATTACTTGGGTCAATACGTATGGTCTGGGCTATACGGAAGAGTTTAGGAAGATGGTGCTCCACAACGAGTTGGACGATTTTCTGCTTCGGTTACTGCTTAACCAAAACTTTGGAAATAAGGTCATAGAATTGGAGGAGCAGCTTTTTATTGCTGCCCGAATCATAAAGACGGAAGACCAAAGCTTGGAGTCGGAACAGATGTTTTTTGTGGTAGCCAAGGATTTTGTATGGTGTATCCAGGAAAAATGGGGAGACCATTTTGATTGGATACGGGCACGGATATTCGATAATAAGGGAATCATAAGAAAAAAGAGGGCCGATTACCTCCTGTTTTTTATCCTGGAAACCTTGATTTCCAATTATAAGGAAAAGTATGAGGAAATGGTTTTGATGGAAAACATGCTGGACCGTGCCACCAAAATGGAACCCACACCGGAGTTTATGTTCGAAGTGGAACAAAAAAAGGCCATGATCCAGCACTTTCGTAAAGCATCACATGGCCTGAGGGACATTGTAACCCGACTGGAAAGGGTACAGGTAAAGGGGTTCCATACCAAATATTTCAGTGAGCTCAGGGAGCAGATCAACGGCTTGGCCAATGATGTTGATTCCGATACCCAGGAGTTGGAAAGTCAAATCAACTTGTTTTTCAGTATTCAAGGCCATCGCCTCAATGAGGTCATGAAGACCTTGACCATCTTTTCCGTAATATTTATTCCCCTTACTTTTTTGGCAGGAATCTATGGGATGAACTTTGAGAACATTCCAGAACTCAAATGGCCGTACGGCTATTTTATCCTTTTAGGACTCATGCTGGTCGTTACCCTCATTTCCATACTCATCTTTAAACGAAAAAAGTGGTTTTAAGGCGCTTTTCGGTTTTTGGATAGCCCATTAAATTTTAATTCAATCCTATTCCATTCAAGGGATGACATGAAGGTTTATTTTCCAATGATAAACGTCATATTTCTTGCATGTATCGCATTGTAGCTTTGTCTCATCTTAAAATTCAAAAAAATGAGAAGAACAGTACTTTTTGCAGCGATGGCGTTAATGGGATTCATCAACATGGGAACAGCGCAGGATGCTTCGTCGGGTGACGGCGGAAGTCCTTGGCAGTTCCGGCTTCGGGGAATTGTAGTGACGCCGGATGAAAGTGCAGATATAGAAGCTATAGGTGGGGATGCCTCCATTTCCACTGCGTTTGTACCGGAGTTGGACATCTCTTACTTTTTCGATGAAAATTGGTCTTTGGAATTGATTTTGGCCACCACAAAGCATGATGTGGAAGCCGTTGGGACTCTAGTTGGGGATATTGATTTGGGACATGTGTGGCTGCTTCCTCCCACCTTGACCGGTCAGTACCATTTCACCGGTGGTGATTTTGTGCCCTATGTGGGAGCTGGATTGAACCTTACCCTCTTTTATGGAGTGGATGAGGGACCTGTGGCCGATGATGTGGATTACGATACCGCCGTGGGATATGCATTGCAAGGAGGATTCGACTTTATGCTCAATGATAAATGGTTTTTAAATGTGGATGTGAAAAAACTGTTTCTGAATACGGATGCCACCGTTAATGCCACTACGGCATTGGGAGCTACTGTGGTGGCTGATGTGGATATCAACCCATGGATATTTGGATTCGGGGTAGGTGTAAAACTATAGGGTAATTTATACCACTAACCAATACTCTAAAAGGCGGTCTGGAGATTCTAGGCCGCCTTTCAGTATTATAACAAACTTACGCTAAAGCCAAACGAAATCCATAGACTTGGAGTTTCCCTTGTTTAAAATCCAACTCTGGATAGGGAATAAAACCTAATTTTTCATACATTTTCCAGGCGACTTTCATGAACGAGGTGCTGTGTATGATGACATTGAGATGTCCGCGGGTTTTCGCCCTTTCAATACAAGCTTCACTTAAGGCTTTCCCTATGCCCATTCCTCTGGTTGCCGGGTCAACGGCCAATAAGCGGAATCCAGACGCATTTTTTTCTTGTTTCGCTATACCCCCGGCACCATAATATTCCATATGTTCAAAATAAAGGACTGCCCCCAAAACCTTCTCGCCTGCGGAAACAGCGGCCAGAAGTTCCACACCGGGTTTTTGGGTAAAATCACCTATGTTGGCCAAGGTTTCATAGTATTCGGGCTGATCGTTTGCTTTGGGGAATCCTTCTAGACCCGAATAAACATCCACCATCAATTTTCCTATGGCATCAAATTCAGAGGGTTTTGCTGTGCGGATGTAAAAGCCTTTGTGGCCAAAGCGTTGCTGATAGCGTTCTTGGAATCCTTTGGAGTCAAATTCCTGTTCCAGTTGACACAATCCGTCCAAAAAACCAGGGGTTACAAATTCCTTGAGTACCTGTTGGATACGATGCCACTCCGCTTCAAGGGAACTTAAAGCCCGCTCTCCTTTTTGGGACAGATAGATAAAGGTTTTGCGCCCATCATTGGAGTCCTTTTGGCTTTCCAGATACCCTTGGGTCTTCATCTTTTTGACAATCTTGATGATAGCAGGATGGGAAAAACCCAAGGCACTGGCCATTTCGGTTACGGTAAGCCTTCCGTTTTCTTTCAGCAATAAAAAGACAACGTGCCAATTGGGTTCAATGGGCAGCCCCAATCGGGAATAGTGGTCCAGGGTGCTGGATACAATCTTTTCGTTCAACCGCTTTATACGAGCTGTGAAACCTAAATGTGCTATTTCTTGGAGAAAGTCATTGGTCATCATAAAAGTGTAACTAGTTACGTAAATATATAAAAAATAAGTAACCGGTTACGTAAAAAATATAAAGAGTGAATTTAGGGCCCTACAGCACCCAAGGTATAAAGTTGTTCCAAGGTAGGGGTTTCGCTGCCGCCTTCGGGCTCCAAGGTAATACCAAAAGCTTCGGATTCATTGGGATTGGACAACGCGAACAATTTACTGTCATCCGTGGCAAAATCTTCTAGAAGACCAATGCTGGTGGGGGTGAGCGGGGTCAGTTTCAAGGACCAAACTTGATAGGCATAGCCCGGTGGGGGTTCAGGAAGTCCTTGGGCATCAATGATGACCTTGTTCTCTTCCCGGTTCCAATAGGCCTTGGCATACGAATCTGGAGATACAGCCTGTCCGCCCAACGCCACTACGGTAATATTTTTAGCCCGAAGTTGTTGTAAAAGCGCTTCCTTGTCAATAACCTTTTCCTGGGTGGTGGATAGAATTTGTTCCAGATTCTCCTTTTCCTGATTGGTGATCTCTATCTCGGTTTTAAGCTGATTGTTCTGTAGATATACACCAATAAGGCCAATTGCAAGTACTATGGAAGCTGCCCAGCCCACGTAATTGCCCCAAGGAGTTTTCCTTTCCGAGGCTTCAGGCTTGAATTGGATGACTTCGTCCAATTGGGCGCGGACGGTCTTAAAACTGTCTTTGGATAGTTTGGGCGAGGTTGTCCGGGTAAGCTCTAGAATGGACTTCTCAATAGCTTCAATCTCTGACTTCACCTCAGGGTGTTGTAGGGCGTAGTGTTGTACCTCCAAGTTTTCCTCGGGGCTCAATGCGCCTGCCACGTAGAGTTCCAAAACTCCTGATGCTATGTACTCCTTCACATCCATTTTACTATGCCATATTTTTCCGAATTTCGGAAATACAACTTCTAATCCGTGTTTTTATGGTTCCTATTGGTGTCTTTAGTTCTTTCGCAGCTTCTTTTTGTGTAAACCCTTTAAAGTAGAGCAGGTCAATCAAAAGAATGCATTTATCCTTAAGTCCCTTTAATAGGGATTGCAATCCTATAGTGTCTATTTTTCCGTTTAAATCTTCGCTGTTTTCATGAATACCTACGAGAGAATCCACTGGGAGGTTTTTCTTTTGGTTTTTATGGCTTTTCGAGCGCAGTTCATCGATGGCGGCATTGCGGGCAATGTTTAAGATCCAGGTAAAAAAGCGACCTTTGGAAGTGTCATATTGGTCCGATTTACTCCAGATTTTCACAAAAACATCTTGACAAAGCTCTTGGGAGCGTTCAGGATCCTTGAGAATCACGTTGATTACTCCACATATGTTTTCCGCATACATATCATACAAAGCCTCAAAGGCGACCGTATCTTTTTTCTGGAATCTTTGTATGAGGTTGTCTAAGTCCATAGCGGGTCAGCTAAAGATATAAAAAAAGCCTTTCCCATTATGGATTCACGGTGGAATGTCAATATAAATGGTTTATGCGATGTTTATTCCCTTTAGGACCAGTGATTTCCATTCCGGATGCCTGCTGAGGTACAGGGCAACAAACGGACAAAGGGGAATCAGGGTGAGGTCATGGGCTTTGATATGTTCCAAGGTCTTTCGGATCAATTGGGAACCAATACCCTTTCCTTCATAGGATTCCGGAACCTCGGTATGGGTAAGATAGATTTTTTCCTTGGCGCGGATGTATTCTATTTTGGCAATGGCATCGCCCAAATCAAACTCAAATTGTTTGGCTTCCGCATTGTCCACAAGCTGATATTCTTGTTTCATTATGGGGAGGTAGGGGTGTAGTGGCTCAGTGCTCCCGAAGGACACTGGGCAATTTGATCTTTTAATTCCTGTGTTGAGGCATTTTCAGCCTTGATCCAAGGTTTGTCCTTGGGATTGTAGACTTGGGGCAGCATTTTCACACAAATCCCTGCATGTTGGCACAGTTTGGGCTTCCATACCACAGTAAGTTCCCCATTGGAGTATTCTTTTGTGATTTCCATATCAATGTTCAAAAAATAAAAGGGCAATCTATAGATCGCCCTTTTTCATTACTGTATAATACCAGTGCAGGAAACCCTTGCCCCTGCAGCACCACTGGGTTGCGAAGTGAAATCATCCACACCTTGGTGAACGATCACCGCCTTGCCCACAATGTTCTTGGTTTTATCATCACAGCCAATGCACCACTCCTTAGTGGCAAAATCCACTGTGGCGTTACCATCGGCATCGGCAACAAAATTACCAATGTCCCCTTTGTGATAGCCTTCTTCGGCGCCCCATTTACCGTGGGGTTGGAAGGTTGGGTTCCAATGACCTCCCGTAGATTTTCCATCAGCCGAAGAGCAATCGGCTTTCTCATGGATGTGGATGGCGTGTTCCCCTTCGGTGAGACCGGACAATGTGGCTTTCATTACCACGGTGCCGTTTTCTTCCATAAAAGTTACATCACCACTGACATTACTGTCACTTTTGGGTTCCATTTTGAAGGAAATGGATGTAGGTTCCATGGTTTCTACCACCTGTTCAACGGTTTCCTCTATTTCTTCGGATGTCTCTTCCGCTTCTTTTTTTACTTGCTTGCAGCTAAAGACGGTCATCAATGCCAATCCAATTACCGCTGCGGGTATTTTTTTCATTAGAAAGAATTTTTAGGTTCAGTCTAAGGTAATCATTATTTAGGGAGGTGTCAACAATTTTCCCCATCAATCACTTGATGGTTTTCCAAAGGAAAGCATACGATTTTAAGGGTGGGGCCGTTATAGAAGTACTAATGTATTTCAACACAAAACACTCATTTTGGTCAGTACAGCCACGGACTATATCAACTTCTTGATCTACTGCAAAAAGAAAAGGTCTTTTTGTAAGGGATATAACCGTTTGAAGGAAAACAAACTAAAAGGCTACATCAACCAAAGGGAGTATGTAAAATCATTGCGCAACATCTACAATGCCGTAATTGAGTTGGAATTGGATTATTTTGATATCCGTCACCTAAGGCTGTAAACCCCTCACTACTTAAATCAATTTGCTGATTACCTGCGTTTTACTGTGCAGGGTTTTGTGCACCGGGCATTTATCGGCAATTTCCAGGATTCGGGTCTTTTGTTGCTCATCCAAATCTCCTGTCAATTGTATTTCCCGATAAAAGGTATCAATTTTTGTTCCTTCACTTTCGCAATTTTCACAATCCACCGCATGGGTTTTCTTATAAGAAGTATGCACTTCCACATTGGTGAGGGGCCATCCTTTCCGTTTCACATACATTTGAATGGTCATGGCGGTACAGGCAGAAAGTCCTGCGGAAACCAACTCATAGGGCGATGGCCCAAAATCATTTCCTCCGTAGGATATAGGTTCATCGGCGATCATAAAATGGTTTCCCACCTTCATGGATGTGGTAAATCCGTCTTCCGCATCCAAACTGGCTACCACTTGATGTTGGGTTGTTAAGGATTCACGGGGTGCCATATCCACATACCGAGTGACCCAACCCGCAATGACTTCACCAACATACATGGAGTCGTTTTTGTTGGACAACAAATGGTCGGCACCATCCAAGGAAATGAAACTCTTGGGGTGATGGGCGGCCACATAAAGTTCTTCGGCATTTTGTATCCCTACAATTTGGTCTTGGGGGGAATGCAGGATCAATAGCGCTTTTCTAAGATTTTTGACGGTAGCTGTGAGGGAATTGTTCTCCAAATCGTCCAAAAACTGTTTTTTGATGGTAAAGTCCCTTCCACTTAGGTTTACGGTAGCTTTGCCTGTAGATGTTATCTTATCGAGCTCACTTCTCAACAAATGCTTTACGTGTGCAGGGCTGGAAGGCGCACCCAGAGTGGCTACCGCTTTCACGGAAGCAATTTTGGCAGCAGCAAATATAGATGCCGCACCTCCAAGGGAATGGCCAATGATCAAGGTTGGGGCTTTATAATTATCTTTCAAGTAGTCCGCAGCAGCCACCAAATCCTGAATGTTGCCAGAAAAATTGGTGTTTTCGAAATCCCCTTCACTCTCTCCCAAGCCCGTAAAGTCAAAACGGAGCACCCCAAAACCTTTGGAGGTCAAAGCACGGCTAATATGGGCAACAGCCAAAAGGTTTTTGGTGCAAGTGAAACAATGTGCAAACAACACAAAGTTATGGGGGTGTTGGTCTACGGGCAGCTCCAAGCGTCCCGCCAAAGTCTGGCCCTCTTTATTGTTGAATGTTACTTTTTGTAGCCCCATGATGCTTTTTTAGGTTAATAGACATAAAACAGGCCCATTCACCATTACCTCAAAGGGGCCATACAAATTTAACTTTCGTCCTTGGCCTTTTTGGCAAAGACTTTTCTTAAGTCGGGATTAAAAAAGAAACCTATCTGCAACCGATCATAAACGGCATTGGCAAACTGGTTCCTGAGGTACCCCAACTGCACACTACTGTTCTCCGTGAGATGAACCCCCACGGCACCGTACAAACGGTTTTGTCCGAACAGGTCATCCTGTAGGTTGATGAACAATTCATCATAAAAATTAAGAAAAAAGGTGTCGGTGAGCGGCAAGGTCATTTGGATGCGGTAACGTGCCCTGTGCTGGGTGTCCGTAGCATTCCCTAATTCCAAAAAGCGTTGTTCCAGACGATAGCGGTGCTCAAAAAGTAACTCCCAAACCTTGTTTTTCAGGATAAACTGCTCAAAGATTCGATGCTCCCTACCATCCAATCCGCCAAGGGGCTCATCAAAAGAACCATCGGTCTTGATAAAACCATACCCCATGGTGGCAATGGCATTGGGGTTGATATGGTAATTCAGCCCGGTACGCAACAACAACTGGTTAAAATTGCTGGTGGTCTCATAAAAACGGAATTGGGCTTCGGTATGAACACTAAGGCGTTCGGCAATCTTGTTGGTTCCAAAATACATATACCAAGCCCCCCATTTGTCCTCTCCAGGTTCTTGGGCATTCAATACTACGGTAGCGGTAAGTGCGACCCAAAGGGTCGAAAGCAATTTTCTTTTTCTATGCTGCATTAATCTAAACTAAAGGTTTCTGTTTCTTTAAAAGGTGATATATCCAAGGCTTCGATGGATTCGCGATACGGTTTCCATTTTTCGCTGAAGAAGGCATTGGTCTTGTCCAAGGCCGACTTTAATTCATCTTCCGCAAAGCGGACCAATCTTTTTTCTGTTTCAGTGATTCCAGACTGGCGACTGCTCACATAATAACTGGCCGTACCAAGTCTTTGCTCCACGGATGGTTCCGGGTTTCGGGTAATGCCTTGGCGCTTGTCCTCCTTGCCCAAATACAGGGCGATTACGGAATCTATCTCTTTTATGATGTTCTTTGAAGCCTCAATCTGCTCCTTGAATTTTTCCTTGTCCAGGTCTTGGAGTTCTTTTTGGAATTTGTTGGCCAAATTCTTGTTCTCCACCAATTGTTTTACGGCATCGGCGGCGGTTTGTGTAAAGCCTTCCAATTTTTTGCCCAGGGCATACACCTCATTGATGGAAGCCATAGACGTATTCAACCGCGGGTCCGTTTTTACGGTCACACTTGTGGAATCCTTTTGCCCGCCATAGTGCGCCACCACTTTATAGGTGCCTGGTTTAACGGATAATCCGCCCGACTCCCTCGGATTTTTCACAATGGTCCTTGACGGGGAAGCAGGGGCTTTCTCGTCCAATTCCCAGTAAATCCTATGGAACCCGGCTTTTTTGGGTGTCTTGTATTTTAAGGTTCTGATGAGCCTATCGCCATCATAAAAATTAAAGAAGATGGAATCTTTGGTCTTCTCTTTGGGTTTATCCTCTTCGGAAGCGGCATCCTTGGTTTCGTCGGTTTTTTTGTCATCTTTCTTGGACGCTACATCTTTGATGTAGTACGTAATCATGGCTCCCGAGGGCCTGTTCTCAGCATTGTAGAGGGCATCCCCCCCAAAACGACTTCCCGTGGGTTGTTGGTAGGCGGCCAAATAGGCATCGGGGCTTTTAAACAGGCTGATATCCTTTTGCAATAACGCCTTGTTCTCCGCCAAGGCCCTTAAGGGTCTAATATCATCCAAAACCCATGCTGCCCTGCCAAAGGTGCCGATTACCAAATCCTGTTCTCTGTGATGATAGGCCAAATCTTTTGTGGATACAGTGGGGAATCCTTTGTCCCATTTTTGCCATTTGGAACCTGCATCGAAGGAAATGTAGAGACCATCATCGGTTCCCAAAAACATAAGATTGGGATTTTCCGGGTCTTCCAAAATGCTCAGTGTATAGCTTTCCACATCGGTTTGGTCCACGATACGGGTCCAGGTTTTTCCATAATCTTTGGTCCGGTAGGCGTAGGGTGTATAGTTGAACCTTCGATAATCGTTGGCGACCAATAGGGCCTCACCTTTATTGTTTTGAGAGGCTTTGATCTGGGGAATCCAACTGCCTTTGGGCAACCCTTTGATGTTGTTGGTGACATCGGTCCAAGTGGTGCCGCCATTTTGGGTAAAGTGTACCCGGCCATCATCCGTACCGGCCCACAACATATCTTTCTCCACGGGCGAAGGTTCTATCACAATAACCGTGCAATGGTTTTCCGCACCGGTGGCATCCATGGTAAGCCCACCACTTTCACCCTGCTTTTGCTTTTCGGGGTCGTTGGTGGTCAGGTCGGGTGAAATGACCTCCCATGTCAATCCCTTATCCCTGGATTTATGGACAAATTGACTTCCAAAATATACCGTGCTAGTATCAAAAGGGTCTTGGCCTATGGCTGCATTCCAGTTGAAACGAAGCTCCACTTTGGGGTCGGGGTGGGTTGGTCGAACAGTATAGTCGTTTCCTGTTTTCCAATCGTAACGACGCACGTAGCCTTGCTGGCTCATGGCATATCCAAATTGACTGTCATCTTTATCTGGGATAACATCAAAACCATCACCAAAGGCAATTTCCTGCCAATAGCTGTTCCGAATCCCTTGGTCCCTCCACACATAGGCGGGACCTCGCCAAGAACCATTGTCTTGCATTCCTCCATATACATTGTAGGGATACTCATTGTCCACATTGATATGATAAAATTGTGCCACAGGTAGATTACCAATGAATCGCCATGTCTTACCTCCATTTTTGGTGATGTTCAACCCACCATCATTACCGTCCAGCATAAACTGTCCGTTGGTAGGATGTATCCACCAAGCATGATGGTCGGGATGTACCCCATTGCTCACACCGTAGGCCGGCATCAATTGGGAGAAGTTTTTGCCCCCGTCTTCTGAAACATTGATGTAAGTGAACACGGAATACACCCGGTTTTCGTTCTGGGGATCCACATAGATTTCAGAATAATAAAAAGGACGGTTGCCAATATCGTTTTTGTCGTTGATTTTTTCCCATTTGAACCCACCGTCGACCGACTTGTACAGGGCATTTTTTTGGGCCTCGACCAAGGCGTAGATCACGTTGGGTTTGTTTCGGGCAATGGCAATGCCAATACGCCCCAGGTCACCCTTGGGCAGACCGTCCTCTTCGGTGATTTGTTTCCAAGTGGTGCCACCATCGTGGGTCATGTAGAGCCCACTGCCTTTACCGCCGGATTTGAAGAACCACGGGTCACGCTTATGTTCCCACATGGCCGCCATCAATTTATTGGGATTGGTGGGGTCCATGACCAAATCGGCCACCCCGGTTTTGTTGTTTACAAACAGTACCTTTTCCCACGTTTTTCCGCCATCGGTGGTTTTAAAAACACCCCGTTCAGGGTGTTCGCCCCAAGGGGAGCCAATGGCCCCAACATAGACGACATCAGGATTGGTAGGGTCTATGATGACCCTGTGAATGTGACGGGTTTTTTCGAGCCCCATGGATTTCCAGCTTTTACCGCCATCCAAGGATTTGTAGATGCCATACCCTCCGTTGAGGCTATTTCTGGGGTTTCCCTCCCCGGTACCTACCCAAATTACGGATGGGTTGGATTGCTGGATGGCAACCGCGCCAATGGAGGCGGTAACCTCATGGTCGAATATGGGTTCCCATTGAATGCCTCCAGAGGTGGATTTCCACAAACCACCCGATGCGGTTCCCACATACATGATGTCCGGATTGGAAAGGACCACATCAATGGCAGTAACACGTCCGCTCATTCCGGCTGGACCTATGTTTCTTGGTTTCATATCCTGAACCAAATCCATTGAAAATTCTTGGGCAAAAAGAGATAGTGATGCAAAGAGCATCAATAGTAAAAGAGGCTTTTTCATTTTTAAGGTCAATTAGTCGCCTAAAGATACCAAAAACCCCAAGTGGAATTCTTAAAAGGATGTTAACTGGAACCAGACCGCAGGGAAACCCTCTCTATTTGAATTGAATGGGCTATTCGTTTTTATAGACCACCCCATCTTTCATGACAAACCGTACATGTTGCATCTGCTCAATGTGGGTAAGGGGATTGCCTTCCACAGCGATGAGGTCGGCCAAAAAGTTGTTTTTGATGCTTCCCAGATTTTCTAGATGGAATACCCTTGCATTCACTGATGTGGCCGATTGTAAAGCCTTGAGGGGCTGCATTCCGTATTCGACCATAAGTACGAGTTCCCTATAATTTTCTCCATGGGGGAATACGCCCACATCACCTCCAAAGACAATGTCCACTCCGGACTGTAGGGCCAAGGCAAATGACTGCTTCTTTTTTGCAATGCGGTCCGTATCGGCCTCTTTCCCCTTTTTCCATCCTTTATACCGTTCAATGGCATCGCCGGCAGCCAAGGTAGGGCAGAGGGCCACATTTTTTTCTTTCATAAGCTTGAAAATATCCATGGTGCCCCAATCCCCATGCTCTATGGTCTCGGCACCACCCAAGATGGCTCGCCGCATCCCTTCGGGGGTTCCGGCATGGGCCACAACATATTTGCCTGCAGTGGTGGCAGTGGCTACCATGGCATCGATTTCTTCCTGTAAAAAGGTAGGTTGCGGGATTGCCCCTGGGCTCCAACGGTAATCTGCATAAATTTTGATCAAGTCCGCACCCTTCCCCATTTGATTCCTGACCTCCTTGATGGCTTCGTCCCTTCCACTGACAGGTTCGGCACCCAAGGGAACGCGGACCCGGTCGTGAAATCCTTTTGGGCCATAGGCCCCTGTCGCCACAATGGCAGGTCCGGCCACCAATAATCGAGGTCCCGGGATGATTCCGTCATCGATACACTTTTTTAAATAGACATCGGTATACCCGGCACCTTCCGAGCCTAAATCACGCATGGTCGTTACCCCGGCCATCAAGGATTTTTTGGCATGGACGCTGCCTCGGATGGCTCGTTCCACCGGGGATTCCTTTAAAACTTGATCGTTCCAGTCCGTTTCGTTGTAGGGATGCAGCAACAGATGGGAATGCCCCTCTATAATTCCGGGCATCAAGGTCATCCCTTTCAGCTCGTGTTTGGTATAGGAGTTGACTTTTTTCAGTCCACTTTCTGGACCAGTATAGGTAATTAGATTACCATTGACCGCCACTACCCAATTGGAATGCATTTCTTCGCCATCAAATACCCGGTCAGGAATCAATAGGACTTGCGCTTTTACGGGTATTACTAACAGAAATAGCAATAAAAGTCCCCAAATTTTTGGGTTTACCTTGATTTTTGAAGAGGAATGGATCATTGTGTATGGTTTTAAAATTGAAATAGGCATCAATCCATGATGGCAGAGTCCAGCAGTTCTTGTAACTGGGTTTTGGAGAACACTTGGGTTCCCTTGACCACCATATAAATGTGTTGCGTATTGCGAATATCTTCCAAAGGATTATCATCCAAAATCACCAAATCCGATACGTTTCCTTTGGAAACACTACCATAGTTGTTGGATCTATCCAAAAACTGTGCACCGTTATAGGCTGATGTACGCAACGCATCCAAAGGAGGGATTCCGTTCTGCACCATGGCTTCCAATTCTTTGTGGAGCGAGATACCTGGATAGGTGTAGGAGTTGAAGGCACCACTATCCGAACCCGCCAAGAGTTTCACCCCGGCCTTGTTCAGGGATTGGGCCAGTTGTCCAAAAAAAGTATCCAACTCCTTCCGGTCTTTTCGGACTTCCTCCGATGCACTCATGGCCCGTGTAATCCTTCCTTGATAGGTTTGGATGATTCCTTGCCCCATGTACGTCAGGTAGGGGTCGTTGGAATGGTCCACCTCATCCAAATAGCTCAATGTTTTTCCAATATGCAGCGTAGGGACCACGAAGACATCATGATCTTTCAACATGGTAAAAGTCTTTTGTGCGGTTGAGTCTGAATACGCTTGCATTAGTGCGGGCATGGCATCCCAAAAGCCCATTTTTCCGGATTTAAGTTTTTCCGTTACCTCCAGCTCATTGCTGGCGCACCCTTTCATGATATAATAGAGGTGTTCCATGGCATCCATGCCAGCCTCCACAGTTTCCTTCAATGTAACCGTAAAAGGCATGTGGCCAGAGACGGTCATCCCTCTTATTTGGGTCTCTTTGATGGCGTTGAGGTAATTCCCACCCGAAATCTGGCTGTCATAAAGTTTGACGAAATCAACCTGCAATTCCTGAAGGGAATCCAAGGCATTCTTCACATCTTCTTCAGTTTCCACCTCAAGGGAGCCCGCCCATGTGGCATTGGGACCATCAATTTTTGGCCCCGATATATAAATGGTAGGTCCCACCAAATCCTCGGATGCAATCTGGTTTTTCCATTGGATGACGGAAGGCGTGAGATCACCGCCTGCGTCACGAACCGTAGTAATCCCATTGGTAATGAACAGTTTCAAAAAGTTTTTGTTGTTGGCCACCAGCGAATCACCACCTCTAAGATGAATGTGATTGTCCCAAAAACCGGGAAGTACAAATTTTCCGGTAGCGTCCATAAGAGTATCGGGCTCGAAGGTGTTCTCGGTACCTACATCCAGAATTGCCTGGATTTTCCCATTGGAAATAAAGATGTCCTGGGTCTCCACGGTCCCTGTTTCAAGATGGATGACCTGCGCATTGGTTATGGCTAGGTCCACCTGTTGTTTGGAATTTTTGTCCATACAGGCCAAGGCGAGTAGGATCAATGTGGATATTCCCAATGTTTTGATGCTATGTTTCATCTTCCTAAGGTTCGGTATTTGATGTTTTGGGCCGACATTCCCACAATCTCAGCTATCCGTTTCTGTCGGGTATCTTCCCGCTTGGCCTGATTGAGCCAATACAAGTAGCTTTTACGCTGACTGTGGGTGAAGTTTTCAAAATTCTTTTTTGCCTTTTTATTTTGGTTGAATGCCCGTTGAAGGTCCTCGGGCACCACTCCATTTTCTACATCGTCCAATGCGGACCAAGAGCCATTCTCTTTGGCAACTTGTATGGCGGTCAAGCCACTTTTGTGCATCAATTTTTGGGCTTTCAAGTCTTTGATGTGCTCTTTGTTGAGTTTACTCCATACACTCTTGGGTTTTCTGGGACAGAAATATTGTCTCCGTTTGCCATCCCCCAGACTTTTCACCGTACTGTCTATCCACCCGTAGCAAAGGGCAACCCTCACGGCCTCCTCCCATCGCATGCTTTCCATATGGTGCTCCACCTTGTATAAAATGACATGGATGCCATCCGAGCTGTCATGGTTTTCGTGCAGCCACTCGCGCCATTCGGAATCGTTTTGGAAATAGTGTTCGGGAAGTTCGTTCACATCAGATTTTTTCGGTTTCGATATAAAAATTAGGGTCAAAAATCAACTCATTCCCCTTGAGGGATTCGGTTTTCCATTCTGAATTTGGGAAGAGCCATTGCTCGTTGCCATCCACAAAGACACGAATGGGCATATCAAAATCTTCCACAATATCCACATACCTGTAGGTTATGGAACTCCCTTTTTGTTGGTATTCAAACTTTGGAATCATGGTGGTGCGCAGATACTGGTTGAAAAAAGCGGAAAGGTCTTTTTTGGTCTTTTTGCTGATGTAGTCCTCAATTTGCTGTGTGGTCACGGTTTTGTGGTAGAACTCGCTGTTGAGTCCCCTTAAAATTTGGCGCCACAATTCATCATCCTCGATGAGTTGGCGGAGGGTATGGAGCATATTGGCTCCTTTGTAGTACATGTCTCCCGAACCTGCTTGGTTGACATCATAATGACCAATAATTGGTTGGTCATTCCGAATATTGGCACGGGTACCCACTACATATTCCGAAGCGGCTTTGGGCCCGTAATGGAAATCCAGATAGAGGTTTTCGGAATAGGCCGTAAAGCCTTCATGGATCCACATATCGGCAATGTCCTTGTAAGTGATGTTGTTGGCAAACCACTCGTGGCCCGCTTCATGGATGATGATAAAATCAAACTTAAGTCCCCATCCGGAACCCGAAAGATCACGTCCTAGATAGCCATTGGCGTATTGGTTGCCGTAGGTGACCGAACTTTGGTGTTCCATCCCCAAATAAGGCACTTCCACCAGTTTAAACCCATCTTCGTAAAAAGGGTAGGGGCCAAACCAATGTTCAAAGGCTTTGAGCATCATTGGGGTCTGTTTGAATTGCGCCTTGGCTTTTTCCAGATTTTCGGGAAGCACATAATAAGCCACATCCAAAAAACCTTTTTCACCGTCGTATTTTTCACCAAAATGAACATAGTTACCCATGTTCACATTCACTCCATAATTGTTGATGGGATTGGCCACGAACCAGTTGTAGGTCTTAAAATCGCCATTTTCCTCCACACTTTCCAGTTTTCCGTTGGAAACATCCATTAAATCTTTCGGGACGGTTGCACGGATCCGCATACTGTCCACCTCATCGTACATATGATCCTTGTTGGGCCACCACACACTGGCACCCAATCCTTGGCAGGATGTGGCCACAAAAGGATTTCCCTGGGTATCTTCTTTCCAGGAAAAACCACCGTCCCAAGGGGCTCTTACGGCTTCACGGGGATAACCGGAAAAATGGATGTCAATGGTATTGAACTCACCCGGAACCTGTTCCTTTTTCAAGGTAATGAAGTGTGCATTTCCGTCGGAAGTGACCTCTAGCGCTTGATTATCTTGGGTCACGGATGTTATTTGCATGGGTTCCTGCAAATCAATTTGCAACACTTTTGCGGCGTTGAGCACTTTGTAGCGCACCAGATTGTGTCCTGAGATGAACTTTTTTTCAGGCTCAATCTTTACATTGAGGTCATAGTAATTCAAATCCCACCATGCCCGTTCTGGGGTAATGCTTCCCCTTAGGGTGTCCTGACGGGTAAAATTTTGGGCGGATGCGGTGCAAACTCCCAATATGAATGCTGATAGTATAAAATAGTGTTTCATATCCATTCTATAAAAGCATCTCAACCGGACGCGTCATTCGTTTTATCTAAAAACCTTGTTTGGAAAAACTACCGGACTTTCATGTCCATTTTTGCCCACTGCTGCCACGCCAAAGAAAAAGTTGTCAATGACAATGCCGTTGAGGGTGTACTCATCAATATCTCCTACGTATCTATGGTGGTCCCAAGTAGGTGAGGTGGTATCCCTCCAATAAATCTTGTATCCTACAGCACCGTCTACCTTGCTCCATTTTAATTTGGCTGCAGGTTCTACAATTCCTCCTATTTCAACGGTTGTCGGTGCGGGAGGTGCCCAAGCTATGGAAGCCAAATTGATCGCATTTACGGTAGTCAATTTTTTGGCATACCCAAAGTTTACATGTTCCAGGACATCGCCATAGGCGATACCATCCTCCAAACGGATATCCTGATGCTGTTGGGTATAGTTTTCATGGGCTTCCATGATACGTATCCCCGCAAAACCGGCATCATTGAAGGGTCTGTGATGCCCACCACGTCCAAAACGGTCCAAGCGATAGATGAGCATGGGGTTCATCTCGGGCATATAGGTCTTGGTGGTTTTGTAAACATATCGGGCCAATTGGCGTGAGATACCGTCCACTTCACCACCATAAAAACGTCGGGCGCGTCTTTCTTCCTCGGTTTCAGTAGGGGGAACGGGTTCCGAGAAAATTCGGAAATCCCTATTGCTGACCACACCATCCACTCCGGTGATGTTACCGATCATGTCGTTGTTGAAAATCCCAACAATGTCCCAGCTGTTTTGCTTGGCATGCGCGGCCAAGCCCCTGCCACCATAAAGTCCTTGTTCTTCTCCCGAAAGTCCAACAAAAATGATACTGCTCTCAAACGAATATTGGGAAAGCACCCTTGCGGCTTCTATAGTTCCTGCCATGCCACTGGCATTGTCGTTGGCTCCCGGTGAGTCCGAAGTAAAGTTATTGGGGTCACTCACCCGTGAATCAATATCCCCACTCATGATGATGAAGCGGTTGGGGTATTTGGTGCCCCGTTTGATGGCCACCACGTTTACTACCCAAACATCCTTTACAATCCGGGCACCTTCGCCTTTTTTGATCAGGTCCTTTTGGTAGAAAACTTCCAAACAGTCATTGCAATCGGAAGAAATGTTTTCGAATTCTGATTTGATCCATCGTCTTGCAGCGCCTATGCCACGGGTTTGGGAAAGCGTATCGCTCAAGGTATGTCTGGTGCCGAAGTTGACCAAGGTGGTTACATCTTTTTCTATGCGTTCCGCGGAAACCGCATTGATGATGTCATATATACGGGTGTCATCCTGTGCTGTTAGAATGGATAAACAAAATAGTAAAAAAATAAACGCTATGCTTTGTTTCATTAAAATGGATTTTAGTGACCAACGATTTCAATAAAGACCCCATCAGGATCTTGAATAAGGATAAAAGTCCTTCCATCAGGTAGTTTTATAGGGGTGTCCCCCAAAAATTCGATATTGTTTTCGCGGATTCGTTTTATGATGTCTTCTGTGGATTTTATAAAGAAGGTAGTGTACTGCATTCCGTTTTGGTCCTGTATGTGTTTGTCAAAACGGGTTTTATCATTTCCGAACGACACCAATTTGTACTCCGTGGCATCCGGACTGTTCTTGAGCTTTAAAATTTTTACCAACAAAGGTCTTCCGCCGGTCAATCCCGAAGCTTTTCCAAAGGAACCGTTCAAATCCAGTTCGCCGGTTTCTTCCATGCCCATGATATTGGTATAGAATTCAATGGAGGCTTCGAGGTCCGAGACGACCACTCCTATGGATACGGTCAGGTTTTCATAGTCATCTTGGGCACGTACGCTACTGAAAGTCAATACTAGAATGAGACAGAAAAGATAGTGGGTTTTCATAAAGAGGCTTTTTTAGAAATCCCATGAAAGTAGCAAAAAGACTCATCGTAAAAAAGTGACTTTTGCAATTTTTCCATTTTCAACCTCATAGATGGCCACGGCATGTACCACAGAATCATTGACGGTGACCTGTTCTTCATCGATGACCTTGTTCCCGATCACCATACGGTTTTTTATCTTACAGTGAAGATTGGGGGTGCTTTCGAAGAACGAATCGTACCGTACCCTCATATCCGTTTTACCCTTACTGGTAACTTGGTTGGGAAAATTATTGAGGGAGATATGGTCCGAGTAAGTATCCATAAAGGCATCAATGTCGCGAGCATTGTAGGCATCCAATTGTTCTTGTACAACAGCCTCTGCATCTGAGGTTTCCTGATCGGGAAAAATATAGGTCATGGAGGTGATGAGTCCTCCTTCAATGGTATAGAGTGCCACTTGGTGGCCTTGTCTACCATCAACCATGGTGATTTCCTCATCAATCACTTTATTTCCAATGGCAATTCGTTTGATCACTTCAACCTTTGCGTTTTTGGTGTTGGTGTAAAACCGTTCGTAATTGGCCAACATCTTGGGTTTTCCCACATACATGGTATCGTTGGGAAAGCGTTGTGCCAAGACATCATCTGTATAGCAGGAAACAAATCCATCCAAATCTCTTTTGTTGAAGGTGTCCACTTGTCTTTGCACAATTTCCATGGGCGAAATTTCCGTGACCAAGGCCAATCGCGTTCCGCTGGGATTTACGGCCATTCGGGATATTTTAAAGACTTGCTCTCGGTCAAAAAACTGAAAATCTTTGGTATCCCCAGTTTTTGGATTATAGAGGGAAATCCGGTTGTCATTGGGGATAAGGAGTGCGCCATTGGGTAGCCATACCATATCTTCCATTGGGTTGACCAAGGTTAGGATGGTATCGATTTTATCATCGGTTACATCAAGGGATTTGATTTCCCATAGTTGGTTTTTTGAGGACCCTTTGCTGATAAAACTTACCAAATCTGAACCCGGAATTTTATGAAGGGAGCGCCCAACATTCTTATGCACTATACGGTGGGAGCCGTCATCAAGGTCGATCACCGCCAAATCCATTCGGTCTGCAACCAATACTGTGGATACTAAAATATGGTCATTGTACCACACATGATAACCAATTTTCAAATCGGAAATGGGTTCGGATTCCCCGGTTTTGATATCATATTCATACAATCGTTGCAGTCCATCCAGGTCCAATCGAATGGCCGATATGTTATCTTTTCCAGGTATTCTCAAAGGTGAATATTCGCTTCCCGTAGGGGTATTGGTCATCCAGGAAGAGGTGCTTCCTTGGTTGATGTTGAACCGTAAGATATCCGTTTGCTCCGCCCTTGTTGAAGAGAACAATACCGTGTCATCATCCCAAAACGAAGGCTGGTTGTCATAACCATGATTGTTGGATATATTCTTGGGATTGGACAATGGAGCACCCTTGGTATCCATATCGAGGTCAAAAAGGTAGACCTCGGTATTTGCCTGACCGTAGCTCAGGAAGGTTCCCAGCAAACAAAGCAAAAAACAAAATCGCTGCATCATGGTTTTGCAAACCGTTTTAAAAGTTCCCGTACCCTTTTGGTGTTTTCAACATGATATTTGGCTTGGGTCTTTTTAAGCCCCACTTTAACGGTGATGGCCGAGTCGGGAAGTTCTTGGAACATAAATTCATCGGTCCAATCATCGCCAATGGCAAACACAAAATCATAGTCATCCTCTCCCAGCATGCGCACTGCGGCTCTACCTTTGTTTACATTACTGCTTTTGACTTCCATGACCTTGTTTCCGTTAAGAACGCTAATATCGTCATTCCCGATAAGACTGGTCAAGACTGTGTTCAATTCCGTGGCCCTTTTTTCACCAAAGTCAGGGTCGGTGTTTCGGTAATGCCACGCCATGGAGTAGTTTTTCTCCTCGATAAAGGATCCGGGCGTTCGATCCACAAAAGATTCCAGTACCGGTTTGATTTTTTCCATCCACTCGCTCTTTACATTTTCCAAGAGTTTGAAGTCCTCACCATCCTTGGAAATCCAAACCCCATGCTCCACGATCATATTGTATTTTTTGGGAAGGAACCACCTGCCAAAGGTCTGCTTGTCCCTACCGCTGATCAAAAAGAGGGTGGTATTGTCCTGTTCGTGCAATTGGTCCAGTAGGGCGTATAGCTCCTCATCGGGTAATGCCTTTTGGGGGTCCTTGTGGAACCCGGCCAAAGTACCATCATAATCCAAGAACAACAGCCGCTTTGAAGAGTCAGCGTACTCCTTGGAGATGGTGTTGAGGCAGTCGTTTGTGATTTTTTGGGAAATATAGGCGTGTCCCGCTGTTTTCTTCTGGTTGAGTGCACTCATAAATTCGTTGGCCCACACTTCCACATTGTAACGTTCCAACCGTTTTTGGAGGAAGGTATTTCGGGATTGCTGCTCTTCCAGAGGCATGGTAATAGCCTGGCGCAAGGTATCTGCCTGTTGTTCAAAATTATTGGGGTTGATCAATAGGGCCTCGTTCATTTCATAGGCAGAGCCGGCCATTTCACTCAAAATAAGCACTCCCGACTTGTCTGTTCGAGTGGCAATGTATTCCTTGGCCACGAGGTTCATCCCATCGCGAAGCGGGGTAAGCCATGCAATGTCACTGGAAGTATATAGGTCGATGAGGTTTTCAAAGGGAAGGGAACGGTAAAAATACCAGATAGGGGTCCAGTTCACGGTGGATAGTTCCCCATTGATACGCCCCACCAACTCATCAATTTCTTTCTTGAGCAATTGGTATTGGGGAACGTTGGAACGCGAGGGCACCGCAAGAATGATCAACCGCACCTTTTCCTTGTACTCTGGATACTTGTTGAGAAAATACTCAAAGGCATTGATACGCTTGGCAATACCTTTACTGTAATCCAAACGGTCTATGGAGAGAATCAATTTAGTGTCCGGGGCAGAGGCTTTATGATCGTCCAGCCGTTGTTGTAGATCGCTTCTGTTGTCTTTTTTCCGTTCTCCCTGAACCAAAGCGGCATCCCTGAACTTTTTGTAATCGATGCCCATGGGGAAGGAATCCACCTTGATGACACGGTTGTCCATGAAAATCTCGTTAAAGCTTACTTCCATTCCCAATAATCTCCGCACCGAACTCAGAAAATGCCTTTCATAGTCGTAGGTGTGGAACCCAATAAGGTCGGACCCCAACAAACCTTCCAATATTTCCTCACGCCAAGGGAGGGTCCTGAAAATCTCGTAAGAAGGAAAAGGGATGTGCAAAAAGAACCCAATGGAGGTATTGGGCCGTTTCTCCCTCACCATTTGTGGAACCAGCATCAACTGATAGTCGTGTACCCAAATGGTATCGTCCTCATCCGATTGTTCAATGATGGCATCCGCGAATTTCTGGTTTACGGCCTTGTAGGTGTTCCAAAAATCCAGCTCAAATTCGGAATACTTCAAAAAATAATGGAAAAGGGGCCATATGGTCCTATTGCTGAATCCAAAATAAAAACCGTCCACTTCCTGGGCATTCAGTTTTACCTTGGCACATCCATTCTCTTTCAGGGCCTTATCAATATCGTCCTCAAGTTCTGGTGGGGTGTCCTCATCGGTGAGCCCCGACCAACCTATCCAAAGACTCTCACTGCCACTATGCACGGATTTCATTCCGGTGGCCAATCCTCCTACACTGGGGATAGCGCTAATGCTTCCATTGTTGATTTGCAATTGAACGGGCAGTCGATTTGAGATTATGATAGTTTTGGCCATAAAAGGGTGTTTTTTGACAGGTTTTACTTTTAAGTTTCTTTAAATTTCGGGAAATTCGACTGTAAAAGCAATTCATTCTAAACCTTTTGAGGATAATTAGCCTATGGAGAACCTGGATTATGGAATTATTGGAAATTGTAGGAGTGCGGCCTTGATCTCAAAAACGGGCTCGCTGGATTGGTGTTGTCTGCCCCAATTTGATTCCACTTCCGTCTTTGCAAAGTTGTTGGATGAGCAAAAAGGAGGAAGCTTTGAGTTTCTGGTGGATGATACTTATGAAATCCATCAACAATACTATGAAAGGACGGCCATATTGATCACACGTTTTTCCCGAGGGGAAGATGTCTTTGAGGTGCATGATTTTATGCCGAGGCACCATAAGCACAACAATGGCAAGTACAATGCCCCGCCCGAAATCGTTCGGTATGTAAAGTATGTTTCGGGAAAGCCGAGTTTTAAGGTGAAGTATGATCCCAAACTGGAGTACGGATTGGGACATACGGAACATCATGTGAAAAAGGATTTTGTGGCAAGCCTCACCCATAAATTAAAGTATGACACCTTGTTCCTTTATACCTCTTTCAACAAGGAAGAGGTGTTGGAGGGCGTGGAGATTCCGTTGAAAGAGGATGGTTATTTTATGGTTTGTTACAACGAAAAGATCCTAAAGCCCACTACGGAAAAAATGGCCTTGGAATTGGAACGTACCAAAGTGTATTGGTTGGATTGGGTGGATAAAACCCCTACCTATAAAAAATTCAACAAGGAGATTGTACGGAGTGCCATTACCCTGAAATTGCTTACTTACGATAAAACGGGGGCGGTTTTGGCCGCCGCCACGACCTCTTTGCCCGAAACCATTGGCGAGGTCCGTAATTGGGACTACCGGTTCTGCTGGATCAGGGATGCCTCCATGGTGATCAAGGTGGTTTCCGAACTGGGGCATAAGAATTCCGCCAAAAGATACCTACAGTTTATCATTGATTTAATGCCGGACAAGGATGAAAAGCTCCAGATTATGTATGGCATCAATCAAGAAAAGAAACTTACAGAGCAGACTTTGGACCATTTGGATGGATACAAAGGCTCAAAACCTGTTCGTATAGGAAATGCGGCCTACAAACAAAAGCAGAACGACATTTACGGCATTCTTATGGATGTCATCTATGAGCAGTTGGTGAAGTTTAGCAATGATATTGAGAATGTGGAGGAACTCTGGAGCATCACCAAAGGGATTGTCTGGATTGTAGGCAAGCACTGGAGGGAGCCGGACAAGGGTATTTGGGAATTCCGAGGGGAAGACAGACATTTTACCTTCTCCAAAGTACTGTGTTGGGTGGCTTTGGACCGGGCCATTAAAGTGGCCAAGATTTTTGGGAAGACCCATAAGATTGAAAAATGGACCGCCCTTGAGCAGGAAATCAAAAGGGATATCCATGAAAATGCTTGGAACAGTGATATCAATGCCTTTGTGCAATCGTATGGTTCCCGCCATTTGGACGCCTCGGTACTGTTGATGGAGCCCTATGGTTTTATCAATGCCCGGGATCCCAAATATGTGAACACGGTACAGGCCATTGAGGAGGGATTGAGCAATGATGGATTATTGTATCGTTATAAGAATGAGGACGATTTCGGCGAACCCTCATCGTCCTTTACCATTTGCACCTTTTGGTTCATCAACAGCCTCTTTAAAATAGGGGAGGAAGAAAAGGCCTTGGAACTTTTTGAACGTTTGCTGGGTCATAGCAATCATTTGGGACTCTTTAGTGAGGATATTGATTTTAAGACCAAGCGCTTGTTGGGTAATTTCCCACAGGCGTATTCCCATTTGGCTTTGATCGAATGTGCCATCAACTTTTCAAGAAAACAGAGCGAAGAAAAAATATTGGAATCTATAGCGTAGGTTCCGGAGCCATCAATTTTTTGGCAATGGTTTTGATTTTTTCCAATAGCCACCCCAAATGTTCCATGGTGGTAAAGGGGTTCATTAAACTGGTCCTTAGGTAATGCACTCCCCTTAGTTGGGTCTGGACCATGTAAAATTCTCCATCCTCCAGAAGTTGTTGTCGGATGGATTGGTTCAGGCTGTTGAGCTGTTCCAAACTCAGTTGAGGTGCCACATACCGGAAACAGAGAATATTGGACATGGGTTCAATGGCCAACTCAAAATTAGGATCATTATGTATCCATTGGGCAAATTCTTTTCCCAAATCATACAATTTGGTCACATTTTGGTCAAAAATGTCATCCCCGTATAGTTTTAGTAAAATGTACCAATGTAGGCCCATCATGGATTTGGTGCACTCAAAAGTCCTTTTCCCTCCATTGTACCAATCTTCCTCATCCGTATGGGTCAATAAGTAGTCCGCTTTTTGAACAAAGGTGGTGTGCGAATGAATACCTTCCCGGTACAGAAGTGCCGTGGTAAGGGTGGGCATCATCAGCATTTTGTGTCCATCTATGACCACGGAATCCGATTTTTCAATCCCTTTGAGTAGATGCTTGTATTTCTCGGAGAAGATGACAGCACCTCCGTGGGCGCCATCCACATGAAACCACAACCCTTTTTCTTCTGCGAACCGGGAAATGGCCTCCAAATCGTCATAAATACCCGTTGCGGTGGATGGAGCGCTGCCCACGATTGCAAAGATGTGGACCCCATCTTCCAGAGCTTTGGTATAACACTCATCTAATTTGGAAATGTCCATGGTAAAATCCTTTGTGACTGGAACTTTAATGATGCCTTGGTCTCCCAAACCCATGATACGTGCCGCACGGTCCACACAATAATGGGCTTCTTCGCTTACCATGATACCCAGTTGTTGGGAGCTGCCTTCAGTCCATACGTTGTGCTTTGCCTTGGCTTTTCGCGCCGATAGCAGGGCGGTCATATTGGCCAGGGTTCCGCCTGATGTCAGCAACCCTCTGGAAGCTTCCCCATAACCCACTTTTTTGCAAATATGATCTGTAACGATGCGCTCCATGGCCGTGGGGGACATTCCCATTTCGTAAACTGCCATTCCGTTGTTCAACAAAGAGGCCAGTAAGCCAGTCAAGGCGGTAATTGGGGCAGGAACGCCCACTTGGTGCCCAATATATTTGGGATGATGGGTATGGGTGGTTCTTTGTATGACCTTTTCAAAGAAATCGTCTGCATTTCCGTTGTTGAAAAAATCCTTCCAAGATTCCAATTCAACACTGGGTTCGGCCCAATCAATGGTCTTTGGGTTTTTCCCTGAGGTGGTGTTGTCGATATGGTCGCCCAAAAGATCTATCAATCGGTGACCCATTTCCCTAAATTGCCTTTGGTCATAAAGGGATTCCATAGTATTCCTTTCCATAGGATAAAGGTATGCTGTCCATACAACCTTGCAAAATAGGATATAAAAAAAACCGCCCTAAAAGGGCGGCTCTTCAGTTGTTTTGTTTCAAAAAACAATTGCATCAGTCAAAGGTATACCCATTATCTGCAGCAACTTTATCCGCAATTTGCGTGCGAAGTGCCACAACATTGGGCTGGTTAGTATATTTTGTGAAACGTTTCAGTCCCATGAGCATCATGCGCTGTTCATCTCCCTCGGCAAAAGAAACTATGGCTTCTTTTCCTTTTTGGATGACAATATCCACGGCTCTGTACAAATAGAGTTTGGACATGGCAATTTGCGTGGCTTGGGCTTCTTCACCAAAACGTTTTGCATTTTTCTCGGTACGGAGGATGGTGGACTCTGCCAAATACACCTGAATCAGAATATCCGCAGCGGATTGTAACAACATCTGGTGCTGTTCCAAATCCGGACCAAATTTTTGAACAGCGCTACCGGCGATCATAAGAAAGACCTTTTTCATCCGGGCCACCAAATCTTTCTCTTCGGAGAACAGTTGGGAAAAGTCAGGGGTATCAAATGATGGAATGCCCATCAATTCCTCACCAACGGCAGTGGCAGGACCTAAAAGGTCCACATGGCCTTTCATGGCCTTTTTCACCAACATGCCCACGGCCAACATACGGTTGATTTCGTTGGTTCCCTCATAAATCCGTGAAATACGGGCATCACGCCAAGCAGATTCCATTGGAGTGTCAGCACTAAAGCCCATCCCCCCAAAAATTTGGATACCTTCATCCGTAGTGTGTTGCACATGCTCGGATACGGCCACTTTTAAAATGGAACATTCAATGGCGTATTCTTCAACACCTTTAAGTTCCGCTTCTTGGTGCGAGTTGCCTTCGGACTCCCGAATGGCAATCCGGTCCTCGATATTCTTAGCCGCTCGGTAGGAAGCGGATTCATCCACGTAGGCATTAGTGGCCATATCGGCGATTTTGGCCTTGATGGCCCCAAAGTTCATAATGGGAGTTTTAAACTGAATACGCTCATTGGCATATTTGGTCGCTTCATTGAGCACCCGTCTTTGGGCTTCCAAACAGGCGGCGGCCAACTTAATCCGACCAATGTTCAGGGCATTCATGGCAATCTTGAATCCATTTCCTCTTTCAGAAAGCATATTTTCAACAGGCACCCTGGTCTCATTGAAGAACACCTGTCGGGTAGAGGAGGAGTGGATGCCCAGTTTCTTTTCCTCATCGCCCAATGTGATGCCATTCTCCGGATTGTTCTCAACAATGAAACCGGTGATGTTCTTGTCATCCTCGATTCGGGCAAAAACAATGAACATATTGCAGAACCCCGCGTTGGAAATCCACATTTTTTGACCTGTAATGCTGTAATATTTGCCATCATCGGACAAAACGGCCTTGGTTTTCCCTGAATTGGCATCGGAACCAGCGCCGGGTTCGGTGAGGCAATAGGCGCCAAACCATTCACCAGAGGCAAGCCTGGGGACGTATTTTTGTTTTTGTTCCTCGGTACCGTACAGGGTAATGGGCATGGTCCCGATTCCGGTATGTGCCCCAAAGGCCGTACTAAAGGAGCCTGTAGCCCCTGAAATGTAGTCGCAGACCAGCATGGTGGAGACAAAGCCCATTCCCATTCCGCCATAGGCTTCGGGAACGGCAACGCTCAATAGGCCCAGTTCACCAGCCTTGCGCATACATTCTTCAGTATAGGCGTAGTCTTTTTTCTCGAAACGTTCCCAATGCGCCCAAAGTTCCCGATCTACGAATTCCTTGGTACTTTCGCGCATCATTTTTTGTTCTTCGGTAAGGTCTTCAAGGGTGAAAACATCCTCACATGGGGTTTCCTTTACCAGAAATTGACCTCCTCTTAAAATGTCTTTATTTTTTGTTTCTGTGCTCATCTTTATAAGATTTCAGATTCAAGAGACAAGAATCAGGACTTATTTCAATCCATCTTGAAAGCTTGATATCATTTTTTGTAGTTGTTGGACTTTATGTTCTAAAAATTCAAATTTCTCTATGGAAATGTACTTTTGGTTCAAGGCAATAATTAATTGGGTTTCCCACTCAAAACTAGAGCCAAGACTTACTTCTATATAATTATTAAAATGCTTATTTGTTGATTTGCTTGTACCTTCGGCAATATTAGATGGAATGGATACTGCACAACGGGTCATTTGGGATACAAGATTGAATTTTTCCATAGCCGGAAATTCTTTTATCATTTGATAAGTTTCATCAACCAAAATCATCCCTTCCTGCCAAATTTTAAGTTTTTTAAAATTATGTCTTCCCATAGTCTTGAATCTTGCCTCTATCCGTCTTGGTTCCTAAGCTAAAAATTCAAATATACCCGCAGCACCTTGTCCAGTTCCCACGCACATGGTCACCATACCGTACTTGCCTTTCATGTCGCGTTTCCGCATTTCATCAAAGAGTTGTACGGATAATTTTGCCCCTGTACACCCCAATGGATGCCCCAATGCAATGGCACCGCCATTCACATTGACAATTTCAGGGTTTAGGTCCAGCTCACGGATCACGGCCAAGGACTGAGAGGCAAAGGCCTCGTTCAATTCGATCAATTCGATGTCACTTTGCTTCATTCCGGCCTGTTTTAGGGCCTTTGGAATAGCTTTTACCGGGCCAATTCCCATAATTCTGGGCTCAACCCCCGCAGCGGCATAGTTCACCAATCGGGCAATGGGCTCCAGATTCAATTCTTTCACCATTTCCTCGCTCATCACCATGACAAAGGCTGCACCGTCGCTCATTTGGGAAGAGTTTCCTGCGGTAACACTTCCGCCCGCCGCAAAAACGGGTTTCAACTTGTTCAGGGTAGGAATGTTGGTGCCTTTTCGTGGCCCTTCATCTTTGTTGACCGTGTAACTGGTAGTTTCCTTTTTACCTGCTCCATTGATAAAGGTATGTTCCACTTCAATGGGTACAATCTGGTCTTGGAACCTATTTTCTTCTTGGGCTTTTAGCGCCTTCATGTGTGAATTGTAGGCAAAGACATCCTGGTCTTCCCGGGATACCTTGAACTGTTGGGCCACTGCTTCGGCAGTAAGCCCCATGCCCCAATAATAGTCCTCATGTCCTTCTTTGGCAGTGGCATAATCCGGGGTGGGTTTGTAGCCTCCCATGGGAATGTAGCTCATGCTCTCCGCACCTCCTGCAATGATACAATCTGCCATTCCGGATTGGATTTTTGCGGTGGCAATTCCAATGGTTTCAAGTCCAGAGGCACAATATCTATTGACGGTCACTCCCGGAACATCTTCAATATCCAATCCCATCAAAGAGATAAGCCGGGCCATATTTAACCCTTGTTCTGCTTCCGGCATGGCGTTACCCACAATGACATCGTCTATGCGTTTTTTGTCCAACTGCGGTAGTTCCTTCATCATGTGTTCAATGGTCTCAGCGGCCAGTTCATCGGGTCTTTTAAAACGGAACAGTCCCCGTGGCGCTTTGCCCACTGCGGTCCGGTATGCTTTTACGATATATGCTGTTTTCATTTTTTTAGATTTTTAGATTCAAGAACCAAGAGAAAAAGACGACAGTCCTGGTTCCAATGTCTTGATTCTTGTTCCTAATTTCTTAGTGGTTTACCGGTTTTTAACATATGTTGGATACGTTCCAAGGTTTTCCGTTCTGTACATAGTGAAAGGAAGGCTTCGCGTTCCAAATCCAATAGATACTGTTCGGTAACGTAGCTGGCTTCGGAGAGGTCTCCCCCGGCCATGACGTAGGCCAGTTTATCGGCTATTTTTTTGTCGTGTTCCGAAATGTAATGTCCGGCTTCCATGGAATCCGTTCCCACCAAGAACATACCCAATGCTTGTTTTCCAAGCACTTTTACGTCTTTGCGTTTAACGGGTTTGGTATAGCCTGCCTCAGCCATTAATTTGGCATAGGCCTTGGCCGTGGCAATTTGTCGGTCTTTGTTTACGACCACTACATCCTTTCCTTTTTGTAGAATGCCCAAATCGTAGGCTTCATAAGCCGAAGTGGATACTTTGGCCATTCCTATGGTCAGGAAGTATTCCTGTAGCACATTCAACTCCACATCATTTTTCCTAAACGTGTCCGAAGCCCGGAGTGCCATTTCCTTGGAACCACCCCCACCGGGGATGACACCAACGCCAAATTCCACCAGACCGATATAGGTCTCTGCGGCGGCCACTACTTTATCGGCATGCATGGATAGCTCACAGCCACCTCCCAAACACATGCCATGCGGCGCTGAAATAGTGGGAATGGAGGAGTACCGCATCCGCATCATGGTATCCTGGAAGTATTTTATGGCCATGTTAAGCTCATCATACTCTTGTTCCACGGCCATCATGAAAATCATGCCGATGTTGGCCCCAACAGAGAAATTCGCTGCTTGGTTACCCACAACCAATCCTTGAAAGTCTTTTTCGGCCAAGTCCACGGCCTTGTTCAGTCCGGCCAATACATCGCCACCAATGGTATTCATTTTGGATTGGAACTCGCAGTTGAGAATACCATCACCCAAATCCTCGATGACCACACCACTGTTCTTGAACACTTCGTTGGACTTTCGGATGTTGTCCAAAATAATGAAGGCATCCTGACCCGGAACCTTTTCCATGGTCTTTTTGGGGATGTCATAGAAATAGGTGGCCCCATCTTTTACGGTATAGAATGAATCGATTCCTGCCGCTTTCATTTCAGTGACCCATGAGGCCGCTTCCAGACCTTCGGCCTTGATGAATTCCAAGCCTTTCTCCAGTCCTACGGCGTCCCAAATCTGGAATGGACCATGTTCCCAGCCAAATCCGGCCTTCATGGCATCATCAATCTTATACAGTTCGTCCGAGATTTCTGGAATGCGATGGGTCACATAGGCAAATAGGGCCCCAAAGCTCTTTCGGTAGAATTCCCCTGCTTTGTCCTTGCCATCGACCAAGACTGGAAAACGTTCAATGACCTTGTCAATGGTCTTGGTGAGCTCCAAAGTGGCAAATTTTGCACTCTTTTTGGCGCGATAGTCCATAGTGTCCAAATCCAATGTGAGGATTTCACTTTTACCATCATCGCCCTGTACTTTTTTATAGAACCCCTGTCCAGATTTGCTCCCCAACCATTTGTTTTCCATCATGATGTTGATGAAATCTGGTAGTTTGAAGAGTTCATGTCGTTCATCGTCCTTACAGTTTTCATAAATACCGTTGGCGACATGCACCAAAGTATCCAGTCCTACTACGTCCACGGTACGGAAAGTGGCTGATTTAGGTCGACCAATCACAGGTCCTGTCAATTTATCTACTTCTTCCACGGTCATGCCCAACTCCTTCACGGCATGAAAAAGACTTTGGATACTGAAAATCCCGATTCGGTTTCCGATGAAAGCAGGGGTATCCTTGGCCACCACGGAGGTTTTTCCCAAGTACTGTTCGCCATACCCATTCAAGAAGTCCAATACGTCCTGGGAGGTCTTTGGCCCCGGAATAATCTCGAACAGCTTTAAATATCTTGCTGGGTTAAAGAAGTGGGTGCCACAGAAATGCTTTTGGAAATCCTCACTGCGTCCCTCACTCATAAACTTGATGGGAATACCAGAGGTGTTTGAAGTGATCAATGTGCCAGTAGTACGGTGCTTGTCGAGGTTCTCAAATACCTGCTTCTTAATATCCAATCGTTCCACAACCACCTCGATGATCCAATCCACTTGGGCCACTTTGGTGATATCATCCTCCAAATTTCCCGTAGTAATTCGGTCTGCGAATTTCTGGTGATAGATAGGAGAGGGTTTGGATTTCAATGCAGCAGCAAGGGAGTCGTTGACCAAACGGTTTCTTACGACTTTATCCTCCAAGGTCAAGCCTTTCGCTTTTTCTTTTTCATTGGGTTCCCTGGGAACGATGTCCAGCAAGAGAACTTCGACCCCAATATTGGCAAAATGGCAAGCAATGCCACTACCCATGATACCAGAACCGATGACGGCAACTTTATTGATATGCCTTTTCATTTATGAATGTTTGTTTTAATTAGTTGTTTTTATGTACACTTTTTTATCGGAAATGAGTTTGTTGATAATTTCAACGGTGTTAAAAAAACCGACCAAGTCCTCTTCGGCGATATGCTCCTTGACCACATCATTGAACCGGAGCACCACTCCCTTGGATTCTTCCCGTTTCTCCAGGCCCAAGGCGGTTAAATGTATTAGTACCCCTCTGCCATCGTTGGGGTTGGGTTTACGCTGAATATACCCTCTTTCCTCGATGTTCTTTAAGATTCTGGATAAGCTTGTGGCCTCCATGCCCATTTTAGGTCCCAAGGCAGTACTTGGTGTTCCTTTTTTGGGGTCTATGCTCAACAGGGTAAACCCAATGGCCATGGTAATGCCATAGTTCTTGGCCTCCTCGTTGTACATTCTACTGACCGCCTGCCATGTAGCCCGCAATGCATAATCAATGGTCAAATCCTTCATAGCTCAGTTTGGTTTCCTCAAATATAGGTAAATTTATTATGCATGCATAATAAATTTACCATAAATTGAATCAATTAATGAGTGAGAATAGTTAGAGAGTGACCTACGTATTTGTAGTGCTAAAATGGACAGCTACCTAATGCCCGTAAATATCATTGTAGAGGTCCAAATACTTTTCCTTGACAATTTTTCTGCGCAGTTTCATGGTAGGGGTTAGGTGGCCACTGTCCACACTCCATACATCGGGGGTCAAGCGGAACTGTTTTACCTTTTCCCATTTGGCAAAATCCTCGTTGGCGAGGTCCACTTCTTCCTGGATGCGGGCAATGACCTTGTCGTTGTGTACAATATCCGAGTTTTCCCCAACCGTTACCTTATGGCGTTTGGCCCACTCGTGCAGAAATTCAAAATTGGGTTGTATCAGTGCCGCAGGCATTTTTTCGCCTTCGCCCACTACCATGATCTGTTCTATAAAGCGGGATTGCTTAAACCGGTTTTCCAATAACTGTGGCGCCACATACTTTCCACCAGAGGTTTTGAAGATTTCTTTTTTACGGTCCGTGATGCGCAAAAAGCCATCGGCATCCACTTCGCCAATGTCCCCGGTATGGAAATAGCCATCGGTGAGTACTTCGGCGGTTTTTTCTGGGTCTTTGTAATAGCCTAGCATTACGTTGGGCCCTTTACAAAGAATTTCGCCGTCCTGGGCGATTTTTACTTCAACCCCATCAATGATTCGGCCTACCGTTCCTATTTTCCAGCCTTTGTTCCGTTCGTCATTAACCGCGATTACGGGAGAGGTCTCGGTAAGACCGTAACCTTCCATGACCGGCATGCCCGCTGCGGCAAACACACGGGCCAACCGGGGTTGTAAAGCGGCACTTCCAGATACCATGACTGTTAGGTTTCCACCTAAGCCTTCTTGCCATTTGCTAAAGATCAGCTTTCGGGCCAAGGCAAGCTGTTGTTCGTACCACCAGCCGTTTTTGCCGTAGGGTTCGTATTTAAGGCCCAGATCTACGGCCCAGAAGAACAGTTTCTTCTTGACTCCGGTAAGTAAGGCTCCTTTGGCGATGATGGCATCATAGACCTTTTCCAATAATCGGGGCACCACCGTCATTACGTTGGGTTTTACTTCCTTGACGTTGTCGCTGATTTTGTCCAGCCCTTCCGCAAAATGGATTTCAATACCGCAATATTGGTAGAGGTAGAGGATCATCCGTTCAAAAATGTGGCAAACGGGCAAAAAGCTCAATGCACTGCCTCCAGTTTCAAAGGGTACCCTTGTTTCGCTTGAAAGCACATTGGATACAATATTGTCATGGGACAACATGACCCCTTTGGGTCTTCCCGTAGTTCCCGAAGTATAGATCAAAGTGGCCAAATCTTCTGGCTTGACCCTGTCTTTCAATTTTTCCACTTCCTCTTGGTTGGAATTGTCTGCTCCTTTTTCCAGGACCTCTCCCCAATTTTTACAGTTGTCCAGTTGGTCAAAAGAAAAAATGTCTTCCAGATTTTTAAGTTTTGTGCTGATGGCCAAAACCTTCTCCAGTACTTCTCCACAGGAAACAAAGCAATACTTGGCTTCGGAATGGTTAAGCACATATTCGTAATCCTCTTCGGATATGGTTGGGTAAATGGGAACGGTCTGCGCACCGATTTGGAGTACCCCAATGTCCATGATGTTCCACTCCGTACGGTTGGTCATGGAAATTATGGCAATCTTGTCGTTGGGCTGTACTCCCAGATGTAGTAGCCCCCTGCTAATGGCATTGGCCTTGTCCACATATTCTTGGGTTGAGGTTGCTACCCATTTGCCATTGTATTTGGTGACCAATGACTTTTCCAGTGGAAGTTTGTTCAACTGGTAATAGGGGAAATCAAACAATCGGGTAACGTTTTGCATACTAAGTTTCTATTTGGTAATTGCAAAATAGCAAATCGTCGCCATTCCAAGAAATCGATTTAACAATTCCCTAGCGTATTTTTTACCATATCCTTAAAGCTTTTCGGTATTCAGGAAAGGCGCAAAGGGTTATTATTTAAGGTTTTCAATCCATTCCTTGGCATTGACAAAAGCTTGGAGCCATGGAGATACCACATCGTTCCTATCCTTTGGATAGTGGGCCCAGTTCCAAGGGAAGGTGGACCGCTCAATATGCGGCATGGTCACCAAATGCCTTCCGGTTTTGTCACAGAGCATGGCGGTGTTGTAATCGCTTCCGTTGGGATTGGCGGGATAACCTTCGTAGCCATATTTGGCCACGATATCATAATCTCCTTCTTCGTGCGGAAGACTAAATTTGCCTTCACCATGGGAAATCCATACCCCCAATGTGGTTCCGGCCAAATTGGACAACATTACCGAGTTGTTCTCCTGGATTTTTACCGAAGTGAAATTACTCTCGTGTTTCTTGGACTCATTATAGGTCATTTTACCATGGGTCTCGTGCTCGGAATTGATGAGGTCCAGTTCCATGAACAACTGGCAACCGTTACAGATACCCACGGAAAGGGTATCGGGGCGGGCAAAGAAATCATTGATCACTTTGTTGGCCTTTTCATTGTATTTGATGGCACCGGCCCAACCTTTGGCACTGCCTAGAACGTCTGAGTTGGAGAAACCACCCACGGCGCCCAAAAATTGAATGTCCTCCAAGGTCTCCCTGCCCGAAATAAGGTCGGTCATGTGCACGTCCTTCACATCAAACCCGGCTAAGTACATGGCATTGGCCATTTCACGTTCGGAGTTGCTTCCTTTTTCGCGGAGAATGGCCGCTTTGGGTCTGGATTGCCCTGGTGCAGGCAAGGTTCCATCAAAACTCTCTGGAAAAATGTATTGTAGGGGCTGGTTTTTGTAATTCTCGTATCGATTTTTGGCCAAACCTTTGGCGGTTTGCCTGTTGTCCAATAAATAGGAAGTCTTGAACCAAGTATCGCGAAGGGAAGCGATGTTCAGTCCAATTTCAACCCCATTATTTTTGATTTTCAGGGTGGCTTCCGAAGTAGCGGTCCCGATCTTTGCAAAATCGATGCCTGCTTCTTGGAGGATAGCCTCCACAGTGCTGTCCTTGGCTTGGAACACTACCCCTGCATTTTCACTGAACAAAAGCTTGATGATATCCGTTTCCCCAAGGCTGGATAGGTCCAAGTTGGCCCCAAGGTCATTATCGGCAAAGCAGAGTTCCAAAAGGGTGGTGATCAAACCACCGGAAGCCACATCATGTCCGGCCAAGATCTGGTCTTTTTTGATGAGTTCCTGTAAGGTGTTAAAAACGGTTTTTACATAGTCTGCATCCAAAATTGATGGGGTTTCGTCACCAATGCCATTCAAAATCTGGGCGAAGGATGAACCTCCCAGTTTATGCCCATCCTTGGAAATATTGATGTAGTAGAGGGCGCCGCCATCTTTTTGAAGTACGGGTTCCACCACTTTGGTGATATCGTTGCAATTGGCCGCTGCGGAAACAATCACGGTTCCCGGGGACAATACTTCACTATCCTTATATTTTTGCTTCATGGAAAGGGAATCCTTTCCAGTGGGGACATTGATGCCCAGTGCGATGGTAAAATCAGAGAGGGACTCCACGGCCTCGTAGAGGCGGGCATCCTCGCCCTCATTGCGGCAAGGCCACATCCAGTTGGCGGAAAGGGAAACTGATTTCAAGCCATCTTTTAAAGGAGCCCATACGATATTGGTGAGGGCTTCGGCCACACTGTTTCTGCTACCGGCTTTGGCATCGATCAACGCAGAAATAGGGGAGTGCCCAATACTGGTGGCAATACCTTCCTTGGTCTTAAAGTCGAGTGACATTACGCCGCAGTTGTTCAAAGGTAATTGAAGGGGACCGGCACATTGTTGTTTGGCCACATGGCCACCCACACAACGGTCCACCTTATTGGTGAGCCAATCCTTGCAGGCTACGGCTTCCAATTGGAGTACCTGCTCCAAATAGTCATGAAAATGCTCCAAGGAATAAGATAGGGCAGGGTAGGTTTGTTGGGAGGTAGTATCTTCCATAATGGTTTTGGGAGAGCTTCCGAACATATCAGAAAGTTCCAAGTCCATTGGTTTTTCACCTGATTTTTGTGATTCAAAAGTAAATCGGTGGTTGCCAGTGACCTCACCCACATTGTACATGGGGGCACGCTCACGAGCCGCTACGCGGTCAAGCAGCTCCAAATCCTTTTCACCAATCACAAGTCCCATGCGTTCTTGGGATTCGTTCCCGATAAGTTCTTTTTTGGATAGGGTAGGATCACCAACAGGGAGTTGGTCCGTGTTGATGGTACCTCCTGTATCTTCCACAAGTTCCGACAGACAATTAAGGTGACCACCGGCTCCATGGTCATGAATGGAAACTATAGGATTGTCATGGCTTTCCAGTAGTCCGCGAACCGCATTGGAAGCTCTTTTTTGCATTTCTGGGTTGGAACGTTGCACGGCATTCAACTCAATGGCAGAACTGAATTCACCCGTGTCGGCACTGGAAACTGCAGCACCACCCATTCCAATTCGGTAGTTGTCACCACCTAGAACGACTATTCTGTCTCCCTTCTTGGGTGTATCTTTCAAGGCTTGATCCTTTTTTCCATAGCCAATACCTCCAGCCATCATAATTACTTTGTCAAAGCCTAATTTTCGGGCTTCTTCCTGATGCTCAAAAGTGAGGACGGAGCCAGCAATTAAGGGTTGACCAAACTTGTTGCCAAAATCTGAAGCTCCGTTGGAGGCCTTGATCAAAATATCCATTGGGGTTTGGTACAGCCAGTCACGTTCTGCCATACCCTTTTCCCATGGACGGTTTTCTTCCAAACGGGAATAAGAGGTCATGTACACGGCGGTTCCTGCCAAAGGCAAAGACCCTTTTCCTCCGGCCAAGCGGTCCCTGATTTCTCCCCCAGAACCTGTTGCAGCACCATTGAAGGGTTCTACCGTAGTGGGGAAATTATGGGTTTCTGCTTTTAGGGATAGAACGGAATTAAACTCTTTTTCTTCGTAGTAATCGGGCTTATCAGCACTTTTTGGAGCAAACTGGATGGCTTTTGGTCCCTCAATGAATGCTACGTTATCTTTATAGGCCGAAACAATGTCATTCGGATTGGCCTCTGAGGTTTTTTTGATGAGCTTAAAGAGCGAGGAAGGCATTTCTTTGCCATCAATGACAAAGGTGCCGTTGAATATTTTATGCCTACAGTGTTCCGAATTCACCTGACTGAAACCAAAAACCTCGGAATCGGTCAATTTACGGTCCAATTTTGTGGAAAGGTCTTCCAAGTAGGCCACTTCCTCATCGCTCAGGGCCAATCCTTCCTTTTGGTTGTAGGCTGCAATGTCATCAATTTCCAAAATTGGCTCAGGAACTATGGCAATGGTGAAAATATCTTGGTTCAACCCTTTATACTTTTGGAGCAGCATGGGGTCGTACCCGGTATGGTCTTCCGAAACCGCGTGGAACTCCTCAATCCGTAGGATTCCATCGATGCCCATATTTTGGGTAATTTCGGTGGCATTGGTACTCCACGGAGTCACCATGGCGGCACGTGGCCCAACAAAAAAGGCGTCCAGTGACGCCGCTTCTATCTTGGGTTGGTTGCCGAACAACCAGGTCAGTTTACTATTATCTTCCTGAGTAATTTCTTGAGTGGTCTGGACGGCAAAAACCTTGTTAGCCTTGTCCCCAAAAAAATGAATCATACAATGTATGGATTGAACGGTTTGAGAAAGTGCAAATTTACGGTTTTCAGTTTTATTTTTAAACCTCTTCGTTTTGAGTTTTACACCAAAGGTGTTAATTAATCATGGTGGTTTCAACGCAAAAATGTCCAACCATCAATTCAAATGGGGTATTGGTGAATTGGGTTCCCCTTATGAGGGATATTTTGGATAGATTCCATATGTCATGAAAATTGAGCATAATAAATATTGGGCCAAAAGAAATTTAAAGCATCTGGTTCTTGGATTGATGATTGTGGTCTTTACTTTTTTGATCATTGAATTGGATGAAAGGGAACAGCTTAATTTTATTAAGCATGTTCTGAAAAATTTCATAAGGAGTATAGCAAGGATTTGGTAAGGCATTGTCAAAAAGTAGTATCGCCTTGGCAGTGTTAAAATGCAAACCGAATTATTTGTATTTTAGGAAGATACTTGCTAATTCAAAATCCAACCGTATGAAAACTTTCAAGATCCTGTTGTCCGGGTTTCTACTACTTTGTTTTATCTCCACGACAACTGCGCAAAAAAAATACTCCAAACGTCAGATTGAAAAACTTAAGTCCGAAGTCGCCCAAATCGTAGAAGATCATCACAAACAGTCCCAAGTGATGGTGGACAAGGTCTTCAGTTTTGCCGAGTTGGGTTTTCAGGAAGAAGAAAGCTCCAAGTATCTTACCGGTATTCTTGAAAACAATGGTTTTACCATTGAGCATTCCATTTCTGGGATTCCTACGGCTTGGTTTGCCACTTGGAGCAATGGAGATGGTCCTGTAATTGCCTTGGGAAGCGATGTGGATTGTATTCCAAAGGCCTCTCAATACCCTGGGGTGGCCTATCATAAGCCTATTGTGGAAGGGGCTCCCGGTCATGGGGAGGGCCATAACTCCGGGATTCCATTGAACATCACCTCGGCTTTGGCGGTAAAACAGATTATGGAGCGTGAAAATATTGGAGGCACTTTGATCCTATGGCCCGGTATTGCCGAAGAATTGGTTGCGGCCAAGGCATGGTACGTTCGGGACGGCCTCTTTGATGATATCGATATGTGCATTTTCACTCATGTGGGCAATAATTTTGGGGTTTCATGGGGCCCAACCCGTGGAACAGGTCTGATTTCGGTGGAGTATCTTTTTGAGGGAGAGGCGGCCCATTCGGCCGGTGCTCCATGGCGGGGCAGAAGTGCCTTGGATGCAGCGGAGCTCATGAATATTGGTTGGAACTATAAGCGGGAGCATTTGCACCCATTGAAACGATCCCATTCCATTTTTACCGATGCAGGCGACCAGCCCAATGTAGTGCCCTCCAAAGCAGCCATTTGGTTCTATTTTAGGGACATCAAGTATGAGGGCATCATGGAGATGTATGCCGAGGCCAACGATATTGCCAAAGGAGCGGCGTTAATGACGGGAACCACCATGACCTCCAGGGTTTTGGGAACAGCATGGCCCAGACATTACAATAAAGTGATTGCGGAGACCATGTATGAAAATATCAAAGAAGTAGGTTTGCCTACTTGGTCTGCGGCAGACCAAGCCCTTGCCAAAGCTGTCCAAACCGAGGTGGGCTCCGATAAGATCGAAGGACTTCCTACCGAATTGGCCGAGTTGGGGCTTCCTGTATTGGAACCTGTTAGTGGTGGTTCGGATGATATTGGTGATATCTCTTGGAAAGTGCCCACGGTTACCATGCGTTTTCCGTCCAATATCCCAGGATTGCAGGGGCATCATTGGAGCAATGCCATTGCCATGGCCACTCCCATTGCCCATAAAGGCGTTACAGCCGGGGCAAAGGCCGAAGCCATGACCTTATTGGACTTTTTCTTAAATCCGGAGTTGCTCAAAGGAGCGTGGGATTACTTCAACAATGAACAGAGCAAAGAGACCAAATACCAACCTATGATTGCTGCTGACGATATGCCGCCCACCTATTTGAACAAGGATAAGCAGGATACCTATCGCTCGGAATTGCAGAAGTATTATTTCGACGAAACCCAATACGATACCTATTTGGAACAATTGGGCGTGGAATATCCAACGGTAAAAAAATAGAAGTTTTTAAAGTGTCATATCGAGGGTGGCCGAAAACCGTACATCTCGACTGCGCTTGAACTGACAATATCTTAAACTTGAAAATAGATTATTTAGATTCTTCAGTCGTTGCACTCCATAAGAATGACAAAAATCCAATTGTCGAGCTATCGAACATTTTATTGGTTGACACGAATTACACAGATTTACACGAACAATCCAAAAATCAGGCATTCCAACCATCATTAGCTTGACACTAATTTTAACGAAAATGGTTGCCCTATCAGGCTTTCTTCTTCATCAAGGCCATATAGAATCCGTCAAAGCCGCTTTCCGAAGCGTACACGTTTTTCTCCTTGATGAACTCAAAATCCTTTCCATTTTCGGATTCCAAGAACTTTTTGACTTGCTCCGAGTTTTCTTGGGGTAGGATGGAACAGGTGGCATAGACCATTTGCCCACCTTTTTTGACCATTTTGCTGTAGTTCTGTAGAATGTCTTGTTGAACACCCATGATGCGATCAATGAACTCAGGTTCGAGCTTCCATTTGGAGTCAGGATTTCTTTTGATGACGCCTAAACCGGAACAAGGCGCATCCAACAACAAACGGTCGGCGCTGTTGTGCAATTTCTTGATCACCTTGGTAGAATCTATTACACGGGTCTCCATGTTGTGAACCCCGTTACGACGGGCCCTTACCTTTAGTTTTTTGAGCTTGCTCTCATAAATGTCCAAGGCAATGAGCTGTCCCTTGTTTTCCATATAGGAGGCCAAGTGAAGGGTTTTACCCCCAGCACCGGCACAGGCATCAATCACACGGTGACCTGGTTCAACCTCTAAAAACGGGGCTACCAATTGAGATGAGGCGTCCTGTACTTCAAAAAGTCCATCCTTGAAAGCAGAAGTGACAAATACGTTTTTCCGTTCCTTGAGCCTAAGGGCGTCTGGATATCCATCCAAGATTTGAGTTTCAATATCTTCCTTGGCCAAAAAGGACCGAAGTTGATCCTTTTGAATTTTTAAGGTGTTGGTGCGGAGAATTACATCGGCCTGCTGGTTGAGTGCGGCGATTTCCTTGGTCCAAAGTTTGTTTCCCAAGGATTTTTCACCCAATTCGTCCATCCAATCGGGAATGGATTCCCTAAACTTTCGAATTTTTGAAAGCTCATCAAACCGTCCTTTTATACGACGCTCCGGGGTGCCTTCCAACTGTTTCCAATCCGGGATTCGAATCCCTTTTAACACACACCAAACCGAAAACAATCGGAATAAATGGGGACGGGTGAACGGTTCATGGGCCTCGGCAATTTCAGCATACAAACGCTTCCATCGAACAATGTCATAGGTGGTTTCTGCAATAAAACCGCGGTCCCGTGCGCCCCAACGCTTGTCGTAACGCAATACTTTTTCAATGACCTTATCGGCATATTCCCCCTCATTGAAAATGAGGTTCAGGGCATCTATAACGGCAAAAACAAGATTTCGATGTAAGCGCATGGTGTAAAATAAGTTGCAAAGGTATCATTTCTACTTACTTTTATAGCAAAATATCCACTATGCGATTTTCTATTGGTTTGCTATTGGCCGTAATCTTGGTTTCTTGTGTTGATGAAAAACAATCCCAACCGTTTAAAACGGTATCCGTGACCCCGGTTTATGAAGATTCGGTGAGCATCAGGGCCATTACTTTTTTGGACAGCAATACGTTGGCCTTTGCTGGGAGTAAGGGTACCTATGGAACGGTGGATGTGCGAACCCAAAAAGTACGGACCAATGTACAGAGTTATGACTCCATAGTTCCTGAGTTTAGGGCCGTGGGAAATACCTCCACAGATTTTTTTATGCTTTCCGTAGCGAATCCGGCCTTGTTGTACAAAACGGGTGATCGGGGAAAAATGGAACTGGTATATACCGAAGAGGGCGAAGGCGTGTTTTATGACGCCATGGCCTTTTGGAATGATTTGGAAGGGATTGCCGTAGGGGACACCGTGAATGGTTGTCTGTCCATTATCCTTACCAAGGACGGGGGACAAACCTGGTCCAAGATATCCTGTGAAAACCTTCCGAAAGGGGTTGATGGTGAAGGAGCCTTTGCGGCAAGCAATAGCAATATTGCCGTTGCAGGCAATTACGTGTGGATAGGTACCACGGAGGGGAGAATCTATCATTCTTTGGATAAAGGAATGACTTGGAGCATACAGCAGAGTCCCATCATTCATGAAGAACCTACCCAAGGTATTTATTCCATGGATTTTTATAATGAAACCATAGGCTTTGCCATAGGAGGGGATTATACCCAACCGGATGCCAATACGGCCAACAAGATCATCACCCAAGATGGTGGGAAAACATGGAAGTTGATTGCTGCTGGTCAACACCCCGGCTATAAAAGTTGTGTGCAATTTGTTCCCAATTCAGAAGGAAAGGGATTGGTGGCTGTAGGTTTTACTGGGATTTCCTATTCGGCCAATGGCGGTGAAAGTTGGAAATCCATGAGTGAAGAGTCTTTTTATACCTTACGCTTTTTGAACGATACGGTTGCTTTTGCTGCCGGGAAAAATCGGATAGCGAAATTGGTCTTCCAATAAAAAGAGCGGCGAGATCTCGCCGCTCTTTTGTTCAACAACTAACCAAATCAAAAAAACTATACGGTAACGACGCTGTAGTGCCGTCCGGTTCTTTTATACCACACCCCTCTATATTGGTACAGTCTTCTACCGTTAACGTATACCATCTTGGACCCTCTGGGCAAAACGGATACTTTAACCCCGTTGGGTGCGGCGCAGACCACATATCTTCTCCCTCTGGCCTTGTACCAAATGCCATCGGCATAATAAAAATTCTTGTTTTTATGGACCACCAGATGGGGGCGGTTTATAGTGGTCACTACGGTTCCGTATGCAGGATATGTTCTTACCACGGTTCTCTGCGCATGGGCCAAAGTCATACTTCCCATGAGGGCCACCATGATCAAAATTGTTTTTAGACTTTTCATGACTAATGGATTTTAAGGGTTTATATGGGTAAGACTTGGGTTGTAAAAAAAGGTTTAATCAAAAAAAGAGCATTAAGGCTCTTTTCTTTTTTTCTTGTAGTGAGATTGCGTTACCCGCCATCATTATGTTTTCGGTATTGCTGCAACAGACGCTTTTTAAAGTCCTCTTCGGCCTTAATGAGCAGTAATGTTTTTTTGGCTGAGATGACCGTCCTGATTTTTGTGATGAAATCTTGTTCGGCATTGTGTTTTTCTTTCTGAAGGGCCATGAGGTTGTTCAAAAGAGTGGAAGATTCACTGTCCGTCAAGTCTTGGGCCAGGGATATTCTTGAGCGAAGCTCCCGGCGTTCCTTTCTTCGGATGTTCTCCAAGGTTTCCTCATGGGCGTTGTATATGGGCCAAAATTGTTGCGCTTCCTGACTGGTGAGTCCAACCCTTTCCGTGATAAAGGCCACTTTCAGGGTCTTTATACGGTCCCTGACCGGACCTTGGGCATGCAAGTAAGCGGTTCCTGCCAACAGAGCGAACAGTATGAGTATTCTTTTATTCATAATCGCTGTAATCTAAGTTTAGTTCGTCAATATCGTCTACGGTTTCATCCAAATATTGCAAAATATTTTCGGCATCCAGGTCCTGTTCCAAAACATCGTTCAGTTCCACATTATCCAACGAGACCAGTTCGGCAAGTTCATACGTATTGATATCCAGTTCATTGCTTTCAAAATACGCATCGATTTCCGCATTGGCCAAGTCATCAAATACGACAGTTGGCGTGGAATTCCAGTTGATGCCGAAGACCAAAACAAAGACTGCGGCCACGGCAGCGGCACTATAGTAGAATTTTCTGTAGGATTTGAGCTGGATGACCTTACTATTTTCCCCGACTGTTTTGGACATGATTTTAGGGGTCACCCCATCCAAATAGCCTTCGGGAATGGCAAAACCATCTGATTTTGGGATAACCGACCCCGTTTGGGCTTCTTTTTCCATGCGGGCCATAAGCCGGTCATGGAAGTTGTCAAAGTAACCTTCCGGGGTGTTGAAACTATTTTCTTTATCCTTTTTCATGTCCTTAATTTGACTCCAAAACAAGCCAAAGGTTTAATTTTCCTTAAGATACGATTCAATTTTCTTTACGGCCAAATGATAGGAGGCCTTTAGTGCCCCGACCGAGGTTTCCAAGGCCTCGGAAATGTCCTCATATTTCATTTCCTGAAAGTACTTCATGGTAAACACCAATTTTTGTTTGTCCGGCAGGGTGGCCAAAGCCTTTTGGAGTTTCAATTGGATTTCATCCCCTTCAAAATACACATCGGATTGTAGGTTCTCCACCATGCGGTTCTTGAGTTCCTCATCACTGATTCCGGCTTTCTTGGATTTTTGTTTTAAAAAGGTCAACGATTCATTGGTGGCGATACGGTACAACCAAGAATACAGCTTGCTTTCGCCTTTAAAACCGTCAATATTCCGGTACACTTTTATAAAGGTGTTCTGTAGCACGTCATCGGCATCGTCATGATCCAGGACAATCCTTCGGATGTGCCAATACAAGCGTTCTTTGTAAGTGTTCACCAACACCTCAAAGGCCTTTGCTTGGCTTTCCTTTTGTTTGAGTTCTTTGATTAGGGCTTCTTCGGAAATCAATTGTCCGTACAATTTGGTGCTTTGACTAAGATAGGGGTAAAAGGTTTAATGCAATTGGCAATTTTCAATGAACAATGAACAGTCATCAATGTGATACTGTCATTTCGAGCGCAGTCGAGAAATCTATTTTACCAATCAGAAATCAGAACCCAGAGTTTGGGTAGTGTTGAACCTGATTTTGAAACTTGAACTTTAAAAAGGTCTGACACGAATGGCACCAATTTGCACGAATGTACCATATGTCATTCCGAGCCCTGTCCTGAGCGAAGTCGAAGGAGCTGTGGGAAACCTGTTTTGGTGTTGCGAATTTAGATAAGAGTAATCATGCGAAGATTATTTGGACTTGGAATTTGAGCTTTAAGGGGTCTGACACGAATGGCACCAATTTGCACGAATGTACCATATGTCATTTCGAGCCCTGTCCTGAGCGAAGTCGAAGGAGCTGCGAGAAATCTATTCAAATATTAAATATTCAGACCTCAGAAATCGGAAACCAAAATTTGGGCAAGGATGGTTTGGACTTGAACTTGATACTTGAACTTTCAAAGGTTTGACACAAATTGCACCAATTTGCACGAATGTACCATATGTCATTTCGAGCCCTGTCCTGAGCGAAGTCGAAGAAGATGTGGAAAATCTGTTTTAACAATCAGAAATCAGGAATCGGAACCCAGCGTTTAGGTAGTGTTGAACTTGATTTTGAAACTTGAACTTTAAAAAGGTCTGACACGAATGGCACCAATTTACACGAATGTACCGACGGATGTCATTTCGAGCGTAGTCGAGAAATCTACCTAGGTTGGGAATTCAGAAATCCGATACCAGAATTTATATAAAAATGATTTGGATTTGAACCTAATTTTGAGACTTGAGTTTTTGAGGGATTGACACGAATGGCACCAAATTGCACCAATATTTTAATAAAAAGAAAACCCCCGCTTAAGCGGGGGAAATCTCAAAATCCAAAAAACTACATGCTTTATTTTACAACAATGGAGGTGGCGAAGCCATCGGAACCGTTACTGGGAAGGCTGATTTCCTCGATTAGGTTGCCGGAAGTGTCAAATGTAAAGACGGTGGGGGTGTAGCTATCGATGTTGCCATCGTATTTGGTGCCTGCCACGTAGATGGTGTCATTAAAAATAGTCATGGCTTTAGCTTCACCTGACCATTGGGCAGCCAAATTCCCATTGATCCAGAGTATGCCTTTTTCTTCATTGGTTTCGCTGATTGCAAATACATTGTTGTTTTCAACCGCTACCGCATATGAAGTTGATATAGAATTACCATCATCTAACTGATATAGTTCTTCCCCATTTTTCCAAATATAAGCTTTGTTAGGGCTCCCTTGTCCCGCAGTATAGATGTCACCAAGGTCATCAACAAGGATATCATACGCTATAGAATTCTGAGTAATGTGCTCTGTGGGGGTTCCATCTTCCCAGTACATGGCTTTAGCTATCCCATTTATAAATTGACCACCACTAACCAGTATGCTCCCATTGTAAGTAATAATATCTGTACTTATACTGTGGTCCATGCCATCCCCTAATATATGTTCAGCCCCATTCACCCAATACTTAGCTATTTGGGGATTAAAAAATTCGAAGCCGCAGACATAAATGTCGTTCCCGTCTACGTGAATGTCATAGGGACTTTTGTCGCTTTTACCCAACCCTCCCAAGGTGGAATGTAATTCAGTGTTTTTCATCACTCGTATGTATGTGACGTCTGCATCGAACTCAGCAAAGGTGGTGTAGATATCCGTTCCACTTACATCGAGTGATACATCGCCACTATCAATATTGTTCAGTTCAGTTTTAACTCCGTTGACCCAATAGGTGGCCACATCATAGTCGCCATTGTTTTTTTCAACGTTCCCGCCCACAATAATACTGGGGTTCACGGTAATGGCGCAAGAGGCCGTAACACCGTCCACGGTGGCAGTAATGGTAGCGGTTCCCGCTCCGGTGGCGGTCACGTTCCCTTCTTGGTCCACTATGGCCGCCTCTTCGTTGTCCGAGCTCCAAGCCACGGTCTCATTGGCCCCGGCCCCGGCCACGGTGGCAACAAGCTGGTCCGTGTCCAAGGTTTTTAGTTCCAAGGTCTCTTGGTCCAGGGAAACGGTGGTAGGGTCGGGGTTGGTCACGGTAAAGTCATTGGAACTGGTGGCGGTTTCGCCGTTTACGGTTACGCTGATGGTTGCTGTCTGTGCCCCTTCAGGTACGGTTACCTTTAGTGTGGTGGTTGATGCATTGTCTACGCTTGTGGCCACGGTACCGAACTTTACGGTGTTGTCAGATGCTGTGGCGCTAAAATTGGTCCCGTTGATGGTCACCGAGGTGCCCACGGGTCCCGATGTAGGCGAAAAGCCCGTAATGGAGGGGGAGGTGTCCACGGGATCAGGGTCGTTGGGTTCATCCTTTCCGCAGGAGAATGCAAAAAGACATAACAATAAGGTAAGTGATGCTTGTAATGGAATTTTTTTCATGGGTAAAATTTTTTGGCAAGAAAGGGAAAGAAGCCAAAAAGCATGGGTGTCAATTGACGGATGCCCCGTTTGGGTTGACGGATGAGTGCCAATAAGCAATTTTCAATGGACAATCATCAATGTGATACTGTCATTTCGAGTCCACTCCTGAGCGATGTCGGAGGAGGTGTGGGAAATCTGTTTTAACAATCAGAAATCAGACCTCAGAAATCGGATATGGGTATTCATGCAAAAATCATTTGTACTTGAACTTGATGTTTGAACTTTCAAAGGTCTGACACGAATTGCACTAATTTTCACGAATGTGTGTCTTCTTTTTAGGAGGAGAACGACTGCATCTCCACGAGCTTTTTATAGCCTTTTTTGGATTTCATAAGCTCTTCATGGGTGCCCTGCTCCACAATTCCACCTTTGTTCAACACCACTATTGAGTCCGCATTTTGGATGGTGGACAAGCGGTGCGCAATGACGATGGAGGTGCGGTTTTTCATCATTTTCTCCAGCGCATCCTGTACCAAGCGTTCGCTTTCGGTATCCAAGGCCGAAGTGGCCTCGTCCAAGATCATGATCGGTGGATTTTTCAGTACGGCCCTGGCAATGGACAGGCGCTGTTTTTGTCCGCCACTCAATTTATTGCCACTGTCCCCAATGTTGGTGTCGTACCCATGGGGAAGGTCCATGATAAACTCATGGGCATTGGCCACCTTGGCGGCAGCTACAATCTCCTCGGTGGTGGCATTTTCCTTGCCCATGGCAATGTTGTTCTTTACCGTGTCATTGAACAAAATGGAGTCTTGGGTCACCAATCCCATAAGCCCGCGAAGCGATTTTTTGGAGATTTGTTTGATGTTGGTACCATCAATCAGGATTTCCCCTTTATTGACATCGTAGAAACGGGTGACCAGATTGGCCACGGTGCTCTTTCCACTTCCAGATTGCCCAACCAAGGCTACGGTATGACCTTTATCAACCTTTAGGTTGAAGTTTTTCAGGACATAATCGTCCTCATATTTGAAAGATACGTTCTGAAGCTCAATACCTTGGTTGAAATCGGTTTTTTCCAGCGCATTTTCGGCATCTTTAATGGGATTTTCCGATTCCAGGATTTCCAATACCCGTTCCGCAGCGGCGTTTCCTTTCTTGACTCCGTAAGAGGCCTTACTTATGGCTTTGGCAGGGGTCAGGATATTGAAGGCCAGACCCATGTAGGAGATGAAGGAAGCGGCGTCCAGCGAGCCTTCCAACAATACCATTCGGCCTCCAAACCACAACAACACCCCAAAGACCAAAATCCCCAAAAACTCTCCGGTTGGCGATGCCAAGTTCTGTCGGTTCAGCAAGGAGTTGGAGAACTTGAAAAAACGACTGGTTGAATTTTGGAAGGTCTTAAAGAATTTGGACTCGGCATTAAAAGCTTTGATGACCCGCAGTCCACTCAAGGTCTCTTCCACAATGGACAGGAACTCGCCCTGTTCTTTTTGTACCCTATCCGATTTGCGTTTGAGGGATTTCCCGATCCTGGAAATAATCATTCCGGCAATGGGAATAAAAATGAACACAAAAATGGTAAGCTTTACACTGATAAGGAACATCACAATGATCGTGAACAATATGGTAAGGGGTTCCCGTACGATCAATTCCAAAATGGAGAGGAAGGAATGCTGTATTTCCAGTACATCGGAGGTGATCCGTGCAATGACATCTCCTTTTTTCTTTTCTGAAAAGTAGGAAATGGGCAGGTCCACAATCTTTTCGTACATCTTGTTCCGGATATCCTTGAGCACCCCATTCCGTAAAAACGTGATGAAGTACATGGCCAAATAGTTGAAGATGTTTTTGAACAGGAACAGGAACAAAATCAGCCCTACGGCCAAAATAAGCCCTTTCATAGGGTCATTTCCCGAATATTGGGTGACTTGATAGTTCATGTAGTCCATGAAGTAATCTTTCAATCCTCCTATGCCTTCCAATTTTGGAGGGGTGTGTACTTGCTGGGTCTTATCAAACAGCACATTGAGCATTGGGATAAGGGCAGCATAGGACAACGCACTGAAAAGTGCATAGAGGATATTGAAGAAAATGTTCAAAAAACCGTATTTACGGTAAGGTCCCGCAAAACGGAGAATCTTTCTAAAGTAGTTCATTCACCTACAAATTCAGTTCGGAAAGGATGCCGTCTATTTTGGCATCCAACTGCGAATTTACGGATTTAAAATCCTCGGCCTTGTCCAATTTAGCATTTGTACTGATGTAAAACTTCACTTTGGGTTCCGTTCCGCTGGGACGGGCGGCGATTCGGGTACCGTCCTCAGTTTCGTATATCAATACGTTGGATTTGGGCAGATTGATGTTCTTTTCCTCTCCTGTCTGTACATTTTTGGCGATGGAGGTGTTGTAATCCTCAATCCACAATAATTTGGATCCTTGAACGGATTCTACCGGATTTTCTTTGAAATCCTTGAGCATTTGTTTGATTTCCTCTGCGCCACTGATGCCTTTTTTGGTCAAGGAAATCAACTTTTCCTTATAGAACCCAAACTGTACAAAACAGTTGATCAGCTCCTTATAGAAAGAACCTCCTTCGGCCTTGGCGCTGGAAGCGGCTTCGCAGGCGAGTAGGGTAGCGGTAACGGCATCCTTGTCCCGGACAAAATCCCCCACCATATACCCAAAGCTTTCCTCACCGCCCCCAATAAATTTGGAGTTGGGGAAATCCTTGATCATCTTACCGATCCATTTAAAGCCGGTCAAAGCCGTCTTGTATTCTACCCCATAGGCTTTTGCCATTTGTTCTACCATGGGGGTGGATACAATGGTTGAGGCTATGAATTCGTTGCCTTTAAATCCCTTTTCCTTGTAGCGGTCCAATAGGAATTTGGTCATGAGTACCATGGTCTGGTTGCCGTTGAGCAGTTCCATTTTTCCCTCAAGGTTTCTAACAGCTATTCCCAAGCGGTCACTGTCCGGGTCGGTGCCCACCACCATATCCGCGCCAATTTCTTCGGCCTTGGCAATGGCCATGGCCAGTGCTTCCGGTTCTTCAGGGTTGGGGGATTCCACTGTGGGAAATCCGCCATCAGGCTTTGCCTGTTCTTCAATGATGGTGACATTGTTGTAGCCTGCACGCTTCAATACCTCTGGAATAGCTGTGATTGAAGTGCCATGTAAGGAGGTGAACACAATTTTGAAGTTGTCCTTGCCTTTGGCATTGAAACTGCCATTCTCGACAGAAGCTTTGAAAAAAGCCTCGTCCACCTCTTTGTCAATATGTTGAATCAGACTTTCATCGGCATCGAACTTGATGTCCTCAAAGGAAAGGGAATCGATTTCCGCGATGATCTCACCATCCTGGGGTGGCACAATTTGTCCGCCATCTGCCCAATATACTTTGTATCCATTGTATTCTGGTGGATTGTGGGAAGCGGTGAGGACAATCCCTGCATGACAGCCCAAATACCGAACTGCAAAGGATAGTTCGGGGGTGGTGCGCAATTCGGAGAACAGATACACTTTTATGCCGTTGGCCGCAAAGACATTGGCCACGGTTTTGGACAGCGTATCCGAATTGTGCCTGCAATCATAGGCGATTACAACTTTAAGGTCGGAGTCGGAATACGTTTTCTTTAAATAGTTGCTGAGACCTTGTGTATTCTTGCCCAAGGTGTATTTGTTGATTCTATTGGTGCCCACACCCATAATGCCTCGCATGCCTCCTGTGCCAAACTCCAGATCTTTATAAAAACGTTCCTTGAGTTCTTCTGGGTCGTTCTGGATCAGGTTCTGGATCTCTTTTTTTGTCCTTTCATCAAAAAAATCGGTCAGCCAAGAGTGTGCTGTGGAAGTAATGGCGTCCATAGTGTTTAGCTAAAATTTATTGTCTTAAAAATACAAAGATTATGGGTTACAAAACCCTAAAGATTGATTTTATTGGAAATGGTGTATCGGGTATCATTTTTTCTGGAGCGTACCATGATTTCACCGATAAAGCCCGCCAAAAACATTTGGGTTCCCATAATCATGGCAGTCAGGGCGATATAGAATTGTGGTCGTTGTGTGATCAGGCGTCCGGTTGGGTTCAGAAACAACTTGTCTATGCCCAAATAGAGGGAAAACCCGAAGCCTACGATGAACATTAAAACGCCCATAGCTCCAAAAAGGTGCATGGGTTGCCTACCAAATTTGGAAACGAACCATATGGTGATCAGGTCCAAAAATCCATTGATGAAACGTTCCGCCCCAAATTTTGTGGTACCGTATTTTCGGGCTTGGTGTTGAACGACCTTTTCGGTAATTTTTGTGAACCCTGCATTTTTGGCCAACACGGGTATGTAGCGGTGCATTTCACCATGTACCTCAATGGTTTTTACTACGTTATGGTCAAAGGCCTTTAAGCCACAATTGAAATCGTGCAATTTTACCCCAGAAGTTTTTCGGGCCGCCCAATTGAACAACTTGGAGGGAATATTTTTGGTGATGACGGAATCGTACCTTTTTTTCTTCCAGCCCGAAACCACTTGGTTGCCTTCTTGGGTAATCAAGTTGTACAGTTCGGGGATTTCTTCGGGATTGTCCTGTAGATCGGCATCCATGGTAATCACCACTTCGCCTTGCGCAGCCCTAAATCCAGCGTGGAGGGCTTGGGATTTCCCATAATTCCTTAAAAAACGGATTCCCCTTACATGTTCATTCTTTTCGGAGAGTTGGGTGATCGTTTCCCAAGAACCATCGGTACTGCCATCATCAATAAAAATGATCTCATATAAAAAATGATTGGATTGCATTACGCGTACAATCCAATCATGCAGTTCGTTGAGCGATTCTTGCTCGTTAAGTAAAGGAATTACAATGGAAATCTGCATTTCTTGTTTCTGGAATTCCTTTCAAAAGTAGTATTTTTTGCCTTAGTAGGCGGGTTTTTCCTTTTTCAGGATCAAGCCGGTGATCAAACCTAGTACCAACCCAATGACACAGCTAATGATCAAGCCAATTGGGTAGCGCATCCAAGCAAGATTTTTTTGCATTTCCACCCCCTTCTCCCATTGCTCCTCGGTCAAGGAAGGGTTTTGTTCAAAGGCTTTCGGCTTGGCGATTTCCATGGCCTTATCCATAAAATCAGGTTCAATAAAATTCGTAAGGACGTATTGGAACAAGAGGGATATGATGGCGGAGACAAGGGCAATACCCACTGCGACTTTTAAGGCTTCGCCAATCTTCAAGTAACCCCCATTGGCTTTTTTAAACGCATTTACCCCCAAGAAAATGGCCACAGCCGTTAAAATAACGGAAACGACCATGACGGGAGCGCTTGTTTCGTAATGTAATTTTTGTGAGTAGAGCATTACGCCGAACACGACTGAAACCACGCCTAACAAAAGGCCATAATTTAGAGCGAATTTACCGGTTTTTGGTTGTTGTTCTTCCATATAAAAAGTTTTTAGTGTTGATCTGTTTGTTAGTTGACAAAAGCGTAACTTTGTTACAGCTAAAGGTAGTTTTTTTCTTTTTTCCATTTTTAAAGTTGGAGGTGTCAAAGAAATCATTAAATTTGCACCTCGAAAATTCTGAGATTAAGTATTTAAGACGATGAGAAAAGGTATACACCCAGAGAATTATAGATTAGTGGCTTTCAAAGACATGTCCAACGAGGATGTGTTCATCACCAAATCCACTGCAGAGGCAAAAGAGACCATTAGCATTGATGGTGTTGAGTATCCTTTGGTAAAGTTGGAAATCTCAAGAACTTCGCATCCTTTCTACACCGGTAAGACCAAATTGGTGGATACCGCTGGTAGGATCGATAAGTTCAAGAACAAGTACAAGAAATTCAAGAAAGAAGAGAAGAAGGCCGAGTAGGTCCTTACTTTCAACGAAATATATGAACGCTCCTGATGCTTTATCAGGGGCGTTTTTTAATTTTAGGGCAATCTAAACAACTGTTATGAACTATATCCTTTCTGATGGTGATTACCGAAAAGCGATGCTTCCCTTTACGTTTACCCGACCCGTGGCCGAGATTCGTATAGGGATTTTGACCCTACGGGAAAAGTGGGAAAAATGGTTGCAGACCCAGGTTAGTTTCCGGACTGAAGACTATCTCTCCAAAAAGTTTCCACTTGTTACCGCAGATGAGAATGTAGTGATCATAGGGAACATCCTTCCCGATGTCCCATTGGTAGAGCACATAAAGCAGTTAGGGATGGGGCAAGCCTTGGTCTACAAAAACGAGGTGTTGGCCTACGGGACAAACGAACCGGAAAAGCCTTTCCGCTTGGATGATTATGAAAGGGTTGAATACAAATCGGAAGTCTTTGCCCTAAAAAACACCTGGGACATTTTCAGTAGAAATGGAGAGGCTTTGGAAGCTGATTTTGAATTGCTGACCAAGGGCAGGAAGAGTGCTCCCATATCGGACACCAATAGCCTAATACATCCTGAGAGAATCTTTGTGGAGGAAGGTGCTACGGTGGAACACAGTATATTGAATGCCACCAAAGGGTCTATCTACATTGGTAAGAATGCCGAAATCTGGGAAGGAAGCCTTATCCGCGGTGGATTTGCCTTATGCGACCATGCCATTGTGAAAATGGGAGGAAAGATTTATGGGCCTACCACTGTGGGACCTTATGGAAAGGTTTGTGGGGAAATCAACAACTCGGTTATTTTTGGACATTCCAGTAAAGGGCATGAGGGCTATCTAGGAAACTCCGTTTTGGGAGAATGGTGCAATATCGGGGCTGCTTCCAACAACTCCAATCTAAAGAATAATTACGCCAAGGTCCGGTTATGGAATTACGATACCGAAACTTTTGACCATACGGGACTGCAGTTCTGTGGTCTTATGATGGGCGACCATAGTAAAACGGCCATCAATACCATGTTCAATACGGGTACGGTCATTGGGGTGAACAGCAATATCTACACTCCCGGGTTCCCTCGAAACTTTATCCCAAGTTTTAGTTGGGGCGGGGCATCGGGATTTAAGGAATACCACCCCAAAAAAGCCTCTGAGGCTGCCAAGGTGATGATGGCCCGTAGGGGTAAGGAGTTTGACGAGGTTGAGGAAAGTATCCTGAACAAGGTCTTTGAACTCACACAGAAATGGCGCAAGTACTAGGTGAAAACCCACTGGATTTTGGCCGATAAAGCTTTCCGTAATATTATTTCCAGTCTGGGTGTCGTTTCAATTCCTTTTCCAAGGCAGTTTTAATATCAGCCTGTTCGGTAGTAAGCGAATCTAAAAACAAGGGATTCTTCTCCAATAGATCGTTGCTCAAGTGATAAAAAGTACTGTCCGGGTACAATTTATAATCCAACGAGCGTACAAATTGATTTCGGTAACGGTTTACATTTTTACCCCATTGCGGGTCATAATGAACAAATGCGGTTTCCCTTGGTGTATATGCCCCTCCGGTCAATAATGGATAAAAGCTTTTCCCATCGGAATTGACATCTGCCTTGACCATGTCTCCAAATGTTGGGAAAAAATCACTGAATTCTATTAGTTCATTAAAAACTACACCTTCTTTGATTTGAGAGGGCCAATAGGCTACTAGGGGCACATGGGTACCTGCATCTATGGTGTTTCCTTTGGCTCCTTGAACAGCGCCTTCCACCAGTTGTGATGTAATGGAGGGATGGGTGCCATTGTCCCCTGTGAAAATAATCAGCGTATTTTCATCCAGTTGTAATTCTTCGAGTTTACGAACAATCTTGCCTACAATCTTGTCGGTATAGGCGACCATGTCCTTAAAATAGGTGGTGTCGTTCTTATATCGGTTTTCAGAATCGCTCCAATTCTGGGAATCCGGAGTGGGAACAAAAGGGTCATGGACCAAGACCATGGGGTAGTATACAAAGAAGGGTTGGTCCTTTTTCCGTTCGATAAAATCCAAAATATAATTGGAAAAAATGTCCGGGCCATAATCATCCGAATTGCGTTCCAAGATTTGACCATTTTGTTCAATCAAGGGGTCGGCATAACGACCACCTTCACTTCTTGGTTTGGTCAATTGCCAAAGGCAGTACTCGTCAAATCCAAATTTGTTGGGTCTGGTATTGTCATTCCAATCCGATATGATGTCCTTATAGGACAAGCCGTTCAATTGCCACTTTCCAGCAATACAGGTTTCGTATCCTGCATCTTGCATCAAGTTTCCAAAAGTATATTCGGAAAGGTTTAAATGTCCAAAATGATCGTAATTGCGGTAGTTGTATTTGCCTGTCATGATCTTCACCCTTGAAGGGGTGCATAGAGGCTGGGAAACACAATTGGCAAAACGGATTCCCTGTGAGGCCAGTTGGTCGATATTGGGGGTTTTATAGGAGTTGGAACCATAGGCCCCAATGCATTCGTATCCCATGTCGTCGGCCATAATAAGAATCACGTTGGGCATCTTGGTGCTCTTTTCCTTGGTACAGGAAGCTACCCATACGGCGAGCAGCAGGATTAAGAGGTTGAATTTGGTTTTCATGGTGGTCGGAATGGTTATAATCTCTTGTAATGAAATCGGATTGGTCCTTTTTCAAACATAGGTGTTGGCAAAATCATAAATGTAATGGAAAAATACCTTGGAATCAATGGATTGAGGTATTTATGGGGCCACAGTTACAATATCAGTTGTCTGTCCTGTTCCGCCAAGGGTAAAAAGCTGACATCCAAATAGCCTCCACTGGCATTATCATCACTTACTATTTGAGGTTTCCCTTTAATGGCTTCCAAGGAATTTTGATGGATGTGACCCGTAAATATGCCCAAGAGGTTAGGGGCATTGAAAACCTCCTTGTGAAAGTTGAGCGTGGTGGCGGTATGTCCTTCTTCCGGCCATTTGGGACGCCGTTCCAATTTAAAATTCCGGTCAGTGGCCGCTCCCCAATTTGGATTGCCACATCCAAAGGAAATACTCTTTCCGGGCGCATATAATGGAATATGTACCAATAAGACCAGAGGGACCCCACTGGCTACGTGCTCCTTAAAAAAATCCAATTGCTCCTGGTTGATTTGATAGGTGGAATTATCGATGGCCAAAAATCGCACGCCTTTGAGGTCATAAGCGGCCATCAATGGATGGTTTCCTTGGTATAAGGGCAATAATCGTTTCTGGATCCAGGTATCGCGCAAATCTTCCAAAGGGCCTTCCATGCCCTCGTAGTGCCAATCATGGTTCCCGGCAATGTAGATGTAGGGAATGTCCGTTTCCTCCAATTTTGACAATACCCACTCAATGGCGGCTTCGGAGGGGAAGCTGAAAATATCCCCGACCAAGGTAATCACATCGGCATTGACTTTTTTGGCGAAAGCAAGGGTTTCTTCAAAGGCTTCTTCAGGATTGGTCTGTGCCCGTGTTTTAAAATGTGTGGTCCGGTTGTAGGCTTTGGCCATGCGCCCACTATACTCTTGATAGGGGATTCCCCTGTCATCATCCTTGAATAAATGGGTGTCGGCAATATGGACCACCTTGATGGATTCATGGATGACCTCGGCATAGAAAAAGACCTTTTCCTGTTCCACGGTGGTACAAACCTTTAGGGGTTTGGCGGTTTTCTTCTCCGAAGTATTTGAAAAAGCTTCCGAGGTAAACCCTATCCCCATCAGGGCGGCAGTGGTTTTTTTGAAAAATGGCCTACGTTTCATAAACTATTGTTGGTCAAACACAAAAGCCATATAGGTAAGCCATATCTCTTGACTGCCTTATCCATAACTTTTGGAAGAGCGTGAGCTTAAAAATAATCATTCCCCATTTAAAGTAAAATACTCTTGGGTATCCCCATACTGTAAAATATGATCGAAGGTGGGGTCAAACTCATTACGTAGAAAATCTTCATATGCTCTGTCCTGCAGGTAAATAACGGATTGCCTATATTCCAGTTGGTCAAGAGGTGTAAAATCCGGGTACATGGTATACAACTCATCGGGAATACTTATTTTGGGGTAACTTCCTGCGGGGCTAACCATGCTCCATCCCGTGGAGCTGCAATCGCTCGCGCTCAGTGGAACCGGATCTCCCCAGGAGTCTGTTCTTCGAACATACTCTGTGTTGGTATCAAAATCAAAATCAAATATGTTTTCATTGGTGAAACCAATGTTTGGTATCGCGGGAAGGGAAGTGATATCCGATGTTGGCCCGAATAGATGATAGTGGTAGCGTGCATTATCATCGATTTTCATATCAAAAAAAGTTTTGTAATGGGTAAAGCGGTCCAAAGCACCCAGTGGAATCTGCATGCCATTATTGATATCGTTTACCTCAAGGCAAAAATACCCGGTATTGGTCTTAAAGCTGGTCTCATTCTCATACCCCACCATTTGTAAGGTATAATGTTCATTTTCAGGAATCAAGGGGAAATACGTATAACTGTCATAAGCTTGGAAACTCCCAAAGTCGACGGTTAGATCATTGCCCGCATCGGGGTTTTGGAAAAAGAGATATTTCAAACCTTCCTCTGCATGCAGAATGCTCATCAAATAGGAGGTGTTTTCCCAGTTATTCACACCGGATTTAATCATTTTCGCGTACTCTGTACCATTGGTAGTGAGGCCTCCTCCTGCAAATTCTGGAAGCCTTAGAGTGGATAAATTACCGGCGTTGTTATCTTCTGCATTACCGAAAAAATTATTGAGTATGGGATATTGCTCCGGCATAGAATTCATGCTAGGTACATTCTCTATGGTCAATGTAAAATCCCCCAAATTGTTTGGCGCTGGGCTGCTGGGCAACCTGGTCTGGTATTTTGATTTCACCCAGCTGCTTCCTTTGGGAACGTCAGGATATGATGTTCCATAGCTCCCGGTGCCTTCACAGGATTCCAAGGCTCCTCCCCCTGCATCAAAATAATTGGTTCTGTTTTCAAAAGAGAATATGGTAACGGTAATCTTGTCCGTTAGTTCCGAATCCAGGGCTTCAAATTCCAATACGTCCCCACTTTCATAGGGTTTGTAGTCCAAAAGATTTCCATCGGAGTCGTGCAAGATGATCCAGTTGTCCTGTGTACTTGTATCAAAAAAAGCGGGGTCCGAACTAAATGTAAAATAGACCACCGGCTCTGGTTCGGGTTCCGGCTCCGGTTCGGGTTCGGGGTCTGGAGTTGAGCCAACGGGCTCTTTTTCAATAGGGGATTCTTCCTTGGAGCAGCCAATGGCCAAAAACAAACTGAAAAATAAAAGCAAAAAAACTTTTGGGGCGAGGTTGGATTTTTTATTCATATAACCAATGTAGGGTAAAAATTACATTTTTAATAAAAATTTCTTATGAAATGAAAAAATGCAGCGATATTATTCTTTGACGTCTGGCTTTTCCGTAAAAGGTCGAATCCCAAAAGCAGGATACACTTCTGTAGGATAGTAAAACGTGCCTCCTTTGGATACCAATGAAATGGTCTTGATGTCCTTGATGTTTTCCATAGGATTGCCGGGCACCAAAAAGAAATCGGCCAGTTTTCCGGGTGCTATACTGCCCAGATTGTCCTTTCCGAGGTATTGGGCCATGTCGTAGGTGGCCAGTTTCAATAATTCTGCGGGAGTATAGCCCAATTGTTGGTAGAGCTCCAGTTCGCGGTGCAGGAAGAATGCACCACCCAAATCGGTCCCGGGGACTATGAAAATGCCCTTTTCTTTCATTAGGCTAATGGTCTCCACAATTTTTTGATAGGCCTCCCGATAGGCTTTGTCTTCCTCTTCATCGGCAATCTGAGCCATGGCGACTTTAAAGCCGCGCTGCTCATTGGGGGGTAAATGGTCTATAAAATCCTTGGTTCCGGGAGAAATCTCGCCGTTTCGGGATAGCATCAACAATTCATGGATGGCCAAGGTGGGATCTATGGCCGTGTTGTTGGCCACAAAAAGGTCCAAGGTTTCCTGTACCTTGGGACTGTTCAAATCCAACTCGGGGAAGCGTTTCATGGCCGTGAGGCGTAATAGGGTACGAGTGTCCTCATCTGGCTCCAATACCCAACCCAACATGGTTTGGTTAATGTGGGTCATTTCATCAAAACCTGCCCTGAGCATGGCATTTGCGTTGGAGAAGGCAGGTACGTGTCCCGTAACGAACATACCTTTGTCATGCGCCTTTTTGACGATTTCAGGAGCCCAATCCCCGTTCATGCTATTGTATAGTTTTATCCCATAAAAGCCCAAGCTGTCATAGGTGTCCACGGCGGCCAAGGCTTCTTCCTTGCTTTCCACCAAAATACCATTGTTACTGTTGTAGGGGCTTTTCCCCTCAATGAAGCCGAGACGTGTAACCCTTGGTCCGGCCAGCACTCCGGATTCTATTTTTTCAATAAGGTTGCTCAGGACTTCGGTATCGTTCCCCATATCCCTGAAGGAAGTGACCCCGGCCAAAATATTCAGCAGGGCATCGTCGTCCCCGGTATGGGCGTGCATTTCAAAAAGGCCGGACACCAAGGTACCTCCGTTACCATCAATTTCAACCTCACCCTCACTACCTTGGGCATCTGGAGCCTCAATGGCGGAAATCTGTTCGCCATTGACCACTACGGAAACTGGTTCGGTCAGGGCCAAAGCTTCGGGGTCAAAAATGCGGACATTGCGTATGCGTACTTTTCCATCATACTTGTGGGCAAACTCTTTTTGTATGTTTTCGTAACGATCGGCGGAATAGTTTTCGGAGAGTTCCCGCATATCTTTTTCCACGGCCTCATATCCTTCCCGGATGGCAATGTATCTGGGGGTGATGTAGGCAAAGAAGCGTTGCGCATCATCCAATATAAAATAGGAAGGGTCCAACCCTGCGCCGGATAGGGCATAAGAGGTCAAAGCCAATTCACCTTCACCTGAAGGGTTGGGAACACTTAAGGTTTCCATCTCCTGCAAGGTCAGTTGACCTGCTGGAAGTACCTCCAATGTATTTTCTGGGGCCTGGAGCAGTACCCGGGCCGTCAAAGCATCCCCATACGGACTTCCAAATTGGTTCACATATAGTTTTGGGGTCTCTGTAGTTGCACTCCCTGAGCCTGTGGCATCGGTCCATGAGGCATTTTGACCTTCTAGATTGTATTCCTCATCAACAGCATTCCCAAAAGTGGTATTTCCGGTAATGTTCCAGTGAACCGGGAAGCCATCTGCGTTGAGCACTATGGTTTCTTTCATGGTCGGTCCGCGTCCATTGTTCTTGTAGTCATAATCAATATGAATGGTATCTCCCGAAATGTGGGTTTCAAGATGTCCAACCTTGTTTTCACCTACAATTACGGTGTAGGTTTCATCACCTTGAAAATGGGTCAAGGAAGCGGGTGAGGCTTCTTTTTTACAGGAATAGGTGGCCAGAACAATAAGGCCCAAGAACAGCAAACGGAATTTCATACAGGTTGATTTTTAGTATTGGGTTTAAGGTATGGATTTTTATGGAATGATATGTTTGTAAAGAATTAAAAACAAAGTGGTTGAATAAATCAATTTTTAAAAAGACGATAAAAAAGATAGGGTCCTATGGCCAAGGCGATGGGAATCAGGACCCATATACGTCCTTTCCAGAGGTGATAATCATGTAACAGGGTTTCCCAGGAATTTCCTCGTAACCTGCCAAAGCCAAACTCAAAAATAAGGGTGAGCACCATCCAAAAGAGACCAAGCCAAAGGGCCTGTGTTGAGGATTCTGGCGGAAACGTTTTCACCATAAAGGCCATGCTGGCGGCAAATAGGATAAGGAGTGTAACCGTGGACAATTGATGGGCGGCCAGTTCACCAAAGTACTTTTTAAATACAAATTCCCTGAGGGTTCCGTTCAGAATGGCCAAAATCAACATGGGAAACCATGCCAAGAAGTATTTCAAGAAAATGTTCACAGGATCACCGGTTACAAGGTTGCATGGGATTCTTTGATGATGTGCTTAAAGATAGCGAAAAAACAAATCACTGGCCCTGCATGTCCCGATTAAAGGCTTAGTGATAAATCAAAAGTGTCGGGGCTTGGGCGGTTAAAAGGTAAGTGATTGTTTATGGGATACTTGTGTTTTAGTTAGACGTTGGTATTGTTCCAAATGAGGAGGATTGGCGTTCAAACCTAATCAGTTCCGCATTATAATCTATGGTTACTTTAAAATATTGTAGTGCAGAACCTCCAATAGCGCCTTTGACCACTTTGTCCATTGAACGGATCATCCCTTCTGACCAATTTTCGTCCGGACGTTTGGCAAATAGTACGGGCCCAACCGTATATTCGCCAATGGTAATGGAAGGGACTTCTATGATATCTCTTGACAGATCGGACTTTGGATAGATTTTCCAATCTGGGTGCTTTTCCTTCCACTCTTCAAATAGGGAAGCAGCAATGAATGAACCTCCAAGGGTTTCTTTTGACGTGTTGAACAAGCGTTGCCCATCTTCTGAAAGCACAAATGAGGCTCCAGTATCAAACAAGACGTCGATGGATTCACCTGCAACTTCAATGGTCATGCTTGGGTGTCCGTAAACAGAAACATGCTTACTGTTCTTCTTGAATCCCAAGGACTGGACATTCGGGTTGTTGGACTCACTTTTTTTGAGAGGTGTGTTAAGCCAAATTTTTTGGGTGATATAATCGAAGGTCCAAGATTTGCCCACAAAAAAGTTTTGTCCCAAAAAAGCTCCCATTTGAGGCATTTTTTCTGTAATCATTCCTAGTTCTTCGTTTTCCGGTGGTATTACTAAATAGGGTTGCTTGATTTGTGCAAAAGGTTTTCGCAGTACAAAATTTGGCATAGGAGAGGGTTTTGGGAAGTGTAAATCTGGAACCATGTCCTTGAACAGAATATAGTCAACGGGCATGAAACCTTTTAATATTCCAGTTTTCACCAATGGTTTTACTGCAGGATTATCTTTCTTGGCAGGCATCAACATTGATAGTCCGCCACCGGTATCACAAAAGCCTAAAATCGTGTCCCCGCCAATAGTAGGGATTTTGGCAAAAAAGCGTTCCCCATCCAGAAATCGGGAAGGCACCAGATAAGGGGTTGCTGTCAAATCTTCGTTTGGATGGAAATTGGCCATTTCCATGGCCTTTTGATTTAATTTTTTCACAATGAAAAAATGGGCTGCCAGTATCAACAAAAAAGAGCCGAGACCAATCAACACATACTTTAAAACCTTTTTCATGCTGTTTCAGTTTTATGATTTTTAAAGCCCTTAAAGAGCAGACTCAAGCCTCAATCAAGACCATGGAAATTACCGGTGTCTTGAACACGATGCTTGTGAAACGTATGTAAAGGGGATATGCTGTGCGCTACCGAAAGAATAATATTCGATAAGCCAAACTTATAAAATAAATTACTAACTCCCAATGTACTAGTGATATTTTGCTGGAAAACCTATTTGTTTTCTAAGCAAGGCCATAGTTGATGATTCAAGATTTTTAGATGCAGGACGTGCATCTGTACCATGGTTGCACGGATTCACCTGAAGTGGTTGGGCGCCATATGGAATCCAATATTTTTCGGTCCTTGGCCTCCATGGTTCAACTTCCAACAAATCACTATCTTTGCATCCCTTAATTAAAGGCTTGGTAATGAACAAAAAAATCGCTTTTTACACCTTGGGCTGCAAGCTCAACTTTTCCGAAACTTCCACAATCGCCCGGAGTTTTGAAAAAGAGGATTTTAAGCGTGTGGATTTTTCCGAGGAAGCGGACATCTATGTGATCAATACCTGCTCGGTGACCGAGAATGCGGATAAGCGGTTCAAGACCATTGTAAAGCAGGCCCGGAAGAGCAATCCCGATGCCTTTGTGGCCGCCGTGGGATGCTATGCCCAGTTGAAACCCGAAGAGTTGGCCGCTGTGGATGGCGTGGATTTGGTGTTGGGGGCCACGGAAAAGTTCAAGATCACCGATTACTTGAACGACCTTTCCAAAAACGATAGGGGAGAGGTGCACTCCTGTGAGATAGAAGATGCCGATTTTTATGTGGGCAGTTATGCCATTGGCGACCGCACCCGGGCCTTTTTAAAGGTGCAAGACGGATGCGACTACAAATGCACCTATTGCACCATTCCATTGGCAAGGGGTATATCGCGGAGTGACACTTTAGAAAATGTGCTACACAATGCCCGCGAAATTGCCTCAAAGGATATCAAGGAGATTGTTCTGACCGGGGTCAACATCGGGGATTATGGTAAAGGGGAATTCGGCAATAAAAAGCACGAGCATACCTTTTTGGATTTGGTGAAGGCCTTGGATACCATTGATGGTATCCACCGTTTGCGCATTTCTTCCATTGAGCCCAACCTATTGAAGAACGAGACCATTGATTTTGTGTCCCAAAGCGATACGTTCGTCCCCCATTTTCATATTCCCCTGCAAAGCGGAAGCGATGAAATCTTAAAACTGATGCGCCGCAGATACCTGTCCAACCTCTACGTGGATCGGGTGAAACGCATTAAGGAAACCATGCCCCATGCCTGTATTGGGGTGGATGTAATTGTTGGTTTTCCTGGGGAGACTGATGAACATTTTCTGGAAACCTATCATTTCCTGAACGAATTGGATATTTCCTATTTGCACGTGTTCACTTATTCGGAAAGGGACAATACCCTGGCGGCGGAAATGGACCATGTGGTGCCCCAAAAAGTGAGGAGCAAGCGAAGTAAGATGCTTCGGGGGTTATCGGTAAAAAAAAGGAGGGCATTCTATGAAAGCCAATTGGGCTCGGTTCGCACTGTTTTGTTTGAAGGAGAGAATAAATCCGGGTACATTCACGGATTTACCGAAAATTACGTAAAGGTCAAGGCTCCTTGGAACCCTGAATTGGTGAATACCTTGCACCAAGTGAAACTTACCCAAATAGATGAGGACGGCCTGGTGCGATTTGAATTTACGCCCCATGCCGTAACGGCATAAAAAAACCTCTCAAAAGCGAGAGGTTTTTAATGTTTTCATACTGGTTTGGTCAGATGCGAATCCCTACGGGCAACATCTCTTTGTACTGTCTGTTTTTCCGTAAAAAACCTGCAATGTGCGGGCTGGTGGGAACTACTCTCAGATTCTGCTCCTGAATGTGGTGCAGAACGGCCTTGATAAAGGCTTCTTTAAAACCATCTTGGGTAATCCCTTCAGGAATCACCAACTTGGTCAAAAATACTTTACGCTCCTGTGAAGAGTACTCAATTTTAGCTAAAATGCCGTCCACTTTGGTCTCAAACTGGCGCAAGAAGCTATTGTCATTGATTTCAATTTCAGTCATATAGTATTGTTTTTAAAATTGACTTGACCTAAATTACCAAAGCGGTAATTGACTATCCCTTTAGAAAAAGCATTATGTCACGTGAGGTTCATTACAAAAGGGGTACAAAATTACTCAAAAAATTGCTAATTTCCTAACCCTTATCGATATTTGGTGCGAAATGCCCGACAATCCCATCCATATCTACCTCATGCCGGGAATGGCTGCCAACCCATCCATTTTTGATGGCCTTCAACTCCCTACTGATACCTTCGTGACGCATACCCTGGAGTGGTTTGTACCGGATAAGGGTATGGACTTTGAGGCCTATGCCGTGAAGATGTGCGGCAAGATTGCACATGATAACCCTGTTCTACTTGGAGTATCCTTTGGAGGGATGTTGGTACAGGAAATGGCACGCCATATCCAGACCCGAAAGGTGATTGCAGTATCCACGGTAAAGACCAAGGATGAATTGCCCAAACGGATGATCTTTGCCAAGTATACCAAAGTCCATAAGCTGCTGCCCACGGGATTGGTGAACAATGTGGAGCTTTTGGCCAAGTACGCCTTTGGGGAAACGGCCACAAAGCGTTTGGACCTCTACAAAAAATACCTTTCGGTTAGGGACAAGACCTATATAGATTGGTCCATAGACCATATTGTGAACTGGGACCAAACCCTACCACCCCAAAATTTGGTGCATATCCACGGCGAAAAGGATGCGGTTTTTCCCATTACCAACATCAAAAATTGCATCACGGTAAAGAACGGAACCCATACCATGATCATCCACCGGGCCAAGTGGTTCAATGAAAATCTCTCCCCAATTATTTTAGAATAAGGCCGTTCTTATAGTATCTTTACTGTAAATTTTATAGAATCTTGGTATGAAACAGATTAAAAATATATTGGCGATTATTGGTTTGGTGGCAGTGGTGAGTACGCTCATATTTGCGGTTCAGACCGATTCAGTGGACACGATTGAAAAGAAGGAAACACCTTCCAATGAGGTCAAGGATTTGGACAAGAATGTGGCCGATACCTATCAAATCAGTGCCATAGAGATTCCAAAGGATTTGAATTTTGCGGGCGAGCCTGTTCCGCAGGAAGACCCAGAGATCATGGAGCGTGTGGACCGCGAGTTTTTGGTGAACACCTATTGGCAGTCCAATGCCCTTTTGATCATGAAACGAGCCAATAAATACTTCCCGATCATTGAGCCCATTCTTAAAAAGAATGGCATCCCGGACGATTTTAAATACTTGGCCGTGGCCGAAAGTGGCTTGGAAAATGTAGTTTCCCCGGCAGGCGCCACCGGCTTTTGGCAAATCATGAAAGGGACCGGTAGGGAATACGGTCTGGAGGTCAACGATAATGTGGATGAGCGGTACCATGTGGAAAAAGCCACCCAAGTGGCCTGTGACTATCTTAAAAAATGGAAAGAACGCTTCGGCACATGGACCCTGACCGCGGCGGCTTACAATGCCGGACCTGGAGGCATCCAAAAATATATGGGCATCCAACAGGTGGATGATTACTACGATTTATTGTTGGGCCAAGAGACCGGACGCTATGTGTTCCGTATTTTGGCCATCAAGGAAATCATCTTTAACCGCGATAAGTATGGTTTCCAATTGGACGAGGAGGACATGTACGAAAAAGTGCCCACCTTTACCGTTGAGGTAGATAGCGCCGTGGCCAGCTGGGCCGATTTTGCCGAGCTTTACGAGATCAACTACAAAGTGCTGAAACGCCATAACCCTTGGTTGCGCGAACCCCATTTGAATAACGCCTCACGTAAAAAGTACACCATTGAAATCCCCAATAAAGGCTACTACCGCGTGGGGAGTGTAGGGAGGTAGGCTACATGGAGCTGTCCAGTTGAAGCAAAATTTCTAGTCACAGATTATATAAAATTCGGAATTCCCATATTCATCTGAAATTCCAAAGTCCAATTTGACTTTTGAAATTTTGTCATCAACTTTTTGGACCAATTTGAAGGAGATTTCAAAATCAAATGGAAGGTTTGTTACATTTTCTGGATAATCCAATCCAAGAACGGGTAATTTTTCGACCAATATCTGTTGGGCACCATAAGCATCCGTAAAATAAAAACGCAAAGCGCCTGGGTAAAAATCAAGAATATATTCCATGGCAGTGACCTTGAGCATGATCTATGTTTTTTGGTAATCGCGTGAAGTAAAAGAAAATCCAAGGGGAAATCCCAATCAATTGACCAATACCCCATTTGGATTGATGGATAGGCATAAAAAGGGAAAAGGTATATGGAAGAATCCTCAACAAAGGTCATCGCCGAGAAGGAGTATAAAGCTACAAAGCGACAAGGCTTTTTAAAAACCACCTCATAGGTCTAGGTATAATGGGATTTAATACATTTTAGGATTTGTTGGGGATTGCAATTCTTTTTTTATTTCATCAATGCAGCGTTTTGCCCAATCCGCATAATTCTTATGTATAGCTTTGTCAGGTCTGAAATACCAGTCTAAAAAAGCTTTGCTTTCAGATGGGAACCGTTGGTAATCCCATGCCCCGTCATCGGACCATAGAAGTCCATTGGTCAACTCGGCTACAGACAAGCTGATCAGGCCATAGCTGACAGCAATAATTCCAGGTTGCCCGGCAGAGCGTCTAAAACTCCAAATTCTATCCAATAACTTTGCTTTTTCAAGCTTCTCCTTGATATTGTCAATTGCCATATTGTTCAATTCTAAACCTTCAAGCTTCCACCAAGGGTTTTCTATCTCAATTTCGTTGTCCTTTAGGTGTTCACAATAAGCATCTGTCCCCCCAATTACACCTTCAATGTTAAACCACGCATAGGTATTGTCTTCCCACTCGAATTTGTCGCTGGGCAGAATATTGGTCACATACCTTTCATCGTTGTCGTAAAGGTTTACTTTCAGGATAATCTTTTGTGTTATCCCTATTGAAAACAAGAAATCATTAATATGCTTTTCTGCTGTTTCAATGACTTGCCCGAATGAGATATCAATTGAATCAACTGGAATTATGTCAATTGTGGTACTCATTTCTATAAGCGATAATTTGGCCTTAATGAACAGTGTTGATTACTGAAACAAATTCAGTACGGGAAATTAAAATAGGTAGATAAAAAGTGTAGACCACAGGTCAATTGACCAATACCCCATTTGGATTGACGAATGGTTATAAAAGGGGAAAAGGTATAGGGAAGAATACCAAATAAGGCATGGATGGTAAGGCTGTTTCGGTTGAGGGGGTAGTACATGTTATAGTGGGGCGAAAATTATGAAATGGAAAAATGAATAATGCTTACCTATTGTTGGATAAGGTAAGTTTAGTTGATTCCAATAGAAAACATGATTAAATTTTATCTTCTACCACTAAGGTCTTCGAAATTACATCATGCCAAGCTTTTGCATTCCCACCCAAGACAAGTGAAAATGTTTCAAAAGGTATCCACCTGCAAAAGTATCTGACCATTGAAGTCCTAAAGTCAATATTCTTGCCGGATAAATCAACGACTCTTGTTTTAGTGAAGTGTTTTCCCACTGTTTTTCCTAAAAAAAACTCCATTAATATATAATATCCGGCAGAAGTAAGAATAAGAATCAATTCTTCGGGGATATATATGTTTATATACAACTTTTGTGTTTCCTGAATGACAAATGCCAATAGAAAACAAAACATTGTATCGATCAGATAATTGAAAAATCTTTTTTTCTTGGAAGCTTCTACAATTTGTATTGAATTGGAAATATTTGAGTGGGGTATTTTCATTTTAAAATAAGTTTTTATTCACTCCTACTGAGGAATGAAGAAATGACTTATTCAAGAATAAAATCGGAATGAATTGACCAATACCCCATTTGGATTGACGGATGGCCCATCCCAACGAAAAAAGAAAATAAAAAAAGAAATAAAGAACCGCTAGATCTTCTTCATCTGCTGTTGCATCATCTTGATCTGCTCTGTAAGCATGTTGTTCTTGTCCAGCTTTTTGGCTTCTTGCAACAATTGGGTGGCCTCACGCTTTCTGCGCTTTTGCATGGCAATGCCCGCCAGGCTCAATTTGGCCATGGCCACGTCGTAATCCATGGTCAGCCCCAGTTTTAGGGCCTTTTTAAAGTATTTTTCGGCCTGGGTAAGGTTCTTTTGCGAAAAGATGATCCCGTGCAGGTAGTTAAAGTATCCCTGCTGCTTTTTGATCAAGGCCGCTTCGGGGTTCTTGATCTTGTCCAACCACTTTTGGGTACCCTCCAAATCCTGTTTGCGCATGCGCAAGAAGGCCAAAAGGATAAACTCGTTCCTAAAGTACAGAAAGATGAATACCGAGGAGAGCAGGATCAATGAAATGCCATTGCCAATGTTTCCTTCCACAAATTGGTATACGGCATAGGCTATAATGAGACCGGCTATAACGAGCTTAAGATTTTTGTTGAACATATTCCAGTTGATTTTCTTTGGATTAAAAGAGGTGGCAAAAGTAGTAAAAACTAAATTAAATATTTTTGTTCAGGACTTGTCAAAGTAAAAAGTCTTCGTATATTTGCGCCCAGAATTTTTCGGGAAGACAATCTTTCCACCAACACAATCCATTAAAAGAGTTCCGAAATGAAAAGAACGTATCAGCCGTCAAAAAGGAAGAGAAGAAACAAGCATGGTTTTAGGGAGCGCATGGCGACTGCCAATGGTAGAAAAGTTCTTGCGAGAAGAAGAGCCAAGGGAAGAAAGAAGTTAACGGTTTCCTCTGAGCCAAGACATAAAAAATAATGATAGTATTTTAGATTTAAATTAAAGGTGTTACTTTTCTAGGTAACACCTTTTTTTTGACTTGAAACCAAAAACGAGTAACACTTTTTAGAATGCCAAAGAGAAAAGATTTAAAATCCATTTTGATTATCGGTTCTGGCCCTATCATCATCGGCCAGGCATGTGAGTTTGATTATTCTGGTTCCCAAGCCCTTAGGTCACTACGTGAGGATGGGATAGAAACGGTTTTGATCAACAGTAACCCCGCCACCATCATGACGGACCCTTCCATGGCGGACCATGTATACTTGAAACCCCTTACCACGAAATCGATTGTCGAGATTTTAAAGAACCATCCCAATATAGATGCCGTTCTACCCACTATGGGAGGGCAAACAGCTCTGAATTTATGTATTGAGGCCGACGAAAAAGGCATTTGGGAAGACTTTGGTGTGGAGATCATTGGTGTGGACATCGATGCCATCAACATTACCGAAGACCGTGAGAAGTTCAGGGAGTTGATGTTGAAAATAGGTGTGGGTATGCCTCCACAAGCATCGGCCACCTCTTTCCTAAAAGGAAAGGAAATTGCACAAGAGTTTGGCTTCCCCTTGGTGATACGGGCCTCCTTTACCCTTGGAGGGGCTGGGGCAGGTATTGTATATGACCCGGAGGATTTTGACGATATGTTGAGCCACGGTCTGGAAGTATCACCCATCCACGAGGTAATGATCGATAAGGCCCTGATGGGTTGGAAAGAATACGAATTGGAGTTGCTTCGGGACAAGAATGACAACGTGGTGATCATCTGTACCATCGAAAATATGGACCCCATGGGTATCCATACAGGGGACTCCATTACCGTTGCTCCAGCGATGACGTTATCAGACAGAACCTTCCAACGTATGCGGGATATGGCCATCCATATGATGCGCAGTATTGGGGATTTTGCAGGGGGATGTAACGTGCAGTTTGCCGTAAGTCCGGACGAAAAAGAAGATATCATTGCCATTGAGATCAACCCTAGGGTTTCCCGATCATCTGCTTTGGCTTCAAAAGCTACGGGATATCCGATTGCAAAAATTGCAGCCAAATTGGCCATTGGATATACCTTGGATGAATTGGACAACCAGATTACCAAGTCCACATCGGCCTTGTTTGAGCCTACACTGGATTATGTGATCGTAAAGATTCCAAGATGGAACTTTGATAAGTTTGAAGGTTCCGACAGAACCTTGGGACTTCAAATGAAATCCGTAGGAGAGGTCATGGGTATTGGACGTTCCTTCCAGGAAGCCCTGCACAAAGCTACCCAATCCCTCGAAATCAAAAGAAATGGATTGGGAGCCGATGGCAAAGGGAACAAGGATTACGAAACTATAATGGAGAAATTGAGGGTGCCCAGTTGGGACAGGGTTTTCGTGATTTACGATGCCATCCAGCTTGGAATCCCGTTGAAGCGTATCCACGAAATTACCAAGATAGATATGTGGTTCCTGAAACAATATGAGGAATTGCACTACTTGGAGATGGAAATATCAAAGTACACCATAGAAAGCCTGCCCAAATCACTATTGTTGGAAGCGAAGCAGAAAGGTTTTGCCGATAGACAGATTGCCCACATGTTGGATTGTTGGGAAAGTGAAGTGCACAGCAAGCGGATGGATTTGAACATCAATCGGGTGTACAAATTGGTGGATACCTGCGCGGCTGAGTTCAAGGCCGTTACCCCGTATTACTACTCCACTTTTGAGGAAGAGATCGAAACTGCTGACGGCCAACGTTATGTGGCCAACGACAGTGAGGTGACCGATAAAAAGAAGATTGTGGTGCTTGGTTCCGGTCCCAACAGGATTGGACAGGGAATCGAGTTCGATTACTGTTGTGTCCACGGGGTTTTGGCCGCGGCCGAGTGTGGATATGAAACTATCATGATCAACTGTAACCCGGAAACGGTATCCACGGATTTTGATACGGCGGACAAGCTGTACTTTGAGCCTGTTTTTTGGGAACACATTTATGACATCATCTTGCACGAAAAGCCCGAAGGGGTTATTGTTCAATTGGGTGGGCAGACTGCATTGAAACTTGCTGAAAAACTGGACAAATACGGAATCAACATTATAGGTACAAGCTTTGAATCCCTGGATTTGGCCGAAGACAGGGGAAGTTTTTCCACCTTGTTGAAGAACAACGATATTCCTTACCCAAAATTTGGAGTCGCCGAAACAGCCGATGAGGCCTTGGCCCTTGCCGATCAATTGAACTTTCCACTTTTAGTAAGACCTTCCTATGTTTTGGGAGGACAGGGAATGAAGATTGTCATCAATAAAGAAGAATTGGAAGCCCATGTTGTGGATTTGCTGCGAAGCATTCCCAACAACAAACTCCTTTTGGACCACTATTTGGATGGGGCCATAGAAGCGGAGGCCGATGCCATTTGTGATGGGGAGGATGTCTATATCATCGGGATCATGGAACATATAGAGCCCTGTGGTATCCACTCCGGGGATTCCAATGCCACTTTGCCCCCTTTTAACTTAGGGGAATTTGTAATGCAACAGATAAAGGACCATACCAAGAAGATTGCGTTGGCTCTGAATACGGTGGGATTGATCAATATCCAGTTTGCTGTCAAGGATGACATAGTATACATCATTGAGGCCAACCCAAGGGCATCCAGAACAGTACCGTTTATTGCAAAAGCGTATGGGGAACCTTATGTGAATTACGCTACCAAGGTGATGTTGAAGGAAAAGAAGGTGAAAGACTTCGAGTTTAACCCTAAATTGGATGGATACGCCATTAAACAGCCGGTTTTCTCCTTCAACAAGTTCCCGAACGTAAATAAAAATCTTGGGCCTGAAATGAAGAGTACGGGAGAAAGCATACTGTTTATTGATAGCTTAAAAGATGATGAGTTTTACAACCTATATTCTCGTCGTAAAATGTATTTGAGCAAGTAATAGCCCTAACGAATATTACTATTAAAAAAGGCCCTTTTAGGGCCTTTTTTGTTTGGGGTGATCAACTCAGTTTCCCAAGGGTTTTTGGGTACTTATGGCAATTCGGTTCCATGCATTTATGGTAACAATGGCCATAATGACCTGGGAAACATAGCCAGCATCAAATCGGACTATGGCTTTTTCATAGGTTTCTTGGGTAAGTCCTTGGTCATGGACCATGGTAATTTCCTCGGTCATTTTTAGGATGACTTTTTCTTCCTCACTGAATAGATCGGTGTCCCACCAAGCATCCAAGAGAAATAACCTTTTTGGATTTTCCCCCATTTTTAGGGCCGCTTGGGTATGCATGTTGATGCAAAAGGCACAACCATTGAGTTGTGATGCCCTTATTTTGATCAGTTCATAGTGCAATGTGCTCAATTTCCCTTGTTTTAGATAAGCCTCCAAACCAAACATGGCTTTATAGGCCAGAGGTTCGGTTTCGTCAATTTGAATTCGTTGCTCCATTGGTGTTTTGCTTTTGGATTATACGGCTAAGGTATCCAACCCAAAGACCAAAAAACTTAAGCGGGTTTAAGAACGTTTTCCAGTGCAGGGCCGCTTAAAACCTTATGTTGATTCCGAGCTACAAATACCATTTTGAATTTTCATTTCGGGGATTCAAAGTTTTTGTATTGAAGTATTGGGAAACAATTCCATGGTTTTCAGCTGTTTTGGAAAATATTTCTGAAACAGTCTTATGGAGAATTGATTTTTCAGGGCCGTTTACAAAATTTTTGACAAAAAAAGTAGACGCTTTATCGATTTTAACCAATATTAACAAGGACTATTTGTGCGTGTTGTTTGCGTGACATAGTTTTGTTCCCCAAATGAAAAAGGCACTAGCGCAATATTTGGTTCCCATATGTATCCTTCTCTTGGGAGGATTCATGAACCATGTCTATGCAGAGGCGCAAGACACTTCGGAAAGTGCCTGTATCATTGACTATCAACACATCGATAATTCTACCGTTGCCATCCCTCTAAATGGGGCCGAGAAGAATCTTTTCGTGGAGATCACCGATGTGGAGGAACAGGAAGAACGTGACGAAAACGGGGCTTCCTATAACGTTGATATTCGGTTGGGCAGTTATTTGACTGCCTTTTTTAATGGCTCGCTCTCTGAGCAGACCTTTGGTCAACTTGAGACCAATCCAAGACATTTGGAACCTAATTTCAGTACCGCAACCCAAAAGCGGCATATACGATTTCAAGTATTCCGAATTTAGAATTTTCAGCTTTTAGTAGGTCTTGTGGAATATGAGACCGCTTTCCATCCTTTGAAATAATTTCAACACAATGGGGTAGGTCCATGGTAAACTGGATTTGGACTTCCCTACAATCAATTAAACCAATTTTTTAAACCTGTAAACATTATGAGGAGAATTTCCATCTTCATTGGCATGTTTGTATTGCTGTTCCATGCAAGCTGCGAGTCCAAAAAACATGAAAAAAAGGACGAAACCAAGTATCTGGTCAGCAGTCCCATTCGTATGGACACATCCATCACCAAAGACTACGTTTGTCAAATTCATTCCATTCGCCATATTGAATTGAGGGCACTTGAAAAAGGGTACCTCCAACATATCTATGTGGATGAAGGGCAGCATGTAAAGAAAGGACAACAGATGTTCCACATCATGCCCAATGTTTATCAAGCAGACCTTCAAAAGGCCAAGGCGGAAGCAGAAGTGGCCAAAATTGAATACCAGAACACCAAATTGTTGTCGGACAGCAATGTGGTGTCCGAAAACGAATTGGCCATGGCCAAAGCGGAATATGATAAAGCCAAAGCTGAGGTGACCCTGGCAGAAACCCATTTGGGCTTTACCAATGTGCGCGCCCCTTTTGATGGGATCATGGACCATCTTGAAGTAAGGGAAGGGAGTCTTTTGGATGAAGGCGAACTGCTTACCACACTTTCCGATAACAGTAAAATGTGGGTCTATTTCAATGTTCCTGAGGCGGAGTATTTGGATTATATCACCAGCGCCAACAAGGATAACAAACAAGCGGTGGACCTTTTGATGGCCAACAACAAGAAATTTAATCAATCCGGTATCGTGGAAACCATAGAAGGGGAATTTAACCACGAAACGGGAAACATCGCCTTTAGGGCCACTTTTCCCAATCCCGATGGGATACTTCGCCACGGGGAAACCGGTAGCATCTTAATGAAGGTTCCCTTGCAGAATGCCATGCTCATTCCCCAGAAGGCCACTTTTGAGGTATTGGACAAAAAGTACGTTTTCGTTTTGGACAAGGAGGATAAAGTGCAGCAACGTGAGATTACCGTAGGTGCCGAGTTGCCCCATCTTTTTGTGGTGGAAAGCGGAATTTCAGAAAATGACAAAGTCTTGTTGGAAGGCATACGAATGGTTCGTAGCGGTGAGAAAATCCATTACGATTTTGAAAAGCCGGAGGAAATTCTTTCCAAGCTAGACCTGTACACTGAGTAGTAGAACCCAAAATCTTTCAATAAGATGTTCAAAAAATTTATTCATAGGCCCGTTTTGGCCATAGTGATCTCGGTGATCATTGTCTTTACGGGGCTACTAGCCATAAAACAACTGCCCATATCGCAGTTTCCCCAGATTGCGCCGACCACGGTCAATATCTTTATTGCCTATCCGGGGTCAAGTGCCGATGTGTTGGTAAAATCGACCTTGATCCCTTTGGAAACCTCCATCAACGGGGTACAGGGAATGCGGTACATAGCTTCCGATGCCACGAGTGCCGGGGAGGGTACCTTGCGTGTGATCTTTGAACCGGGCACCGACCCCAACCAAGCTGTGGTACGGGTAAAGACCCGGGTAGACCAAGTAATGCCCCTCTTACCCGAGTTGGTACAGCGTGAAGGGGTCATCATCACCCCAGTACAGCCCAGTATGCTGATGTACGTGAACCTGTACAGTGATTCCAAGAACAACGATGAGAAGTTCCTCTATAACTATGCCTACACCAAGATGATTCCAGAGATCCAGCGGATCAACGGGATTGCCAGTGCACAGATTTTGGGTAGCCGTAAATATGCCATGCGGGTTTGGTTGAAGCCAGATCGTATGAGGGCGTACAACATTTCAGCAGAGGAAGTTCTCGAAGCCATGGAAGACCAAAGTATTTTGGCCCGTCCAGGGCGTTTGGGAAGAAGTTCCGGTAAAAAGGCACAGTCGTTGGAGTATGTTTTGGTGTACCAAGACCGGTACAGCGAGCCTGAGCAATACGAGGACATCATCATCAAGGCCAATGAAGAAGGAGAGTTGCTCAAGTTGGGTGATGTGGCCACGGTGGAACTCGGAAGTGAATTCTTCGATATCTATTCCAACTTGGATGGAAAGCCTTCAGCGTCCATTGTATTGAAACAAACCTTTGGAAGTAACGGTAGCGACGTAATCAAATCCGTTAAGGAAAAACTGGATGAATTGGAAGCTGAAATGCCTCCGGGCATCGATTACAAGATCAGCTACGACGTATCCAACTTCTTGGATGCATCCATTGATCAGGTACTTCACACACTTCGGGATGCCTTCATCTTGGTGGCCATTGTGGTGTTCCTCTTCTTGGGGGATTGGCGATCTACCTTGATACCGATCATTGCGGTACCTGTTTCCCTTATCGGTGCCTTCTTTGTGATGCAGCTTTTTGGTCTGTCCATTAACCTGATCACCCTGTTCGCACTGGTATTGGCCATTGGTATTGTGGTGGACAACGCCATTGTTGTGGTGGAGGCGGTGCACGTGAAAATGCACGAGGAAAACCTTACCCCCTACAAAGCCTCCTACGAAGTGTTGGGTGAAATTGGAGGAGCCATTATCGCCATTACCTTGGTAATGACCTCGGTGTTTATCCCAATTTCCTTCATGACCGGACCGGTAGGGGTATTCTATCGGCAGTTTTCCATTACCATGGCAGGTTCCATTGTCATTTCAGCCATTGTGGCCTTGACACTGACTCCGGTACTCTGCGCCATGATGTTGAAAAACACTCATGGTCAACCCAGAAGAAAATCACCCGTAAACCGATTCATCGATTGGTTCAATGGCAAGTTTGAAAAGCTTACAGGAAAATATGTGGGCTTCTTGACCAAGATCGTAAACCGAAGAGTGGTCACTTTTGGGGCCTTATTGGCGTTCTGTGCCGGTATTTTCCTTACCAATCAGGTATTGCCTGCAGGGTTTATTCCCAATGAGGACCAAGGGATGATCTACGCTATTATCCAAACGCCTCCCGGGGCCACTTTGGAGCGTACCAATGAGGTAGCGCGCAAGCTTATGAAAATTTGTGAAGAGACTGAAGGAGTGGAATCCGTATCCTCTTTGGCTGGATATGAAATCATGACCGAAGGTCGGGGTTCCAATGCCGGTACCTGTCTCATCAACCTTAAACCATGGTCGCAACGAGAACATTCCGTACACGAGATCATGGAAGAGCTGGAAGAAGAAACCAAAGACCTAGGGGCGGTCATTGAATACTTTGAGCCCCCCGCCGTCCCAGGCTTTGGTTCCTCCGGCGGATTCTCCATGCGATTGTTGGACAAGACCAATGGTACGGATTACCATGAGTTTGAGCGTATCAACAATGCGTTTATGGAATCCCTTCGGGAGCGCAAGGAGTTGACCGGTTTGTTTACCTTCTTTGCGGCCAACTATCCTCAGTACGAGTTGAAGATCAATAACAAAGTGGCCATGCAAAAGGGTGTTTCCATTGGTAAGGCGATGGAAAACCTGAATATTCTGATCGGGAGTACCTATGAGCAGGGCTTTATCCGCTTTGGACGTTTCTTCAAGGTCTATACCCAAGCGGCGCCGGAGTATCGGGGCATGCCTTCGGATTTGGAGAAATTCTATGTCAAGAATGAGGAAGGGGAGATGGTTCCTTACTCGGCTTTTATGACCATGGAGAAAAAGCTGGGTCCCAACGAGATTACCCGATACAACCTGTACAATTCTGCGGCCATTCGTGGATTACCGGCAGCGGGGTATACCAGTGGGGATGCCATCAAGGCCATTCAGGAAGTAGCGGAGCAGACCCTACCCCGAGGGTATGATATTGCCTGGGAAGGTCTTTCCTATGATGAGGCACAACGTGGTAATGAATCCATCTACATTTTTATCGTGGTATTGATATTCGTGTATTTGGTTTTGGCCGCCCAGTATGAAAGTTTCTTATTGCCACTGGCAGTAATTCTATCGCTGCCTGTTGGGGTGTTTGGTTCATTCTTCTTGCTCAAGGTCATGGGGCTGTCCAATGATGTGTATGCACAGATCGGGATGATCATGTTGGTGGGACTATTGGGCAAGAATGCCGTATTGATTGTGGAATTTGCTGTGCAAAAGCACCGTCAGGGAGCTACGATTCTTGCTGCGGCGATTGAGGGTTCCAAACAACGGTTCCGACCCATTTTGATGACCTCCTTTGCCTTTATCGCAGGTTTGATCCCATTGGTAGTGGCCACCGGTGCAGGAGCCATTGGAAACCGGACCATTGGTGGTTCCGCCTTGGGTGGAATGCTCATTGGAACCCTGTTCGGCGTATTGTTGATTCCAGGACTGTACTACCTTTTTGCCAAAATGGCAGAAGGCAAGAGCCTTATCAAGGACGAACACCATGAGCCTATTTCTGAAGAGTTGTTCAGGACCAGTGAGGGAGAGAGCAAGGTTAGGGCCAGACTCCGTGAAATCAATAAGCTATTGAAAAAGATGGCGACAAGAAATGGTAACAACAAGAAAAAAGGAGACAATGATACGGAATAGGAAATTATACGGGGTCGCTGTGCTGGCAACAGCGGTCTTTTACGCCTGTGTGCCCACCCGTGAAATCCGGGATGAAAACAGGACAGTGCCCGAGCAATATCAAAGCCAATCCACAGATGCCGTGAATACAGGAGCGGTACAATGGAAGGAGTTCTTTAAGGACCCCAACCTTGTGGCCTTGATTGATACGGCCTTGGTGAACAACCAAGAGTTGAATATTATTTTCCAACAGGTGGATATGGCCAAGAACGGAATTCAGGCCAAAAAAGGGGAGTATTTGCCATTTGTGAACCTTTTGGCAGGAGCCGAAGTGGAAAAAGTGGGCGAATATACCCGAAATGGTGCCGTTGAGAAAAACCTTGAGATCAAGGAAGGGGAGGAGTTCCCTGAACCCTTGACGGATTATAAGGTTGGGGCCTTTGCCACCTGGGAACTGGATGTGTGGAAAAAGCTGCGCAATGAGAAAAAAGCAGCCGTGTTTGAATACCTGTCCAGTGTGGAAGGCAAGAATTTTATGGTAACCCAGTTGGTTTCGGAAATTGCCGATTCGTATTATGAGCTGATGGCGTTGGACAATGCGTTGGCCATTATTCAGCAGAACCTCGAGATTCAGCAGAATGCCCTAAAAATGGTTAAGCTCCAAAAGCAGGCGGCAAGGGCCACCGAGTTGGGAGTCCGTCGTTTTCAGGCAGAGGTGTTGAAAAACCAAAGCCATAAATACGAAATCCAGCAAGAGATCGTGGAAACGGAGAACAAGCTCAATTTCTTGTTGGGACGTACCCCGCAACACATTCAAAGGGAGTCTGACAACTTTATCGATACCTCCATCGATAGCATTTATGCCGGGATTCCATCACAATTGTTGCAGAATAGGCCTGATGTACGTCGGGCGGAGTTTGAGTTGGCAGCTGCCAAGTTGGACACCAAAGCGGCCAAGGCCAATTTCTATCCCCAGTTTACCATCAAGGCAGGTTTGGGATTGCAGGCGTTCAATACCAAATATCTTACTACCACCCCAGAATCCGTGTTGTATTCGGTCATGGGCGATATGGTAGCTCCCTTGATCAACCGAAATGCCATCAAAGCGGAGTATAAGAATGCCACGGACCGACAGTTGCAAGCGGTTTTTGAATACGAAAAGGCCATTTTGAACGCCTATATCGAAGTGGCCAATCAGTTGTCCAACATCGACAACCTGAAAAACAGCTACGAATTAAAAGAAGGTCAAGTGCAGGCCCTCACGGAATCCATTGAGTTGTCCACACGCCTTTTCCAATCCGCACGGGTGGAATATATAGAGGTGTTGTTGGCGCAGCGCGAAGCTTTAGAGTCCAAGATGGAGCTGGTGGAGACCAAAAAGGACCAGATGCTGGCCCAGGTACATATGTATCGTGCCTTGGGTGGTGGCTGGAATTAAAAACCCCAAATCAATAGTTGTTGTGCCTACGTAATGCGCTATTGGTTTCTCAAAAGTGAAAGCCCATGTTACATTTGTAGCATGGGCTTTCTAAATGTTGAAAAAGACATTGAGACCAATTTTACTCAACAATGGCAGAAGCTACCTCTCTGTGTATTTTCCATCGGTTATCTGACTTATCTTTTTTAAGAATTACCAAAAAAGTATCCTCTAGCTCTATAGATTCACCCTTGTCATTGGTGTAGTACACTTTGCTCACCCCATAATCATAGGCAACAGAATCACTGACCACTACGGTTTCTTCGGGTGACATGATGATACTGTCATAACTGAATTTACCCAAACGCGCTTCCCGTTGCTTTCTGTATTCCAGCCAATCAGTGCTGCCTGGCGAAACACCTTTCATGTCTGCTGTGGCATACTGACCCAGTTCTGAATAGCGTTTTTCCTTGATGGCTTGTTGAAACGATGCCCGCAGTTGATTGATGGCCTCTTTTTCAGCTTCTATATCAATGACATTGATAGGCTCTTCTTCTGTGACATCCTTTTCCTTTGGGGTTGAATTACAGGCGAACACAAGAAACGTCAGCAGAAAAACAGTTTTTTTCATAATACTAATTTAAGGTTGGTGTTTAATTGAACCTTAATATACTGATTATTAATATTCTAAAAAAACGGATTCTCGTTAGCTTTTTAGTCCTTGTCCTTATACTTCTCAAACCAAGCCAATACACTGGCTATTTTGGCGATTAAGTTGCTCGGCTTATTGGCAATGCCATGCGAAGCTCCAGGAATTCGAACCATGGCAGTTTCCACATTCTGTAATTTCAAGGCGGCATAAAACTGCTCGGATTCCGCTATCGGGGTTCGGTAATCTTCTTCACCCGTCATCAACATGGTTGGTGTGGTTACATTGCCCACATAGGTGAGGGGCGAACGCCGCATATAATTTTCAGGGTCCTCCCACGGTTTTTTTCCGAACCAATATTTGGAGAAGAACTGTACGCCATCGGCATAAAGGACAAAACTGTACCAATTGATAACCGGTTTGGCCACTACGGCCGCCTTAAAACGGTCTGTTTTACCCACGATCCAAGCTGTGAGCACCCCACCGCCACTACCTCCAGTGACAAAAAGGTTGTCTTGGTCCACAAAGCCCTTGGCCAACAAGGCATCCACGCCAGACATAAGGTCGTCATAATCATGGTTGGGATAGTCATGATGGATCAGGTTGCCAAATTCCTCCCCGTAGCTGGTGCTACCCCTAGGGTTGGTATAGAGCACCACATAACCAGCCGCCGCATAGGCTTGAATTTCCGCAGAATACACAAAACCGTAGCTGGTAAAGGGACCTCCATGGATTTCCAAGATCATTGGGTATTTTTTGGAAGGGTCAAAATTGGGAGGGGTAACCACCCAGCCCTGTATTTTGCGTTGGTCATAGGAAGACTCCCACCATAATTCTTCTACCTTGCCCAAATTTTTGAACGAAAAGAGGTCATCATTGAGCGCGGTCAAACGTTTACTGTTCCCTTTGGCATCCACAACCGCCAAATCTGAAGGATGGTCTGTTTTACCCAAGGTGTAGGCAAATTTGTTGTTGGAAGAACCCGAAAAACTGGCTGCATTGTAAGGTCTGCCCAAAGACAATCCACCGAGACCTTCCACCATATCGGTCACCTTTCCGGATAGGGTAATGGAGGCCAGTTTCCCCAATCCCTTATCAGTATAGGCAACATAGAGCCCATCCCCTTTGCTGTTCCAAGCCATATCTTCCACATCCCTGTCAAAGTTCCCGGAAATTAATTGGGCATTGCTTCCATCCGCATTCATCACATAGAGACGGGTCAGTTGATAGCCTTGAAGACGGTCATCAAAACCCAAATAGGCAATTTTGGAACCGTCAGGGGAAAGCACGGGATTACCATCTGGACCATTACGGTCGGTGAGGGCTTTGGTTTCACCAGTACCTACGCTGATTTGGTAAATTTCGCTATCCAAGGCCTCAAACTCTTCATCCTTGTGGAAATTGGCGCTAAAATAAAGGTGACTGTCATTTTTAGACCAAATAGGACCTCCGTGGTCAAAATCGGTAAAGGTGAGCTGCTTAGGGGTTCCCCCGGAAATGGGAAGGGTGAACAATTGCATGTTTCCGCCTTTTATATATCCTTGGCCATCCCCACGATAATTCATTTGGTCTATGTATTTGGGTGGGTCGTTCCATTTGGCGCCTTCCGGTTTGGCCGGCATCTTGATGATGGATTTATTTTCCTTGGGCACAAACATGTTGAAGGCCACATACTGGTCGTTGTGCGACCAAGAAACCTGCCCCGGAGCTTGTTGTGTGTTGGTCAAGGCCAAGGTTTCCTTGGTATCCAACCACATGAGGTAGAGCTTCATCTTTTCATCGGCCATGTTGGATTTGAAAGTAATTTTTGTGCCGTCATGGGACCATTTGGGTGCAAAATCATTGTGGTTTCCCGTGGTCAATGGGCGATTGTTGGAACCGTCAAAATTCACGATCCAAAGATTGGATAGGTTTCTGTCGGTCATGACGTCCTTAAAATTCCGTACGTAGATGACTTTGGAGCCATCAGGGGAAATCTGCGGGTCCGAAACGTACTCCATGTTGAAGATGTCCAAGAGTTCCAAATTGGACTGTACTTGGGTATATCCCAAAGGGATAAAAGCGACCAAGAGAATGAAAGTGCTGAGCAGTTTTTTCATGGTATTGCGATTAGTTGATTACTATTTTGAACGACTGGGAAAAACTTGACTTTATTTTTCGATACTTTTATCCTGATTGACTTCCAACGTTGGGATTCTCACGATTTCAAATGTTGAGGATGCCAAGGTCACTTTACCGTCAGTCGCTAAAATCCTTCTGCCAATCTCTTCATTGAGAAGGTGTTTGGTCATCCGCCGTTTTTTATAGTCCACAATGTACCGCAAATTGAACTGAATCCAATTATCGGTTATGGTGATGGCAAGGGTAGGGTCAACTTGGGCGTCTTCAATGTAGTATTTGTTAACGACATCTTTCCAGCCTGCAATGGAATCTTTCACATATTCCGACAATTTTTCCTGCGCTACGGAAATTACAATTTGTTTGGCCAATTCCATATCCGAACCATATCGGATGGGAAGGTCAAACTCATCCCAAACAAAGGGGAAATCAAGGGAGTAATTATACACGGGACCCTTGAATACAAAGGCATTGCTGATTTTGACAATGCGGCCACTATAATTATCGCTGGACACCCATTCCCCAATCTCCATCATGGTAGTGTAAATGCTGTCTATATCAATGACATCTCCTTTAATGCCGTTCAATTCGATTCTGTCCCCAGGTTTATAGACCCGTACAAAAAAGATATAGAAGGAACCGGCAATGCTCAGGATCAATTCTTGCAGGGTAATGGTAATACCGGCCGTAAGCAATCCAATGGCAAGACCAAAATCATTGATGTTCCCTGTAAAGTAAGAGATAGTGATGAGGATGATCAGAAAATACCCGATGACCTCAATGGCCTTTTGGGCTTTGTATTTCAATGAATTGTCAGGAAGGTTTTTCTTGACCAATTGCCGCACCCATTTGATAAGCAGAAAAACCAAAACGACCCAAACCAAATACTTGATAATGGCCGTTGACACCGGATGGTCGGCAAGCCATTGTTGAATGTTTGATATGAGGTCCATAAGTTTATTTAGATATCATACGTGATGGGAGCTATTCCTCCCATTCCGTATGGAAAATTCCTTCTCGGTCTACCCGTTCATAGGTATGGGAACCAAAATAATCGCGCTGCGCCTGAATGAGGTTCAGTGGTAAACGACTGCTGGTATAGGCATCAAAGTAGGTAAGGGCATTGGACAATCCGGGCAAGGGAATGCCATTGGCCGCACCATAGGCCACCAGTTCACGGGCTGCATCAACCGTCCCCTGCACTTTTTTCACAAAAGAAGGGGAGAGCAATAGGTTTTGCAAGTCCTTATCTTCACGATAGGCATCAGTAATATCAGCCAAAAGAGCTGCTCTGATAATGCAACCGGCACGCCATATTTTGGCAATTTCCCCCAGTTCCAGTTCGTAACCATATTCTTTGGAGGCATCTGCCAATTGGTGCATACCTTGGGCATAGGTTATGATAAAGGCAAAATACAACGCTTGTTCAGCTTTGGAGGTAAAGTCATTTTTGTCAACACCTTTAGGTGTTGGGCGGTTGTACAGTGCATCCGCTTTGACTCTTTCGTCTTTGAGGGCCGAGATTTCCCGCATGCTCACCGCCACATCAATGGTAGGGATGGGAATGCCCAAGTCCATGGCATTTTGGGAAGTCCATTTTCCGGTTCCCTTTTGCTTGGCCTTGTCCAAAATCATATCAACGAGGTCGCTACTGGTGAGCTCGTCTTTTTGTGTAAATATTTCCGAAGTGATTTCCACCAAAAACGATTGTAATCGCCCTTGGTTCCATTCCGAATAGGTTTTGTGGAGTTCTTCATTGGAAAGTCCACCCGCTTTTTTGAGCAAGTCGTAAATCTCCGAAGTAAGCTGCATCAACCCATATTCAATGCCATTGTGCACCATTTTCACATAGTTTCCGGCCGATTTAGGCCCTAAATACGCCACGCAGGGCTCACCTTTATACTTGGCAGAAACCGCTTCAAAAATGGGTTTCACATGCTGATAGGCCTCCCGGGAACCCCCGGGCATGATGCTGGGACCCTTTCTGGCTCCCTTGGCACCACCGGAAACCCCGGCTCCAAAAAAATTGATGCCTTTTTCCTTCAAATAGGCTTCGCGTCGGTCCGTATCCGTAAAAAATGAATTTCCACCATCAATAATGATATCGCCTTGGTCCAAATGGGGCAATAAACTCTCAATGACTATGTCCACTACCTTTCCGGCAGGGACCAAGAGCATGATTTTCCTTGGGGCGGTAAGAGCTTGCACAAAGGTTTTTACCTCAGTAGTGGCGTTTACTTTTGAGGTATCGCCACCTTCCTGGATTAGTGCATTCACTTTTTCGGTATCCAAATCGTTTCCGAAGGCGGTAAAGCCATTATCGGCCACATTCAAGATAAAATTGCGTCCCATTACTCCCAGACCTACTAGGCCAAAATCATACGTATCTGTCATTGTGCTTCGTTTTCAGCTTCTTATGTTAAGACAATTTAAAGTAAGCTATTTGTTGAAATCAGAACCTAAAATAAACCTTATATTCGTTATGCTCAAATATAAAAGGACTTCATTGGATGACGTATGCGATCATCCGAAGAAATTACTCAGCCAATATCAACTATCGTATGAAAAAGACCGAAAACCAAATGCTCGTGATTTTTGGGGCATCTGGCGATTTGACCGCAAGAAAATTGATTCCAGGCCTCTTCAATCTCTATTTGGCCAAGCAGCTCCCGCCCAATTTTGTGGTATTGGGAGCCAGTAGAAGTGACCTGACGGATGAGGCATTCCGGGATAGGGTGGTGTATAAAAGCCCCTATTTGAAAGAGAAAATCCAAAAACTGGATGTGGGTGAGGTAAAAGGTTTTGCCGATAAGCTTTTTTATATGGATTTAGGAAAGGATTACGATACGGATTATGCGCCGCTCCGCAAGCGTGTTGAAAGCCTGAAGGCCGATTATGATACCTCTGGGAATATCATGTATTATCTTTCCACTCCGCCGACATTATACGAGACCATCGCCCAAAATTTATCCGAAGCAGGCATGAACACCCAAAACAACGGTTGGAAGCGTTTGATCGTGGAAAAGCCTTTTGGATATAGCCTGGAAACGGCAAGACAACTCAACAAAGGGCTTCACAAATATTTTACGGAACCCCAGATATACCGGATAGACCATTATCTGGGAAAGGAAACCGTACAGAACCTATTGGTGACCCGTTTTTCCAATAGCATTTTTGAGCCGTTGTGGAACCGGAATTATATCGACCATGTGGAAATTACCAATGCCGAAAGCGTTGGTGTGGAGAAAAGAGGGGGGTATTACGACAAATCAGGGGCACTTCGGGATATGTTCCAGAACCATTTGCTTCAGATTGTATCCTTGGTGGTGATGGAACCGCCCATAGGCAATCAGCCTGAGGAAATCCGTAATGAAAAGGTAAAAGCCCTGAAATCGCTTCGTATTATGAAGGACGAGCAGACCTTGTTCGATAATACGATCCGTGCCCAATATGTAGCCTCTGAAATCAATGGGCAAAAGATGAACGGATATCGGGAAGAGGAAGGGGTAGATCCCAATTCCACTACTGAAACCTATGCTGCCATTAAGTTTTATGCGGACAACTGGCGTTGGCACGGGGTGCCGTTTTATGTTCGTACCGCAAAGCGGATGCCTACCAAGGTCACCGAAGTCGTGATTCATTTTAAGGCACCGCACCACCAGATTTTTAAGGACTCGGGTATGGACAGCAAGGATAATAAACTGATTATTAGAATACAGCCGGATGAAGGTATTTTGATCAAATTTGGGGTTAAGGTCCCAGGGCAGGGATTCAAGGTAGAGCGTGCCAATTTGGATTTCTACTACTCCAGTCTGGCGCAAACCTATGTCATGGAGGCTTATGAACGACTTTTGTTGGATGCCATGCAGGGAGACGCTACGCTATATGCCCGTGCTGATGAGGTGGAAGCCGCTTGGGAGTTTGTAGATCCCATTTTGGACTATTGGAAGAATGGCAAGGATGTTCGTATGTACGGATATGCTGCTGGGGTATGGGGTCCTGAAAATGCCGATAATCTGATGAATGGATCTGGATTTTGGAGGAACCCAGGGGAAAATCTCGCCGATGATCCCGGATATTGTGTGATTTGCTAATAACAATGAACAATAAGCAATAAATAATTGTCAGTTCGAGTGCAGTCGAGAACTAGTTTAGTCAAGAACAAATGAAATTAGAGGTTGATGGAATTAAAAATATACAAGGATAAACAAGAAGTAGCGGAACAGTTTTCAACCTATTTTAAGGAGAAGGCCAATTCGGGGGAGTTCCATGTGGCGCTTTCCGGGGGCAGCACACCCAAAATCGTATTTGATGTATTGGCCCAAAAGTTTTCAGATGAAATCGATTGGAACAAGATTCATTTTTATTGGGGCGATGAACGCTGCGTTCCTCCAACTGATGACGACAGCAACTACAAAATGACCGTGGAGCATCTATTTTCAAAAATTGAGGTGCCAGAAGCCAATATCCATCGTGTATTGGGAGAAAATGACCCCAGTAGTGAAGCCATGCGCTATGCCAACCTATTGGAAATCAATTTGGATAGGGTAGAGGAAGTCCCACAATTTGATTTGGTGATCTTGGGTATGGGTGATGATGGACATACGGCTTCCATTTTCCCCCATGAGATTGAACTTTGGAATGCTGAAGACCATTGTGTGGTGGCCACCCATCCCGATTCAGGTCAAAAAAGGGTTTCCATCAATGGGAAGGTCATCAATACGGCCAAAGAAGTAGCTTTTTTGGTCACCGGGGCTTCCAAAGCGGAAAAAGTAAAGGCGGTTGTAGAGAAAACCGAAGGTGCCAAAGTATATCCGGCAACCCTGGTCGACCCAACATCGGGAAATCTGGTTTGGTTTTTGGATGAGGATGCCGCCGCAGGGCTTAGTCCAAATCCATAGTCACGTTTTCCCCTTCCAGAAACTCCAAAAACTCGTTTACCTTAAAGTTGTTGGATTCGTATTTGCTGTCGCGATTATAGGCGGATTGCTTCCGTTCCTTGCTTCGGGCAAATCGACGGATGTCCTGTTTGCTTTTTAAAATCAATCCCGGAACCGCTTTGTTTTTCCCATCCTTTCCTTTGGATACCATGGTAAAATAGGAAGAGTTGCAGTGTTTTACCTCCCCTGTGGTCACATTTTCGGATTCTACCCGGACCCCGACCACCATGGAAGTCTTTCCGGTATAGTTGATGGAGGCCTTGAGCGTGACCAATTCACCCACTTCAATGGGATTTAAAAAATCCACCCGGTTCACGGAGGCGGTCACGCAGTAGCTTTGCGAATGTTTGGAGGCACAGGCAAAAGCTATTTGGTCCATAAGGTTAAGAATGTGCCCACCGTGCACCTTGCCCCCAAAATTGGAATGGGAGGGGAGCATCAGTTCGGTAATGGAGACCCTACTTTCTTTGGACGACTTGAATTTTTTCATTGATTTCTGAATAGCGGTGACTTCTCGGTTTCCACTTCGGTGATAAAATATTTGGTATCACCCAGCCAAAAGAAGGTGGCGTAGCGTTCCTTATAGGTCACTTTGATGTACTGGCCTTGATATTCCTTCATCTTTTCGATGATTTCCGTTTGGTTGTCCTCCACGGAAAAGGAAAACACATTGGTGCCCGAAAGCCCTTGACTGATTTGCCCTTCCCAAGTCTTTGCGATCACACCCCTACGACTGAACTTGATGAGCTCCCCGGAGCGATAGCCCTCACTGAAGGGCACGTAGTAGATAAAGGCAAAATAGGCTGCGATTCCCAACACTATGGCAGAAATGGCGATAAATAAAAACTTTCTCACGACTTATAGTTCTAGTTTAGGGTCTTCTTCAAAATCATCCTCGAGGGCACGCTTTAAAATAGGCTCGGGCAAGGACTTTTTGGCTTTGGCCCCCATGGTTCGTAATTTTTCGATACTGATTACTATGTTACCTCGACCGTCGAACAACTTGTTCATGGCATTTTTGTATTCCCCTTTGGCATCATCCATTTTTTTGCCCACTTGGGTCAGATCCTGCATAAAACCTACAAACTTATCATACAGGGCTCCTGCCTGTCGGGCAATTTCCATGGCGTTTTTTTGTTGCTTTTCGTTGCTCCACATCGTATCAATGGTACGAAGCGTGGCAAGCAAGGTAGATGGGGTCACAATGACAATGTTCTGTTCAAAGGCCTTGTTGTAGAGTGAAACGTCCTCGTTTATGGCCACGGCAAAGGCAGGCTCAATGGGTACGAACATCAGCACAAAATCCGGGCTTTCCATTTCATAGAGGTCCTCATACTTTTTGGCGGACAACTGCTCCACATGCTTTCGCAGTGAGTTGATATGATCTTTCAGGAATTTGGGTCGGTCATCTTCCTCGGCATTGGTATACCGCTCGTAATCGGTCAATGAGACCTTGGAGTCCACAATCATTTTTTTGCCATCCGGTAAATGAATAATGACATCGGGCAAGACCCTACTGCCATCTTCACGGGTAAAGCTTTGCTGAACACTATATTCCCTATCTTTCTCCAAACCAGACTTTTCCAAGACCCGCTCCAACACCAATTCTCCCCAGTTTCCCTGCATTTTGCTATCGCCTTTCAATGCTTTGGTCAGGTTTTCCGCCTCTTGGGTTATCCTAAGGTTTTGGTTCTGGAGGTGGTGCAACTGCTCCTTCAAGGCCGAGTGGATACTGATGTTCTCCTTTTGCGAATTTTCCACCTTTTCCTCAAACTCCTTTATCTTTTTGTTGAGAGGGGTGAGGATGTTCTCAATGTTCTCTTTATTGCTCTTGGTGAACTTTTCACTCTTTTCTTCCAGAATTTTGTTGGCTAGTACCTCAAACTCTTTGGTGAACTTTTCCTGTAGTTTTTCAACCTCTTCCTTTTGTTCCCTGTTTTTGAGTTGAAGGTTTTCCAAATCAGCTTGATAACGCACCAACTGGTTGCTTTGCTGTTCTTTTTCGGATTGTAACTGTTTCCGTTCCTCATCACCCAACAACAATTTATCATTGAGGGATTTGATGGAGGCATGGAGTTGTTGCTCCCGTTCTGCCCAAACACTTTCGGTGGACTTGGTCTTTAGTTTTTGGATGTACATGCCACCAAACAGCCCTAATGCCAAGGCAATGATTCCTATGAATAGATAGATCAGTTCTGTACTCATGAAAAGATTTCTTCGGATAAAGATAACGGATTCCGATGGATGCCGAAATGGAAAATAACTTACTTATTCACCTTGAACGTGCCCGTTTTGGCATCAAACTGAATCATTTCCGAAGGAAACAGGCGTTCAAAATGATGTTGCTCAATCAGTTCGCATGGTGCCCCGAACGGGTTGTTTACGCTGTCCAAAATCAAGGTCTTATCGCATAGCTGGATGGCCAAGTCAATCTCATGGGTGGTAAAGACGATGGTTTTCTTGCTTTCATGGGCCAATTGTTGCAACAATTTCAAGATTTGAACCTTGTGATAGAGGTCCAAATGGGTGGTGGGTTCATCCAAAAGAATCAAAGGGGTGTCCTGGGCCATGGCCCGGGCAATAAGAACCCGTTGCAACTGGCCGTCGCTCAATTCATGGCATTTGGCATTTCGCAAATCGTTGAGCAAAAAGGCGTTTATACTTTGGTTGATGTGTTCTTTGTCCAATATGGTAAGGCTTCCCAACCAATTGGTATAGGGTTGTCTTCCCAAAGCAATGAGTTCTTGGACAGTAAGATTTTTGGATGCAGGGGGTTCGGTGAGGACCACACTGAGTTTTTGTGCCATTTCGAATGGGGAATGGTCCTCCAATGCTTTACCCTTCAGGTAAATGCGGCCCCCTAGTTTGGGTTGGAAGCTGCCCAAGGTTCGGAGCAAGGTGGATTTCCCGATTCCGTTAGCCCCAACAATACTGCACAAGGTTCCCGCTTCCAAAGAGAAATTGATGTGTTTTGCCACAACTTTTGCACCATACCCAATGGCAAGTTCTTTGGTAGAAAGGATATGTTCTTCAACTGGGTCCATCAGAATATCATTTTGCGTTTTCGTACCAGCAACCATATTACAACAGGAGCCCCTACCAATGAGGTAATGGCATTGATGGGCAATACGTTCACTGAGTTGGGCAATTGCGCCAAGGTGTCACAGAGCAGCATGAGAATGGCCCCATACAGGAATACGGCAGGCACCAAAATACGGTGTTCCATGGTGTCGAATATCTGTCGCGTAAGGTGTGGTACCGCCAAACCGATGAAGACAATGGGGCCGGCAAAGGCGGTTATGCCACCGGCCAACAATCCCGCTGCGATGATGATGGTCCACTTCGATTTTTTAAGGGAAACTCCAAGACTTTGGGCATAATGCTCTCCCAATAAGAAGGCATTTAGGGCTTTGATGGAGAGAATACAGAGCAAAACGCCCAAGAACACGATCCCCGCCAAAAGCGATAATTGTTGGGAACTCAAATTCCCCACACTACCAAAGGACCAAAAGATAAAGCGTTGTAAACTTTCCGCGCTGGTAAAATAAGCCAGCACGCTGACCAATGCCGAGGTGATACTGCCAAACATCAATCCAATGACCAATAAGGCCATGGTGTCGCGTATGCGTTGCGCAACGGTTAGCACTACGGCCAGCACCAAAAAACTGCCCAGACTGGCAGCAATGGTCAGGGACACATCGCCCACAAAGGATAGGGAAGCAAAGCTTGAAATGAAGGAGGTGCCCATCAAAAGCAGTGCGGCCCCCAAACTGGCGCCGGAGCTAATGCCCAAGACAAAGGGTCCTGCCAGGGGATTCCGAAAGAGGGTCTGCATCAAAAGTCCACTCAGGGAAAGCCCACCACCTACCAAAAGTGCGGTAAATGCCTTGGGAACGCGATAGTCCCAAAGGATGTATTCCCATGAGGGCACTTCCAAGGGTTTGCCCAAAAGCCCAGAGAGGGTTGCCGAAAAGGGAATGGAAACGGAACCCGAACTGATATTCAATACCAATGCAAGGCAGAGCGCGACCGAAATCAACACAAAGGAAAGGCGATATGATCTTGGGTGCGACATCTATTGCAAAGGCCTATAAAAATGAGGTTCATAATCGGTCAAGAGTCCCGGATGCAAGATGGAAATAAGGTCTTTCAACACCAAATCGGGGCGTTGGGGTGCCAATTCATAAAAAATCAATCCACCCGTGGCTCCCTTTCTGATGGCATTGGAATATACGTTCTTATTGGAAAATGCCGAAAATTGGAGGTAATGGATGTTGGCCTGTTCCAATTCGTCATAGGTCCCGTGAAGGGACGGATTCAACCAATAATCTGCTTGTTGTGCTTTTTCCAGGACGGCCTCCAAACTTAGACCAATTCCTCCGGTCTCTTTCGTATCGGCCCAGATATAATCGGTATTGGCGTCCTTTAAAAACTGCGCCATCCAACTTTTTCCTCCAGAAACATACCATACATCCTTGTAGAGTCCCCCAGTAAGTACGGTAGGACGTTCTTTGGCATTTTTGGCCAGTATTTTGGCCTCTTGATAAGACTTTTCAATATCGTTAAAAATGCTATCGGCCTCCATTTCTTTCTGAAAGAAAGGGGCAAAGAATTTGATCCATTCCGCTTTTCCCAATGGGGTCTGTTCCACCCAATCCCCATTATAGACCACAGGAATTCCAGCGCGTTTGATGATGTCATAAGCCTTGTTGGTGTCGTTGATGCCAAATCCCATGACCAGTTCAGGGTTGAGTTCCAGCACCACCTCGGTATTGATGTTCTCATTGGTACCCAACTCTCTGATCAGGCCTTGGTCAATTCTTTTTCTGGTGGCCGGGGATGAAATCAAATCGGTATTGGGAAATCCTACCACGGATTCCAGTACTCCCAAGGCTTCCAAGGATGGGATATGTGTGGTAGAGGTAATCACCAAGCGTTCCACTGGGGTGGCCACAATGGCATCATAGGCGTCCCTGGGTAGGGTAATGACGGCCAACTTCTCCCGGGGCACCAAGGCATATTTGAAGCTTTTTTCGGAACCGGGCCAAGCCGCTGTAACCTCAATTTCCGTGAACTGTCCATTATGATTGACCGTGAAGCCCGTAGCGTATTGGATTTGGGATTCTTCCGTAGTTGCTAGGTCGATGGCTGGAGCCTTCTTTTTTTTACCACAGCCCAAAATAAGGAGCAAGAAAGCGACTCCGATGAGAAGTTTGGATAATTGTTTTTCTGCCATGGACCAAAAGTAAGATTATTTAACTTTTGCAAAAAAAGATTAAACAGATTGATTACTTTCGCGATGAATTTTGGTTTGCACGTTGTTGTTGACGTGTGATTAAAAGGGAATCCGGTGAAAATCCGGAACTGTTCCCGCAACTGTAAGTTTATGCCAAACTTGTTTTGGCACCCTTAAAAAGGGATACGGTTTCTTCTAAACCACTGTCCGACCGGGATGGGAAGGTCAAACCGCATAAAGCAAGTCAGGAGACCTGCCAAATTCAAACAAACAATGTTAAACTTTCGGGATAAAAGTTTGCGTATGAACACCATACTACGCTCCCGTTTATTGATTTAAACGAAATGAAGAAAAATCATTTATGGTTATGTGCCGCCCTTTTGGCAGGCAAGGGACTTTGTGCCCAACAACAAGATTCGGCCCACGTGCAACAATTGGATGAGGTTGTGGTGAGCGATTCCAAATTTGAACTGAAACGAGAGAATTCAGGAAAAACGGTGATCAAGATCACTGCTGAGGAATTGGAACGGAAACAAGGCCAGACTGTGGCCCAGATTATCAATACCAAGAGTGGGATTGAGATTACGGGAAGCCGTGGACGTGACGGCGATGTTTTGGGTGTTTTTGCCCGTGGGGGTCGTGGAAGACAGGTTTTGGTCATTATTGACGGGGTAAGGGTTTCCGACCCATCATCCTTTAGTCAAGAATACGACTTGCGATTGCTTTCCACGGCAAATATTGAAAGCATAGAGATCATCAAGGGAGCGGCCAGTACCCTCTACGGGACCAATGCCGCTACGGCTGTGATCAACATCACCACCAAGAAAAGCTCCAAAGAGAAAATGGCAGGGAACTTTCAAACCACGGTGGGAACCAACCAGACGGCCGATGATCAAAACTACAATTTGGGGAATCTCAGCAATGCGGTTTCCTTGAACGGGACCTTGGACAAGTTCGATTATGTGGTGGATTTTTCCAACCGCAGTTCCAAAGGGCTTTCCGCAGCGGTGACCCCGGAGAATGAAGAGGATAATTTTTCCCATTTCAGTACCAATGTTAAATTGGGATATCAATTTTCCAAGGACTTTCGATTGTCGGTTTATGGAAACCAGACCCGTTATTCCAATGAATTTGATGCCGATTTCATGGAAGCCCCGAACCGCTCCAGAGTGGACCAAAAGAGGGCAGGAGTTGCCTCATCTTTTGCATATGGCAATGGGTCGTTGCACCTGAACGCAGCGTATACGGATTACGAAACGGATTCCAAAAGCACCTATGGTGAGAGTTTATCGGACGGAAAGAATTTGGTGCTCGATTTTTACAACAAATATGTGGTCCACGATAAATGGCATACCATTTTGGGCGTGAACTATCTCAAGGATGAGGCCACTTTTTCCAACGATACGGACTTCAATATCGTTGACCCCTATGCCAATGTGGTGTATGTTTCCGATTTTGGATTGAACCTGAACCTTGGCGGCCGCTGGAACAACCACTCCGAGTATGGTAGTCATTTTGTGTACAATCTTAACCCTTCCTACGTTTTTCCATCCGCCAATGGGTACATCAAACTGTTTGGGTCGTATGCTACCTCATACATTACGCCAAGTTTGACCCAATTGTTCGGGGATTTTGGTTCCAATCCAGACTTGGAGCCCGAGGAGAACAGAACCCTTGAAGGGGGTGTGGAGTACAAGGTCAATGATGGATTGCGTGTAAGTGCATTGTATTTCAACAGAAATGAGAAAAATGCCATTGGGTACGACCAGAACTTCACCAGCATCAATATTTCTGATGAAATCGATGCCAGTGGTGTGGAAGTGGAGCTGTCTTGGAAACCCGTAGATGTGTTGGACATCAATGCCAATTACACCTTTACGGAACGAAAGGGGGACAATGCCATCCGTATTCCCAAGCACAAGGTAAATTTTGCCTTGGGCTACCAAATTTGTGAAACCACGAATCTTTCCTTGAGCTATGCCTATACCGGGGAACGTTTTGATACCAACTTCATGACCTATATGGACGAACCTTTGGAGGCATTTTCCTTGGTGAATCTATATGTGGAGCATCAATTGTTGCCCAACAGGTTGAAGGTTTTTGTCAATGGCTATAACCTATTGAATGAGGAATATACCGAAGTAATTGGCTTCACCACTCGTGGTAGGAATTTGGCCTTTGGATTGAATTTGAACCTATAAACCCTTTCCAATCTTATGTTGAAAGTCTGTTCCTTTTTGCCGGCCGTTACCCAAATGCTCTATGATATGGGCCTTGATGGACATTTGACGGGAATCACCTTTGAGTGCCCCGAACAGGCCTTGCGGGAAAAGAAACCTGTGGTTCGCTGTATCCTTGAGGGCAAGAATTTGTCCAGCCAGGAAATCGATTCGCTTTTCTCGGCCAGTAAGCATCAAGGGAAGCAGTTATATTATGTGGATGAAACGCTTTTGGAGCAAATGGCCCCGGACATTATTTTCACCCAGGACATGTGCGATGTTTGCCAGATTGATACCGCTTGCACCTCGGCTGCCGTGGCCAATTTAAAAAAGCAACCTGAACTGATTTCCATTAGCCCTGAATCCTTGGAAGATGTTTTTGAATCGGCCATTACCATTGCGAAGGCGTTGGACAGGGAAGAGGTGGCCTATAGGTATTTGGAAGGGCTTCATAAGCGTATTGGTTCGGTGACCGACCAATTGCGTACGGCCAAGGCACTGCCCAAGCGGGTGATGCTCATGGAGTGGATACAGCCTATATTCAACTGTGGTCATTGGATTCCTCATCAGATTGCCTACGCCGGAGGTGTGGATATGCTTTCCAACCCCTCTGGGGATAGTGTGGTCACCTCTTGGTCAAAAATCACACAATACGACCCAGAGGTTTTGGTAATTGCTCCCTGCGGTTTTGGGATTGACCGAACCATGGAGGAAATCCATCTGTTAATGAAACGACCCGGATGGGATGATATCAAGGCAGTCAAGGAGGGAAAGGTTTTTATTGCCGACTATGATATGTTCACGCAATCATCGGCCAATACCTTGGTGAACGGAATAGAAGTGCTGGCCGGAATTTTCCATCCTGAGGTCCTGGAAATACCAGAAAACTTAAGGGGTAAATGTCGACAGCTGAACTTTCAAACAGTAGAGTAAAAAAGAAAAGCGGCCTAGGCCGCTTTTTTTATTGTAGATATTGGTTCTTGCTCAACGTTAGGTTTACGTCCAACGGCTTGTCCAGATACATGTTATCTCGAACTGGGGTCAAAACCCTGGAACTAATGAAACCTTTTGCAGGTATCTGAACCGAAAAACTTTTCTTGGCCGACACTCCGGTGATTTCCTCTATGGCACGGGCCAAAAGCGGCTCATTGGGGTCTCCAAGGACACCTAAGTTGGCCAAATCTTCCGGGAGGACAATATCGGGAGCTAAACCGCTGGTATAGTCGTAGAACCCAGCTGCGTTTTCATTTCTTCCCACCAAGGGCTGTATGCCCCAACTATTCTGGGAGTTGATGTTGCCTTCTCGGTCCTCATCATAAATGAATGCATTTTCCGGGTCGTCCACCAAGGTGATGGAAAATTCATTTTTTCCCCTTGTGGTTTCTCCAATGTGGATAACATCCATATAAGGGACCAGACCGTTCATGACCAATTCACTGGCAGAGGCGGAGTCTTCCGTGGCCAACACATATACTTGACTTAAATTTAGTGAGTTTATGGCACTTGTTCCGGTGGAACTGGCGAAATAGTCTTCTAATTGTGCAGTGCTTAATTGGCTTTGTATCTTATCGTTCCAGCGTTGTCTAATATAGAGTTCACTGGTGTTGGTGCCATAGATCATACTGGCCAAGAGACGGGATGTGTTTACCGAGCCCCCTGGGTTGTAGCGCATGTCGAGCACAAGCTCGGTGGCCCCATCCGTCTTGAACTTTCCAAAGGCGGCGTTGAGTTCTTCGTTAAAATCGCTCAAGAATCTGTTGTACATCAAATAAGCGATTTTGGTGCCGTTTATATCCAAGGTCTCGGCCACCAAAATGGGGTTTTCCACTTGGTTTTCAATCTTGGTCAAGGTCACTTCGGTGTCATTGTCCACAATTTCACCTCCAACAATGTCGGCCATACCCAAGGTGTAGGTATCATTGCTTCCATAAAGAAGGCTGATGTAGTTGTCCTCGGTCAACTGTTGACCATCCACGCGGGTAAAGATGTCTCCCCTTTGAATGGTTTTGGTTGAGGCATCGGAATCAGGTACAATGTAAATAACATATCCGAAGACATTGAACTCATCCTGAAAATATTTAAGATTGAACTCCAGTCCGTTGCTTTTGGACACTCCAGAAAGATTGCTGACCAATTCGGTATAATCGTCGTTCAAAAAGCTAAAACGGTCATCGTTAAAAAGAAGGACATCGTAGTAAAAGTCCCTTGGATTGGGGGTAGCTTCCACAAACGAAGTGTATTCATTATTGGAAGAGAACCTGTCATCGGCTAGATCAGGCACATCCCCTTGCCAAAAATACCATAGGTTCATGGCCTGCCACATAAAATGCTGGCTTATGGCAGAAGATCCTGGATTCAAACTTGGAGTTTCCCCATTTTTTATTTGGTCATCGTCATTGTTACATGAGGTAAAGAAGAACACTAACCCCAACAGTGGAAGAAGATATTTTTTCATAGCTGAATTTTTATTGGATTCCTCAATTTTTGTTCCAAATATGTGATGAGGTTGGTAAGTAAGGCGATAAATTTTATAATTTCTTACAAATTTGCTGTACAAAATAGGTACATAAAAGCAGAATACAAATTTTTTGTAACAAATTTCGATATGTGTCGTCGTGATAATGTAGGCCGATATAAAGGGGCTGCAAACAACTAAGACAAACCAATGAAACAATCAGAGTTTTTAAATGTGGTGATGCCCTTTAAGGACAAGCTGTACCGACTGGCCAAGCGCCTTTTGGTATCGCGGGAGGAAGCAGAGGACGCCACACAGGAAATCCTGATGAAACTATGGTCAAAGAATGAGACCATGACGGAGTACAAGAATGTTGAGGCCTTTGCGATGACCATGACCAAGAACTTTTGTTTGGACCGATTGAAATCCAAGCAGGCCGGTAACCTAAAATTGGTGCATAGCAATTATAGTGACGAAACCACTTCATTGCAACGCCAATTGGAAGCCGAGGACAGTGTGCAGTGGATGGAACGGATCATGCAGGAACTGCCCGAACAACAAAAAATGGTATTGCAATTACGCGATGTGGAACAATACGAATTTGAGGAGATATGTGAATTGATGGACATGAAGCCCACTGCCGTACGGGTGGCATTGTCCAGAGCAAGAAAGACAGTACGGGAAGAATTGATAAAAAAACACAGCTATGGCATTGGATAACATAGAAAAATTATTGGAAAAGTACTTTGAAGCCAACACAACGGTGGCTGAGGAGGAACAGCTTCGGGAGTATTTTGCACAAGAAAGCGTACCAGCGCACCTTGAGCCATACAAACCCATGTTCAGTTACTTTTCCAACGCCAAGGAAGAACGGTTTACCAAGCAGGTTCCATTAAAAACCAGAAGTAATCTATACAAATGGATTTCCGTTGCAGCAGTCGCAGTTTTGACCTTTGGCATTTACTTTGGTAATGAGTACCAGGAAAGAAAGAAAGCAGAGTACGCATACCAAGAAACCAAAAAGGCTTTTGAACTTTTAGCGGAGAATTTTGGCCGAGGAACGGAGAAAGTGGCCTACCTAAAAGAGTTCGAGGAAGCAAAACAAAAAATTTACAACAACAATTAAAAACGAAAAACATGAGAAGGAATATTTTAATCATTTTGATCGCAGCTCTCCCATTGTCGGGATTTTCACAATCCTTGTTCGATAAGTTTGAAGACTTGGATGAGGTTACCTCCGTGGTGGTGAACAAGAGCATGTTCAACCTATTGGCAAAAATCGATGTGGAAGTGAACGACCCAGAGGCCCGGGATTTTATGGATATTGCCAGTAGCCTTAAAAGCTTGAAAGTTTTTACCACGGAAAACAAAAAGATAGGGGACGATATGAGGGCTTCCGTGAACAGTTACCTAAAATCTTCCCAGATGGAAGAGCTTATGCGTGTGAAGGACAAGGATGCCAATGTGAAGTTTTACATTAAGCAAGGCAGGGACGATGATCATGTAAGCGAACTGCTGATGTTGGTCACCGATCTGAACGAAGTGGAGGCCGATGGCAGAAAGATAGAGACGGTACTGCTTTCATTGACCGGTGATATTGATTTGAACAAGATCAATTCCTTGACCAAAAAAATGAACCTCCCCGAAGAGTTGAACAAGGCGGGCAAGCAAGAGTAGAGAATGTATTCGGTTGGCAGTGATGGGGCCATGGTGTAACAAAATGCAAGTTTCATCAACCAATCACTGTCAGCTGATTCTATCAAAAACAAATCAATCAAAAAAAGTACAGATGAAAAATATAGTAAAAGGCATTTTGGTAATGGGAGCGGCTCTTTTGGCTTCTTGCTCTTCACGCCAGAGTTTACAGGAATACTACGTACACAATTCGGAGAATCCCAATTTTATCGTTGTGGATGTCCCGGCAAGTATCCTTAAAATGGATGCGGTGGATTTGACCCCGACCCAAAAGGAGGCGGTGGAATCCCTTCGGAAGTTCAACCTTTTGGCGTTCAAAAAGAATTCGGGCAATGCCGCGGAATTTGAAGTGGAGCGGAACAAGGTGCGGGAGATCCTAAAAAACGGTGACTTTGTGGAACTCATGAAGATCAACTCCAAGTACGGCAAGGGCGTGGTAAAATATTTGGGTGAGGAAGATGCCATTGATGAAGTGATCATCTACGGCGACAGTGATGACAAGGGCTTTGCCCTGGTTCGGGTTTTAGGCAAGGATATGAACCCGGCCCACATCATACAGCTTATGCAGGCCATCCAAAAATCGGACTACAAAGGAGAGGGACTGGGCGAGATTGGCGAATTTTTGAAAGGATAACAATCGGGCACAACACAATCCAAGGGGCGACAATAGTTGCCCTTTTTTTATTGATATCTGCCAAATCCTCGGGGTTTTGTGACCTTCTTTTTTAACTTAGTGTCTCATAATAGGAACACTAACAAATCAACTACACTATGGAAAAAGCAGAAGAATGGATGAACTACGGCCTGGAATTGGCCAAGGAGTTTGGACCCAAGCTCCTCACCGCGATCCTTATTTACGTCATAGGCGCGTGGATCATCAAAAAGATTGTAAAGACCGCCAGAAAGGTCATGTCCAAAAGTAAATACGATGAGTCCTTGCAGCGATTTCTATTGGATTTGGTGTCATGGGGCCTCAAGGTATTTTTGATCATTATAGTCATTTCAAGATTGGGCGTGGACGTTACCACCTTCGCTGCGGTGATAGCGGCGGCAGGTTTGGCCGTGGGTCTGGCCTTGCAAGGTTCCCTTTCCAATTTTGCGGGTGGGGTATTGCTCATGATCTTTAAACCGTATCGCATTGGCGACCTTATAGAGGCCCAAGGTGTTTTGGGTGTGGTAAAGGGCATTGAAATCTTCACCACCAAACTGGTGACCCCTCAGAACAAGCTGGCCATTATCCCCAATGGGGCCATGGCCAATGGAAACATCATCAATTACACCACCGAAGGCAAAATGCGGGTAGATACCGTAATCGGTGTGGGCTATGGAGAGGACATCAAAAAAACCAAAGAGGTGCTGCTAAAAGTCCTTACCACGAACCCCAAGGTTTTGGAAGACCCGGCCCCTTCCGTAAACGTATTGGAACTGGCGGATAGCTCCGTGAACTTTGCGGTACGGCCCTTTTGTAAGCCTGAGGACTATTGGGATGTGTACTTTGCCACCTATGAAAACTGCAAATTGGCCCTGGATGCCGCTGGAATCGAAATTCCGTATCCGCACCAAGTGGAAATCCACAAGGAGAGATAGTTAAAGTATCAAATCGGAGAAATTCGAGTTTAATTAAACCCCGGTGTAATTCGCTGGGGTTATTTGTTTCAATTCTGTTTTGATGGCATCCGAAACCTCCAGAGTCTCAATAAAATCCGCAATGGAGTTCTGGGTAATCTTTTCGTTTGTTCGGGTCAAGCCCTTAAGGGCTTCGTACGGATTGGGATAGCCTTCACGGCGTAAAATGGTCTGGATGGCCTCAGCTACCACGGCCCAGTTGTCCTCTAGATCCTGCTCAAATTTTGCTTGGTTCAACACCAGTTTGTTCAACCCCTTCAACGTGGATTGAAACCCGACCAAGGTATGGGCAAAGGGCACTCCTACGTTTCGCAATACGGTACTATCTGTTAAATCGCGCTGCAATCGGGAAATGGGAAGTTTGGCCGATAGATGCTCAAAAATGGCATTGGCCAGCCCCAAGTTTCCTTCGGAATTCTCAAAATCTATGGGATTTACCTTATGCGGCATGGCCGATGAGCCCACTTCTCCCTTTTTTATCTTCTGTTTGAAATAATCCATGGAAATATAGGTCCAAACGTCCCGGTTGAGGTCGATCAAGATGGTATTGATGCGTTTAAGGCAATCGAACAAAGCGGCCATATGGTCGTAATGCTCAATTTGGGTTGTGGGGAAGGAGTGGTAAAGACCCAACTTTTCCTGTACAAACTTGCTGCCGAAGGCTTTCCAATCGATGTTGGGATAGGCCACTTTATGGGCATTGTAGTTTCCTGTGGCCCCTCCAAATTTAGCGGCACTGGGAATATCGTTCAATAAATTGAACTGTTCTTTCAAACGCTCCACAAACACATCGATTTCCTTGCCCAGACGGGTAGGGGAGGCCGGTTGTCCGTGGGTACGCGCCAACATGGGCACATTTTCCCATTCCTTGGCCAACTCCTTCAATTTTTCAAAAACCTCAAAATAGGAAGGAACATAGCTGTCGTTCATCGCTTCCTTGATGGAAAGTGGAATGGCGGTGTTGTTGATGTCCTGTGAAGTCAACCCAAAATGGATGAATTCTTTATGGTCTTCCAATCCCAAGGCATCAAAACGCTGCTTGATGAAGTACTCAACTGCCTTTACATCGTGGTTGGTGGTTTTTTCAATCTCTTTGATGGCCTGTGCATCTTCAGCCGAAAAATCCCTGTAAATGGACCGAAGCTCCTCAAACTTGGTGCCATCAAAATGGGACAATTGGGGCAGCGGTATTTCACAAAGGGCGATGAAATACTCGATCTCTACCTGGACACGGTATTTGATGAGTGCTTCCTCGGAAAAGTAATTTTGTAAGGATTCAGTTTTGTTTCTATACCGACCATCGATCGGTGATATGGCATTGAGTTGCGTTAGGGACATCTTTACGTACTGTTTTGAAAGTGGCAAAGATACTCAAACTTGTAGAGTTTATTGGCTTAATTTGGCCAGCTTGTCCAGTGTTTTTTTGGCCCTGTTCTGATATCCGATCGTACCCGAGGCGTAGGAATCCTCCAAAATAACGCGTAATTCAGGATGCACCCAATCAAATTTCAACCCCAAATAGTAAAGACTGGTCATGGAAAACACCTTTGGGGCCATGTTCATGGGACTAATGAGCCAGTCGAAACAGGAGATCATTATTTTTTCGAGATGCTCATCGGCAATATTCTTGATGAACACGGGATCCGTTTTCTTAAAATAGGCTTTTGTGATCATTTCGCAGACATGGGCCATGGAGCGTATACAGGATTCGCACTGCAGTTCGGACAGGCTATTCGTGAAAAGGGTCATCATGGGTAATAGGTAGACCAATCTTTTCCGCATTAAATGATCAAAGGTCCAGCTGGCATTGAAAGTTCCTATTTTGTCCTCTTGGAGAACTTCAAGAAAGAGTGACTCGGTCAACGAAGGTTGTTTCACCAATTGTTCCACCAATTGATCTATGTGTACCTTGGAAAGCCTTCCTGAATGCAATTGGATATGTAGCTGTTGTTTGGTCACAAAAGTGTATTTTTAGTTAAAATCCATTACGAATGAAAATAGTAAAAAAAATAGGAATTGTCTTGTTGGTCGTCCTGATTGGTATGCAATTTTACAGACCAAACAAAAATCTTTCCGATGGTGATTATGTTGCGGTTTTTGAGGCCGAAACCAACCCCAGTACAGAGGTCAAACAGATTTTGAAGTCTACCTGTTATGATTGTCATAGCGGAAACACGGTCTATCCTTGGTACAATAATGTGGCGCCGATTTCGTATTGGTTGGACCACCATGTCAAGGAAGGCAAGGAGGAGCTTAATTTTTCGGATTGGGGAAATTATTCGGTCAAAAAGAAGGATCATAAGCTGGAAGAATTGGTCGAGGAAGTTAAAAAAGGCAAAATGCCTCTCAAAGAATATACATGGACCCACAAAGAGGCCAGACTTACCGAAGCACAGAAAAAGAGTTTGTTGGATTGGGCCATTGGAGTCAGGTCATTGTATCAAATAAGTGATTCACAAGAGTAGGAACCCCTTCCACAGCAGTTTGGGAAATAATGGTCAGGTTCCTAAAGTCCGATGGTCGTACATTGGGTTTGGGATCCACAAAAAAGATTGGGGTCTGCCCCGTCACATAATTCACTAAACTGGCAGCAGGGTATACCTGCATGGAGGTCCCTATAATGATCAGGATGTCGGCCAATTGTGTGATTTGGGCTGCAGTCTCCATCATGGGAACCATTTCCCCGAACCAGACTATGTGGGGGCGTAGTTGGTGCCCTTTGGCATCCACATCGCCCAAGACCAGGTCCTTTTTCCATTCCAATACATGGGTTTCGTCCTGGGTACTACGCACTTTGAACAGCTCGCCGTGCAAATGCACCACATGGGAGCTGCCGGCCTGTTCATGGAGGTTGTCCACATTTTGGGTCACAATGCTCACCTCAAAATGTTTTTCCAAGTCTACCAAAGCATGGTGTCCCGCATTGGGACTGACCTCCAAAAGCTGTCGTCTGCGTTGGTTGTAAAAGTCAAGGACCAATTCAGGATTTTTGGCAAAACCTTGGGGAGAGGCCACTTCCATGACATCGTGACCTTCCCACAGTCCATTGGAATCGCGAAAAGTCTTGAGGCCACTCTCCGCACTCATTCCCGCGCCAGTGAGCACCACTATTTTCTTTTTGACCATTGTTTAGTTTTCTTAGTTGGAAGTTTGGGGCTACCAGAGCAGGGGAGGTTCAAAAATAGGAATTTCATTTTTTTCTATCTTGGCATTTATGCAAAATGATGATTTGTTGACCTATTTAGAAGGGTATTTGACCGAAGAACGCAAGCAGCGCTTCCTTGAGGTATTGCAAAACCGCACCAAATTCCTCACCGTGGCCATTGAGGATGTGTATCAAATGCACAATACCAGTGCTATTATGCGGAGTTGTGATGTATTTGGAGTCCAAGAGGTGCATGTGGTGGAAGACCGTTTTCAAAAACGGTTGGACAAGAACATTGCCGTTGGGGCCGAACAGTGGGTGGATGTGCATAAATATGGGGATGCTTCTGAATGCATCTCTAAATTGAAGCAATTGGGGTATCAAATCATCGCCACGACCCCACATAACGATTCCCTGCTGCTTCCGGATTTCTTTCCGAAGGAAAAAACCGCTGTTTTCTTTGGGACGGAAAAGGAAGGTTTAAGCGAAGAGGTAATGCAACAAGCAGATGGATACCTGAAAATACCCATGGTCGGTTTTTCGGAAAGTCTGAATGTTTCCGTATCGGCAGCGATCATTATACAAGAGTTGGCCCAAAAAATCAGGAAATCCAATGTGGATTGGCAACTCTCTCAAGATGAAATTCTTGGGAAACGCCTGGACTGGACCAAGAAATCCATCAAAAGCGTTGAAGGCATTATTGAGCGGTATCTTTCGGAATAAAGTTTTTTGTACATTTAGAGGGTAACCAATTCAAAAACAAATGAATACGATACTCTATATTCTGGCGGGAGTTGTGCTGCTCATTATTATTTTGGCGGTCATTGCACCCAAGACGTACCATGTTTCAAGATCCATTGTAATCGCGAAACCCAAATCCGAGGTTTTTGAAAACCTCCGATTTCTCAAGAATCAAGACCAATGGTCCCCTTGGAACCAGAAAGACCCCGATATGGAGAAAAAGTTCACGGGGACCGATGGAGAGGTGGGCGCCATAAGTTATTGGAATGGGAATAAGGATGTTGGCGAAGGAGAACAGGAAATCACCAAAATTGTGGAAGGCGAACGCGTTGAGTCCGAACTTCGATTCCTGAAACCTTGGAAGTCCACTTCCGATGCCTATTTGGCCACCGAAGCGGTAGATGCCGATACCACCAAGGTAACTTGGGGGTTTTCCGGGAAAAATAAATTTCCGTTCAGTATTATGATGTTGTTCATGAACATGGACAAAATGGTAGGAAAGGATTTTGAGGAGGGCTTGGACAATTTAAAATCAAATTTGGAGGGATAATATGGAACGAAACATGGTAGGATGGTTTGAGATTCCCGTTACCGATATGGACCGGGCCAAAAATTTTTACGAAGCGGTTTTTGGGGTTGCCATCCAGGTACATGATTTAGGCGGCACCAAGATGGGATGGTTTCCATGGGATGAGACCAAAACCGGGGCGGCAGGATGTCTTATCCAGAATACTGATTGGTATACGCCCAGTAATACGGAAGGGGTGCTGATTTATTTTGCCTGTTCCGATTTGCAGCAAGAATTGGACCGTGTGGAGCCGTCAGGAGGCAAAATTTTAAAGCCTAAGACCCAAATTAGTCCAGATGTGGGGTATATGGGTTTGTTCTTGGATTCGGAAGGTAACCGGATTGCACTGCATTCCCGGAATTGATCATTCCACCAATTCCAAAAGGGCCATATCAAATGCATTGTCCAAAAGAACTTTACCTTTGGTAACAGTCACTTCAGTGCCTGAGTAGGTATCATATAATTTGGTGCCATCCCCAAAGAAACCTTTCACACTAAGGGATTTTTTGCCCGTGGGCAGGTCAAGTCCAACCACCACTTTATCCCGATAGTCCCCATCAACATAGGTTCTGGAAAACACATAAGGAGATTTGGATATACGTTTATGACGCCCAGCTCCAATGGCAGGATGGTTCCTTCGGAACTGACCCAACTTTTGCCAGTGTTCGTGAATCTTTTGAACATTTGCCAGACTGTCCAATTCTTCCCAGTTCATGAAAGACCGTAAAGTGGCATCACCTTCAGCTCCTTCAATGGTAAGGGTTCTGGAGGTTTCGTCCCCGTAGTATACTTGTGAAGCACCTGGGGTCAGCAACAGTACATTGGCAGTACGGTACGGTTTTTTGCGTTCCTTGTCAAAAGGGGAGGCATCGTCATGGGAGGTAAGATAGTTAAGGACACTTTTTCCTTTTAGTTTGGTATTGAGTAGGCTACTATATTTTTTGAAAATGGTTTCATATTCCTTCATGCCATCATCCTTCAACTCAAAATTGATCAGGCTTTTGAAGCCATAGTTGAAGTAATCCACTTTTTTGTCCCCAAAATCAAATTCCCGTCCTCCCGAAATGCCATAGTCATACACTTCGCCGACCATATAAAAAGGATTGTTGTCCAAAATATGGTCCGGATGCTTCTTTTTCCACATTTCAAAAGCGTAATTGGCTTCTTTGTGCAAATCTGCCCATGCATTTTCGTTCACGTGCTTTACCGTATCCACACGGAACCCATCCACCCCAAAATCATTGATATAGTCGGTAAGCCACTTGATGATGTAGTATCGTGGAGCTCTAGGATATCCTGTCCTTTCGAAGAACAGCTGCAATTCATCCAGTTCTTGGCTTAACCGGCCCTCTTCCTTCCATTTGGCCAATAGGGCATCGGGAAGTTCCACGGATTCATTGGACTCGGTAAGTACATCGGGTAAATTTTCCACCAAGGTACATTCGGTAGTGGTTTCGTAGGAAGTGAAATCACATTTGGGGCCTGTGCGAACCCAATCATCGGGCCAGGCCGGGTCTTTTTCGGTAACAGGACCGGTATGGTTGAGCACCACATCCAAAAGAATGCGAATGCCCTTGGCGTGGGCCGCCTTTACCATGTTCTCCAAATCCTTTCGAGTGCCAAAATTAGGGTCCAAGGCTGTCCAATCTTTGGCCCAGTAGCCATGATAGCCATAGGTCTTCCCAGATCCTTCGTCCGTTGCGCCATGGATTTGCTCCACTAGCGGGGTGAGCCAAATGGCATTGATGCCCAAGTCGGTAAAATAGCCTTCCCTGATCTTCTGGGTTACCCCTTGGAGGTCACCGCCTTCAAAGCCTCGGAGTATGGCAGTATCCTCAGTTCTGTCAAAATTGATATCATTGTCCGGGTTCCCGTTGTTGAAACGGTCTGTAAGCAGAAAATAAATATTGGCCCCTTCCCATACAAAAGGAACCTCCTTTTTGGGGCTTTGTTCCTCAACTACCTGCTCTGTGGCTTGTTGCTCTTTTTTAGCTTCCCTACAACCGAACAAAATGGACAGAATTGACATGAGTACAAGTAGTTTTTTCATGCATTGGGATTTTCCCTAAAGCTATAAAATGAATATGGAAAACTAAAATTTATTTATAGTCCCAAGGCACTTCGGGCAAAGCGTAAAACGGTGTTTGTTACTTTCGGTTGAGTACTTTGTACTCTTCGTAACAGCTGGAGATGGCATCCAATATCTGCAGGTCATTGGCCGTATTGATAAAGGATTTTGAATAGTTGCAGTTATTCAAAATGTCCTCGATGTCCACTTTTTCCAATTGGAGCAGTTCGGTGAGGGTTTCCCGATCAAATTTGGAGGCCAGAAGATTCCGGATGTTGTCATCTTCTTTCATCTGACGCAATTTCCGCATCTGTCTGGGCTTTTTTCCAAAGAGGTTCCGCAGGAGGTCGGCCGGATTCAAGATGGCCCCCAAGACCTTGGTCACGGCACTGGGACTCTTATTTCCTCCTTCATAACTGGTGTTCAGACCGGAGATGCTGTACTGATAGGCATTGTTGATGGGAAGATTCTTTACATCGATTTCCAGATAGCCTGTAAGCTGATAAGGTTTAACGATGACTTCTTCCAAGGCATAGGCCAGCTCGGTCAACGCTATTTTGGTATCCTTGAACCGGAACATATCATTGGTGACCCGTACTTTTTGGGTCTTAAACCCCAAGTAGGAAAGGTATAAGGTGTCATTTACGGCCGCTTGAATGGTGAATTTTCCATTTTGGTCCGTGATGGTCCCTTTTACCTGGTTAAGGTTAATGACGTGAACACTTTCCAAAGGAAAATCACTTTGGGCATTGATTACCGTAGCAGTCAACTCCTCCTGAACGCTGGATTCGTCGTCATTTTGGGCAAAGCAAAATCCAACGGTCAAGGAAAAAAGTAAAAGTAGATATCTTCTCATGCAATCTTTGTAGGTATAAAAATACTAAACAAAGAAAAATAAACAGGAAGCCCGTGTGATTTAATATAGAATTAACTAATAAAATCCAGACCTCTTTTTGCCACCTTTCTTACCGTATCCACCTTTTTTTCCTCCTTTGAAGGATGGTTTGTTGCTTCCGCCTTTTCGGTGTCCACCTTTTCGATGTCCACGTTTTTTGCCTCCACCTTTTCCACCGCCACCACCGGGCTTGGTAGAAATTTCCACATTGATGAAGCGACCTTCCAATTTGAATTCGGTAAAGGTTTGGATAATTAATTCGGCTAGATGCGCATCAGAATTGAAGAAGGAGAAACTGTCTTTGGTGTCGACATTAAAAATGTCTTCTTTTTCCAGGTTCAATGTATCCCTTAGAAAGTCTTTCAGCGACATCCAATCGTAACCATCGCGCTCACCAACATTGATAAAGTAACGCACGGAACCTTCATTTGGAATTTCTCCTTTGGAAGTCCCTTTGTCATCTCTATCCCTGCTACCATCTTGACTATTAAGGTCTTTGGTTTTGCTGTAATAGTTGTAGAACTGGGTAAACTCTACGGAAACTATTTTCTTGATAAGCTCCTCGCGGTCTATACCTTCCAATACATCATTGATGGCGGGAAGGTAACTATCAATCTCCTTGTTGATCTTGGTCTCCTTGATTTTGTTGGCCAAGTGATATAATTGAATCTCGCAGATTTCGATTCCATCAGGAATGTTTTTCTTTAGAAATTCCTGTTTGATTTTATTTTCAATGGCCTTGATCTTTCTCAGTTCGGAACGGGTGACAATAACCATGGAGATACCTGATTTACCGGCTCGTCCCGTACGTCCACTTCGGTGGGTATAGGTCTCGATCTCATCGGGCAACTGATAGTTGATCACGTGGGTCACGTCATCCACATCAATTCCACGAGCAGCTACGTCCGTAGCCACCAACATCTGCACCTGCTTTTTTCGGAAGGCGTTCATGACGAGGTCACGCTGGTTCTGGCTTAGGTCTCCATGCAATGCCCCTGCGTTGTATCCGTCTTCGATCAATTTTTCGGCCACACGTTGGGTATCGCGTTTTGTACGGCAAAAAACAACTGAAAATATACCGGGATTGGCATCGGCCAAACGTTTCAGGGCTGCGTAGCGATCACGTCCGCCTACCACATAGTACTCATGCTGTACCGTTGATGCCCCTGCATTTTTGGTGCCCACGGTGATTTCCACGGGTTGGTGCATGAATTTTTTGGCGATGGAAGCCACTTCCTTGGGCATGGTCGCCGAAAACAACCATGTCAATTTTTCTTGTGGTGTGTTGGATAAAATGTCTTTGATGTCCTCATAGAAGCCCATGTTCAGCATTTCATCAGCTTCATCCAAAACACAGTAATCAATTTTGGAAATGTCCACCATGCCACGGCCGATCATGTCCTTCATCCGGCCAGGCGTGGCCACGACAATCTGTGCGCCACGTTTTATCTGTTTGGCCTGTTCCGTGATACTGGCGCCACCATAGATGGCCACGGTGTTCAGACCTTTAATGTATTTGGAGTATAATTTTAGTTCGTTGGTAATCTGCAAACACAGTTCACGGGTAGGGGAAAGAATCAAACCTTGTGTAGTCCGGCTCTCCGCATGGATCTTTTGGATCATGGGAAAACCAAAAGCAGCGGTCTTACCTGTTCCGGTTTGGGCCAAGGCCACCAAATCGGTGTCTTGTTCCAAAAGAATGGGGATTGATTTTTCTTGTACTTCGGATGGAGATTCAAATCCAAGATCGGAAATAGCATCCAATAGGGGTTGATCTAACCCCAAGGCTTCAAATTTTGTCATAGCGGTGTATACCTTAAATCGCAAATATGTTGTGTTGCATAGAGCGATTTTCGTATAACCCTTTCAAGCCCATCGCAACACCTTGCCCATACCGGCGGCGTTAATAAAGCGGCAAATGTACGCTAAATATATTCCGTGGAAGCTATTGCGACCTCTTTTTTAAAAAGCCCACCAATTTCTGGATGGCCCTTCCCCTGTGACTGATGGCATTTTTGGTCTCCGGGGACAGTTCCCCAAAGGTTTTGTCATGGCCGGCAGGCATGAAGATGGGGTCGTATCCGAAACCACCTGTCCCGGCCTCCTTTTCGGTGATGACACCTTCAACAATGCCTTCAAAAACAATGCTTTCACCTCCAGTATTCAAGTGGATGGCGGTTTTGAAATGCGCATTCCTATTCTCTTTTCCTTTCATTTCGGAAAGTAATTTGCCCATATTGTCTTGGGCGTTTTTTTGCTTTCCGGCATATCGGGCTGAGTAGACCCCGGGTTGGCCGTTGAGTGCATCCACCAAAAGCCCGGTATCGTCCGAAAAACAATCCAAACCATAGGTTTGGGTCACAAAATCGGCCTTGATTTTGGCATTTTCCTCCAAGGTCTCCCCAGTTTCAGGGATTTCATCAAAACAGCCAATATCCTTTAGGGAGAGCAGTTCAATGGAGTTGGGAAGCAATTGTTGTACCTCACGGAGTTTATGGTCGTTATGGGTGGCAAAGACAAGTCTCACACTATAAAATTCAGATAAGGCCCAAAAGTAGTAATTTCGAAGCATAACTTTTGGAATATGGGACTACGGATACCCCCAGCTTTGGTGCTACTTGTTTTTAGCGGTCTGATGTATGTTTTGGATAGGTTTTTGCCCTTTGGGGAGTTTGACTTTTTTGGACGCAAAACACTTTCAATGATACTCTGTGCATTGGGTGTTTTGGTGATTCTCATCGCTGTAGGCCAATTTTTGGCCTCCAAGACCACAGTGGATCCCTTGAGTCCCAAAAAGGCCAGAAAATTGGTGACCAACGGTATTTACGTGTATACCCGTAACCCGATGTACTTGGGAATGCTTCTTTTTTTATTGGCCTTTGGCCTTTGGTTGGGCAATGCGTTCAACACCCTTCTGGCTGCCGGATTTGTATCGTATATGAACCATTTTCAGATTCAAAATGAAGAAAAGGCATTGGAGGAGGTATTTGGAAAGGAATATCGGATGTATTCCAAGATCACCCGGCGTTGGTTTTGAACGCAATCATTACAAAAAAGTGGATTTCGGGTGCCATTTCAAACATTTTAAAAGCGTTTTTTGATTTATCCGCAATTCTGTAAGGTTTTGGTCGGGTTCCAATTTGGTTGATGGAATTAATGCTTAATTTTACGCCTTAATTTTTTGAGAACATCATGGTAGAAGAGGGACGCAAATACGTTTTCGATTTTGATAGCACCCTTACCCGGGTAGAGGCATTGGATGTCTTGGCGGAAATTACCCTGCAAGGCAAATCCAATAAGGAAGAAGTTGTCAAGGAGATCCAGAGGATTACCAACTTGGGAATCGATGGGGACATTTCATTTACGGAATCGCTTGAAAAAAGAATTCGATTACTGAATGCGCACAAGAACGATTTGGAGCGTTTGGTGGGTGAACTACGACACAAAATTTCCAAATCAATAGCATCCAACAAAGATTTTTTTAAAGAGTTTTCGGATGATATCTATGTAATTTCCTGTGGATTCAAGGAGTTTATCGATCCCATAGTGAAAGAATATAATATCCCATCCGATCGGGTTTATGCCAATACCTTTAAATTTGATGAAGAAGGAAACATCATTGGATTCGATGAAGCCAATGTTCTCGCTTCCCATAATGGGAAAATTGAGTGTTTAAAAAACTTGGATTTGGATGGCGAGGTCCAAGTGATTGGTGATGGCTATAGCGACTATGTGATGCGTGAGGCCGGAATTGCCCATAAGTTTTTCGCCTATACTGAAAATGTGCACCGTGAGAAAGCGACGAACAATGCGGACCACGTAGCACCTAACCTAGATGAATTTTTATTTGTGAACGATTTGCCACGTAATTTATCCTATCCCAAGAACCGAATCAAGATATTATTGCTTGAAAATGTCCACCCCGATGCTTTTAAAAACCTGTCGGAAGAAGGGTTTTCCGTTGAATTGGTCAAGCACAGTCTTTCTGAAGACGACTTAGTTGAGCGTATCAAGGGAGTGCATGTGTTGGGGATACGTTCCAAGACCCAGGTAACCCAAAAGGTTCTGGATGCTGCCAATAAACTTCTGGTAGTAGGAGCCTTCTGCATTGGTACCACTCAAATCGATTTGGAATACAGCAAGAAAAAAGGGGTTGTGGTGTTCAACGCACCCTACAGCAATACCCGTTCCGTAGTGGAACTTGCCATAGGGCAGACCATTATGTTGATGCGAAGCATTTTTCCGCGTAGTACGGAAATCCATAACGGTGAGTGGAACAAAACCGCAGCCGGTTCCCAAGAGGTGAGAGGCAAGAACTTGGGTATTGTAGGTTACGGAAACATTGGAAAACAAATGTCCGTTTTGGCAGAGGCCATGGGGATGAAGGTATATTACTATGATGTAAACGACCAGTTGGCCATAGGTAATGCCGTTAAGTGCAGTACCTTGGAAGACCTATTGTCCGTTTCTGATGTGGTAACCTTGCATGTGGATGATAACAAGGCGAATAAAAACTTCATTGGTGAGCGGGAAATCAACCAAATGAAAGACGGCGCCAAGCTTATTAACCTGTCCCGTGGATTTGTGGTGGATATCGATGCATTGGCCGCAGCCATTAAAAGTGGAAAACTAGGTGGAGCTGCCGTGGATGTGTATCCTTCCGAACCACGAAGCAACGGTCCTTTTGAAACACCATTGCAAGGACTTTCCAATGTGATTCTTACACCTCATATTGGTGGAAGTACGGAGGAGGCCCAACGTGATATAGCCGACTTTGTGCCGAACAAGATCATGGATTACATTAACTCAGGGAACACTGTGGATGCGGTGAATTTTCCCAATATTAGACTGCCCAAACAAAACAAGGCGCACCGCTTTTTACATATCCATAGAAATGTTCCGGGAATCATGGCCAAAATCAATGAGGTGTTGGCCAAGTATGGGTTGAATATTACCGGTCAGTACCTTTCCACAGATTCAGAAGTAGGGTATGTGATCTCTGATTTGGACAAGGAGTACAACAAAGACGTCATCAAAGAACTTAAGGCGATAGAAAACACCATTAAGTTCAGGGTGCTTTACTAGGCGAAACTCAAGAGTCAAGTATCAAGACTAAAAAACCTAGAGCCAAGACTCAAGAACTAATAGACGTTCTTTGCTCTTGAATCTTTAAGCGAAGCGGTCTAAGAATTAATCATTGATGGTGATACGGCTCGTTCCTTAGAATAGTGAACCCTCGGTACAATTGTTCTACAAAGAATAAGCGCACCATTTGGTGGGAAAAGGTCATTTTGGACAGGCTTATTTTTCCATTGCACCTGTTGTAGACCGCATCACTGAAGCCATAGGGGCCACCAATGGCTAGCACCAAATTCTTTATACCGCTGTTCATTTTCTTTTGGAGGAATTGGGAAAACTCGACCGAGGTATGCTGCTTTCCCTTTTCATCAAGTAGGATAAGCATATCGGAATTTTGGACCTGTCCCAAGATCAGCTCCCCTTCCTTTTCTTTTTGTTGGGCTTCGGAAAGATTTTTACTGTTTTTAATATCGGGAACAACCTGCAACTGAAACTTCACGTAATGTTGCAGCCGCTTTTCGTAGATGGCGATAAGTCGTTCTAGATCAGGATTATCGGTTTTGCCTATGGCGATCAAGGTAATCTGCATCCCCAAAAATAGATTATTATAGTGAAAGTAGGAAGTAAGGGGATAAAGGTAAGTTCAAGTCCAAGCCCAAGTTTAAACCCCTTGTCATTTGTGATTGAGTTTGAACTTGAACTTGGTCTTGAGTTAGTTAACTCCGAACATGGGATTTTACACCCAAATACCTTAATATCTCAGCGACTAAATTACAGAACGGCAGCAATGTTTTTACTATTTTCGTTAAAACCCCTTGTGGATGATATCCGAAGAACAATTTCAGAAAGAACTCAACTTGATCATTGCCAACGCCATTCGTGAAGATGTCGGGGATGGCGACCATAGCTCCTTGGCTTGTATTCCGGTTACTGCCACAGGTAAGGCGAAGCTATTGGTAAAGGATGAGGGCGTACTGGCCGGTGTAGCCTTTGCCCAACAAGTATTTCAATATGTGGACCCTGAACTTAAGGTTGAGGTTTTACTGCCCGATGGCACCTTGGTCAAGCATGGTGATATTGCCTTTTACGTGGAGGGAAGTTCCCAAAGTATTCTAAAGGCCGAACGTTTGGTACTCAATGCCATGCAGCGGATGAGCGCCATTGCCACAAAGACCCAATACTATGTGTCGCTCCTGGAAGGTACCGGTGCCAAGATTTTGGACACCCGAAAGACCACCCCGGGTATTCGAGCCTTGGAAAAATGGGCCGTTAAGATCGGAGGTGGCGAAAACCATAGGTTTGCATTGTATGATATGATCATGCTCAAGGACAACCATATCGACTTTGCCGGTGGAATCACAAAAGCTATTCAAAAGACCCAACAGTATTTAAGGGACGAAGGCAAGGATTTAAATATCATTGTGGAGGCAAGGAATTTGGATGAAGTGGAAGAAATCCTGCAATCCAAAGGCGTGTACCGGATTTTGCTGGATAATTTTGATTATGCCGATACCAGAAAGGCTGTACAACGCATAGGGGAGCAGTGCCTTACCGAATCATCGGGTGGAATTACGGAAGATACCATACGGAAATATGCCGAGTGCGGTGTGGATTATATATCCTCAGGAGCATTGACACATTCTGTATACAACATGGACCTTAGTTTAAAAGCGGTTTAGATGTCTGTAGCCATAGAAGAGCAGTTGGAAAAAATACCCGTGGTCAATTGGCTGGTGCGGTTATTGAAAACCATAAAACTCAAGGCTTTTGAGGGGCTCTCTTTCTATGATCTGATGGAAATGTATGTGGTAGGTATCGTAAAAGGTGCTGTATCCACACGGGCTAGTTCCATTGCGTTCAGCGTGTTTATGGCCTTGTTCCCGCTGCTTATCTTTATGGTGACCCTCATTCCTTTTGTCATTCCATATGTGCGGGTGGGAAACGAAAATTTTGATGCCCAGTTCCTGCTTTTTCTGGAATCTTTCCTGCCTTCGGCAACGGGAGATTATTTTGGGGAGATCTACCAACAGATCAAGGACCAGAAACAAGGTGGGTTGTTGTCGTCCGCCTTTGTGTTGTCCATTTTCTTGGTAGCCAATGGGGTCAATGCCATTTTTGGCGGTTTTGAAAACTCCTATCATGTGGAACTCACCCGGAATTTTTTTAGGCAATACCTCTATGCATTCATGGTGGGGCTGTTATTGTCCATTTTGCTGATTGTGGGTGCCGTGGCCTTTGTGTATTTTGAATTTTACATTGTGGAATACACCAGTGAATATTTTGGAAAAACCTTTGGGACGGATATTGAAAAAGGGGACACTATAGGAATCCAATTGGCCAAGATTCTGTTTTTCATGGTGCTGTCCTATCTGACCACCTCCATTCTCTACTATTTTGGGACGGCCGAAGGACGCAAGGCCAGGTTTTTTTCAGCAGGGGCCTTGATGACGACCCTGTTGTTTGTACTCACCTCCTATCTTTTTGGAATCTATGTGGAAAAATTTGCTCGATATAACGAACTTTATGGGGCACTGGGGGGGTTGTTGATTTTGATGGTATTCATATGGCTGAATTCCAATATCTTATTGTTGGGTTTTGAGTTGAATGCTACCCTGAATTCATTAAAGAAACGACATGAAAGGCACCAAGATGTTCCATAAATGTTTTTTTGTCTTGACCGTATTGGCTTTCCAGAACATGTGGTCCCAATCTGTATTCGGAAAATGGAAGACGGTGGACGATCGGAGCGGAGCTACGAAGGCCATTGTGGAGATTTATCGCGAAAATGGGTTGTTGCAGGCGAGAATCATCGATATTTTGGAAAAAGGGAAGAAAAATGCGCTTTGTACCAAGTGCAAGGGAAAGTTCAAGAACCAACCCGTATTGGGGATGAAGATTTTTCAGAACCTTGAAAAGAACGACAAGGATGAGTACAAGGGCTCGGATATGCTGGACCCTGAACACGGAATGACCTTCAGGGGAAAATTGTGGCTCCATCCAGAGGACATGGATAAATTAATGGTCAGGGGCTATTTGGCATTTTTATACAGGACCCAGACGTGGCATCGGGTAAAGGAAGAATAAGTGTATGGAGTATTTTTTGGATGTCGTCCTACCGATTCCTTTGGAACGACTTTTCACCTATAAGATCACACAAGAGGAGGCGGATTTTTTGCAACCAGGGATGCGTGTGGCCGTTCCCTTCGGGAAATCCAAGATATATACGGCCTTGGCCTATCAAATCCATACCAATGCTCCTATGGCCTATGAAGCCAAGGAAATCTACCAAATTTTGGATGAAAACCCCTTGGTCAATGCAATTCAATTGAAACATTGGCAATGGATGGCCCAATATTATATGTGCACTTTGGGTGAGGTAGTACGAAGTGCCCTGCCCAGCGCTTTTTTGCTGGAAAGCGAGACCTTGGTCATGCCCAACAAAGACGCCCAGGTTGATGAAATGCAATTGGGTGACGATGAGTTTCTGGTATATGAGGCCCTGCAATACCAGAGCGCGCTGAAAATATCCGAGGTAAGTGATATTGTGGACAAAAAAAATGTTCTGAAACTCATCAATGGACTGGTGCATAAAGGGGTGGTGCTCCAAAAAGAAGAACTATACGAGCAGTACAAACCGAAACTGATCCGTTATGTAAAGCTTTCCGAAACGTATGACGATGAGGCCCAATTGGAGCAGTTGTTAAATGAGCTGACCCGGGCGCCCAAGCAGAGTCAGGTGGTGTTGTCCTTGTTTCAAATACAGGCCAAAACCAAGAAGCCTATCCCCATAGCCGATTTGGAAAAAGAGAGTGGCAGTTCCCGGGCCGTGATCAAAGCCTTAATTGATAAAGAAGTTTTAAAGGAATACCATATCCAGACTGATCGGGTAAACTTTGACGGCCAATCGGAAGAATCCCAGCATATGCTCCTGAATGAGCATCAGACCAAGGCTTTGGAAACCATTCAGGCTGGTTTTACGGAAGGCAAGCCCGTTCTTTTGCATGGGGTCACCTCTTCAGGAAAGACCGAAGTGTATGTGAAACTCATCCAAGAATGTTTGGATGAAGGGAAACAGGCCCTATATCTGTTGCCCGAAATCGCACTGACATCGCAATTGATCAACAGGTTGCGACATTATTTTGGACACAGAGTGTCCGTCTACCATTCCAAATACAGCATTCATGAACGCGTAGAGGTCTGGAACAATGTATTGGCCAATGCGGAAAAAGCGCAAATTGTCATTGGCGCCCGTTCTTCCCTGTTTTTGCCGTTTTCCAATTTGGGATTGGTGGTGGTGGATGAGGAACACGAAAGTTCTTTTAAACAGTTTGATCCAGCGCCACGATACCATGCCCGCGATGCGGCCGTTGTGTTGGCTTCCTTGCATAAAGCCCATATTGTTCTGGGGTCGGCCACGCCAAGTATGGATAGTATGGACAATGCCAAAAAAGGAAAATATGGATATGCTTCCATCCAATATCGCTATGGCAATGTGCTCATGCCGGACATCAGTTTGGTGGACATCAAGGAAGCGACCCGTAAAAAGCGGATGAAAGGGCATTTTTCAGAAGTGCTGCTCAAAGCCATTTCGGAAACTTTGGAAGAAGGGGAGCAGGTAATCCTGTTCCAAAACCGTAGGGGATTTGCCCCTGTGGTGGAATGTACCACCTGTGGTCATGTGGCCCAATGCCCCAATTGCGATGTGAGCCTTACCTATCACCAGCGAAGAAATCAGCTTCGTTGTCATTACTGTGGTTACCATATGGCCTTGCAGCAGGCCTGTTTGGCATGTGGCAGTGCTACTTTGGATAAAAAGGGATTTGGTACAGAGCAGATTCAGGAAGAGCTCAATCATCTTTTCCCTGATGTGGCCGTAGGTCGAATGGATTTGGATACCACTAGGGGAAAGTACGCGTATGAAAAGATCATCTCGGCTTTTGAAAATCAGGAAATGGATATTTTGGTGGGGACCCAAATGGTCACCAAAGGGCTGGATTTTAGAAATGTGAGCTTGGTGGGGATCATGAATGCGGACTCCATGTTGAACTTTCCGGATTACAGGGCCCATGAACGTAGTTTTCAAATGCTTACCCAGGTGGCGGGTAGGGCAGGGCGCACCCAAAAAAGGGGAAAGGTGCTCATTCAAACCTACAATCCCTACCATCAAATACTACAGCAGGTTACCACAAATGATTATAAGAAGATGTTCTCGGAGCAGTATTACGAGAGGGAGCAGTTTAAATACCCACCTTTGGTGCGCATTGTCAAAATCACTTTAAAGGATAGGGATTTCAATAAGCTTAACGAAGCTGCCAGTTGGTTGGCCGGTTCTCTCAGAAACGTGTTGGGGCAGGACATCTTAGGTCCAGAGTATCCCCCCGTGGCCCGTATCCGAAGGGATTATCTTAAAAACATTCTCATCAAGATACCCAGGCAACAGTCGTTGGTACAAACAAAAAATAGCATTAAAAGAATTGAGAAATCCTTTAATGCTATTTCCAAGTATAAAAGTGTAAGACTGGTCTACAATGTGGACCACATTTAGTTATACGTTGGCTAGTGCTTCTGCCAATTCAGTCTTTTTGTTTCTACTCAAAGGAATCTGTCTGCCCCCCACTTCAACATTCTTACTGTTGAATTTTTCAATCTTCTCCAGATTCACGATATAGGATTTATGGATTCTCAGAAATTTTTCGGGCGGCAATTGCTTTTCGAAAGATTTCATGGTGGATAGGATTACAATATTGGCCTCATCGGTCACCAATTTAATGTAATCGCCAAGGGCTTCTATCCATTTAATGTCGTTCAAGATAACCTTACGCTTTTTAAGGTTACTTTTTACAAAGATGTGCTCTTCATCCTCATCTACACGGTTCATTTGCTCATATTTGGCCACTGCTCTTTTTACAGAGGCTTCAAAACGCGCAAGTGTGATGGGTTTGTGAAGATAATCGGTAACATCATAATCAAATGCCTTAAGGGCATAGTCAGGTTTTCCCGTGATCAAAATAACCTGTGGTGGGTTCTCTAGGGCCTCTAAAAGGTCAAAACCACTGATGATCGGCATTTCAACATCTAGGAAGATAAGGTCGATTTCGTGGTTCTTTAGGCCATTTTTTGCTTCAATGGCGTTGCTATACTCCGCAACCAAAGCAAGATGTGGATGATTGTTGACCAACTTTGCAACGGCCATCCGTTGCATCGAGGAATCGTCTACAATTATACTTTTTAATTTCATAGAATGGGGTGATTTGTAGGGTTTTAAATCATCGGCAAATTACACAAAAAACACGTTTAACAGCAACAAAAGATGTAAACATGGTCTATTTTGTTGTGTATATTGCCATATACGATACGTAGGTTTATTGGGTTCTTTTTTGTTAATAACTCTTGGGATTTAAACGAAGTTTTTTTGCTTTTCTTGCAGGGAGAAAGAAATATTACTAATTTTGCGCTCCTTTAAAATATATTATAATGAACCATTACGAAACTGTTTTCATTTTGAATCCCGTTCTGTCTGAAACACAGATAGAGGAAACAGTCAAGAAATTTGAGGATTTCTTGATTAAGAATGGTGCCAAAATGGTCTCCAAGGAAAATTGGGGACTTAAAAAGTTGGCCTATCCCATTCAGCACAAGAAAAGTGGATTTTACCACTTGTTCGAATTCCAAGCTCCTGGAGAGGCTATCGGCCCGTACGAGTTGGAATTTAGGAGAGACGAGCGCGTTATGCGTTTCTTGACCGTTAAATTGGACAAGCATGCCATTGCTTGGGCCGAGAAAAGAAGAACCAAATTAAAAGCAAACGCATAGGGTTATGGCATCTATAGAACAACAGGCAAAAGCAAAGAAAGACGGGGAAATCAGATATTTGACCCCTCTTAACATTGAGACCAGCAAGCAAAAGAAATACTGTAGGTTCAAAAAATCAGGTATTAAGTACATTGATTACAAAGACCCGGATTTCTTGATGAAATTGGTAAATGAGCAAGGAAAACTTCTTCCCAGAAGACTTACAGGTACTTCCTTGAAATACCAAAGAAAAGTGGCCCAGGCCGTGAAACGTGCCCGTCACCTAGCGTTAATGCCGTACGTTGGCGATATGTTGAAATAAAAAAATACCGAAGAATGGAACTTATTCTAAAAGAAGATGTACAGGATTTGGGATTTAAGGATGATATCGTTACCGTAAAGAACGGTTACGGCAGAAACTTTTTGATCCCTCAAGGTTTGGCCTCATTGGCTACGCCATCTGCCAAAAAAGTTTTGGCCGAAAACCTTAAGCAAAGAGCTCATAAAGAGAAAAAGATAATTGACGAGGCCGCTAAAGTTGCCGAAGCGCTTAAACAATTGGAAATCCGCATCGCTGCCAAAGCAGGTGCCGGTGATAAATTGTTCGGTTCCGTCAGCAATATTGATTTGGCCGCCGCTTTGGAAAAAGAAGGTCATCAAATCGATAGAAAATTCATCAGTATCAAAGGAGGGGCCATCAAAAGGGTTGGACCTTATGATGCCATCATCAGACTTCACCGTGAAGTTATTGTTGATTTTCCTTTTGAAGTGATCGCTGAAGCCAAATAAGCTGATTTCAGCCAATAATACTGGAGGGCTATGCTTGCATAGCCCTCTTTTTGTTTTACCTACTACCAAGTTTTAATAAAGCCTTTTATTTTTGCAGGATGAAGTATAAAAGACTTACAAAAGAGCAGTTGGAAGAATTGCATCCGGAGTTCATCAATTTTTTGGCCACCCAATCCATAACCGCAGAGGAATGGAATACCCTAAAAGCGGAAAAACCCGAAGTGGCCGAAGAGGAAATCGATGTCTTTAGCGATTTGATATGGGAAGGGGTGCTCAATAAGGTGGAGTATTTGGAAAATGTGTCCGAAATGCACATGCACCTGTTCCACCTGACCGAAAAGGAAATGAAATTGTTGTCCGTAAAGGTCATGAACCCAGAAATTGACCTGCGCACCAAAGTGGGCTTTGATTGGTTCAAACGGAATTTCCAATCCGATTTTGTGGAATACCTTACTGCTTCCAAAGCGTATGGGGAGGATAAAAATGTGGACAAGTTTGAACTCATCAAACAAGGTGCTGTCATTACCAAAGGGGAGCTCTATCAGTGGTTTGAGCAGATTATGGAATGATATGATACTGGACTTCTGGTTTCAGATATCTGATATCTGAGGAAATGTGGAGTAATTGTCAGTTCGAGCGCAGTCGAGAACAAATCAGGGGAGAAGAGGGCTCATTGCATTTCTGTGTCATTCCGAAGAAGCAGCGCGACTGAGGAATCTCAACCATTGTTTTTGGGGATACTTCTCTCCGTTCAGCACATCAGCTATCGGTCTTGTCATTTTGACAGAGCGAAGCATGAGGGACGAGAAATCCCAAAATCAAACAGATTTCCCACAGCTCCTTCGACTTCGCTAAAATTATCAGTTCGAGCGCAGTCGAGAACCTAAATGCACTAAATGCAAACTAAACTAGGGTTTATTCCTTGCCACAATACGAAGAAAGGGCTTTATGGTCTTCAATAACAATGTCCGCCTCCATAAGCGCTTTTTGGATTTTCGCTGTTTGGCCCTTGTCCTCCAAGGCGGAAATTTTGATAAGGGTAATGTGTAAAAAGTCCCATTCACCCAACCATCCAGGGTCGGTATCTGAGCCATCGAAGTTTGAAACTATGATATACACAAACCCAGGGGCAAACGCGACATTGTAGCTTCTATCCCATTGAGCCAGCCCTCCGGGAATTGAAAAATATGAGCTACCCCCTATGCTAACATATTCAAAATGGAACAGCAAAACATACTCCTGCAGAATTTCTGATGTAAGTTGGGGAACAGCCAATTCAAGTGTGGAAAAAAATATATCGGCGTCATTAAGGTCCAAAATAATTTTCTGCACATCGGCGTTGCCGTCCGCTCCTTGGCAGTCGGTTACATCCCATTTGCCATCTTCATTGGTGTCTTCCTCGGGGTCGTTCATAAAATCGGCATCCAAGTCCCAACAATTGATCCCATTTTCGCCATTGAGCCCATCCATTCCAATACAGTCCAAGTTGTTCCATTCACCATCGTCATTCGTGTCTTCCTCTGGGTCATTGGACCGATTGGTGTTGGTGTCCCAACAGTGATAGCCATTTTCCCCGGACTCCCCTTGCGGACCAATGCCCCCATCTTCACCGGAGCATGACATAAGGATTAGGCTTAAAGCAAGCAGGATAAGCAGTGGTGTCCTCATAACGAATGATTTATATTGAAATATAGTCGCAAGCCATGATGATGTCCTTCCTAAATTGACGAATGCCCCATTTGAGTTGATGGATGAAGGAAATTATTGGCAGCTTGGGTCAGAACTAGGATTCAAACAATGGATATTGGGGGAAGGCTACCGTTCCTCGTCATTTCGGCAGAGCGAAGCATGAGCGATGAGAAATCCCAAACCTATAGATTTCTAACAGCTCCTTCGACTTCACTCAGGACAGGGTTCAAAATAACACGAAGGGTACTGAAATTGTCAGTTCGAGCGCAGTCGAGAACTTCTTAAAAGTAAAATGTCCCAAGAATCCATTTACCCTTCAACTATCTACCATTCTACCATCACCCAAAACCGTATATTTGCACGAGAATTTTAGACTACATGGCACAAAAACCATCCATACCCAAGGGAACCCGAGACTTTTCGCCGGCTGAAGTGGCCAAGCGCAGCTATATCATCCAAACCATAAAAAAGCATTTTGAAACCTATGGTTTCCAGCCGATAGAGACCCCGTCCTTTGAAAATTCGGACACTTTGATGGGTAAGTATGGGGATGAGGGGGACCGCTTGATTTTCAAAATATTGAACTCCGGGGATTTTATATCAAAGGTGGATGATGTGACCTATAGTTCCAAAAACTCGGCGTCACTCACGCCCAAAATTTCGGAAAAGGCGCTTCGATATGATTTGACTGTGCCTTTTGCCCGGTATGTGGTGATGCACCAAAATGAGATTGATTTTCCATTCAAAAGATATCAGATTCAGCCTGTTTGGCGTGCCGACCGACCTCAAAAAGGGCGTTTTCGTGAGTTTTACCAGTGCGATGCCGATGTGGTAGGGGCCAACTCCCTCTTGCAGGAAGTGGAGTTTGTGAAACTCTACGATGCGGTTTTTACCAATTTGGGATTAAAGGGGGCTACCATCAAAATCAATAATAGAAAAATTCTTTCCGGCATTGCCGAAGTGATCGGGGCCAAACACCTGTTGGTGGATTTCACCGTGGCATTGGATAAGTTGGACAAAATAGGGGAAGGGAAGGTCAAGGAAGAGATGCTGGAAAAGGGCATTTCCGAGAGTGCCATTGAAAAGGCGCAGCCCTTGTTTTCCATGGCGGGTACGGCTTCGCAACAGTTGGAGCAACTACGCGGCCTCTTGGCCGATTCTGAAGTAGGCATGGTTGGTGTGGGCGAGTTGGACGAAATCATTTCCACCGCTGAACATATTGGATTGCAATCGGCCCAATTGCAGTTGGATGTGACCTTGGCTCGTGGACTCAACTATTACACAGGGGCCATTTTTGAAGTGGCTGCACCGGAAGGGGTCCAAATGGGCTCCATTGGTGGTGGTGGCCGTTACGATGACCTCACGGGTATTTTTGGATTGAAAGATGTGAGTGGAGTGGGCATTTCCTTCGGGTTGGACCGAATTTATTTGGTTTTGGAGGAATTGAACCTCTTCCCGGACAGCTTGGATACTTCCTTGGATGTACTTTGCCTCAATTTTGGAAAGAACGAAGGTCTGGCGGCCTTAAAATTGGTCTCAGGGCTAAGAAAAGAAGGTCTTCGGGCCGATTTGTACCCAACGGATGCCAAAATGCAGAAGCAATTCAAATATGCCGACAAAAGAGGGGTTCCGTATGTGATTCTATTGGGAGAACAGGAACTACTTGATGGCAACTTTGTGGTAAAAAATATGGTGACCGGGGAACAGAATGCCTACAAGCTGGATGCTTTGGGTCAATTTGCAGAGCTGGTCAAAGCCTCTTTTTAATTTCCTGAACGATTTTTTTGTAGTAGGTAGGGCCGTGTGGGACGTACTTTGCCATATTGGCCAATCCCCATGTTTCTTCGGCAAACTTAAAGAGAGGAATCAATTCCAGGTCATCCACTTCACTGTCTTGTTTGGTCAATTCATTGATGGGAACGCTCAATTTGCATAGAAAAATATGGTGCAGTTCAGCATCGACAAAATCCTCCGAAATTTTATGGATGGCCTTGTAGGTGCCGATGGATTCCAAGTCCTTTTTTGAAATGGTCAACCCTACTTCCTCTTGCACTTCCCGTACCGCGGCCCATTCAATATCCTCTCCAGACGATACATGTCCGGCCACGGAAACATCCCAAAGTAGGGGATGGGTATCCTTGTACTTGCCCCGTTGTTGAAGTAATACCCGTCCATCTTTGGTATAAAGCCATACATGGATGGTAGGATGCAACAGGCCTTTTCGGTGCGCTTCGGATTTTAAACAGGATGCTCCTGTTGGATTCCCTTGCTCATCCAAAATGTCGACCCGCTCATCCATAGTTCCTTAAAGATAAGAAAATGTCACATCGAGTGCAGTCGAGATGGTACATAATTTAGAAATGAATTTAATCGAGTATGTAATTCCTGTGAAAGTAGGAATCTATTTATGTCGGGACCCTGAAACAAGTTTGAGGTGACGAATTGCATCAAAAAAGCACAAAAACCAAAAAGGTTGATGTGCTTTCAATTTTATTTTAAAAGGGTCATTATGAAATGAGATACTTTGTATCGATTGAGAAATCTAAAGGTGAGAAATGACTGTGTTTAATCAAAATAGCTAAACGTCTCTCCTTCCTTAATGGTCAACAAAGTTTCGTAAATCAAACGGATTACATTTTCCACATCATCCTTGTGCACGGTCTCCACAGTGGTGTGCATGTAGCGCAAGGGTAATGAAATCAGCGCGGAGGCCACGCCACCGTTACTATAGGCAAAGGCATCAGTGTCCGTTCCCGTGAAACGGGATGCCGCCAACCGTTGGAAGGGTATTTTTTTGGCTTCGGCCGTTTCCAGAATGCGTTCCCGCAACTTGTTCTGTACCGCAGGGGCATAGGAAACTACTGGTCCGGAACCTATGGAGGTTTCGCCTTCCTTCTTCTTATCGATCATAGGGGTAGTGGTATCATGGCAAACATCGGTGACAATGGCCACATTGGGCTTAATGGTCTGGGTGATCATTTCGGCACCGCGTAATCCAATCTCTTCCTGAACTGAATTGGTGACATACAATCCAAAAGGAAGCTTCTTTTTGTTTTCATAGAGCAACCGGGCCACTTCGGCAATCATAAACCCACCCATACGGTTATCCAAGGCGCGGCATACAAATTTGTCCTTGTTCAGGATGTGGAATTCATCGGGATAGGTAATAACACAACCCACATGAACCCCCATTTTCTCCACTTCGGCCTTGTCTTTGGCCCCGATATCGATAAAGATGTTCTCCACCTTTGGTGACTCTTCCTTGGCCCTGTCGCGGGTATGGATGGCGGGCCATCCAAAAACACCTTTTACAATGCCCTTCTTGGTATGGATGTTCACCCACTTGGACGGTGCAATCTGGTGATCGCTCCCTCCATTTCGGATTACATACAACAGGCCATTGTCCGTAATATAGTTTACATACCATGAAATCTCATCGGAATGTCCCTCAATCACCACTTTGTACTTGGCCTTCGGGTTGATGACCGCTACGGCGGTCCCATAGGTGTCCGTGATGAACTCATCCACATAAGGTTTCAGGTACTCCATCCAAATCTTCTGTCCTTCCCATTCGTAGCCGGTGGGAGAGGCATTGTTTAGATATTTTTCAAGGAATTTAAGGGATTTAGCGTTGATGATCTTTGCTGCTGCCATGTGTTCAATTTAGTACACAAACATACTAATATTCACTTTTATTTAATAGCCAAATCTTACCTTTATCCTTAATTTTGGCAAGACTTTTGAACAATGGACCGCATGTGGCACACTAGTTTTTTGATTGTCTTTTTAACCCTGCATGGCCTTGGTTTTTCGCAGGAAATGGGAACGGACTCCTTGGTGAATCCCAAGGATTCTATTGAGGATTACTATGTGCGGTTTGAGGGGGATTCCATTCTGTACAGCTCCATTGCATTGGATGAAGTGTATATTTTCGGGAAATTGGAATTTGCCGACCGTAATGAAAAATTGCGTTACTATATCCTAAGACGAAAGACGTTAAAGGTGTATCCCTACGCCAAGTTGGCCGCCGAAAGATTGGTGGAACTGAACGACAGTCTACAACACATTAAAAAGCGACGACATCAAAAAAGATATACCAAGAAGGTGCAAAAGTTCATTGAAGAGGAGTTTTCGGCCGAGTTGAAAAAATTGACCCGGACCGAAGGTCAGATCTTGGTGAAATTGATTTATCGGCAGACCGGTACCACTGCCTTTGATCTGGTCAAGGAATTGCGAAGTGGATGGCGGGCCTTTTGGTACAATACAACGGCGAGCATGTTCAGCATTAGCTTGAAAGAGGAATTCCGACCGGAACAGGTGCACGAAGACTATCTCATTGAGGATATTTTGCAACGGGCATTTGCCTCAAATCGACTGGACCGGCAGAAATCGGTTTTGGATTATGATTATGCCCAGTTGAGCAACAAATGGAAAAACGCCCCTGCGAGCTCCAAAAATTAATCCTTGGATTTCTTTCCAAATAGGGCATCCATTACAATATTCACAGATCTGAACCCTAGATAAATGGCCAGTCCCGCAACAAGGATTCCCAATATCAAAACGGGAATATAAAAGGGGTGATTTTCATTTTTAAATGCCTGATACAATAGAAAGGGACCTAAAAACATGGTGGCAACGGTATAGCCAAACGATTTGATTCCCTTTACCAAAAGCTCCTTATCGGTGTGTCTCATAGGACCAAAGTAGGAATATTAGCTTATATTTAAGGGATATCGCATAAAAATTGAACATGGAACTATTGGTTTTGGCCTTGGTGGTGCTCTTTATCATTGTGGCGACGGTGAAATTCAAGATGCATCCCATTTTTTCCCTGACCATAGCGGCGGTGGCCTCAGGTTTTCTTTTGGGGCTTTCACCCACGGATATCATGAATACCATTTCGGAGGGGTTTGGAAAGACCCTTTCGGGTATCGGGCTGGTGATAGCGTTTGGGACCGTCATTGGGATTTATTTGGAAAAAACCGGAAGTACCCAGGTTCTTGCCAATAGTATTTTAAAAATAATCGGCCTTAAACGCTCCCCTTTGGCCATCAATCTGGCTGGGTATGTGATTTCCATACCGGTGTTTTGCGATTCGGGATTTATCATCCTTTCCTCACTCAACAAGGCCATTAGCAAGAAGACAGGGATTCCGGTAATGGTATTTGCCATATCCTTGGCCACGGGGTTGTATGCGGCCCACGTTTTTGTACCGCCAACACCGGGACCTTTGGCAGCAGCAGCTTTATTGGAGGCCGATTTGGGCCTGGTACTGCTCATGGGGCTTGCCGTGTCCATTCCCGTGTCACTGGCCGGTTATTTTTGGGCCAGACTCATTGGGAAATCCTTGAAAGGGGATGAAACGGTGGATGATGTTTTGGAAAAAGAAGAATTCCAGACCTCCATAAAACCCATTCAGGCATTTATGCCGCTTTTGGTGCCCATAGTACTGATCGCTATGAAATCCATTGTCAATTATCCCACCCACCCCTTGGGGGAAGAGATCGTTTTTCATCTCCTCGACTTTTTGGGAAATCCCATCATGGCTTTGTTGGTAGGAGTATTTTTAGCCCTCTCCCTAGGGCGCAAGGTACCCGCCAAGGATAAGGAAGGCTGGGTTGCGGAAGCCTTTAAACAGGCTGGGGCCATTGTTTTGATAACTGGAGCTGGAGGAGCTTTTGGAGCCATTTTGCGCACCATGGACATTGCTTCCCTAATCAATTTGGAATCCAGTTCAGGAATGGGAGGTCTGTTGATTGCTTTTGTAATCGCTGCAGTGTTGAAAACGGCCCAAGGGTCTTCCACAGTGGCCATCATTACCACTTCGGCGATCATTGCACCCTTGCTGGAAAGTTTTGGATTGGTTTCCGCCATGGATAAATCATTGGCCGTACTGGCTGTTGGGGCAGGGGCCATGACCGTTTCCCATATCAATGACAGCTATTTTTGGGTGGTTTCCCAGTTTTCAAACATCACCGTTAAAACCGCTTTGCGGGGACATACCTTGGGAACCCTGTTTCAAGGTATCGTGGGGATCTTGATGGTGCTGTTGTTGTACTTTGTGCAATAAGAAATGGGATCATTCTATAACAAGAGATCGTGAAAATTCCTGGACCACGGCAAAGTAGCCCAAGGCATATTCATCTGGGCGCTCCACATTGTCAAAAATATCGATATTGTCCAATCCTGTGACGTCAAATACGTTGCCCCGGACTGTGGCCACAGGGGTTTGGAACACCCCACCATCGGCCTGTGTCTGTTCCACCAAGAGGTCCATGTAGTTGTAAAACTCCTGATGGGCCCCCATGATACTTATGGTAACGGTTTGACCCGGATTCAGATTGCTATCGTAGAAATAGGAAAATTGGAACTGCTGCCCTTGAAAGAATTGATCTTCCAACGCTTGAAAGTTACCGTATCCAAAATCAAAGATGTAATAATTCGAGGTGTCTGGGTCGTCCGTAAAGGTCACAATGACCTCGGTTTCATCCTCATCAAAAAGCGTATTGTCCCCTTGCTCCAAATTATCCAACGGAACCGTAGGGGCATACTCCGTTCTGGCATAATAACTTTTATCCTTATGCTGTATTTGAAGGATAAAGACCACTCCAGGCTCCACGGCCGCGGTTCGTATGCGTTGGTCAGATGAGAAGTTGGGGTCTGGTACATAAACCCCTGTACCGGGTACTTCTTCAGTCAGGGAGGAAAAGGCCAATTGGGTGAGTTCCCCAAATTGGTTGGGTACCCCGTAGCCAATGACCGCACTTTCCACTTGGGTTATGGTGTTGTCCTCAAAAAAGTTGGTGGTTTCCCGCATTTCAATGCGCACATCAACAAATTCCTGACTTTTATCCACCCGCAACAGACCGTTTACAATGAGTCTGGGTTCGGTTTCTGGTAAGTCCACATCAACCACATCCTCACAGGAAACCAGTGCTATTAGAAACAATATGTAGAAGATTTCTTTTTTCATAACACTAGAATTTAAAGTTATAGGTTATGGACGGGATGATCCCAAAGATTGCGGTTCGAACGGCCTCATTTCTTCCGGTATCCTCATTCTCCCTAAAGTTGATAGAAGCCGCATTTTTCCGGTTGTACACGTTGTAGATGCTGAACACCCATTCGGACTGTACTTTTTTCCGGCCATTGCGTTTTGGGGTCAGGATGGCTGAAATGTCCATTCTGTGATAGTTCGGCAGCCGTTCTTTGTTGCGCGGGCCATAATAGGGCACCGCCAATCCTTCAAATTCAAATTGCCCCACGGGATAATTGGTGGGTTGCCCGGTCTGAAATACAAAGTTGGCATTAAAGCTCCAAGCTTTGCTCAACTCGTAACTGCCATAGAGTGCAAGGTCATGTCTTTTGTCATAGGGAGTGCTGTACCACTGTCCCAGATTAATGCCAGTTTCAAGGTCGGAGCGGCCTGTGTCTATTCCAAAAGCCGTAAGGTCCCTAGGAGGTGTCCTTTGTTCCGATTTAGACCAAGTATAGGCCAACCAGCCGCTAAACCGCCCTTCATTCTTGCGAATAAGGAATTCAAGGCCGTAGGCACGGGCCTCACCGTTTAGGATAATCTGCTCTATGGCATTGTTGGCAATGAGGTTGGCGCCATCAATATAATCGATTCTATTTTGGATTTCTTTGTAGAATGCCTCTGTTTCAAAGGAAAACACACCCTCTTTGATGTCCCTAAAATACCCTATGGCATATTGATCCAGCAATTGGGGTTCCACGAACGGGCCACTAGGGGTCCAAACATCCAAAGGGGTAGGGGAACTGGTGTTGGACAATAAATGTAAATACTGTGCCAATCGTGTATAACTGGCCTTTACGGAACTTTTTCCATTGAAATTGTAGGACGCCGACACACGGGGTTCCAGATTCAAAAACTTTTTGAGGGTTCCACCTCTTCCAGGGTTGATGGTATCTATGGGCTCCGCTTCCCGATAGATCAAGGTAAAGGGGTCGAACAATACGGGGTTGTCATTTTCGTACACATAGAATTCATCTTGCCCCAATCTGTTGAATTGACTGACCCTTAACCCGTAGCTCATACTAAGTTTGTCCGATATCTTATGCTCGGCATCCAAATAAATGGCATTCTCATTGGCATACTTTTTTGTCAGTTGCTCCTCAACAATACCAGAATCTGGGCTATTGGGGCGTATCCTTCCGGGATTGAACACATAATAGGTGTTGTGCATCCCATAATTGAGCTGGAGCTTGTCGTTCACATAATGTTTCAGGTCGTATTTCAGGTTAAAGTTTTGGATACCCGAATCCCATTCAAATCCCACAAAATCAAGCTCCAAGCCATAAAAATAATCGGAATAGATAAGGGATAGGTTGGAAAACAGCTTGTCTGAAAACAAATGGTTCCATCTAAAATTTCCCACGGCATTGCCATAGGTGTTCACAAAGTTTTCGCTCAGGCTAAAAAGGTCCCTTCCAAAATAACCGGACAGAAAGATGCTGTTTCTATCGTTGATCTTATGGTTGATTTTTGTGTTCAAATCGTAGAAATAGGCTTTATTGTCCACATCGAACAAGGGAAGGAAGAGATGGGCATAGGAAGCCCTTCCACCCACTAAAAAAGCGGTTCGGTCTTTAATGATGGGTCCTTCAAGCAACAATCTGCTGGCTACGGCACCAATACCACCGTTGACCTTAAAGTCCTTGCTGTTCCCTTCTTTTTGGAAAATCTCCAGTACGGATGAAACCCTTCCGCCATATCGGGCGGGAATGCCTCCTTTGAAGAGTTTTACATCTTTTATGGCATCTGGATTAAAGACCGAGAAGAAACCAAACAAATGGGAAGAATTGAACACGGTGGCCTCATCCAATAGGATGAGGTTTTGGTCAGCGGCACCACCCCTGACGTTAAATCCTGAAGAAGCTTCACCGGCATTGGTGACCCCAGGCAGTAGTAGAAGCGATTTCACCACATCGGCTTCTCCCAAGACCACCGGAATTTTTTTGATGGTTTTGGCGGCCAAGGTGGTCACACTCATTTGGGGTTTTCGAATATCCAGTCGTTCTGCATCGTCGGTGACCACAACTTCTTCCAACTCTTCCGCAGCTTCCAGAAGGCTGAAATCCTTTTTTATGTTCTTGTCAAGACGTATGGTCTGCCGTATGTCCTGAAAGCCGAGATAACTCAAAACAATTTCATATTCCCCTTGGGGAAGGGTGAGGGAGTAAAACCCGTATTCGTTGGTGGTGACCCCTGTTTTAAGGGCAGGAACAGCAATGGTGACCCCTATCAGCGTTTCATTGCTATTGGCTTCCGAAACGGTACCGCTCAATGTGAATTTTTGTTGTGCCTGTATGAAACCAATTTTCGCAAACAAAGCAAAAACCAAAATCAGGTATCGTTTGGACATTCTATGGATTTTCCTACAAAATACACATTTATAGAAAATATAAAAGCTAAAAATGGTAAGTAACTTTCTGAAAAACAGATGTTAATTAAAAAGGGTGCAGTGCCAGATTTAAATCAGCAGTGCACCCTTTAAAGATGAATTCAAATACGTTGTTAGGCGATGGCCTCCATGATTGCGTTCAAGGTATCGCTGGGACGCATGGCCTTTGAGGCCAGTACAGCATCGGGCAAATAGTATCCACCAATGTTCACTGGCGCACCTTGCGCATCAATCAATTCCTGTGCAATCTTGGCTTCGTTGGAAGACATGGCTTCATATACTTTACCGAAAACCGATTTCAGTTCGGCATCTTCATTCTGGTTGGCCAACTGTTCGGCCCAGTACAATGCCAAATAGAAGTGGCTTCCACGGGTATCCAATTCGTTTACCTTTCGCGAAGGGGATTTGTCATTGTCAAGGAACTTTTCAGTGGCTTTGTCCAATGCATCGGCCAACACCTTGGCTTTTTCATTGTTGTTTTTTTCACCGTAGTGCTCCAAAGAAACACCAAGGGCTAAAAACTCACCCAAAGAATCCCATCGCAAGTGGCCTTCCTCCAAAAATTGTTCAACGTGTTTTGGGGCGGAACCTCCGGCACCGGTCTCGAATAGTCCACCACCGTTCATCAAAGGAACAATGGAAAGCATTTTGGCGCTGGTACCTACCTCTAAAATAGGGAAGAGGTCGGTAAGGTAATCCCGTAGCACGTTTCCGGTCACGGAAATGGTATCTTTTCCTTCCTTGATGCGCTCCAAAGTAAATTTGGTGGCTTCAAGTGGCGATAGGATTCGGATATCCAAACCTTCGGTATTATGGTCTTTAAGATATAGATTTACTTTTTTGATAAGTTCGGCATCATGTGCCCTGTCCTTATCCAGCCAGAACACTGCGGGAGTGTCCGTTGCTCTGGCTCGGGTCACGGCCAATTTCACCCAATCCTGTACGGGTGCATCCTTAACCTGGCACATTCTCCAGATATCGCCGGCTTCCACCTTATGTTCGATCAGGGTTTTTCCGGTTGCTGCATCAACCACTTTTACGGTGCCGTCAGCAGGAATCTCAAACGTTTTGTCGTGTGAGCCATATTCCTCAGCTTTTTGGGCCATAAGTCCCACATTGGGTACAGTTCCCATGGTAGTGGGGTCAAAAGCACCGTGCTCTTTACAAAAATCGATAGTAGCTTGGTACACCCCGGAATAGCTGCTATCAGGAATAACGGCCTTGGTATCTTGAAGCTTTCCGTCTTTGTCCCACATTTTACCAGAGTTTCTGATCATGGCGGGCATGGATGCATCGATAATCACATCACTGGGCACATGAAGGTTGGTGATTCCCTTATCGGAATTTACCATGGCCAAATCAGGGCCGTTTTCAATGCTTGCCGCAATGGCTTGCTCAATTTCTTTATGTTGGTCATCAGGAAGTTCGGACAATTTATCCAAAAGGGTTTCCAGACCATTGTTAGGGTTGATGCCCAATTTCTTGAAGGTATCGCCGTACTTTTCAAACAAATCGGCAAAATATACCTCAAGGGCATGACCAAAGATGATAGGGTCGGAGACCTTCATCATGGTTGCCTTGAAGTGCAGTGAAAGTAGGATATTGTTTTTTCGTGCATCGGCAATTTCCTTGGTAAGGAATTCAACCAATGCCTTTTTGCTCATTACAGTGGCATCAATGACCTCGCTTTTCTGCAAGGTAATCTTATCTTTTAACACACTGGTGTTCCCGGTGTTATCCTGCAACTCGATGCGCACATCGCCCGCATGATCCATGGTCAACGACTTTTCATTGGCCTTAAAGTCGCCATGCGCCATAGAGGCCACATGGGTGTGGGAGTTGGGTGACCATTCTCCCATGGAATGTGGGTTTTTCTTGGCGTAATTTTTTACGGCCTTTGGAGCTCTTCGGTCAGAGTTTCCTTCACGCAATACGGGGTTTACAGCACTTCCCTTGATTTTGTCGTAACGGGATTTGATGTCTTTTTCTGCATCAGTTTTTGCTTCATCCGGATAACTCGGAAGCTTGTAGCCTTTGCTTTGTAATTCCTCGATGGCCTCCTTAAGCTGGGGAATTGAAGCACTGATGTTGGGTAGTTTAATGATGTTGGCCTCTGGAGTTTTGGCCAAATCTCCCAAAATGGCAAGATCATCAGAGATTTGTTGTTCCTTGTCCAGAAACTCTGGAAAAGCAGCAATGATCCTGCCCGCCAAGGAAATATCCTTGGTTTCAATGGAAATATTGGCAGTATCGGTATAGGCTTTTACAATGGGTAAGAAAGATAAAGTTGCTAAGGCTGGTGCCTCATCGGTTTTGGTATAATAAATTTTGGCCATTTAAATGTATTTGTTTGAGCGGTGCAAATATACGACTTATGAATGGTGCGGAATAAAGGAAATGGGCACAAAAATGAGAGGGAATGTGAAAAAACAAAAGCCATATCGATGTATGCACATTGATATGGCTTTCTGAAAAGGACTAAAAGACTTGTTTTGTGTTGCTACAAAACTGCAAATCCGAAGACCGCATCTGTTGCCCTTTTAACGTTTACCTTGCTTTCTGTCCCTAATTTTTCAACTAAACAACGTCTTGCAAAGTGGTACCGGTTGTTTCCTAAATCTTATCAAGATGGAAAATTGCTCTTCCACCCGCACATAAAATTTATTATTTCTCCCCAAGCAGCCTGAGCCTTACCTTGATTTGAAATTCCTTTTGTGATCAGTAGTGTTACCAATTTAAAGGGAAACATCAGCATTTAAAGAACGTCAACTTTAAAATCGAAATAAGAATCTGATGGTATCATTTTCATTATTTCTTCTGCTAAGATAGGATTAAGTCTTAGATATCCAAATTTTGTAACCGATTAAAAATCAACAATGTATGAACCAAGGTTATTAACAATTGTTCATAAAAAAAGCACCTTTTCAAGGTGCTTTTTATTTGGTATTGGGGTTTTGTTATCCCCTAATCTCTTTGATACGGGCTTTTTTACCGGTAAGACCTCTAAAATAGAAGATTCTTGACCTACGTACTTTACCTCTTTTGTTCACTTCAACACGTTGAAGGGCTGGCATGTTGATGGGGAAAATTCTTTCCACACCTACCGTACCGGACATTTTTCTGATGGTAAAGGTTTCAGTGGCACCGCTTCCCCTTCTCTGGATCACAACTCCTTTAAAGAACTGGGTACGTGTTTTTTCACCTTCCTTGATTTCATAGTATACCGTGATGGTATCTCCGGAAGAGAACTTTGGAAAATCTTTTTTTGGAACAAATTCGTCTTCAACAAATTTTACTAAGGATTCCATGATGTTTTTTTTAAGTGTTTGACAAGACCAACTTTCACGTACTTCGTCAGAGGTTGATTTTGAGATTGCAAAAGTAATGCAATATTTAGAATTGGCAAGCTGTTTTGTGAACTTTAAGCGCTTTCTTGTTCTGGATGCTGCTTTTTCACCTGATTTGTAGCGAACAAAACCAATCCAATGCCAAAAATAGCATAGGGGAGTGGACCTAAAAGCGCCATGATTTTATTGGCCATCAACAGGGAATCCACCCCGTCACGGGCGGCAACGAAGTTCCAGACATATCTACCCATGAAAAACATCAGGGCCAAAATTTGTCCAACCAGCATTAAAATGGTTCCACTGCTCTTTTGTTTGGTCACTAGAATGATGCAGGCCACTATCACAACCAATTGTATAATGCCATGCAATAGCCCACTTGCGGCAAAGTAGATAGAGTCGGTGTTGTCCATATCGGTTTATTTTAATAGATCGGGTCTTCGTTGCGTTGTGCGTTCAAAAGCTTGTTCCTCGCGCCATTTTTCAATTTTCGGTAAATCTCCACTGAGGAGAATCTCGGGAACCTTCTTTCCTTTATATTCGGCAGGTCTGGTATATACAGGAGGGGCCAGTAGATTGTCCTGGAACGTATCGGTTAGGGCAGAGGTCTCATCGTTCAGGACCCCGGGCAGTAATCGTATTACGGCATCACATAAAATGGCAGCGCCGAGTTCCCCGCCAGACAATACATAATCGCCCACAGAGATTTCCCGGGTCACGAACATATCCCTCACCCGTTGATCTACTCCTTTGTAATGCCCGCAAAGGATGATTAGGTTTTTCTTCAGGGATATTTCATTGGCCATACGTTGATTCAAGGTGTGGCCGTCCGGGGTCATGTAGATGATTTCATCGTACTCCCTTTCGCTTTTAAGCTGGGTGATGCACCGATCTATGGGTTCGATCATCAAGACCATTCCGGCACCTCCGCCAAACTGATAGTCGTCCACCTGTCGGTAATTGCCGGTGGTGTATTCCCGTAAATTGTGTAAATGCACCTCTACAAGACCTTTTTCTTGGGCCCTTTTCAATATAGAGGCCTCAAAAGGACTTTCAAGGAGTTCGGGTAATACGGTGATGATGTCAATTCTCATAGATGTATAGCAAATAATGCATGTTTTGTTGATACGTTATTTGGGATTCTTCCAAAAGTAGTGAAAGAATGCGGTATCCTTTTTCCAATCCAAGCGTTCGTACAGCTTTTGGGCTGGATTGTCCGCAGCGGTCTCCAAAGCCAAACCTTTAAAGCCCATCTCCTGGCAGTGCACTTTTGCTTGCTCCAGCAAAGCTTCTCCTGCTCCGTTTTTTCGATGTTCGGGCAGCACAAAAAGATCGTTCAGGATATAGAGGGGTTGCATGGAAACGGATGAAAAGGTTTTATAGAGTTGGGTGAACCCAATGGCTTTTTCACCCTCATAGGCCAAGAAAACAGCATTATCTTCATTGGTAAACCGTTCTTTTAAAAAAGAACTGGCAGCTTCAAGGTCCGAGGGCTGTCCGTAGAATACCCTATAGGCATCAAAAAGGGGGGCAATGTGCTCCAAATCGGATAGGGTTGCCTTTTTTACGGTCATGGGATAGATTCTAGGTTCTTGTACGGATAGTTGAAAGGCTTCCATCAGGAAGCCTTTTCTTTATTTTTTCTGCTTGTTCAATTCGTCTTGCAACTGACGACTTATTTTCTGCTCCCGCTCCAAGGCACGTCTTCTGTGATCCTCATATTCCTTTTCCAAATCGGCTAGGGCAGATTTGGCCTGATGCGTCAGGAAGTTACTGTTTCTGAATCTGTAGATAAAGAAGAGCAAAAACAGCAAAAGGGCAAAGATGATGGACCATAGGATAAAATTATAGGTCCCTTTGCTGATCAAAGCACCAAAAAAGGATATGCTGTCCTTTTCCTCTGTGACCGTGTTCAGCTTATTGGTGGTATCCTGCAGTTTGGTGTTGAGATCTTCTATCTGTGCCTCGTTGCCGGTTATGGTTGCGGAAAGGTCCTTGATGCTCTTGTACGCCGTATTGATGGTATCAAAAATATTGCTCTTCACCTCATTGAGACTGGATAGTCGAATTACTTCGTAAGGAACACCATTTCCAGATCTATAGTTGGTGGATTTTCTTTCCATCTCCTCAAACTGGCCTTTTATGGTCATGTCCGAATTCTCTGAGGTTTCTTCCTCTTGGGCATAGGATGAAAAGAAAGTTACAAGTAGGGCGAGGGGCAATAAAACTCTTAAATGCTTCATAGTCAATAGTATTCTCGTATTAAATTTAGATTAAGGGTAGGGCGAAATTACATCAATAAACCAGAAATCAAAAGAAAAACCTTTTGACCCTGGATGAAACGCTTTCGCATTACACTACTAATAATACGTATAACGCCTAACCTTGGCGATGTATTTTGCCAACCGAATGACTTGGTGCGAATATCCATATTCGTTATCGTACCATATATAGAGCACCACACTCTTGCCGTCCCCGGACACCAAGGTGGCCTTGCTATCATAAATGGATGGTGCAGAGGTTCCTACAATATCCGAAGATACCAGCTCATTGCTCAGGGAATATTTTATCTGTTCCACCAAATCCCCTTCCAAAGCATATTTTTTTAGGATGGTGTTGATGCCTTCCACGGTGGTCTTGTTCTTTACTTCCAGATTGAGGACCACCAACGAACCGTTGGGAACCGGAACACGAATGGCATTGGAAGTCAATTTTCCCTTTAGGGAAGGCAATGCCTTGGCCACGGCAGCCCCAGCACCTGTCTCCGTAATGACCATGTTCAGTGCAGCAGCACGTCCCCGACGATATTTGTTGTGCATGTTGTCCACCAAGTTTTGGTCATTGGTATAGGCATGAATGGTTTCCAAATGCCCTTTTTTGATGCCTAAGGAATCCTCTATGACCTTTAATATAGGTGTTATGGCATTGGTGGTGCAGGATGCGGCGGAGTAAATTTTGATCTTGTCCGGATCAAACTCCTTATGGTTTACGCCGTGTACAATATTGGGTACCTCTTTTCCGGGGGCAGTGAGCAATACACGGCTGGCCCCTTTAGATTCCAAATGTCGGGACAATGCTTCCTTATCCCTGAAGGCTCCAGTATTGTCTATGATCAAGGCGCCAATGATGCCATATTTGGTATAGTCAATGTCTTCCGGCCTTGCCGCACTGATGAACTTTACCGTGGTGCCATTGATGATAAGGGCCTGGTTCTTGACATCCACGTCCACTGTACCCATAAATTGCCCATGAACCGAATCGGTGCGCAGCAAAGCGGCCCTTTTTTCCAGGACTTCCTCGTTCAATTGGTCACGGACCACAACGGCCCTGAGTCGTAACTGACTGCCTCTTCCGGTTTTGGCCATAAGTTCCCGTGCTACCAATCTTCCTATTCTTCCAAATCCATACAGTACCACATCCTTGGGTTTGATCTCTTTGGAAAATTGGGCGTCCTTAAGCTTGTCCAGAACAAACGCCTTTACATTGAGATGGGTGTTGTCATCGGAATGGTACTCGTACGTAAGCTTGCCAATATCCAATTTGGCCGGTGGTAGACTGATGTCATTTATGGCACGCAAAATCTCGACCGAATCAAAAATGGAAATGGGTTTCTGGACAAACTCCCCGGCATACTCATGCAGGTTAATGATGTCGCTCACATTCTTATCAATAATTTGATTTTTGAAGAGCACCACCTCAATGGCCTTATCGTACCATAGATCACTGATTATCTTTATGAATTCCGTGGTGGCCTTTCTTCGGTCTGCTTGGAAGGCAAGCTCTTTTTCGTAGGATTTGATGTCGCTCATAAGCTTTTGGAAATGATTGTTTTAGTTAGATAGATGTTGGCAAAATTAGATATTTCAAACGTTTTCGTAAAAGAATTCGATATAAAAAAAGCACCCCGATCGAGGTGCTTTCTTATTTTGTTTTCCAAGCGATTATTGCAGGATCATATGTTCTTTTTCACCTTTTTCATTGATCATGGTGAAGCTGGTACGGCCATACCTTGAAATCTCACCGAAATGGCGCTTGGCGTCATCAATATTGTTGACTTCATTGCCATCTACTTCGGTGATGATCTTGTTTTCCAGCCCATACCTTCCGTATGCTTCGGGAACATCAATGATTTTGACCCCTTTGGAGATTCCGAATTTCTTTTGGTCTTCCTTCGATAGGTTTTTAACCGTAAAACCGGTCATGGGAAGGATAATGCTGGACTGTTTTTTGAGTGTGACCCTTTTGGAAACATTCTTTCCATCGCGATCTACAACCACTTCGACAACATCACCGGGTCTTTTGGAAGATAGATATCCGGACAATTCCGAAAACTTATGGACGGCTATGTTGTCCACTTGTTTGATAATATCCCCTTCTTGTAACCCTGCCTCGGCAGCGCCTGACTCTTCGGTCACTTTGGAAACATAACCCCCGTCCGAGCCACTAAGTCCTTTTTCCTCGGCAAGGGAAGAGGTAAGGTCGCCTCCTTGAATACCCAACAATCCTTTTTGTACGTTGCCAAATTCCATAATGTCCTCCACCACTTTTTTGGCGATATTACTAGGTACGGCAAAAGCATAACCCACATAGGAGCCGGTTTGCGAGGTAATGGCAGTATTGATGCCGATAAGGTCTCCGTTGGTGTTGACCAAGGCACCACCACTGTTGCCAGGATTTACGGCCGCATCGGTCTGGATAAAGGATTGGTTGCGACCCAAAGACCTTGCCTTGGCGCTTACAATTCCAGCAGTTACCGTGGAGGTAAGGTTAAAAGGGTTACCAACGGCCAGTACCCATTCCCCAATCTTTGCATTGTCCGAATCTCCAAAAGCCAAGTAGGGCAGTGGTTCTTCCGCATTGATTTTTAATAAAGCTATATCGGAATCGGCATCTGAACCGATCACTTCGGCCTCATAGGTCTTATTGTTGTTCAGGTTCACTTGTAATTGACTGGCATTGTCGATCACATGGTTATTGGTGACAATATAGCCATCGGGAGAGATGATCACACCCGACCCGGACCCGATTTGCGGGGTCTGTTGGCGTTCAAAACCATAAAAGAAATCCGATAGACTGCTTGGGCCCTTGCTCAAGGTCAAGTTTTTCACGTGCACCACGGAGTTCACGGTTTTTTCCGCGGCCAGGGTAAAGTCCACTTCATTGATGCCCGCACCCCTCGGAGAGGTGGGTAGGTTACTTGTGCTCAACAAGGGGATCTCTTCTTGCGAAACGGCCAATTGGTAATGGTCTTTTTCAAAAAATAATTTGTAAGCTCCCAGGGTGATTGCCCCTGCGAATAAGGATACCAGAAATAAACTAGCTATTCTCTTCATAATCAATACTAATTTAACATTTAGCTCTAACAAAATTAAAGGAATTCATTTTTCGGTTTTATGGGTTTAACTCGTTTTTAACTACCAAAAAACTCTTAAAGAATACCCTATATTTGTTCCTTTGTAGCGAATTATGGAACTACAGTTTTTTAAATACCAAGGAACAGGGAACGATTTTGTGATCATTGACAATCGGCAGGGACGATTTCCCAAAAATGACACACAATTGGTGGCGCATTTATGTGATCGCCGCTTTGGGGTAGGGGCGGACGGATTAATTCTTCTAGAGAATGACCCCAGCACGGATTTTAAGATGGTGTATTTTAATGCCGATGGGGCCGAGGGCAGTATGTGTGGCAATGGAGGCCGATGTTTGGTGGCCTTTGCCCATTTTTTAGGGGTAATCGGTAATGAAACTACTTTCAATGCGGTCGATGGGTTGCACCATGCCACTATTGACGGGGATATGGTGAAGTTGAAGATGGTGGATGTGGCCGAGGTTCGGGAAAAGCCCAATTACAGTTTTTTGGATACAGGCTCACCGCACCATGTGCAGCTTGTTGAGGATTTGGAGCATTTCAATGTACCTAAGGAAGGAGCCAAGCTCCGATATGGAATCTATGGGAAACCTGGTAGCAACATCAATTTTGTGGAGCAATCAACGGATGATACCTTTCAGGTAAGGACGTATGAGAGAGGTGTTGAAAACGAAACGCTTTCCTGTGGAACAGGGGTCACCGCCGTGGCCATTGCCATGCACCAATCCGGAAAAACCGAATCCAAGGTTGTAAAGGTAAAAACGCCAGGAGGTAACCTTACCATAAGTTTCGAGCAACAAGATGATGCCTATACCAACGTCTTTTTACAAGGACCGGCCATACAAGTATTTAAAGGTGTAATATCATGTTGACCTTAAAGGGGGAACATATTTACCTGAGGGCCTTGGAGCCCACGGATCTGGATTTTCTATATCAGTTGGAAAACGATACTTCCATTTGGGAAATCAGTGGGACCTTACGGCCGTATTCCAAAAAAGTACTTCGCCTATACTTGGAGAATGCCCATAGGGATATTTATGAGGTAAAGCAATTGCGATTGTGTATTTGTGATAAAGATGACCAATGTATTGGCTTAATTGATGTGTTCGATTTTGATCCCAAGAACCGAAGGGCGGGAATAGGCATAGTGATTGCCAATCCGGAAAATCGAAATAAAGGAGTGGGAGCGGAAGCTCTCGATTTGCTATGCGATTATGCCTTCTCCGTTTTGGATCTTCATCAGTTGTATGCCAATATTTTGGAAGAAAACACCAATAGCATCCATTTGTTTGAAAAGTTGGGATTTGAGAAGATAGGCGTGAAAAAGGAATGGATCAGGACCAGTACAGGGTTCAAAAATGAGATAATGTTTCAAAAGATAAGAAAGGATGTATCTTAAAAAAATACTTTGGGTGGTGGCCCTGCTTGGACTTTTGGTATGCGGATTTGTCGCCTACCAGATCTATAATGCCATTTTTAGTCCAAATACGCAATTCAATAACAATGAGGCTTTTGTCTATATTGCCTCGGATGCCACCTTCGCGGATGTAAAGTCCAGTTTGGATCCCTTGTTGAAAGATTTGGCCACTTTTGAAGCTGTGGCCAAAAGAAAAGGCTATATCACCAATGTTAAAGCGGGAAAATACGCCTTAAAAAAAGGGATGAACAACAACGAGATCATCAATACACTGCGGAGTGCCAATATTCCGGTTCGGGTATCCTTTAACAACCAAGAGTCTTTGGAATCCTTGGCGGGTCGTATATCGGAACAATTGGAGGCCGACAGTGTATCACTCTTGCAAGCATTCAATGATTCGGATTTCCTTCGAGAAACCAATTTTGATGAGGACAGTAAGTTGGGGATGTACCTTCCCAATACGTATGAATTTTTCTGGAACACCAAGGCAGAAGGCTTCCGTGATAGAATGCTCAAGGAGTATCGTGCATTTTGGAACGAAGAGCGTTTGCGAAAAGCCAAAGCGCAAAACCTAACCCCGGAACAGGTGATTGCCTTGGCGGCGGTAGTGCAAAAAGAAACGGCCAAAGTGGATGAACGCCGCAGGGTAGCGGGAGTCTATCTCAACCGAATCCGAAAAGGAATCCTGTTGCAGGCCGATCCAACGGTCATTTTTGCCATTAAAAAGGAAACTGGGAATTATGACACCATAATTAAAAGGGTGCTGTATCGTGATTTGGAGATGGATTCCCCATACAATACCTATAAATATGCCGGGGTTCCACCAGGTCCCATCACCATGCCAGATATCTCTTCCATAGAGGCGGTGCTCAATCCGGAAAAGCATGAATATCTCTATTTTGTGGCCGACGTATCTAACTTTGGATACCACATGTTTGCCAAAACTTTGGCGCAACATAACCGGAATAAGGTGCAATATACCCGATGGCTCAATGAGCAAAAAGTACTCAGATAAGGTTATTCATCGTTAATTTTCAGCTATTTAACGTAATTTGGGCCTCTTTTAAGAAAATCTTAGGAGCTTTACACCAATCAACAAGAACACTCCCCCTATCTTTGCCGGCCAAAATTAATTTCAATACGTATATGTATTGAGATCACTAATATGAGCATTATGAAAAGATGGATAGGTTTTATACTACATCTTGCCATGATTGTAGTTTTGACAAGCTTTGGTTCTTATACCCTTACGAAGAAAAGGAATGTGGAAGTTCCTGATTTTCTGAAGGTAGAGGAAAACTTGGAACTTTTTGCACCTCAGGATTCAGTTGCTGTAAATGAGGTTGATGAAGTGACCCCTCCGTTCCTTGGGAAAGCATATTTTGGATTTAAGGAAGCGCTGGCTTTCAAGGAATCCCAAGGGAAATACCACGTTGTAAATACATTGGGCTATTTGGGCAAATATCAGTTTGGGGGAAGCACCCTGAACTTGATGGGCGTTCATGACATTGAGAGCTTTTTGGACGACCCCATGCTTCAAGAAAAGGCCTTTGATACCAATATTGCAAGGAATAAATGGATATTGCGTAGGGATATCAAACGGTTTAAAGGGAAACGCATAGGAGGGGCCGTGGTCACGGAATCAGGGATTTTGGCCGCTGCCCATTTGGCTGGGGCCGGAAATGTGAAGAAATACCTTAGGTCGTATGGCCAAAATGACGTGGCCGATGCCTTTGGGAGTAGCATTTCATACTATATCAGGAAGTTCTCGGGATACGATGTTTCCATCATTCCGCAGAGAAAAAATCCAAAGATTTGATTTGGCAAGATAAAGAAAGGAAAAGCCCAGAATAATTGTTCTGGGTTTTTTTATGCCTGAATGATATAGATAGTGGGGCGTTTGTCCAAATCCACATTGATTTCACTCCACTCGTGGGCACTTTTGGTCTGGATGAACTCCGAAGGAAGCGTAATGTCACAGGCAATGCACAGACGGGTGCTTTTTTGCAAGGTTCTTACCAATTCCTGGACCAACTTATTGTTTCGGTAAGGGGTTTCCATAAAAATCTGGGATTGGCCTTTATCACGTGATAGGCGTTCCAAGCTTTTTATCATGGCTTTACGTTCCTTGTTGTCAATGGGCAGATAGCCGTTAAAGGCAAAATTCTGACCGTTCATTCCACTGGACATCATGGCCATTAAAATGGAGGAGGGGCCTACCAAGGGCACTACTTGGATTCTTCGTTCATGGGCCACCTTGACCACATCGGCGCCTGGGTCGGCAATGCCAGGGCAACCTGCCTCGGACAAAAGCCCTACATCAAGACCGTGGATGCAAGGGTCTAAATAAGAAGGAATCATGGAGGGGTCCGTATACTTGTTCAGGGATTCTATATGTAGGTCGGGTTGGGATTTGCCAGGGCTCACTTTTTTGATAAAATGCCGAGCTGTTTTCTCGTTTTCAACAATATAGTGATCTATGTTCTCAATAGTGCGCTTAATAGAAATGGGCAGTACTTCAAGCGGGGCATTGTCCCCAAGTGTTGTAGGAATCAAATACACCTTGCCCATGACCAAACCCGGTTTAACCTCTTCTTCCATAGGTTTAATTTAGTTTTTTTGCGATAGCCTCACAAGCCATATCGATCATTTGATATACATCCTCAAAACCACCCACACCTCCATAATAAGGGTCGGGTACCTCCTTAATGCCCAGATTGACCTCATCCAAGAGCAATTTCACTTTGTTCATTTCTTCCGTGTTTTTGGCCAGATCCATCACATTGGATAGATTGCTTCGGTCCATGACATAGATCCAATCGAACTCCGTGAAATCCATCTCGGAAAACCGCCTGCATTTCTGGAATCCAATATCAAGCCCATGCTTTCGCGCCACATCAATGGACCTTTGGTCTGGGGCATTGCCAACATGGTAGCCCGCCGTTCCGGCAGAATCCACAAATACCTTGTTGGAATCCACCTTGGATTTTAAAATGCCTTCGGCCAACGGTGATCTGCAAATGTTGCCCAAGCAGACCATCAATACCTTAGTTTTCATTATGTACTGGAGGTTAAGAGAACTTTTTGTTCAGGTCTTCGATATACTTTCGGAACTGCTTGTCGGTTTCAGCTAGGTTGTCCACAGTTTTGCAAGCGTGCAATACGGTGGCGTGATCTCGTTTTCCAATTTGTGAACCGATACTGGCCAAAGAGGCCTTGGTGAATTTTTTGGCAAAGAACATGGCCAATTGTCTGGCTTGGACAATGTGGCGTTTTCTGGTTTTGGATTGAAGGGTGGCCACATCCATTTCAAAATAGTCGGAAACCACTTTTTGGATGTAGTCTATGGAAACCTCCCGTTTGGTGTTCTTAACGAACTTCTCCACAACTTGCTGGGCCAGTTCCAAGGTTACTTCACGTTTATTGAAAGAGGATTGTGCAATCAATGAGATAATGGCACCTTCCAACTCGCGAATATTGGTTTTGATGTTTTTGGCCACATGATCGATAATGTCATCGGGCATCTCAACACCGTCACGGTACAACTTATTCTTTAAAATGGAAATACGGGTTTCGTAATCCGGACTCTGCAATTCAGCGGAAAGTCCCCATTTGAAACGGGACAGCAATCGCTGTTCTATATCCTGCATATCAACGGGTGCCTTGTCCGAAGTCAGGATGACCTGCTTTCCGTTTTGGTGCAAATGGTTGAATATGTGGAAGAACACGTCCTGGGTCCCAGATTTGCCGGATAGGAACTGTACATCATCTATAATGAGTACGTCTATCAATTGGTAAAAATGGATGAAATCGTTTCGGGTGTTCTTTTTTACGGATTCAATATATTGTTGGGTGAACTTCTCCGCAGAAATATAGAGCACCGTTTTTTCAGGATACTTGTCCTTTATCTCTACCCCAATGGCGTGTGCCAAGTGGGTTTTTCCCAAACCAACACCGCCAAATACCAATAGAGGATTGAAAGAAGTTCCACCCGGCTTATTGGCCACGGCCATTCCTGCCGATCTTGCCAATCGGTTGGAATCGCCTTCCAGGAAATTCTCAAAATTGTAATTGGGGTTTAGTTGGGATTCTATTTTTATGTTCCGTATCCCGGGAATAACGAACGGGTTTTTCAACTCGGGACTTTTGGAGGTAATGGGCACGTCCAATTCCTGGGGTGCGACAGCGGTACGGTTGGAACTTGGAATCTGTTCGGTGAACGGTTCTTTGTTCCCGTACTTGTTTTCCATTTTGATAATGTAAATCAGTTTTGCGTTGCTACCCAGTTCACGGGTCAAGGCCACCTTTAAAAGCTTCACGTAATGCTCTTCCAACCACTCGTAAAAAAACTTGCTGGGCACCTGGATGCTCAGTGCTTTGTCAGTCAGCTTAATGGGCTTGATGGGCTCAAACCACGTTTTGAATGCCTGCGGTTGGATATTATCTTCGATAAAAGCCAAACAGTTGTTCCATACGGAATTAGCAGTAACACTCATGAAGTTTTTCCTTGTTTTTGTTGGTTAGCAATAACACTTTTAGATGTAACATCTAGGGGTACTTAGATGCCCAATGGATGCGACAAATATGTGAACAAATCTTTTAAAAAAAAAATGAATCGCTCATTGAATATTTTGTTTTTTTTTCGCATGTTGCCCAAATGTTAACCAAGTCTCTAATATATAATTTTTCAGTTACAATATGAGGTTAAATTCGCATTCTTTTCGGGTTCGTTATGGAGAAACCGACCAAATGGGGGTAGTTTACCATGGCAATTATGCACAATACCTTGAAATGGGTCGGGTGGAATGGTTAAGGGCCTTAGGAATAACCTACCGAAGCATGGAGGAGAATGGGGTCATGTTACCCGTAATTTCTTTGCAGATAGACTATAAAAAATCTGCGCTTTATGATGATTTGATCACCGTGGAAACCTCATTGACCAAAAAGCCTTTGGTCAAAATAGAGTTCGATTATAAGATATATAACGAAGCCAGGGAACTTTTGGCCACGGCACATACCGTGTTGGCCTTTATGGATAAAAAGACCAATCGCCCCATTAAGTGTCCGGAGTATATTTTGGAAAAACTGGAAAGCTGATTCTTCTATTTTACTTGGTATTTACAAGGTGTAAGGAAGCCATGGATCATCAAAGCGAAGAAATTAGAATACGACTCATCTGTTTTTGACACGAATTATCACAAATGATTTTGAACTTGGGTTTGAGCTTGACCATGGTTTCTCATTCCATTTTCTTGATACGTACATGCTGCATCTCTTCAAAAAACTGTTGCGTTTGTTCCGCTTCGCTTTCCCGTACAGAGATAATAAGTTCGCAGTCCATCTCCATTTTTTGGGAAACCATATCCAAACCTCTTTGCTTGATGCCCCGCATGACCTTGTCCATTTCTGGGTATCCAAATCGCAATTGGAATTTGGTGGTCAGGGTCTTTTCGATGATTTTGGAATCTTCAAGCGCCATTTGCGCAGCGGCACGGTAAGCCTGGATCAAACCTCCCACCCCCAACTTGGTGCCCCCAAAAATTCGGGTCACCGTGACCAGTACATTGGTCACATCAAAGGACTGTATCTGTCCATAAATGGGCATCCCGGCAGAGTTGTTGGGTTCGCCGTCATCATTGGCGCGATAGGAATGTTCCTTCTCGCCCAATTGCCATGCATAGCATACATGGTTGGCAGTATGGTGTTTTTTTCGAAGTTCCTCAACAATAGGTTTTACCTCATCCTCAGATTGGATAGGGAAGGCTTGTGCAAAGAATTTGCTTTTCCGGTCCTTGAAAAGAACCTCGGATGAAGGTCTTGCTATGGTTTTGTAGCGGTCGTCTTCCATTAGAACAAAGCTACAAGGATTATGCTCAATACGGCCAAAACCACACCGCCCCAGTTCTTCATGCTAAGCTTTTCCTTGAACATCAGTATCCCCACAAGGGTGGAAAACATGACGATGGCCACATTGTTCAGCGTAAACAGTGCAGCGCTTTCCAACATTTCTGAGCGCAAGGCGCGAATCAAAAAGAAAATGGAAAAGTAATTGGGTACCCCTAGTGCTATCCCACCCAAAATGTTTTTAAGGTTGACCCGTAGCGGATTTTTAACGGATTTTACTCCAATAAAAACCAATCCGGTCAATGCGGCGCAGCCGAAGACCATGGAAGAGAAGAGTGGAATTTCTTGTGAGGTCAGATGCTGTTCCTCAAAATATTTAATGCTCGTATCGATAATCCCTGAACCCAAGAAAACCAAAGCGGGCAATATCAGGTCTCTTTTATGGATAGTGATATGCTGCTCTTTTAGCGAAGCCATATAAACAGCCACAAGGGCCAGCAGAATTCCAACAATCTGCCATGCGGACAAATGCTCTTGATAAAAGAGTACCCCGAATAGTACAGGAATGACCAATGACATTTTGGTGGCTACCGAAGCCACGGATACCCCGGCAACCTGGGCGGTTTTGGCCATAAGATTGAAAACTGTGATAAAAAGGACGCCCAAGAGTATGGGACCCCAAAACCAAGATGCATCGATAATTTTAGAGGGTTCTACATCTCCTTCGTAAAGGAAAAGTCCAACGATACAGGCCACTATATAATTGGTGATGATGGCATAAAGTGTCTGGACCTTGTACACATCGAACAATTTAAAGGCCACAAAGATTAGGGTGGAACTCAAAATACTAAGGGCCAGGTCCATCATTTATAGGTAGCGTTTAAGTTGGGTGATATCTTCATGGCCCACCAAAAGGTTCCAAGTCTGGATACCGAGCTCGGCCGCCGCATCGGTATTCTCCTTGGTGTCGTCCACAAACAAGGTTTCGGACGGATTTAAACCGTTTTGCTCCAATACAAATTCAAATATCTCCGCATCAGGTTTGCTCATTCCCATTTCATAGGACAGGTAGAACACTTCAAATACCTCCTTGAACCGGTTGAACTTTTCCATTCCCATTTGCTCTTTCACACATTCTATATGTAGGTCATTGGTATTGCTCAAAAGGAAAAGGCGGTGTTGGTTTTCTTCGGCCAATTGTTCCAGAAAGGTAAGTCGCTCATCGGGAAAATCCTTTAAAATGGCATTCCATGCCTGGACTAGGTCATGTTCCTTGGCTTCGGGGAAATAGCCTGAAACTTGATCTAGAAATTTCTGGGAATCCAAGGCTCCCTTTTCGTAAGCCGAAAACAAGAGGCTCAATTCCGGGGTAACGCCCGAAAAACCATATTTTATCATTTCCCGAGCCGTGGCGGGTTTGTCCAGATTGATGAACACATCCCCAAAATCAAGTATAATGTTTTTAATCATTTGTAAAGATGGATAAGGTATCGGTTAAAATGGACTGTTCACTAATTGGTTTTCCATGAAGTTTTGGTGCGGGGACCCCACTTCCAAAAACGGATGTTCCCGTAAAGACCCGTGCCTCGTCCCATAAGTTTTCATCAATAAAGGTTTGAAGGGTACGCGAACCACCTTCAATGATCATGCTGGTTATGGCATGTTGATGAAGTACATGGCAAATTTGGGCGGCAATAGGTTTGGAAAAATCGATGACTTCATAAACAATGCCTTCGCAATAGCGGGTGGCATCATTGACTTGGGTCAGGACTAGGGTCTTTACGGTTTGGTTCAGTACATGAAAACCCTTCGGAATTTTCAAATCCCTGTCCAAAACCACCCTAACCGGGTTTTTTCCGGCCCAATCACGGGTGGTCAGTTTTGGATTGTCCTCCAATACGGTCTGGGTCCCTACCAAAATGGCCTGCTCTTGGCTTCGCCATTGGTGCACCAATTGTTTGGAATAGGTATTGGTGATCCAAAACGGTTCTGGGCTGCTCTTTCGTAATTTGGCCTCCGGGGCGATAAAACCATCATGGGTCTGTGCCCACTTTACTATAATGTGGGGGCGTTTTTTCTCCTGAAAGGTTAAAAAGCGCTTGAGATGCTCACGACATTCTTCCTCCAAAACCCCAACCGTGACTTTGCAACCTGCTTCTTCCAATTTTTGGATGCCTTTTCCGGCCACCTTGATATGGGGGTCTTTGATTCCGATGACCACCTCGGGAATACCATGTTGAACGATCAAATCGGCGCAGGGAGGCGTTTTTCCATAATGGGAACAAGGCTCCAAGGTTACATATAAAGTCGCTTTGGAAAGTAGGCTTTTATCCTGTACCGAACGGATGGCATTCACCTCGGCATGGGGACCACCATACGGACTGGTGTATCCTTCACCAATAATTTTCCCTTCATACACAATTACACAACCCACCATAGGGTTTGGCGCAGTGGTTCCAAGCCCTTTTTTGGCCAGTTCCATGCCTCGAAGGATGTATTTTTGGTGTATCTTCACCCAACAAAAATAGAACAATAAAACGCAATATGAAGGATGCGGTAATCCGTGAGATCACTCCGGAAGACAATGCGCAGGTAACCCAAGTGGTTCGCAAGGTTTTGGAGGATTTGGGCGTACCCAAAGTTGGGACCGCCTATGCCGACAAGGCTTTAGATGATATGTATGCCGCCTATGATATGCCCAAAGCCAATTACTTTGTTGTGGAGTATGGTGGACGTATCATTGGTTGTGCAGGGATTGCGCCTTTGGAGAACTATGATGGAAATGTGTGCGAACTTCAAAAAATGTACTTTTTGGAAGAAGCCAGGGGAAAGGGACTTGGCGCGCAGATGATTAAGGTATGCTTGGATAAGGCCAAGACGTATGGTTTTGAGGCCTGCTATTTGGAGACCATGACCTACATGGAATCGGCCCAAAAGCTTTACCAACGCAGCGGTTTTGAATATATTGATGCCCCCATGGGCAATACGGGCCATTATTCCTGCCCGGTCTGGATGCTAAAAAAACTGTAATGTTGCTCCAAGAAATCAAGACCATTTTCCATAAGGAATTGGATGGTGTCTATCCCAAAGAGGAAGTGGATGCATTCTTCTATCGATGTATTGAACATTACTTGGGATTGGAGCGCTTTGTTCTGGTTGTTAGACCCAATACTACGGTGACCAAGGAAGAAGAGGAGCCTCTATTTGAAGCTTTGACACAGCTGAAGCAAGAACGACCTCTCCAATATATTTTGGGCACGGCCCATTTCATGGGCATGGAGTTTGCCGTCAATGAAGATGTGCTCATTCCCCGACCCGAAACCGAAGAATTGGTGCAATGGATTATGGATGATGTGGAAAGTCAGATATCTTATATAAGAAATCAGAAATCAGAAATCGGACAGGGGACATCAGAAATAAGAATACTGGATATTGGCACAGGAAGCGGTTGTATTGCCATAGCCTTGGCCAAATACATCCCCACTGCAAAGGTCTACGCTTTGGATATTTCCGAAAAAGCCTTAGACGTAGCTCGCAAGAATGCCGAAGCCAATTCCGTGGACGTTACCTTTTTAAAACAGAGCATTCTTGACCCTAGACTTGATCTTGAACTTGATTTTGATATCATCGTTTCCAATCCACCCTATGTCAGGGAGTTGGAAAAAAAGGAGATAAAGAAAAACGTAGCCGACCACGAACCGCATTTGGCACTCTTTGTTCCGGATGAAGACCCTTTGCTGTTTTATAGGGCCATTGCCTATTTTGCTAATAGAAGACTTACCAAAAATGGGAGTTTGTACTTGGAAATCAATCAATATCTGGGAGCGGAGACCCAGTCCCTTTTGAAAGCCCATAATTTTTCGGAAATTGAACTCCGAAAAGACATCTTTGGCAATGATAGGATGATCAAGGCGAATCCCAATCCATGAAAAGTATTTCGGTTTTTTGCGGTAGTAGTAACGGTAATAATTCAGCCATTGTCCGTGAGTCGTATGGATTGGGCAAATTATTGGCCAATGAGCATATTGCCTTAGTGTATGGTGGTGCCAAAGTTGGCCTTATGGGGCAGGTGGCCAACGGGGCGTTGGACCATCAAGGACAGGTTATTGGGGTGATTCCCGATTTCCTGCGATCCAAGGAAATTTTCCACGACCGGATTACCGAGTTGATCGTAGTGGACAGCATGCAGGAGCGGAAAATGAAAATGCACGAACTTTCCGAGGGCACCATTGCCCTGCCCGGTGGGTTTGGTACCCTTGAAGAATTGTTCGAGATGATCACGTGGGCACAGTTGGGCCTGCACACCAAGCCTATCGGAATTTTGAACATCAATGGATATTATAACAAGCTGTTGGAATTTCTGGATGGCATGGTGGCCACAGGACTATTGAAACAAGAAAATAGGGATATGCTTTTAGTGGATACAACTTCTGAAGGACTTCTGGACCAGATGAGGGCATACCAGCCTACGGCAACCCCAAAATGGATTAAAAAAGATCAGATATAGCAGATGAGCAGCATCGAACAAAAAATTGCATCCCTAAGGGATGAGCTCCGGGAGCATAACTATAAATATTATGTGTTGGACCAACCTTCCATTTCGGATTTTGAGTTTGACATGAAACTAAAGGAACTCCAAAAACTGGAAGAAGAGCATCCCGAGTTCCATGACCCAACATCGCCGTCGTTGCGGGTTGGGGGAGCGGTGACCAAGAACTTTGAGACGGTAGTGCATGAGCATCGGATGTATTCGTTGGACAATTCGTATTCCAAGGAAGATCTGGAGGATTGGGAAAAGCGCATCCAACGTATTTTGGGTGATGTGCAGGTTGAATTCACCTGTGAGCTGAAATATGATGGCGCTTCCATAAGTCTCACTTATGAGGATGGACAATTGGTGCGGGCGGTGACACGGGGTGATGGTTTTCAAGGAGATGAGGTTACCACGAACATCAAGACCATCAAATCGGTTCCTTTACAATTAAAAGGGAATTACCCTCAAAAATTTGACATCCGAGGTGAAATCATTCTCACTCTCGAAGGTTTTGCCAAGATGAACCAAGAACGGGTTGAAGCGGGGGAAGACCCCTACATGAACCCTCGGAACACCGCTTCGGGAAGCCTTAAACTTCAGGACAGTGCCTTGGTGGCCCAACGTCCTTTGGAGTGTCTGTTGTATAGCATTACTGGAAATAATTTGGGCATCAAGACCCAATTTGAAGTATTGGAAAAAGCAAGGCAATGGGGGTTTAAGGTGCCTACCGTGGCCAAGTTGTGCAAATCTACCCAGGAAGTGATGCAGTTTGTGGATTATTGGGATACGCACCGCCATAATCTGCCCTACGAAACCGATGGGGTGGTGATCAAGGTGAACAGTATCCAGTATCAAGAAGAATTGGGCTATACGGCAAAGTCCCCGCGTTGGGCCATGGCTTACAAATTTAAGGCGGAACAGGTGTCCACCGTACTCAATGAAATCACCTATCAAGTAGGTCGTACCGGAGCTATTACTCCAGTGGCCAATCTAGAACCTGTACTGTTGGCCGGGACCACGGTAAAAAGGGCCTCCCTGCATAATGCGGACCAGATTGCCAAGTTGGATGTCCGTGAGGGGGATACCGTTTTTGTGGAAAAAGGAGGGGAAATCATCCCGAAGATCGTTGGCGTGGATTTCTCGAAGCGTTCGGCCGATTCAAAGCCCACGGAATACATTACCCATTGCCCGGAATGTGGTACGGGACTGATCAGGAAAGAGGGAGAGGCGCAACACTTTTGTCCCAACGACACCGGGTGCCCCACCCAGATAACGGGAAGGATCCAACATTTTATCTCCCGAAAGGCCATGGATATTGAAGGCATGGGCAGCGAAACGGTGGAATTGTTGTTCAAGGAGGGGTTGATTGCCAACTATGCCGACCTATATATACTGACCAAGGAGCAAGTGGTGCCCTTGGAGCGAATGGCGGAAAAATCTGCAGAAAATCTGGTGAATGGCGTAGCGGCATCAAAATCCATTCCTTTTGAAAGGGTTTTGTTCGCTCTGGGAATCCGATATGTCGGGGAGACGGTGGCCAAAAAACTGGCCAAGGCCTATAAGAATGTCGATGCTTTAATGGTGGCCACCCAAGAGGAATTGGTCGCTGTGGACGAAATAGGAGAGCGAATCGCTGAAAGCGTGATTCGTTTCTTTGCGGAACCCACCAATGTGGCCCTTGTGGAACGATTGAAATCCTACGGATTACAGTTTTCATTGTCCGAAGAGCAACTGGAAAATCAAACCGACAAGTTGAAGGGACAGACTTTTGTAGTGTCCGGCGTTTTTGAAAACATCAGTCGGGATGAACTCAAAAAACTCATTGAGGACAATGGGGGCAAGGTGGCTTCGTCCATTTCATCCAAGACCAGTTTTGTGGTTGCGGGCGACAATATGGGACCCAGCAAGAAGACCAAGGCCGAGAGTTTGGGTGTACCTATCATTTCGGAGCAAGAATTTATGGAAAAAGTAAGCGCATGATCCCTGAAAACTATCCGTCATTTCAAAAAACCTTAGCACAAGGCAAGCCTTTGGAAACATGGCCCTTGGCCCTTCAGGCCCTTTGGTATGATGCCTGTGGCGATTGGGAGACTTCGCATGATATTGCGCAGGAACTTCATACCCCTATGGGTAGTTGGATCCATGCGTACCTCCATAGAAAAGAGGGCGACGATTGGAATGCCAAATATTGGTACTCTCAAGCGGGCCAATCTTTTCCCCGATATGGTTTGGAGGAGGAACTCCGGATATTGGTAGAAGCCAATCTGTAAACAATAAAAATGCCGACTAAAAGTCGGCATTTTCTATACTATTTAGGTGGTATTGTCACTGTTTGAACAGTTTCACCACTTCACTGGAATTGTCATCATACGTCAATTGAAGGAAGTATAGTCCGGCAGGCCCTTTGGAACTGGATAGATCCAAGGTAGTCTGCGGTCCACTGCTTATTTTCCCTTTGGGAACCGTGTATTTATAGCCTCCACCATCGGTAAGGATGGCCTTTTTAATAGACCGTCCCTCCAATAAGGTAATATTGATGTTGCTTGAAAAAGGATTGGGATACACGGCCACTACATTATCAGCTCCGGCCGAAGGGTCATCCCCTCCATCATCCTGTGCGTTGGGACTTTCCATGATTCCACGGTTCACCTTCCCGTTCCATCCTATGTCATCAAAAATGGAAAGGACAATGGGGCCGGGACCATCAAAAGAGGCTCCTGTGGACAAAAACGGAACCATAAGTCCGTTGGGTCCGCCCGCGTAGGTGAAATAATCCAAGTGCGAATAACTTGAGCCGGGCAACCAAATATCGGTAAGCCCCGGGATTTCACCTCCTAAAATATCGGAATCCAAAATGGTGAACACTTGGGCGCCTTTACCTTGGGTGGTTCCCTTGATTCGGGGTCCCTTGGCGGTCAAAGGGCCGGAAAGGAGCATATCGCCCAGTTCCGTGGTAAAATTCCCGTATTTGTTTTCCTTCAAGATGGATTTTCCGTCAGCTGAATGGGCCAATCGGTCATAAATGGCCGGGAAAATGGGATTGGGAATGCCAAATCCGTAATCTCCAACACCGGTTTCGTTGTCCACATACAAAGAACCGAAGAAGCCCAGTCCATGACCCAGTTCATGCAGCACCACAGACTTAAAGTCGTACATGCCAGCAGGGGTATTGCCATCGGTGCCATAGTACCAGTTTGGAAAAACCGTACTGAAGTTGGCGATGATATCATAGCTTTCGGGAGAAAGGTCTTCACCAGAGAGCTTATCGGCCAAGGCGTTGCCATACCATGTGTTTCGCTCCAGCCCCGGGGCGTTGGCAAAAACACTGGTGGGACCTGCAGAGCCCAAAACGCCTTCATCCAAAGGTTGAAAAACGGCTGCCACGAAAATAGGGGTGTCCGAGGACAATAGGCTCGCCCATGCATTCACTGCAGATTGGAACGCTGTGGCGGCAATGATAAAATCTTCCACGGGCAGCGCAGGGTCAAAATTGTAATAGTCCACAATAATATTGGCACCTGTCGCGGATTTTTTGGTGTTTGAAGCGGATTTAACGCTTCCGTTCATCCGCAGTCCGGAGCGTGCGCTCCCAATACTGTGATGGGTTGCCGCTGCGGCATCGGTAGCATGGATTTCACAGGCAATGTCGCCATTGCTGTTTACCGTCAATTGACTAATTGGTCCTGGAAGGGACTGTTGGCTTTGTGCCAATGAAATGGATGAGATCAAAAGAAAGCTAAAGAGTAGGGATAGGGAAAGATGTTTGGGGTGTAGGGTAAAAGTCTTTTCTTTCATATATAATGGTTTGTGTGATTCCTCTAAAATGTTAAAAATTTAACGAAAAACAAAGGGTTTGTTCCACTTTTTTAGGTTAACAATATGAAGCGAGGGGAAAGCTGCATTTCATCGGATAAATTGAGGGTTTTATCCGAGGTATGGTTGGTAAGTTGAAGCCCAATTGTCAAGCTGAATGAGGACAGTATTGTTCATTGCCCATTTTCAATTGTGCTCCTAAACGGAAATACTCACTCCTTGAGCCGTGGCCTTTTTCGTGGCATCAAAATAAAAATCGATTCGGCCCACATTCAGGCCATAACAGCCTACTTGGTTCACCAATACGGAATCCCCATTTTGGTTGATGCGGACATCGGGCTTTTCCAAAAAAGTATGGGTGTGTCCTCCAATAATCAATTGGGTGTGGTGGGTGCGTTGCGCCAATTGCGTATCGGAAGGACGTTGAGGATTCTCATAATCATACCCCAAGTGGGACAAACAGATGATAAGGTCGCACTGTTCTTCTTCCTTGAGCTGGCGTTCCATGTCCGAGGCCATTTCAAACGGGTCCAAATACCGGGTTTCTTTGTAGAGACTTTTGGTCACCAGCCCGTCCAAGGCAATGCCGAGGCCGTATACGCCAATTTTGATGCCATCCACCATATAGGTTTTGTAAGGCCTTACATAGCCATCCATGACCGTGTTGGAAAAATCGTAGTTGGCCGATAGCATATCAAACGAGGCGTAGGGCATTTGGGCCAATAGTCCGTCCACACCATTGTCAAAATCGTGGTTGCCAATGGTAGCGGCGTCGTACTTGAGCTTGCTCATCAGTTTAAACTCCAGTTCGCCCCCATAAAAATTGAAATAGGGAGTACCCTGAAAAATATCCCCGGCATCAAAAAGCAAGGTATTGGGATTCTCATTACGTATCTGCTCCACTAAAGTTGCCCTTCGCGCCACCCCGCCCAAGTTGGGATATTGGGAGTGCGAGTTTGGGAAAGGGTCAATATGACTGTGTACATCATTGGTGTGGAGAATGGTGATTTTTTTTCCGTTTAGGTTGGAGCAGGAGCTAAGACCCAGTCCGCCCATACCCACCAAAGTGGATGCTGCCGCCGTGTTGGTAATAAAGTCCCTTCGTTTCATTTAATCCAATTGTATAAATCTATCATCAACTATGGCATTCAAGGTGTCCGCTTTTCTAAAGTGGTCAATTATGGCATTGCGGAGGAGGTAATCTACGTCGGTCGTGGAAATAGTGTCCTTAAAAAAACCAATACTGGGTCCACCCTGTACCAGATAGTCCGATGTACCCACAAAATAGCTTCGGGTTTCATCAAAGGGCTTTCCTTGGATGTTCACCGATTCCAAACTGCCCTTTTTATCCAATACGATCTGCATACCCGAAAAAGGGTGCCTTCGGGTGGCATTGATTAAAAAGGAAATAAGTTCCCGCACTGCCGAACCGCTCATTTCCACGATGGCAATCCTGTTTTCAAAAGGCATGACCTCATAGGCATTCCGGGCACTCACCTTTCCTTCGGAAATTATGGAACGGACCCCGCCGTAGTTGAGGACCACAAAATCCAGATCATTTCCGGTCCTGGATTTGAATATGGGCGCGGTTTCCTCAAAAACAATGTCGGCCATGAGATTGCCCATGGAGGTATTGCGTTTGCCATCATCCAACAAAAAGGGTTTTGGGGCATACGCCAGAGTACTGTCCAGCACTTCGTTTATCCGGTTCCTGAATGGCGCAATAAAGGATGCAATGGAATCCACTTCCTCCAACGAAGCATTGATGGGAAGCTGTTTCCCCTCGATTTTTGAAAGCTGCTGAGGTCCCTCTTTGCAGGAAACCACAGAACATAATGTTATAAATATAACAAACTGTTTTAATTTTAAAACACTCACCTGCGTATCTTTGTCATGTAGTCTTGGTAGAATATTTACCTTTGTAAAAATGCATAAAATTATGTTTATAAAGGGGCTCCAAGATAAATTTAAGGTTAAATCAGGGCTTAAATATTTAAAGGAGGAAATGGAAAAACCTCCTGTTCCCGTAAACCGGGAAAAGGGAATTACCAGCATAGGCTGTATAGTGGATGCCGATAATTTTCAGAATGCAGAGGCCTTTTATGAGTTGATCGGTGAATATTCCCTAAAACCCAATGCCATAAAGATCATTGGTTATAAACGGGAATACGACAAAAGCTCCCCTTATGCCATACAAATGTACTCCGATAGGGATTTGGGATGGAAAGGACAAATAGAGAACGGTTACGTTCTGGAGTTTTTGGGTAGGGAATATGATATGTTGATCAACTATTACGAGGAAGACAACCTCATGATGAAGTTGTTGTCCGTAAAGGCCCAAGCCCGATTGAAAGTGGGTTTGGGAACACAGGATCCCAAAGTCAATGATTTGATCTTAAGTACACCTTTGAAGGATTTTGAGTTGTTCAAGGGAGAGTTAAAAAAATACTTGAAGGTTCTAAAAGAATTGTAATGGAACAGTTGGTAGGAACGGGCGTTGCTTTGGTAACCCCCTTTACAGAAGATTTTTCGGTTGATGTGAACGCCTTGGAGCAGATTGTGGAGCACAATATCCAGGGTGGGGTAGATTATCTTGTGGTCATGGGGACCACTGGGGAATCCGCTACCTTGTCCAAGGCCGATAAACTTTTGGCCATGGATGTTGTGGTACGCACCAATGCTGGGAGATTGCCCTTGGTATTGGGAGTTGGCGGGAACAACACCTCTGCAGTTGCAGAGGAATTGAGCACCCTTGATCTGTCCGATTTTGATGCCATACTGTCCGTTTCCCCGTATTACAACAAACCTACGCAAGAAGGAATATATCAGCATTTCAAGGCTATAGCGAAGGCTTCCCCAAAACCAATCATACTATACAATGTACCTTCCAGAACAGGAAGCAATATGTTGCCGGAAACCACATTGCGGTTGGCGCATGACGTCCCCAATATTATTGGCATCAAGGAAGCTTGTGGTGATATGGTACAGATTGACAAGATCATCAAAGGAAAGCCTGAGGGCTTTATGGTGATTTCAGGGGATGATTTTACGGCACTTCCTACCGTTTTGGCGGGTGGTGCAGGTGTAATCTCTGTTTTGGGACAGGGATTGCCCAGTCAATTTTCCAAAATGATCAACCTTGGGCTGGAAGAGAGTGTGGATGAGGCCTATCAAATACACCATAGCCTATTGCCTTTGATGCAGCTTATTTTTGAGGAAGGCAACCCTGCCGGGATAAAAAGTGTCTTTGAAAGCCTTGGGCTTTGTAGGTCTACGGTGCGCTTGCCCTTGGTGGAAGCCACGGCTTCGCTCAAGACCAGAATAGGTACTTTTTTGCGGGCATTGGACACCGCACATGCCTAAATAAAGTTAAAACTTGCCCAAAACCTTGGTGAGTGGCCATGGTACCCCTTACTTTTGGGTACCAAATTCTTTTTTTAAATCCGTTCATTATCACTAATTTTGCAAAATGTTTTTGAAAATGAGGTCCATTCTCCCTTTTCTGTTTGCGATAGTTTTTCTTTCGTCCTGTAGCGAGTATCAAAAAGCGCTTAAAAATGAGGACGTAAAGGTTAAATACGACATGGCCGAAAAACTCTATGAGGAAGGCGACTATAAAAGAGCTGTCCGATTGTTTGAGCAGATTGCCCCAAAGTATGTGGGAAGACCACAAGGTGAAAGGGTGATGTTCTTTTTCGCCGACAGTTACTTCCAGAACAAGGATTATTATCTTTCTGGGTATCAGTTTGAACGTTTCATGAAATCGTATCCCAAGAGCGAAAAACTTCAAGAGGCCAGTTTTATGGGAGCCAAAAGCTATTATATGCTTTCCCCGGCCTATTCTTTGGATCAGACGGATACCGATAAAGCCTTGGCCAAGCTCCAGACCTTTATCAACACCTATCCAGAATCGGAGCACTTTGAAGAGGCCAATACCATGGCCAAGGAGTTGACTTCCAAAAAAGAGAAGAAACAGATGGAGATTGCCAAGCAGTTCAACAAATTGGGTGCTTGGGATTATTCCATATTGGTTTCGGCGATTACCGCATTGGATAACTTTGTTTCGGACAATCCAGGTTCCATTTATAGGGAAGAGGCATTGTACTATCGTATCGAAGCTACGGCCACATTGGCCTTGAACAGTGTCAACAATAAAAAGGAGGAGCGTCTTAGAGAAGCTCTTGATTCGTATAAAAATCTATTGCGCTACTATCCTGAATCGAAATTCAAAAAGAAGGCCGACAACCTTTCCGATAAGATTCAAAAGGAGTTGAGCGCGTTTACCGTTATTTCCGATTCCAAATAAATAGTTTTTTAAAACAGTTGCATATGCAAGATTTGAAAAATACAAAAGCCCCGGTTTCCACAGTGACCTTGAACAGGAACGAGTTCGATGATAAGACCGGGAACATTTACGAAGCCATTTCCATAGCTTCCAAACGTGCCATCCAAATCAATTCCGAAATCAAAAAGGAATTGTTGGAAAAGTTGGAAGAGTTCGCCACGTACAGCGATAGCTTGGAAGAGGTTTTTGAGAACAAGGAGCAGATTGAGGTTTCCAAGTTCTACGAAAAGTTGCCAAAACCACATGCCTTGGCCGTATTGGAGTGGTTGGAAGACAAAATCTACTACAGAAATACAGAGAAAGACGCCTAAGAAATGTTGGGCGGTAAAAATATCCTTTTAGGTATTACCGGGGGAATTGCCGCCTACAAGACCACATTTCTGGTCAGATTATTGATAAAAGCTGGTGCCCAGGTCAAAATAGTGATGACCCAGAGTGCCGGCTCTTTTGTTTCCCCCCTTACGCTGTCCACCTTGTCCAAGAATCCGGTGCTCACCGATTTCGTCAATGAAGAAGATGGCAGTATCTCATGGAACAATCATGTGGAACTCGGTCTGTGGGCCGATATCATGCTCATAGCACCTGCAACGGCCAATACCCTCTCCAAAATGGCCAATGGGGTATGCGATAATCTGCTTTTGGCTACCTATTTGTCCGCAAAATGTCCGGTGTATTTTGCTCCGGCCATGGATTTGGACATGTATCAACACCCTTCCACGAAAGCTTCCATTGAAAAATTGAAGTCATTTGGTAACATCCTGATTCCCGCTGAGTCTGGGGAATTGGCCAGTGGATTGCATGGTGAAGGTCGCATGGCAGAACCTAAAAACATTGTAAGCTTTCTTCAAGACCATTTGACGGAAGGATTGCCTTTGAAAGGAAAGAAAGTACTCATCACGGCAGGACCTACACACGAAGCTTTGGACCCTGTCCGGTTTTTGGGTAACCGCTCTTCTGGGACCATGGGCTTTGAACTGGCCAAAAAAGCGGCCGATTTGGGAGCAGAGGTGATTTTGGTCTCTGGACCTGTAAACCTGTCCATAGAGCACCCTTCGGTGAAATTGATAAGGGTCACTTCGGCCCAGGAGATGTACGATGCCTGCAATGAGCATTATGCTGAAACCGATATTGCCATTTGTGCGGCGGCCGTGGCCGACTATCGACCCAAGCATGTGGCCAAGGAGAAAATGAAAAAGAAGAAAGGGGACTTGCATATTGAATTGGAGCGGAATCCTGATATTCTTCTTTCATTGGGGGAAGCCAAGACCCATCAGTTTTTGGTCGGGTTTGCCTTGGAGACGGAAAATGAACTTGATAACGCCAAAGGCAAACTACAGCGCAAGAATCTGGATGCCATTGTACTGAACTCCCTTAAAGACGATGGGGCTGGTTTTGGCGGAGCTACCAATAAAATTACCTTCATTGATAAGAATTTGGGGATAAAAACGTTTGGATTGAAGACGAAGCCCGAAGTGGCCTCGGATATTTGGGAAGAAATCATTGCAGCCATCCATGCGTAACATACTAGTGTCCACTTTTTTTCTACTTGTTTCTTTGGCGGTTTCCGCACAGGAGCTCAATTGTGTGATCACGGTCAATTCGGACCAAGTGGGTCAGACCAATCAGCAGATTTTCAAGACACTGGAGCGTTCATTGAATGATTTTGTGAACAATACCAAGTGGACCAATAGGGTCTATCGGGAAAACGAAAGGGTCAATGCGCGGATGTTTATTACGGTGACCCAGTACGAATCCGATCGTTTTGAGGCCAATGTCCAGATACAATCTTCCCGTCCGGTGTTCAACACCTCTTATGAAAGTCCGGTTTTTAACTACAAGGACGATGCCTTTAATTTCCAGTATCAAGAATTTCAACCGTTGGTGTATAACCCTAATGTGTTCGATTCCAATCTGGTGGGGGTTATTTCATACTACGTCTACGTGGTCTTGGGATTGGATGCCGATACATTTTCCTTGGAAGGTGGTGGCGATCATTACCGAAAGGCCCAGAACATTGTGACCCAGGCGCAGGGTTCCAACTACAGCGGATGGAGCCAAGAAACCGGGGAACGTACCCGTTTCGAGTTGGTGGACAATCTTTTGAGCAATTCGTTCCGGGAATACCGCATTGCCATGTACAATTACCACAGAAAGGGATTGGATATCCTTGGGGATAACAACAGCACAGGAAAGCAGGTGATCGCCGGGAGTCTTCGTTTGTTCGAGACCTTGATCAAAAGGCGCCCCAATGCCTTCTTGATCCAGACCTTCTTCGATGCCAAATCAGAGGAAATCCAAAACATCTTTTCCGATGGGCCTAAGATCGATATTGTAAAGCTTAAGGAAACCCTGAACAAAGTGGCCCCGTTTTATTCCAATACCTGGAACGAAATAAATTACTAGCGCAGTTCTCCAAAGACAATTATCTTTACGGAGAAAATTTTCCAATTTGCTAGCAAATCTTTCCATCCAAAACTATGCTTTGATTGACGATGTCAATGTCACCTTTTCCAATGGTTTTACTACCATTACAGGGGAGACAGGGGCGGGGAAATCCATTTTGTTGGGTGGGCTTTCCTTGGTTTTGGGCAAACGGGCGGATTTATCATCGCTTAAGAACATCGAGCAAAAATGCGTGATCGAGGCAGAATTCGATATCTCCAAATATGGGTTAAAACCCTTTTTTACGGAAAATGATCTGGACTATGAGGACCGGACCATCGTTCGAAGGGAGATTTTGCCCAGTGGTAAGTCAAGGGCTTTTGTCAATGATACCCCGGTTACTTTGGATGTGCTCAAAGCATTAGGCGATAGGTTGGTGGATGTACATTCCCAACACCAAACCCTTCGTTTAACGGAAAACGACTTTCAATTAAAGGTGGTGGATGCACTCGCTGCCAACTCGGAAAATCTACAACAATACAAGGTCCATTTGGCCCAACATACAAAGGCTTCAAAAGAATTACGGGAATTGGAGGATTTTCAATCCAATGCCGATAAGGAGCACGAGTACAATAGTTTTCTATTGCAAGAATTGGAAGCAGCCAAATTAAAACTTGGAATGCAGGAAGAGTTGGAAGACGAATATGAGCAGTTGAACAATGTGGAGCAGATCATGGAGCATCTGGCGGCCGGATACCAGCTTCTGAATGAGGAACAGATGGGGATTTTGGGACGCTTGGCCGATTTAAAACGGGCCTTTCAAAGCCTGTCAGGTTTTGGTTCCGTCTACGCCTCCCTCAACGAGAGGATTCAGTCAGTCCTAATTGAGACGGATGATATTGCTTCGGAGTTGGAAAGCATGAAGGATGCCGTGGAGGCCAATCCAGAGCGTCTGGAAACGGTGAATGGACAATTGCAGCTGTTGTACGATCTACAGAAAAAGCATCATGTGGCTACCGTGGATGAACTTATTGCAATACGGGAAGAACTGTCCCAAAAAGTGGAAGCGGTCGCCAATATTGAAGCAAAGATTGACGCCAAACGAGCAGAGGTTACTCAAATTACCAAACAGGTAGATGATTGGGCCGGCAAAATAAGCAAAGCCCGGCAATCGGTCATTCCGCAACTTAAAGATATGTTGCAAGAGAACCTGTCCGCTTTGGGTATGCCTTCGGCAAGTTTTAAGATTGAGGTAAATCCAACTAATACCTTCAAAACAAACGGCAAAGACGATTTGATCTTTTTGTTTTCAGCCAATAAGGGTTCTAACTACGGAGAATTGAAAAAGGTAGCTTCGGGAGGGGAGTTGTCCCGAATTATGCTCACTATAAAGTCCATTCTGGCCACATACGAACAATTACCCACCATGATGTTCGATGAAATTGATACGGGCGTTTCCGGCGAAATTTCAAACAAAATGGGAGAGATTATGCAACAGATGAGCAAGACCATGCAGGTATTTTCCATCACCCACTTGCCGCAAGTGGCCTCAAAGGGCCAGCATCAATTCAAGGTGTTCAAGGAAGAGCAGGAGGGGAGTACCAGTACCCAAATGAAAAAGCTCAGTGTTGACGAACGTGTCCAGGAATTGGCCGAGATGTTGGGAGGTAAGTCCCTGTCCGAATCGGCCTTGGCCCATGCAAGGCAGCTTTTGCAGTAAGGGCATGGACCATACATTTGCCCAAAAAGCACAAAACTTCAAAATAGAATAAATATCTTTGTCGCAGAACCAACAATAGCAAAACACCTATGGCGTATAATCTTTTAAAAGGAAAAAGAGGAATTATTTTTGGAGCTTTGGATGAGAATTCCATCGCTTGGAAAACGGCTGAACGCGTGCATGAGGAAGGCGGTACATTTGTATTGACCAATGCACCGATTGCCATGCGGATGGGACAAATCAAGGAATTGGCGGCGAAGACCAATTCAGAGATCATCCCTGCCGATGCCACCAATGAGGAAGATTTGAACAACCTTGTGGAAAAGGCCACGGAAATCTTAGGAGGAAAATTGGACTTTGTGCTTCATTCCATAGGAATGTCCGTAAACGTGCGAAAAGGAAAACACTACACTGATGAGAACTATGATTTTACCGCAAAGGGCTGGGATGTTTCGGCACTTTCCTTCCATAAAGTAATGCAGAGCCTATATAAGGCCGATGCCATGAACGAGTGGGGCAGTATCGTGGCCCTTACCTATATGGCAGCCCAACGAACTTTTCCTGATTATAATGATATGGCCGACAACAAGGCGTATCTGGAATCGGTGGCCAGAAGCTTTGGCTATTTCTTTGGAAAAGAGAAAAAAGTACGGGTAAACACCATTTCACAGTCTCCTACGCCCACTACTGCAGGCCAAGGGGTAAAAGGATTTGATGGCTTTATCAATTATGCCGAAAAAATGTCGCCTTTGGGCAACGCCTCGGCTGCTGATTGTGCCGATTATACCGTGAGTCTTTTTTCTGATCTGACCAAGAAAGTGACCATGCAGAATCTCTTCCATGATGGCGGGTTTTCCAATACAGGCGTAAGCCAAGAGGTAATCGATGAATTTACCAAATAACTAACCTAGACCAAAGAGGTTTTCGGTTGTCACATCGAGCGCAGTCGAGATGTATATTACGTATTCAGGATTTTTAAAGCGTTCTCGACTGCGCTCGAACTGACATCAATACTTTTATGAACACTCTTTTATCCATAGTGGTTCCCGTGTACAACAGGCCCGACGAAATTCGGGAGTTGTTGGAAAGTCTTTCCAAACAGACCTTTCAGAAAGATTTTGAGGTGGTTATTGTGGAAGATGGTTCTTCGGACAGTTCTGAAGAGGAGGTAAAGACTTTTCAGGATAACCTTGCCATTTCCTACTACTACAAAGAGAATTCCGGGCCAGGGGATTCCCGTAACTTTGGTATGCAAAAGGCCAAGGGGAATTACTATATCATCTTGGATTCGGACTGTATTTTGCCCAAGCAGTACCTCGCTGAAGTGTATAAGGAGCTTGAGAGGGAATTTGTACACTGTTTTGGTGGTCCCGATGCTGCTGATGCATCGTTTACCACGGTTCAAAAGGCCATCAACTATGTAATGACATCCTTTTTTACAACCGGGGGTATCCGCGGTGGGAAAAAGTCCGTGGGAAAGTTTCAGCCGCGTAGCTTCAATATGGGAATCTCCAAGGAAGCTTTTGAAAAAGCGGGAGGGTTTGGACGTATCCATCCCGGGGAAGACCCTGATTTGACCTTTCGGATTTGGAAGGCGGGATTTGATACCCGTTTGTTTCCCCATGCGTATGTGTACCACAAAAGGCGTATTGACTGGAATAAATTCTACATTCAAGTGAACAAGTTTGGAATGGTACGCCCCATTTTAAACCTTTGGCACCCTGGCACCGCTCGTCCAACCTATTGGTTCCCTACTTTTTTTATGTTGGGACTCTGTGTGTCCCTTGTATTGGCCTTGATGGGCATTTTACTGCCATTGGTGTTGTACGGCTTCTATTTTTTACTGCTGTTTGTTGATGCCTTGCTCAAGAACGCGAACCTAAAAGTGGCCATTTTGGCCCTGTTTGCGGCGTTGACACAGTTTGCGGGATATGGAATAGGTTTTTTCAAGTCCACAATCTTGCTTACATTTAGTAAGAAGGAACCTGAAGAACTGTTTCCAAAGCTGTTTTTTAAGAAAAAGTAGAAGTGTTCAAAAAACTATTGCACGGCCTCAATCAAAGAAAAGTGAAAGTGTTTTCGCTATTCTTGCTGTGCTCTTTTTTGGCTTGGTTTTTAAGCAATCTATCCGAATCCTATGAATCCAGGGCCGATTTTACCATCAATTACAGGAACCTTCCCGATACACTTTTGTTGGGCAAGAATTCAGAAAACACCCTTGAGGCCAAGTTGAGGACCAGCGGGTTTCAGTTTTTGTACTTTAATTTTTTCAAGAAGCGTATTGATTTGGATGTGTCCCAAGTGACCTATCAAAATGGGAAATATGTATTGACGGAGGCAGTCTTGAAAAAGCAGATAGAACAACAGTTGTCCCAAAACATTTCACTGATGGATTTGGGACAGAATCAATTGAATGTTGACCTCTATCAGGTAGTGTCCAAGGAAGTGCCCGTGAAAGCCGATCTAATCCTTCAATTTCAACCCAACTACATTTTGGATGGAGCATTGGAAATCACCCCAAGCCTTGTGGTGGTCAAGGGACCGGGAAATGAAGTGGATACTTTGAAGTCCATTGTGACGGGACCTATTCAACTGGCAAACCTATCCGCTGATTTTTCAAGGGAAGTCCCTTTGGTTTTTCCCAAGGGATTGGACAATACCATTTTCTCCAACGGAAGGGTCAAGGTCTCGGGAAAGGTGGTACGGTTTTCCGAGAAAGTATTCGAGGTACCCGTTCAGGTAGTCAATCTGCCCGAAGGATATCAGGTAAAGACCTTTCCCAATGTGGTAACAGTGCTTTGCAAGGCTACTGTAGACCGATTAAAAGAGCTATCCCTCAATGATTTTGGGGTTACTGCGGATTATGGACAACTGAATGGGGCAGATAAGAATATACTCTTTCTTAAGCTGAGCAAAAGCCCCGAAAATGTTTACGATGTTAAATTGCAGGAACCCTCGGTGAACTTTGTATTGGAGCAAGAATGAAGATAGTAGGACTTACAGGAGGCATCGGAAGTGGAAAAAGCACAGTGGCGCAGATGTTCATGGATTTAGGTGTTCCGGTCTATGATTCGGATGTTGAGGCCAAAAAATTGATGCACTCTTCAAAAAAATTGAAGGAAGAGATTATAAATCTGCTTGGTGAGGATGCATACCAAGAAGATACGCTCAACAGATCGTTCATTGCCCAAAAGGTCTTTAATGACCCCGAATTATTGGAGCAATTGAATGGAATAGTTCACCCTGCGGTCCGGAAACATTTTTTGGCTTGGGCGGATATGCAGAAAGCACCATATGTCATCCAGGAAACTGCACTTATTTTTGAGAATGGCTCCCAAGACCAGTATGATTTTGTTGTTTTGGTGACTGCTCCGCTGAATACGAGATTACAACGGGTCGTGGAACGGGACGGAATCTCCGAACAACAAGTACTGGACCGCATGGGAAACCAAATGGATGATGCCCAAAAAGTGGACTTGGCCCAGTTTTGTATTGTCAACACAGATTTGGAAACTACAAAGAACAAGGTTGGAGAACTTCATGCCAGACTTGTAACCTTGAGCTCTTCATAATTTTAACATTTTTGTTAAGGTTAGGTTAAACGGCCAAAGGCCTAAATGTTAAATATTTAATTTTGACCCAATGAACAAGAAGCTATTCGTTCTTCTCGTCATTCTTATGAGTATGTCCCTGGTGGGGATCATATTCGTTCAAGTGTATTGGATACGGACATCCATAAACGACAAGGAAGAACAATTTTCAAGGACAGTCACGGATATATTGGACAAAGTGGCCAGTAGGGTGGAAATGAAGGAGATGAAAGACTATTCCGATCGTTTGGCTTCACTTGTGGATAGTATTGGTCAGCCCAAAAGCACCCAGTTCAGGAATTTTTTGTTCGTGGACCGGGATTTAAACTCTGATGAGATTCTTTTTTATTCCCACGGAATCCTTGAAGAAGATTACAATATAACATCTACGTTCTTTGATAACATAGGCGGAGAGGAAGATACCACTACGTTCAGGAACTATACCAGCAAGCGTACCAAGGCCATATTCAAGGAAGAATATGGATTGGATGGGAAGAGTTATAGTTTGACCCCTATTCAGAGGGCGGAAAAGATTGGTGGACTTTCCAAGATAGACAAAGCGGCTTGGGAGGATGTTTTTATGGAATATGCCAAGACCCGGCCCATTCATAAAAGAGTGTCCAACCAAGAATTGGAACTTCTGTTGAGTCAAGAGCTGAAAAACAGGAATATTGACATTGATTATGAGTATGGGGTGTATAGTCAAGGCTACCCTACCAAGATCAGGTCCAAAAAGTTCAAGTTTTCGGGGACCAAGATGTACAAAGCCCCAATTTTTAAGGATAGCGAAGGGTTTACCAATTTTTCTTTGTTGCTTACGTTCCCCAAGATGGATAAGTTCCTGTTCAGCTCCATTATGGGAATGGCGCTATTGTCCTTGATATTCACTTTGGTGATTTTGGTGGCATATTCCAGTGCCATATACCAGTTGATAAAGCAAAAACAGATATCTGAGATCAAATCGGATTTCATCAACAATATGACCCATGAGTTCAAGACTCCCATTGCTACCATCAACTTGGCAGTGGAAGCCATTCGCAATCCAAAGATCATAGAGGACAAGGAAAAAGTGTTGCGGTATCTGGGGATGATCAGGGACGAGAACAAACGTATGCACGCTCAAGTGGAAAATGTTTTGCGCATATCCAAATTGGAGAAAAACCAGCTGGATATCAGTAAGGACAGGGTAGACTTGCACGACATTATTGGTGACGCCATTGCCCATGTGGAATTGATAGTCCAAGATAGGGGAGGTTATGTGAACGCCCATCTGGATGCGGAAAGGTCAGAGATTTTGGCCAATGACATGCACATGACCAACGTCATCGTGAACATTTTGGACAATGCTATAAAATACTCTCCAGAGTCCCCTAAAATAGATGTGTACACCGAGGTGGTGAAAAACAATATCATTATCAAGGTACAGGACCAAGGGGCTGGGATGAGCAAGGCCGTACTCAAAAAGGTTTTTGAGAAGTTTTACCGGGAACATACCGGTGATATCCATAACGTAAAGGGCCATGGATTGGGATTGGCCTATGTAAAAAGAATAACAGACGACCATCAAGGTGAGGTTTATGCAGAAAGTGAAAAAGGAAAAGGAAGCACCTTCTTCATAAAACTCCCACTAATTTAAAAGCAAACTATGGAAACAGAAAAAAAGAAGATATTATTGGTGGAGGACGACCCAAATTTTGGGATTGTCCTAAAGGATTATTTGTCCATGAACGACTTTGATGTGGTTCTGGCCAAAAACGGAATGGAAGGTTTTGAAAAATTTAAAAAGGACAATTATGACGTCTGTATCTTGGATGTGATGATGCCTTATAAAGATGGATTTACCCTTGCCAAGGAAATCCGTGAAAAAAACGAGAACGTTCCCATCATATTCCTTACCGCCAAGACCATGAAAGAAGATGTGCTCAAGGGATATAAGGCCGGTGCGGACGATTACCTGAACAAGCCTTTCGATTCCGAGGTGTTGCTGATGAAGCTTAAAGCCATACTTCAAAGAAAGGCATCCAGCACTTTGGCTGACAGTAAGCAATTTGAGTTCCAAATTGGAAACTTCCATTTGAATTCCAAACTACGGTTTCTAAAATTCAAGGATGAAGAGCCTATTAAGCTATCTCCCAAGGAAAATGAACTATTGCGTTTGCTGGCCTTGCACGAGAATGATTTGATGCCCCGTGAATTGGCACTGACCAAAATCTGGAGAGACGATAATTATTTTACTTCCCGAAGTATGGATGTATATATCGCCAAGCTTAGAAAATATCTAAAACGTGACGATACGGTAGAAATCCTCAACATTCACGGAGAAGGGTTCAGATTAGTTGTCAAAGCTGAAAATCAATAGAAAAAGATTTTTAAATACTTTGAAGCCGTCCGTTGGGCGGCTTTTTTTGTGCTGAAAGTTGCCGGGGATCTACACAAACAAGTATACCAAACATACCGAAAACATTCCCACTACAGATAAAATGGTGGTCATGACGGTCCAAGACCTAAAGGTCTGTTTTTCTGAAATACCCAAGTACTGTCCCACCAGCCAAAAGCCGCTATCGTTCACATGGGAAAAAATACTGGCCCCTGAAGCAATGGCGATGACCATACAGGCCAATTCCACAGAATTCATTCCCGAATTGACCACCAAAGGTGAAACCAATCCGGCGGCAGTGATCATGGCCACGGTAGATGATCCTTGGATGACCCGAACGATGGCAGCACTGATATAGGCGAAGATCAGAATTGGTATTCCGGCATTGCCCAATGAGGTGGCTAAAAGTTCCCCGGCTCCTGTTTCTGTCAAGACCTGTTTGAAGACGCCACCTGCGCCCGTCAACAGTATAATGGTCCCAGCAGGGGTCAGGGATTTGGTCGATATCTTAAGAAGCTGGTCCTTGGAAAACCCTTTTCGGATACCAAACACATACCATGCCAGCAAATTGGCAATGATCAAGGCGGAAAAAGGGTGGCCGACCAAAGCAATAAAATTCAAAACGGATGCATCCACCTTGAACGTCCCTGCCGAAAATAAGGTGTTGGTGAGAATCAATATGATGGGAAGGCCTATGATCCATAGCGTCTGACCGATTGGAGGAAGGTTATTGGACTTTTGGTCCTCAATCTGTTTTGGTGCTTCAACGAATATTTTTTTGGAGATGTACTTTCCAAAGACCAGTCCCGCAATCAAGGCAGTGGGAATTCCAGCCAAAAAACCCATTAAAATGACCCAACCCAAATCCACTCCTATGATATCGGCTACGGCAATGGGACCTGGCGTGGGCGGGATGAAGGCATGGGTTATCGCCAATCCGGCCAAAAGGGGAATGGCATATAGCAATAGTGACTTCCCGGTCTTTCGTTGCAAGGCATAGATCATGGGCACCAGAATAATAAAGGCCACATCAAAGAAAACCGGAATGGCAATCAAAAAACCCGATACGACCATGGCGGAGGGGGCATTTTTCAACCCAAATTTGGAAATCATGAAGTCCGCAATCGTCTTGGCGCCACCCGATGCTTCCAAGATGCCTCCGAAAATGGCTCCCAGTCCTACTACGGTGGCTACAAACCCTAGGGTACCACCCATCCCTTTTTGGATGGTGTCTATCATCTGCTTGGCGTCCAATCCTGCAATCAAGCCCACGGCAATACTTCCGATCAACAGAGCTATAAAAGCATGTATACGAAGCTTTAAAATCAAAAAAAGAAGAATGGCAATGCCTGCAATTACGGCAACAAACAAATTGGTATCGGTCATTTGAGCTGTTTTAGGACTTCTTGCACAATTTGATCGGGCTGTTGCGCTATGGATACGGCAATGGCCTTGGAAGGAGGTTCCAGGGCCTCAAATTGCGTCTTCAATAGGGCAATGGGCATAAAATGATCTTTTCTGTTCTCCAAACGGGACTTGACCAAATCAAAGGAGCCGTTCAGGTAGATAAACTGCATATCACTTCCCATACCGGCCCTTAAAAGGCTCCGATAGGCCTTTTTTAGCGCAGAACAGGTTATTACGGCCCCAACATTGTGCTGTTGCAGGGCCAGTTGGTTCAATTTTAGGAGCCATCCTTTTCGGTCATCATCATTCAACGGCTTGCCAGAAGCCATCTTGTTGATGTTTTCTTCGGGATGAAAGTCATCCCCATCAAAAAAAGGATACCCCAATTGTTCCGAAAGCAACTTGCCCACAGTAGTTTTACCCGTACCGCTTACCCCCATGACCACAAGCACCTTAGTCTTGGTCATGGTGAAGGATTTTTAGTTGGTCCGATACCGCTGTAAGAATATCTGTTGGTTTTGTATCGTGGTTCACCCAGAGTATATTTTCGTTTTTTCGCAACCAAGTCAATTGCCGCTTAGCAAAGCGTCTGGTGTTCTTTTTGATTTCGGACACGGCAATTTCCAAGGAACAGTGTCCATCAAGATATTCAAAAAGTTCTTTGTAACCAACTGTTTGTAGTGCATTTAGATGTTTGTGGGGATGCAATTTTTTGGCTTCTTCCAATAATCCAGCCTCCATCATCAGGTCAACTCGGGTGTTGATACGTTCATAAATGGTTTCCCGTGGTGCTTCAATGCCTACATATAGGGTTTTGAACGCTCTTTGGGGCTTGTTTTGGTTCAAAAAGGAGGAATAGGGCTTGTTGGCGGTGATGCAAACCTCTAGTGCCCGTATCAAGCGATGTGGGTTTTCCAGATCCACTATGTGATAATAAGCAGGGTCTCTCTTTTTCAATTCGTCCTGAAGACTTTTTAACCCCTCTTTTTCCAGTCGCTCGTTAAGGGACTCCCGGGTTTTGGGGTCCACGTCCGGGAATTCATCCAAACCTGAGACTACCGCGTCCACATACAATCCACTTCCACCTACCATGATGGCCACATCCATTTTTTGGAACAATGCGTTCAACAACGCAATGGTCTCCTTTTCAAAATCCCCTACCGAATAAGGCTCAAAAATGCTTTTGTGTTGGATGAAATGGTGAGGAACGGCCTTCAATTCCTCGGAAGAGGGAACAGCGGTACCGATTTCCATCTCTTTGAAAAATTGCCGGGAATCCGCGGAAACAATTTCACTTTTAAAATGTTTGGCCAAGAGAATTCCCAAGGCGGTCTTTCCTATGGCCGTGGGTCCCACCACTGCTATCAGTACTTTGGAACTCATAACGAATGGCCACAGTTATAGCAATGCGTGGCATCGTCGCGATGCCCTTCGGCGGAACAGCTTGGGCACGCCTGGGTGTTTACATGAACCATGTTTTGGTCATCTGCCCGTCCCTTTTTGCTACGGGAAAACTCCGCAGTGACAATTCCTGTGGGAACGGCAATGATACCGTATCCCAAAATCATGATCACTGTCGCCATAAATTGCCCTAGACTGGTCTGTGGGGCAATATCGCCATACCCAACGGTGGTCAGGGTCACAATGGTCCAATAGATGCTTCGGGGAATACTGGTAAAACCGGCCTCGTCCCCTTCAATAAGGTACATTAAAGTACCCAAGATTACGGAAAGGATCAGGACCACATAGATGAAAACGGCAATTTTGGTGCGGCTGGCCTTCAGGGCCGACTGTAATTGTGAGGCCTCCCCGATAAACTTTACCAATTTCAAAATCCGGAAAATCCGCAAAAGGCGGAACGCCCGCACGGCCAAAAGTACCTGCGACCCGGCCAGAATATAGCTGATGTATAATGGGATGGTGGAAATAAAGTCGATGATGCCGTAAAAACTGAATATATATTTCCACGGCTTTTTTATGCTGATGACCCGGGCAATGTACTCCAAACTAAAGAAGATGGTAACGCCCCACTCCAAGGTCAATAGTGTTTTGTGGTAGTTTTGGTCAATGTCCTTCACACTTTCCAGCATGACCAGGATTACACTAAGAATGATCAAAAAGAACAGGGCAATGTCAAACAACCTTCCCATGGGGGTGTCTGCTTCATAAATGATTTCATGAAGTTTCATTTTCCAACCGGGCTGTGCGTTCTGTTCTTTCAAGGTTAAGGGGTTAACGCTATGGTTTTGATCCTATGGTTCTTTCGCAAATAAGATTCAATGATAAATGCGGTGTTCTCATCACTCGACATGGTCGTCATTATGGATTCCAATATATGAATATTATTCATTTGATGATTGAGTTCCACATATCCAAAGCCTTGAAGTTGACCATTTTTGATAAGAATGAAACTGCGTTCCCCAGTTTCCCTGCCTCGGTCCACAAGCACCACGTCCTTGCTGTGGATGCTATACCTGTTGAAGGCAGAGTTGACTTTTTCATTGCAGTTATGTGCAGTTTCCTTGGTATCACTATCCGCTGCCTTTTTATCAAAAGAAGAGTAGCAGAGGTCAAACTCGGACTGTATCCGATCCAAAAAATTCTTGGCGGAGGCAACTCCGTTGAACCGTATCTTTTGGGTGGCTTGGGAAGTACCGTTTTCGATACCCAAAGTAATGTGCCCTGAACCATTCTGGTTGAAGCTTACCACATGGGAAAAGAGTTTTCTTTTTTTGTTGCCGTTGTGACGGGGATTGGTCTTACGCAATTCCTGGTATTCTTTCAAGAGGGCGATCAGTTCGCTGCCAGTAGGCTCGTACGAGACCCTTTTGGTCTCCTTTTGGAGTTTTCGGGCCAGACCTCCCACATTGGTAAAGTGTTGGTTGACCCTTTTTTTGATGTTGGTGGTCTTTCCAAGGAAAATGATGTCCCCCTCTTTGTCATGCATATAATATACCCCTGTTTCCGAGGGGAGGGAAACCACCATATCCAGTTGATTGGGGGAGAGTTCACCATGGGCCGCTTCGCGAATGACCTCTTTAATGATGCCCTTGTCGGAATCCTTGCTCAACAAGAGCTTAAAAAGTTTAACAGTAGCAATGGCATCCCCGTTGGCCCGGTGACGGTCGCTCATGGGAATCCCAAGGGAACGCGCCAATTTTCCCAAACTGTGCGATTCTGCATCTGGAATCAATTTTTGGGACAGATCTACGGTACACAAGGTTTTTCGTTGATAGTCGTATCCCAAACGCCTGAATTCGGTCCTGAGGATACGGTAATCAAACTGGGCGTTATGGGCCACCAATATGGCCCCCTCCGTAATTTCCACGATTCGCTTGGCCACCTCGTGGAATTTTGGGGCGGAACGAAGCATTTTATTGTTGATTCCCGTAAGCTTGGAGACAAAGGGCTGGATTTCACGTTCCGGGTCGATCAGACAGATAAACTTGTCCACTACCTGGTGCCCATCAAACCGGTGGATGGCAATTTCCATGATACCTTCCTCATTGTATTTTCCTCCGGTACTTTCAATGTCGAGTATGGCGTACATGAAACTGCTTTGCTGTTTTATGAATAGTTTCTACTTCCAAAGATACTACTTCCAATACGTACCATGGTACTTCCTTCTTCAATGGCCAGGGTATAATCTCCGCTCATGCCCATAGAGAGTACCGAAATATCGGAAAGTTCTTGTTTTAGCGAGTCAAAAATAACCTTGAGGTGGGCAAACTCCTTCCTGACCTGGGTTTTGTCCGAGGTATAGGTGGCCATTCCCATCAATCCTACAACTTTTATATTTTCCATGGCTTTGAAGGTTTCGGATTGGACGAGTTCTTGCAATTCAGATTCATCCAACCCAAATTTGGTGTCCTCCTCGGCAATATGCATTTGTAGCAAACAAGGAATCACTCGGTTGTGTTTTTGGGCCTGTTTGTTGATTTCCTGCAACAACCGTAGACTGTCCACGCCGTGGACCAACGAGACAAATTCGGCCATGTATTTTACCTTGTTACGCTGCAAATGACCAATCATATGCCACTCGATATCCTTGGGGAGTGTTTCCCATTTTTGGGTCATTTCCTGTACTTTGTTTTCACCAAACACCCGCTGTCCGGCCTCATAGGCCTCCATGATGGCTTCATTGGGCTTGGTCTTGGAAACCGCTACCAAGGTCACTCCTTCGGGTAATTCCGTTTTTATGGCTTTCAGATTATCCTGTATTGACATAAGTGTTTTTAAAATTCGTAAATCGCCAAACCACTTCGTAGTTTAGGCTCAATATACGTACTCTTGGGGGGCATCACCAAACCGGCATCGGCAATGGCCTTGATTTCTTCCATGGTTATGGGTGCCATGCTAAATCCTACCGCAAATTCCCCCTCATCCACACATTCCTTCATCGCAATGGGGCTGCCCTTGCCATGACCATAGGAGATGCGTTGGTCGTTCCGTAGGTCCGTTATCCCTAAAATAGGCTCCAAAATGGTCTTGCACAGAATTTGAGTGTCCAATCTGCTCAAGGCATCCGTAAAGGTATAGTTGGTCCTTCTAAGATGGAGTGAATAAAATTCGCCGTCCAAATACATGCAGAAATGATGTTTTTTGAGAGGTCTTCGGAATCCATTTTCCTGTTTTTCAATTCGAAAATATCCATCCAACTTAATCAAGAACTCCTTTGCGGTAAGACCATTTAGGTCTTTGATCATACGATTGAACCCATGGATTTTAATGTGTGATTCTGGAATGAGGTACGCCATAAAAAAATTATAGGAGTCATTGTGGGTGTGGGCTTTGCTTTGTTGCTCCATTTTTTTGGCCAAAAGATTGGAAGAAGCACTGCGATGATGTCCATCGGCAATATAAAGAGCTTCCTTTTGGTCGAAAAGTGACTCAATTTGTCCAATGGTTTTTGGATCTGAAATCTTCCACATCTTGTGGTTTACCCTATCCGGGGTGGAAAAGTCGAATTCAGGTGGATGCTGGATTTCATTTTGAAAAATCCTATGGACTTGGTCATCATCTTCGTAGGTCATCAAAACGGGTTCCGCATTGAAGCCAACGGCATGCAAATAGTCGGCAAAAATCCGTTCCCGGTGTTGAATGGTATCCTCATGTTTTTTGATGACATCCGTCCGATAATCCATTACACTACAGGCGCAAAAGAACCCCAAACTTGTGAAATCATCTTTTTCAATTTGATAGAGGTAAAAACAGGCTTGTTCGTCTTTTTGGAAAATATGTTCCTCCAAAAACTCCAAATAGCGATTGTGGACCAATCGGAACCGCTCTTTTCCGCTGATGTTCTTATCAAACTTAAACCCGGGATTGATGATGTGTAGAAAGGAAAGTGGATTGTACTTCAATACCGATTTCAGTTCATCTTTGGAATATTCCTCATACGAACGCGATGCCACAAAGGAGACTTTGTCCTTGGTGGGCCTTATGGCCTTAAAAGGTTTTACAAGGGCCATGCAAATCTATTTGAACTGCGTAGAAACATGCTCCGCTTTTCTGGACTCGGAATAATCGTAAAAACCTTCACCTGATTTTACACCCCATTTTCCGGCCATGACCATATTCACCAACAGGGGACAAGGGGCATATTTTGGGTTTTTGAACCCATCGTACATCACGTTCAAAATAGAGAGGCAGACATCGAGTCCAATAAAATCCGCCAATTGCAGAGGTCCCATGGGATGTGCCATGCCCAGTTTCATCACCGTGTCTATTTCATGGACACCGGCCACTCCGTTGTAGAGGGTCTCAATGGCTTCGTTGATCATGGGCATAAGAATGCGATTGGCCACAAACCCGGGATAATCGTTCACCTCAGTTGGAGTTTTTCCCAACTTTTGGGAAAGCTCCATAATAGTTTTTGTCACGGCATCCGAAGTGTTGTATCCACGGATGATCTCCACCAGTTTCATGATGGGGACAGGATTCATAAAGTGCATTCCAATGACCTTATCCGGACGTTGGGTAACCGCACCGATTTGGGTGATGGAAATCGATGAGGTATTGGTGGCCAAAATGGTTTCTGCTTTGCAGATTTCATCCAAATCCTTAAAAATCTTGAGTTTGATGTCTAAATTCTCGGTAGCAGCCTCGACCACCAAGTCTACAGAGGAAACTCCATCCTTCAAATCGGTATAGGTGGTAATATTGCCTAAGGTGCTTTCTTTTGTGCCTTGGTCAATGACCTCCTTGGCCAACATCCGATCTAAATTCTTGGTGATGGTGGCAATCCCTTTGTCCAGGGAAGCTTGAGAAATATCAACAAGATTGACTTGAAATCCATTTTGTGCAAAAACATGGGCGATTCCGTTGCCCATGGTCCCTGCGCCGATCACTGCTATGTTTTTCATGCTATTTGGATTCAACGTATGTCAGTTCGAGTATAGTCGGGAACGACATATCTTATTTTTCAAACGATTCTATAATCTGTAGGGCCACTTGAAGGGCTTTTGCGCCTTGCTCCAAGGTTACTACAGGTGTGGTTTCATTTTGAATGGCATCGGCAAAGGTTTCCAGCTCATCCAATATGGCATTGTTCACCTCGATTTCCGGGTTTTCAAAATAGATCTGTTTTTTCTCTCCTTCGGCATTTTGTAGAATCATGTCAAAATCACCAGGATTTTCAGGGGCATCCTTCATTTTTACCACCTCTACCTTTTTTTCCAGAAAATCCACGGAGATATAGGCGTCTTTTTGGAAAAAACGGGATTTTCGCATGTTCTTCAAGGAAATACGACTGGCGGTTAAATTGGCCACGCAACCATTTTCAAACTCTATTCGGGCGTTGGCGATGTCCGGGGAGCTACTGATTACGGATACCCCGCTGGCATTGATTTGCTTTACACCAGAGTCCACCACACTTAAAATCACATCAATATCATGGATCATAAGGTCGAGCACTACGGGAACATCGGTACCCCTTGGGTTGAACTCCGCCAGACGATGGGTCTCAATGAACATGGGTTGTCCGATTTTATGCTTTACCGACAAAAAAGCCGGATTAAACCGCTCTACATGTCCCACTTGGCCCTTTACAGCATGCTTTTTAGACAAGGCAAGCAACTCTTGGGCCTCTTCATAGGTGTTGGTGATGGGTTTCTCAATGAAAATGTGCCTTCCTTTTTCAATGGCCTTTTTGGCGCAATCGAAATGGGAAAGGGTAGGGGTAACAATATCCACCACATCCACAGCATCCATCAAGGTGTTGATGTTTTCAAAATAGGTATAGCCAAATTCGGCCGCGACCTTTTTTGCATTGATCTCATCCGGGTCGTAAAAACCAACAAGTTCATACTTTTCCGATTGGTTCAGGAGACGTAGATGGATTTTGCCCAAATGTCCCGCACCCAGGACACCAACTTTTAGCATAGTATCTGTTTTTGTCAAAAATAAGGATATGGCGGCACTCTTCCATAAAAATAAGACGGGAACCAAGGGAAAGTTTTTGGAGAACTTTTTAAATTCGTGGACCAGACCAATACCATGAAGGATACGCTTAAGCACAGGGGCATGCGCAATAAGTTGGCAGAATCGCTGTCTGCCAAGGGAATAACGGACAAAAAGGTGATCGAGGCCATCAAAACCATACCAAGGCATCTGTTTTTGGACAGTAGTTTTGAGGATCATGCCTATCAGGACAAAGCCTTTCCCATAAGTGCGGAACAAACCATTTCACAACCTTACACTGTGGCTTTTCAAACGGAATTGCTCCAAGTGAAACCCAATGATTCCATTTTGGAAATTGGAACGGGGAGTGGGTACCAGACCGCCGTATTACTCCATTTAAAGGCCAAAGTATACACAATTGAACGCCAACAGGAGCTTTTTAAGAAGACCCGATTGTTTTTCAATAAGATGCACTATCGACCCAAGAAGATGATTTTTGGCGATGGGTACAAGGGATTGCCGGAAGAGGCTCCGTTTGACGGCATCATTGTGACTGCCGGTGCGCCGGAAGTCCCCAAGGCACTCATGTCCCAACTAAAAGTTGGGGGTAGGTTGGTGATTCCCGTTGGGGTAGATGAGCAAGTCATGACCCTTTTTATACGAAAATCGGAAAAAGAATTTGAAAAACAGGAACTGGGTGCTTTTCGGTTTGTGCCCTTGTTGGAGGACAAGAACTAGTTGTTGAAATCTTTCTTGATTCGGGAAAGATTGCGTTTGTTGTCCCGGTCTTTGATGGTTTCCCGTTTATCGTACTGTTTTTTACCCTTGGCCAATCCAACGTTCATTTTGGCAAGACCACGGTCATTGATAAAGAGATTGAGCGGGACAATGGTAAGTCCGGTGGTAGTGACTTCTTTTCGGAGTTTTCGGAGTTCTCCTCGATTCAGAAGTAGTTTTCGTTCCGCTTTGGGCATATGGTTGTAATGCCCGCCATGACTGTATTCATCTATCTGCATATTGATCACAAACAATTCTCCCTTGCTATTGAACTCGCAAAAACTTTGGGATAGGTTGGCCTTTCCCAATCGAATGGATTTGATTTCGGTACCACCCAATACAATACCAGCGGTATAGGTGTCCAAAATCTCGTAATCGAATCGGGCCCGTTTGTTCTTTATGTTGATGTTTTTCATCATGGAGGGCAAAAATATAAACTCTTCGGTAAGAAAATTGTAATGTTGTGGCTTATTTTACGATTATCTATAAAACCCAAACCATGAATAGATATGTTGCGGCCCTTTTGTTGGTCACATTCCTTGCCTGTAAAGAAAAACCAGAAAACAATTTGACTGCCCAGGATATAGTGGATAAGTCCATAGCGGTAAGCGGAGGTGGGCTTTATGCCGATCATAACACCTCTTTTGTATTTAGGGACCGTACATACCTTTCTGATTTCGTTGAAGGTAAAAAAGTACTCAAAAGAACATTTCAATTGGATTCCGTGACTATTACCGATGTAAAAAACGGGAATGATTTTGAACGGTTTTTGAACGATTCCCTTGTTGCGGTTCCTGATACCATGGCGGTCAAATATGCCAATTCGGTCAATTCCGTGCACTACTTTTCCCGCTTGCCGTATGGTTTGAATGATGCTGCCGTAAACAAGGAGCTTCTTGGGGAAGAATCCATTGTTGGGGAAACATTTTACAAAGTAAAGGTGACGTTCGACCAAAACGGTGGTGGTGACGATTATGACGACACCTATGTGTATTGGTTTGATAAAGAGACGTTTAAACCGGAATACCTGGCCTATGGCTTTCATGTAAATGGAGGGGGGCAACGGTTCAGGAAGGCATACAACGAGCGGTACGTAAACGGTATCCGATTTGTGGATTATGAAAACTACAAACCCAAGAAAGAGGGTTCGGATATCCTGGATATTGGCAAACTGTTCAGCAGCGGTGAACTGGAACTACTTTCAAAAATTGAACTTACGGATATTACGGTGGAAAAGGATTAATCCATTTTCAATCGGAAATCGGTGGGAACACCGTCAATGATGCGAACAATGAAAAGACTGCTATTGTCATTGTCATCCATCGGGCTGTATTTATCAAACCCTATCATCTTGTTCACAAAGGCCGGTGTGGTATTGCTATGTCCAACCACTAAAACGTTTCGTCCTTCATTTTCGGCTTCAAATGCATCAATATCAAGGCTATTGGGGTCGTAGTATTTAATATCCACATTTTTTTTGACCGAAGTTGGGGCGGCGGTCATGGATGTGCGTTCGTAGTTGGTGGAATAAATGACATCAATGGAAATGGGGTCAAAGACCTCGGCCCAACGAATGGCGCGATCTAGCCCATCTTGGTTCAGCTCTGGATCGGGGTTTTCTGCATCTGTTCGATCCTTTTCTGCATGTCGTATAAAATAAAAGGTGGAGATGGTGGGGTCTTCCGCAATTTTCGTATCTTCTTTGCAGCTGATGGATGCTATCAGTAAAATTGCAAGGGCAATTAGAGGCTTAATGGTCCGCATAGTATTGATGTAAAGTTCCCGCGTTTAAATCATTTTGATTTTAAAAGTAACGTTTAATTTTTATTTTTTCGCATGCCAAAGATTTTGTGTAGCCTTTCTTTGTTACTGGTTTTTGTTTTCGGAGAGGCACAGGAAGTGGAACTGCCCTCGGATTTTAGACAACATACCCTTACCCAGTTCAATGCCAACCTCCTTAATCCAACCTATGCCCAGAATTGGAACAATCCCAATTCCCTTGCGGTTTGGTCGCGTTGGCAATGGCAGACCATAGACGGGGACCCCACTACCATTTTTGCCAATTACACCCATCAAATCAGTGAAGCCTCCACTGGGAGTTTGGGGTTTTTGCAGCACAACACAGGTGTTTTTTTGGATATTGGAGGTAACCTCAATTATGTATACAAGTTTTCGTTTGGTGATGGCATTGCCGTATTGACGGGGGTTAACGTTTTCGCATCGCAACGTACCCTGGCGGATGATCGTTTTATCTCCGATGCCGGGATTGATTTGACCCAGTTGGAAGCTGCCGAAGGTTTTATGGTACAGTTTTCCCCGGGAATCCGACTTCAGGCCAATCAGTTGGGTGTGGGACTTGCCTTTGAGAATGCTATTGGGGTAGGGGCTAACGATAGTGATATTTTGGAAGCCTCAAACTTTAAGACCATTGTGGGCAGCCTGAATTATGATGTTCCCATATCTCTTTTATCAGGAAGGGGTAGCAGTTTTATACGCCCCATGGTGTACGTTAAATCCATTCCGGATGGTGATACCCAGATTGGTGTCAATGGATTGCTTTCCACGCCAAAAGTATGGTTACAGGGAGGGTATAACAGTTTTTATGGTGCCTCGGCAGGATTGGGAGTGACCCTCGGAGGGACTTTTTCCGTTGGTGGGCTCATGGAATTTGGGACCGACACTTCGCTAAGTGGGGAGGACCCGACTTTGGAGTTGTTGGTGGCGTATCGCTTTGCAAAGCAAGAAAAACAGAAAAGGGAATCTGAAGAAGAACAAAAAGAAGAAGAGGACACTGCTATTACAAAGATGACGGAAGAGCAATTGCAGAAGGAACGGGAAGCTTTGGAGGAAAAGAAACGTTTGGAGGAAGAGCAAAAGGAACAAGAACTGATCAGACAGCGTTTGTTGGTTGAGGAGCAGCGAAGAAACGATTCCATACAAGAAGCACAGGCGTTGGCATTGCAGCGGCAATTGGAGCAACAGCGTCAAGATAGTTTAGCGCGCCTACAAAAGGAAAAAGTGGCCGTTCAACCCAATGAAAGATATGAGGAAGTCGCCCAAGCCGATGGTCTGGTACCCGGTTTTTACCTCATTGCCAATGTCTTCGGGACCAAAAAGTATTTTGAAAATTTCATGAAGACGCTCCAACAAAAAGGGTTGGAACCAAAATCTTTTTACCGAAGTGCCAACAAGTATAACTATGTGTACTTGGAACGGTACAATACCATGGAAGAAGCCCGAAAGGCCAGGGATAGTAAGTTTTCAGGCAAATACCCCGATAAGACTTGGATTTTTAGGGTGAAGGCAGATTAAGGAAGACTACTTCCGTATCTCGCTACCTACCAAATGCTCCAAATAGGTAATGGTGTTGATCAGGTATTTCCGGTCCCGGGTCATGGTGCTCATGGCAATGGCCCCTTGAATCATGGTAAATAGTTGTTTGGCAAACTGGAGAGGAGGAACAGGTAATTTGATTTCTCCATTTTTGGCACCGTTCTCAAGTACCAGCGCTATTTTTCCTTCAATTTCCTTTATGGTCTCTTTTACGGCAGCGGCCAAAAGTTTATTGTTGTTTTGGGCATCCACACCTACATTGAGAATGGGGCATCCGCCCAAGGGTAGGGAAAAGACATCGTATTGCTTGTAGAAGGCCATTAGGGAGAATAGCTTTTCCATGGCATTGCCCTCCACATCAAGTTTTTCATCAACTACGGCCAGTAAATGGTTCCGATTATACTCAAAAGCGGACAGGGCAAGGGCTTCCTTGTTCTCAAAGTTCCCGTAAATGGCCCCCTTGGTGAGGCCTGTGGCATCGGTAAGATCGCTCATGCTGGTGCCTACATAGCCAAACCTATTGAATATAGGCGCTACGGTCTCAATAATATAGGCAGTGGTACGCTCTGCTTTTTTTGTCATGGTGGTCTAGGTTGGTTGAGGGGTAACTAAGATATAAAAAAACACATACTGCACGGTATTTTACAAAAGCAAAAGCCCCCACTTTAACAAAATGGGGGCTATTCATTTTAAAAATTGGGTCTTATTCCACCAATTCGTTTTGGTTTCTGAAGACCAATTGGTCATCGAATGAATCCAAAAGTACAATGCTATCGGACTTTATCTTTCCGGCCAATAACTCTTTGGATAAGTTATTGAGCACTTCTTTCTGGATCAATCGTTTTACAGGTCGTGCACCATACTGGGGGTCGAATCCTTTTGCGGCCAAATAGTCAATGGCTTCCGAAGTGGCATCCAAAGTAATGTGCTGTTTGGCCAACATTTTCTTCAAATTGTTCAATTGAAGCCCAACAATATCCTTGATGTCTTTCTTGTTCAACGGAGCGAACATGATAATGTCATCGATTCGGTTCAAGAACTCGGGACGGATGGTCTTGCGCAGCAACCCCATGACTTCTACGCGGGCTGCTTCCGAGGCACTTTCCATATCCACGGCATTTTCAAACTTCTCCTGAATGATATGGCTTCCCATATTGCTCGTCATAATGATGATGGAGTTCTTGAAATCCGCCACACGACCTTTATTATCGGTCAATCTTCCTTCATCCAATACCTGTAACAGGATGTTGAAGGTGTCAGGGTGTGCTTTCTCAATCTCATCCAACAAGATTACGGAATAGGGCTTTCTACGGACGGCTTCGGTCAACTGACCTCCCTCATCGTATCCCACATATCCTGGAGGTGCCCCAACCAATCGGCTTACGGAGTGGCGTTCTTGGTATTCGCTCATATCAATTCGGGTAATGGCGTTCTCATCATCAAACAAATATGCAGCCAAGGTTTTGGCCAACTCGGTCTTACCAACCCCTGTGGTTCCTAGAAACAGGAAGGAACCAATGGGTTTTTTGTCGTCCTGCAATCCGGCCCTGCTTCTGCGTATGGCATCCGATACGGCCACAATGGCCTCATCCTGGCCGATGACGCGTTTGTGGAGCACATCTTCCAGTTGCAAGAGTTTCTCGCGCTCGCTTTGCATCATCTTGGTAACGGGAATCCCGGTCCATTTGGCAACGACTTCGGCGATATCCTCATAGGTTACCTCTTCTTTGATCAAGGTGCCGGCGCTTTGTTGCTCGGCAAGTTCCTCTTGGAGTTTGTCCAACTTTTCCTGTGCATCCTTGATCTTACCGTAGCGTAGCTCAGCCACTTTTCCGTAGTCACCATTACGTTCGGCACGTTCCGCTTCCAACTTAAAGTCCTCAATGTCCTGCTTGGTCTTTTGGATGTTGTCCACTACGGTTTTCTCGCTTTCCCATTGCGCAAAAATTTCGTTGCGTTCCTCTTTGAGATTCGCCAGCTCCAAGTTCAAGGTTTTCAACTTTGCCTTGTCATTTTCACGTTTAATGGCCTCTATCTCAATTTCCAACTGCATGATTTTTCGGTCCAAAACATCCAGTTCCTCGGGTTTGGAGTTGATTTCCATACGTAATTTGGATGCAGCCTCGTCCATAAGGTCAATGGCCTTATCGGGCAAAAATCGGTTGGTGATATAGCGTTGTGAAAGTTCCACGGCGCCAATTACCGCCTCGTCCTTGATACGTACTTTGTGATGGGTCTCATATTTTTCCTTGATCCCCCGAAGGATGGAAATGGCACTTTCGGTATCCGGTTCATCCACCATGACCTTTTGGAACCTTCGCTCCAAGGCCTTGTCCTTCTCAAAGTATTTTTGGTACTCGTCCAAAGTGGTTGCCCCTATGGCTCGGAGTTCCCCTCTGGCCAGAGCAGGCTTCAGGATGTTTGCGGCATCCATGGCCCCTTGTCCGCCACCAGCACCCACCAAGGTGTGGATTTCATCAATAAAGAGCACAATATTGCCGTCCGAAGAAGTTACTTCCTTGATGACAGCCTTCAATCGCTCCTCAAATTCTCCTTTATACTTGGCTCCTGCAATCAGGGCTCCCATATCCAAGGAGTAGATGACTTTGTCCTTCAGGTTTTCAGGAACATCGCCCTGTACGATCCTATGGGCCAATCCTTCGGCAATGGCCGTTTTACCCACACCGGGCTCACCCACAAGCATGGGGTTGTTCTTGGTACGTCTGGACAGAATCTGCAGTACCCTCCTAATTTCTTCGTCCCTGCCAATAACAGGGTCCAACTTGCCGCTATCCGCCAATTGGTTGAGGTTTTTGGCGTATTTGTCCAAAGAATTATAGGTCTCCTCGGCACTTTGGGAGGTCACTTTCCCTCCTTTGCGCAATTCCTCAATGGCAGCGGTAAGGTCTTTTTCGGTTACCCCTTGATCCTTTAGGATTTGGGCAATCTTACTTTTTGATTTGAAGACCGCCAGCAACAGGTGCTCCACTGACACAAATTCATCACCCATCTTTTTGGCGATGATACTGGCTTCGTTCAAGGTTTTGCCGCCCTCACGGGACATCATGATCTCGCTCCCCGTTACTTTGGGAAAACTCTGAAGTTCCTTATCCACAATCTGATTGACGAGGGAAGTATTGACATTCAGCTTTTTTAGGATGAACGGCAATACATTTTCATCCACCTCGGCAATGGCCTTGAAAAGGTGTTCGTTTTCTATTTGTTGGTGCCCATATTCCTGGGCCAGTTGTTGGGCCCTTTGGATGGCTTCCTGGGATTTTATGGTAAAATTATTAAAGTTCATAGTGTACTGTTTTTTATGGATGATGTCAACAACCTTACCAGAGAAGGAGCACCGTCAAAATGGCGGTAAATCCTTGGATTTATAAGACATTTCGTCAGTTGTAAGGTTTTTGGTTCTGCTCGACATATCTCCTAAATTTGCAGCATGGGATTATTTGACAATGTATTTGGAAAACGCGAAAAAGTTCCAAATAAAGATACAAAATCGGCTTGGGTTTCTTTGACAACCCAGAATCAATTGGAAGAGATAAAAGAGCGTTCAAAGGAACGAACACAACTCATTTTTAAACATTCCGCAACTTGTGGCATCAGTGGGATGACCTGGCGTATGTTCAAGGATTCCCATGACTGGGAAGAACACTGCGACCCCTATTTTTTGGATATCCATGCACATAGGGACCTATCCAATGCCATAGCCTCCATGTATAACGTACGGCATGAATCCCCACAGCTATTGATCGTTAAGGGAGGGGAAGTTTCCTTTCACACCTCGCATGGGGCCATTACGGATATCAATATTGGGGATTACCTATAAAAAAAGCCCCGAATCGGGGCCTTTTTCTAATTGAACTGATATTTTGAGACAATGCCTTTTAAACGTGTCTTGAGATCTTCTCCGGCATCGTAGACCATTTGCTCGTTGGACGGGAAAGGTACCTCCCTGGCATTCAAGTATACCAAGAGGTCATCTTCCAAGGCTCTTTTATCGCCTTGAAAGTTGGCGAAAATATGTTCGAATACAAATTGGCTGGATAGGGGGTAGGCGTTGATTTCCTGCCCGTTCCTTAGGTCCGTGAATCGGACCTTGGCGCCAATCTGGGCACTTTTACTTTGTGTAAATTGAAAGAATTTACAGGTTACGGTGCGCATTTTGTCCACTTTGATTTTGTTGCCCAAGCTGTCCTTTACTACATTTCCATTTCGGTCCAATAGGTATTCCCAACCATCCTTGATCTGTCTTTCCTTGATGATCTGGGTCTCGTTGACACGTTCCGGTGAAACATTGATTTCCATAAAATCCAAGTTCATGGCGTAGTCATACTTTACATTGGACAAGGGGTTGGTGTGATATTGCAGCCAAAAGTTGTCGATTCCGAAAGCATTGAAGTCCAAAAGTTCATTCTCCAAGCGTTCTGGGATGATCTGTTCGGTCTGGTTGGCGATATCGACCCTAACAAATTCCAGTCCTTTGTTATAGGCCTCATCCATTTTGGCAACGGTTGCCTTATATCCAGGGTTGATTTCCTGCAGGTAGTTCAGATCATCATAGGCGGCCCTGTAGTCTGCTTTGGTCCGGGCACTTGAAAGTAGTCCCAGGGCATTGTTGTATAGGTGCTCCGAAAGGTCGTCCTTGGTGTTCAGGATTTTGGCATCATAGTTCACAAAACTGAAGCGTGCATCGCGTCCTTCCTCATAAAGGGTGAGGGGCAATAGGGGCCTGATCCGTTGTTGGATTTCCTTTAACTGCAGATACTTGTTGTAGATGGTTTCCAGATTGGCTGGATTCCCATCGTTCTGAAGAAATGAAATCTCAGCTTGTTCCCTTTGGGTGTTTTTGGCAAAAGCATCCTCCAATAGGACGATATAGGTCTGGTTGCCTTTTTTGGTCTTGTTTTCCGCAAGGTTTTTTATGGCCCTGTTCATGGCCGAAACATAGTTTCCTGTGTTCAGCGCTTCTGAGGTCTTCTTGACACCGCTACAGGCTGCCAAAAGCGCGATGATGCTAAAAAGTAGAATTTTTTTCATGGTCGTTGAATTTATTTGGTTGTGTTATTGTTTTCAACAGCTGTGCCAAAAACCCACAACTTATAAACGAAAAAGGACGAACGGTAGTATATGTTCGATGAAATGACCTGAAAATAGCTTGTTTTCAATGGGTTATGTGAAAGTGGAAATTGTTGATTCCTGTTTGAAAAAATCACATACTCGTCCTTTTTTTTTGGAATTATTCAGTAAGCAATTCGTAATTTTAGCCCTTGTTAAATTTAATTGCCAAATGCAAAGAGACCAGAAGATTTTTGACCTGATAGCACAGGAAAGGGATAGACAAATAGAAGGATTGGAACTGATCGCTTCCGAAAACTTTACCAGCCCACAGGTAATGGAGGCTGCAGGATCGGTACTGACCAACAAATATGCGGAGGGTTACCCCGGAAAGCGCTATTATGGGGGTTGTGAAGTGGTGGATCAAGTAGAGCAATTGGCCATAGACCGCGCCAAGGAACTTTTTGGCGCCGAATATGCCAACGTACAACCACACTCTGGCTCACAGGCCAATTCTGCGGTGTACCATGCGTGCTTGAAGCCCGGTGATACCATTTTGGGCTTTGATTTGGCACACGGAGGACATTTGACCCACGGCTCGCCCGTGAATTTTTCAGGTAGATTGTACCGTCCCGTTTTTTATGGGGTGGATGAAGAAACCGGAACATTGAATTACGACAAGATCCAAGAAATTGCCGAAAGGGAAAAACCAAAATTGATCATTGCAGGCGCCTCTGCCTATTCGCGTGACATGGATTTTGCCCGTTTCCGCGAAATAGCCGATAGTGTAGGTGCCATTTTAATGGCAGACATATCGCACCCAGCAGGATTGATAGCAAAAGGCATCTTGAACGACCCTGTTCCACATTGCCATATTGTGACCACCACCACCCACAAAACCTTGAGAGGTCCAAGGGGAGGTCTTATTTTGATGGGAAAGAACTTTGACAACCCATTCGGGATCAAACTAAAGAACGGTAACCTCAGGAAAATGTCGGCCCTATTGGATTTGGCCGTGTTCCCAGGAAACCAAGGAGGGCCTTTGGAGCACATCATCGCAGCCAAAGCAGTGGCTTTTGGTGAAGCATTGACCGATGAGTTCCTTCATTATATGCTCCAAGTAAAAAAGAATGCCGAAGCCATGGCCAAGGCTTTTGTAAAGCGGGATTACAAAGTAATCTCTGGAGGTACGGACAACCATATGATGCTCATCGACCTAAGGAACAAGGATATCACAGGAAAAGATGCCGAAAAAGCTTTGGAACTTGCCGCCATTACGGCGAACAAGAACATGGTTCCCTTTGATGACCAATCACCGTTCATCACTTCAGGTATTCGTTTTGGTACCGCTGCCATCACTACAAGAGGGCTAAAAGAAGAGGATATGGAGACTATCGTGGAGCTCATAGATCAAGTACTCACCAATCCGGAAGATGAAGGCAATATTGCCCAAGTACGCAAAAAGGTCAACGAGCTTATGAAATCAAGACCTCTGTTCAAAGGATAAGCATATACATATCCTATAGAATACTAAAAAAGCGCCGTAAATCCTACGGCGCTTTTTTTATGTGTGTGATAGTATTGCAGTACTACTCCAATAGGAAAAGGTCATCTTGGTTGAGTCTTTTTTCCTCAAGGGAATATACCATGACTTGGTGCTGCTTTTCATCCTCAAAGTATAGGCCCCAAAAGTCAAAGTAGTCATTGTGTTTTTGCAAGGGCTCTCCGGCCTTTTGTGTTTTATCCTCAAATACCGGAACAAATATTTCATAGGGCATTTCGGTAAGTCCTTTGGTAAGGTATACAAAATGTTTGCTGACCATCAGAAGGATGTCGCCCAGTTGTTGCGGAATGCTCTGGTCGTACAGTCTGGATACCACAACGGAAGTGTCCTTAAAGTGAAATGATATTTCAGCAATATCAATGGAATAGGAGTTTTGTTGGTTCAAGCGCAACAGGGCATCCTTAAAAGACGAGGAGGCCACGGTGTTATGTTCTGTAAACGTCATTCCTCCCCATGATCCTTTATTGAGATAATGTAGACTTTCGGTAATCCCGAAGTTGAGATGGATGCCGAGCACAAGATCGGTCTTCTTGGTCTCCGCATCAAAATTGCACTGTACTTTGGCTTCTGCGAAAAAGTCCCTTTCCAGAACTTTCAGAAACTCGTCCAGCCCATTTGCGACCTCATATACTCTTGAGCCGCCAAGGTGGAAATTTAGGTTTGTTTTCTTTGGGAATGACATGTGAATGGTGTTCTAATTTTTTTTTACCCTTAAAGTTAGAATGAATCTTTTTTTTAGGGTTGAAGGAAATCCTTAAAAATTCTGGGGTTTTTGTACAGTTTGTAGGTTTTTTAGGGCATAAACCGCAAAAACCGGTCACCAATTTCCCTAAGTCCAAAGAAAAAGGGAAAGAACGCTCTAAATGAACCCTCGGTTTTTGGCTGCAAGAATCAAGGCAAGATCGTTCTCGTTCTCGGTTCCAAAAAGCGTTTTCATGTGCCGTTTCCTGTTCTCTATGGAAGAGGGGGAAAGCCGTATGAATTTTTCAAGGTCCTTGGTCTTGGTCCCTTTGGAAAGGTGGTACAAGATCTGTCGGTCCTTTTCGTCTATATCCAAGTCGTTTGACATTTTCTTCCGTATGGCGGACAACGCTTTGGAAGAATAGTAAGGCGGATTCTGGATTACGGTCTTAATGGCCTCTTTCAAGGTTTTGGGGTCTATGTCCGTCTTTACCAGATATCCGTCCGGGTCCACGGTTTTCAGAATGCCATTGATCCTAAAATTATCGCTAAAGGAGGACATAAAGGCAATCTTGGTCTCCGGTACAATTTTTCGGGCCAAGATGCCCAATTCCTCTCCGGTTTGGGGCTGTTCACTACTTTCGTCCGGATTCTGCAATTGCACATCAAGCAATAACAAGTCATATTTAAAGGAATTCACGGAATCCTCAATGAGTTTTTTCGCTTCCTCAAAGGTGTTGGTGGTATCCACAATAATGGTATCATAGTCATCTAACGTCATGCCCTCCAGGGTAAATTTATATCCCAGTGTGGTCATCTCATGGTCGTCTATGGCCAATATTCTCAATGTGTTCATGTGTTCTATTTTGTGTAGGATTTAGGTTTAGGCATTAATAACTTCTTGTTCAAAATCTTCATCATCAGTGTTTGGGGCTGCTGCCGCTTCCGCTTCCTCATACTTACAAGGAATGGTGACTACAATGGTGGTTCCTTTGTCCTTGGTGCTGTCCACGGCCAAGGTTCCGTTTATCTTTTCCACTCTGGAGGCAATGTTCTTGAGGCCAATGCCCTTCTTGCCTTTGTTCACATCAAAACCGATTCCGTCATCGGCGATGGTGACTTTCAATTTATCACCCTGTAGGTCAAAAGCGACCTTTATGTTTTCGGAATGGCCATGGGTGGTGGAATTTTTCAAGCTTTCCTGAATGATCCGGATCACGTTGATCTTGATTTCCATCCAGAGCCTGTCCCAATTTACCTTGTTGTTGTACGTTAAAGAGCATTTGGCCATGGAGGAATCCTCTGTTTCGCTGAGCAAGGCCTCCACGGATAAGATAAAATTATGAAATTTTTTATAGGCCGCATCGTTCAGTTCGTGCGAAATGGTCCTGATGTCCTCCTCCACATGCTGCAAACGCTCCAGAAAGTCGCTTCGTTTTTGCACTGAACCTTCATCATCCTTGTTGTTGAGGGAGCTGAGAATGAGCCGTATGCCCAGCATCTCGCCCAGAACCCCGTCGTGCAGTTCCTCGGAAATGCGTTTTTGCTCCAATTGCTTGCCTTCCTGAAATTTGCCCTGCTGCTGGAGCATGAGGTCATAGACCTTTTGGTTGAGCTTTTGCTGCTTTTCCTCGGACTTTAACCTGTCGTTGCTGATCTTCTGTACCGAGATGATGTAACCCCCCAAAAGCAAAATGACGGTCAAGACAGATACCCCTGCCCAAATTTGGCTTTGGCGGGTAAGGACCACGTTCTCTTGTTTAATTTCATCGGTTTCCATGCGTATGCGCGCAAACTTGTCCCGTTTGGTGCGCTCCTCTGCTTTTATGGTCTCGTTTAGATCAAAGTACTCGTTGGAGTAGGCCATGGCATTGTTGCCGTCCAGTTTGGTGAGCAGGCGCAGTACTTCCAAAAGTCGATCGTTGTTGTAGGTCTGTTTGGCCAAGTCATGGGATTCTTGGGCATAGGCAATGGCCTTGGCCGTATCGCCCTCATCGGCCAAGATTTCGGCATAGTATTGTTTGGCCCTGGGCTGGTCAAAAGAGTAATCAATACTGTCATTGATTTTGATGGCCTGTTCCAGTAATTTTTTGGACTTCTCCAGATCGTTTTCATCTTTATAAAGGGAATAGGCCCGGCTGGAAAGGGACAGGGAGTACAGTTCTGGGTTTCGGGTATAAATGTCCTTGTTTTGGAGCAGCTCCCCAAAGGCCACCTTGGCACGGCCGTAGTCTTCTTTCTTTAGAAACTCATGGGCAATATTGTTTTGGGTCTGCTCCGTGTATTTTATGCGGTCCATACCCTCCATGTCCTCTACATAGGAACGCGCTTTTTGGAAGTACTCCAAGGATTTGTCGCTATTGCCCATACCGCTGGCAATGATGCCCAATACATTATAGCAATTGTAGATTCTTTTGGTGTCCTTCAGATCCGTAAAAATCCTTAAGGCTTCCGTAATACTGATTTCGGCCCCCAGATAATCCTTGTAGGAATCCTGTATTTTTCCCATGCTATAAAGCATTTTTGCCTTGAGGGAACGAGAGGTGGGGTCTACAGGCAATAGTTCGAAACTGTTCAATGCCTTTTGGTAATGAAAAAAAGCACTGTCCAAAACCCCATTATTTTTAAAAAAAGTGGCCAAGTCCCAATGGGAATTTCCCAAAGTGGTATAGAGTCCTGTTTCTTGGGACATGAACATGACCTGTTTGTTGGTCTTACGGAAGTCGGTAGAATCGGGAAGGTCCCTATACGCTAGGGAAATGTCCGAAAGACTGGTCAACAGTAAACTGTCATTGGGCAAGGAGAAGGTGATCTCTTCCGCCTTTTGCAAAAACTGCTTACGTTCCTCCAAGGGTAGGTTTGTACTGTCCCGGGCAGAACGGATCAATTGCGTAATGGCCTCGGTTTCTTGAGAGGAGGGCACCCCATTTTCGGCGGTGTTTTTGGCGCACCCCACAAGAAGGATCAAGACGATGGTAAAATATCCAATTTTCAAGATGCAGTAGGTTTAGTACATATTATAAGCTCTTACAAGGTAACAAAAAAGCCCCATACCGTGGGTGAGGTTGGGGCTATATCGTATGTTGGGTCTATCCTTTAGAGTTTCCGGTCATCCGCATTGGACATGAATCCGTACAGATGGTGTCTCAAGGTGTTCAGCCTTACCTTGTCCGGTGGTGAACTCCTGTCATCCAGGTCTATCAGGGCCGATTGAATCTGTAGGTTACCTATGGGGGACCTTTCCTGATCGCTGGCGACAAGTGCACACATTATGAGAGTACCGCTAAGGAGGCGAAACATTTTTTTCATGACTTTAAACTTTATGGAATCAAGGGAGTGCAAAAATTAGTTGCTCCCGCCTCGGTCTTCGTCATCGGATTGCTTTCCATCCGTGGCACTTTGATCAATGTCCACGCTTAGGCTCTTTACCATAGCTTCCGTGTCTTGTACATCGGTTTCTGCTTCACAAGAAAATAGTCCAGTAGTAAGAAGGGCAATCGCGAAAATAGATAGTAATTTTTTCATAATATTAGGTTTATGGTTTAATGAAATAGGTTTGTGCAGCCAAATTATCCACCTAATACCGAGAAGTTTACTCCATTGAAAAGTTTTTAGAATTTGTAGGGATTCTGCTAGAATTCTGCGGGAATCTGTTAGAATTTGATCAATTTAACTCGCCAACTGCCGTTTTGGAGAGAAAATCCTTAAGACCATCCACTTGTTCCTTATAGGTTTTGGAGAACGGAAGCTCCTCTTGTCCGTTCTTTAATGTGCAGATGGATTTGCCGTAGTTGATACGGGAAACGTAGTTGCCGTTGAGGATGTAGCTCTGGTGTATGCGGATGAAGCCTTGGGGCAATTTGTCCTCAAAAGATTTAAGGGTCTTAAAGGCGCTTACCACGCTGCCGTCCCGCATAAAAAAGTCGGTAGCGTTGTTGTCCGATTTTAGGTAAAGGATATCCTTGGTGTCCAGATACCTATAATCATTATAGGACTTAAGGCAAATGGTGGAAGGCATGTGGTGCTTGGGATGCACCTTGCGGAGCCTCATAATGGTCTTACGTACGTCAAATTCATTATGAGGCAGTATCCAATAGTCGAAAAAGCCACTTTTAATGGCATTGTACGCATACTTTTTGGTGGTGGCATACCCAATAATAATAGGAAGTGTGGGCATGTACTGGTTGAGTTCCGTCACCATCTGGAAATACTCCAGACCATCTTGGGCCAAATTCACGAACACCACGTCTGGGGAGAACTTTAGAACAACGTTCAACCCTTCTGTAGCGCTGGTGGCCTCCCCTGCACAGACCAAGTCTTCATATTCCTGCAAATAGAGCTGCAATTGAAGCTTTGAGGTTGCGCTGGAATCTATGACAGTGTAGGTGTAATCCATATGCAAAATGCTGATTGCAAGTTACTAACGTGCAAAATAAACTCATTGCAGTTTTACCTTAAAAAAACTATGGGTTTCCCCCTAAACCGGGCTATTTTCCTACTTTTTTCACAAAAAAAGGTTAAAAATCAATTGTTGTCCGTGAATTCATAGGCGCCCAAGTCTGAATTTTGGGTCCTATCCATTCCTAAAATATCTATTGGAACGGAAAGTGAAGCGTCGGGGTCGGCCTTGTCAATGGCTGCAGAGTTGTCATGAATGGTCAGTTGGTTTTTAGATCGGTTGAAAAAGTTTGGTTCTTGGTTCAACACGATGTTACGGTAAAGGTCCGTATCGCCAAAATTATAGGATGGATTTTCTCCAAACTGACCATTGTTATCGTTAAACTGCAGTAAATGGTATCCTTGGAAAACGCAACTGACCGGAACTGGGTACCACATCAAAAACCTTGCGGCATGATGCCCCCCAGTGCAATTATAACAAGCCCACTGCGATTGAGAAAAGTTGTATGTGCCGTACCACTATAGGAATAGGTTATGAACGGTCTCCGGGACGCGTTTGGGGCGAAAGGTCTTCGCATCCAATAGACACCATTCTGTATGGGCGCTAATCAACAGTTGCCCCGTTTTATGGTTTTTGATTTCCACCACACGGGTGGACAATGGTCCGGTATTGTCCTTTATATAGGTAGAGATTTGCAGGGTATCGCCCAAAACGGCAGATTTTAGGTAGTTGATGTTGTGGTTGCGCACTACCCAGACCATATCTTCCCGCATGGCTTGCGGGGCCACCTTTTCCCAATGTTTTTTGGAGATATCCTGAATCCATTCCACGTAACGGATGTTGTTCACGTGATTCAGGTCGTCCAAATCTCCTTCGGACACGTTTAATACTTCAGCGTAAGTCTTCATCAATCTTTTTTGCGGATATGTACCTCGAACAACTTGTCCCAATTTTTTCCGGTGACAAAAAAAGTACCCCTTTCCTTGTGGTAGGCCACCCCGTTGAGTACGGAATTGGTTTCGTCCCAGTTAGGTCCTTTATTGACCTTGCTCTTGAGCCCACCAAAGTTGATGACTCCCTCGATGGCCCCAGAGGTGGCATCAATGATCATCATGCTTTCCTTTTGATAGACGTTGGCATAGATTTTCCCATCAACATATTCCAGCTCGTTGGCCTTGTTAAAAATGGATTTGTTGGTCGCTGTTTCAATATGGCCCATTTCTTCAAGGGACTCGGGATCCAAGAACCAGATTTTTTCGGTTCCATCGCTTTTGTACAGTTTTTTGCCATCGTTACAGAGTCCCCAGCCTTCCCGGCTTTCACCATAACTGAAATCCTTGATTTTTTCCAGATTGGAAGTATGGTACACATAGCCCATGCCGCTTTGCCAGGTAAGCTGGTACAAACGGTCATTGAGAAGGGTAATGCCTTCCCCAAAAACGGTTTGGTCCAAATCTATTTTTTGAAGGACTTCCCCGGTTTCAAAATTTACTTTTCTAACGGTGGAGCCTCCCTTTTTTCCAGTGCTTTCGTATAATGTCCCGTCATGGAACTCCAAGCCTTGGGTATAGGCTGTGGGGTCGTGGGGATAGGTGTTCACGATTTCGTAGGTGTATATTTCGGGGGCTTGGGCGGCCAGCAGTCGAAAATCTTCCTTGATTTCCACGGTTTGTCCCTCGATTTCAATTTGGGCCACTAGGGTTTTGTTTCCCAAAGTTTTTGAATCCATGGTAATTTGGTTGCCTTCCAAAGGAAGTTCCCGACCCTCCAGAACGTATTTGATGCTGGAAATTTCAAGGTCCTTCTTGTTCTTGATGGCAACCCCTACCTTTTGGTTTTGCTGTATATTGTTGTTTTCCAAATCGATGGAGAAGAGTTTGGCTGGGTCGGTTTCTCCGCCGCAACCTAGGAAGAAGAGTAAAAACCCAAAAATGGAAGCTAATTTGATCATGGTCTCAAGTGCATGTTTCATGGTAAAAATACTTACACTTCGAAATTAAGGATGAAATAGGATTGTGGCAAATTTTAAAAGGTCGTATATTTGCACAGGCAAGTCCTACACGACCAGCTCCTGCAGAATCCCCCAGGGCGGGAACGCAGCAAGGGTATGTGGTCGTAGCGGTGCGATGTAGGTAGCTTGCCTTTTTTTGTTCCCTAAACTCAGATGGCCATGGATAAGAAAGTTGTTTTGATCACCGGCGGCTCCTCTGGCATAGGCAAGGCCATTGGAACCTTTTTAACCTCCAAAGGCTTAACGGTTTACGGAACCACCCGAAACCCGGACAATTACCCCTATTTTGATGCTTTTGAACTCATCCAACTGGATGTGAAGGATGTGGAGAGCATCCAACGAGCCATTTCCGAAGTTGTTTCCAAGGAAGGTCGTTTGGATGTATTGATCAACAATGCAGGAAAAGGCATTACCGGTCCCATTGAGGAAACCCCCCATGAAGAAATCTTGGATGTATTTGATACCAATTTTCACGGACCTGTCCATGTGATGAAAGCCGTACTGCCACAAATGCGCCAGCAGGGTGGGGGAGCGATCATCAATATCACCTCCATTGCGGGGTATATGGGGCTGCCGTTCCGTGGGTTTTACTCGGCCACCAAAGGTGCTTTGGGATTGATTACCGAAGCGTTGCGCATGGAGGTCAAGGATTTTGGGATTACCATTACCAATGTGGCCCCTGGGGATTTTGCCACCAACATAGCCGCGGGCAGATACCATGCCCCAGTGCTGAACGGTTCGCCCTACGAGGACAAGTATGCCCATACCATTGAATCCATCAATGACGATGTGAACAGCGCCGGGGACCCCATTCAAGTGGCCGAGGCGGTGTATAAGATCATCAACCAAAAACGGCCCAAGGTGCACAATCCCGTGGGAGCCTTTATGCAAAAGTTTTCCTTGGTGCTGAAGAACATTTTACCCGATAAACTCTACGAAAAACTACTGATCAACCATTATAAATTGTAGTTTTATACCTCATACTAATCACTTATATATTAAAGGAATGAAGTTTTTTATTGATACCGCTAATCTTGACCAAATAAAGGAAGCCCAACAATTGGGTGTTTTGGATGGTGTTACTACCAATCCGTCCTTGATGGCCAAGGAGGGCATTACTGGAAAAGACAATATTTTAAAGCATTATGTGGACATCTGTAACATTGTTGATGGGGATGTATCCGCAGAAGTTGTGGCCACCGAGTTTGAAGCGATGGTGAAGGAAGGTGAGGAATTGGCCGAGCTGCACGAGCAGATAGTGGTGAAAGTACCCATGATCAAAGATGGGGTAAAGGCGCTGAAATATTTTTCGGATAGCGGGATACGAACCAACTGTACCTTGGTCTTTTCGGCAGGACAGGCCTTGTTGGCCGCAAAGGCGGGAGCGACTTATGTTTCCCCGTTTCTGGGTCGTTTGGATGATATTTCAACCGATGGGTTGAACCTTATTTCCGAAATCAGGTTGATTTATGACAACTACGGATTTGATACCCAGATTCTGGCCGCTTCCATTCGTCACACCATGCACGTGATCGATTGTGCAAAGATCGGTGCCGATGTCATGACCGGACCTTTATCTTCCATCACCGGGTTGTTGAATCACCCACTGACCGATATCGGACTTGAAAAGTTCTTGGCCGATTACCGAAAGGGGAACTCGTAAGAAAAAATAGATTTAAGAAAGAGCCTTGGGAGACCGAGGCTTTTTTTATGGGGTCAATTAAAAGGATGCATAAAGATTACCAAAGGCATTGACAATCAAGGTGTCTTTGGTGATCACACATTTGTTGAGCCCATCCACGATCATGGCCATCTGGATTTCCTTGAAATCCTCTCCGTGATATTGGTTGGTCTTGTCCAAATGAAATTCTTCCAGCATATTAACCCATTGGGTGTGGCTCGTCTTTAGGTTGATACCGACAAAATTGTATTCCGGATGTTTCTTTTCCAGTAGTGCGATACGTTGGGTAATATTTTTAAAGTGCCCTTTTTGGTCGGCGGTCCAAAAATAAAAGACGGTGTTTTTCTTTTTGCTGACCACATCCTTTAAGTAAACCTCGTTATCGTCCACATCTCTTACCACGATATCGGGAAGACTATTGTTGGGCTGAAGACTCTTGATACCGGAATACAGTGCGTCAATCTCTTTTTTGTGGTCATCATTGGAAGAAAGGGAGCGGAATTTGTCTATGAACACCCGGCATTCTTCACTGGGGTTGTGTTCTTTCAGCAAGTAATCCACGGCAATATTCCTGAAAAGAATGTCCCTGAGTTCCTGCTCTTGCACCAAACTGTCCACAAGATGAAGCTTGTGATTGTTAAAGTGGAGGCGGTCGCTGATGGGAGCTTTTCCGGTATGGCAATCCTCCATGCAGGTCATGTAGGATAGGTTGCCAAAATGCCATTTCATAAAATCAAAATAAGGCCTAAAATACGTAAGGTCCTTATTGTTGAGGTTGAGGTTCTTTCGGTATTCATAAAACGAACTGCCAAGTTCATGTACGGTTTCCTCGCCGGTTCGTTTTTTATGGTAAAAAGGATATTTCTCCTTGTACAGATAACTATTGTAGTCAATGGCCGCTTTGGCCATGGCCAGCTCTTTCCCCGTAAATTGACCATTGTCGGTTTCCAGTTCCTTTAAGTGGGCAATCTTTAGGGTTTTTAACGAATCAATCTTTTGGTCGAAGGAATCAGGATCCAGTTCGTAGAGGTCGTAAATCAGGGGCTCCTCGTTTTCATAGGTGAGGAACATTTCAATCAGGAAATTATTGATTTCACTTCCCTTTCCGGAGAATACAAGCGACTCGTCAAATTCCAAGGTGTTCAATCGGACCAGTAGGCTGTCTCCTCCTTGCAGATATACATATTGAAGTTCAGGGGTATGGTCAAAATGGTACAATCCCTCTTCAATTCCCTCAAGATCAAATGAGAAACGATTGTTGTTGTCCAGTTTCACCGAATCCACGTAGACGTCATTTCGATACAGGACCACATAGTCGCTGGTAGGGTTCACTATCTCACCACCAAAGAAAACAGCGGCACAATCCGAGGATTTTTTCCCGCATGCTAGAAAGGACAGTAAGGTGAGGCCGAGTAATAATCTTACCATATAATGGGAACCATACATTTACAAACAAAATTAAGCATCCCCTTAGCCCCATCCTGTTAATGGCGAGTTAAATGTTGTAAAACGCTGTTTCTGTGCGGTTTAATAAAGTGCGTTTAAATTTCGAAATAAGGAGTGGTTTTAGCTACTTTTGCAAAAAAATAAATAGTACATGTTATCAGTATCCAATTTATCGGTACAGTTTGGAAAGCGAGTATTGTTCGATGAGGTCAATGTGACCTTTACCCATGGAAATTGCTATGGTATCATTGGCGCCAACGGCGCTGGGAAATCAACCTTTTTGAAGATTATATCAGGTCAGATGGACGCCACCTCAGGGCACGTGCACCTAGAGCCGGGCAAACGGATGTCCATTCTGGAGCAGAACCACAATGCATACGATGAATTCACGGTGTTGGAATCCGTGGTGATGGGGAACAAGCCCTTGTTCAACATCAAAAAGGAGATTGATGCACTGTATGCTGACTATACGGATGAAAACGCCGAAAAGATAGGGGAGTTGCAGGTACAGTTCGAGGAGATGAACGGGTGGAATGCCGATAGCGATGCCGCGGCTCTTTTGTCCAATTTGGGGATTTCGGAAGACATGCACTATACTACCATGGCAGATATGGATTCCAAATTAAAGGTACGGGTGCTTTTGGCCCAGGCCTTGTTCGGAAACCCCGATGTGTTGATCATGGATGAGCCTACCAACGATTTGGATTACGAGACCATTAACTGGTTGGAGAATTTCTTGGCCAATTACGAGAACACCGTTATTGTGGTTTCTCACGACAGGCACTTTTTGGATGCGGTCTGTACCAGCATTGCGGATATAGATTTTGGAAAGATCAATCTCTTTTCCGGAAATTACACCTTCTGGTACGAGAGTAGCCAATTGGCTGCCCGTCAACGCGCACAACAGAACAAAAAGGCCGAGGAAAAGGCAAAGGAACTGCAGGAGTTCATCCAGCGTTTTAGCGCCAACGTGGCCAAGAGCAAACAGGCTACTTCCCGTAAAAAGATGTTGGATAAACTTAAGGTGGAGGACATCAAGCCATCCAGCAGAAGATACCCCGCTATTATCTTTGATCGGGAGCGTGAGGCCGGAGATCAAATTTTGAACGTGGAGAAGCTATCCGCAGTTTCTGAAGATGGAGATTTGCTCTTCCAGGATGTGAACATCAACTTAGCCAAAGGCGATAAGGTAGCCATCCTATCCAAAGATTCAAGGGCCACTACGGCTTTTTATGATATTATTACCGGAAAGACCAAAGCCAATCGAGGGTCATACCAATGGGGAGTCACCACGACCCAGTCCTATTTGCCTGCGGACAACTCCGATTATTTTAAGGATGATGTCAACTTGGTGGATTGGCTACGCGAATGGGCCAAGACCGAAGAGGAGCGCGAAGAGGTCTATATCCGGGGATTTTTGGGTAAAATGTTGTTCAGTGGGGAAGAAGCCCTTAAAAAATGCACGGTACTCTCTGGAGGTGAAAAGGTGCGTTGCATGTTGAGTCGTATGATGATGCTACGCGCCAACGTTTTGCTTTTGGATGAACCCACCAACCACTTGGACTTGGAAAGTATCACGGCGTTCAACAACTCCTTGAAGAACTTTAAGGGGACTGTATTGCTCACTACCCATGACCATGAGTTTGTACATACCGTGGCCAACCGGATCATTGAGCTTACGCCCAAAGGCTCCATAGACCGTTACTTGACCTTTGACGATTATATGTCGGACAAGGCAATCAAGGAACAACGGGAAAAAATGTACGCCGTTACGGCTTAGGCATTAAAGTACTTACTATTCCAGATGGCGGGGTTGAAATTCTTGCCCAAGGCAAATCCGTAAAAGATGACCACGGAGGCAATGCACTTGAACATAAAAAAGAAGATGATCCAAAACTCCGCCGTTGTATTTTTCTTGGAAAATAGCCCGTCGGGAACCATAAGGGTCACCAAGTAGCTTATCAGCACCACAAAAAGGGTGAGGTTCACTATATTTTTAAAAGGCCAGACCAGTACTCTTCGGAAAGGGTGGAGGTCATTGCCCCATTTGTGCACCAAATAATAATATCCATTTCCAATGGGAGCAAAGAGTAGGGGATCGTCCTTATCCTCCAATTTAAAAAGCTTGGAGGGCGCCATAATCTTGTAACCTTTGATATCGATATCATGTGCGGCTTCCAATGCTTTGATTTTTGAAAGGGCACTTTGAGGGAAATCCCCTTTAAAAAAAGAACTGTCCAAAAAGCGAAGCCGATAATCAATACAGATTTTCTTGATATGGTCCAAATGATAGATTTTGTCGGTCTCTAAAAGATCAAAAACAAAAGAATTCCCAGCGGGAGCGTTTTTGGAATGGAGTTCCTTGGCGATTTTTTCTTCCTTCAAGACGTCTTTCTCCAAAATTTCATGCACTTCCTGCAAAATTTGGGTTTCCTTTTTCTCTTTTTCCCTGACTCTGGAGAGTTGCTTTTCAATGTCCGTATGGGCGAAATTCATATCCTTTTTTCTTAGCAATCCATTCAAAGTTAAGGAATTGTATGAGGGATTGTTTGTTAGGAAAAACCATGTTTTGTTAACATTGTGTTAAATCAAATGTGATGACTGGAAAAACACCGCTCCTTTCCTTTAAAAAATGTAACTTATCGAAGTTTTTTAGCATTTAATCGACAAACCATACGAAAACCACTAAAGTCCCAAAATTGAGCCGACTCTGATGAAATCCCCCCTTACCAAACTATTTTTGGGTCTTTGCATGGCCTTTTCAATGTTCTCTTTTGCACAGAGCAATGTGCCAAGAACAAAAACCATTGATTCCGAGCATCATAAAATACTTTTGGAAGCCGTAAAGGTTACGGAGATGGAGGAGATTTTGGAGAAATCGGGGCCGTTTACCATTTTCGCGCCTTCAGATGCGGCTTTTGAACGGTTTTCCATCGAAAAAATAAAGGAGCTTCTCAACTCTCAGGATAAAAGTGCCCTTAAGTCTTTGCTTACCTATCACATTGTTGCCGGACATTTGACGGCTTCCCGTATTTTACGTGCCATGTGCAGAGGGAATGGTAAAGCGAGTTTTACCACCATTCAGGGCAAAAAACTGTTGGCCCACATGGATGGGTATGATATTGTCCTAACCGACCCCATTGGTAACACTGCACGTATCACATCGGCCGACCTCAATTTAAAGAACGGGGTGGTTCATGAGATTGATAGCGTGATTCTACCTACCCAAATGTAATCAACGTAATTCCGCGCTAAGCTCTTTCTGGAATTGGGCCAGTAATTTGGCCATTATCTTGTCGATTTGTTTGTCTGTAAGGGTCTTTTTGTCATCCATAAGCGTAAAACTCACCGCGTAGGATTTTTTGCCCTTGGGTAGATTTTTGCCCGTGTATACATCAAAAAGATTCACCTTTTTCAGAAGCTTCTTCTCCGTTTTCCAAGCAATGTCAAACACCTGTTGGAACGTGGCCGAATCATCCAATAGCAGAGCAAAATCACGGGTCACCTCAGGAAACTTGGGAATCTCCGTGAAGATGATGTTCTGTGTGCCCACCAGTTCCAAGACGGCATCCCAATCAAAATCAGCATAGAAAACGTCTTGTTTAATATCGAACATCTTAAGCGCGGATTTCCCGACCAATCCGAAGTCAGCCAAAACTTTCCCGTCTTTATGGTAAGACAGGCCTTCCGCATAAAGATCATCCTTGCAAGGCGTGGTCTGGATGTCCCGCAGACCCAATCGCTCAAATAATGATTCCACGATGCCCTTGAGGTAAAAGAAATCTGTTTTTTGGCCAGGGGTGTTCCAGCTATCTGCGGTGCGATTGCCGGAAGTGAAAATGGCCAAATGTTGACGTTCCTGATTTTCACCGTTTATCTTATGGTAGGTTTTTCCAAGCTCAAAGAGTTTAAGGTTTGTTTTCTGCCGATTGTGATTGTAGCTTATGGCCTGAAGTCCGGAAAACAACATGGAGGTCCTGAGAACTGATAAGTCAGAACTCAAAGGGTTCAACATGCTGATTTTCTCTTCCTCCTTGTTGGGTGCATGGGCATCAGGAGAGACCAAACTATTGGTCATGATTTCATAAAAACCCTTTGCGGCCAACAAGTTTCCAACAACATCTTGAATCCTATGGTTTTCAAAACGCGAGGTTTTGGCAATGGAGGCCGTAAGTTTTTCCTTGTGGTCGATGTTATTGTAGCCGTAAACCCTTAAAATTTCCTCGATCACATCCACTTCCCGGGTCACATCCACGCGGTAGGTGGGAATGGTAAGTCCCAGTCCGGATTCGGTAACATTGTTGATACGGATCTCAAGGGAAGACAGGATGGATTTTATGGTATCCCGCGGGATTTCCTGCCCAATCAATGAATTGATTTTATCAAAAGTAAGGAACACTTGTCGGTCCTGGGGCTTCTTAGGGTATAGGTCTACCACTTCTGAAGTGATGTATCCACCCGCAATCTCACGAATCAACAGAGCCGCTCTCTTCAACGCATACTCGGTAAGGTTGATGTCGATACCACGCTCAAATCGGAAAGAGGCATCCGTGTTCAAGCCATGTCTTTTCGCCGATTTCCTGATGGATACGGGATCAAAATAAGCACTCTCCAAAAATATGGATGAGGTGTGCTCGGTAACCCCCGAGTTGATTCCTCCGAATACCCCGGCAATACACATAGGCTTTTCAGTGTCGCAGATCATAAGGTCATCCTCATGCAACTCGCGTTCCACATCGTCCAAGGTCTTGAACTTGGTTCCCGCCGGAAGGGTCTTCACCTCAATCTTGTTACCCTTGATTTTGGAAGCATCAAAGGCATGTAGGGGCTGTCCCAGTTCGTGGAGCACATAGTTGGTCACATCCACCACATTGTTGATGGGGGATAGGCCAATGGCCTTCAATCTATTTTTTAACCAATGGGGAGACTCTTGCACCACAAGATTGCTGATGGTAACACCGCAATACCTTGGGGCCAATTGACTGTCCTTGACTTCCACATCAATTTTCAGTGATCTATTGTCAATGGAGAAGTTACTGGTAGAAGGGGTAACCAACTCCTTTTGTATTTCTTTTTGCTCCAAACCGGCCTTTAGGTCACGGGCCACGCCAAAATGGCTCATGGCATCCGAACGGTTGGGGGTAAGGCCTATTTCAAAGACCTCATCGATTTCAATATCAAATACTGTGGAGCAAGGGGTTCCTGGTTCCAAGCTTTCGGACAGAATCATAATGCCATCGTGGCTACTTCCCAGTCCCAATTCATCCTCGGCGCAGATCATCCCGTGGCTTTCCTCGCCCCTGATCTTTCCTTTTTTTATTTCCCAAGCTTCTCCATCCTTGGCGTACAAGGTGGTTCCAATGGTAGCGACCGGAACCTTTTGTCCTGCGGCCACATTGGGGGCGCCACATACAATCTGTAAAGGTTCTCCCTGTCCAATATCCACAGTGGTCAATTTCAATCTATCGGCATTTGGGTGTTGCTCGCAGGTAAGCACATGGCCTACTACAATACCCTTCAGGCCGCCTTTGACAGACTCAAAATGGGATATGCCTTCAACCTCAAGGCCTAAATCCGTTAAAAGCTCACCGGTCTTTTGTGAATCCCAATCAATCTGCAAAAACTGGCGTAGCCAGTTGTAAGAAATCTTCATACCCCAATTTTAGAGTGGACAAATATAAAACAATAGGGCAACAGATTCAATGTAAATAACCCTGTGTTCTATTTGGAATTTGTAAGATTTGTATAGTATTTTCTACTTTTAGGAAAAATCTTTCAATATATGAACAGGATAGCGCTGTTATGTTTACTCTTTTTAACGGTATTTTCATGCAAAAAGGAAAGTAAGGAATTGTTGTTGGGTGAATGGTTGGGAAAGATGAAGGTTTCTTCTTCCAAAGAACTTCCCTTTACCTTTACGTTGTTCAAGAATGGTGATGGGGATTACCGTATGGAAATGTACAATGCCGATGAGGTTATTGCCATTGATCAAATTGAAATTGAAGGAGATTCCATACGGATTCAAATGCCCATTTTTGAAGGATATGTGTCAGGAACTTTTTCCAAAAATCAAATCCAAGGCAATTTCATAAAGGAAAGCTTGGATCGGATCGTTCCTTTCACCGCGGTCCACGGAAAACAAGACCGTTTTGAAGTGGGTCAAGATGCCCAAGTCAATATTTCGGGCATTTGGGAAACCTATTTTGACCTCAATACGGATAATGAATATCCGGCCAAGGGAATATTCATGCAGAATGGTAATCGGGTCAAAGGTACTTTTAGGACCAAGACGGGGGATTACAGATACTTGGATGGAGTGGTCACAGCGGATAGCTTAAAACTTTCCGCTTTTGATGGGGCACATGTGTACCTGTTCATGGCAAAGGTAACGGACAGTACCCTTGAAGGACAGTTTTATAATGGAAATCATGCCGTTGAAGAGTTTATGGCGGCCAGGAACGAAGCTTTTGAACTCCCTGATGCGGATTCATTGACCTTTCTCAGGGAAGGGTATGATCGTTTTGACTTTTCATTCCCGGATTCTTCGGGAAAAATGGTGAGCCTGTCCGATTCAAGATTCGAGGGAAAGCCGGTCTTGGTACAGATTATGGGTTCATGGTGCCCTAATTGTTTGGATGAAACCCGGTTTTATGTTGAATTTTTAAAGAACAATCCTGATTTGGATATTGAGTTGGTGGCCCTGGCCTTTGAGTACGCCAAGACCGAGGAAAAAGCTCTGGCGGGTATTTCGCGCCTCAAAGAAAGGGCTCAGGTGGATTATCCCATATTGTTGGCCCAATATGGAACCTCAAACAAGCAAAAAGCCAATGAGAAACTCCCCATGTTAAACCATATTCTGTCGTATCCCACCACCATTTATATTGATAAAAATGGAGCGGTGAGAAAAATCCATACCGGCTTCAACGGCCCTGCAACGGGAGAGAAATATGAGCAGTTCAAAAAGCAATTTGCTGAAACGGTACGTGGGTTGGCCGCAGAAACAATCGAAACGGATTCCTAAATAATGGTGGATTTTCCCAAGTGGATGTTCTCATCATTGATATTGAAATCATCATCAATATCAACAATATTGTTGGCAATATAATCACCGACTTGGTTGGTGCCGAAATGACTGTTGGGTTTTAAGTCGGGAGTGACAATTTCCTTCCTCAAAGCTTTGTCAACGGCATTGCGGACGGCCAAGGACTCATCAATGAGCCCAAAATGTTCCAACAACATGGCCACGGAAAGTATAGAGGCAATGGGATTTGCAATGTCCAATCCCTTGGCTTGGGGATAAGACCCATGGATGGGTTCAAAAAGAGCACTTTCCTCACCGATGGAAGCTGAGGCCAACAATCCTATGGAGCCACCGATGACACTTCCTTCATCGGAAATGATATCGCCGAACATGTTTTCGGTAAGGATGACATCAAACTGGGTAGGGTTTAGAATAATCTGCATGGCGGCATTGTCCACAAACAGGTATTCCAAGGTTACTTCTGGGTAACTTTCACCGATTCTAGTCACTACCTTCCGCCAAAGTCTAGAGGATTCCAACACATTGGCCTTGTCCACTAAAGTGAGCTTTCCTTTTCGGTTCTTGGCGGCCTTAAAGGCCAAATGGGCTATGCGGCTGATTTCTTTTTCGGAATACACGCAAAGGTCCGAAGCTACCGTGCCTTCCGCATTTAATTTTTTCTCACCAAAGTAAATGCCCCCCGTCAATTCACGGTAAATGACAAAGTCCGTACCCGAGACAATCTCTTTTTTTAATGGGGACTTGTCAACCAATGACGAGTGTGCAATTACAGGTCGTATGTTGGTGAAAAGCCCGAGCTCTTTCCGTAGTTTCAGCAAGCCTTGTTCAGGGCGGATGGGAGAATCGGGATTGAAGTCATATTTGGGGTGACCAATGGCTCCCAACACCACGGCATCGGCTTCCTTGCAGAGCTTTAGGGTATTGTTGGGCAAAGGCGCCCCTTTTTTATCGATGGCAATAGCGCCAATAAGGGCCTCTTTGTAAACAAAATTGTGATTAAAGGTTTCTTCAACTGCCTGTAGGCATTTTACCGCTTGGGCCAAAACTTCAGGTCCTACGCCATCTCCGGGAAGCAAAGCAATGTTCAAGTTCATACGATGACAGGATTGGAATCAAAAAAGTCGCTTGGTATTTATTATTAAGCGAGGCTTTGTAAGCTAATGTTACTGGTTTCCACAATTTCGTGGATATCCTCATCCAAGATTTCCTTTTTGGTATCCGCAAACTTCAAAAAGTTCTCATAGACGGCATCCAATTGGACCTTGGTAAGCTCGTAACCTACTTTTTTGGCCCGGTACGCCAATGCGGCCCTTCCACTTCTTGCGGTAAGCACAATGGATGATTCGTTGACCCCTACATCTTTCGGGTCGATGATTTCATAGGTTTCACGTTGCTTGATCACTCCATCTTGGTGGATTCCGGAACTGTGGGCAAAGGCATTGGAGCCCACAATGGCCTTATTGGGCTGTACGGGCATTCCCATTTTCTGTGAGACCATTTGGCTGGTATCCCACAATAGCTTGCTGTTGATACCTGTATCAAGGTTTAAGTAAGGGTGTTGTCTAAGGATCATCACCACTTCTTCCAGAGAGGTGTTTCCGGCACGTTCCCCGATACCGTTGATGGTACATTCAATTTGCCGTGCTCCGTTGATCACACCTGCTATGGAGTTGGCCGTGGCCAACCCTAAATCGTTATGGCAGTGGCAAGAAAGAATGGCCTTGTCAATACCTTTTACGTTTTCTTTTAGATACTTCATTTTGGCACCATACTCTTCCGGAAGACAATACCCGGTAGTGTCAGGAATGTTAAGAACTGTGGCTCCGGCCTTTACGACCGCTTCGCAGACTTGTGCCAAAAATTCATTGTCCGTTCGTCCGGCGTCTTCCGCATAAAATTCAACATCTTCTACAAAGGTCTTTGCATAGGCAACGGCCTCAACGGCGCGTTCTATGATTTGTTCCCTTGTAGAGTTGAATTTGTATTTGATGTGGGAATCAGAAGTTCCGATTCCTGTATGTATTCTTGGTTTTTTTGCTGCTTTCAGGGCCTCGGCGGCCACTTCAATGTCTTTTTTTACAGCTCGGGTCAATCCGCAGACCGTTGCATTTTTGACCAATTTGGAGATTTCATGCACAGATTTGAAATCACCGGGGCTTGAAATGGGGAATCCGGCCTCTATGACATCAACGCCCAATTCGTCCAGGCGCTGAGCGATGACCAATTTCTGTTCCGTGTCCAACTTACAACCCGGAACTTGTTCTCCATCTCTTAGCGTAGTGTCAAAAATTTGTACCTTATCTTTACCCATTATCTTTTGTCTGTTGTTCGAATTCATACGAAAATAGAGAAGGAGGGCCAGAAGGTAAAAGGGGGGTCAAAACCTTATACAACGTTAAATTGGATTTGGCGTCAATTAATTAATTGATATTCAATTGTTTAAATTATATTTTTTACGATGACAAATGCCCATAAGGATGCTTTGTTTGTACTGGTAAAATCGCTGTCCAAATCGGAAAAGCGTCAATTTAAACTGTATGTGGGCCGCTTGGGGGTCAACACAGATGCCAAATTTTTGGCTCTTTTTAACTTGCTGGACAAAATGCGGCGTTATGATGAGCGACAAATTTTGGAAAGTGGTATTGTGAAAAAAGCACAACTTTCCAATCTTAAGGCGCATCTCTACAAGCAGATTTTGGTAAGCCTTCGTTTGAACCCTGTTAACCAGAACATACGGATCCAGATCAGGGAACAATTGGATTTTGCCACCATTCTTTACCAAAAAGGACTGTACAAGCAGAGCTTGAAGATTTTGGATAAGGCCAAGACGGTGGCCATTGAAAATGAGGAAAAGAATGTGGCTTACGAAATCGTGGAGTTCGAGAAGATCATAGAGACGCAATATATCACTCGTAGTATTCCGGATAGGGCCGATGAATTGGCGGTACAGGCCAAGGAGCTTTCTGCACAAAATGTAATGACGAGCAAGCTTTCCAATCTTTCCCTTCAGCTATACGGAATGATGCTCAAGGTGGGGTATGTCCGTAGCGATGAGGACCTGCAGAAGGTTAAATCCTATTTTGAGGGCCATTTACCGGATTATAATCTGGAGAGTCTAGGTTTCAGGGAAAAGTTATGGCTTTATAAGGCCTATTTGTGGTACAGTTTGTTGATACAGGATTTTCTTTCGGCATACCGTTATGCCAGCAAATGGGTAGATCTTTTCTATGATCATCAGGAGATGATTGCGCTCAACCCCGTTTTTTACCTGAAAGGGAACCACTACCTTTTGGAGTCGCTTTTCTTTGTAAAGTATTCTTCCCAATTTAGGGAAACCTTGGACCGTTTGGAGGTCCAGGTGGAAAGCTCAAGTTTTCCGCAGAATGATAATATTGCCTCTTTGGCCTTTTTATACATCAACTCCAATAAGTTGAACCTTCATTTTCTGGAGGGTACTTTTGATAAGGGGCTGTACTTGGTCAACGTGATTGAATACGGTATAAAAAAGCATGGAGAGCGAATAGATGAGCATCATATTATGCTGCTTTATTATAAGATAGCCTGCCTGTATTTTGGCAACGGGGACAATAAGAACTGCATTGCCTATCTGAAAAAGATCATCTCCAACAAAAACCTTAAGATGAGGGAGGATTTAATGTGCTTTGCAAGGGTGCTGAGTTTGGTGGCGCACTATGAGGCGGGAATGGATTACCACCTTGAAGTCCAACTGAAGAGCACTTACAAATTTTTATTGAAAATGAATGACTTACATGCCGTTCAAAAGGAAATGATCAAGTTTTTAAGAAACCTTGGGGATATCTATCCACACGAGCTTAAGGATGAGTTTCAAAAGCTTTACAATGAGCTTAAGAAATATGAGAACCATCCGTATGAGAAAAGGGCATTTTTGTATCTGGACATTCTCTCTTGGTTGGAAAGTCACTTAGAGAACAAACCTGTTTCCCAGATCATTCGTGAAAAGGCCTTAGCGCTTACCCGTTAAGACAGGCGTTCCAAACAGGGTCATTGGGAGGTGGGGCCAAAAAAGTGAGGGGCTCTTTTTTTACGGGATGTTCCAATTCCAGGCTGCGGGCGTGTAAATGGATGCTTCCATCCTTGTTGCTTCGGTCAGCTCCGTACTTTAAATCCCCTTTGATGTGACATCCTATGGCCGCCAGCTGGGCCCGGATTTGATGGTGTCTGCCTGTTTTCAAATCGATTTCCAATAGATAGTAGCTATCCAATTTTTTCAGAATCCGGTATTCCAAAATGGCCTTTTTACTATTGGGGACTTCTTTGCTCTGGGCATAAGACTTGTTCTGTTTCGGATTGCGTACCAACCAATGAATCAATGTATCGCTCTCTTTCTGCGGAGCGTTTTTCACTACGGCCCAATAGGTCTTTTGGGTATTTCCTTCGGAAAAAAGCTTGTTCAAACGGGGTAGGGCCTTCGAGGTTTTGGCAAAAACTACAATTCCGGTTGTGGGCCTGTCCAACCGATGGACTACCCCAAGATACACATTTCCCGGTTTGTTGTACTTCTCCTTCAGGTATTGCTTGACCACATCGCTCAGGGGTGTATCGCCGGTCTTGTCGCCTTGTACAATATCCCCTGGTCTTTTATTGATGACAATGAGGTGGTTGTCCTCATAGAGAACTTGGAGGTTTGAGGGGTTGGAATGGAGGGAATCTGACAATTTAATGAAAGGGATTGATTTATTTGGACCTAGTAGGATTCCTCTTCATTGGGAAAATCACTGCTCTTTACATCATCTACATATTGTGAAATGGCATTGCTCATTTCGTCATAAAGGTTCATGTACCTTCTTAGGAAACGAGGGTGGAATTCATGGGTCATTCCCAGAAGGTCATGTACAACCAGCACCTGTCCATCAACCCCATTTCCGGCACCAATCCCAATGATAGGGATGGATACACTTTCCGCTACTTCTTTGGCCAATTTTGCCGGTATTTTTTCCAGAACAATACCAAAACAGCCCAATTCCTCCAGCATTTTGGCATCTTGTTTCAACTTTTCCGCCTCTTCCTCTTCTTTGGCTCTTACGGTATAGGTGCCAAATTTATAGATGGATTGGGGGGTAAGCCCCAAATGTCCCATTACGGGAATGCCTGCTTGTAGAATCCGGCTTACGGAATCTTTGATTTCTGCCCCACCTTCCACCTTGATGGCGTGTGCACCACTTTCCTTCATGATTCGGATGGCGGAACGCAAGGCTTCCTTGGAATCACTCTGGTAGCTTCCAAAGGGGATGTCGACCACCACCAGTGCTCTTTTTGCGGCACGGACCACGGAACTGGCATGGTAGATCATTTGGTCCAAGGTAATGGGCAGGGTGGTCTCATGGCCGGCTATGACATTACTGGCGGAATCCCCCACCAAGATGACATCAACATTGGCGGCATCGACAATTTTGGCCATGGAATAATCGTAGGAGGTGAGCATGGAGATTTTCTCCCCATTTTGTTTCATCTCGATCAAGGATTTTACCGTAATTCTCTTGTATTCTTTCTTGGCGACAGACATTTGGTTCTTTTTTACGGGCTAAATGTAAGCAGATTTGTTTAATTTGGGCTTCAATCAAAAAACTACATCTCATGAGAACAGTGTTAAGTTTTGCATTTTTATGCATGGCGTGCCTTACGGTTGCCGCCCAAGGTCCAAACCCTTCAAAGGTTGATTCGGAACAACAGATAAAACAGGTCATAGAAACCTTTTTTGATGGATTTCACAAGCAGGATTCCACCATTATAAAAAGCGTTTCGGCCGATTATGTGGTGCTCCAGACTACAGGAAGGGACCAAGAGGGCAAGACCCGCTTCAGAAACGAGGAATTTTCTAAATTTCTTACTTCCATTTGCAGTATTCCGGACAGCATCAAATTTGAGGAAAAACTCACTTCATTTTCCATCCAGGTAGATCGGACCATGGCCAATGCTTGGGTAGGCTACGAATTTTGGTTGAATGATGCCTTCAGTCATTGTGGTATAAATTCTTTCCAACTTGTGGATTTTGATGGGGAGTGGAAAATCATCTATCTTATTGACACTAGGGGAAAGGAAGGTTGTTTGGATTAGCAATCACTCAAGAAGACCCCTACGGCCAGGCCACCTTCTGAGGTTTCCTTGTATTTGGAACTCATGTCCTTGGCGGTTTCCCACATGGTGTTCACGACCTTGTCCAAAGGAACCTTTACCTCTTTTGGGTCGGTGTCAAGGGCCAGTTCCGCGGCATTGATTGCCTTTATGGCCCCCATGGCATTGCGTTCAATACAGGGAACCTGTACCAGCCCCCCTATGGGGTCGCAGGTGAGTCCCAGATGATGTTCCATGGCAATTTCTGCAGCGATCAATACCTGTTCGGGGGTGCCGCCCATCAGTTCTGTAAGTCCGGCGGCGGCCATGGCCGAGGAAACCCCGATTTCAGCTTGGCAGCCTCCCATGGCGGCGGAGATAGTGGCTCCTTTTTTAAAGATGCTCCCCACTTCACTGGCTACCAATAGAAACTGTCGCACATCGTCAAAGTCGGCATCGTGGTTTTCAATGACCATATAGTACATCAAAACCGCAGGAATTACTCCTGCACTGCCATTGGTGGGTGCGGTGACCACCCGACCCAACGAGGCATTCACCTCGTTCACGGACAGGGCAAAGCAACTGACCCATTTAATGATTTGGCGGAACCTCACTTCGGTGTCCCGTATGCTCTCCAACCATTCTTGGGGAGTGGAGTAGGGGACATTGCCTTTCAGTTTTTGATGGATTTCAAAAGCACGGCGTTTTACGTTGAGGCCTCCCGGAAGTTTTCCTTCGGTGTGGCAGCCGGTATACATGCATTCCAACATAGTATCCCAAATGCGTTGCAATCCTTGGTCAATTTCATTGGCTGGACGTAACGAAAGTTCATTCTCCCAAACGATTTCCGAAATGGTTTTTTGGTGCTCCTGACAGTATTGCAGCAACTCAAGGCCTGTTTTTACAGGATAAGGAAAGGTTTTGAACGTTTCCTTGTTCTCCTTGGAATGGATCAACTCCTCCTTTACCACAAAGCCACCGCCAATGGAATAATAGGTTTCGGAAACGGATTCCCCATTTGTCAACTGGGCCTCAAAGCGAATGCCATTGGAGTGAAAGGGAAGAAACTCTTTTTTAAAGACAATATCGTTCTTAAAATCAAAGGAGATGGGATGAATCCCGCCCAAGTTTAGTGTAGAACTGCTCTTTACGTGTTCCATGGCCCCATCAATACTGTCAATGGGAACGGTTACCGGATCAGTCCCCAACAGTCCCATGACAACGGCAATATCAGTGGCGTGGCCTTTTCCTGTAAGGGAAAGAGAGCCAAAAAGAGAGACCGAGACTTGTTGGACATCATCAAAGATATTTTGCTCTGTGAGCTCGGCTATCCATCGTTCCGCAGCCCTCCATGGTCCAAGGGTGTGGGAGCTTGAGGGTCCCACGCCGATTTTGAGCATGTCAAACACACTGATACATTCCATAGGTCCAATTTACTGTTCCAAATATAACAAGTCGGTTGGGATAAAACAGGAAATAAGTCTTAATGATTTTATGCCTAAACCGTTGCTTCAGCATGGCAATTTGTGAGTATTTATGGAATTTAAAGGGGATTGTCTGACACCTTGTCATATTCTGGGCCGTGGCATGATCATTGACATTTCATGAACGAGACAAAAATGAATTTCAAACAGATATAACTTTAGATACAATGAGCAAAATTATAGGTATAGACTTGGGTACAACCAACTCCTGCGTCTCTGTAATGGAAGGTAACGAACCGGTGGTAATTCCAAATGCCGAAGGTAAACGTACCACCCCTTCCGTGATTGCATTTGTGGAAGGTGGAGAGATCAAAGTGGGAGACCCTGCCAAAAGACAGGCGGTTACCAATCCCAACAAAACAATTTATTCCATCAAACGATTCATGGGGAACAAATTTTCTGAATCCAAAAAGGAAGCGGACAGAGTTCCTTATAATGTGGTAAAGGGCGATAACGATACCCCAAGAGTGGATATCGACGGCCGTTTGTATACCCCACAGGAACTATCGGCCATGATCCTTCAGAAAATGAAGAAGACTGCCGAAGATTATTTGGGTCAGGATGTTACCCGTGCAGTGATCACGGTTCCTGCCTACTTTAACGATTCACAAAGACAGGCCACCAAAGAAGCTGGTGAGATTGCCGGTCTTACCGTGGAACGAATCATCAACGAACCAACGGCTGCCTCTTTGGCCTACGGTTTGGATAAAAAGGATACCGATCAAAAAATCGTAGTGTTCGATTTCGGTGGAGGTACGCATGACGTTTCCATCTTGGAATTGGGTGACGGCGTTTTTGAAGTATTGGCCACGGATGGGGATACCCACTTAGGGGGAGATGATGTTGACCAAAAAATCATTGATTGGTTGGCCGAGGAGTTTATGAAGGATGAGGACATGGATCTTCGTAAGGATGCCATGGCGCTTCAGCGTTTGCGTGAAGCTGCCGAGAAGGCCAAGATAGAATTGTCTTCCTCTGCACAGACCGAAATCAACTTACCTTATGTAACGGCAACTGCGTCAGGCCCCAAACACTTGGTGCGTACATTGACCCGAGCCAAATTTGAGCAGTTGATCGATGACTTGGTAAAAAGAACGATTGCACCTTGTGAGACCGCATTGAAATCTGCAGGTCTTTCAAAAAGTGATATAGATGAGATTATCTTGGTAGGGGGTTCTACCCGTATCCCTGCGGTACAGGAAGCTGTTGAGAAGTTCTTCGGCAAAAAACCATCCAAAGGGGTGAACCCGGATGAGGTTGTGGCCGTAGGTGCCGCTATCCAAGGAGGTGTATTGACCGGAGATGTGAAGGATGTACTTCTTTTGGACGTTACCCCACTTTCATTGGGTATCGAGACCATGGGAAGTGTGTTCACCAAATTGATCGAGGCGAACACCACCATTCCTACCAAAAAGTCACAGGTATTCTCCACAGCTGCGGATAACCAACCTTCGGTTGAAATCCACGTGTTGCAAGGAGAGCGTCCTATGGCTGCAGACAACAAAACCATTGGTAGGTTCCACTTGGACGGTATTCCACCGGCGCCAAGAGGTACGCCTCAGATTGAAGTGACCTTTGATATTGATGCCAACGGTATCATCAAGGTTTCTGCTACGGACAAAGCTACCAACAAGACCCAAGATATCCGTATCGAGGCATCTTCAGGTTTGACCGAGGAAGAAATCAAAAAGATGAAAGCCGAAGCCGAAGCCAATGCCGAGGCAGATAAACAAGCCAAGGACAAGGCCGATAAGCTGAACGAGGCGGATGGTATGATTTTCCAGACCGAAAAGCAGTTGAAGGAGTTTGGTGATAAATTGTCCGATGACAAGAAAAAGCCTATCGAGGATGCTTTGGAAGAGTTGAAGAAAGCCTACGAAACCAAAGATGTTGCTGTGATAGAACCTGCTTTGGAGAAAATCAACGAGGCTTGGAAAGTGGCTTCCGAGGAGATGTACAAGGCCCAGGCCGATGCGGCCCAAGCCAATGGTGCTGACCCATCTGCCGGTGCTGATAGCGCTGCTGGAGGCAACGCCAAGGAAGGTGATAATGTAGAGGATGTTGACTTCGAGGAAGTGAAGTAATACTCGAATAGCATAAACCATAAAAAAACCCTGACTTTGGTCAGGGTTTTTTGTTTGCTTGATTTGGGTTTTATGCTGCGTTCAATTGGCGCATTTCCATTTCTCGAAGCTTTTCAAGGGCTTCTGATTTTGAGTTGACATTGAGTTTTACGTAAATGTTTTGAATATGGAAATTGACCGCGCTCGGCGTAACGCAGAGTTTGTCCGCAATCATCTTATAGGTGAATCCTTGGGTAAGGAGTTCGGCTATTTGGTTTTCCTTTCTTGAAAACGAGTCAAAGGATTTGGTCTGGAAAGAGTGGATGATTTTTTTGGCCACATCGTGTTCCAAGGCCACACCGTGCTGGTCTAGTGCCGCAACGGCAGCAAAGAGCCTTTCCTTGGTCAAAGGTTTAGTAAGATAGCCACTGGCTCCCTTTTTAAAGGCTTCCTTGATGAGCTTGAAATCATTTTTACAGCTCATCATCAAGACTTTCATGTCCTCATCTTTCCTGAGGAAGTATTCCAGGCCGTCAATTCCGGAAATTCCGGTCAAGGTCACTTCGGATAGAATGATATCAGGGGCCTTTCTTCCAAAATTGGACAAAAGCTCATGAACGGTCCTATAAATACCGTGCAGTCCGTATTCCACTGTATCTTCAAAATACAATTTATACATAGGGTTTAGGCTTTCATCATTATCGATGATCGCAATTTGTAAGGGGTAAGTTCTCATGACGCATAGATTTGGGGGTCATCTGATTCTGTTACAGTAATTAAATCCCTTTTTGGTAAAATTTGGGCAAAAACTACCTGTTCCGCCAGTTGAATGGTAGGAAAATGGAAAGCATATCAAAGAAGCATTGCATTGAATGTAACATGCACACGCCTAATGCTGCCATTGTCCGAATCAAACAAATAGGGCAGGTTGACCCTTATAGGGTCAGATCAAAATGTAGTTTAGAAAAGGTTTTGGATACCTTAAAAAAGTAGCTTGTAGGGAGCTTTAGGTATGCCTTTTTTCCGAGAATTGTAGTTTGTTTTCATGACTAATAGATTTGGGTTTGTATTATTTCAAAAATTAAATTAGTTTTTTTTTCACTCCCACAGAATTTTTTGTAGTGTTTTTCGTTCAAATGCATTCCGGCCAATGGGTTGGTTTTGCTGAAAATCAACGATAAGGAAGAATGGAATAAAATGCAAATACCTATATTTCAAAACAATACAAAAAAATAGGATGCATTTTAATGCATCCTATTCTTGGTAAAATCGGTCAGATTGAAATAATACAACCCGCTTCTATGATAGACTGTCAGTTCCCCCTGTCTTTCTTATCATGGTCATGAGTGTTTCGAATCTCGGCTATGAAACAGAATCAGATGACACCTCAGGTAGTTGACCGACTTTTATTTCATATTTTATTTATCCTCATAAGAAGTACTGGTGTACTCTTGGGTGGTGTTCATGGCGGTTTGGATATTGGTATCTCTATCCGCTACATATCGGTTGTCCTCTTTTTTGGCATGTCCGTAGGCTACCGTATACTGTGAAATGGTGTGGTTTTGACCTCGATTGGAGACTACAAATCCCAATCCTTTTTCAGGACTCAATTGAATGGCGTAGTCGTCACGATCACTATTGATATGGTCGCCCAAGTTCACGGAAGGGGTCAAGGTGTTCAACACAACCTGTGTGGCATAAAGGTCCAGTCCACCAAAACCATCCCGTCCTTCGGAAGCAAAGAACAACAAGGTTCCATTGTAGAGGTTAGGGTATAGTTCATCTTCTTTGGTGTTGACCTTGGGTCCTAAATTTTTGGATACGCCCAAGCTACCATCAGGCTTGACTTCGGCTACATAGATATCATATTTTCCATAGCTGCCACGCATGTTGGAAGCAAAGAACAAACGCTTGCCGTCATCAGAAATGGTGGGGTGCTTGGCGGAAGCATATTTTGGGCAAACCTCCATTTTGGTCACATTCTTCCATTCGCCATTGATGTTTTCGGCCCTGTAGATTTCATGGATAAGTTCTTTCTTGGAGAACACACCGGTTAAAGGCTTTTGATAGGTAGCCTTACTGAAATAAGCCGTTTGACCGTCTTGGGTCACTGTCATGGAAGGTACATAACCATCCAAGGTGGATAAATTGCCCTCCATGGCATGGGTTACAAGGTCCTTGTCCATTTGGGCGTTGGTGTTTTGGCTATACATTAGTATTCCAGAAAAAAGTAGGCTGTAGATAAGTGAACGTGTCATGATATTCTGATTTGGGGGTTAATACATGACAAAGATCAAAAAGATTTTAAGGGAATACTTATGAATTTTTCATAGGTTTTTACTTTTACCGAGTAAAAAGTGCAGTTTATCGAAAAAATTTTAATGATTTTTCATTCAGACAAGCTTCAAATAACGTTTATCGGTGATTTTTAACCTTTTATCTGCTAAAAGATGACCTTTTTACATATATAAAGACCGCAATCTGTGGTTGATGGGGAATTAGGGCTATTTCCTGTTTTATCCGTCTCAATTCGCCGTAAAGGGTCGGAATGCTTTTTTTACAAATTGTGGAGGTTCAAAGCGATACCCTAGATACAGTACCCCATAAAATTGGTCGGTCTTCACACTGCTGTTACTGTCTTCGTTATACCAATCTGAGTTAAGGGTGAGGTTCATTCCAAAGATTACTTTCTCCGAACTGTATCCCAAATTGATGCCACTTGACACGGAACGGATAAAATAAGTGTTCCGTTCAATCTCGGTGATTCCATTTTCTGTGGATTCATCTTTGGAGAAGCGAACCCCTAGGGAAGGGGATACATTTCCGGAAATAAACCAATTCTCATGCAATACCAGAGTGTAGAAATATCTTGGGGAAAGCCTTAGGTTAAAAAACCGTTCCTTACTGCGGATGCCCAGCTCATCAAATGCAAAAGTATTGTAGTCATAATATAAGGTTGGGATAAGGCTGCCGCTGCTGATTTTCTGCCACTCATTCTGATAGACAATGTTCCTGTATGAAAAATTTGGGTTGAGTACGTACGAAGTGGACATGCCATATTGTGAGTTGGTAAGACTGTTGAATTGTATGTACGGATGGGTCCCTTCTATCCAGCCCGGTGCAAAATCGGCTGTGTTCCTCACATAATAGCCAGAAGTTTTGTTATAGGTCAACCCTTGGACCCATTTGCCCAAGAAAAACCGAAACTGATAGTCGGTAAATGATGATTCGCCCTTAAGGTTCTCATCAACATTCCCGCCCATGAATTTTGGAACGAGTCCCACACTTACCCCAACGAATTCATAATCCAATGATAGAAAAAGTCGGTATCTGCTGTTGGGGGTCAGCTCCAGTCTTTCATCTTCATTTTGGTTTCTATAGAGAAGCACATCGGTCCGGGTATCTATATTGGCCTTCAGAATAATTTTGTCGGTGTACGTGACAATCCTACTGGTATCTTGCTGCGAATGTACCTGCCAGCATGAAAAAAATAGGCAAAATAAAAAAATCCCAAAAAGAGAAAAGTGTAAGGGACCATTAAGACGGTATCTGGACATATCGTCACAAGATACACAGCTTTACCCAATCCGCGTTCCGTTTTTTACGTTTCGCTCCGGTTGCATAAGGGTTACTTCCTTATTGTCCCCAATACCACCAAGGACGAGGCATTCGCTCATAATATTTGCGATCTGTTTCGGGGGGAAGTTCACCACGGCTACGACCTGTTTTCCAATCAGGTCTTCGGGGGTGTATAGTTGTGTGATTTGGGCAGAGGTCTTTCGCTTTCCCAAATCCCCAAAATCGATGATCATCTTATAGGCCGGGTTTCGGACTTCTTCGAATATTTCAGCAGAAATGATGGTGCCGACTACCATCTGTACTTTTTGAAAATCTTCCCAGCTAAGGTTTTGGTCGGGTGTAATATCCACGGACAGGTGTTTTTTTGCGCAAGGTACAATCTCCATTTCCAATGGGCCAAAACCGATAATGGGTTTAACTCCATATTATCACTTTCCCAATAGGTTTTTCAATATGGGGATTTCAAATCGATGGTGCCAGGCCAAGAAACAACAAATGATAAAAGTAATCGCGGCCAAGATAAAAAGGGTGCCTCCATCATTCTGGACTTCAATACCAAGCTGGGTAAGGTGTGAAAAAATGGCCCCACCAAGAATCCCCATACCCAATAGCGCCCCAAGCCCTGTGGTTCTTGGCACCAATAAAAGGATGGCGGTCACCAGTTCCAATACCCCGATTCCTATCCGTCCAACCGGTTCCAGACCCAAGGTCTCAAATATATATACTGATTCCGGGGCGGCAGTGAACTTAAAATATAGGGTCTGTAATAAAATTACAGCGGCAATGATTTTCAACAATAGATGGATGATGGATGTACGGGTCATGATGGTGTTGTTTTAATAGTGGTACCAACTAGGTCGTAAAAGTGTGGCGTAGTTAACGTTAAAAGCTGTTTTGACCATAATTTTATACAATGGGTTATTTTTGTATGTGAATCCGCATGGGATATTTCCCATCGCCATTGAGAAATTATAGATGGAACTACTGGAGCATTTGAAGTGGCGATATGCCACCAAAACATTCGATCCTAACCTAAAAGTGTCCGAAGAGGATATGGAGAAGCTGAAAGAGGCGATACAATTATCCGTCTCTTCTTATGGACTGCAGTTATATAAAGTTTTGGTGATTTCAAGCCAGGGGCTCAAGGAGGAATTGAAAACGGCCTCATGGAACCAAGACCAAATTACGGATGCCTCCCATCTTTTTGTGTTCTGCAACTATACGGAACGAAAGGATGAAGATGTGGATGCCTATATCCAATCCATTTCCCAAATACAGGGCACCCCAGTGGACAAATTGGAGGGATATGGAAACTTGATCAAGCGTAGTCTGGTGGAAATGGACGATGCCACTTGGATTTCATGGTCCGAAAAACAGACCTATCTGGCCATGTCCACGCTTTTGATGGCCTGTGCCGAGCTGCGGATTGATGCCTGCCCCATGGAAGGCTATCAGGTGGAAAGGTACAATGAGATCCTAGGGTTGGACCAACAGGGATTGAATGCTAGCGTAATCGTTCCCGTGGGCTATCGTTCCCAAGAAGACCATACGCAGTTTAGAAAGAAGGTGCGCAAGCCGCTGCACGAACTTTTTGAGACTTTGTAAAGTGTAGAGGCCCGATCAGGCCTCTTCAATTTTTAATGAGGTCATTGTCAAGGAACCCCCTACGGGTTTATCGTTGAACAATGTTATTTTCTCTTTTCCCCCTCGAAGGGCAAGGGCATACAGCAACGGTAAATAATGTTCAGGGGTAGGGATGGCCAAGTCAAAAGCCTTACCTTGCGATTTAAAATCAATGAGTTTTTGATGATCACCACTCAGGATGTGCGATTTCATCTTCTCATTGGCTTCGGTTGCCCAGTCAAAGGCAAATTCCTCATTCAGCTTGTTCCAAGCCACCATTCTAAGGTTGTGGACCATGTTACCACTTCCAATGATCAAAACCCCTTTTTGACGTAGGCTATTGATTTGCTTTGCCAGTTCATAATGATAACGGGCGGGTTGGGAGTAATCAATACTCATTTGGATCACGGGAATATCCGCATTGGGGTAGAGGTGTTTGATCACACTCCAAGCACCGTGGTCCAGCCCCCAGTTATCATCCAGTCCCACATGGGCCTTTGTAATGAGCTTTTGGGTTTCTTGGGCCAGTTCCGGGTCGCCCGGTGCGGGGTACTGTACATCGAACAAGGCTTGGGGAAAACCACCAAAATCATGAATGGTCCTTGGGTTTTGCATCGCCGTAACAAAGGTGCCACGGGTTTCCCAATGGGCCGAGATACAAAGGATGGCATGGGGTTTAGGAATATCCTTGCCGACCTTTCTGAACCCTTGGACAAATTCATTTTCCTCAATGGCGTTCATGGGGCTTCCATGCCCTAGGAACAATACGGGCATTTTGACCGTATTGCCTAGGTTGGAAGTCATTTTATTTAGATCTTTCAAATTCATCGTTGCGCCTATTATCGGCAGTAGAGAGAACGATTTTAAAAAATGTTTTCTTTTCATGCCGGGTTTAATTTACAAAACTTCAGCGATGGATTGTGAGATAGGCGTCGTTGGCCTACCTATCAATTGGCTCAACTGGTTGCCATCATCATATAGATCTCCATGCAAGGTAGCGGTATGGGTTCCCGCGAAAAACGAGGCGACAGGCTTGGGTAATCCCGCTTGCTCCAGAGCTTGCGCAAATTCTTCCTCCGAAATATTCACATAGGGGATTTCCTTACCGGCCAATTTTGAAAGTTCAGCGGCATAGTCTGTCATGGTAAATGCCAAATCTCCCGAAAGCTCATAGGTTTTGTTCGTGTGCGATGCTTGGGAGAGTACCACCGCAGCGGCTTCAGCAAAATCGGTCCTTGAAGCGGAAGTGATCTTCCCATCACCCGAACTGCCATAAAGTGTTCCTATGGAAATGGTATCCTTTGCAGACTCCGTGTAATTTTCGTTGTACCAGCCGTTTCGCAAGATGGTATACTCCAGCCCTGATTCCTTGATGGCTTTCTCCGTATCCAAATGTTCGGGAGCCAAAACCAAGGTAGAGCCGTCCGCTTTTAGCAAACTGGTGTAGACCAAATGTTTTACCCCAGCTTCCTTGGCAGCATTGATGACCGCCGAATGTTGCGCAAAACGCTTTCCTATTTCATTACCGGAGATCAAAAGCAATTTATCAATTCCTGCAAGGGCTGTGGCCAATTGACTGGGTTCATTGTAATCAAACGCCCGGGCCTCAACAGCTAAGGCTTCCACCTTATTGGGGGTGCGGACCAAGGCAACCATATCTGTGGAAGGTACACGGTCTTTAAGTTGTGAAACGACCAATTGTCCCAATTTTCCTGATGCACCTGTGATTCCTATTTTCATTGTGATTGTCGTTTATTGTTTTACAAATTGCACTTCGGTATTGATTTTCACTTCATCACCGACCAAAACACCTCCTGTTTCCAAAGTGGAATTCCAGTTTAGTCCAAAATCCTTACGATTTAGTTTCCCGGTAATTTCGAAGGCCATTTTTTCATTGCCCCAAGGATCTTTGTTGGTTCCACCGTACGCTACATCAAGCTCTATTTCCTTGCTTACTTCTTTAATGGTCAAAACCCCTTTGAGTTTGTATTCCTCATCATCCACTTTGGTGAAGGATAGACCTTCAAACGTAAGGTTGGGGAAATTTTCCGCATCAAAAAAGTCGGCACTTTTTAAGTGATTGTCCCTATCCGTATTGTTGGTGTTGATGGATGCAGCTTGAATGGTGACTTTAAGGGGGGATGTGGCAAAATTTTCCCCGTCAATGGTTGCCTCGTAGTTCGTAAAAACACCTTTTACGTTTGAAATCATCAAGTGTTTTACTTTAAATCCCAATTCGCTGTGTGTTGGGTCTATTACCCATTTTGTAGTTGACATAATCTTATTTCTTTAATAGTATGATACAAAGATGCGAACAAGCTATGCTGGGAATCTTACACTATTCGGTAAATGAATGGTAGTTTTAGGAAATGAGGGCGTTTCTCATATCTTCCCGGAACTCATTTGGGGATTGTCCGGCTTTCTTTTTAAAGACCTTGGAGAAATACGAGTTTTCATTATAGCCCAACTCGTAGGCAATTTCCGAAATGGCTTTATCGGTTGAAATCAAAAGATTTTTGGCCTCGATGAGCTTTCGGGTCTCAATGATTTCCGACACACTTTGCCCCATGATATTCTGACAGATCAAGTTCAGGTTTCTGGATGACATGAAAAGCTTTTCGGCATAGAATTCCACGCCAACGGGCCTTCGAAAATTTTCCTCAAGGATATTCAAGAAATTTCCGAAGGAAATGTGCTGTGTTTTTTGAAGGGTTTGGTCGGGAGGTGCAATTTTTCTTCGTTCAGATTCTATCATGGTGAGCAAGGCGCTTAACAATTGTCTGATAACCGCATAATCAATGGTTTCCTGTTTGGTTTCGTCATAGATCAATTGACACAGGGTGACCAGTCTCTGAAAACAGAAACCCTCCTCCAATGTTAGATTGGCTTGGTTATGATAGAGTGAATACAGCTGAAAAGTGGTTTCGGGAATGAATTCACTTTTAAACCGAATGCCCCAAATCTCACACTCACCTTGGTAGGGTTTGGGAATCAACCGATGCACTTTTCCTTGGGTAACAAAGCTTACAAAGGGAGCCTTTATCTTGGAGGTCTTAAAATCTATGAAATGTTCCAGTTCACCTTTAATACCAATCAATAATTCTTCAAAATCATGATTATGGGGCTCATCCGGCAATTCGGAAATCCGTTTGGCCTCTTCGGCATCTACTTTGAATATGTGGAACAATTTGTTCAAACCTTGCTTAAGTAACAATACGTATAAAATTATTCTTTTAAAGTCAAATATCAATATGATTACCCCTTTCTCTATACACCGGTTTGTAACAGACACGGATTTGGGAATGCATTTCCTGTACACATTTACCATTAAAAAAACACCCTGATGTGAAGGTTGGGTATAAAGCCCAATGAACTTCTTTGGATTACCTGCTCCAAAAGAGTCTGACCATTTTCTTGAGTGGTCCTATGGATAATCGCCAACGGTACGACCCGGTCATAGATATTCAGTGCTGAAAACCCAATTTGCATCATGGAAGATTGGTGTGATATGGGGAACCGGTAAGTTATGGATGCATCCAATCTATGGAAATTGGGCAGTCTACTCTCATTGATTGTACCAAAGACAACCTCCCTCGTTGCTTCATTATAGCTTTCTATGGGGGTAAAAGGCGTTCCGGAGCGGTACTGCCACCCCAAAGAAAGTTCCAGGTTTTTTATATCCAGACTATTGGATATCCTAAAACTATGGGGAATGTCATTATTCCCGGAAAAACTATCTTCCTGGATATCATCGAAAGTGAAATTCACATCGTTGAAAGCGTATCCCACCCAGAACCTATAATTTCGAATGCGTTTTTTTAATAGAAGATCAACACCTATAATCCGACTTTTTCCTTCGCTGAGGTCGGGCTGGGGGAGATGGAACCCCTGACTATATGAGGTGAGTCCGGTTATTCCCTTATAGTATCCTTCGGCATCCAAGGTCCAGCCGTTCCGGTCAAAAAGTAGGCCTGCCGAAAACTGATTGCCCTGAAGCAGGGGATAGTTGGAATTATCGGAAAGCCTCCAAAGATTGTTGTCCAATCGCAGTTCGGTTTGGTTGAACTCGATGAGTTGGGAGATGGGTTGGTTTCTTCTTTCCAGCCCGGTCCGGATTCGAAATGATTTATTGATCGGCAACTCAATATTGAGTCTGGGTTCCAGATAGACTTGTCCCAAACTGCCATAATGAACCGTTCTGAGCCCGAACTTAAATAAGCCCCCATTGTCCTTTCGGATGGAGTACTCCCCAAAAAGGACATTTTTCAAGTTGCTTTCATGGACAGGCAGACTAACTTCGTTGTTCGAATCCAAGTGGGAGACACTGCTCAGGTCTATTTCCAAATTGGTGTTGGAGAGTTGGTAGCCAAAACCCAATACATCATTGTTCCTTAAAACCCTGTCCGATTTAAGCTCAAAGCCAAAATCACTGATCCTGTTTCCCCTGATATTGGTTTCTTCCAACATCTGTCCGATGTACTCCTCATTTTTATAGTAGGAATCGTAGGATGAGAAATAGGTTGTGATCTGATCGGTCTGTGTTGGGGATGTGCGGTGTTCCCAGTTGATACTAATGCCTCCGTTCCCTGTGGTGAGGGAATCTTTTTTGGTCTCGCCTTGACTGCTAAAGGAGAAAAGGGTTCGGTTTCGGGTCATTAGCGCACTCAGGGAAATCTTGTCCTTCGGGTTGGGATTGTACACATACTTGGCATTGAAATCATAGAACCTGAACTCATTTTCACTGGTATCGTAGGTGTAACCATCGTCCGTGCTAACGTTCAATGGATTTCCATTCATATCGGTCACAGAGCCGGTATTGTTGAAAATTTTCTTGGCATAAGCCTCATAGGTCGGGGTTTTGTATACATCCAAATAGGCATTTCGGGCATAAAGGGACAGTGATGATTTTTTTGAAAGGGGTACTTTGATATACCCGTCAACACTTAACCCATCCAACCCAAGGCCTCCTGATAATTTTTTAGCGACTTCATTGTCTGTACTGATATCAATGATTCCCGAGACCCTATCACCAAAAGCTGCACTGCTGGCGGTCTTAAAAATGGTGGCTTTCTCCGTGGCGTAGGGATTGAATCTGGACAACATGCCATACAGATACCCCGTATTGAATACCCGAATATGGTCAAATAGCACCAAGTTCTGATCGGAAGTTCCCCCGTGTATCTGTATGCCGGATGCTGATTCGTCCAAACTGGCAACCCCCGGAATAAGTTGGATGCTTTGGAGAATATCAGGGGTGGTCTGGCCGGGTATGGACCCCAAAGGCGCTTGGGAAAGGGTAATGGACCCATCACGGTTTCTGTCGATTCCTGTGGTTATATAAGAAGTGACCACGACCTCCTTGAGTTCTTTGTAAACGGGGGCAAGGTACACGGAGGTACACGTCTCTTTGGGTATTACCTGTACCATATGATATCCGACAACTTCCAGTTGATAGGCAGATTTTCCAGTATTTTTAAATTGGACCAGTCCACTTTTGTTGGTTTCCATCACCAAGCTTGAGTCCAGTATTACTTCGTTCTCGGCAATGGGAAATCGAGTGTCTTCATCCAAAAAATAGAGGCAAATGTTCTTATCTGGCACTCTAGGTACAATAATGACCTGTGGTTGCTCCGCTATTTTTTCAAAATGTAAACCGGTCTGGGCTTCCAAGAGGCCGAGTAGTTCGTCAAGAGACAAGTTTTCGGCAATAGCGGTAATACTTTTATGCTCCACCAAATCTTCCGCATAGGAAAAACGCAGGTCAATTTCCCTTTCCAGTCGCTGGATCACATCTTTTAGGGGAGTTTCCTCAAATTCAAAGAATAGGTTTTCCTGGGCATTGGACATGGAAATGCCAAGAAAGAGTAGCAAGACTGATATAAAACACCTCATTTCTTATTCAGACAAGGTAACAATTCTTTTGTCTGTAGAAACATGATATTGGATTCCCATGGGTTCCAAAGTAGTTTTTAGGGCATTCTCCAGATGGGTATGGGTAAAGTTTCCAGTGAATTTGCGATTGATGTCAATAGCATCTATTTTAAATTGAATGGGATATTGAATGGTAAGTTCGTCCAATACTTCAGAAAGAGGTTGTTCGGAAAAAGAGGAAAATCCATTTTTCCAATCCGGGGTATTTTTAGAAAATTGCTTTTGATGGATTTCCCCGTTCATCAAGGATATCTCCACGCCTTTTTGAAGTCTCATGCTAGGATGGTTTGTATCCAATGGTGTAAATTCAATGGACCCTTCATAGCATTGTACTTTAAAATCTTTTCGATTTTTGATATTGAACTGGGTTCCCAATACAGAAACGGTTCCTTTACTGGTCTTAACGGTAAAGTCGTTTCCGGATGAAACATCAAAGAAGGCCTCTCCATCAAAATCCACGGCTCGGTCTTCCTCCCAATTGAATCTTCTATAAGATATGGATGAGTTGGCATTCAATGTGATTGTGGAACCATCAGCGAGAAGAATGGTCTCTTTTTCGCCAATGCCCGTGTAATAGGTTTTAGAGCCGAAGAAATAGGTGTAGCTTGCAAATAGGAGGGCAATACAGGCCGCTGCCGCCGAAAATGCCCACAAGCGTTTTACCTTGGGTGCCTTTTGTACGTTTTGATTTTTTGAGTTCACGGCCAAAAGTGCTTTTTCCACATCAATTTCTGGCCCCTTGAGGGATTTGGCCGCATCGTCAATAGCCATTAGTTGCCTATGGACATCGGATGCCTCGAACCCTGCCAGCTCTTCTTCACTAAGCTCTCCGGCCAGCCATCGGGTCAAAAAATCTTCATTCGCGTACTTTTCTTTCATAGGCATCAGCGCTTTGTATGTAAATGACAGTTGAACAATCCGTTACCCTATTAAAATTTTAATTCCTTTCCAAGAATGTCCCTTAAAATCAATAAGGCCTTGCTCATTCTTCGTTCTACGGCCTTAACACCAAGTCCCAATAGTTCCGCGATTTCCGGATAGGTTTTCTTTTCCAACCTACTTAGCAGATAAACTTCTCTTTCCTTTTGGGGCAATGCGGCTATGGCCTGTTTCAATTTTTCATGGAATTGGTCCATTTGCATTAGATACTCCGGATTTTCATGATCCACGGAGGGAGAGGTGCTTTGCAAGTGCTTCAGTACAATTTTCTCATGGGCTTTTTCATTGAGGAAAGAGTTGTTGGCCGCTCTGTACAGGTATGCCTTTACCTTGGAAAAGGAAACGGTGGAGCACAATCTCCAAAGCTTCACAAAAACGTCTTGTACAATATCCTCAGCCTGTTGAAGATCCCCACATTTATAATATACAAATCGCATCACGGCCCCATAATGGGCACGAAATATTTGATTGTAGATTTTTTGTTCACAAATGGATGGGTCTTCCTCTGTCATGCTCTGTTTTGGCGAAACCCTTTTAGGGGCACACAAAAATAATTAGAAAAAAATAGGGTGCCTTTCTATTTACCTGTCTAAGTAATGGAAAAGAAATGAATCTGATTATGAAAAACAAAAAATGGGCAGCACTATGGGTCATCTGTGGTGTATTTTTCTTTCAAGGTCTTATGGCCCAAGATTGGCAAACCAACTTTGACACAGCCAAAGATCTGGCCCAAAAAAGGAGCAACAACATTGTATTGGTCTTCCAAGGTTCCGATTGGTGTGCCCCTTGTATTAAGTTGGATCGAGAAATATGGAGTTCCAAGGAATTCCAAGATCTGGCCAAGGACCACTTTGTAATGCTCAAGGCGGATTTCCCCCGAAAAAAAAGCAATAAACTACCCGAGGAACAGGAGGCCAGGAACAAATCGTTGGCGGCCAAATATAATCCCAACGGCTATTTTCCCTATGTAGTGGTATTGGACCCAACGGGAAATGTATTGGGCCAGGCAGGATATGAAAAGGCAAGCCCAAAAGCCTATTTCAACAAGTTGAACTCTTTTTAAAACAGGATTATGTTGAGAATAGGGCAGGTGATATCCACCGCATTTATTTTCTGCTTGGGGTTTTGGGGACATCCGAAAGAAGTGTCCCGTACAACCAGCGATACCATAACCGAACTTCAAGTGTACCAGCGCACCCTAAAATTGATGGGAAGTCGGTTTGATCTCACTGTGGTTGCTGAAAACCAAGAGAAAGGCAATGCGTATTTGGACTTGGCCATATCGGAGATTTCCCGGATAGAAAAACTGATTTCCTCCTGGGATCCCAAGTCACAGACTTCTGCCATCAACAATAATGCAGGGTTGAAGCCCGTAAAGGTGGACGAGGAACTTTTTCAACTCATTGAACGAGCTTTGAAGATCTCCAAATTGACCCAAGGGGCTTTTGATATCAGTTATGCTTCCATGGACCGTATTTGGAAATTTGATGGTTCTGTTACCCAAATGCCCCCGGCCGAAACGATCAAGCAGTCCGTTTCCAAGGTGGGTTACCAAAATATCCTACTGGATCACGAAAACCAAACCGTTTTTTTGAGGAACAAAGGCATGAAGATCGGCTTTGGTGCCATTGGCAAGGGGTATGCCGCCGATAAAGCCAAGAAGTTGCTTGTAGAGAACGGGGTAGGGTCAGGCATCATCAATGCATCGGGTGACCTGCACGCCTGGGGCTCCCAGCCCGATGGTAGGGACTGGATGGTGGCCATTGTGAATCCCTTGAACAAAAACAAGGTTTTCTCTTGGCTGCCCATTAAGGACCAGGCTGTGGTCACTTCGGGCAATTATGAAAAATATATCATTCTTGATGGGGAGCGCTATACCCACATTATTGACCCCAGAACGGGTTACCCCAGCAAAGGGATTCTAAGTGCCACGGTCTTTACCAAGAATGCCGAACTGGCGGATGCCCTGGCCACATCCATATTTGTTATGGGAGTGGAGACAGGTCTTGATTTTGTGAACCAATTGAAAGGAGTGGAGTGCATTATTGTGGATGAGGACAATAAAGTGGTCACCTCAAAGAATATCGCCCTAAAAGAAGTGGAAACCCAAAGTAGATGAATTCAACTATGAAGAAGATTTTAATTGCATTGTATGGTCTCTGTAGCCTATCGTCCTGTGTGGTACTACATGAGTATGACAAAGTAAACCTCAATGACCCCGATATGGTCCTTGCCGATAAAAAGTTTACAAAATTCGAAATCAACTATCAGGTCTACCGTGAAGGGGCATCCGGAGGAAATGGTGGAAAAACTGGAGGTGGCTGTGGATGTAATTGAACCAAAAAGGCAAAGAATTATCTGGATCTTGCTGTTGTGCCCTCTGATGGGTTTGGCACAGCAAACAAACACGGAAGGATATAAGAAGCGGGTATTGGAATCCACAGAGGTGGATATTCTTTCCAGTTACTATGAACAGACCGGGAACAATGCCTCCGTTACCGGGGGTATCGGAACAGAACAATTGACCGATGTGGCACCCTCCATTGTGGTGAGCATTCCCTTGAACGATGATGATGTGCTGACCGTTGACGTTGGAATTTCCACCTATACCTCGGCTTCTTCCAGCAATTTGAATCCTTTTGACCTGACCAAAACCGGTTCGGGCATTAGTGGGGCCTCAGGAAATGCTGGAGTTGGCGGAGGAGGGGATGATGACGAGTTTGACGATGATAACAACAATGGAGGGTATTCCGGTGTCATTGGAAGTCCTTGGGTGGCTTCTTCCGGGGCTTCCCGACAAGACACCTGGGGCAGTGTTTCGGTAGCGTATGCCCATAGTTCCGATGACCGAAACCAGATTTGGAATGCCAATGCCTCCTTCGCTTCAGAATATGATTATGTCTCCGTTGGTTTTGGAGGAGGAATCACCAAGCTTTTTAATGAAAAGAATACGGAAGTCAGTATAAAGGGGAGTGTGTTTTTGGATACATGGCTGCCAAGATATCCTACCGAGTTGGACAGTTATCTGGAGGTAGGGGGCAATCTTAACAGTGGGTTTTTCGCTGGGGTGGATATTTTGAACAGGAATGGGCTCGTCACGAATAAAAATGGTACGGCTACCTGGAGGCCCGTTGATGGTTTTAGCTTGATCTCTGATAAAAAAAGGAACAGTTTTGCCCTATCGGCATCCTTTTCACAGATTCTGGGTAAGAATACCCAAATTTCCATTTTTGCCGATGTGGTCAGTCAACAAGGGTGGCTGGCCAATCCCATGCAGCGGGTCTATTTTGCAGATGTCCCCAACTACTTTATTGGTAACCCTGCCAGTATCCCCAATTACACCTCATCACAAAATACAGATGTCTTTATGCTGGCGGATGATATGGAACGCTTGCCGGATACAAGATTGAAATTCCCCATTGGATTTCGCCTGAACCACTATTTCAATGAGATACTTACGGTACGCACCTATTATCGCTATTATTTTGACGATTGGGGATTACAGGCCCATACGGCCAATATTGAGTTGCCCATCAAGGTTTCGCAGAACTTTACGCTCTACCCGTCCTATCGCTATTACACCCAGAACCAGATAGACTATTTTGCACCGTTCGATACCCATCTATCTACGGAAGAATACTACACCTCCGACTTTGACCTATCTGCCTATGACGCCCATCAATTTGGGTTTGGGGTTACCTATACGGACATCTTTACCAAGTTCAGGACGTGGCGGTTTGGCCTGAAGAGCATTGACCTTAAGTATAACAACTATCATCGGAACACTGGCCTCAAGGCCAATTACTTTGGTGTTGGGTTCAAGTTTGTAATGGATTAGAAAAGAACACTTTGTATATGTTAAAAAATATTTTTCCATCCCGTTTTTCTATCATCAACGCTTTTTCGGTGTTGTTTTTGGGGCTCTCCTTTTTGGTGCGCTTGACCTTTTTGCTGATGGATTTTTCGCAGGTGGAGCATTCGTTTTGGGGACTGCTCAAGGTTTTCCTTGTTGGTTTCTTCTTTGATTTGGGCACCTTGTCCTTTTTCTACGTGGTGGCCTCCCTATATTTTCTACTGTTGCCCCAAAGGCTATATGGTTCAATTTTTGACCGGATTGTGTGCTATTTTGGTTTGGCCATAGGTCTGTTGATCATCTATTTTTCCTTTTTTGCCGAGATTACCTTTTGGGACGAGTTCCAAAGACGGTTCAATTTTATTGCCGTGGATTACTTAATCTATACCTATGAAGTGATAAAGAATATCAATGAATCCTATCCTTTACCACTGCTTATTGGAGGGATGTTACTTTTGGTGGCACTTACCGTATGGTTGTTCAATAGAAAAAGGATTTTAAAGAATGCCTTTGCATCAACCACAAGTTTCAGGCAAAAGTTGGTGCCGACCGGCATGGCCATGGTCATCATGTTATTTTTCGCAGGTACCATCAAGAACGAACAGGCGGAACTATCAAACAATCGCTATAACAATGAATTGTCCAAAGCGGGCATTTATTCCTTCTTTGCGGCATTTAGGAACAATGAGCTCAGTTATACGGATTTCTACAAGACCTTGCCCGAAAGGAATGTCCTCGCTACCGTAGAGGAACAGATTAAGGCTCCTTCCGATAGTCTTCTTTTTCCTGAAAAGAACATTTTACGGCTCGTAAAGGGAGAGGTGGAAAAAAAGCCAAATGTAGTACTCATTTGTGTGGAAAGTTTGAGTGCCAGGTATTTGGGTGTCTTTGGGAATGACAAAAATTTGACACCCCATCTGGATTCCATAGCCAAGGCAGAAGCATACTTCACCAATGTATATGCCACCGGAACCAGAACGGTCAGAGGTATGGAGGCAATAACCTTGGCCATTCCGCCAACGCCGGGAAGAAGTATTGTAAAAAGGGAACACAACCGAGACCTATATACCATTGGGGAAGTCTTCAAAAGCAAGGGGTATTCCAGGACTTTCTTTTATGGGGGTGATGGCTATTTTGACAATATGGACAAATTCTTCAGTGGAAATGGATTTGACATTGTGGATCGTGGGAGAGGCTTTTTGCCATCTGGGGATATTGTCACGGACCGAAGAAACATTGAAGATGATGAGGTGACCTTCGAGAATGCCTGGGGCGTATGCGATGAGGATATTTTTGGGAAGGTCCTCCAAGAAGCTGAACGGTCTTCAAAGAATGGGGTGCCTTTTTTCAATTTTATAATGACCACTTCCAACCATAAGCCGTACACGTATCCTGAGGGAAAAATCGATATTCCATCGGGAACGGGAAGAAGTGGAGCGGTCAAGTATACGGATTATGCCATAGGGAACTTCTTGCGAAAGGCCAAGACCAAACCCTGGTATAAGAATACGGTCTTTGTGATTATGGCGGACCATTGTGGCAGTAGTGCCGGGAAGTGGGAATTGGATGTCGCCAACTATCGGATTCCTGCAATCTTGGTGAATTTTGATGGGTTTAAACAAAGACAGATTACCCAGCAATGCTCCCAAATAGATGTGATGCCAAGCGTTTTCTCGCTGTTGGGATGGCAGTACCGCAACAATTTTTTCGGAAGGGATGTTTTTAGCATGGAACCTTCGGGACAAAGGGCCTTTATTGGGAACTACAGGAAGCTCGGATTGTTGAAATCAGACGATTTGATGGTATTGGGAGATGGTAAGACCGCCAACCAATACAAATGGGACCAAGCTGACAATAGTCTGACAAGGGAGGCTGTGGACACAACATTTTTGAACCAGACCATTTCATTTTATCAATTGGCCGACCATCTGTATAACCATGGCGGGCTTGACGTAAAACTTGCACAATGACAAAGGTCCATTTTATTGTAAATCCTATTGCAGGCAAGGGGAGTGTATTGGACGAAAAGGCTCTGTCCGGATATTTCGATGCAGCAGCATACGAGATAACCGTAAAGACCTCCAATTATGCTGGACATGCAGTCAAACTGGCCAAAGAATCCGTTGAAAGCGGAGTGGATGTACTCGTGGCCTGTGGAGGGGATGGGACCATCAATGAAGTGGCTTCATGTTTGGTCCACACCCCCGTTCTGTTGGGAATTGTCCCCATGGGTTCTGGAAACGGATTGGCCGAAAGTCTCAAGATCCCACGGCGGTTAAAAGCAGCGATGGAGACCATTAAAAAGGGCAGGGTAAGTCGTATAGATGTCGCCATGGTGAACGGCAGACCCTTCTTTAGCAATATGGGGATTGGTTTTGATGTCAAGGTGATTTCCAATTACAATGCCGGCGGCCAACGCAGGTTTTGGGCCTATGTCAAGGCAGTTGTACGGTCCATCAGGGATTTTAGCAGCAAGGAAAGGATCAAGGTTGAGTTTGACCAAAAGACCTTTAAGACAAATCCGTTTATGTTTTTCGTTTCTAACTCCAAGGTAATGGGGTACGATATTTCACTAACCCGAATGGCTTCCTTGCAAGATGGATTGTTGGATGTGGTGATCATAGAAAACCTGACAAAAGGTGAAATCCTTATACTTGGACTTTTTATGCTACTTAGGCTCAATCAATATCTCAAAAAGATACAGTACTTTAAAGTAAAGGAACTCAAGTTTAGCTTTGAGGGTCAAGGTAAGGAGCGTTTTATGCAGACGGATGGGGAGCTACACCATTTAGAGGACAGACAAGTGAGTGTTTCGGTGGAAGGGGGGGCTTTGAATGTATTGGTGCCTTAAGTCAAGGGAAATAAAAAACCCTGTGAATCAATTATTCACAGGGTCCATTGTTTTGAGATGATGTCTCTCAGCGGAGGAAGAGGGATTCGAACCCCCGGAGGTGTGACCCTCAACAGTTTTCAAGACTGCCGCATTCGACCACTCTGCCATTCCTCCTAAGCGGGTGCAAATATATAAAGCTTTTTTGGTTCTATAAAAGTTTATAAACTTTAATTTTTTGCACGAATGAATCCCATTTTAAGGGAGTACTTTTGTCTACATGATGGAATGGTACCACTATGTGCTTTTGGTTGCGGTTGGTTTTGCTGTAGGCTTTATCAATACCGTGGCGGGAGGGGGTTCCTTACTGTCCTTGCCCACCCTTATCTTTTTGGGACTTCCCCCAGCCGTGGCAAATGGGACCAATAGGGTGGCCATTGTTATTCAAACGGCCTTGGCAACTGCAGGATTCAAGAGTAAGGGGGTTTCTACATTCCCTTTCAATCTATATTTGGGTATTGCGGCCTTTTTAGGGGCTATTTTGGGAGCTTGGATTGCCATTGATATCAACGGCGAGACCTTTAACCGGATTTTGGCCATGGTCATGTTGGCCGTGGTGCTTATCATTGTTTTCAAGCCCAAGATGCGCCTGGAGGACATGGAAGAAAGGCTCACGGGCAAATACCTGTGGCTGAGTCTTATTGTGTTCTTCTTTTTTGGGATCTATGGCGGATTCATCAATGCAGGTCTAGGGTTTTTAATGATATTTTTTATGCACTACGTAAACCGGATGAACCTCGTTCGGGTCAATGCCACCAAGGTGGCCGTGGTTTTTATTTATATGCTGTCCGCTTTGGCCGTTTTTGCCCTTAATGATAAGGTGAATTGGAAATTGGGACTTATTTTGGCCATTGGAAATGGCTCCGGAGCATGGGTGGCGAGCCGTTATTCGGTAAAAAAGGGAGACGGATTCATAAAGACCTTTTTAGTGGTCGTGGTCATAGCCATGGCCATTAAACTGTGGTTTTTTTAAACAATTTTAAACAAGACAAGTATGCCGGGTTTTGAACTTTTTGGAGATAGGGAACGGGAACAGGTACAGGATGTGCTGGACTCGGGGGTATTGATGCGTTATGGGTTCGATGGAATGCGAAACGGGCATTGGAAGGCTAAGGAGTTGGAAGCTGCCCTTTCCGCCAAAATGAAGTCCAAACACGTACACCTGTTGAGCAGTGGTACGGCGGCACTTACGGTAGCGTTGGCCAGTGCCGGTGTGGGGGCAGGGGATGAGGTAATCATGCCCACGTTCACCTTTGTGGCCAGTTTTGAATCGATTTTGGCCCTTGGCGCCATTCCTATTTTGGTGGACATAGATGATACCTTGACGTTGGACCCATCTGCAGTGGAAAAAGCGATAACCCCCCGTACCAAAGTGGTGATGCCCGTGCATATGTGCGGTTCCATGGCAAATTTGGAAGTGTTACAACAGATTTGTGACCAACACGACCTTCTGCTTTTGGAAGATGCCTGCCAGGCCATTGGGGGAAGTTATAAAGGAAAACCTTTGGGCAGCATTGGGGATTTGGGCTGTTTTTCCTTTGATTATGTAAAAACCATCACCTGTGGTGAAGGCGGGGCGGTCATCACCAATACTAAAGCGTATTATGAAAATGCCCATAAATACTCGGACCACGGGCACGACCATGTTGGACATGATAGGGGGGCAGAGACCCATCCTTTTTTGGGATACAATTTTCGAATTTCAGAGTTGAATGCCGCCGTGGGATTGGCCCAGTTGGATAGATTGGATGAATTTATCGCGCTGCAGAAGAAAAGCTATACCATTTTAAGGGAGGCGTTGTCACAGGTTCCGGAGATTAGTTTTCGGAAGGTACCTGATGGGGGTGAGGAAAACTACTCCTTCCTGAGTTTCTTCCTTCCTTCGGAAGCGATTGCCCAACAAGCCCACAAAGCTTTGGGTGAAGCAGGGATTGATGCCTGCTTCTATTGGTACAACAACAACTGGCATTACTATAGAAAATGGGAACACCTCAGCCAATTGGAATCATTGGGCAAACTGCCCCAAGAAGTCATTGAGGGCTTACCGGATTATTCCAAGGCCGATTTTTCTGCCTCGGACCACTGGGTGGGCAGGACCATTTCATGTCTGATCAAATTGGGCTGGACGGAAGCCGAAATCCGGGAAAGGGCTAAAAAAATAGCGGAAATCCTCAAGAAAACCATCTAGCCCACAATTTTGTATTTGGGAAAACCTAATAATTCACATACTCCACAATTTCCAAACCGTAACCCACCATCCCCACTCTTCGGGTCTGTGCGGAATTTGAAAGCAAGCGGATTTTGGAAATATTGAGATCATGTAATATTTGCGCACCAATCCCAAAATCCTTGGTGTCCATATCAATTTTTGGTGCTTTGTGGATTCCCTCGGCCTGAAGTTTCTTGAACTCTGCCAAGCGACCCAATAAATTCTTGGATTGGTTCCCTTGATTGATAAAGATCATGGCGGCCTTATCCTCAGCGTTCAAAGCGTTGAACATTCGGTTCAAGGTTTCATCCGGATTGTTGGTCAAGGTGCCCAAAATGTCATTGTTCACAAGGGTAGAGTTGATACGGGTCAGGACTGGGTCGCCGTGCTTCCAGCTACCACGGACCAAAGCAATATGTACTTGATCGTTGGTGGTCTGTTTGTAGGCGCGCAGACGGTATTCCCCAAATCGGGTTTGGATAGTGAAGGCCTCTTTGAGTTCAATCAGGCTATCATGTTCCATTCGGTAAGCGATCAAATCCTCGATGGAAACGATTTTAAGGTCAAATTTTTTGGCTACCTCCAAAAGTTGGGGCAATCGGGCCATGGTGCCATCTTCGTTCATGATTTCCACAATAACGCCAGCAGGCTCCAATCCTGCCAAGCGGGCAAAATCAATAGCGGCTTCGGTGTGCCCGGTACGGCGCAGTACACCACCTTCCTTGGCAATGAGCGGGAAGATATGTCCGGGACGGGCCAGTTCATGGGCCTTGGTATTGGCATTGGTCAAGGCCAAGATGGTTTTGGCCCTATCCGAGGCGGAAATTCCCGTGGTAACGCCATTCCCCCTTAAATCCACAGAAACTGTAAAGGCGGTTTCCAGGGGATCGGTATTGTGCGTCACCATCATGTGGAGTCCCAAATCTTTACATTTCCCTTCAGTAAGTGGGGCGCAGATAAGCCCTCGACCATGGGTGGCCATGAAATTCACTGTTTCAGGGGTAATCAGTTCTGCAGCGGCCACAAAGTCACCTTCATTCTCACGGTTTTCATCATCCACCACAATAATGACCTTGCCTTGTCTGATGTCTTCAATGGCTTCCTCTATGGCGTGCAATTGTATTTTTTTCTCCTCGACCATTACTCTTCAGAATCTTTTCTTTTTCGTTTAAATATGCTCCTAATACGATCTATAATATGTCCAAACCCAAACAGTCCTCTGTCCGCAGTGGCCCTTTTGGTCAGTGAAACCCCTAAGGGTAGCATGATCAAGGTGGAAAGCCAGGCCCCAATGGCTGGGTGTATATTACCTTCCTTAGCGTAATTGCCCGCAAATACCCCAATAAAATAGTAGGTCAAAAATAAGACAATGGCAATCACCATGGGCAGTCCCAACCCTCCTTTTCGGATAATGGCCCCCAAGGGTGCTCCCACAAAAAATAGAATGATGCACGAAAATGCCAAGGCGAACTTTTTGTGCAAGGAAAGGATATGACTGTTGTAAAATTTGAACCGTTGTTGCAGTTCCTCTTTTTTGGAAACGACGGTGGTCAAGACACTTGAAACCGAATTTTTGGCATTGTTGACCACTTGCAGCTGTTGCCAGTCCTGCAATGATGCCAAAAGCTCGTCCACACTATTGAGGGAATCCTTTGAAATTTTGGTTACCGGAATCTGGGTTGCGGCTTGAATGGTGTCCCCAACAGTTGATTTTGGAGGAAATGCCCCCATACGATTGACAATGTTTTTGGAAAATGCCTCCACTTTTTCCAGATTGTTGGTTCCCAATGAATCGATATCCTTGATCAAACGCCCCACATTCTTCATTTTGTCCGTGGTAATATTGCCGTCTTCTTCCAGGTCTTGGTTGTTCAGTTCCGAAATATCTATGTTGATGGTGTAGGTTTCAAAATGGGCCTTGGCAAAGGGTTGTTTTCTCTTTTCCTTGCTATCCTTTGGGACCAGCTCCTCGTAGTAATTGCCATCTTTCAGTACCAGCTGGATAATGTCGGAATCTTCACTGCTGATCAATTCCCCACCTTTGGCCTTGATGACCGTATTGTTTACATTTTGGTTTGTTTTTTTGTGGATGACCACATTGTCCAAAAACCGGTCTTGTTCCCCGTACTTTCGCTCCACTTTAATGTTCATGCCCTCACCGGTACCTTCAAAATCACTAAAAACCCCTTCGGTAATGGCTGCAGCAGGTTTTACCTTGGCAATGTTACGCCGTAGGTTGAATATTTTCTGTTCCGATTTTGGAATGATATTGTTGGCGAAGAAAAAGGTGACCACTCCCAAAAAAAGGACAAAGATGATCAAGCTTCGCATCCCTCGCTGAAGGGATATTCCAGAAGCCTTCATGGCGGCGAACTCATAGTTTTCCGCAAAGGTACCAAAGGTGAGGATGGACGACAGTAATACGGTTAGGGGCAATACCTTGTCCACCAAAGTGGGGATGAAATAAAAAATAAACTTCCCAATAATGACCATGCCTAGACCTTTTCCTGCCAAATCATCTATAAAAAGCCATATTCCCTGAAAAATGAATATGACGATCAAGATGACAAAGGAGCTAAAGAAGTTATAGAGAAACCTCGATAATATATACTGGTCTAGTATTTTCAATGGCTAGTTTCGTGTTATGTAATACCCTTTATCCTCGTATTTTTTCTCGTCAAAGGTAAAGAGGGTACTTGAAAATGGCTGGTTGGTTTTGAAAGAATTAACGGTTATGGTAGTTTTTGTACCGTTGTTTCCCGTCTGGATGAGCTTGTAGATGTGTTTGGTCTGAGTGTCAACGCCCAAGAGTACGGATTTGATCTCGGTATTGGAATCAATAGGGGTGAGCTTTACATATTGTATTTTTCTTCCCCCCACATTTTGCAAGATGTCCCAGGCGTAGTTATGCCCGGTTTTATAAAAGGTGAGCATTTTTGAAGGGCTCACATTGTCGGCATCTTGATCGACATCCTCTATGGTCACTTCCTCGTTTTCGGGAACAACGGTGTAGACCTTGGTGCCGTCATATAATTGTTGGGCCCCAAAATAGTTCAAAAAGTATTTTTCGCCACTAAGGGAAACATTGCCATGGGTTTCCTGTTTCAAATTGGCCTCACTGTTCTCCAAGGTGGAAGTAAAGTCGATATAGATGTTGTCATAGCTTTTTACCTTATTGTAGACTTCGTCCAACAGTGCCTTGGCCTGCGATGAGCTCTGCCCATATGAGAATAGTGCAACGGTAAAAAGTCCGATAAAAAGAATGTGTTTTTTGATCATGGTATTATTTTGATTCGTTTTCTAAAAATTGTTCCAAGGAATACATATCCGGAATCAAGACCTGACGGGCTTTACTTCCTTCAAAAGGACCTACAATCCCAGCGGCTTCCAGTTGATCAATGATCCTACCGGCCCGGTTGTATCCCAATTTCAGTTTTCGCTGGATCAGGGAGGCGGAACCTTGTTGTGCCGTTACAATAACTTCGGCAGCTTCGCGGAACATGGCATCCCTTTCCGAAATATCATAATCAATACCCGTGCCAGAGTCTTCACCTACGTATTCTGGCAGTAAATGGGCTTCTGGATAGGCGCGTTGCGACCCAATATATTCAGTGATTTTGGCCACTTCGGGCGTATCTACAAAGGCACATTGCAAACGGGTCACATCATTCCCTTGGGTGTAGAGCATATCCCCGCGGCCAATGAGTTGGTCTGCACCTTGGGCATCCAGAATGGTCCTCGAATCTATCTTGGAGGTTACCCGGAATGCAATCCTTGCCGGGAAGTTGGCCTTGATAATACCCGTGATCACGTTTACCGAAGGCCTCTGGGTGGCAATGATCAAATGAATTCCAATGGCTCGGGCCAACTGTGCCAATCTGGCAATGGGGGTTTCCACTTCCTTGCCCGCGGTCATGATCAAGTCTGCAAATTCATCAATCACCAAAATGATGTAAGGAAGGAATTTATGCCCATCGTTCGGATTTAATTTACGGGCCTTGAATTTGGCATTGTATTCCTTAATGTTTCGTACCATGGCTGTTTTCAACAACTCGTAGCGATTGTCCATCTCAATACAGAGGGAGTTCAGGGTGTTGATTACCTTGGTGTTGTCCGTAATGATAGCTTCATCAGAATCTGGGAGCTTGGCCAAGAAATGCCGTTCGATTTTGTTGTAGAGGGTCAATTCCACCTTTTTGGGGTCGACCAAAATGAACTTGATTTCTGCCGGATGTTTTTTGTAGAGGAGCGAAGTGATTACCGCATTCAATCCTACGGATTTCCCTTGTCCGGTAGCACCCGCCATAAGTAGGTGGGGCATTTTGGCCAGATCTACCACAAAGGTCTCGTTGCTAATGGTCTTTCCAAAAGCAATGGGAAGTTGCATTTCCGCTTTTTGAAACTTGTTGGATGCAATCACCGATCGCATGGAGACAACCGAAGCGTTCTTGTTGGGTACCTCAATACCCACGGTTCCCTTACCGGGAATGGGAGCAATGATCCTGATCCCCAGAGCGGCTAGGGAAAGGGCTATGTCATCTTCGAGATTTTTGATTTTGGAGATACGGATGCCCGCTTCGGGGACAATCTCATACAGGGTGACCGTGGGGCCTATGGTGGCCTTGATCTGCGCAATCCCGATTTTGTAATTCTTTAGGGTGCTTACAATACGGTTTTTGTTCTCCTCCAGTTCCTCTTGGTTGATGGTGATGCCACCGGCTGCGCCATGCGCCTCCAATAGCTCCAAAGGAGGAAATTTATAGCTGCCGAGTTCCAGTTTTGGGTTGAATTCCCCAAAATCCTTGACCAACTTTTCGGCCTTGATGTCTTTTTCCTCTTTTTCCTCCTTGACTTTTTCTACCTCCAGACTGATGCCTTCCTCTTCTTCTTGGGGAAGGTTCACGTCCAACCCAGCTTCATTCTGAAGGGGAGGGATATCTTTTTTGTGGGTGTAGGTGTCCACGGAAATGGCAACTTCTTCCTCTTTCATGTCCAACTCAATAGGGAGCTCTTCCGTTTTCTGTTTTTCCGAAACAGAGGTTTCCGTTTGAAAATCGGACTTTATTTTTTGGCGTTGCGAACGGAAGAAATTGGCGACCCCTTCGGGCGTAAAATTGAAGAGTTGTACCAAGATGACCATCAGCATGAAAATCAAGATCAAGAACACCCCGATCTTTCCAGTGTAATCTTGGAGGAAATCGTTCATTTCAAAGCCAATAAGCCCTCCCAACAAAGGTTGGCTCGAAGCAAAGAAGCCCAAGGCAATGGATACCCAGATAATACCGATAAAGCCCCAAATCCATTTACCAATGAGACCTTTTCCACTAAGCCCCAAAAACAGGTACAACCCAGTGACAGCCAGTAATAAAGGAAAGGCAAACGATGCAAGACCAAATCCTTGGTACATGAAAAAATGGCTCACACTGGCCCCGAACTTGTTCAATAAGTTGCTGGCCTCGGCGTTTCTGTGCGCAAACTCGGAGAGAATGCTCTGATCTTCCTGCCATGTAAAGTAATAGGACATGAACGAGAAGAAAAGTGCAATGCTGAGTACAATCAGCAAACTGCCCAAGATAATCTTGTTTTGCTTGGAAGGCCTAAAGGAGACCTTCTTTTTGGCGGTTGTAGGTTTGGATTTTGATTTTGTCCTTTTCTTTGCCATTAATCCGTTTGCTATGGGGCTAATTTACAAATTTACGCTGCTATACCGGGTCTTGGATGTTCTTACATCAATTTGGGTATATAGATGATCAATCCAATAATACTGGCCACAATGGATACGATCATCACGGCACCCGCGGAAATATCTTTGATCAGACCAATTTTTGGGTCTTGATCGGGTTGTACATAGTCCGCTAATTTTTCAATGGCCGTGTTCACTCCCTCTATACCCATGACCAATCCAATGGCAAAGAGTTGAAGAATCCATTCCGTGGCCGAGATCTCAAAATAGAATCCTGCTGCGGTCATTACCAAGGCAATAAAAAATTGGATTTTGATACTGGCCTCGGTACGCAAAAGCAAGAACATGCCTTTGAGCGCATAACCGATACTGCGAATTCTATTATTGAAAAAAGATTCCTTAGGCATCCATCAATGCTTCAAGCGCAGCTTTGTAATTGGGCTCGTCCACAGTTTCGGAAACCTGTTCGGAATAGATGACCTGTCCATTTTCATTAAGTACTACCACGGAGCGCGACAGAAGCCCTTGCAATGGACCATCGGTAAACTCCACCTTATAGGATTTCCCAAAATTTCCATCCCTAAAATCGGATAGGGTCTCAACCTTATCAATCCCCTCGGCACCACAAAAGCGGGTTTGGGCAAAAGGAAGGTCTTTGGAGATACAAAGTATTTTGGTATTGTCCAGTTCGGCAGCTTCCTGGTTGAATTGGCGAACCGATTGTGCACAAGTACCGGTATCTATACTTGGGAATATGTTCAAGACCACTTTTTGGCCAGCATAATCCGATAGGGAAGCAGGGGAGAGGTCGTTTTTTGTCAATTTGAATTCTGGGGCTTGGGAACCATTTTCGGGAAGGTTGCCAAGAGTGTGTATTTCATTTCCTTTTAAGGTGACTGTAGCCATATTTTTATATTTGGTTCAGGCCCAAAAGTACTTAAAAAAAACCTTCCCGTAATGCATTACGGGAAGGTTCTTGACTAGAAAATATAGTATGGTTTATTTGTCGATGGAACTGAGCACCCGAGACATAAAGGCATTCATGGCCTCTTTCTTTGGAGTCCCCTTTTGTATCTCGCTGGACACTTCCAGGGCACCATAGATATTGGAGATGATTTCTCCGATGGTGTCCAGTTCATTGTCCTTTAACGTAGCGACCTCGCAGATGCTTTCCAAGGTTTCCGCGGTTTCCAACAGATAATCCTCGTCATGCTCCTCAACAAAATTCACCAGCTGTTTAATGATGGGCAACTTCATTGACCAAGGTTTTTAGTACATCATATTTGTTGGTCTGCACCTGATTCTTCAATGTCCCGTTGGAAAAAGCGGCAAAGGTGGGTAGGTTGTCCACATTGGCCATTTTCCGTGACTCTGGGAATTTTTCCGCATCTACCATCACAAAAGTGACGTTCTGGTTAAGCGAAGCCTCTTTTTTGAACTTAGGCTTCATAATTCTGCAATTTCCACACCAAGATGCAGAGTATTGCACCACTACGGACTCGTTGCTGGCAACAAGCTCGCTCAGGTTGTCTTTTTCCAATTCTATGACCATATTCCTTAGTTTACGTGATTGGCTAAATATTCCGCCACTCCGTCACGGTTGGCATTCATGGCTTCCTTACCTTCTTCCCAGTTGGCAGGACATACCTCTCCTTTTTCCTGTACGTGGGCAAATGCATCCACCAAACGGATGAATTCCTTCACGTTTCTGCCAAGGGGCATGTGGTTGATGCCTTCGTGGAACACCGTACCCTCCTCATCGATCAAATAAGTGGCCCTGTAGGTTACGTTGTCACCCTCCACAAGAACAGAGTCGGTCTCCTCATTGTAATCTTCATTTGTGATGTCCAAAATGCCCAAAGCCTTGGCCAAGTTTCTATTGCTGTCGGCAATGATAGGGTAGGTCACCCCTTCAATCCCACCATTGTCCTTTGCAGTGTTCAACCAAGCAAAGTGTACTTCTGCAGTATCGCAAGATGCGCCAATCACCAAAGTGTTCCTTTTTTCAAATTCGGCCAAATGTTGTTGAAAAGCGTGTAGCTCCGTAGGGCAAACAAAGGTGAAATCCTTTGGGTACCAGAAAAGCAAAATTTTCTTGTTTTCGGCCTTGGCTTTTTCTAAAATGTTGATTTTGAAAGTGTCGCCCAATTCATCAATGGCATTTACTTCGATGTTTGGAAATTTCCTTCCGACTAATGTCATTCTTGTGTTTTTTTATAAAGGTTATGCTGCAAAATTAGGGCAGGGAAATGCCTTTCCCAAAGGAAAAAATCAGTATTTCCTATGAATGGATAGCCTAGGCTTATGGTATAAAAAAAGCGATTGATTTTTGAAAAGCCAATAATTACAAAGGGTGAAAAATCACAATTTCATAAAGAAACGGATCTTGGAAGAAAATGGGGCCGAAAATTTTTAGGCAGGGGTCTTTTCGGTCAACATTTTAATCTTGATTTTGAAAGCCGCGAACAATAAGGTCATGATTGGACTCAACCAATTGAAGATGGCATAAATCCCATATTCCATAACACCAACACCCAATACCCCGCTGTGGTAGGCGCCACAGGTGTTCCAAGGTACCAATACGGAAGTTACGGTTCCTGAATCTTCAAGGGACCTACTCAAGTTTTCCGGGGCCAGGCCACGTTCCCGATATGCTTTGGAAAACATCTTTCCGGGGACTACAATGGCCAGATATTGGTCCGATGCGGTTACATTTAGCGCCAAACAACTGCCCACGGTACTGGCAAAAAGCCCAAATGTGGTCTTGGCCATTTTCAACAGGGATTCGGTGATGCGCTCCAAGGCACCTATACCATCCATGATACCCCCGAAGACCATAGCACAGACAATCAGCCAAATGGTGTCCAACATACCTGCCATTCCTCCCGAGGAGAACAGGTCGTTCAGTGCGGGGTCGTCCGTGGCAATTGAGGTGTCCACGGTGATGGCGTTTAAAATTCCTTTATATCCCGACTCAAAAGTGAGACTTTCGCTTCCTCCAATGGTAGTGACAATATCCGGCTGAAAAATCAACGCAAAGGCACCACCCAATAAAGTCCCAATCAGCAAGGCCAATAGAGGAGGGGCTTTTTTTATAATTAAAAAGATTACCACAACGGGCACTAAAAATAGCCAACCACTAATATTAAAAGTGCTCCCAATGGTTTCAAGGATGGCGCCTGTATCGGCCACTCCTTCGGTTTCAATGGTAAAGCCCATAATAATGAACACCAATAAGGTTACAGCAATGGTGGGTACAGTGGTCAGTGCCATGTATCGAATATGGGAAAACAATTCGCCGCCCGCCATGGCAGGGGCCAAGTTGGTAGTGTCACTCAAAGGGGACATCTTATCCCCAAAATAGGCTCCAGAAAGCACTGCGCCTGCCGTCATGCCCAAAGAAATGCCCAAGGCTTCACCGATGCCCACCAAGGCAATACCTACCGTTGCGGCCGTGGTCCAGCTGCTTCCCGTGGCAATGGAAATGATGGCGCAAATAATAACACAGGCCGCCAAAAATATAGTGGGATTCAATATTTGGAGCCCGTAATAGATCATAGCCGGAATAATACCGCTGACCAACCAGGTTCCCGATAGGGCGCCTACCATCAATAAAATGAGAAGGGCCCCGGTAGTGGAACGTACATTTTCGGCCACTTCGGCAATCATCTGTTTGTAGGATACCTTGTTGAAAAAACCCACGATGGCCGCCATGGCACCTCCCATAAGAAGGATGAACTGGTTGGACCCACTCAGGGCATCATCACCAAAAACGTAGACATTGTAGGCCAGCATGGCCACCAGTGCAAAAACAGGAATCAAGGCTTCCCCAATGGTCAGCTCCTTATTTTCAACAATATGTTCATCTTGTCTGTACTTTGGGGCTTCCTCTTTTTTTGGCATGTGGTCTGGGTTTGTTAAGAGGTAATATTACGATTTTGAACCTTGTTCTCCAAACGGCTTTTTATCGTTTAATCCATAGTAGATGGTGATGGGGACAGAATCCCCATTTTTTCCATACAAGCTCTCATGGCCAAATAGGTCTGGTGGATATTGTTGTCCAAACCAATGGAAAAGCGGATCAGCCCTTGCGACAACCCTAGTGCTTCTTGTTCTTCCATGGGAATCTCCGAAGAGGTGGAAGTGCCCGATGCGCTGAAGAGGGTCTTATAAAAACCGAGGCTTACCGCCAAATAGCCCAATTTCTGGGTTTGCATGAGTTCCATAAGGGCATTGGCTTGATCTACAGAGCCTACATCCAAGGTAAGCAAGCCGCCGAAACCGTATTCCGGGTTCATTTGGGATTTCATTACGTTATGCCCTAGGTGGCTTTCCAATCCTGGATAGACTACTTTTAAACCATCTTTTTCAAATTGTTGTGCCAAGTAGAGGGCATTTTCACTGTGCTTTTTGATGCGGATGTGCAGTGTACGCATATTCTTGAGGATGGATGCCGCCCGGAGGCTATCCAACGTGCTTCCCATGAGCATTCCCGCTCCATTGTTCACATCTTTTAGGCTTAGGCAGAAATCGCTTGAAGCACAAACGGCACCTGCGACGCAGTCACTGCTACCATTGATAAATTTGGTAAGACTGTGGACCACTATATCCGCACCCAATTGGGCCGCGTTGATGTTCAAGGGGGAGAAGGTATTGTCCACCACCAAGGGAATACCATGCTTTTTGGCCAATTTGGAAAGGGCCGCAATGTCCGCTACTTCCAAAAGGGGATTGCTTATGGCCTCGCAATAGATCATTTTGGTTTTTGAGGTAATGGATTGCTCCACCATGTCCAAATCGGTGATATCTATAAAGGATGTGGAGATGTTGAACTTCTTCACAAAGTTTTTCAGGAAGGCATAGGTGCCTCCGTAAATGGTCCTGCTACAGACGATATGGTCGTCTGTATCGCAAAGCTGAAAAACCACAGCGCTTATGGCGCCCATTCCACTGGCAAACACATTGGCCGATTCCGTACCCTCCAATTGGGCCATGGCCTCACCCAAATATAGATTGGAAGGGGAGGAGTGTCTGCTGTACAGATAGCAACCTTCGGTATTGCCCTCAAAGGTGTCGAACATGGTCTTTGCGGAAAGAAAGGTATAGGTGGAAGAATCCGATATGGAGGGGTTCACCCCACCAAATTCACCAAAATATTGAAGGTCTTGAATGTGCTCCGATGCTTTGTAGTCCATTGTGTGATAATTTTAGGTGAAAAGTATATAAATAAAGATATAAAGTCAATAAGAATGCTATTATATAGATTTTAAATCTATTTATTATTTATAATAAAGATTTATATTCTATTTTTGGTATGATATTCAATCAGATACAGAAAATTCATCAGGATGGAACTCGACACAACGGATATAAAGCTGGTACACCTGCTTCAGGAAGACTGTAAAAAGACCACAAAACAATACGCGGATAGTTTACAACTTTCCAAAACGGCGGTGTACGAGCGTATACGACGATTGGAACGCAATGGGGTAATCACCCAATATGTGGCCTTGGTGGACAAGGAGAAAGTACGGCGCGACTTTATGGTGCTTTGCCAGATACGATTGGTTCAGCACACCAAGGAAAATGTATTGAAATTTGAACGGGAAATCCTTAAACTGGAAGAGGTGTCCGAATGCTTCCATGTAGGCGGCGACTATGACTACATTTTAAAGATCCATGTGGAGGATATGAAGAGCTATCGCGAATTCATGTTGACGAAACTCACCACCATCAACAATATTGGAAATACGCAGAGTTCGTTCGTTATCAACGAGGTGAAAAACAGCCCTGCGGTCCACATTTAGCAAACTTTAACCTAAATCGGTGTTAAAAAAGCCCATCGGATAAAGGGGGATGTGTAATTTTTGGCGTATCAAAAAACGAACAACCATCAAAAGACTTCTTTTTCCGTCATGAAAACCCGTACCCGATTGTTTCTCACCGTGTTGGCCACGGTCATTGGTGGACTGTGTTTGGTCCTTTACACTACACTTTCCCAAGATATTTTGTTTGAAGGCATGAGTTTTTGCTCTTCCTCCACAATGGATTTGACGCTGGGCACATTGGCCATGTTCACCTCGGCCGTGCTCACAGGTTTCATTTCTTCATTGATTGTGGTCCGAGATAATTTTTGGCCCCATTTTTTCATCTCCCTCTTTATTGTTGGAAAATTATCCATGGTGGCACTTTGTGGACAATGGGGCGGACCCTTGTGGTTTGAGTCGGGCGTACACCTCTCCCTTTTGGGTGGACTTTGGTTGGGATGCTACGGTGCCATTAAATTCCCGTTGGCCCCAGTGTAGTTGTTCCAATAGGGGCATACCCAACTTTTTTACTCGGATATGTTAAGGAAAAATGCATGGTCTATCGGAGAAACATTGTTATTTTTGTAGCTGATAATCGAACGAATAATTATCTCTAAGCATTTACTATGAATCAATATGATGTGGCCATTATTGGCTCTGGACCTGGAGGCTATGTAGCGGCGATCCGTTGTGCCCAATTGGGAATGAAAACTGCAATAATTGAAAAATATGCCACCTTGGGGGGAACTTGCCTAAATGTAGGTTGTATCCCATCCAAAGCCCTTTTGGACTCCTCACATCATTACGAAGATGCCGTAAAGCATTTTGAAGAACATGGAATTGATATTCCTGGAGAGATAAAGGTTAACCTGGAGCAGATGATTGCCCGTAAGCAGGGTGTTGTGGACCAGACCACCAAAGGAATCCAATTCTTGATGGACAAGAACAAGATTGATGTTTATGAAGGTTTTGGAAGCTTCAAGGATGCCACCCACATCAACATAGATAAAGCCGATGGCGAAAAAGAGACCATCGAAGCAAAGCATACCATTATTGCCACAGGCTCCAAGCCCTCCTCATTGCCTTTCATCAAAATTGATAAAGAACGGGTCATCACCTCAACAGAGGCATTGAAACTGAAAGAGGTGCCCAAGCACATGATCGTCATTGGAGGTGGCGTCATCGGACTGGAATTGGGTCAGGTGTACAAACGTCTTGGTGCCGAAGTGACCGTAGTGGAGTTCATGGATCGTATTATCCCCGGAATGGATGGGGCGCTTTCCAAAGAATTGATGAAGGTGATGAAGAAGCAAAAAGTGAACTTCAACCTATCCCACAAAGTAAAATCGGTGGAGCGAAAAGGCGACGAAGTCATTGTAAAGGCCGACAACAAAAAAGGAGAGGAAGTCACCTTTACGGGAGACTACTGTTTGGTCTGTGTGGGAAGAAGACCTTACACGGATGGATTGAATGTTGAAGCCGCCGGAGTAAAATTGGATGATCGCGGTAGGGTAGAGGTGAACGATCACCTTCAGACCAATGTATCCAATATTTATGCCATTGGTGATGTCATCCGTGGTGCTATGTTGGCCCACAAGGCAGAGGAAGAGGGAACTTTGGTGGCGGAATTGTTGGCCGGCCAAAAACCACATATCGATTATAACCTGATTCCAGGAGTAGTATACACGTGGCCCGAAGTTGCCGCGGTGGGTAAAACCGAAGAGCAGCTCAAGGAAGCTGGCGTGGAATATAAAGTGGGTCAATTTCCCATGCGTGCCTTGGGTCGTGCCCGTGCCAGTATGGACATTGATGGATTTGTAAAGATTTTGGCCGATAAAAAGACCGACGAGGTCCTTGGAGTACACATGATCGGTGCCCGAAGCGCGGATTTGATCACGGAAGGGGTCACTGCCATGGAATTCAGGGCATCTGCAGAAGACATTGCCCGTATGAGCCACGCCCACCCAACGTTTGCAGAAGCCGTTAAGGAAGCTGCTTTGGCCGCTACTGCCGATAGGGCCATACACGTTTAAAGGATACCATCAGCCAAAGGCTGTAAGGAAATTTGCCCAAAGGGTTTATCGAGTAAAATCGTTGACGTTTTGGGCTTTTTTTAGCCCCTAACGGTCCGCAGGAATCTACGCAATACCAATCGCACACGGATGGAAAGTTCCCTTAACATGGGAATTGAAGCTTCCTTTACCTCAATGGCTTGACGTTTCACGGAAGCCAAAGCCCAAGCAATCTGCGATTTGATCTCCGCTTCATGTTGGTTATATTTCAAGGCCAAATAGGTGCAGACCACCATAAAGAGAATGGCTCCGGGAATCACTATCTGTGGGGTTAGGGAGTGGTTAAAGAAGCGATAAAGCCCCAATCCGGTAAAACTACCGTATAGAATAATAAAATGAATCACATAAATGGACAATGTGCTGGCGCCAATGTTCAAAATGGTACGGTTGGTCAAAAACCTGCGTAAGAGCATGAACACGGCAAAAACGATAAAAACATTCCCAAGTCGTATAAATAGGTAATTGTTCAAAGGGATCAAGCCAAAAAACTCCCATCCGGTAAATCCATGCAAGGATGCAAAGGCACTGGATGAATGATAAATTAACACATATCCCACTGCTGCAGCCAAAGGAATACCCGCGGCGTACAAGTGTTTAAAATCCTTGAATCGGGTAAAGAGCACCGAAACAAACCCACCAAGTGTAGCATAGCCCAACCAAGGGATTATCGTAAATACAGACCCGTTGGCCTTGGTGAAATAGTTGGCCAAGGCATTGGGCAAAAAGGAAAATGACCACTGTTTGTAAACTGGCTCAAAGAGGAACAACCCCAAAGTAATACCCAAGAGAAGTGTTGGGAAAAGATATGGTTTTCGCTTACTTGTGATGAGATAAATCCCTATCAAAACAAGAATGGAAAGTCCGATGCAGTGCAATACATCCACCAGATAGAAAGCGTTGTACACCTGTCCTTTGAAGAGCCCAAAAAGGTTCAAACGGAGTAAATAGCCAATTAGCAAAAGCTGCAATCCGCGACGAACACCCTTGGCTACCCTTGGGTTTTCAAACCCTTTTTGAGGCACCCGAATCAATAAATAGGTAAAAATAAATCCGGAAACCGTAAAGAAGACCGGAGCGGTTATACCTCTAAAATATAGCCAGATGTTGAACGCAGCGTTTCCAGTATCCCTATAAACAGGGTCCATAAGCCCATCAATGAAATGTCCTTGGAGCATCATAAGGATGGCCCATGCCCGCATGGCATCAATAAAATACAATCTGTTGGTCTGTACGTTCATTTGCTCTTGGATACCCTATATACTTGTTTAGCAGTGGGTTTGGATGCTTTCCGGGGCAAAATTATACAAAATACTCGCATCTGTTCCCCAATTGGGGTATTTTAGCGAAACAATCAAACATTTCTTGTAATGGCTGAAATTTTGGCACTCGCCGGAAGCAATTCTTCAACTTCCATCAATTTTAAATTGGTCCGATATACCACCTCATTGGTGCAAGGTCATGATATTCAGGAACTCAATATGGCCCAACACCCATTTCCCATGTTCAGCGAGGATCTTGAAAAACAAGAAGGATATCCCGATGCCTTGGTGGACTTGAAAGATCAAATCCAAAAAGTGCAGGGGTTGATTCTTTCGGTGAACGAACATAACGGAAATCCTTCGGCCTATTTTAAGAATGTTTTGGATTGGCTCTCCCGCATTGACCGTAAGTTTTTGGACGGAACAAAGGTCTTTCTCATGTCCGCCTCGGGAGGTAAACGAGGGGGCATTGGCTCTTTGGACGTGATTGAAAATATGTTGCCCAGATTTGGTGCCGAGATTGTATCTACCTTTTCCTTGCCATCGTTCCATGAGAATTTTAAGGATGGGAATATTATAGAGAATGAGTTAAAGGAAAAGCATCAAAAGGCTTTGGACACTTTTCTACAAACACTTCAATAGACATCCCTTGCGAAAGCGGCAAACCTATACCATCACCGATCCCTCCTTGATCAAAGAAGCTTTGTTGGACTGGTCGGGCAATTATGAAAAGGTTGTATGGCTGGACGATAATGGACATTGCAATGCATTCCATTCCTATGATGGGGTATTGGCTGTAACAAGACATACCAGTAAGTCCATGATTGTTGATTCACTCGGTGGATTGAAAAGTTCCATGGAGGAAAAACAGGATTGGCTGTTCGGATATTTTTCATACGACCTTAAGAACGAACTGGAGGGCCTACATTCCCAAAATTACGATGGATTGGAGTTTGGCAACGTGCACTTTTTTCAGCCCGAAAAAATAGTACTCCTCAATGGGAAAGAATTGACTTTTTTGTATTTGGAACATTGTGCAGAGGATATTGAAAGTGATTATGGACAACTTTTGTCAAATAGGGGAATGTGGCAACAGGAGAGAATCCCATCCACTCCCATCCGAATAAAAATGCGCATCCACAAGGATGCCTACTTTGAAAAAGCCAACCGTTTTCTGGAGCATATCCATCGCGGTGATATTTATGAGGCCAATTTCTGTCAGGAGTTTTATGCTGAAGACAGCACTGTGGATCCTTTGGGAACCTACAAGCGCCTCAACGCCATTTCCCAACCTCCTTTTGCGTGTTTTATGCGATGGGATGAGAGATATCTGTTATGTGCCTCCCCGGAACGCTATTTAAAAAAGGTGGGGCAAACGGTGATTTCACAGCCCATTAAAGGGACAGCCCCAAGAAGTCAAAACAAAGCGGAAGATGAAAGGTTGAAGCAACAGCTTTCCCAAGATGAAAAGGAACGGGCCGAGAACATCATGATCACGGATTTGGTCCGTAATGATTTGTCCAAAAGTGCATTGAAGGGGACTGTGGTGGTTCAGGAACTTTGCAAAGTATACCCTTACAAACAAGTGCACCAGATGATTTCCACGGTAATCGCTACCGTTCCAAAAGACAAAAATCCGGTCGAGCTTATTGAAGAGACCTTTCCCATGGGTAGTATGACAGGTGCTCCAAAGATTTCGGCCATGAAGATCATTGAAGAACTGGAAGAAACCAAAAGGGGTTTGTACAGTGGAGCTGTGGGCTATTTTGACCCCAATGGGGATTTCGATTTTAACGTGGTGATCCGCAGTATTCTGTACAATGCCGCGAACAAATATGTGTCCTATTCGGTAGGAAGTGCCATTACGGCAAAGTCAAACCCTGAAAAGGAGTATCAAGAGTGCTTGCTGAAGGCCAAGGCCATGCGCAGCGTTTTGGAAACGGACTGATCTTTATTGCTATTTTTGTGGCATGCTGAAACCATTTTCGGAACATATTGATACCAATCTTCCTTTCCTAAAGGAAAAATCCCTTTTGGTGGCCTGTAGTGGGGGAGTGGACAGTGTGGTATTGGCCCATTTATGCGTTGCTGCGGACTTAAAGGTGACCTTGGCCCATTGCAACTTTCAATTAAGGGGGGATGAAAGCGATGGGGATGAGGCTTTTGTTAAGAATCTTTCCTATGAATTGGGTATTGGGGTGATGGTCCAATCGTTTGACACGGAGAAATATGCGGAAGCCCATAGAGGCTCCATTCAAATGGCGGCAAGGGAGTTGCGCTACCAATGGTTCAATGAGCTTTTGGGCTCTGGGGAGTTTAATTATATCATGACGGCCCACCATGCCGATGACGATTTAGAGACTTTCTTGATCAATCTATCCCGCGGAACGGGCATTGAGGGACTTTCAGGGATTCCTGTCCAAAATGAAAAAGTAATTCGACCCTTGTTGAATTTCTCAAGACAGGAAATTTTGTCCTATGCGAAAGACAATAATCTGGAATGGCGGGAAGATAGCAGCAATTCGGAAAGCAAATACCTTCGCAATAAAATCCGATTGGATATTGTGCCCCAACTTAAAACACTGCATCCTACCTTTTTGAAAAACTTCATGCGGACCCAAGCCCATTTGGAGCAAACCCAATCCTTGGTGCGTCATCACATGGAGGAAATCAGGGCAAGACTGTTTGAAAGTGATGGAGATACCATCAGAATAAGCGTGGAAAAGCTGCAAGAACTGAAACCCGCAGCTGGGTATCTATACGAACTCTTCCAAGCGTATGGCTTTACGGAATGGAATGATGTGGAAGGCTTGTTGCACGCCATGAGCGGCAAGGAGGTGCTGTCCAAAACCCATAGACTGGTAAAGGACCGTACCCATTTGATTTTATCGCCAATCGAAACCGGACCGGAGGAAGTATTTTGGATTTTAGATAATGTCAAGGAACTGGAAATCCCCATCAACATTAGGTTTCAAAACGTTAAAAAGGTTGAAAATACGGGGCGAAATGTCATCTATTTGGATAAGGAAAAGTTAAACTTCCCGTTACAATTAAGGAATTGGGAAAAAGGCGACTATTTTTATCCCTACGGAATGAAAGGGAAGAAAAAGCTGTCCAAGTTCTTCAAGGATGAAAAAGTGGATGTCATTTCCAAGGAAAAGCAATGGCTGTTGTGTTCAGATGACGCCATTGTTTGGGTAGTGGGACGAAGAGCGGATGAACGGTTTAAGGTTGAGGATTCGACCAAGGAAATTTTAAAGATCACACTGGTTTCATGAAGTATTTTTTGCTCGTATTCGGATTTTTGTTTGCCAACCTGCATAGTTCTGCGCAAACGGATGCCAACCCTGCTCTTTGGAGCCATCAAGTGAACAAACTGTCGGACACGGAGTACGAACTGGTCTTTAAGGGTGTCATCATGGACGGGTGGCATGTGTATTCCCAATACACGGCCGAAGGAGGGTCACTCCCCAGTGAATTTACCTTTGAGAAAGCAGGAGAGGACTACGAATTGGTTGGTGAGACCACGGAAAGTGAGACCATCCATGAATACAGCGATATTTTTGAAGTGGAAGAAACCTTTTTCAAGAAGGAGGCCATTTTTACCCAAAAAATCAAACTGCTCAATCCAGAAGTACGGCAAATCACCGTGAATCTCTTTTACCAAATCTGCAAGGAGGTCTGTATCCCCAAAGATGAATTGTTCCAAATTTCCTTGGATGGCAATGCATTTACCGATGTGCAAAAGGAACTGGACGGGCGCAGTATTGCCCTTGGAAAATCTCTGCGTTTGGATTTAAAGAACAAAGCATTGTTGAACCAAGACGGTCTTGGGAGTTCCGAAGGAAAATCCAACCTATGGGTGATTTTTGGTCTGGGTTTTTTGGGAGGGCTTATCGCCTTGCTCACACCCTGCGTTTTTCCCATGATCCCATTGACGGTGTCGTTTTTCACCAAGCAATCGCAACAAAAGTCCAAAGGAGTGGCCAATGCCATACTCTATGGCTTTTTCATTGTTTTGATCTATTTCTTGCTGAGTTTGCCCTTTCACCTGTTCAATTCGGTGGATTCACAAATACTGAACACCATAGCCACCAATATCTGGCTTAACGTGGCATTCTTTATCATTTTTGTGGTCTTTGCCTTTTCGTTCTTTGGATATTACGAACTCACCTTGCCCAGTTCATGGGCCAATAAGATGGATTCGGCCTCATCCAAAGTAGGAGGCGGCTTGGGCATATTCTTTATGGCCCTGACCTTGGCCATTGTCTCCTTTTCCTGTACGGGTCCCATTTTGGGCGGCCTCTTGGGAAGTACCACTTTGGCGGAAGGTGATGTGGCTACCAACCTTACCATTGGGATGGTGGGCTTTGGCTTGGCGTTGGCATTGCCCTTTGCACTTTTTGCCCTATTCCCCGCTTGGTTGAATTCCCTCCCCAGATCTGGCGGATGGATGACCACCGTAAAAGTGGTGTTGGGCTTCCTGGAACTCGCCTTGGCCTTCAAATTCCTGTCCAATGCAGATTTGGTGGGCAATTGGGGCATCTTCAAGCGTGAAATCTTCTTGGGCATTTGGATTGTACTTTTTGTGTTGATGACCCTCTACCTTTTTGGGTTGCTCCGCTTTCCGCACGACGGGCCCAAACAAAAGCTTTCCGCGACCCGAAAGTTTTTTGGGATTGCAGGATTGGCATTCTCGGTGTATTTGGTGCTGGGGATATTCAATGTGACCCCGTTGAAACTGTTGAGTGGATTTCCGCCCCCTAGCTTTTACAGCGTGGTTGAAACCGAGAGCGATTGCCCATTGGGATTGGATTGCTTCAAGGATTTTGAGGAAGGTGTTACGTATGCCAAAGAGGTGAACAAACCTATTTTGCTCGATTTTACAGGTTGGGCCTGCGTGAACTGCAGAAAAATGGAAGAAAATGTGTGGAGTGATGCCAGTGTTTATCCCATATTGAAAGATGAATATATTCTCATATCCCTTTATGTGGATGATAGAAAGGAACTCCCGGATGCAGAAAAATTTGATTTTCAGTATGATAGTGGTCGAATAAAGGCTATAGAAACCGTAGGGCAAAAATGGGGTACGTTCCAGACCATCAATTTCAATGCGGCTTCGCAACCGTATTATGTGCTGCTTTCCCCAGATTTGGAAATCCTGAATGATGCCGTCCAGTATGTGGATGTGGAGACCTATGAAAAATGGCTCAGGTCCGGTCTGGAAAAGCATCAGCTTTCCATGAACAAGTAACATTTATTTTGTGTTGATTTTTAATGCATTCAAGAAAATAAACTTACCTTAGAATGTTAATCAACTTAACCAAAATTCCATGAAAAGGATAAAAAAGGTACTCTGGGCTTTGGCAGTTTTGCTAGTGCTCATAATTGCAGGAGCACTGATTTTTGTCAACACCCTTAAACCAGATTATTCAGGAGAAAAGACCTTACCGGGATTGGAAAGCACGGTAAATGTGTTTTATGATACCTACGGAATTCCCCATATCTATGCGGAGAATGAGGTTGATGCCATCAAGGCCTTGGGATATGTGCATGCCCAGGACCGGCTTTGGCAAATGGAATTGTTGCGTAGGGTGGCCAAAGGAAGACTTTCCGAGGTTTTCGGACCCGATTTGGTAAAGACGGACAAGTTCTTTCTCTCCTTGGGGATTGATGACTATTCGGCCCAAACGGTGGCCAATCTCGACATGAATAGTGACATGGTGGTACTTTCAAGAGCCTATCTGGATGGAATCAATGAGTTTATAAAGAAGGGCCCCACCCCTGTAGAGTTCTACCTTACCGGATTGGAAAAGGAACCTTTTGTTTTGGAAGATGTGTATGATGCCGTGGGGTATATGGCCTTTAGTTTTGCCATGGCCCATAAAACAGACCCACTGTTGAGCAGTTTAAGGGACAAGCTAGGTGCGGAATACCTCAATGATTTGGCGATTGACTCGGACACGTCCACGGTATGGATCAAAAACTATCCCAAAGTATCCATGGACTCTTTGGGAGTGGATATCACGAATAGTGTGGCCCAAGCCCTTGAAAAATTGCCCATACCCCAGTTTATTGGAAGTAACAGTTGGGTAATAGCCCCCGAGAAGACAAAAAGTGGTAAGGTGATTTTCGCCAATGACCCGCATATTGGTTTTGCACAGCCCTCTGTATGGTACGAGGCGCATGTGAGCACGCCCAACTACGAAAAATATGGCTACCATTTGGCCGGTGTGCCATTCCCGCTGTTGGCCCATGATCGGAACTTGGCCTATGGTATGACCATGTTCGAAAATGATGATATTGATTTTTATTATGAGGAAATGCATCCATCTGACAGCACAAAATATAAGGTCGCATCAGGGTGGAAGGACTTTGAATATGTAACCAAGACCATCAAAGTAAAAGACGGGGAAGATGTCTCCTTTACCTATAAAAACACACACCACGGTCCGGTCTTGAACGGTATTGCCGACCAAATTTCACAAGAAACTCCTGTTTCCATGTCTTGGATCTTCACGAAACCCAAAAATGAGGTCATGGATGCCTTACATGGAATCAGTCATGCGACCAACATCGAAGAGTTTAAAAGTGCCCTTCCCAAGATACACGCTCCCGGTCTCAATATAATGTATGGGGATGCCCAAGGCAATGTGGCTTGGTGGGCCACGGCCAAACTATATCAAATGCCGGATAGCCTGTCCACTAAATTTATTCTTGATGGAGCTTCAGGAAAAGAAGAACCTTTGCGCTATTTGGATTTTTCGGAGAACCCAAGTGCTGTGAATCCGCCTTGGCATTATGTGTATTCGGCCAATAATCAACCCGATTCCATTGCAGGAATGGTCTATCCGGGATATTATTTGCCTGAGAATAGGGCCAAACGTATCGTTGAGCTATTGGAGCCAAAAAACGACTGGGATAAGGAATCCGCATCGGAGATGATATTGGATGTGACCTCATCTGTCAATCCGTCCTTGATTACGGAACTCATTAAGATGTTCGATGTCACCACACTCACCAATGAACAGTTGGTGCAAGTAGACTCACTCAAAAACTGGAATGGCCATTATTCCTTGAACAGTACAAGCCCTACCTTGTATCATCGCTGCGAATACTTTATGGTAAAAAATACTATGGAAGATGAGATGGGCACAGAGTTGTTCAATAAGTTTTTGGCCACCCACCTTTTTAAACGACAGATTGCTTGGGGAGCCAATATGGCCGAAGGCAAATGGTGGGACAATGTGCATACCAAGGATATGGTGGAAACCCGCAGGGACATTGTATTAAAATCTTTTGCTGATGCATGGACTTCCTTGGTCGAGGACTTTGGTCCGGACCCAAGCCAATGGACGTGGGATAAAGTACATACCGTGGAACATCCGCACCCCATTGGGCAAGTGGAATCGTTACGAAAGTACTTCAATGTTGGGCCGTTTCCTGTGGAAGGAAGCCGTGAGGTCATCAATAACATGGGATTTCCCTATGACAGTACCGGGCTTTATAAGGTCAACTCAGGACCTTCGACCCGACGCATCATAGACTTTTCGGATGTGGAGAACAGCATCAGTATCTTACCCACAGGACAATCTGGGAATCCGTTCAGCAAACATTACAAGGACCAAGCGGAGATGTATGTGCAAGGAAAGTTCCGAAAAATGATGATGAACCAACAAGAAATTGAAAATACGGCAGAGTCCGTTCTTATTTTCAACAAGGAATAACCGAAAAAAACAATACCCCTTCACCCATCCGTTGGTTCGGGATGGGGTTACATCAACTCAAAACCCGGTATCCGTCAAACGGGAGCATAGGGTTGGTTGAAATCTCTTACTTTTTGGGCTCATTTAATCCGAAAAGTCCCAAATGCTCATAAAAGTTTACGGAAGTGCCGTTTTCGGTATTGAGGCCACCACCATCACAGTTGAAGTAAATATAGATAAAGGCGTGGGCTACCATTTGGTGGGCCTTCCAGACAATGCCATCAAGGAGAGTAATTATCGAATAGCCGCGGCACTGCAAAATATAGGCTATAAGATTCCCGGAAAGAAAATCACCATTAATATGGCTCCTGCCGATATGCGAAAAGAGGGGTCTGCCTATGATCTTACCTTGGCGTTGGGAATATTGGCGGCTTCCGATCAGATCAAGTCAAACGGTATCGAGGAATATTTGATCATGGGGGAACTTTCGTTGGATGGTGGCCTTCAACCGATCAAAGGGGCCCTTCCGATTGCCATAAAGGCCCAGGAAGAAGGGTATGCAGGATTTATACTCCCCAAAGAGAATGCTGCGGAAGCCGCCGTGGTCAGCGGATTAAAAGTATTTGGTGTTGGTAACATCAAGGAGGTCATCGATTATTTTGATGCTGGAGTTCCATTGAAACAGACACTTGTAGACACCCAAAAGGAGTTTTACAAACATATGGACGATCCTGCGTTCGATTTTTCAGATGTAAAGGGACAGGAAAGTATAAAACGCTGCATGGAGATAGCGGCGGCAGGTGGGCACAATATCATTTTGATCGGACCGCCAGGTGCAGGAAAGACCATGTTGGCCAAGCGCCTTCCTTCCATACTGCCCCCCATGACTTTGAACGAAGCTTTGGAAACCACAAAAATCCATAGTGTAGTAGGTAAAGTGAGAAACCAGGGACTCATGGGGCAGCGACCGTTTAGAAGTCCACACCACACCATTAGCAGTGCGGCCTTGGTGGGTGGCGGAAGTTATCCTCAGCCGGGTGAAATCTCATTGGCACATAACGGAGTCCTTTTTTTGGATGAACTCCCCGAATTTGAACGCAGGGTGTTGGAAGTAATGCGGCAACCCATGGAGGACAGGGAGGTGACCATTGCCAGGGCCCAGTATACGGTTACTTACCCCAGTAGTTTTATGTTGGTGGCCAGTATGAACCCCAGCCCCGGTGGGTACTTTAATGATCCGGACGCCCCAGTGACCTCGTCCCCGGCGGAGATGCAACGGTATTTGGGCAGAATTTCCGGTCCCTTGTTGGATAGGATCGATATTCATATAGAAGTGACACCGGTTCCTTTTGAGAAATTGTCGGAAAATAGAAAAGGGGAAGATAGTAGTACGGTCAGAAAACGGGTGATGGAAGCCAGAAAAATACAGAATGGGAGGTTTATGGAAATGGGGAATCTGCATTATAATGCCCAAATGGGAACCAAACAGATTGCAAAATTCTGTGTACTTGGGGATGCATCAAAAGAATTGCTGAAAAATGCCATGAAACGGTTGAACCTATCGGCACGTGCCTATGATAGGATTTTGAAAGTGGCCCGAACCATAGCGGATTTGGACAATACCGAAAGTATACAGGAATCCCACATATCCGAAGCCATTCAATACAGAAGCTTGGACCGGGAAGGTTGGTTGGGTTAAGGTTACTTGTTGAAACGTTGAATCAGATGATAACTGAACTGTACCATTTCTTTGTAATTCTCTTTGCTGATTTTCTCATCGATACCATGAAAACGGGTATAACTTTCAGGAGCAATGCGAATGGGATAAAAACGGTACACTTCGTCCGAAACATCATAATAATAACGGGCATCTGTTCCACCGCCGATCAAACCCGGAACAACCACTACTTCCGGAAACACAGAGCGTATGGTGGTTTCAAGATTTTTGAATGCATCGGAATCAATTCCCGACACTGGGGATGGGTTGGTGGCAAATCCAGCCAATTCTACTTTGATCTTATCCCCAACGGTTTCTTGAACATGTGCTTTTACGGACTCAACGGTTTCTCCGGGTAATATTCTAAAATTGATGGTGGCTTTGGCCACGGTAGGGATTACGTTGTCCTTGACCCCGCCTTCAATGATGGTTGGGGCCGTAGTGGTATGGGCATTTAAAGCCTTTAGAACAGACCCTTTGAACAGCCATGGGTTGGCAAAGGCCATTTTTTTGAAAAAAGACATTTCCGCTCCCATATATTCAAACTGATAATCCAACGGCTTTACCAATTTATATGGTAGTTGATTGTTTTCGAGGTCCACAATAGCCTGAGCAAGCATACCGATTGTGTTGTGTTCTGGCGGGGCCGAGCTATGCCCTCCTTTGGTTTCCACAATTAAATGGAAAGAAGCATATCCCTTTTCCGCTAAATTTATCATGGCAACCGTCTTGTCAAAACCGGGCACCATATTTTCTGCCAAAAAGCCCCCTTCGTCAAGGGTCATGGCTGCATGGACTCCTTTTTCTTTCAGGTAAGATGCAATATTCTTGGCCCCGTTTTCGCCACCCAATTCTTCATCATGGCCAAAAGCAAGATAAATGGTCTGGGTAGGAATAAAAGGTTCTTTCAGTAATTGTTCCACGGATTCCATCAGTGCCATTAGAGAACTTTTATCGTCCATGGTCCCTCTTCCTATAATATGTGTGTCCGTTATGGTTCCATCAAATGGGCCGGCCTCCCAATTGACTAGGGTAGGTTGGTCCACGGGTACCACATCTTGGTGCGATAGTAAAATAATAGGCTGTTGGTTCGGGTCCGAACCTGTCCATTTATAAAGCAGGCTATAGTCGTTGATTTTTTCCAAGGTTAGGTTTTGGTGCAACAATGGAAAAGTTTCACGTAAAAAATCATGGAATCCATTAAAGGCCGTGGAATCGGGTAGGGTCTCTTCATTGTAGGAAATGGTCTTGAACTGGACGGCCTTGGAAAGTCGGTTATAGGCATTCTCGGAAAAGTCCATCGAAACGAGTGTTTCGGGGTCTACTTGCTTAGAGGTCAGTGATAGTGTGTTGGTGATCAAAACGGCAACAATTACCAAGACAATGGCAAGAAGTGCTAAAAGTAATTTTTTCATTAGGGATATAGAGGTTGGTTATCTGAAATTTTAAAGCAATTGATTTGCCCTGTTACAAATTAGATAAAAAATTGTAAGTCAAGGAGGTAGAAGCTGTTTTATTTGAAAAATCCTAAAAATGGATTCGGTATTTCATCATTTTGACAATAGATTGATCTTAAACAGGGGATTACGCAAATTATACGTTAAATATCTTGTATTAATCTGTTTATGAGTTGATTAAGGTGTATTTTTGCAGGGTTTTTTAAATTTTGAAGGAATGCAATGTGTTGAATTGAATCCTGCTGGGAATTTTGACCCGTGGGAACAGGAGAAGATAGATGAGTTGCTGCATCAAGAAATAACACAATCGCTAAGTGATCGATTGGTGTTTGAAAATGAAAGTGTAAAACTATGGGAATTACGTCTCGCCCCAAGGGAACGTATTCCGTTTAGAAAACACAATACCAACTATGGTTGGGTATGTACCACAGGGGGACTGGCCTTGACCCGTTATGGAAACGGAAAGATAGACATGATAAAACTGGATGCCGAGGATACCGAATATTTTGAATATAGGGGAAAAAACTATGTGAACGATTTGGAAAACATAGGCGAAGACCCCATTGTGATCAATATTCTGGAATACAAAGAAACCAAACTGGACAACAAGTTGCAGTTCTACAACTAAATGGCCCTGATGTTTGCCTTCAGTCCGGAAATGATGCCCAAGATGTTATCCACAGTATCCGTTAGGTAATATTTTACTGCCAAATGGGGTATTCTTACTGTTGTGAATCCGTTTTTGAATGAATGCATGGCGTCCTCAAGATCATTGATGGCCTGTTCATGGGTGATCATGTTGTAGTCCTTGTCAATTTCAATATTGAGTTTTACCCGGGAGATGGCAATGTCCACGGATCGTTTGCCGTCCCACCATTCCAGCATGGGGTTGGCGCCAGCTTCTTTCAATGCGTAAAAAAGTTGTATGGCTTCAAGGGGGGTGTCGTTGTTTAAAATAACCCTTTTAATGAGTTTGGTATGTCTTTCGCAAAGTTCAACACCTAGCGAATCAAAAGATTCCCTGTATTGTTCGTGTCCGATACTTCTGGCGCAATCCTTACATGTCATAAGTATTTGTTCGGTTTAGGTCTATGTATGATTTGGGATTATTATAACTTTCGCTTTTCCATTATCGTATAAATTGTCGATGTAAAACACCCCACTTTTAGACGAAATGCATTTTTTTGGATGAAATGCAACATTTCTCCAGATATCCTCTTATTTTGAAGACCAAGAAACCATCTCTATTATGTTCAAAAAAATAGGTCCGGGTGTTTTGGTCGCCGCTGCATTCGTAGGACCAGGTACCATAGCGATGTGCACGCTGGCAGGGGTTCGGTTTGGTTACGCCCTTATCTGGGCTTTGTTGGTATCCATTCTGGCTACGATCGCACTGCAGGGAATGGCAGGGAGAATAGGCGTGGTGACACAGACCGGGCTGGTGGATGTGGTAAGAGGGGAGCTCAAAAACCCTTGGGTGAAAAAACTGGTCATTGCTGTGGTCTTGGGCGCTATTCTTATTGGCAACGCTGCCTATGAGGCGGGAAACATTGGTGGGGCCACCTTGGGATTGGAGCAGCTTTTTCCACAACAACAGCTAATGCCATTTTATCCTTTGTTGGTGGGTTTGTTCATTTTTGTGTTGCTCTGGTTTAGCAATTACAAGATTCTGGAACGAATTTTTGTAGGCTTGGTCGCTCTCATGGGGGTATGTTTCGTAATCTGTGCCCTGTTGACCCAACCTTCTATTTCGGATATTGTACAAGGCATGTTCGTTCCAAGACCTCCCGAAGGGAGTTTATTGACCGTTATTGCCTTGGTGGGAACCACTGTGGTGCCCTACAATCTTTTTCTCCATGCCTCTTTGGTCAAGGAAAAATGGAAATCAGATAATGACTTGAAAGCGGTAAAATGGGATACGGCCATCTCCATTGGATTGGGTGGACTGGTGTCCTTGGCTATCTTGGTTACGGCTTCGGCAGCGCCTATTGATGATGTGAACAATGTCTTGGATATGGCCAAAGGTTTGGAGCCCTTGTTTGGCAAGATGGCCATATACCTTATGGCTGTCGGACTTTTGGCTGCCGGGATCACTTCGGCCATAACCGCAGCACTCGCCGCAGCATTTGTGGTCAGCAGTTGTTTTGGGTGGAGTGGGGGAATGCGGGACAGAAGGTTCAAAATGGTATGGGGCTTTGTACTCTTTTGCGGGGTATTCTTTTTGTCGTTCGACATACAGCTCATCCAGGTGATACAGTTTGCACAAATGGCCAATGGGATACTGCTTCCCATCATGGCAATTCTGCTGTTGTGGATCGTGAATCGCAAATCGGTTATGGGACCCTACAAAAACACATGGATTCAAAATATCATTGGAATTGCCATAGTGGGGTTCAGTATATTTTTAGGAGCGAAAAGTATTTTTAAAGTGATCGGATGGTTGTGATGGGGCAGTGGCATATAGATATCAATTGCGACGTAGGCGAAGGAGTGGGGAATGAAGCTGCACTTTTCCCCTACATTAGCTCCTGCAACATTGCCTGCGGAGGACATGCAGGGGACTTGGAGACCATGAGGCACATTGTAAAGTTGGCCAAGCAGCATCATATTAAGGTAGGAGCGCATCCTTCCTACCCGGATAGGGCAAATTTTGGTAGGGAGGTCATGGATATTTCACTCCAAGAGCTACAGGAAAGTATCAAAGACCAGTTAAAAACCTTTACGAAGGTTTTGCAGGAAGAGCAGGTCAACCTACACCACATTAAGGCCCATGGGGCTTTGTACAATCAAACGGCAAAGGATAAAGCATTGGCTGAAATCTATTTGGATGCCCTCACACCTTATGCTAAGGAAGCATTGCTGTATGCTCCGTTTGGATCCGTTTTTTCAAAAAAGGCGGAGCAACGCGGTTTTGAAATTTGGTTCGAGGCTTTCGCGGATAGGAACTATAACAATGATTTAAGTTTGGTCTCACGAAAACAGCCCAATGCCCTTATCCAGAACCCTGAGGAGGTCTTGAAACATGTAGTTTCCATAATAACGGAAGGCAAGGTTTTGGCTGTAACAGGAGAAAAGATAGGAATAGAGGCACAAACTTTATGCATACACGGCGATACTGCTTCCGCATTGGAAATATTGATGTATCTTTCGAGAGAATTGCCTAACCATCAGGTACGATTACAGTAGTGAAAAGTTACCCCATCACCATTAAGCCCTTTGGAGAACGCGCTATTCTAGTGGAATGGCCCAACCAAGTGGAAGAGTCTATTTTAGCGGACATCCTTGATTTTATGGATGCTTTCAAGGAATTGGGACTCCCCGGATGGGAGATGTCCGTTGCCTATAATTCCTTGACCATGGTCTGCAACCAAGAACATCTGGACTTCGAGACCATAAAGAATCTTGTATTGGACTGCCATTCAAGGCAAGCGGCCTCCAAAACAAAAAGGATCCAATATTTATGGCGAATACCGGTCTGTTATGATTTGGAATTCGGTATTGATTTGGAAGAAGCTTCCCAAACCTTGAAGTTGTCCCCCGATGAATTGATACAGGAGCATACGGCACATCAATATGTGGTGTATGGAATTGGTTTCCTGCCAGGTTTCATGTATTTGGGAGGATTGCCAACGGGCCTGGAAATCCCAAGAAGGGCGGAACCTCGTCTGCAAGTCGCCAAAGGCTCTGTGGGATTGGCAGGAAAACAAACCGGGGTGTATCCCCAAGATTCACCGGGTGGTTGGAACATCATAGGGAATTGCCCCGTGGAATTGTTCAATCCGAAAGCAGAGGAACCCTGTTTTGTGAAGGTGGGCGATAAAATTCAGTTTCAAAAAATATCAAGGGCCGAGTATGACTTGCACAAGATCGAGGGAGAAGTGGGGATTTACAAACCAGAGAAAACCGTATTGAATGCTTAAAGTGTTGAAATCCGGTTTTTTTATGACCATACAGGATTTGGGGCGGTTTGGACACCGGGATATTGGAGTGCCTATTTCCGGCGCCATGGACGTGGATTCCGTAAAAAAAGCCAATCTGTTGTTGGAAAATGACCCCAATGCGGCCGTACTTGAGATCACCATGCAGGGCCCAACACTCCAGTTTGAAGAGCCTACGGCCATTTGTCTTTCCGGAGCGCATATCTCTGCCACCTTGAACAATGTGCCCATTGAGAATTATCAGGTTGTACAGATTTCCAAAGGAGATATTCTCTCTTACGGTAGGTTGGAAAACGGATTTAGAGGCTATTTAGCCATTAAGGATGGGTTTCAGACCCCAAAAGTGTTAGGAAGCCGCTCCCAATTTATTCCGGTCACCAAAAAGAAACATGTCAAGGATGGGGAAGAGATTCCGTACACAAAAACCGATTCCTATGCGCCGATTATTTCCGAGGTCAAGATAGAAGACCATTTTCTGGGTGAGGAACTGGACGTGTTCAAGGGACCTGAATTTTCTCTTTTATCCGATCAACAATTGGCGGCCATTTTTTCAAAACCGTTTACGGTGTCCAAAGAAAATAATCGAATGGCCTATCAGCTTAAGGAACTGATTCCGGGACATGGGCATTCCATGCTCACTTCGGGAACCTTGCCGGGGACCATCCAATTTACGCCGGCCGGACGTTTGATCATTTTGATGAAAGATGGTCAGACTACGGGAGGCTACCCCCGGATATTGCAACTATCGGAAGCTGCCATAAATACACTCGCCCAGAAGAAGTTGGGGGATACCCTATCCTTCAAACTCCTATGATTGGATAAAATATTTTATTTTTTAATCGATAGGGGGCTTTCATAAAAGTATTTTTTTGTAACATTGGGGCATGAAAAGAAATATTCTAGTCAACGGTGTCGTCATTATTGTTCCGAACATGGAATGATACAGACTTGCTGTTGATGAAAAGGGCCTGTATCAAGATTGATGCAGGCCCTTTTTCTTTTGTATTATAAAAATAAATGAATATTGGATTTTTTTAAGTATAAATAATTGATTTTAAGAGAGTTGTGTTGATAATATTTCAAATGGACCTAGATAGCCCGAAACTGTTAAAAATATGGGGTTTATTAAACATCTATCTTTGAATAACATAAAGAAATTCAACAAAATTCTCGATTCGAACGAAATTTGACAATGGAACTGAACAAGTTTAGTAAAAATGTGACCCAAGACCCAACCCTTCCTGCTGCACAAGCCATGTTGCACGCCATAGGGTTGACCGACGAAGATTTACAAAAACCACTTATAGGCATCGCAAGTACAGGCTACGAGGGAAACCCTTGTAACATGCACTTGAACGATTTGGCATTGGAAGTGAAAAAAGGGGTGCAGTCTACCAATATGGTCGGACTTATCTTCAATACGATAGGGGTGAGCGACGGTATCTCCAACGGAACCCCCGGGATGCGATACTCCTTGCCTTCAAGGGACATTATTGCGGACTCCGTGGAAACTGTGGTCCAAGCCATGAGTTATGACGGTTTGGTGACTGTTGTGGGCTGTGATAAAAACATGCCTGGTGCCTTGATGGCCCAATTGCGTTTGAACAGACCTTCTATCTTAGTGTATGGGGGAACCATAGCGCCAGGATGCCACAATAATAGAAAATTGGATATCATTTCCGCATTTGAGGCTTATGGCCAAAAAGTGGCGGGAACCATTGATGAAACCGAATATAAGGAAGTAATCCACAAAGCATGTCCGGGAGCCGGCGCGTGTGGAGGGATGTACACAGCCAACACCATGGCGTCGGCCATTGAGGCCATGGGAATGTCCATGCCGTTCAACTCTTCAATCCCGGCAGTGAACCAAAGCAAAGGTGCCGATTGCGAAGCTGCGGGAGCCGCTTTGCTCAACCTATTGCAAAATGACCTCAAGCCCAAGGATATTGTTACCAAAAAATCCTTGGAGAATGCGTTCCGATTGGTAACCGTTTTGGGTGGTTCTACCAATGCCGTATTGCACTTTATGGCCATTGCCCATGCTGCAGAGGTTGACTTTACTTTGGAAGACATTACAAGAATCAGTGAAACTACCCCGCTGCTGGCAGATTTGAAACCCAGTGGAAAATATCTTATGGAAGATCTTCACAAGGTAGGCGGTGTTCCAGCGGTACTAAAATATATGTTGAAGAAAGGAATGCTTCATGGCGATTGCATCACCGTGACCGGAAAAACATTGGCCGAAAACCTTTTGGATGCGCCCGATTTGGAAGAAGGACAGGATATTATCAGGCCTTTGGACCAACCCATCAAAGAAACGGGGCACATCCGTATCCTTTACGGAAATTTGGCCACGGAAGGTGCTGTAGCCAAGATTACCGGTAAAGAAGGATTGGAATTTACGGGGACAGCTCGTGTTTTCGACAGCGAAACTGCCGTTAACGAAGGAATTCACACCGGTAAAGTCCAAAAAGGAGATGTGGTGGTCATTCGTTATGAAGGACCTAAAGGAGCTCCGGGAATGCCCGAAATGTTGAAACCAACCTCAGCCATTATGGGCGCAGGCTTGGGCAAGGATGTTGCCTTGATCACAGATGGAAGGTTTTCGGGAGGATCCCACGGTTTTGTGGTAGGTCATGTTTCCCCGGAAGCTCAAGTGGGTGGAGGTATCGCTTTGGTGAAGGATGGGGATGAAATCACTATCGATGCTGTGAACAATACCATCAACATCAATATTTCCGATGAAGAATTGGAACAGCGAAGAAAAGCATGGAAGCAACCTGAGCTGAAAATAAAATCAGGGAGCCTGTACAAATACGCAAAAACGGTTTCATCTGCCTCTAAAGGATGTGTTACCGACTTATTTTAAAAATAAACAAACACTATAAATGCCCATAGAGGGAAGGATATGTATTTCCAAAAATAAAGGCTTATGGAAACATTGAAAGCACAAAAAAAAGAGAACAAAAAAAGCACCTCCATACGTATAACAGGTGCTGAGGCCATCATACATTGCTTATTGGCCGAAGGGGTAGACCTTATTTACGGGTATCCTGGTGGGGCCATCATGCCTGTGTATGATGAACTGTACAAGTTTCAGGATAAGCTTACCCATATCCTTACAAGGCATGAGCAAGGCGCTACCCACGCCGCGCAAGGGTATGCGAGGGTAAGCGGAAAGGTTGGGGTTGCCATGGCAACGTCAGGCCCTGGCGCCACCAATTTGGTGACCGGTATAGCCGATGCCCAAATAGACTCCACACCTATGGTGTGCATCACCGGACAGGTGGCAAGACATCTCTTGGGTTCCGATGCCTTCCAAGAAACGGACATTGTTGGAATTTCAACACCTGTTACCAAATGGAACTATCAGATTACCAGAGCAGAAGAAATCCCTGAGATCATGGCCAAGGCATTCTACATTGCCAAATCCGGTAGGCCGGGCCCCGTTTTGGTGGACATCACCAAAAATGCCCAGTTTGACGAGTTGGATTTTGTATACGAGAAATGTACAGGGGTTAGAAGTTATAAACCTGCTCCGGATATCGAAGTAAGTGCTATTGAAAAGGCGGCGGAATTGATCAACAATGCCAAAAAGCCCTATATTGTTTTTGGACAAGGGGTGATTTTGGGTGAAGCGGAAGAACAGCTCAAGGCTTTGGTTGAAAAAGCGGGAATTCCCGCGGCATGGACCATTTTAGGACTATCGGCCATGGATACGGACCATCCATTGAACGTGGGTATGGTGGGTATGCATGGAAATTATGGCCCCAATGTCCTTACCAATGAGTGCGATTTGCTCATTGCCATAGGGATGCGCTTTGATGATAGGGTAACCGGGAATTTGGAAACCTATGCCAAGCAGGCCAAGATCATTCATTTTGAGATAGATCCTGCGGAAGTCAACAAAAATGTGAAGGTGGATGTTGCTGTTTTGGGCAATGCCAAACAGACTTTGGAGTTGCTACTCCCATTGGTAAATAAAAATGAACATAAGGAATGGTTGGGCGAGTTTGAAAAAAAGCGTCAAATCGAATTTGATACTGTAATCCAGAAAGATATACATCCCACCAAGCCGGGACTTACCATGGGTGAGGTCTTGGAACAGATCAATGTGGCCTCCGGACACAAGGCGGTCATTGTTTCCGACGTGGGACAGCATCAAATGATGGCTTGTCGATATGCCAAGTTCAAACAGACTAAAAGTAATATCACCTCAGGTGGTTTGGGCACCATGGGATTTGCCCTTCCGGCAGCCATTGGCGCCAAGATGGGGGCTATGGACCGCGAGGTCGTTGCTATCATTGGTGATGGCGGGTACCAAATGACCATTCAGGAACTTGGGGTTATCTTTCAGCATAATCTACCCGTGAAAATAGTGGTATTGAACAATGATCACTTGGGAATGGTGCGTCAATGGCAAGAACTTTTCTTTGAAAGAAGATATGCCTCAACCGTTATGACCAATCCTGATTTTGTGAAAATCGCGGAAGGATATCACATTAAGTCAAGAAGGGTAGTGGAGCGTTCGGAATTGAAGGATGCCGTGGAGGAAATGATGGCTTCCAAAGACCCTTATTTCTTGGAGGTTCGGGTAGAGAAGGAAGACAATGTGTTCCCAATGGTTCCAACAGGGGCTTCCATTTCAGATATCAGATTGAAATAAAGATGGATCAGGCCAATAGTTTGGATATACCGGTCAACTATCCCGCTTTGCTTGCCAAATCCAAGGAAATGGGCTTTTCCATGTCTTCGGATATGGGGGTAGGTTCCTTGTTAAGGACATTGGTGGCCTCCAAATCCAATGGAAGTTTCTTGGAATTGGGTACGGGAGTTGGCCTTTCATTGGCTTGGATGGTGCAGGGGATGGACAAAGATTCCCATGTCATCAGTGTGGACAATGAAGCTGGACTTATCCAGATTGCCAAGGCCTTTTTTCAAGACGAACCACGCTTGGAGCTTGTTTGCGCTGAAGGTGGGGATTGGCTGGAATCTTATAAAGGTGATTCGTTCGATTTGATTTTTGCGGATGCTTGGCCTGGAAAATACAGTCATCTGGAGAATGCCCTGGCCTTACTTAAGATGGGCGGCTTTTATGTCATAGACGATATGAGCAGGCAACCCAATTGGCCGGCAGGGCATGAGGATAAGGCGAACGAGCTGATTGAATTATTGGAAAAAAGAAAAGATATAACAATTACAAAAATGGACTGGTCCACAGGACTCATAGTTGCGGTTAAAATAAAATAAGCATGGAAAATCAATGGTATACCATATCGGTGTATTCCGAAAACAATGTGGGTTTACTCAATAGAATATCTGGGATATTCTTAAAGAGACACATTAATATTGAGAGTTTAAATGTTTCAAAATCAGAGATTGAGAACGTTTCCAAGTTCACAATCGTGATTTTTTCCACCGAAGATTGGGCGCGAAAAATCGTCAACCAAATAGAAAAACAGATTGAGGTCATCAAGGCCTACTATCATACGGATGACGAAACCATTTACCAAGAATCGGCCCTTTTTAAGGTGGCATCCCATTTGTTGTTTGATGAAAGACAGATCCAGAACATCATCAAAGAGAGCAATTCACAGATTGTTACCGTGAGCAGGGATTTCTTTGTTTTGGCCAAGACGGGGCGTCGTCATGAAATCGATGAGATGCACGATGCATTGGAGCCTTACGGGATCATGCAGTTTGTACGCTCCGGCAGGATAGCCGTGAGTAAGGCGGCCATGCCGATCACCAATATTTTAGCAGAATTTCAAAATCAATAAATAGCAAAATCAAATAGTTAAAATGGCAAATTACTTCAACACACTATCACTTCGTGAACAATTGACCCAATTGGGAAAGTGTAGGTTTATGGACCCAAGTGAGTTCGCTGATGGTGTTACCGCTCTTAAGGGCAAGAAAATTGTAATAGTGGGCTGTGGTGCCCAAGGGTTGAACCAAGGGTTGAACATGCGTGACTCTGGACTTGATATTTCCTATACGCTTCGCGAAGCGGCCATAAAGGAGCAAAGACAGTCATACAAGAATGCCACTGAGAACAATTTCACCGTGGGAACTTATGAGGAATTGATCCCTACCGCTGACTTGGTCATCAATTTGACTCCGGACAAGCAACACTCCAAAGTGGTAGGTGCGGTAATGCCCTTGATGAAAAAAGGTGCTACGCTATCGTATTCACACGGGTTCAACATTGTTGAGGAAGGAATGCAGGTGCGTGAGGACATCACTGTGATCATGGTTGCTCCAAAGAGTCCAGGTTCTGAAGTACGCGAAGAATATAAGAGAGGTTTTGGGGTACCTACCCTAATTGCAGTCCATCCAGAGAACGATCCTGAAGGAAAGGGATTGGAGCAGGCCAAAGCCTATGCCGCCGGAACAGGTGGTGACAGGGCCGGTGTTTTGGAATCTTCTTTCGTGGCCGAGGTAAAATCGGATTTGATGGGAGAACAGACCATCCTTTGTGGATTGTTGCAGACCGGATCCATCCTTTCGTTCAATAAAATGATCGAGAAAGGTGTTGATGCCGGATATGCTTCCAAATTGATACAATACGGTTGGGAAACCATTACCGAAGGATTGAAACAAGGGGGTATCACCAATATGATGGACCGTTTGTCCAATCCTGCCAAAATCAAAGCTTTTGATTTGGCCGAGGAGTTGAAAGTGATCATGCGTCCCTTGTTCCAAAAACATATGGACGATATTATGAGTGGTCATTTCTCCAAAACCATGATGGAAGATTGGGACAATGGCGATAAAAACCTATTGGATTGGCGTGCCGCTACCGGAGAAACCGCTTTTGAAAAGACCCCAGCTGGTGATGTATCCATTTCCGAGCAAGCATACTATGACAATGGTGTATTGATGGTCGCTTTTGTAAAATCTGGGGTTGAATTGGCCTATGAGACCATGACCGAGTCTGGAATCATTGGGGAATCCGCTTATTACGAGTCACTTCACGAAACTCCTCTGATTGCAAATACTATCGCAAGAAAGAAATTGTTCGAGATGAACCGGGTAATTTCCGATACTGCAGAGTACGGTTGCTACTTGTTCGATCATGCTTGTAAGCCTTTGTTGACCGACTTCATGAAAACTGTGGAAACCGATATTATTGGGAAACACTTTGGTGAAGGAAAGGACAATGGTGTGGACAACATCAAGTTGATCGCAGTGAACAAAGCCATCCGTGAGCATGACGTGGAGGTGGTTGGAGCGCGTTTGCGTGCTTCCATGACCGCTATGAAACCTATTGGATAAATACAGATATTGGCCTCATGAAGAAGACTGTGGATGCCTATTTTCCACAAATAGCGGATATATACCAAGCAGCGAAGACCATTGCCCAAGTGGCCGAAGTGACGCCTTTGCAGCAGAGTATCCGGTATTCCAAAAATTATGGGGCCAATATTTTATTCAAAAGGGAAGACCTGCACCGTGTTCGGAGCTATAAGATTCGCGGTGCCTACAATAAGATCAGTTCGCTTTCCAAGGAAGAACTGGAAAAAGGCGTGGTCTGTGCCAGTGCTGGCAACCATGCCCAAGGCGTGGCATTTGCCTGTAGTCATTTACAGGTCAAGGGTACGATTTTTATGCCCGTGGTCACCCCAAAACAAAAAATAGACCAGACCAAGATGTTTGGCGGCGATTGGGTCAAAGTAGTATTGGAAGGCGATACCTTTGATGACTCCAATAAAGCGGCCCAATTATTCTGTGCCGAAGAAGGTAAGACCTTTGTACACCCTTTTGATGATGAAAAAATCATTGAAGGGCAGGCTACGGTAGGACTGGAAATACTTCAACAGACTGATACTCCCATTGATTATGTGTTTGCAGCCGTTGGCGGCGGGGGATTGGCTTCCGGGCTTTGTGCGACCTTCAATGCGCTATCGCCCAAGACCAAAATCATTGGCGTGGAGCCCGAAGGGGCGCCTTCCATGAAAAAGGCCATTGAAGCCGGAGAGCTGGTAGAGTTGCAACAGATCGATAAGTTTATAGATGGCGCTGCTGTCCAGAAAGTGGGACAATTGACCTTTCCCATTTGCAGGGACTATCTGCACAAAATGATGACCGTTCCCGAAGGGAAAGTCTGCCAGACCATATTGGACCTATACAATCGGGATGCCATTGTGGTGGAGCCCGCAGGGGCTTTGACCATAGCTGCATTGGATGATTTTGCGGAAGAGATCAAGGGCAAGAATGTAGTCTGCATCATCAGCGGAAGCAACAATGATATTACCCGCACCGCAGAGATTAAGGAGCGTGCGTTGTTGTACGCGAATTTAAAGCACTATTTTATAGTGAGGTTTCCCCAGCGTCCAGGTGCATTGAAAGAATTTGTGGTCGATATCTTGGGTCCCAATGATGATATTACCCACTTTGAATACTCCAAAAAATCGAGTAGGGAAAATGCACCTGCAGTAGTGGGTATAGAGCTTAAATCATCCGAAGATTTGGAGCCTTTGATCCAACGCATGAAGGCCAACAACTTTTTTGGGGACTACCTGAATGACAAGCCCGATCTTTTTCGGTATTTAGTATGATTCACTCCGCATAACCACAGCTTATTTACTCCATCGTTTTCGATGCGAAACCTTTGAAAACAAAGCGAATCAAAGCCTTTTTTGTGTTAGCTTTGTTAGGAAAACACGACTGTTTTATAGAACTTTAATAGCATAAAAGAACAACATATGCCAGCAATAAAAAGTACCATACCTGAAGCATTTCAAATCGAGCAAGAGATTCACCAAAAGACTTATTTGGTCAATGGGGAATTGCGAAAATGGGAGGGAAATACCACTCCCGTGGTCTCCACCATTTCCTCTACCAAGGAATATGCCCCCACTACTTTGGGCAGTATCCCGGATATGGGGGAACCCGAGGCCATGGAGGCTTTGGATGCGGCCTTGGTGGCATATGACAAAGGACAAGGGGTTTGGCCCACGATGAAGGTAAAGGACCGTATTGAATGTATGGAGTCCTTTGTCAAGAAGATGGAGCAAAAGCGCGAGGAGGTCGTAAAATTGTTGATGTGGGAAATTGGCAAGTCACAACCGGATTCCTACAAGGAATTTGATCGTACCGTGGAGTATATCTATGACACCATAGAGGAATATAAGCAGTTGGATCGGGATAGTGCCAAGTTTGAAAAAAACAGTGGGGTATATGCCCATATCCGCAGGGGACCCTTAGGCGTAGTACTCTGCTTGGGACCTTACAATTATCCCTTGAATGAGACCTTCGCGTTGTTGATTCCTGCCATTATTATGGGAAACACCACCATATTTAAACCCGCAAAACATGGGGTTTTATTGATTACACCACTTTTGGAGGCCTTTAAGAGCAGTTTTCCCAAAGGCGTGGTGAACATTCTTTTCGGCAGGGGTAGGGCCGTTGCCGCCCCCATTATGAAAACCGGAAAGGTGGATGTATTGGCCCTTATTGGAAATAGTAAATCGGCGAATGCGCTCCAGGAACAACACCCCAAGAGCAACAGATTACGTTTGGTATTGGGCTTGGAAGCCAAAAACCCAGCCATTGTATTACCCGATGCGGATTTGGACCTTACCATCAATGAATGTATTGCCGGGACCCTGTCCTTTAACGGGCAACGGTGTACTGCGCTCAAAGTAGTTTATGTGCACGAAGATATCAGGGAAGAATTCTTAAAACGATTCTCCGAAAAAGTGGATGCCCTCAAGTTTGGGAACCCATGGGATGAAGGGGTGAGCCTTACACCATTACCAGAACCAGGAAAGCCAGCCTATATCCAAGAACTGTTGGACGATGCCAAAACCAAAGGAGCCAAAGTCCTTAACAAAAAAGGAGGAAAGCATTTTGATAATTACATCTGGCCAGCGGTATTGTATCCGGTTTCCAAAGATATGCGAGTGTATGAGGAGGAACAATTTGGCCCCGTCATCCCTGTACTATCCTTTAAGGATATTGAAGAACCTTTGGACGATATGGCGGAAAGCAATTATGGACAACAGGTGAGTCTGTTCGGGAAAGATGTGTATACCCTTTCACCACTTATTGATTCCTTGGCGAACCTCGTTTGCCGGGTAAACTTGAACAGTTCTTGCCAGCGTGGCCCGGATGTGTACCCGTTTACCGGACGAAAGGATTCCGCACAGTCCACCTTGAGTGTGCACGATGCCCTGCGTTCGTTCTCCATACGGACTTTTGTGGCCTTTAAGGACAACGACTTGAACAACGAAACCATTGAGCAGTTGTTGGAGGCCAAGGTGAGCAACTTTTTAAGTACGGATTATATTTTATAACAACAGATTTCTCACAGCTCCTTCGACTGCGCTCAGGATGACAGTTCGAAATGACTGCAAATGGGTGTATGTCATTTCGAGTGAGTCCCGATGGTTTTCGGGACGACGAGAAATCTCCAATGAAGTTTAACAAAAAAAGCCTTGGAATTTTTCCAAGGCTTTTGCTGTTTTTTTATAGTTATATCAGAGTGTGATGGGCGTGGAGCGTTCATAGGTAATGGTACCGCCATTGGCAGCTGTGGTCCATTCCGTGAATTTAAGGGTGAAATAAATATCTTCCTCAACAAGCCAAACTCCGAGGGTTCTTCCTACTAGTTCTGCCATATGGGCCTGTTGGTTTTCACTTTGTGAATTCACTTCTATGGTAAAGTCGTTTATAATATCGGTCACGTTATTGAGCGGTGAATAATTCATGTTACGAGCCATGGTTGCTATGTTATTGAGGCTATAAAAATGGGTGTTGTCCCCCAAGGTGCCATAAAACTGGAAATTGTTCCAAGATGCCGTATTCGGGGTGTCTATATCCAATAGGGTCCAACGTACGCCCTTGGTGCCTCCGGTTGGATTATGTCCTGTAATATTTGACACAGAATTGACTGGTGGTCCCCAGAATTCCCAGGCCAAGTCAGAAGCATCTTGCCCATGAACAGGGGCATTGCCTATATTGTCCTCCCACCAAGTAAGGTTAAATAGATAGTCGTTGTCCTGCCGGGTAAAGGTGACTTTTTCGGTGATCATATCTTGGTATTGCGGGTCGGTCCAGTCATCGTTCTTGTCTTTGGAGAATACTTTGTTGGGGCCTGTCCAAATTATACTTTCATAAGTCCCATCACAATCACTATCCACTCCATCATTAGGGGTGTCTTGAGCACTAGGATGGATATCCGAGTCGGTGTCGTTGCAATCGGTATTGTCGGTTACATACTTGTCCGGAGCGGTCACCCCATCACATAGCTCCATAGATTGGTCGGGATTACCAAAGGTGTCGCCGTCATTATCCAAATAATAGGTCACTTTGGTACAACTGGAAAAGATGTTGGCATTGGTGTCATCAGGGTCATTGGCATTGGCCACATGTTTGTCCGGCTTTTCACAGGCCATTTGGGGTTTGGCGGAGTCGCCTTCGCCATCCCCATCATTGTCCAGATAAAAGGTGGTTTCCTTGCAGGGGTCGTCCTTGCCGCAAGAGTTGTTCAAGACAAGGAAAAGGGCCAAGGCCATGGGGCCCAAGAGTTTTGGATGTTTCATTGTGAATTTTTTACTGTTCTTCCAAAGGAAAACCATAACCTACTTTATATGGCGGATGAATTGACGGATGCCCTGTTCGGGTTGATGTGTGCTTGGTTTGGGTTGACGGGGTAAAATTAGCAACGAGACCATTGAGCAGTTGCTGGAGGGCAAAGTGAACAACTTTTTGAGTACGGACTATATTAATAGCAGCAGACTTCTCACATTCCCCTTCGACTGCGCTCAGGATGACAGTTCGAAATGACTGCAAATGGGTGTATGTCATTTCGAGTGAGTCCCGACGGTTTTCGGGACGACGAGAAATCTCCTTTGATATTCCTCCAAGGTGTTTTTTTGTCACACCAGGAGATTATATTTATAAAGGGATGGGTGATGATCGCTCTTAGGTAATGGATTTACACGAGCTTAGAAATAGGTGAAGGGCAAATGAAAATTCTTTATCGTAACGTATTTTCCTCATCAAGGACTGTGGTTCGTCGTTTCAAGAAGGTCAATACTAGAAAGCTGATACTGGCAAGTACAAAGCCTACCAAAAAGGTCAAGTTATAATTGGCAGTTCCATTGATGAATTCCCCGGCCATATCAAACACAAAAAAGATGATAAAGAGATTGAAAAGACCATTTTTTTCCTGTTTCAATACCTTCTTCCAACTAAAGGTCATAATGGGTTGTCTGTATTGCTTAAAATTGGGGATGAAGGCTGGAACCCTTTCGGACCAATGCAAATAGGTCATCCCAAACTTTTTACGCAAAAATTGCTCTTCAGCGAACATAATACGTTCATAATACACCCAAAACAGGAGGCAGAAGGCCGTAACGAACCAAAAGTTTCCGGTCAGTAGGGCCGGCCCCAACCACATAAAGAAGTTCCCCAAGTAAAGAGGGTGTCTCACAACGGAATAGATGCCGGTGGTGTTGAGCGTATCGGCCACCTGACCCTTTACGTTTCGACCAGAAGTGTTCTTTGGAGCGTGGCCAATGGTGAATATTCGGATAAGCTGCCCCAACAACCCAACCAATAGGCAGAAAAGTTCATAATGTATTTCGTAAGGGGTGTTCTTGATGAAAAAGGTTTCGGGGTGGATTTCTGTATTGATGTACAGGCCAATACCGATTGCGATAAAGATCAAAGGCAAAAAGCTTCGATACCGGAACAGCCAAATTCCCTGTTGTTCAAATTCTTCCTGTAGTGCCATTTTAAATTCCTTTTGAGATTGTTGTTGGGCACCAAAACTAGTATGGTCCAAATCAAGAAAGAGGGTGCAATTGACGGATGCCCCTTATGGATTGACGTAAACAGGGTTTGAATTGAAGAGCAATTGGGAAGTGGGATGTTTAGGTATAAAAAAAGCCCCATAAAGGGGCTCTTGGAATTTTGTTTTGAAATGGATTATAAGTTGGAAGCCAACCAATCACCCACCTCACTGGTGCCAAATGATTTGCCGCCTTCGGCCAAATCCTCGGTGACCACGCCTTCGGCCAAAGATTTATTGACCACGGCACGAATGGCCTCAGCTTCATCGGCAAGGTCCAAATCTTCAAACAACATGGCGGCAGACAATACCGTTGCCAGTGGGTTGGCTATGTTCTTTCCAGCTGCCTGAGGGTAGGAACCGTGAATGGGCTCATAAAGCGACACCTTGCTTCCTACGGAAGAAGAAGGCATCAATCCCATGGATCCGGAAATTACCGAAGCTTCATCGGTGAGGATGTCCCCAAATAGGTTGGCGGTAATGATGACATCGTAGGCTTTGGGCCATTGTACCAAACGCATGGCCACGGCATCCACAAATTCATAGGACACTTCCACTTCCGGGTATTCTTTTTCCATATTTTGGACAGTTTCCCTCCACAAACGAGAAGATTCCAATACGTTGGCCTTATCCACACAGCAAAGCTTTTTGGAACGCTTTAGGGCCATTTCAAAACCTTTGCGGGCCAGCCGCTCTATTTCAAAGCGTTGGTAGGTCATGGTGTCAAAGGCAGTGTTGCCGTCATCCTTTCTCCCTCTTTCCCCAAAATAGACCCCTCCGGTAAGCTCACGAAGAATGATAAGGTCCGTACCTTCAATACGTTCTCTTTTCAATGGGGACTTATCAATCAATGAAGGAAAAGTAAATGTGGGTCGAACATTGGCAAAAAGCCCCAATTTTTGACGCATTTTCAACAAGCCTTGCTCAGGACGTACCTTGGCAGATGGGTCATTGTCAAAACGAGGGTGTCCTATGGCTCCAAAAAGTACGGCATCGGCATTGGCACACACCTCATGGGTTTCGTCTGGATAGGGCTCTCCTACGGCATCAATGGCGGCAGCACCGGTAAGTGCAGGTGTCCAATTGATTTCATGTCCGAATTTTTTTGCTACGGCATTGGATACTTTTACGGCTTGGTCTATTACTTCGGGACCGATTCCATCCCCGGCCAATAGGGCTATGTTTAATTTCATTTCTTTAATTATCAGTTTTCAATAAACACAATTATCTATACTAGGTTGAGCATTTTTTCTGTGGCCTTTATAGCCGATACGGTCTGGTCGGAATCCAATCCACGTGTGGTGAATTCGTTCTCCTTGGTCTGCCAGGTGATGATGGTCTCGCAAAGCGCATCCGAATTACTCCCAGGAGGGATTCTAACGGCATAGTCCACCAGCTTGGGCAGTTCCCTTCCTTCTTTTTTGTACACTTTTTTCAAGGCGTTGATAAAGGCATCGAATTGTCCATCTCCCTGTGCATTTTCCTCATAGCTCTTTCCTTCAATTTCGATGGAAAGGGTAGTGGAGGGTTTCAATCCTTTGGAGTGGGTGAGCACATAGGACTTTACAAACACCTTTTGTTGATGGAGGTCGCTGTCCAACACATCGGAAATGATATAGGGAAGGTCATCTTTGGTGACCCTTTCCTTTTTGTCGCCCAGTTCTATGATGCGCTCGGTAACTTTTTTAAGCTCCTCATCGTTTAAGGTCAGCCCCAGTTCCTGAAGGTTCTTTTGGATGTTGGCCTTGCCCGATGTTTTGCCTAGGGCATATTTGCGCTTTCTACCAAAGCGCTCTGGCAATAAATCGTTAAAGTAAAGATTCTTCTTGCTATCTCCATCGGCATGTATACCAGCAGTTTGGGTAAACACATTATCTCCTACGATAGGTTTGTTGTCAGGAATCCCAAATCCGGTAAAAGCTGATACCAGTTTACTCACTTTGTACAGCGAGGATTCCTTGACCCCGATGGAAATCTCGGGCATAAAGTCATTGATTACGGCCACTACGCTGGCCAAGGGGGCATTACCGGCCCGTTCCCCCATACCATTTACGGTAAGGTGTAGCCCGTGGGCACCTGCCTTGAGGGCTTCCATGACATTCGCTACGCTCAGGTCATAATCGTTGTGCCCGTGAAAATCGAAATGTGTGTTCGGATATTTCTCAATGATCTCCTTAAAAAACTGGCCGGTCTCGCCATGGGTCAATACGCCCAAGGTATCGGGTAACAAAATGCGTTTAATGGGTTGGGTGGTAAGAAAATCCAAAAACTGGTACACATATTCTTTGGAGTTCCGCATGCCATTGCTCCAATCTTCAAGATACACATTGGTTTCAATACCCAATTCTTGCGCTTTTTGTATGACCGTGGCAATATCCGAAAAATGCTGTTCAGGTGTTTTCTTGAGCTGATGGGTAAGGTGGTTCAAAGACCCTTTGGTCAACAAGTTTTGCACCTTGGCGCCAGCCTCTATCATCCAGTCCAAAGAAACCCCATTATCTACAAAAGTGAGCACTTCGACTTTGGAGATATACCCTTCGCTGTGGGCCCACTCGGTGATACTTTTGACCGCTTTGAGCTCCCCTTCGGAAACACGGGCCGAAGCCACCTCAATACGGTCCACCTTGAGTTCTTCCAAAAGAAGTTTGGCCAAAGTGAGTTTTTCCGAAGCGGAAAAGGAAACCCCAGAGGTCTGTTCACCATCCCTTAGGGTGGTGTCCATGATTTCAACAGTGCGTGCTTTCATTTTCAGTGTAGGGTTGGGTAGGGTCTATAAGGGAGTGTTCCCGGCAAATTGCTCAATATCGTTTTTAATGTTCAACAAATAGTCGATGTCATCAAAACCGTTGAGCATATTTTGTTTTTTGTACCCGTTGATGTCAAAGCTTTCGCTTTCCCCAGTTGCCAAAATGGTGATTTTTTGCTCGGGAAGGTTTACTTCCAACTCCGCTTTGGGGTCGGCCTCAATGGCCGTGAAAATTTTGTCTAAAAACTCAGGACTTACCTGAACGGGCAATACTCCGATATTCAGACAGTTGTTTCGGAAAATATCTGCAAAGAAACTGGATACCACACAACGGAATCCGTAATCGTATACGGCCCATGCGGCGTGTTCCCGTGAAGAACCGGAACCGAAGTTTTTTCCACCTACCAATATCTGTCCACTGTAGATAGGGTTGTTCAATACAAAATGCTCTTTTGGGCTGTCATCGGAGTTGTACCTCCAGTCGCGGAACAAATTGTCTCCAAAACCTTTACGCTCCGTGGCTTTAAGGAATCGGGCTGGGATGATTTGGTCGGTATCCACATTTTCAATGGGCATGGGTACCGCTGAACTTTTTAATATGTTGAATTTATCGTATGCCATGTTATTTCAATTTTCAGTTGACAATTACCAATTGACAATAGGTTGTTCCTTTGTATATTGATAATTGTTCATTGTTTATTGCCAATTGTATCTTGTTATGCGAATGCTTCTTCCATGAGTTCCCGTGGGTCGGTGACCTTACCGGTAACAGCGGCAGCGGCGGCAACCAAAGGACTGGCCAATAGGGTACGTGCTCCGGGACCTTGTCTTCCTTCGAAGTTTCGGTTGGAGGTACTCACGGCATATTTTCCAGCGGGAATCTTATCATCGTTCATGGCCAAACAGGCTGAACATCCCGGTTCACGAAGCTCAAAACCGGCTTCCTGAAGAATGTCCAAAATACCTTCTTCCCTAATGGCTGCTTCCACTTGGTGGGAGCCAGGAACCAACCATGCTGTAACGTGGTCTGCTTTCTTTTTTCCTTTGATGATGGAAGCAAAGGCTCTAAAGTCCTCAATCCTACCATTGGTGCAGCTTCCCAAGAAGACAAAATCAATGGGTTTTCCAATCATGGCTTCACCTTCGTTGAAATCCATATACTCCAAGGATTTTTTATAGGTGGCCACACCGCCTTCAACAGCTTCTGCAAGCGGAATGTATTTTTGGATGCCCATACCCATACCTGGATTGGTACCATAGGTGATCATGGGTTCTATATCGCTGGCATTGAAGGAAAGCTCCTTGTCAAAAACAGCATCATCATCAGAATACAAAGTTTTCCAATATTCCATGGCGGTATCCCAGTCCTGACCTTTGGGAGTGTACTCACGTCCCTTGATATAGTCAAAAGTCTTTTCATCGGGAGCGATCATACCCCCTCGTGCGCCCATTTCAATACTCAAATTGCAAACGGTCATTCTACCTTCCATGGACATGTTCCTGAACACCTCGCCAGCATACTCCACAAAATATCCGGTTGCTCCGGAAGTGGTCAATTGGGAGATGATAAACAAGGCCACATCTTTTGGGGTAACCGCTTTGCTGAGGGCTCCATCCACATTGATACGCATCCGTTTGGGTTTGGGCTGCATAATACATTGGGTGGAAAGTACCATTTCCACTTCACTGGTCCCGATTCCGAAAGCAATGGCGCCAAACGCACCATGGGTGGAAGTGTGGGAATCCCCACAAACTATGGTTGCTCCGGGAACGGTAATCCCATTTTCCGGGCCGATGACGTGAACAATACCATTTTTCTTATGCCCAAGCCCCCAATAAGGGATGTTATGGGCTTTGGAGTTTTCCTCAAGGGCCCTAAGCTGATTGGCCGATAATTTGTCCTTGACGGGCAAATGTTGGTTTCGGGTAGGGGTGTTATGGTCTGCCGTGGCAAACGTACGCTCTGGGTACAATACCTTGATGCCTCTATTCTTTAATCCCAAAAAAGCTACGGGACTGGTTACTTCATGCACCAAATGCCTGTCAATAAAAAGGACATCGGGACCATTTTCAATATGTTGGACCACATGGGAATCCCAAACTTTATCAAATAGTGTTTTGCTCATCGTTACATTCAATAATTTGTAAGCCTACAAAGTTAAAATATCAATAAAAACCCACCTTTGGGTTGGATGTAAAATTACGATGTTCAACGTTCATTTTCCTAGAATACATGGAATGTTAACAAAAGTTGCCGGGGGATTTTCAAATATCACTGATGGATTCCCTTGATTTTGAATTGAATATGGTAACTAATTGAAATTTAACATGTTCCAATTTTATTTAACATTGTTGTAACGCTATCCCAACGTGAAGCAACATACTTTAGGGCATCAACTTAAAAGTTTATTCATTAACTACATCAAAAAAACGAACCATGAGAAAATTTTACCCGGCCATTTCGGCCACAATTCTAATGACCGTATTTCTTATGTCCAGTACCGCTTTTGCACAGCTGGACTTTTTGCCGAGGGGGAGCCAGATGGCAAAGGTGTCCCAACGGATAGGAACTACGGATGTCACCATCGTCTATTCCAGGCCCAGCGTCAACGATAGGGAAGTTTGGGGTGCATTGGTCCCCTATGGCATGAACAATCTTGGATTTGGAACGGCAGCCGAATCCCCATGGAGGGCAGGCGCCAATGAGAACACCATATTCAAGACCACCCATGACCTCACCATTGGAGGTAAAACACTTGCCGCAGGGGAATATGGACTGCACATGATCGTGAACGAAGACAACACGGCCACGGTAATCTTTTCCCAAAACCATGGGGCTTGGGGAAGCTATTTCTACGACCCTTCCGAAGATGCCCTTCGAGTGGATGTCCAGACCGAGGAAGTGCCCCATGTGGAATTATTGACCTATGGTTTTGACCAGGTGGATGCCAACTCGGCCGTAGTGTCATTAAGCTGGGAGAAAAAGAAGATACCTTTTACGGTTGAAACGGATGTCACCCAAAATGTTTTGGCGGAAATCCGTCAACAATTGCAGACCTCGCCGGGCTTCAATAGGCAAAGCTGGGAGCAGGCTGCCAACTATGCTTTGAACAATGGGGGCAATTTGGATGAGGCCCTTGGGTGGGTCAACTCGGCCATTGAAGGACAGTTTTTCAGTCAGAAAAACTTCAACAACCTTAGCATCAAATCCCAGATTTTGGAACGACAGGGAAAAACAGCTGAGGCCAAAACAGTGATGGATGAGGCCATGCCCTTGGGTTCTGTGTTAGAAATTCATACCTACGGACGGCAATTGATTGCCCAGGGAAAGAAGGATGAGGCCTTGGCGGTGTTCCAATGGAATGCCAAAAACCATAAAAATACTTGGCCGGTTGATTTTGGGTTGGCCAGAGGGTATTCTGCGGTTGGAGAGTATAAAACGGCTCTAAAACACCTCAAAATAGCAGAGGGTAGGGCTCCGGACCAACCCAATAAGGATGCCATTGCAGCCTACATTGCCAGACTTCAAGAAGGTACGGATATCAACTAAAAACCAGCTGATAAAAAGATAAAGCCCGACATTGATCGGGCTTTTTTTAGCTGATATAATTCCAAATGGTCTTGTTTTGCATCATTCGGGAGTAAGCCTTTCTGATGGGGATGTTTTCTTCCTTTTCCAGTCTAGGATCTTCCTTGAGCAATTGTAGGGCGTGGTAGCGTGCCGTTTTTAAGATTTGGTTGTCCTTGACGATGTCGGCTATCTTAAGGTTGAGCATACCACTTTGTTGGGTGCCCATTAAATCCCCCGGGCCACGGAGTTTTAGGTCCACTTCGGCAATTTCAAAACCATCGTTGGTACTAACCATGGTCTGTAGTCGGGTTTTGGCTTCTTCTGATAGTTTGTGCCCCGTCATCAAAATACAGAAACTTTGTTCTGCACCACGGCCCACACGCCCACGAAGCTGGTGCAGTTGGGAAAGTCCAAAGCGTTCCGCACTCTCAATGATCATGACCGAGGCATTGGGTACGTTCACCCCAACTTCGATTACTGTGGTAGCCACCATGATCTGGGTTTCGCCTTTTACAAAACGTTCCATTTCATAATCCTTATCCGCAGGTTTCATTTTCCCATGAACAATGGATATCTGGTATTCTGGTTGTGGAAAATCCCGGACAATGCTTTCGTATCCGTCCATTAAGTCTTTATAGTCCAAGGCTTCGGATTCCTGGATCAAAGGATATACGATATAAACCTGCCGTCCTTTTTGGATTTCATCTTTGATGAACCCAAAGACTTTCAATCGATTCCCATCATATCTATGGACCGTTTTAATGGCTTTTCGGCCCGGGGGTAGCTCATCGATCACGGAAACATCCAAATCCCCGTATAGGCTCATGGCCAAGGTTCGGGGAATGGGCGTGGCCGTCATCACCAAAACATGGGGAGGGATTTCATTTTTGTGCCACAACTTGGAGCGTTGCGCCACACCAAACCGGTGTTGTTCGTCCACAATGGCCAAACCTAGGTTTTTAAACTGCACTTTATCCTCCAAAACCGCATGGGTACCCACCAAAATATTCAGGTTGCCATTTTCCAATTGATTATGCAATAAAGTCCGTTCCGATTTTTTTGTGGAACCGGTCAATAGGGCAATTTTCACATCCATATTGCCCAATAACTCCTTTAAACCCGTATAGTGCTGACTGGCCAGAATCTCCGTGGGTGCCATTAAGCAGGCCTGAAACCCATTGTCTATGGCCAGCAACATGCACATGAGGGCCACAATGGTCTTTCCCGAACCCACATCGCCCTGCAAGAGTCGATTCATTTGGGCATTGCTTCCCAAATCGTTCCGTATTTCCTTGATGACCCGTTTTTGGGCCTTGGTGAGTTGAAAGGGAAGGTGGTTTTCGAAGAAGCCGGTGAATTTTTCACCAACTGTTTCAAAGGGCATCCCCTTGATTTTTTGTTTACGAAGCAGTTTTTTGGAGATGAGTTGCATTTGCACAAAAAACAGTTCCTCAAACTTGAGTCGAAACTGCGCCTTGGCCAGTAAATTCTGGTTTTTGGGAAAGTGTATGTTGAAAAGGGCTTCACTTTTGGAAATCAACAGTAACTCCTCCAAGATGCTGTTGGACAGCGATTCTGGAAATTGCCCCTTGGATTCGATAAACAACTGCTGCATCATTTTGCCCACAACCCGATTGGTAATGCCTTTGGCGACAAGTTTTTCCGTGGAAGGGTAGATGGGCTGCATGGCAATTTTAACCCCTTGTTGGTGTTCGGAAAGGAGCTCCATCTCTGGATGGGGCATGGAAAAAGTGCTTCCGTACTTGGAAATCCGCCCAAAAACCACATAAGGCTCATTGATTTTCAGATTCTCCCGTATCCATTTGTGGCCGCGGAACCAGACCAGTTCCATTTGTCCTGTTTCGTCCACAAAAGTGGCCACCAAGCGTTTTCCCCGTTTCTGTCCCACGGTTTTAAGATGGATGATCTTCCCAACAATCTGGACATCGGCACCGCTGGGTTGCAGCTGGGCGATTTTGTAATATTGGGTCCGGTCCAGATACCGATTTGGGAACAGATGGAGTAAGTCTCGATAGGTCTCTATGCCCAGTTCTGCCTTGAGGGTATCTGCCCGATTGGGGCCGACACCTTTTAGATATGGGATGGGAGTTTGCAGAAAATTGGGATTCATCGAACTAAAATATGTAATTTGGAAGGACTTTTGATAGGATGATGGTATGAAGCTTACCCCCGCACTTATTTTTTTTCTCTTTATACAATTGCTTTCTGCCCAGGTTCAGGATAAGGTGGACTTTATCCGGGCCGAAGTTTTGATTGAACCCACTCCATCCGAAAGTTGTATAAATGGAAGTGTGGCCTATCAATACAATGTGATCGAAGATGTGGACTCCATTTATCTTGATGCGGTAAACCTTGATTTTTCCGCGGTGTATTTGGATGGGAACAGAGCAGACTACGAATACAACGGGAGAAAGCTTGTCATCAAAAAAAAGATGAAGAAGAGAGACTCCCATATTCTATCCTTGGATTATGTGGCCCGTCCCAAACAAACCGTTTATTTTTTGGGCTGGGATGATGCTATTGAAGGAGATGAGCAGATTTGGACTCAAGGTCAAGGGAAATATACCAGCCATTGGTTGCCCAGTTTTGATGATATGACCGAAAAGGTGGAGTTTAACCTTGATATCATCCTAAAGCAGGACTACACCGTGATTGCTAACGGAAAACTGGTCAAAAAGGAAACCTTGCCCAATGCGAATGGATATTTGTGGCAGTTTGATATGCAAAAACCCATGAGCAGCTATTTGGTGGCCTTTGCCATTGGGAATTTTGAAAAGGAGACCATTCATTCCACATCTGGGGTGCCCATAGAGCTGTATTATGAACACAAAGACAGTGTAAAGGCAGAACCGACCTATAGATTTACCCAGCATATTTTTGACTTTTTAGAGCAGGAAATCGGAGTGCCATATCCTTGGCAGAACTATAAACAGGTTCCGGTACAGGATTTCTTGTATGCTGGAATGGAAAATACCGGAGCAACCATTTTTTCCAACACCTTTGTAGTGGATTCCGTGGCTTTTGCGGATAAAAACTACGTAAATGTCAATGCCCATGAACTCGCCCATCAATGGTTTGGGAATTTGGTGACGGAGCAGAGTGGAAACCACCATTGGTTGCATGAGGGATTTGCCACCTATTATGCCTACTTGGCAGAGAAGGATATTTTCGGGGAGGAATATTTCTACTGGCACTTATTGGAAACAGCAGAGGCCTTGGAAAGGTTTTCCCAAGATGGCAGCGGGGAGGAGCTTACCAATTCCGGAGCAGGAAGTTTGACCTTTTATGAAAAAGGGGCATGGGCATTGGTGATGCTACGCGACCGGGTTGGGGATGCCAATTTTAAACAGGGTATAAAGAATTATTTGGCCAAGTACGCTTTTCAAAATGTGACCATCCCCGATTTTATGGGAGAGATGGAAAAAGCCTCGGGGAAGAATCTCTCCAATTTTGAAAATCTTTGGCTGCAAGAGTCAGATTTCCCATTCGAACAGGTCAAAGCTTTTTTGGTGGAGAAGAGCCCATCCATCAAAACCTATTTTGAGATCAAGGAAACCATAGGGGAGTCCAAGGATAGTGCCCAAACCATATTGAAGAATAACTGGAGCGCATGGCATTCCAGCAAACTGAAACATCGCTTATTGTTGGATTATGGGGATGTATTGCCTATAAGTTTTATTGCAAAAGTCCTAAAAACAGAGGATGGAAAGGCCCGTCAGGCGTTGGCACTTACCTTGCCCAAGGTGCCACAAGGGCTTCAAATGGATTTTGAGACGTTGCTTCAGGACAAGAGTTATGCGACCTTGGAACCCGCATTGTACCGGCTTTGGACAGATTTTCCCGAAAAGCGGGCAGCGTATCTGGACAAAACAGACGGTATCATTGGGTTTCCCAACAAAAACATTCGCTTGCTATGGTTGACATTGGCCTTGGTGACCCCAGAATACCGAATGGATTCAAAACCGGCGCTTTTTAAGGAATTGAGCTCTTATACCAGTTCCAACCATCATTTTGAGGTTCGGTTGTTGGCGTTTCAATATTTGAAGAACATTGGCGGTTTCAATGATGAAACCTTGCGTAACCTGATTGAGTCCTGCAGCCATCATGTATGGCATTTTAAAAAGACATCCCGGAACATGTTGAAAGAATTCTTGAAAAGCGAAGGCAGTACCGCACGATTAAAAGCGATTTATCCTTTGTTAAACCAAGAAGAACAGCAATATTTGGACAAAACTTTGGGCAAATGAGGGCATTGGTCATTTCGGGAGGAGGAAGCAAGGGTGCTTTTGCAGGAGGTGTTGCACAGTTTCTGATCCAAGAGGCCCAACACAAATACGACATTTTTGTGGGCACATCCACAGGAAGTTTACTGATTTCCCATTTGGCGCTCAACAAGCTGGACAAAATCAAGGAAATTTATTCTTCGGTTAACCAGGATAGTATCTTCAACAATTGCCCTTTTCTCATTAAAAAAAAGCACGGAGTAGAGATCATTGCCATCAACCACTGGAATGTGGTGAAAAACTTTATCAAGGGTAAAAAGACATTCGGGGAAAGTGAGAACCTTCGAAAATTGATCAGGGAATCCATTACCGTTGAGGAATTTGAAGAATTGAAGGAAAGTGAAATGGATGTCGTGGTCACGGTATCCAACCTCTCCTTGAACCAGGTGGAGTATAAATCCATCAACGATTGTACCTATGATGAGTTTTGTGATTGGATTTGGATTTCATCCAATTACACGCCCTTTATGAGCTTGGTCAAAAAAGAAGGCTGTGAGTATGCCGATGGGGGGCTGGGAACTCTCGTACCCATTGAGGAGGCCCTAAACCGTGGTGCCACCGAAGTGGATGTAGTGGTTCTGCATACTGAAGTGAACTATCTCAACCGAATGTCCTCCAAAAATCCATTCGATTTGATCACCACCATCTTCAGTTTTATGCTAGATCGGATAGAGAACCAGAACATTAGGATCGGAAAACTGGTAGCTGGTCAGAAAGATGCCATCATCAACTTTTACTACACCCCTACGGTATTGACCACCAATTCATTGGTATTCAATAAAGAGCGTATGACCTTGTGGTGGAAGCGGGGATATTTGTATGCCAAGAATAAAAATGAGGAAACAAGCCCTATAGATCCCGAGCATCAGGAATAGATCAATCCCAAAGTTCGCTCACCTCTTTTTTTACATAGGCCAAGGCCGTATTGGAAGGTGATTGCTTTTCCATGGTTTGGTTAAGGATGTCTTCCCGTAACTTGTCCGGAGAATCGGTTTCGCTCATGCCAGCGGAACGGATAATCTGTATGGTGGCATTTTTGGCCGCTTTGATGATGTTCCAGCATTCATCGCTCATGTATATCTGCTGGGAAAGATTGTGCTCAAATTCGGTTTCAATCTGTTTGATGAGCAAATTCTCGTAATCACTCTTGCTTTTTCCCTTGGGTGCCACACGAACCACTAGGCTATTGATGGCAATCCGCTCCAAGAAAAGCACCATTCGCTCATACGCCTGCAAACGGACAGGTAAGGTGTCTTTTTGGGAATCTTTATGTAAAAGAAATCGTCGTCTACCATCTTCGTTCCGGGTATGCAGTCTAAAAAAATAAAAAGCAACGGCCCCGGTTACAACAGCGGGCAACAAATAGGCGAAAAGTTGAAGGATATTGTCTCCAGTCATGGGATAGTTTGGTTTTTTATTGATTTTACACAACAAGAACGAACCAAACTTTTAAAAAGTATTTATCCCATGAGATTATTGGACCGCTTTGGCACTTTCCTTGGCCTTGGCGTAAAATGCTTTAAAATCCGGTTGCAACTTAATGTTTATCCCTTCCTTGAAATTGCCATCCTTGGCAGAGATGGACACACTGCCACTGGGCACCCCCAGAACAGTCACCAATTCTTTGGAAACCGCCGCGGCTTGATCATAGGTAGGGCCAAACTCTCCCGTAATATTGAGTCCCTCAACTTCTGTGGTGAAATTCGGGTTGGTCAAAATGACCTTTGAAACGTTTGCAAGCCATTCCTTTCCGGCATCGGTCAGGGTAGTGGAGGTGTCAGAACCAAAAAGGCTGCTTAGGCTATTGGAGATAACGATCACTCCATCACCAACGGCTACTTTTGCATTCTCACCCAAGGTTTGTTTAATACGGGTCAGGGAAACAATGGCCGTGGAATCATTTGCCGATATCATATCGTTGATACCACTGAGCTGTTTTTCTTTTCTGGCCAAAGCGGCCATGGCCCGGTTCACATTCTCCGAATTTTGCTTGGAAAGTTCCGAGAAGTTGCTCAAGTTGCCCAAAAGGGTGGCATTGGCATCCCGAAGCCCGGCATTCTCCACTTCCAAGGTTTCAGCCTTGGCATTGCTGGAGGATATTTCGCGCTTGGCTTTGGCCAAATCCTGCTCAACGCTTGAAATTTGCGATTTTAGGTTGTCAATCTCAGCCAAAAGGTCACTTTTTCTTTGGGAAAACATGGTGGTGGTCAAGGCTAAGAATACAATTAGGGGTAACTTTTTTCTCATGTGTGGTGTATATATGGTCGTTTATTTATGGATTGCTAAATTATGATGTTTTTTTTAGAACTGGCTTTCCGCCCAAATGTACGCAATCATATAGGTTTTGCATGGACTCGAAAGGGACCTGCATTTTTTTATAGCGATAAATGGCTTCAAGGTCACTGCTCAGATAGTCATGATCCACGTTTAGTTGGATGTCGTTCATGGTAAATTGACAAGGGTGTTCGTAACCGGCCGCATGTGTTATTTCCAAAAATTCTTTTCGGAATGTTTTAAAGTATTGGGCCAATCTATCTGACTTTAGGGGCACGTCAATACCTTTTTGCAGCCATTTGCTCTGGGTGGCCACACCAGCGGGACAACGGTTGGTATGGCATACCTGGGCTTGGATGCAACCAATGCTCATCATGGCCTCCCGGGCCACATTGATACAGTCCACACCCATGGCAAAGGCCATGGCCGCTTTGGCGGGGAAGCCCAATTTTCCACTTCCAATGAATACGATCCTTTCTGTGAGCCCCCGGTCCGCAAAAACTTTATAAACCGATGAAAAACCGTAGGTCCATGGTAGGGAAACATGGTCTGCAAAACTGGGTGGAGCTGCTCCTGTGCCGCCTTCACCACCGTCTATGGTAATGAAATCAGGGCCTTTGCCTGATTTTTTCATTAAGTCGGCCAGCTCTTCCCATTGGTCCAGCTTTCCTATGGCACCCTTGATGCCCACGGGCAATCCGGTTTCCTCTGCGATGGATTCAATAAGTTCCAAAAGCTCGGGAATAGAACTAAATGCTTTGTGTGTTGAAGGGGAGAGTACATCCTTTCCTACTTCAACACCCCGTATCTCCGCAATTTCATGGGTAATTTTGGCGCCGGGCAAAACACCGCCCTTTCCAGGTTTGGCCCCCTGCGAAAGTTTGATTTCGACTCCTTTTATGGCAGGATTTTCATCCACCAATATTTTTAGTTTATCCATGGAAAAGTTGCCGTCCCGGGATCGCACCCCAAAATAGCCGGTCCCAAAGTGAAAAATAACGTCCCCACCTTGTTTGTGATAGGGGGATAGCCCACCTTCCCCGGTATTGTGATAGGCGTCACATTTTTCCACCCCTTGGTTCATGGCTGTTACCGCCGCAGCGGAAAGGGAGCCAAAACTCATGGCGGAAATATTGATGATGGAAGCCGGGCGAAAAGGTTTTCTGCGTTTGTTGTAGCCGCCAATGACCTTGGCGCAGGGCAAGAAATAAGGATTGTCGATATTGGGGTGACCTTGTGGCATTTGGTAGGCCATCATGGCGTTCTTCACAAAAATATGCTGATGGGCATAGATATCCCTTTCCGTACCAAAACCTTCATAATTGTTCTCCTTTTTGGCCGATGCATAGATCCAGCCCCGTTCAATCCGGTTGAAGGGGAGTTCCTCTCGGTTGTTGGCCACAAAATACTGTCGCATTTCCGGGCCAATGCTCTCCAACCAGTATCGCAAATGACCCACTACGGGGAAATTATGGCTAATGGTATGCGCTCTTTGAAAAAAGATATCCCTAAGGGCAACCAGCAATAGAAAGATGAGAATCCATCCCCACCATGGGATGCTTCCAAGAAAATCCAATATTGGTTCCATGTTTTACTTGTTCAAATAATCCAAAGTCAATTGGGTCATGGTTTTTACACCCAAGAGTAGTCCACTGTCATCAATTTTGAAATCGGGGGTATGGTGCGGAAAGGATTCCGTGGTCCCTGGGGTCATCCCTCCCAAAAGGAAAAACATACCGGGCACTTTCTCTTGGAAGTAGCTGAAATCCTCGGCACCCGTAATGGCTTTGTGAATGGTAACATTCTCCTTTCCTGCCACTTTTTCAAGGGTAGGGGCCATTTGCGCGGTCAAATCCAAATCATTGAATGTAATGGCAGTGGATGTGGTGATCTCTATGGTTGCTTCAGCACCATAAGCCTTGGCAATGGCTGGAACCATTTCTTCCATACGCGTATTGATGTGTTTCTGCATCTCGTAATCCAAGGTTCGAATAGTACCGATCATTTCGGCACTCTCGGGAATGATGTTGAACCGGACCCCACTGGTAATCTTGCCCACGGAAATGACCGCAGCTTCGTTGGTAAGGTTGGTCTCGCGGCTGATAATCGTTTGTAGGCCATCGATAATTTTGGCGCTGATCATGATGGGGTCAATCCCTGCCCAAGGTTGCGATCCATGGGTTTGCTTTCCTTTCACATTGATTACAAAGCGCTGGGCGGAAGCCAAAGCCCCTCCTGGCTTGTACTTGATGGTGTTGATGGGTGTTTGGGAGTTGATATGAAGTCCAAAAATGGCATCCACATCCGGATTTTGAAGTACGCCTTCCTTGACCATGAGTTTGGCACCGCCTTCTTCACCTGGAGGCGCTCCTTCCTCAGCAGGTTGGAAGATGAACTTTACCGTACCCTTTATTTTATCCTTGTTTTTGGAAAGTACTTCGGCAACACCCATTAAAATGGCAGTGTGGGTATCGTGGCCGCATGCATGCATCACCCCGACTTCCGTACCCAAAAATTCTGATTTTACGATAGACTTGAACGGAAGGTCGTTGCGTTCGGTCACAGGAAGGGCATCAATATCTGCCCTAAGGGCGACTACCTTGCCTGGTTTTTTTCCTTTCAGCAGACCTACCACTCCCGTGTGGGCCACGCCAGTTTGTACTTCAATCCCCAAGGATTTAAGGTGAGCTGCAATTTTTTCAGCTGTTTTGAACTCTCGGTTGCTGAGCTCCGGATTTTGGTGGATATCACGCCGCCATTCAATGACTTTGCTTTCAATGGCTTGATAGTCTTTTTCCAATTTGGCGTCCTGTGCCCAAAGGCCTAGACCGGACACCAAAAACACGAAGGTGATCATTTTGTTCATAAGAAATCAGTTTAAAATTTTATTAGTCGATATCCTTGGTTTTGCAATTGAATAAGGGCCGTCATGGCCGAAAGGGCAATCTTACTGCCCGGAATAAGGTCTTCTTTGGGGTAGTTGCGCGATTTTGAGGACTGCCCGCACAAAATGACCTCCACTCCGGCATTCAGCAACTCCTTGACCAGGTCATAATTGGGGTTGACCGTTCCAAAACGAGCTTGGTAAGCCTCATTGTGTATAATGTCCTTGGCAGCTGTTCCATGCAATACCAAGGCCGCCTTAAGTTGGGATACCGGGACCCCACTTTGGGCATGCATGTTCAGAAAACGTGCCGCTGTTTCTATTTTTTTGTTGATTTCGGTGTGGGATTCGGGACTGTCCATTATATCGAACACCAATTTGAATTCAGCGCTTGTATCGGTCTTGAAATCTGGATTTTCCACGGTCCAGACTTCGCCGTGATTTTCAAGTACAGGTCCTGCTTTTTTTTCTTGGGAGAATCCTAGGGATACCATGGCCATAAGGGAAATGGTTAACAAGAAGGAATATTTCATTAGTAAAAGTTGAGTTGCTAAATATATTCAATTCAATTCAAAACTCCTTCGTGTTTATAAATATTGATAGGTTGATTTTAGCATGAGGGCATTATTGGCTAATTTCACGCCTACTTTTAAATTTCTGAGCTTTTGAGTGATTTTTTGGATGAATTGAATGATGCGCAACGGGCTCCTGTATTGCACAAGGACGGTCCGTTGATGGTCATTGCCGGTGCTGGATCGGGAAAGACCCGTGTACTTACCTTTCGCATAGCCCATTTGATGAACCAGGGGGTGGATTCGTTCAATATTCTGGCCTTGACCTTTACCAATAAGGCCGCCCGTGAAATGAAAAAGCGGATTTCGGATATTGTGGGCACCTCAGAGGCCAAAAACCTTTGGATGGGAACCTTCCACTCGGTTTTTGCGAAGTTACTGCGGTTTGATGGGGATAAATTGGGATACCCGAGCAATTTTACCATTTATGACACCCAAGATTCCCAACGTTTGATCGCTTCCATTATCAAGGAGATGGGATTGGATAAGGATATCTACAAATACAAGCAGATTCAGAACAGGATATCCTCGTATAAGAACAGTTTGATTACGGTAAAGGCCTATTTCCAGAACCCGGAACTGGTAGAGGCCGATGCCATGGCCAAACGCCCGCGCTTGGGGGAAATCTATAAGAATTATGTGGACCGTTGTTTTAAGGCGGGGGCCATGGATTTTGATGATCTTTTACTTCGTACCAATGAGTTGTTGACGCGTTTCCCAGAGGTTCTGATGAAGTACCAAGACCGGTTTCGCTATATTTTGGTGGATGAGTACCAAGATACCAACCACTCGCAATATTTGATTGTAAAAGCTTTATCGGACCGTTACCAAAATATTTGTGTGGTAGGGGACGATGCCCAGAGTATCTATTCGTTCCGTGGGGCCAACATCAGCAACATCCTTAATTTCCAAAGGGATTATGATGATGTGGCGGTCTATCGATTGGAGCAAAACTACCGATCCACCAAGAACATTGTCAATGCAGCCAACTCCATCATCGAAAAAAACAAGGATCAGTTGGAAAAGGTGGTGTGGACTTCCAATGATGCGGGCAATAAGATAATCATCCATCGTAGCATTACCGATGCAGAGGAGGGCCGGTATGTGGCAGGTTCCATTTTCGAGAACAAGATGCAACATCAGATGCAGAATGGGGAATTTGCCGTGTTGTACCGTACCAATTCGCAATCCAGGGCCATTGAGGATGCACTGCGTAAACGTGACATCCCTTACCGGATTTATGGAGGACTTTCATTTTATCAGCGCAAGGAAATCAAGGATGTATTAGCCTATTTGCGGTTGATCGTGAATCCCAAGGATGAGGAGGCCCTGAAGCGGGTCATCAACTTTCCGGCCAGGGGTATTGGGCAGACCACTATTGACAAACTCATTGTTGCGGCCAATCATTACGGTCGTTCCATCTATGAGGTCATGGAGCATTTGGAAAAACTCAACCTGAGTATTAATGCCGGGACCAAGCGTAAGTTGCAGGATTTTGTGACCATGATCAAGAGCTTCCAGATTATGAATGAAGGTTCCGATGCGTTTACTTTGGCGGAACATGTGTCCAAGAAGACCGGTTTGCTGTTGGAATTCAAAAAAGATGGAACCCCAGAGGGAATTGCCAAAATGGAAAACATTGAAGAGCTCTTGAACGGTATCAAGGATTTTGTGGAAGGACAAAAGGAACTGGCGGACGCCACGGGAAGCTTGACCGAGTTTTTGGAAGATGTGGCCCTTGCTACGGATATGGACAAAGATGTGGGAGACGATGACCGGGTGGCGTTGATGACCATCCACTTGGCCAAAGGGCTTGAGTTTCCTTATGTCTACGTTGTGGGAATGGAAGAAGACCTTTTCCCATCGGCCATGAGCATGAACACCCGCAGCGAACTGGAAGAAGAAAGACGATTGTTTTATGTGGCGTTGACCCGTGCTGAAAAGCAAGCTTTCCTTACCTACACCCAGAATAGATACCGATGGGGGAAATTGATCGATGCCGAACCCAGTAGGTTTTTGGAGGAGATAGATGAACAGTATGTGGAAAACCTTACCCCGGTCAATGATGGCTATCGATATAAATCCATGATCAACGCCAATATTTTCGGCGAAGTGGACAAGAGTAAACTGCGGCAGGTGAAACCAAGCAATGGAACACCTCCCAGTACACAACGCCCCAATGAGAATCAATTGCGTAAACTTAGAAAGCTGAAACCTGATTTGGCTTCTCCTTCGTCAATCAATCCGGTAGCGGATTCTGATCTGGCCGAAGGTGCTTTGGTAAACCATACTCGTTTTGGAAGGGGCAAGGTGGTTAAAATTGAAGGGGTGGGGAACGATAAGAAAGCGGAAATCCTTTTTGACCAGGGCGGAATCAAAAAACTACTGCTCCGTTTTGCCAAGCTAGAGGTGATTAAGGACTGATGTCCATAATCCATCACCCATTTTTTCAGGCTTATGTTTTCAATGTAAACTTTGTTACCTTGCATTGTGATTGGCATTGGAGCCATTTTTAGAGGTATATGGCAGAGTTCATCAAACTTTATGAAGAAAACCCCAACCCGAGGCAAGTCGAGAAAATTGGCAACGTACTCAGGAAAGGAGGGTTGATCATCTATCCTACGGATACGGTATATGGCCTTGGCTGTGACATTACCAACTCCAAGGCATTGCAACGCATTGCCCGCATCAAGGGTATAAAATTGGAAAAGGCCAACTGGTCGTTTGTTTGTGCAGATTTGAGCAACTTATCGGATTACGTGCGGCAGATAGACTCCGCTACCTTCAAGATATTAAAAAGAGCGCTTCCAGGGCCTTATACCTTTATTTTGCCGGGAAACAATAACCTGCCCAAGGATTTCAAAAAAAAGAAAACCGTGGGGATACGGGTGCCTGATAACAACATTGCCCGGGCACTGGTCACGGAATTGGGCAATCCTATTGTTTCCACCTCCATTCACGATGAGGATGATATCTTGGAATATACCACAGATCCAGAGCTCATTTTTGAGAAATGGCAGAACTTGGTGGATGTGGTCATTGATGGGGGCTACGGGGACAATGTGGCTTCCACGGTCATTGATGTATCCACTGGTGTTCCTGAAGTGGTTCGGGAAGGTAAGGGGGAGCTGGATATATTTTAAAATAAAAAGCGGCCCATTGGGCCGCTTTTTGATTCAGTCAAAAACTGATTTCTTATTTTCCACTTCCACCGATGGCAGGATCTTTCATGCCTTCTTCGATCATGCTGTAGAACTGATCGATTTTTGGAAGTACCACAATACGGGTTCTTCTGTTTTTGGCTCTGTTGGCAGAGGTTTCGTTGCTTACCAAAGGAATGTAGTAGCTACGTCCGGCAGCAGTCATCCTAGCTGGGTCAACACCAAAATCGTTTTGTAGGATACGAACAACTGAAGTTGCTCTTTTGGCACTCAAATCCCAGTTGTCCAATAGAACACCGCTTCTGTAAGGTACGTTGTCTGTGTGACCTTCTACCATAAATTCAAAGTCAGGCTTGTTGTTTACAACCTTGGCCACTTTGCCCAATACTTCCTTGGCAGCGCTGGTTACGTTGTAGCTACCGCTTCTGAACAATAGTTTGTCAGAAATGGAAACAAATACAACACCTTTCTCAACACTGATTTCGATGTCTTCGTCATCCAAATTGCCCAATACACCTTTCAAGCTCTGTACCAAAGAAAGGTTAACAGAATCCCTTCTTGTAACGGCATCTTGCAATTTTCTGATGGTAAGGTCTTTTTCGCGCAGGCTTTCCAAAGATTTTTCAAGGTTCTCGGCACCTTTTGTGGTAAGGGTGGTCAAGTTGCCCATGTTGTTGATGAGCTCTTGGTTATTGGCCTTAAGGAAGGCGTTTTGATCTTCGAGGGTCTGAAGTCTTGAGTCTGCCGTTGCTTTTTCTTCCAAGCAGTCGTTTAACTTAACAGTGGCAGAGTTTAATAAATCTTGGGTTTCTTTTTGTTTGGCTTCCAGATCCGCATATTTCTTTGATGATACACAAGATGATAGTAGAACAGTCATCGCCAATGTTCCTAGAAAAACTTTTTTCATAATAGTTCAGAGTATAATTTAAGGATTGTTAGATATTTCATAGTAATAGAACTCGACCAAAATTAGATAAAATGCAAATTTTCTACATTGAGGTATAGTTAATCTTTTACTAAAATGTTAAAATTCTTTATATGATTTACGAAATGCGACCATACAATGGATGTCGTAGTATGATACTTTAATAAAAAATTAGCTTTTTCCCGCTTTTTGTACATTTTTATAAAGTTACCATAAAAACTGACATGTGCACGCAGAATGGCCCAACAATGGTCAAATTTTAATTGAAAGATAAAACGTAGGGCTGCAATGCCATCCAAGATCAAGCGCAAGAAGATAATGGGAAACGCTTTTTTTCGGGGAAGGTTTTTGGTAATGGAATACAAAGAGTTCCTGAAATTGAGGAAGGTTTTTTTGGGATTCATGTTCTTCAAAGTGGAACCTCCCAAATGGTACACATGGCTATGCCCCACATAATACACTTTATGACCAGCATTTTTGGCACGCCAACAGAGGTCCACTTCTTCTTGATGGGCAAAGTAGTCCTCATCAAAGCCATGAAGTGATTCAAACACGTTTCGTCGAATAAACATACAGGCGCCCGTGGCCCAAAAGATTTCCTTGGTGTCGTTATATTGGCCTTCGTCCCTTTCCAGGGCCTGGAATATTCTGCCGCGGCAGAAGGGATACCCCAACATATCAATGTACCCTCCGGCCGCACCTGCGTACTCAAAATGGTCTTTTTGGTTCAAATCCAAAATTTTGGGCTGAACAATGGCTATGTCGGAATGGGATTGGAACAAGTCCATAATAGGTTCCAACCAACCGGGGGTCACTTCCACATCTGAATTTAACAGGCAAAAGATATCGGCATCCACGGTCTGCAGACCATCATTGTACCCTTTGGCAAATCCTCCATTCTCTTCATTCTGGATGACACGGATGTTTGGGTAGGCATCTTTTAAAAAGGCTACGGAACCGTCCGAACTGGCATTGTCCACAACATAAATGTCCGCTCCTTCCGAGTAGCTTACAACAGAGGGAAGGAACCTTTCCAACAAGGTTTCCCCATTCCAATTGAGTATGACTACGGCGACTTTCAAAACGGCAGCAAATTAACGGCTAAAATCAGGAATTTCCTTTAAAAACCTGTATTTTTCCTCAGTATGGTCCATTTCGCAATAGTAATGCTCCAGTCCGTTGGTCACCATGAGGTAATCGGATTGTAATTGAAGATTATATCGGGCTATTTGGTCAAAGGTGGACTGGTCAATGGCTACTTCCGGTGCTTTACACTCTACAAGCAGGAATATGGATCCATCCGGATTAAAGACCACCACGTCATACCGTTTTTTTAATTGGTTCACGGTCAGTTGTTTCTCTACATTGATGAGGCTTTTGGGGTAATTTTTGGTGAAGACCAAAAAATGGAGTACATGCTGGCGGACCCATTCCTCAGGTTGGAGCACCACAAATTTTTTACGGATACCGTCAAAAATGTAGTGTCTATTTTGGCTATTTTTGATTCGGAATGAATACGCTGGGAAGTTCAATGACTGCATTGGGCAAATTTGATGATTTTTTTCTGAATGGACGGAATAAAGGAAATTGTAGCTGAGATTGATGCGGGAAACCCCAAGCCCATCTATTTTTTGATGGGGGAGGAGCCCTATTATATCGATAGGATTTCAAAGTACATATCGGACAATGTTCTTACCGAAGATGAAAAAGGTTTCAATCAGATGGTTCTGTATGGAAAGGACACCAGTGTGGACGAGGTGGTTGCGAATGCCAAACGTTTCCCCATGATGGCGGAATACCAAGTGGTGATCGTAAAAGAGGCCCAGCACCTGTCCCGCACCATAGAGAATTTGGTTTCCTATGCCGAAAATCCACAACCCACCACCATATTGGTGCTTTGCTACAAGTACAAGAAATTGGACAAGCGAAAGAAGCTTTACAAAGCCATTCAAAAGAAAGGCGAGCTTTTCGAGAGCAAAAAACTTTATGAAAACCAAGTATCGGAATGGATACGGAGGACCTTGGCCAGCAAAAAATACAAGATTTCACCCAAGGCCTGTATCTTGTTGGTGGAGTTTCTGGGGACCGATTTGGGAAAAATCAATAACGAATTGGACAAATTGACCTTGGTGGTACCCCCAAGTGTGGAGATTACCCCAGAAGTCATCGAAGAACATATCGGAATCAGTAAGGATTTCAACAACTTTGAGTTAAAGAAGGCCATTGGGGAAAGGGATGTGGCCAAAGCTTCCCGAATCGTGGATTATTTTGCGCAAAATCCCAAGGACAACCCTTTTGTGGTTACCGTGACCCTCTTGAACACCTTTTTCACCCAATTGTTGCAATACCATGGTTTGAGCGACCATTCCCCCGGGAATGTGGCCAAGGTATTGGGTGTGAACCCTTATTTTGTGAGGGAATATACCGTTGCTGCCAAAAACTATCCCATGAAACGGGTAAGTGGTATCGTGTCCAGCCTTCGTGAATTGGATTTAAAAGGCAAAGGAGTCGGCGCCAATAATATGGATCAGGCCGACTTATTGAAAGAACTCCTTTCGGAAATCATCTAGTGCTATTTCTTATCTACGCTATACTTGCCGGGCCCTAAAAGAAAAATCACCAAAAAGACCACGAAATAGAGTAGGGCTTTTTCCTTGGTGCCAAAAGGATCGGCACTATGGATGAAAAAGCCGGCCACTGCCATGGTAATCGCAGTCGGGATGGCAGCCCATCTGGTTTTAAAACCAATGATCATTAAAAGTGGACAAATAAATTCACCGATCACGGCCAAAAACAGGGAAGGTGCCTCGCCAATACCAAAAGGGTTGGCAAATTCTGTATTGCCATTGATAAGCTTTAAAAGTTTTGGATACCCATGGGTAATCATGAACACTGAAGGTACTATTCGGAGCAGTGCCAATCCCAAGTGGACTAAGGTGTTGTTTTTCATTTGGGGGTTTTTACAGACGTGAAAATATTAATTATGTTTTTAATCGATGCAACAATGATGCATAAATATACGTCCTTACTCGATATTTTCGACAAAAACCGATTTACCTAAGGCTTGGAAAGGAGGTGGGGTCAGCTTCATGCATGATTTGGTAGACCTTTTCAAAAATGTCCTCCGCATTGGGTTTGGAAAAATAATCCCCGTCCGATGCGTAGGCTGGTCTATGTGCTTTTGAGGTCAAGGTTTGGGGGGCGCTGTCCAAATAGCGATATCCTTCCTGTTTCTCCAAAATCTCTTGCAATAAATAGGCAGAGCACCCTCCAGGCACATCTTCATCGATAATCAACAAGCGATTGGTTTTCTCAAGGCTTTTCACAACATCATGGTTCAAGTCAAACGGGAGTAGGGATTGCGCATCGATCACTTCGGCATCTATACCCACTTCCAGTAGTTCCTTCGCTACTTTTTCAACAATTCGTAAAGTGGAGCCATAAGACAATAGCGTAATGTCTGTTCCTTCTTTTAGGGTTTCTACCTGGCCGATTGGCGTGCAAAACTCCCCTAAATTGGAAGGTTTCTTTTCCTTGAGGCGATATCCATTGAGACTTTCTATAATCAACGCGGGTTCGTCACTTTTTAGCAAGGTGTTATAGAATCCTGCCGCTTGGGTCATGTTTCTTGGGGTTAAAATGTACATGCCTCTAAGCAAGTGGATCAAACCTCCCATTGGGGACCCGGAATGCCAAATACCTTCCAGTCTGTGTCCCCTGGTGCGGACAATCAATGGTGCTTTTTGTTTTCCCACGGTTCTGTACATCAAAGATGCCAAATCATCGCTTAAGGTCTGGATTCCGTAAAGGATATAGTCTAAATATTGTATTTCGGCAATGGGTCTTAAACCTCTCAATGCCAGTCCAATACCTTGTCCGATAATAGAAGTTTCCCGAATACCCGTATCGGCTACACGAAGTTCCCCGAATTTTTTCTGTAGACCTTCCAGTCCTTGGTTTACATCACCAATGTTTCCGGTGTCTTCCCCAAAGACCATGGTTTTGGGGTATTTGGTGAACAGGGCATCAAAATTGTCCCGTAAAATGATACGGCCGTCCACTTCTTCCGCCTTTTCAGGGTAGGTGGGGGCCACGGATTCAATTTGGGTGGCATTGCTGCCAAGCTCACTATATAAATGTGAGCTGTACTTGGGTTGGGAGTCGTCCAAAAAGCTTTGTACCCACTGTAGAAGTTGTTGTCTTTCCGGAGTGTTCTCTCCCAAAAGATAACGGAGAGCCGTTCTGGACTTGGAGGCCAAATCTTTTTTGAGCGGTTCATCAACGGCAATCAGGTCGTTTTTGATCTTGTTGATGAAAACGCGGTTTGGACTCTTCTCCGCAGCGTTGGCCAGTAATTGTACAAGCTGTTTTTTGGCAATCAAATGCGGTTTTAAAAACTCGGTCCAAGCTTCTTTTTTTGCGGCGCGGACTTTCTGCTTTATTTCCCGCTCCATTTTTTTGAGCGCTTCCTCGGTACTGATTCCATTTTCCAAGATCCACTCCCTGAACCGCTTGTTGCAATCATTTTCGCGTTCCCATTGCAAGCGTTCTGCAGACTTGTATCGTTCATGGGAACCGGAAGTGGAGTGTCCTTGGGGTTGGGTGAGTTCGGTAACATGGATAAGCACGGGAACGTGGTTGTCACGGGCTATGTCCGAAGCATTTTCAAAAGTATGGGTCAAGGCAGTATAATCCCATCCCTTTACTTTCAATATTTCATATCCTGCCGTATGTTCATCGCGCTGCAGACCTTTTAGCATTTCGGAAATATCTCCTTTGGTCGTATGGAATTCCGAGGGTACGGAAATACCATATTCATCATCCCAAATACAGATGACCATGGGAACTTGCATTACCCCGGCGGCGTTTACGGTCTCAAAGAAGTGACCTTCACTGGTGCTTGCATTTCCAATGGTGCCCCAAGCGACCTCATTCCCGTTGTTGGAAAAGTTGGTCTGGTCCATTTCCTTGACATTGCGATACATCTTTGAGGCCTGCGCCAACCCCAACAGACGGGGCATTTGTCCGGCCGTACAGGAAATATCGGCACTGCTGTTCTTTTGTTTGGTGAGGTCTTTCCAGGAGCCATCCTCGTTAAGGCTGTGGGTCACAAAATGTCCTCCCATTTGTCTTCCGGCACTCATGGGTTCCTTTTCCAAATCAGTGGTGGCATAAAGACCGTGGAAGAATTCCTTTGGATTGAGGTATCCGAGAGCCATCATAAAGGTTTGGTCCCGGTAATACCCACTTCTAAAATCCCCATCCTGAAAGGCCCTTGCCATGGCAAGCTGCGGCAGCTCTTTGCCGTCCCCAAATATGCCAAATTTGGCTTTTCCAGATAATACTTCCCGTCTTCCGAGCAAGCTACATTCCCTGCTGGTGACCGCAACCTCATAATCCTGAAGGATTTGGGTTTGAAAGTCATCAAAAGAAATATCGTTGCTTGTGCTTGGGTCAGGTTTCATGGGCAATCTGAAGATTTCTGCGAAAGTACTAAAATACAATCAAAACAGCAATATGAAACCCTGTTAATAAAATGACAATTCCATAAATATATGTTTAAAAAATAAACATATATTAAAATTAGCCTTTTTTTTAAGGTATTTTTTGGGAATTTGATAAAATTAAAACCATTTACGGGTAAAGAGGCCCACAAGAGTCTTGGGACTGATGGTAACTATAAAACGGATACGTTCCTCATAGTTGTTTTGGGCAATTTCCCAGCCTCTATTGGAGTAAACAGGGAAATAGAGTTCAAAATAATCCGTGACCAAATTGAGTCGTATCCCGGAGTCATAGACAAAGCGGGCGTCCTCCCCTTTGTTTTTAAGATAACCCAAATCGCCATAGGCTTCAATCCATCTCCAAATGTTGGTACTGGCATTGGTGGTCACGATCCAGTCGTTGGCAAAGGGGTTGTCCAGCTTTGATTTAAATCCTCCTTCGGATATGATGATTTGCTGACTATACAGCCCAGTGCTTTCGGATCGTCCCAAATAACTTAGATCGAACATATAATCGGTTGGTCGGTCCAAGGCAAAGCTGAAGAAATTGGATTCGGTTGTGTTGCGTAAAAACTTTCCGGCATACAGCCTTAGGTTCAATTGTCTGTTGCTCTGAAAAAGTTTCCGATACTCCATTTCAAAAGCAAGCTTGGTGAAATCACTGGAGTGCTGGGCATCCAAAAACCAAGAATTATAGTTCAGGATATTGTTGTCCACATCAATGAAGCGGACGTTCATCACGCTATAATCAGGCTCGGTATCAATTTGATCTGCAATATTGTCATCGATACTCCTAAAGACATTCCTATATCTAAAAAGCAAACTTTGTCTACGATTGGAAAGCAGGTCATTGGGTCGCCACCCAAAACTTACTGCTGGGGTAAGGGTAGAGAACCTAGAGTTTACCTGAAAATGGGAAGTGGAACCGGTAATGGAATAATTGGTCACGTACAGCCCTGTTTTTTGATGATATTTTCTGTAATGGAAGGTTGCCTTTCCTACCATGGTGCGTTCCAAAAAGGAATAGGTGGGAGAAATATCGTACTGAAAGGGGCGCTCCAAAAAGGTTTTGTTGTAGATGCGCATTCCAGGAGTAATCCCATCATAAATGTTGAAATTGGCTATGGGTACATAAAAAACCTGATTGTAATAGGGATCTTCGGTATCCTTGAAAAATTGGAATTTCAGCTTTTTGTTGCTGGAGAAAAAGCCATTGAGGGTTTTCCAATTGTCCCGTTGGTTGAATTCCGGTATTTTTTGGTCGTAGTTCAGCACCATCCGATCCTCCCCATTTCTGGGAATGGTCACGGTCTTGGTGGAGTCGATGTCCGTGAACCAATATTCCGAAACAACAGAATCTTTTTGAAGGCCGAACAAGGAAATGGGAACATTGGTGCCTCTCTTGTTCTTTAGGACCAAAGAGATGGAATCTTCGGTCTTGTCCACGCTTTTGATCTTAAAATCAATCTTTTTGTCCGTACCCACATATTCATCAAAAAACCATTGTATGTCCTTGTCCGCAAACTGTTCCAAGGTTTTTCTGAAATCCTTGGCGTCCACTTTGGACTCAAGACGATGTTGCTTGTAGAATTCAATGATACTGCTGTCTACCTTTTTCCCTCCCAAATATTCTGATAGGTAGGACATGCCCAAACCAGCTTTATACCCGTTGGCGATTTTTTGGTTGAACTTGATCAAGGAATCATTACGAACGGTCAAGGCTTGATCAATGTTTTTGCGGATGGGCAACATACTTAACAAAGCATATTGTTCGTTAAAGTCCATTTGCGCCAGATGAAAACCTCGAATTCCCCATACTTTGGACAGTTTACCGGCCAGTTTTTGTTTGGGGTAATGGTCCTCCACGTATTTAATCATGAGGTAATATGCAATGGCATCGTTTACCCAGCGTTCTTTTCTGGGGTCGAGGAACAACGTCTCTTTGAGATAGCTGTTAATGGCCGTTTTGAGAAACTTCATTTCAAACTGGAAGCGCTCTTCATACGGTCTTATGAAAGAGGGAAGTTGATTGATGCCGTACAAAGGGGCCTTGTTGTAATCAAACTCACTCACCAATAAATTGCCATGGGGATATTTTCCTAGATTTTCTTCCAGAAATTGGGCCACCTTGTTTATGGAAATACCTTGGGATATCTCATCATATTTGTTGGACTCCAAATCCGAAGTCACTGTGAGGTAGGGTGTGATATGTTTGGTGAATTTTTTGTAGGGACTTAAAATGATTTCGCAGCTTTTCCGATTTTTTCCGGATAGGGTCACGTATTGGCCTCCGGGAAATTTGGTTGCGTTTGATTCATCAAAATTGGTGGCCAAAAACAATTTATCCGAATAGGTAAAGTTGATTGTGGTATTGGTGACATCCGTGTACAAATCATCCAGATTGATGTTGTCGTATAAATGCCATTCCCCATTCAAAACCGCAGGAGTTAAATACCAATCCTTAAGGTTGTACCCCAGACCTGTAAATCCATAAGAAGTGAATTTGGCACTGGGCAGTTGTACGGTATAGGTGAAGAACAATTGAATGGATTCCCCAGGCTTTAAATCACGGTCCAATTTAACGGCGATGACATCCTTGTTTTTAACACGTTCCCAATCCAGTCCGGAATAGTCATTGCCAACAATGGTTTTTATGTTGGTAAAGCCACGCTCTTTGTCCTTGGCCAAATGTAGGCTTCGGTTGAATTCTTCGGCAAAGCGCTTGGCCAATGCGGTATTTTTATTGGCGTAAGCATGGTTCCAATCATTGAAATAGAGGGTGGAAACCCCATTTTGGGAAGTATTGACGTAGGTGAACTCTTGCCGTATATGCATCTCTTGGGTTTCATTCTCCAGAATTGCCGTAATGTCATTGGTATGTTGCCCCCATAAAGAGGAACATACTGAAAAGAACAGCAAAGAAATCCGGATGAAAGAGAAACGCGCCGTCAAGTAGGAATTTTTTAGAAGTTGGGGCTAAGATCGTGCCCTTTGTAAAATGCATCGAGGATTTCAACGACCTCTTCCTCGGAGTCCACCAGTTGGATGAGATCTAGATCGGTTGGACTAATATTGCCCGCTTCCAGCATGGTATTCTTGATCCAATCCAGTAATCCCTTCCAAAATTCCGTGCCCACCAAAATAATGGGAAACTTCTGTATTTTATGCGTCTGGATTAGTGTGATGGCCTCAAAAAGCTCATCCAAGGTGCCAAAGCCCCCTGGCATGACCACAAACCCTTGAGAGTATTTTACGAACATTACTTTCCTTACGAAGAAATAGTCAAAATCCAAGCTCTTGTCTTCATCGATAAACGGATTGTCATGTTGCTCAAAGGGCAGGTCAATGTTCAATCCCACGGAAGTTCCTCCTGCCATGTTGGCTCCTTTGTTTCCAGCCTCCATGATACCGGGACCACCTCCAGTAATGATGCCGTATCCGGATTCGGCCACTTTTTGGGAGATTTTGACGGCCAAGTCGTAATATGGTTGACCCGGACGGGTTCTAGCGGAGCCGAATATGGACACACAGGGACCTATCTGGCTCATTTTCTCAAATCCGTTGACAAACTCGCCCATAATCTTGAATATGGCCCATGAATCGTTTGTCTTTATCTCGTTCCACCCTTTGGTGTGTTGTTCTTTTCGCATCTGCATACTAATAATTTAAACTGCCCGTGCAATCTTCTGTTTTGTATTTTCCAGTTCTTTCTTCAAAAACTTGGCTGTATAGCTTTTCGTATCCTTGGCCACTTCCTCTGGAGTTCCGGTGGCTACGACCATTCCTCCACCGCGACCACCTTCATAGCCAATGTCTATGATGTGGTCCATCATTTTGATTACATCCATGTTATGTTCAATGACCAAAATGGTGTTTCCTTTGTCCACCAATTGGTCAAGTACTTCCATGAGCACCCGGATGTCTTCAAAATGTAATCCAGTTGTAGGTTCGTCGAGGATATAAAATGTGTTTCCGGTATCGCGCTTGGAAAGCTCTGTGGCCAACTTTACCCGTTGTGCCTCTCCACCGGAAAGGGTGGTGGACTGTTGTCCCAGAGATATATAACCCAATCCTACATCTTTTATTGTCTTTAGTTTACGATAAATTTTGGGGATGTTTTCAAAGAAATCAACAGCTTCATTGATGGTCATATCCAAAACATCGGCAATGGACTTGCCTTTATATCGAATTTCCAAGGTTTCCCGGTTAAAACGCTTCCCATTGCAGGTTTCGCATTCCACATAGACATCGGGCAAAAAATTCATTTCAATCACCTTTAGGCCGCCACCTTGGCAGGTTTCACATCGTCCCCCGGCCACATTAAAGCTAAACCGTCCTGGTTTGTATCCTCGGATAGTGGCTTCAGTGGTCTTGGCAAAGAGGGCTCGAATCTCACTAAAAACACCCGTATAAGTAGCTGGATTGGAGCGTGGTGTACGCCCAATGGGAGATTGATTGATATCAATGACCTTGTCGATATGCTGGAGCCCTGTAATTTTTTTATAGGGCATAGGTTTTTTGACTCCGTTGAAGTAGTGGGCGTTCATGATGGGGTAGAGGGTCTCGTTGATCAAGGTGGACTTTCCACTGCCCGATACCCCCGTAACGCCTATCAGTTTTCCCAAAGGGAACTCGGCAGTGACATTTTTTAAGTTGTTGCCCGTGCACCCGGAAAGCACAATCTTTTTCCCGGTTCCTTTCCTGCGTTCTGCCGGAACGGGAATTTCTTGCTCCCCGGTAATGTATTGTGCGGTAAGGGTATGGTGGTTTCTAAGTTCTGCAGGAGTGCCTTCAGAAATGATCTCCCCTCCATGACGACCCGCTTTTGGACCAATATCGATGACGTGGTCCGCATGTTCGATCATGTCCCGGTCGTGCTCCACCACGATTACGGAATTTCCAATATCCCGAAGGGATTCCAAGGAATGGATCAACCGTTCGTTGTCGCGTTGGTGCAGACCAATACTGGGTTCGTCCAAAATGTAGAGGACGCCAACCAACTGCGAGCCGATCTGTGTGGCCAAACGGATTCGCTGTGCCTCACCACCAGAAAGCGATTTGGAGCTTCGGTTCAAGGAAAGGTAATCCAAGCCCACATCCAATAAAAATTGCACCCGGGTCTTGATTTCCTTGATGATTTCCTCGGCGATTATCTTTTGGTTGCCCTCCAGGGAACTTTCAAGCTTTTCAAAAAAAGTGGCCAGTTCGGCAATGTCCATTTGGGCCAGTTCGGCAATGTTTTTCTCCCCAATCTTAAAATAAAGCGATTCTTTCCGTAGTCGTGCCCCTTCACAGGAAGGGCATTGGACCTTGTCCATATACTCTTTGGCCCATCGCCTGATGGATGTGGAGTTGGCCTCTTCGAACTGGGTCTTTATAAAGTTGGAAATGCCTTCGTAATCAATTTTGTATTGCCGTTTTACCCCCAAGGTCTTGGAATCTATCTCAAAACTTTCCTTTCCGCCATTCAAAATGATTTCCATGGCTTCTGAAGGGATTTTTTCAATGGGGTCGGTCAGGTCAAAACCATAGCGCTGCGCAATGGTCTCCAATTGCTTGAAGGCCCAAGATTTCTTGTATTCGCCCAGTGGTGCCAATCCACCTGCTTTAATGGACAGTTTTGGATTGGGGATGATTTTTTGTTCGTTGATTTCATGAACATGTCCCAAACCATTGCATTCTGGGCACATGCCTTTTGGGGAATTGAAGGAAAAGGTGTTGGGCTCCGGAGTGGGGTAGGAGATGCCCGTGGAGGGACACATAAGGTCCCGACTGAAATAGCGGGGTACGGTTTCCCCTTCTTCCAAGACCATGAGTACATTGTCGCCACTGTACATGGCCGTGTTGATGGTCTCGCCCAAACGTTTATGGAAATCTTCACTTTCCGAAACTTTCAAGCGGTCAATGACAATCTCGATATCATGGGTCTTGTAACGATCCACCTTCATTCCCTTGGTGATGTCCAGGATATCCCCATCAACCCGCACTTTTACAAATCCCTGTTTGCCGATCTGCTCAAACAATTCTCGATAATGTCCCTTCCTGGATTTGACCACGGGGGCCAATACGTTGATTTTTTTATCAAGATAGGCCTCAATGATCAAATCCTTGATTTGCTCATCACTATAGCTCACCATCTTTTCGCCGGTATTGTAACTGTAGGCATCACCTGCCCTTGCAAAAAGCAACCGGAGAAAGTCGTATACCTCGGTAATGGTCCCCACGGTTGAGCGGGGTGATTTTGAAGTGGTTTTCTGTTCAATGGCAATCACAGGTGATAGACCATCAATTTTGTCCACATCAGGGCGTTCCAATCCACCCAAGAACTGTCGGGCATAGGCCGAGAAGGTTTCTATGTAGCGTCGCTGGCCTTCGGCGTAAATGGTATCAAAGGCCAAAGAGGACTTTCCACTACCCGAAAGACCGGTGATCACTACGAGTTTTTCACGGGGAATGGTAACGTCAATATTTTTCAGGTTATGGACCCTGGCGCCTTTAACCTCAATATGTTCTTCGTAGTTAACCATAAAATCATAGCAAAGCTTCAAAAGTAGCGATTTGACCTGTAAAAAAGAAAGAGGTGTAGGTTTCGTTTCTGTTAAATACAGACACGCTCACCAATTCAATCCCAATTAGATGATCAACCGCACGCCTCCAAGTTCCTGAAGCGGATAGGGAAACTTTTCACTGGGGCTTCCAATGAACATAAAATTAATGGGAATATCCCATTCCATGGAGAGTTTTTTGATCAAGGAAGGGGTGAAGGTTCCGTGGAGTTGGATGTACTCCACTTTGATTTCAGGGTACTCCCGATCCAGCACATCCAAGTCTGATACAAAATTTGGAGTGGCCTGTTCGCCTTCGGGAAAAACGGACACAATTTTAAGCTTTCGGGTATGCTCGTTGTTTCGGATGTAGAGCAATACTTTATTGAGGGCCGCCACATCATCTTTTTTGGTAAAGTACACAAACTCTTGGGCGTTGATACGGTCTATGGTTCGGTTGATATCCCTATACGATTTTACCAAAACGCGGTTGATGGGGTCTAAAAAATAGCGAATCAAACGGAGGAGTAATTTCAAAAGTGCGGTACGATTAAGCATGATGAGAATCACGGAAATCGTGGGGATAAAATATTCCATGAATACGGCCAAGTAATCCGGATTGAGGATGATGTTCCCCGCCAAGGCCGTTATTACGGCAACGATGGCGATAAAGAGCGACAACCAACCGGAGCGTTCGGGCCGGGGTAGATGTTTGCGTCGGACCTTCAGTAGAATATTGCCTATTCCAAATAAGGCCATCACGGCTAGAAAGGCAATGGTATAGACTCCGGCAAGTGCTTCCAGGTTTCCTTCGGTGATCAATAAGATGGAAACACACAGCAGAAAAAATACAATGGCGATTCGGTAGGTGCTTCCATTCTTATTCCGTTTTAAAAGAAATGGAGGAAGGATACGGTCCAAGGTTATCCGTTCCACAAGACCGGAAACCCCAACAAAGGAGGTAAGCACGGCACCGCTAAGTACCAAAACGGCATCTATGGAAACCAAAAAGGAAAGCCATGAACCACTGACCTGATTGCCCATGATGGACAACAGGGCTTCCCGGTTACCTTCAATTTCGGGAATAGGGAGAACGGCCAGAGCCAAAAACGCAATCAATGGATTGAAAATGGTGACCACCACCCACATATTTCTGAGGGTCTTTGGGAAAACGCCTTTTTTCTGTTCTTCTACAAAATTGGCGGAACTCTCAAATCCGCTGATTCCCAGCATGGCCGCCGAAAAACCAAAGAACAGGGCCATGGGCAACGCTCCGTGTTTTACTGGAAGCGCATTATTTTCGGTAAACACCTGCCATCCGTGCTCAAAGAGATAGATTCCTGCAAATGAGGAAAGCAACACCAAAGAGGACAAATGGAAAATAAAAATCCCAATGGCTACTTTGGAAGATTCCCCGATTCCGATAATGACCAACCCCATAAAAATGGCCAAAAGACCAACGGTGGCCAAAATAACAGGTAAATGCGGTACGATGTTTTTTAGATAGGCCATAGCCTCATTGGCGGAAATTACTGCCGTGGCCATATACGAAAGCAGGGTAAGCGAAGCGGCCAACGATGCCATTCCTTTACTGGTGGTGTTCAAAAGGGCATTATAGGCGCCGCCATTCATGGGAAGCGCTCCTACAACCTCTCCGTAGATTTTTCTGAAAAGGAAAAGGACTACCCCAACAATCAATAGGGAAATCCAAGCATATTGTCCGGCGTGGAGTACAGCCAGAGCGGATACGTACAGACAGGAAGAACTGATGTCGTTACCACTGATGGAAGTAGAGGCCAACTCCCCGAGTTTTACCCTAAGTTTTTGTGGTTCCATGAAAGATGGTTTATAAAACCAAGGATGAAAGTAGGGCAAAGTTTCAAAAATTCTAAATTTGTGGGCAATAAAAAACCGGATTTATGAAATTATTGGGTATTGGTTCCCGCATAGACCACCCTGAATACGGAAAAGGGGTGGTGACCAACGTATCATCCAAGCACTATTGGGTCACTTTTTTGGAAAATGGATTGGAAACGATTGATTTGGATTCCGAATTTGAGGTGATTGAAGCAGTAGAGAATGAAGTGGATACGGTGAGTTTTTTTGATGTGGAGCGTTCCTTGGTGAAGATTTTGGAAAAATGGAGTGATACCCATGAGAAAGTGGCCATTGCCGATAAATGGAAGGGCGGAAAGTTGATTTTGCAACCTGATGATGCCACCCAGAACAAGGAAATGCCCATTGAGACCTTTTTCCACAAAATCGTGATGGTGCGCGACCGCATCCGTGTGATGGAACAAAAGATCAACAGCAGTAAAAATCTGGACGATCAGGAGAAAGTAGACCTGCAACAATACATCACCCGTGTTTATGGTAGTTTGACCAGCTTTAATGTGCTGTTCAAAAACAAAACCGACCATTTTGTAGGGGAGAAGAGCAAGTGATATTGGTTTAGAGAGATCTCTTAGCCGTATTAAACCGCCTGCTTTTTCTCACTCAGGTATTTCCAATAGCGTTTGGGTACATGCTGCGTGTGCAATTTTGGATTGATGCGGGATTTGATACCGGTACTTTTGAAATAATCGTTCCATAGGGTCTGGTAATCGTATTCTTCGCTCACAAAGGCATCACTTTTATGGATTTTATTAAAATGGATTTCTTTGAGATTGAGAGAAACCATTTCCACGTGGTCCAGATTGTAGTAGATGCCGTAGTTGCGTTTCACATCATAGATCAACCATTGTTGATCTGCGTAGCGGTTGCGAAAATGTTTTGAAATCAGGGGCAATACATCAAAATCAGGTTCAATGTTTGCAAAATAGATGTCGTCCTTGGTCAGTTGGAAGCGGACAAAGGCTTCCATACGGTGTTTCTCGCGACCCACTTTTTTGGCCAATTGGTCAATGAAAAGTACAATCCCATCGGAATAATCCATTTGCTTTCCAAGGGTGGTGGCCATCAGTTTTTGAATGTAGGTGTAGAGCATCAATTCTACCCCTTCGGTTTCGCTCAAAAAAGCAAAGTACACATTGGCAATGGCATTATGACTCTTATTTCTGATTCCGTTCCAGACCCGTTTGGCCTTTTCCACATGGGTAAAGATGGTTTCTGATTCGGAAAACAATCCGTTTTGGCCTTGACCGTTTTTTTGGATATCGGCCACATTGATTTTTTCATCGAAAGCGACAAAGACGGCAGTAAGGAAACCATTGAAGCTGCCATCGTAAATTAGGGTTTTTGAAGGTTCCATAGTGTTCACGGTTAATTCATTTTTGTTTTTTTAATTCCAAATTTAAGTTCTCGACTGCGCTCGAACTGACAATTTGTACTTAGTGTCATTTCGAGTGAGTTTACGACAGAGAAATCTAGATTTCTTTGTGCACTCGTACCGGCATACTCCTGTTAGTAATTGCACATTGTTAATTGAACAATGACAATTGGGTGCTATACTGATTCCAAAACTTCCCTGAGGAAGTCTGTAGGATCATGCCTTTGATTTTCTCCGCATCCAAATCCCTACGTTCCCAATGGCGGGAATCACATACCATAAAGTATTGGGCACGGTTGAGGGCCACCCCGATTTTTTTAAGGTGGTCCCAGTTCAGTCTTCGAAAGCGGCGTGCCTTAAGAATCTTGTCCACGGAACGCATCCCGATTCCCGGGATTCGTGCCAATAAGGTCCTGTCTGCACTGTTCACATCCACTGGAAAATGGTGCAGATTGCGTAACGCCCATGAGAGTTTGGGGTCTACATCCATATCCAGATTGGGATGTTCCTTGTTCAGGATTTCGTTAATGGCAAAGCCATAAAACCGAAGGAGCCAATCCGTTTGGTACAATCGGTTTTCGCGCAACATGGGTACTTTTGAACCTATGGCGGGCAGTCTCATATCATCCGCTACGGGAACATAGCCCGAATAATAGACCCTGCGCATTTGGTAATTCTTGTAATAATGGACGGCAGAATACATGATGTCCTTGTCCGTTTCCCCGGAAGCGCCCACAATCATTTGGGTGCTTTGGCCGGCAGGGGCATATTTTGGGGTACTCTTGATGATCTTTCGTTCTGCTTTGTAGCGGACAATCTCATTTTTCACCTTGAGCATGGGTTTGGTAAAATCCTCATGTTTTTTGTCGGGAGCCAATAACTTTAATCCCGAAATGGTTGGTACTTCAATGTTCACGGAAAGTCGGTCTGCATACAGACCCGCTTCGTACATAAGCTCATCACTGGCCCCGGGAATGGATTTTAAATGGATGTATCCGTTGAAATTTTCCTCTTCCCGCAGCTTTTTGGCCACGGCCACCAAACGTTCCATGGTGTAATCCGCATCTTTAAAAATACCGGAACTCAAGAACAGCCCCTCGATATAGTTCCTGCGATAAAAATTAATGGTGAGGTCCACCACTTCTTGGATTTTGAAAGCGGCCCGTTGCACATCGTTGCTTTTCCGTGTCACGCAATAGGCGCAATCAAAAATACAGTGATTGGTCAATAAGATTTTCAATAAAGAGATACATCTGCCGTCTTCCGTGTAGCTATGACAAATGCCCATTTTAGAGGCATTGCCCAATCCTTGGCTTTTATTGGTCCGGTCACTACCACTACTGGCGCAGGACACATCATATTTGGCTGCATCCGCCAGAATGTTCAACTTTTCCCGTATCCGTTCAAAATTCATAACTTGGAAATATTCCAATCAAAGATATGGAAATATTCCAATCAAAGATATGGAAATATTCCAATTATTGGATATAATCCATTAAATATTTTGGAAATAATCCAAATTATGTATATTTGAAATTATAAGGTCACCTCGAGCGCAGTCGAGAGGTCTTTGTTCTTTAAGTTGAATAATGAACAATTCAGGCCTCAATCTCATATAAGTACGGATGACATGGAAAATGAACTAACCTTAAAGCGATTTACGGATATCCGCCGCGAATTGGGATTTACCCAAGCGGAGTTTGCCCAATTGTTGGGCGTGAAGAATACCACGGCCGATATTGAACGGGGTAGGACCAAGCTATCGGGGAAAGTGGTGACGGAGTTGTTGAAACAGTTCAAGATCAATCCCATGTGGCTGTTTGGGGAAAGTGATCAGAAACATCTGGACACCTCCAAAACCAGTGTGATCCCCAAAGTGGTCACTGTTGATAATTCAGACCAGGATAATATGGTGTTGGTGAATGCCCGGGCCGCGGCAGGGTATCCCCAAAATATTGCAGATACCAGTTGGTATCAACAATTACCAGCGTTTGACCTGCCCATTCCGGAGTTTAGAAATGCCACCTATCGTGGTTTTCAAGTCGAAGGCGACAGTATGTTGCCCAATCTAAAGCCCAATGATTGGGTGTTGGCCCGTGCCATTGAACACATAGATCATGTGAGCCCGAATAAAATGTACGTGGTGGTGCTTCAGGATTCGGTGATGGTCAAAAAGATTGAGAAACGCCCGAATTCCAACAACATCACCTTGGTTTCCTTGAACGAAGCATACCCGCCTTACGATATTAAGCCCTTCCAAATCCAAGAAATTTGGGAAGTGAGCAGCAAATTGACCTTTAACGTGGATGCCACTACCGAAACTGGTTTGCTGAAGCAATTGCAGCAGTCCATGGAAGAGCTCAAGCGCCAGATGGGGCAAGTCAATACCTAAGACTTACGCGAAATAGGTTTCCTTGATACCTTTGGCAAGAATGTTGGCCGCTTCAGGATATAATCGGAACCAAAGCTCCGGTTCAAAAATTTCGAGCTCGGCCAAGGCCCATTCCCCGTCGTTGTCCTTAAAAATATCCACTCGTGCATATAGTGGAAGCTCCAGTGCCGCGTGAGCCGCTTTTTCGGCGAAGGCAATCTGTTCTTTGGAGGGAATATAATCGTGTACGGTGCCACCAAAATCATCCTGCACCCTAAAATCCCCCGGTTTGGCAATTTTGAGCACCGCATGGGTGAATTTCCCATTGAATACCATCATGGAGATTTCTCCTTCCTTAACAATGTTTTCCTGAAATTCTTGGAGCATCATGGCCTCCCCGCCAATCAACTTCTGAAAGAGGTCTTCGTACTTTGGAATGTCTTCCTTTAGGATTTTGTAGGTATGGCGGGCCGCTCCGGAAACGCAAGGTTTTAGGATAAATATGTCATCCATGAACCCTAGACTTTTGAGCGCATCTTCAATGGTGTCTTCAAGTGTGGTTTGGGTCCCTTTTTCAATAAAAATGGTTTTAGGGACGTTCACCCCTTTATTCGATAAGTCCTTTAGGTAGTGTTTGTCAATGTTCCAATAAATGAGGCTCTTGGAATTGATAAATTTCGTCTGTTTTGAAGCAGATTCCAACCATTTGGAGAACTCTTGGTATCGGTCAAAATAATCCCAAGTGGTCCTGAACAACGCATATTTGGTGGACGACCAATCAAAGTGTGGATCATCCCACGACTTTCTTGTGGCATTCAACCCAAGGCGTTGCAGTGCTTCCAAAACCAAACGGTCCTCAAGAAGGACATTCTGAATGTAGGTGCTTTCCTCTTTGGGATTGATATATCTTGGGTCGGTCAGTACAACGACATCAAAACTCATAGGCAAACCTTAAAATCCAACAGAGGTATCGTCCCCTCTCTTGTCGGCTCCGCCTTCCAATCGGCCATCAGGGAGCACACGGATGGCATCCACTTTCCCAATAATGGGCGTTCTTTCTTCATTGATGAGGTATCCTTTCGATTTCAGTTTGTCCGTAAGGGTTTTGGGAAACCCTTCGGGTTCAAAGATAATCATGTCGGGCAGCCATTGGTGATGGAACCGCGGAGCATTTACCGCTTCTTGCATGCTCAGATTGAACTCATACACATTGAGGATGGTTTGGGCCACTGCGGTGATAATGGTGGAGCCCCCTGGTGTGCCAACGACCATATAGAGCTTTCCGTCCTTTTCCACTAGGGTAGGGGTCATACTGCTCAACATACGTTTTTCAGGGGCAATGCTATTGGCTTCAGCACCAATCAATCCAAACATATTGGGTACTCCGGGTTTTGCACTGAAATCGTCCATCTCATTGTTCAAAAAGAACCCTAATTCATCTACATAGAGTTTGGAGCCAAACCCACCATTCAAAGTGGTGGTAGCCGAAATAGCATTTCCCTCGCTGTCCACAATGGAATAGTGGGTGGTTTCGGAGCTTTCCACAATTTCCACCTCCCCATGGCTCACCTCTGAAGAAGGAGTGGCTTGGTCAAATGAAAAATTGGACATGCGTTCCTGTAAATAGGCATCACTGAGCAAGGTTTCCAAGGGAATATCCACAAAATCAGGGTCGCCCAAGAAATAATTTCGGTCCGCGTAGGCACGTCGCGCTGCTTCGGTGAAGAGCTGAATCGTCTGCACGGAATTGTGACCAAATTTGGAAATGTCATGGGGTTCCATCATCTTAAAGATTTGATTAATGGTGACCCCACCACTACTGGGTGGGCTCATGGAAATGATGCGTAGGTCCTTATAGTTGAAGACAATTGGGTCACGCCACTTGGCTTCATACCGCGCTAAATCTTCTTCGGTCATATAGCCTCCCTTTTCTTGCACAAAGGCAGCCAGTTTTTGGGCCACTTCACCTTTGTAGAAGCCATCTTTTCCATTATCAAGAATCTTTTTTAGGGTATTGGCGAGTTCAGGATATTTTATGGTGTCTCCTTCCTTGAAATTGGCAGCAAATTTGGTGCTATCCCCATTAACTTCTATAAACCGTTCTTTGTAACCTTCCAATCGTTTGGCTTGTTTTGCGGTAACCACCACACCTTTTTGGGCCAAAGCGATTACAGGTTCCATGATATCGGACAGGGGTAGGGAGCCAAATTTTTTATGTACTTCCATGACGCCGGCCACGGTTCCGGGGATGCCAACCGCAGTGGCTCCAACAATGCTCATATTCGGAATCACATTCCCAAGGGAATCCAGATACATATCCTTGTGGGCGGCAAGCGGGGCTTTTTCACGATAGTCGATACCACCGATATCGCCGTTGTTCTTTCGATAGACCATAAAACCACCGCCGCCGAGATTTCCGGCAAAGGGATAGGCAACCGCGAGAGCCAGTTCTGTGGCCACCATGGCGTCAAAGGCATTTCCGCCTTTTTTCATGATGTCCGTTCCAATTTTTGAGGCTTCTTCACGGGCCGAGACCACCATGGCTTTTTCCGTGACCAGTCCCGTAGGGACCGCAGGTTGCTGCTTACAGTTCAAGAACAGGAAAAGGAGGGGGGCTAGGAGTATTATTCTTCGCATAGGGAAATGAATTTTTGCTTGGAAAAGGTAATCAATTCTTCAAAAAAAGCGGTGAACTCTGCTTCAAAGTCAGCATAATGTTCTTCGAGGTCCAAAATGGCGAAATTCATTTTCGACCTATTCTGCGTCCTTCGGTTCATTCCGTTGAGTACTCTGCCAATACCGGCTAAGTTGGCATAATTGAGCAGCCAATTGTCCGTGATCATATAGGGCATCATCCGTTTGGTGCCCAGTGGAAGCAGATTGTAGTTATCCTCCAATAGGTCATAAAAGTTTTCCACATAGTCTTCAAGGGGAACTTCTGAATAATCGCTCCAGTTTTTGGCCAAAAAGTGGTCGTAAAAAATATCCACGATAACACGGCTGTAGTGGCTGTAATTCTTGTGTAACCGCTTACTGCTTTGTTTGGGAATAGGGTGGGAGTCCGTATAGGTATCGATTTCCCGGTGCAACAAGATGCCTTTTTGGATTCGTTCCGGAAAGTGTTTGTATTTATTGCCTCGGATATGATCGGCAAAGAAATTTCCCAAGGTAATTTCCTTGTCATCAAAGGACAGATAGATGTGGGCGAGGAAGTTCATCGGGGCAAATTTCTTTTCCATCGAAATTTACAAATTCCAAACATGGAATACGGATGGGCCCTATATATTTGCAAAAACTTTTTTAACAATATGACACTGATCAAATCAATTTCTGGAATACGAGGAACTATAGGAGGACGAACCAATGAGAATCTGACCCCGGTGGATGCCGTAAAATTTGCGGCAGCGTATGGTACCTGGTTGAAAGCGTATTCCCAAAAAGAGAAATTGACCGTGGTGATCGGCAGGGATGCCCGTTTGTCCGGTGAGATGATCCAAAATTTGGTGGTCTCCACCTTGGTGGGATTGGGCATTGATGTAATTGATTTGGGACTTTCCACAACCCCTACTGTAGAAATTGCGGTTCCTATTGAAAAAGCGGATGGAGGAATCATTTTGACCGCCAGTCATAATCCCAAGCAGTGGAACGCCTTAAAGTTGTTGAACGAACGGGGTGAGTTTTTGGATGCGGAACAAGGTGCCAAAATATTGACCTTGGCCGACAAAGAGGATTTCAACTTTGTTGAAGTGGATGATTTGGGGACCATCACCAAAAACGATTCCTATATCGACATCCACATTGATGAAGTATTGGAACTCTCCTTAGTGGATGCCGATGTCATCAGAGAAAAAAAATTCAAAGTGGTAGTCGATGGTGTGAACTCCACTGGAGGTATTGCCATTCCAAAATTGTTGGAAGAACTGGGGGTTGAAGTGGTAAAATTGTATTGTGACCCCACAGGACATTTTCCGCACAATCCAGAGCCATTGAAGGAGCATTTGGGGGACATCTGTAAAAAAGTAGTGGAGGAAAAAGCCGATTTTGGTATTGTGGTGGACCCTGATGTGGATCGTTTGGCGTTTATCAGCAATGACGGTGAAATGTTTGGCGAGGAATATACCTTGGTGGCTTGTGCCGATTATGTTTTGGGAAAGACCAAAGGAAATACGGTGTCCAATCTATCCTCGTCACGGGCTTTGCGTGATGTTACGGAGAAACACGATGGCACCTATGAAGCAGCAGCAGTAGGGGAGGTGAATGTGGTGACCAAAATGAAGGCCAATAATGCCATTATTGGCGGTGAAGGTAATGGAGGCATTATTTATCCTGAAAGCCATTACGGTCGTGATGCCTTGGTGGGCACCGCTCTCTTTTTAATGTTGATGTCCGAAAGAGGAGGTACTGTCGCCGAACTTAGGGCCAGTTACCCTAGCTATTTCATGAGCAAAAAGAAAATAGAGCTTACTCCCGAGTTGGATGTGGATGCGCTTCTGGATGCCATGCACAACAAGTACAAAGACGAAGAAGTATCCACTATTGATGGGGTAAAGATTGACTTTCCTGAAAATTGGGTACACTTGCGAAAATCCAACACAGAACCTATTATTCGAATTTATACGGAGGCCAAATCGCAAGCGGAAGCCGATGGTCTTGCCGATAGGATCATTGATGAAATCAAGGAAGTGGCAGGGTTGAGTTAGGATTTCCCCAACTCGTATAGGATTTCCTCCGCATTGAAATCTTCTGGCGATAGCTGGATGTGCTTGTCCGCATCCAGCCATATTTTCCACGTGCCGTTTTCCTTGCGTAATCCCACATTGAATTCACCATACCCCCTTACCACTAGGCTTTCATCATCACTTCTTTTGGAGCTGAAACGATAATATCCGGTTTGGTAGGCCATGTCCCCGGCATCGTTGAGAGCCGTGGACCGAATGGCAAAGGCAATGCCTATTTGGCTACCTCGGGTCTTTACGGTTTCCACAAAATCCCCAAATTCCTCCAAATAGCTTTCCCCGGTCTCCACTTGGTTTTGATCTTGGGTCACCCTAAAAATATCCTGGGTGTGGATGGACTTTAATTTTTGGGAGTCAGATTGGTCGTAGGCTTCCATAAAAGGAATCCAAACCTCTGTTTTAATGGCTTCCAAAACTTCCTGGGGAATGTCTTTGGGAGGTCGCTGTCCATAAGACAGCACAAAAGTGCAGAAGAGCACCATAGCAGTTAACTGTTTCATTTTTTGTTGATTGAATGATTGTTGAATATAAAAAAAGAGAACCAACTTGCGGTTCTCTTTTAAGAAAAGTATATGATTTTGGATGCTGTCCAATAAAGGAGCAAGCCTCCGAATGATTTAGCTATGTACCGACTCCAAATAGGCGCCTCTGACCACTTTGGCGGTTTTGTGGTCGCCGGTGTGGCTCCATCCTGGAGGCATAACCAGATAGCGAAACTTGTTGAGGATACCCGGAGCATTCCAAACATCCTTGGCCAAGGCCACTATCTCACCAAAATATACTTCCAGAAAGTTACCTGAGTCCATTTCACGGGTGATGCCATATTCAATTTGGATATCGTGTTGTTCTTCCTGATAGGTCTTGAATACCTTGTCCCAGATGTTGAGCAGGTTGCAAAAATTGGTATCCATATACAGTGGGTTTTTGGCGTGGTGTACCCTGTGGTGCGAAGGGGTCAGGATGATTTTGTTCAAAAAACCCAATCGACCATTCTTCAATAAATTCTCCCCAATATGGATGAAAGCGCCATAGGTGCCATCAATGAACATGATCAAGAACAGTAATTCGGGTTGTACACCCAATAGAATGCAGATGGTGGTCCGGATAGTATCGGCATAGGGTGCCTCCAAGAAAAAATGGGCATGGGTCACGGACAGATTCATATCTTCCGGAGCGTGGTGCGTAGAGTGGAGGCACCAGAACAATCGAACTTTATGACCCAGATAGTGATAGACAAAATGACCCAATTCCCAAACGATATATCCGTAAATGAACCAATACCAAGTCATTGAGGTCTGAAAAGGCGCATATTTCTGGAACAAGCCAATACAAAGGGCAACCATGGCAATGGCAATGAACCGTCCTACAACCCGATTGAAGATGTAGATCAGAAAATTCACTTTGTACACCTTGGCCTGGGGTTTTTTATAGATCAACCCCAAAATAAGTTCAAGGATAAGCAGAAGGGGAATTATGGGATAGATCAGGGAAACAATACCATCATAGGTCGTGAACGATGAATAATCACCTGAACTTAGAATTTCCCATGCCTGTGAGATGCCCAGAAAGCCTACAATCTCGTTGTATAGTGTTTGCAATAATTCCATGAAAGTTTGTTTAGTTGGTTTAGAAAGTAGAAAACTAGGAAAAATATTCTATAAAATTTCGACCAACAACAAATTGCATCGCACTTACGTCGAGTAAAAGCCTATTTTGACCTTACCTTCTGATTCTGAAACTCTAAGGGAACCTTGTTTCTATGTTTCCAGCGTTTATGCGTCCAGAAATAGTACTCTGGAGCTTCCCGTATGGATTTTTCAGTCTCTCTCAAAAAAGCATCTGTTATCTTGTAGTTCTCTACTTCAGCAGGGTTTTCGGAAAGTATTTTGAAAGTCCCCTCGTAGTATCCTCTTTTCTTCTTTTTAACCTTAAGGTATACTGGAACAATGTCATTGGCTTTACAGATTTCCTCACCTCCAACGTGGGCAGGAACCACAATTCCCATGAAATCCGTCCAATACTTTGCCCTGCTGACCATTGGGGATTGATCACTGATTATGCCTACCATCAACAACTCATTGCTCTCTTTTGCAGCTTTCAGGATTTTTCTGGACTCCCTTGTTGATATCAAAGTGGTGTTGAATTTTCCCCTAATCTGACGGATCAGTCTATCAAAATACTTATTCTCTATTTTTTGATAGATGCCGTAGCCTTTGGACTGTATTTGAAGGTTTAATGACAAAACCCATTCCCAGCTCGCATAGTGGGGAAGCATAAGCATAGTGTTGGTCCCTTTTTCTTCAAGGCCATGGATCAGCTCAAAATTACTTACTGTAAATCGCTTTTGAATTTCTTTTTTACTGATGCCCAAGGTCTTTATCATTTCCAAAAACATATCGCACATATGTTTGTAGAACTTTTTTTCTATCACCAGGCGTTCTGCTGGGGTCTTTTCTGGAAAAACCAAGGCTAAGTTACTGCGCACCACTTTTTTACGATATCCAATAACATGGTACAGTAGTACATACACACCATCTGAAAGTAAGTAAATCAGTTTGAAGGGGAGTCTGGAGACCAACCAGAGCAAGGGATAGGCAAGGATGAATATGGTCAACTGCATAGGCGATTCGTGTGTGCAAATATAGCTATATTTGAACCCAAACCTTAATAACCATGTTCAATTTACATATCGCCACCATTGCCATCATGGCTGCCAACGTGATGGTTTCCCTTAAGGGATTCAATGATATCGGCTTTTTTGACCGATATAAGTTCAATATCAGTGGAATTCGGGCCGGACAGCGCGACAGAATTGTGACTTCTGGCTTTTTACATGTTGACTTTTCCCATTTGTTTTTTAACATGTTTACCCTATACTTTTTTGCCAATGTGGTGATAGGGTGGTTTGGTCCAGGGAAATTTTTGATCATTTATTTTATCAGTTTGATAGCAGGGAGTCTGTTGGCCATGTTTTTTCATAAGGATGAACCTTATTACAGTGCCGTGGGGGCCAGTGGCGCCGTCACAGGAATCCTATATTCCGCAATTTTGCTGAACCCGGACATGCAGTTGGGCATTATGTTCATTCCCATTCCACTGCCGGCCTATGTGTTGGGGATCGGATATCTCTTGTATTCCATCTATGGGATGAAAAGTAGATTGGGGAACATAGGACACACTGCACACTTTGGTGGTGCCATAGGAGGCTATTTGGTTACCTTGCTCTTTATGCCCGAACTTTTTGTAACTGATACCTTCATCGTGGTTTTATTGGCCGTGCCTATAGTGATTCTCTTTATTTTGGAGAAACTGGGAAAAATATAATCCAATAAAAAGGCCCCTGATCAGGGGCCTTTTTATTATCTGAGTGGAGTATTTCTTTAGTTAAGAACTTCGGCCACTTTTTGTTCCAAGGCAGGTCCGCGAAGGTCTTTGGCAATGATTACCCCGTTTTCATCCAAAAGGAAGGCAGCAGGAATGGCATTGATATTGTACAATTGGGCAATAGGGTCTTGAAACCGCTTTAGGTTGGAGATATGGTTCCAAGCCAATCCATCGGACTCAATGGCTTGTTTCCAGTCTTCTGCACGATTGTCCAGGGAAACCCCGATTACATTAAAGCCTTTGTCCTTGTACTTGTTGTATACAGAAACAATGTTCGGGTTTTCGGCACGGCAAGGTCTGCACCATGCAGCCCAAAAATCGACCAAGGTTAGTTTTCCCTTTGTGGTTACATCACTCAAAGCCAACACATCCCCATCTGGAGTGGGAGCAGAAAAGTTTGGCGCTTTCACTCCAACTTCGGTGGATTTCATCCTGTCCAATTGTTCTTTAATTCGCTTTCCGGGTTCAGAAGCTTTTACTTCTGGGGAAAGTCCTTCGAACATGGCCTTTATTTCTTCTTGGGGCAATGCTTTGCCAGCCATAAGGTTTCCAATGATCAATGCAGATATCAAAGCATCCGGATTGTTTTTTGCGAACTCCACATTGAAACTTTTGGCCTCTTCTTGAAATTCTATGAACTCTTCACGCAAGGCGGTTACCGTTGCCGTATCCCTCTGTTGGGCGGCCATCCGCATATCATTTTGCATGGACATGCCTTTTTCAGTCAGTACTCTTGAACCATCCAAAAAATTCATGAAAAGATCATTTTGATGTGTGCCTTCTAATTTGGCATGGGTCATACTGTCTTTTGGAAACCTGATTTTGATATCCCCATTCTCTAAAATCAACGGAACGTTTCCTCTTCCAGATTCCAGAAAAATATAAGATAATCTGGGTTCGGCTTGTGTTCCTGTAAAGCTGAAGGCGCCATTTTCAATGGTAGTGGTGTCCAAGTCCACCAATTGGTTAAGGGAGTCCGTGGTTCTTAGAAAGACGGTGGTGCCATTTTCAGGTTCTCCGGTTACGGTAACATTTAGGGTATATCCTTTAGGTTTCGATTGGCACGAGGCTAAAAATAAAACTGCTAGGAAGATTGCTAATGCGTTTCTCATGTTTTGTTGTTTAAGCTGCTAAGGTATTCATTCCTTATGGCATAAAAAAACCCTTGGCACTTTACAAATGCCAAGGTTTTTTTTATGTAAAGTTCTCTTTTTTAGAATTGGTATCGTATACCTAGCGCAATGTCAAAGTCAAAGTTGTCACTGAACCCATCGTAGCCCACTAGGCCCACTTCGGGTCTAAAGTCCAAGGAAAGGAGCAATGGAATGTCAAAGTTGTATTCCACCCCAATATCTCCGGCGGCGAAGACAAAGACGCCATCGTTGTCATTGTCAAAGTTGGGTTCTGGGTCAAAGTCTACACTTCCAAGTCCGCCACCAACACCGTAATACCAGTTAAAGTTGCCGTCTAACTGGTGTACCCACTGGTATACACCACTGAGTTTGAATGCGTCAAAATGACGGCTGTCCCTCCAGCCTAAGTTAAATTCCGCCCTATTGTACTGCGCAATGGATTTCTGATATGATATTTCTGCCCCAAAGCCATCGCTATCCCCTAAACGGAGTCCAAGGGCGTGATTGGCAATATCTTGCGCACTCACTGCGGTTGCGGCAAATAAAAAAAGCATAGCAAATAATGAGGTAATTTTCATGAGGTTCTCTTTTTTAATTAAAATTAAAATAATTTTGTAGTGTCTATATGACACTTTTGAAACTCTTTCAGTCACCAAAAATTGTTCCAGATTGGATAAATCTTTGTTAAAATCTCTGTCGGATAAATTGGATGGAGAATTGTTGATGGACGACCTTAGCAGGGCCTTGTATGCCACGGATGCTTCGGTGTACCGAAAATTGCCCACTGCGGTGGCTTACCCGAAAAATACAGATGATATCAAGGCTTTGATTCATTTTGCCAATACCAACAAGGTAGGTTTGATTCCTCGAACCGCAGGAACCTCATTGGCGGGGCAATGTGTTGGTGAAGGCATTGTTGTGGATGTATCGCGGAATTTTACACAGATTCTTCATCTGGACAAGGAAAAGAAGCAAGTACGTGTGCAGCCTGGGGTGGTTAGGGACGAACTCAACCAATTTTTAAAACCATTTGGTTTGTTTTTTGGGCCGAACACATCCACCTCCAATCGATGTATGATCGGAGGGATGGTCGGAAACAACTCTTCCGGAACAACTTCCATTCAATACGGGGTTACTCGGGACAAGGTGGTAGCTTTGAACTGTATCTTATCCGATGGTAGTGAAGCTTCGTTTGCGGAAATTTCAAAAGAAACATTTGACAAGAAAAAACAGGAAGATTCTTTGGAAGGGACCATCCATGCTAATCTGGAGAAAGAACTTTCCAATAAACAGAATCGGGACAACATTGAGGCAGAATTTCCAAAAGCCAGTATTCACCGTAGAAATACGGGATATGCAGTGGACGAATTGTTGAAAAACAACTTGTTCGGTGAGTTTAAGGAAGACTTTAATTTGTGCAAGTTATTGTCCGGGAGTGAAGGTACTTTGGCCTTCACTACAGAGATTACACTGCAGGTGGATGACTTACCTCCGCCAATGTCAGCCATGGTAGCGACGCACTATAGTACTTTGGAGGACTGTTTGAGTGATGTGGCTCCCGTAATGCAGCACAATCTGCATACCTGCGAGATGATGGATAAGGTTATTTTGGATTGCACCAAAAACAACAGGGCGCAGTTGGCCAATCGGTTTTTTGTGGATGGGGACCCGGCAGGTATCCTCATGTTGGAGGTGAGGGCCCATACCGAGGAAGAGCTACAAAAACAACTCAAAGGTTTATTGGATACCATAGAAAAATCAGGATTGAGCTATGCCAGTCCCGTTTTGATGGGAGATGATATCAACAAGGCCATTGAGCTCCGCAAAGCGGGCTTGGGACTTTTGGGGAATATGGTGGGGGACCGCAAAGCGGTGGCGTGTATTGAGGATACTGCCGTGGCTTTGGAAGATTTGAAAGATTTCATTGGCGAATTTTCCCAAATCATGAAGGGGTACAACCAAGACGCGGTGTATTATGCCCATGCCGGAGCGGGGGAGCTGCATTTAAGGCCCATTCTCAATCTGAAAAAGTCAGAGGATGTGGTGCTGTTCCGTTCCATCACCACCGATGTGGCCAAACTCACCAAAAAATATAAAGGAAGTTTCAGCGGGGAGCATGGAGACGGTATTGTCCGTGCCGAGTTTATTCCTTTGATGATCGGGGAGCAAAATTACGAATTGCTCAAACGGGTAAAGTCGTTGTTTGACCCTAATAACATTTTCAACCCAGGGAAAATTGTGGATGCCTATCCCATGGATGAATCCCTGAGGTATGAAGTGGACCGAAAGGAGCCTGAAGTGGATACCTTGATGGACTTTTCAGATAGTGAAGGCATCCTAAAGGCGGCCGAAAAATGTAATGGAAGTGGGGATTGTCGAAAGAGTCATCATATGTCCGGAGGGATGTGCCCCAGTTTCCACGCCACCAAAAATGAAAAAGATACCACGCGGGGAAGGGCCAATGCGTTACGTGAGTTTTTGACGAATACGGAGAAAACCAATCGGTTTGATCAAAAAGAACTCAAGGAAGTTTTTGACCTTTGCTTGAGCTGTAAGGCTTGTGCCAGCGAATGTCCCAGCAATGTGGACGTGGCAACATTAAAGGCTGAATTTTTGTATCAGTATCAAGAAAGCAACGGATATCCGTTGCGCGGCAAGCTGTTTGCCTACAACACCAAACTGAATGCCTTGGGAAGTCAACTTTCCGGTTTGACCAATGCTATGTACGATTCCAAGCTTATCGGAGGATTTATAAAGAAAACTTCGGGAGTGGCCCAAGAGCGTAGTTTACCCAAAGTATATCGATTCAATTTCGAGAAACACCTGAAGCAATTCAACTTGAAAAATACGGACCTTTCCAAGAAGAAGGTGGTGTTGTATTTGGATGAGTTTACCAAGTATCTGGATATTGAAGTGGGTAAGGACGCCATAGAATTGTTATGCAAACTAGGCTATGATGTGGAGTTGTTTTTTGCTGAAAGCGGTAGAACATATTTATCCAAGGGCTTTTTAAAGCAGGCCAAGAGGTTGGTGGCAAAAAATATGGAGGAACTGAGAGGGATTTTGGACCGGGACATCCCTATTGTGGGATTGGAGCCTTCGGCAATCCTTTCTTTCCGGGATGAGTACCAACGACTTTACGAAGACAAGCCGCTCGTGGAGAAGTTGGCATCCAAGTCATTTTTGATAGAGGAATTCTTGGCTTCGGAAATTGCCACAGGACATATTACCTCGGATAGTTTCACCCAAGATGAGCGAACGGTAAAAATTCACAGCCATTGCCATCAAAAGGCATTGAGTAACCAAAAGGTTACGTTTGACGTGCTTAATCTGCCCAAAAACTACAAGGTTTCCATCATCGCATCAGGATGTTGTGGAATGGCGGGGTCTTTTGGGTACGAGAAAGAGCATTATGACACCAGTATGAAGGTTGGGGGCTTAAAGTTGTTTCCAGCGGTACGGAAAAGTGATTCCAACACATTGATTTCGGCCAACGGAACCAGCTGCAGGCATCAAATCAAGGATGGAACGGAACGGGATGCCCAGCATCCGGTATCAATCTTGAGACAAGCTTTGGTCGTTTAAGGATTTTTCACTTTCCAGTTTTTCGCCTTCGTATTCTTCGGAAACGTTTTCAATCTCCACTTCCTTGTCGGTAATGGAGGCAATGAGTTCGTTCATGTCCATTTCCTTGAGGTCCTCATCGGCAAAGAAAGGGGATAGTCGGTCATGGTTGTAATGATAGACCTTCCAACGTTTAAAGGAATATTCCAAGGCGGTGAGGTTTTCCACCCAATCCCCAGAATTTAGATAGACACAACTTCCTTTTTTGTTTTCGTAGCGTTCCTTTTTGGGTTGATGGATGTGTCCGCAGATGACATAATCGTAGTCATTTTCAATGGCGAGGTCGGCTGCAGTTCGCTCAAAGTCATTGATGTACTTCACAGCTTGTTTTACGCTGTTTTTTATCTTTTTGGAAAGGGAATATTTTTCACGGCCCATTCTCACCAAGCCCCAATTGATAAAACTGTTGATGAGAATAAGTAAGTCGTATCCGTACCCGCCCAGTTTGGCCAACCATTTGGCATTTTGTATGGAAACATCAAATACATCGCCATGGAAAATCCAAGCTTTTTTCCCATCCAGGTTCAGCACTAATTTATTGGAAATTTTGAAATTCCCCATTGAAGTATCACTGAACTTACGGAGCATTTCATCGTGATTTCCAGTAATATAGTAAACTTCAGTACCTTTTGAAGCCATTCCAATTATTTTTCGGAGCACCTTTAGGTGGGCTGCCGGGAAATACCGTTTCTTAAACTGCCAGATATCGATGATGTCCCCATTTAAAATGAGTTTCTTGGGCTGTATGCTGTTGAGGTAAGCGATGAGTTCGTGGGCATGACAACCGTAGGTGCCCAAGTGTACATCGGATATGACTGCAAGTTCTATCTTCCTTTTTTTCAATCCTATAGGGTTTAATTACAAATTAAGGATGTAGGAATAAACTTAAAATCAAATTCAAATCAATATTTCATGAGCATATCGTTAAATAAACATCAATCTCCAGGGCAATATGTTACAATAACATTAAGTGGTCAGGTTGTTTTTGAATATGATTTTTAACATTTACCTTTGGACTTCTTAAATTTTATACCGGATGGCTGGAAATTCTTTTGGACAACTTTTTAGACTGACCACTTTTGGGGAATCGCATGGTGTTGCCTTGGGCGGGGTCATTGATGGTTGTCCTGCGGGAATTGAACTGGACCTTCAAAAGATCCAGGAAGAACTGGACAGGAGAAAGCCGGGACAATCGGCCATAGTTACCCAACGCAAAGAACCTGATACGGTAGAGATTTTTTCGGGGGTTTTTGAAGGAAAGACCACGGGAACGCCTATTGGTTTTGCCATTCGGAACACCAACCAGAAATCCAAGGATTATTCCCATATCAAGGATTCATATCGCCCGTCCCATGCCGATTATGTCTATGATCAAAAATACGGCTTTCGCGATTATCGCGGGGGAGGTAGGAGTTCGGCCAGGGAAACAGCGAGCAGGGTAGTGGCCGGGGCCATTGCCAAGCAATTGTTGAGTGATATTAAAATAACCGCCTATGTTTCCCAAGTAGGTGCGCTCAAGTTGGGGAAGAGTTACGATCAACTCGATTTTTCCGTAATCGAGTCCAATCCTGTTCGTTGTGCGGATATGGAAATGGCTACGCAGATGGAAGAGTATATTAAATCCATTAAAAAGGAAGGCGATACCATCGGAGGTGTGGTTACCTGTGTCATCCAAAATGTACCTATCGGTCTTGGAGAGCCTGTTTTTGATAAACTCCATGCCAAATTGGGGGAGGCCATGTTATCCATCAATGCCGTCAAAGGCTTTGAGTATGGCAGTGGCTTTGATGGGGTTGCCATGAAAGGCAGCGAACACAATGATGCCTACAACACGGACGGTACTACAAAAACCAATCGTAGTGGCGGTATCCAGGGCGGTATCAGCAATGGAATGGATATTTACTTCAATGTGGCATTTAAACCTGTTGCTACCGTGTTGCAGGCCTATGACACCATCAATAAAGAAGGTGAAAAAGTCACTACTCAAGGCAAAGGCAGGCATGATCCCTGTGTGGTGCCCAGAGCCGTTCCCATCGTAGAGGCCATGGCAGCCTTGGTCCTAGCGGACTATACGCTATTGGCGCGTTCCAACAAAATCTGACCTGCTTTAGGTCGTTTCCCATCAAAAATAGTATATTACTTTCCTAAAAAGTGAATATGCGTAAACTTGAGCTGCATTGGCAAATCCTTATCGGGATGCTTTTGGGGATACTGTTTGGATTTGGAATGACCCAAGTGGATTGGGGAAAGGGTTTTGTGTCGGATTGGATCCAGCCTTTGGGGACCATTTTTGTGAGACTCCTAAAGCTGATAGCTATTCCCCTTATCATTGCTTCCTTGGTCAAGGGGATTTCAGACCTAAAAGATATTTCCAAGTTTAAGAACATAGGTTTACGAACCATAGGTATCTATATTGTTACCACAGTGGTGGCCATTACCATTGGGTTGGTGTTGGTCAATGTGGTTCGACCTGGAAAAGGAATATCCCAGGAAACCGTTGTCAAGCTCACGGAAACTTATGCCAATGATGCCGGGGTCACTTCCAAACTGGAAGAAGCCTCTCGACAAAAGGATAGCGGACCATTGCAATTTTTGGTGGATATGGTGCCGGATAATGCTCTGGCGGCCATGAGTGACAATAGCTTGATGCTTCAGGTCATCTTTTTTACCATTTTCTTGGGGATTTCCATGTTGTTGATCGGTGAGAAAAAGGCAAAGCCTTTGAAGGATTTCTTCGATTCGCTTAATGATGTGGTCCTGAAGATGGTGGATTTGATCATGCTTACGGCGCCCTATGCCGTTTTTTCACTTTTGGCGGCGGTAGTGGTCTCCTCGAGTGACCCTGACTTGTTATTGGCCCTGTTGAAATATGCAGGGGTCGTGGTATTGGGTCTGGCACTGATGATAGCTTTTTATGGTGTGGTGGTTTCGGTCTTTACCAAGAAAAATCCATTTTGGTTCTTGAAAGAAATGAGTCCTGCCCAATTGTTGGCGTTCTCTACCAGTTCAAGTGCCGCAACATTACCGGTGACCATGGAAAGAGTTGAAGAACATATAGGGGTGGATAAAGAAGTGTCCAGTTTCGTATTGCCTGTTGGTGCCACTATTAACATGGATGGGACCAGTCTATATCAGGGAGTGGCCGCGGTCTTTATCTCGCAGGCCCTTGGGTTTGACCTCACCTTTGCCGATCAATTGACGATAGTGCTGACCGCTTTGTTGGCCTCCATTGGTTCTGCCGCTGTACCGGGCGCGGGAATGGTGATGTTGGTAATTGTGCTGGAATCCATTGGTTTCCCAGCAGATAAATTGGCCATAGGTCTAGCTTTGATATTCGCAGTGGATAGACCCTTGGACATGTGTCGTACCGTAGTTAACGTTACTGGGGATGCCACCGTTTCCATGGTGGTGGCCAAATCGGTTGGTAAATTGGGGAAGCCTCACGTGGAGGAATGGGACGACCATTACGATGAAGTTAAATAACAAAAAACATACTGCCATGAACATCTGTTTTTTAATGTATCCGTGGGATCAGATTAATCCTGAAACGGACACCAGCTTGGCCTTGATCCATGAGTGTGTAAGGCGAAAACACGGTGTGGCCCTGTGTACACCGGCCAATCTGACCATTAGAAATAGTGTTACCAGTGCTTTCTGTACCGTGATCAATAGACAGGAAAAGATTTCCAGCAGTCAAAAGACTTTTTACAAACAGGCCACTATCCGCGAAGAAATGCTTCCTTTGGCAGGATTTGATGTGATTTTTATGCGAGCCAATCCCCCCTTGGACCCCTTGATGCTCAATTTCTTGGATTCGGTCAAGGACGATGTGTTCATTGTCAATTCACTGCAAGGGCTACGTGAGGCCAACAATAAATTGTACACGGCCGCTTTTGGGGATAGCCATAGCAATATCATCCCGGCGACCCATGTGTCCAAAAACAAAAGATACCTGATTCAACAGATCAAGGCCTCGACTGCGGACAAGATGATTTTAAAGCCCTTGAACGGCTATGGAGGTTCCGGGGTCATCCTTATTGAGAAATCGGCCATGTCCAATATTAATTCATTATTGGACTTTTACGTAACCAATTCAGATGGAAGCTCCAACTACGTCATACTTCAAGAATACATTGAAGGGGCGGACCAAGGGGATATCCGTATTTTATTGCTCAATGGAGAGCCCATTGGGGCTATGCGGAGAATTCCGGGTTCCGATGACCACCGTTCCAATGTATCTGCTGGTGGGTCTGTGGCAAAACACACCCTGACCAAAGAAGAAAAGGCATTGTGCAAACAGATTGGCCCAAAATTGGTCAATGATGGGCTCTACTTTGTCGGCATCGATGTGATAGGAGGCAAGTTGGTGGAGGTGAATGTCATGTCTCCAGGGGGTATTACCTATATCAACAAAGCCTATAAGACCAAGGTTCAGACCAAAGTAATCGATTTCATAGAAAGCAAGGTGCTGGACAAACTGACCGCCTTTGACCGCAGGTCCCGATTACGTAACGAAGTGGAAAATGCTTAGGTGTAGCATTGATGATATGATTCTTCGTATCAATAACGAAGAATGTTTTGAAGCGGTTTCCGATGATTACTCCTTTACCATAAAGATTGAAGAATACGTTCCTTATGTATGTGGAGCCGTTCATGATGGTCGCCACTTTAGAAGAACACTTTGGGACAATTGTCTACATACCGAATACGAACGCTGGTACGAGGAAGACCCCTGTACCAAACAAATGGTGCAATCCCATCCCATTGTCATTGCTGGGTGTGACAGCAGGTTCGAGTATGATTTGAACCGCCCGGAAGAAACAGCCATCTATACCGATGCCTGGGGCAAACAACTCTGGCGAACTCCTTTATCTGAAGTCGAACGGGAGCATAGTCTTCAAAAGCACCGTAATTTCTACAAAGTAGCGAAAGCCTTGATCTGTAAACTGGAGTCCAAATTCCCTAAAATTTTGGTGTTTGATATGCACAGCTACAACTGGAAGCGTTGGGAGCGGGAAGTGCCAGTCTGGAATTTGGGCACTTCCAATATAAATAATGAACGGTTTGGGGTATTGGCAGAACGATGGAGAGAACGATTGCAGACCATACAGCTGCCCCATGGAATACCTTCAACCTCAAAAATCAATGATACCTTTCAAGGGAACGGCCATTTTCTAAAATTTATCACTAGCGAATTTGATAATACCTTAGTTTTGGCGACTGAAATCTCGAAAATCTATTGTGATGAGCATACCGGTATTATTTTTCCCGAAGTGGTACACGCCGTGGAGCGGCAATTAAAGATTTTGATTCCGGAGATGGTAACTACTTTTGAAAAAGCGGACGTATGATAGGAGAAAAGGAAACACAACAATTGGCTAGGGAATATGGCGACCTGTTTGAAATTGATGCCAATCTGGACCGTTTGGTGCGCCGTATAGAGCTGTTGAGCTACATCAACCCTTTGAACATTGAAAAGGAGAAGCACCGCTTTTTCGCATCAAAATACACCGTTGAGCCCGAGTTCAAGTATCCCAAGCTCAAGTTTGATCCCTATAAGTTGCATCGTTTGTTCTTCTCACAACGGTTGGAGCGAATTTCGGATGAAAGAATCCGAAAACTGTATCAGGAGGTCATATACTACTACTCCAATATGGTGCAGTGTATAGAGACCATTGGAAGGGGCAAGAACTTTTACTACAATTCGCTACGCGTTTACGGAACCCCGACCGAAAAGGATGTACAAAACGCACGTTTCATCCTCCATTTTGGGGATGAACCCATGACTTCGGACATGGAAAAAGTGTTTTCTGCGGAAGAGGCACGGGCCTATTTTGAGGATTTTGTAAAGCAATATGAATTCCCCCTGAACATTAAGTTTTCCACCAATATTGCCGCAGAGGCCATGGTGAGTAATAGTTCCCAGTCACTTTTGATCAAAAAGAACACCAAGTTCAGCAAGAACCAGTTGCTTACGTTGGCCAACCATGAGATCGGAGTGCATCTGGTGACTACCTACAATGGCTTGCAACAACCCTTAAAAATTTTCTCCAACGGTCTGCCCAAAAATGTGGAGACCCAAGAAGGTTTGGCGGTCTTTAGCGAGTATATGGGTGGGGCGCTGACCTTAAAGCGATTAAAAGAATTGGCATACAGGGTGTTGGCTGCTGACAGTTTGATCAAAGGGTATTCTTTTGCAGATACCTTTGACCTTATCCATGGACAATATAAGCTCAATCGGGATGATGCCTTTAGCATTACCCTTCGGGCGCATAGAGGAGGGGGCTTTACCAAGGACCGATTATACCTGAGTGGCCTTCGTAAAATTTACAAGCGCTACCAAAAAGAAGAAAGTATGGATGTGCTGCTCACGGGTAAAGTGTCATTGGATTATGAGGAGATTATTCAATATCTGAAGAGTTTGGGACTGTCACACCCCATTACGCACAAGAGCTATTCCTTTGACCAAAAACTGAACACCAACAAAACTTTGGATTTTATCCTGAACAACCTAAAATAGTCTGTTATTTTGAGTGGTTTTCCAAGAAAACCGTATCGAGAAATGTCATCCCAAAAACTTGGCCTTGAGCTCGGGGGTAGGAATCATACAGGATTCTTGTTTTCCAAACCATTTATAGCGATTTCGGGCCACAAAATCATACATGGCATCCCGAAAAGGTTTGGGTAACCAAGTGAAAATCGCCAAAAGTTTCCAACCACCACCAAAACTTTGACCTATTTCCAATGCTGCGTCCGATTTGGTATAGTAGGCCACACCGGGTTCAATAAGGATAATGGAATCCACTTGGGAGGTATCAATGCCCCGCTCTTCAATCATCTTTTGGCCTACTTCGCTTTGTAGGGCGGTATACCGGAAGATATCCTTTTTGTCCCGTTTGATCACAAACTGGACCGAACTGTTGCATAGGTTGCAGACACCGTCAAAGAGGATTATTTTTTTACCTTCTTCCATACTGCAAAGATACGATGACTTCCTGTTAGAGCCTAATGCGCCATATAGTCATAAAAAGCTTTTGAAATGTCCGCCAATTGTTGGGTTCCTTTGTCTGAATCCTGGATGTTTTTACTGAGCAATACCAACACATAGCTTTGCCCATCGGGTAAATATACGATACCTGCATCGTGGTGAACCCCGGTAATCCAACCTGTTTTGTGGGCCACTTCAACATTTTTTGGCAAATCACGAGGAATAAGGTCGTTGAATCGTTGATCTTTTAAAATAGCGATCATGTCATTGCAGTCTTCCTTTGTTCCTGCTTTATTGGTGGCAATCGCTTCCATAATGATCAACAGGTCTTTTGCCGTGGTGGAATTGCTCAATCCCAAATCATAGGCCTTTTGATCTTCCACTCCGCGCAACACTTCAATGTTCTCGGCGCCCAAGTCTCTCATGGTAGCGGTTACTTTTTTGGCATCCACCAGCTCTATCAGAACATTGGTGGCAAGATTGCCGCTAACCGTTATCATATTGTACATTAGATCTTTAAGGGCCACCTGGGTATTGATCTTGTTATATATTACATCGTCACTATCATCACCAATATCCATACTGTAGGAACTGCCATCTACAATACTTTTGAACTCATTTATTAGAAGTATGGAATCGTTTAGGTTGATTTTACCTTCTTCTTTTTGTTTAAAAAGCTCGATCATTACGGGAACCTTCATGGTACTGGCTGCATGGAACTCTTCATTTTCATTGATGTATAGGGTATCGCTGGGGTCTGAAAGGTTCAGGAACGCCACGGCCACATTCCCTTCAATGGAATCGATTTGGGCATGGACCTTATCTTCCAAAATTTCTTTTTTGGTGGGTTTTGGCTGACATGCGGTGAAGAAACAAAACAAAGGGATGATTAGTGATAAACCTTTGATGGTTAGCATTTTGTAAATCCGTGGCATTGTGGTCCTTGTATTCAACTGTTCAAGTTTGATATCTAGTTTTGACATAGATTATGGTTGGTTTTCTTCGCTGGTAAAGCAAATGGTCTGTAAGGTACAATTTTACAATAGCAGCAAATCTCTATTTCGGTCATTCCACTTTTTTAGCTTCGTGATCACCTCCTTGGTGGAGGGTCAAACTGTTCACCTCTCCATTTTCATCTTTGTTGAATGTTAGCTTGATATCCGCATTTACCAAACTGAATTTGTTCTCTTCAAATGGAATGATTTCATTTTTCCCCTGTCCCGTGGCCTGGGCAAATATCGTATCATCTTCCTTAAAGATCGTGATGATGAAGTTTGGAGCCAGTTCGTATTTGCCAAGGTAGGTATCGGTAACGGAAGCATCTAGTTCTATTTTGGTCAGGGTTGGGATGGGCAACTCGGTACGTTCCAAATCCATGTCGTACCCCGTACCCTTTGCGGTAACAGAAGCAATAGTATTATTGGCGTCCCGGATAAAATGAAGCGTGGTAACGCCGCCTCCTTCAAAGAAGAACTTGTCCTTTTCAAAAGGGGATATCTTGAATTTGCTCCCCCCGGTCCTCATGGAAAAAAGTTGTCCGTCCTCAAAGGTGATGATACGTTGGTTTTTCTTATCCGGTCCATACACCGCCTCATAACTTCGCATAACATCTTCAGGCAGGGTTATCGGTTTCCATGAAAATGGCTTTCCAATGGCCATTGCCGCCATTTTTGTGGCGATGTCCCCAGGAGAGTTACAGTTGCAATTGGAAAACACCGCAACGAACAACTTTTCTTCCGGCAGGAATATGGAACTGGTTAAATACCCGTTGATTCCCCCTCCGTGGGATATCATTGGGCTTCCTTGGACATTGCCAACTCCCCATCCATAGCCATATCCTGTTTTTTCTCCATTGTTCAATTGGTAGGTAGATTGTGCTTCGATCCTTGAGGCTTTGGAAATGACCTTGTCTTCCATGACCGAGCTATACCATTTATAAAGATCATCAACGGTGGAAAGCAACGACCCGGCCGCATAGGGCTGTGTCATGCTCAAGAAATCGGCATTGATAAGTTCACCATCCCTTTTGTCGTACCCATAGGCCCTATCCTTGATGATTCTGGAAGGGGAACCGTAGTAGGAATTGGACATTTTTAATGGTTTGAAAAAGTTGCTGTCAATATAGGTTTCATACGTTGTGCCAGACACTACCTCGATGATATGGCCAAGGATAAAATAGGCCGAATTGTTGTACCGCCATTCTTCTCCTGGATCAAAATCCATGGGTTGGTCCTTGAAGAAATCTATCAATTCCATGGGGGTAAAATCTTTTTTCCGGACTTCGGCATCCCAGGTCTCCATTCCGGTGTAGCTCTTGATTCCGGAGGTGTGGGTAAGTAAGTGCTTTATGGTGATTTGATGTCCGTGGGTAGGGTAGTCTGCAATGTATTTGGTGATATCGTCATCCAAGCTCAGTTTTCCTTCATCCCTGAGCTTCAAGATAGCGGATGCCGTGAACTGTTTGGTAATGGATCCTATCCTGAAGACATTTTCGGGTTTCATTTTTACGCCGAGTTCCATGTTGGCCATCCCAAAAGCCTTACGGTACAAAACCTTACCGTTTTTAACGACCAAGGCCACCGCACCGGCCTCATCTGCCTTGAAAACTTTGGTCATGAGCGAATCAAATTCCGCACTGGGGTTTTGGGGCAGGGCAATTTGAAAAAAGAATGCTGAAAGAATGGCGATTAGGGTCCTTTTCATTATTGACAGGTTTTAAAATTAGTGGCACACAAAAAATAATCTTGTGGTAGGTGGGGGAAGATTGGATTTACGTTTTGAAGTTATGAATTTATGGTGACAATCACATGTAGTTTAATCATGAATGGCATTCGTTTCTACTTCTATATGCTCGGTTAGTTTTTTCCCAAACTTGACCCCTAGGTTGATCAGTCCACTGGACGAATAGTGAAGGTCATCCTCCCATTTTTCCAAATCATCCGTGTCAATAAGATAGGTATTGGGCAATTCTTGAGTTATTCGAATTTGTGCGCGAACGACAGTGTCAAGAGCTGGGTATCTATCCGGTGGGGGATTGACTTTTCCGAATATAACAGGCAAATCGGGACTGTTGAGGTCTTTTCTAATGGAGTTGACCAACGATGCAAAGTTTTGGTAGTACTCCACCCCGGCTGCGGGAATTCGAGCATCCCGTTCACCTTGCATCCAAAGTAGGGCCCTAAACCTAACATTATGTCCGTTGGTCAGACTATCGGTTAGCATGATCAATCTTTTGTACATGTTCCCAAATTCGGGATGTCCTGTGATTTCAGCTTTTTGTGCGTCGTAATTGGGTGACCAGTCCAGTAGGGAAGCTCCCCCAATGGCGTATTTAATCAGCAGAAATCTTCTGTTCGGATAGTTTTTGCTTAATTCCGTGGAGAGGCCAACTTCGGGTCCAAAATTACCTTGGGGAGGGCTCAGGTTCGGATTTGCACTAAAGTCGAATAAGGTTATATTGGGAAAGCTCATCGGTTCAAGATCTATGAGTTTTCCCTGTCCAACCATATTGGATTGACCTCCCATTAGGATCACATCATACTCCAACTGGTCCGATACCCCATCAGCATACTTGACTTTTGGAGTACTGGAACAACTCAAAAGAAGGGTGGTGGATAGGGTAATGACCAAGAATCGCAGTTGCGTCATTTTCTTTAAGCTTATGGGGTAATATGGTTTTACAATGCCCAGCATCTATTCCCGTGCAGCTTTAAACTCACTGCCATCGTACCATTTTGGGAAATAATCTTCATTGGCCAATTTGAATCCCACAGTAAAGAGTAATTGAAGGTCCAATTGTATTCCGCTCAATTCTGTGGTTTCCGGGTCGTATTCATCCGAGGGTTGATGGTATTTATACATACGATAGTGGTCATTGTACTTTTTGATGTCCTCAATGCTGATCTCAAATCCTTCGTAGGCACCACTTGCATATAGGGCGGGTATTCCAATTTTGGCAAAATTAAAGTGGTCCGACCTAAAGAAGTATCCTTTTTCTGCCTCTGGGTCAGGGATGACATACCTGTTCTGTTTTTCGGCAGCTTCCTTGGCATATTCATCCATTTCGGAATGGCCATAACCGGTAATGGTCAGGTCTTTCATTTTTCCTGGACTGTCCAGAGCGTCAATATTGATGTTCGCCACCGTTTTTTTAGGGTCGTAAATGGGGTTTTCCGCATAATATGCCGACCCCAAAAGGCCTTGCTCTTCCCCGGTTACTTCAATGAACACAATGGAACGCTTTGTGTCACCACTTTTCTTGAATGCTTCCGCTATGGCCAATAAGGCCGCAGTTCCGGATGCATTGTCCACCGCACCGTTATAAATGGAATCCCCATCAATAGCCTTGCCAACCCCAAAATGGTCCCAATGCGCTGAGTAGATGATATATTCATCTTTCCGTTCCGTTCCGGGCAATAATGCCACTACATTTTTGGAAACATCCTTTTTAATGGTATTGGTAATGCCCACCGAAACCGTTAGGTCCAACGGGATTGGGTTGAAATCTTTGTTACGGGCCAAGGTCTTGTAGTCTTGACCTTTGATGGAAGAAGCATCGAACATTTTTTGGGCACTTTCCCCACTGATCCATGATTCGACATTTAATAGGGGCAGATCGCTTTCTATGGTCAAACGGGAACCGCTCCAGCCAGCTTCCACCACATTCCACCCGTACGCGGCCGGTTCGGTGTCATGGATGATGATGAGCCCATCGGCGCCTTGCCGGGCAGCTTCCTCATATTTATAGGTCCAACGTCCATAATAGGTCATTTCATTGCCTTTGAACAAGGTGGAGTCCCCGGATTTAAAGCCTGGGTCGTTGATCAATACTACGGCTGTTTTACCTTTCCAGTCAACACCTGCATAATCATTCCATTCATATTCCGGGGCAACAATGCCATATCCGGCAAAAACAAGTTCCGAGTTTTCCAACCCCACTTCGGCAACGGGTTTATTGGTCGTGGCCACAAAATCCTTTAGGCGCTCCAAGTTTATGGAGGTGTTTTTCCCGGAAATCACCATGTTTTCGGAAGGCGTTCCCGTAATTTCAACCATGGGAACATCTTGGAAAAAGCTATCGCCATTGCCCGGTAAAAGGCCCAATTTTTCAAATTCATCCTTTAAATAGTTTACGGTCTTTACCTCACCCTCCGTGAAGGGTTTTCTTCCCAAGAATTCATCCGATGCCAAACGTTCCATATGATGGGCAAGTGTAGTCTGGTCCACTTCAACTGGGGTTGCTTCTGACTTTTTGTTGTTTTCACAACTGGCAAAAAGTATCACCGCCACCAGAACTTTCAAATAACTCTTTATCATGGTCTTGTATGTTTAGGTTTAATCATTTCAATGTTTTGCGTTCTTTATAGGTCCCATTTCCCTCCACTTCTGGTGAATTCAATTCCATTTTTCAAGCAGAGCGCGATCAATTGGGCAGGAGCATGAATTTTTGTAACATCGAAGAACGAAACAAATCTTTTTCCAGCTTTTGTATGGACCATAAGTTGACAATTTCTTCGAAACCCTAAGGAGAGATGGACTTTTTCAATATCAGAAAGGAGGATATCCTTTTCCTGCTTGTCAATAAGGACAAACGGTCTTGAAATGGTCAATCTGTCTTCATAAAACTTGAATTCCCAAGCCAGAATACGCTTGATCAGATGCACCATCAATACTAGGGCGGTAATTCCCACTATCACGACTTTCCATTTCCATGGTGCTTTTCCGTATAGTTCCACCAAATAAAAAAGCGATAGAATCAATGAGGCAGAAACCAATATTGCTCCCAAAGGGAACAGTACGTTTTGTTTTAAAATAAAAACTGGCTTGTCTTTCAAAATTGCACCGCAACTTGTTTAGAGGATGTATTTTATATCACAACACCTACAAAATAAGCATAAAATCGATGCAATGGGGCATCTTGGAATTTTACCTGATGGGAACAGGGATAGTTTTCCCATAAATGCAAGCTATCGGATAGGAGAATATTTTGCGGAAGGGGGCGGATTAGGGGATTTCAGTTCAAGTTCATTTACCTCTTTGTCGACTTTTATCCATTCCACTCGATTGTCAATGTCCTTGGCCATAGGACTGACCATCATGAATAAGCTGGTCAGATAAGTAACCTCCACAGTTCTTTTGTTGTACCCCAAAGCGCCAACGTCCTGCACTTGAAACTCTACTTTTTTGAAGTCCAAATGACCGTTCTGATAAAGTACTTTCTGTGTTTTCCAAGCTGATGAGGAGTACACGATGTTTAAAGGTCCGATGATCAAGATTCCTACCAAGGCCAATGTGGGAAGTGTTGAACCAATGGTTCTCCCTTTCCTTGTTCTGAAAGCCCACAGGTTCCAAAGCAAGGTCAAGGGCGACAAAGCCATGATCCCGAAATACGCAAACGACTTTATCGCCTGGCTTTTAATTTCAAAGGAAGTCAGCATGTCCAGAACAAAAAGTAGCAGGATCAGAATGAAAATTCCGTTAAGGATTCTCGATATGTATTTGGTAGTCGTCATTTTTTCAACGCCATATGTAGAATCGGGTAAGGTTTCCCGGAAGAGTCCAATTCAGAGCGACCAATGACTTCAAACCCACAATGTTGGTAAAACCCAACGGCCTGTTCGTTCACATCTACTTTGGTAACATTGAGGTTTTCCATGGCGTGATCCAGCAATGATTTGCCTATTCTCTTACCACGGTGTTCAGGATCAATGAACAGCATTTCCAAATTCTGCTCCGCAGCACCGAGGAAACCCAAAATGTTGTTCTCGTCATTCCTCATGCACCTCAATTCCACGGCATCCAAATAGGTGTTCAGGATCAATGGTTTAAAATATTCGATGTCTTCTTCTTTTAAAAAGTGATGGGTAGCCCTGACAGAAGATTCCCAGACCCGTACCACTTCTTCATATTCCGTTTTAAGTATTCTATCTATTTTCTGTTTCATTTTTATGATTATCGTCAACTTTTTATATAAAAAGTACATTTAAATATCCCAAAATAGGTGTAATTGATCATAATTTGGTTTTACTTCATGGGAATTGGACCATATTCTCCCATAGAAGCGAGTGACACAAGAGGCCATTTTGTGGGATCCGAGGATTGATTTTTCATTTTTTGGCACTCCGTTTTTATTCAATCGTTTCCATCAGTTCAGGGGCCAATCCTGCAATATGTGCGGTCAGTTTGCCAAGCGCGGAAATATTTGATAGAATAATGATGCCATTTTTAGTTTCGGTGTTCAAGATCATGGAAGATGTATATCCGCCCGTACCGCCGTTATGCCAGTCCCAAACTTCGCCAGAATCCATTTTGATCAAGCCCCAAGCCAAGCCTGTTGAGTAATATTCGTCCACGGTAAAATGCTTTGCCCTGGTCAATTTTAATTCTCGGTTGGTATCATCGAACTGGGCAATGGCAAATTTTGCCAGATCTTCAATGTTGGACAATATTCCTCCAGCACCCATATGCGCGGCCATATCCCAATTAGGGACAGGATTGCCCGTATCGTTCAATCCCTCTACAAGGATTTCCTTTATGCGGTCACGATTGGTTGTAGAGCCGGGCATGTGATATTTGGAAAATATTCTGGTCTGCATCAAATCTTCATATGTGGTATTGTCAATTTTCTCCAGCAGATAACCCAAAAGACCAAAACCCAGATTGGAGTAGGAGGACGCTGCCCCTGGTTCACCGATGAGTTCCAGCTTTTCGGTAAGGTAAAGTCTCAATTTATCCTCTTCGAAGTCCTTGTACGGATTCTCCAAACTCAGATCTGGGGAGCTTAGGCTGATCGGTACGCGGGGCAGCCCCGAGGTATGGGTCGCCAGTTGTTTGAAAGTAATCTGAACATTGTTCTTCAGCGAAAAATCAAGATGTTCATTAATAGGGTCATCAAGGTGGATTTTCTGGTCCACAACAAAATCGGCAAGTAAGGTGGCCGTAAAAACCTTTGTGATGGAGCCTATTTCGAAAACTTTCCCTGAATTGTCATAGGGTATAACCGAATCTTTTTCCTTTTTGAACCCCAAAAAGTGTACGTTCCCATTTTCAATTAGTGCAATTGATAATTGTGCTTGGTTGGGGAGTGTGTCCATGCAATGGGTAATGAGCTCTGATTGCTTTTCTGAGAGATGGATCTTCTCCGTCTGTTTCGTTGTTGAGGTTTCCAATTGTCCATGTCCAGAGAAATATGTCAGCGCAAAAAATGTTATCCAGAGGTAGTTTTTCATAGGATTATTAAAGTGTATCCCCCGTTTATTTGATCAATGAAACTTTGTTTTGGTTCTCTGTCACTATGGATCATAATCCTTGTTGTGGGCCGTTTTGTTTTTCCAATCTTTCAAGGATACTGCCTTCACGGTAACCAGTCCATTTGTCAATAATTGTTCCTTCCGGATTTATTAAAACGAAGGTTGGTATTCCTTGAACCCCATATTTGATCGATGTTTCGCTATACCTGCCCTTTCCATCGTAAATACTGTTCCAGGTGACTTTATCGCGTTCCAAGGATTCTAGCCAAACCTCCTTTTTAGGGTCTTGTGTAAAACTGACTATTTTCAGGGAATCGGAGTGTTTTTCGCTTATTTCAACCAATTCGTCCGCAGCCTGGATACAAGGACCGCAATACGCTGCCGTAAAGTCAAGAAGGGTATATTCTCCTCTAATATTTGAAAATTTTACGGTTTCTCCTTTTTGGTTCACTCCTTCAAAATCATGAAAGGCATCTCCAATCTCAGCGATATTCTCCCTTAGATATACTTCAACTACTTTTGCATATTTGCTCTCCTTTATTTCAGGGGTATAGCTATTGAATATCTTCTGAACGGTGTCTTTTGGCAATTTATTTTTTAGAAAGCCAAGTTGCATTACACTTATATAAGTATTGGGATGGGATTTTACATAGTCAACTTGTGAGGCATCTGTAATACTGTCAATTTTTCTGATTTTCTTCCAAATTTCAGCCCCTGCTTCTTGTTGTTTTTCTTGGGGGAGACCCAAAAAGACTTGGACCAAGGAATCTCTTTTTTTATTGTTCTCTTTGGTGAGGCTTTGTGCGTAAGCAAAATCTTCATGGGTTTTTGAACCTTTGACATCCACGTCCCAAGGAAAATCTGTAATATCTGCTTTGACAATGATATTCTCATTTCCAATAAGTAGATTGGTATAGATGAATTTTTTGTCCACGGTTGCGTTCAACCAGATATGTTCAGGTGGACTGGCCAAGTTTCCTTCAAACGTAAAGGTGTTGTTTTTGACTGTGGCACTATCAAAAACCGCATCGGTCGCCATGTTTCTCAGATAGAATGTGGTTCCATCGGGAAATCCGGTTACCTGTCCGGATATGGTGAACGTTTCCTCTTTGTTTTCTTTGTTGTTACAAGCACTTAGGGCAATAATAAAGGCTGTAATCAATGTTAATTTGGCGAATATTTTCATGCTCTTTAATTCAGGTTGAATTTTTTCTATTGGCTCACATTGGTTTCGGATAAACATCAGTTACTTGCCTACAAGATACAACATTGTGGGAGTGAAGCCTTTATTGGACAACCCAAATACGTCAATCTCGGACGCACCGCACCGAGAGTCCACCAAGGGTTTTGACATCGTACCGGAACACTTTGGATTTGATGGACATGTCTGGGCCGCCATAACTGATGTCCCATCCCCATACTTTACCATTTACACCGGCAGGAGTGGACGACCACCAGAAAGCGAAATACCCCAAGACGTCATAACCATTGTTTCTGCGAATACCTGCAGGAAGCGCATTGAACCCACTGCTGTTGGTGCCATTTCCACCTTCTTTCCAGCCATTGGTACTTTTTAGGGCTTCACCGGCCTTATCCGTGCCGCCAAATTGGTCCACCAAAAGGGACCATTCGGTATCCGTTGCCAAATGCCAATCACAGGGGCAGGCTTTTATCGCTGATTCCCAAGTGTAGAGCAAGCCCAGTTCTTTCCGGTTGTCCTCATGGTCATCATACGCGTAACTGCCCGGCATCTTGTAGTTGAGGTTTTGGGCCATCCAGGTATAGGTGGTGCCCGTAGAAGCATTTTTAAAGCTGATGGTCGTATAGGTCTGGCCATCGCGCGGGTCCGTAAAGGTGCCTGTGGATTGTGCAATTCCAGTGCAGGCAAAAAGCAGAATGGAAATTGAGATGAAAATGTGCTGTCTCCTCATGGTGTGTATGGTTTTGGCTTTACAGGACCACAAGAAATAATCTTGTGGGAGTAGGGGAAGTTTGGAATCCATGTCTCCAAAATACTCTAATTAAATGAAATAGCGGCTTGGATGGGCAGCCAAACCGCTATTGCTTGTACATGTTGTATAGATTAGTACTTGTTTGATTTTCTCAAATTTTTAAACTGCTTGACCATTTTTCCAAAATTCTTGTCCTTTTTGCGTTTTTGAGCTACGGTTGATTCAAAATGTTCTTTTTCCCGTTTCATTTTCAGGTAATTTTCATAGAACAATTTATCCACCTTTCCACTTTCAACAGCCGCCAGAACAGCACAATCCATTTCGATGGTATGGGTACAATCCTTAAACTTGCAGTTTTTGGATAGCTCAACAATTTCTCCAAATGTTTTTTCCAATCCCCCAACTGAATCTGAGATACCCACTTCCCTTATTCCGGGATTGTCAATGATAATTCCACCATTTTCAAGAACTATCAATTCCCGGTGTGTGGTAACGTGTCGTCCTTTGTTGGTGCTTGTGCTGATCGTATTGGTTTTCATCAGTTGTTTGCCCGAAAGATTGTTCAGAAGGCTTGATTTTCCAACGCCTGACGAGCCCAACAAGCAGTACGTTTTGCCCTGTACGATATATCCTTTCACTGTCTTGATTCCTTTTTGGGACGTATTGCTTATGGCCATAAGCGGTACGTGCTTCACTCTTTCTTGAACTTCCGATATCAAATCGGACAAAGCAGTTTCGGAAATCAAATCAATCTTATTGAGAATGATGATCGGTTGTACATTCGATACATTGCAAATGGTCAGATACCTTTCTATTCGATTGATATTAAAATCCCTGTCCACTGCTTGTACAATAAAAGCAAAGTCAATATTGGTCGCTATGATCTGATTTTCCCCTTTTTTGCCAACGGCCTGTCTTTTAAGGATAGTTTTTCTTGGCAAAATAGCGTGTATGAGCACTTTATGGTCATCATATTCAGAAATGGCGACCCAATCGCCCACAGCGGGAAAATCTTCACGAGAATTTGCGGTATATCGTAGGTTCCCTGTGATTTCTGCCTCAAATTCGCCGTTTTCCGTTTTAACCATATACCTCTCCTTGTGCTCTGAAATAACTCTCCCGATTCCAAAGTCTAAAAGATTATGTTGGATCCTTAGTTTTTCTATGTTGTTGTTATATCCAAAATGTTCCAATTTCATATTCTGTGTGTTTAAACCATTGTAAACACTACGGTATTTATATTCATATAAATACAAAAGCGCCCACAATGCCTATGATTATTTGTAAAATGTAAATAGATGATACTACCTCAGATGATTACCTGAGGAAAAGAAGGGAGATAGTCAAAGAAAATTGACTATCTATTTTACAATATCCGAATATGATATTACAGCTGTACTGAACATAAAATGTATTGGGGTACAAAATTACGAATTTCCTTTATAAAGGGTTAAATAAAGGAGTGTTTTTGTATTAAGCCCAACGGTTTGGTTATGCGCAGTGTCCCGGAGGGCATTGCGTATAGGTTTTGTTGCGCATAGTTATTTTTCCAGTTTTCTTTCAAATTTTTCCAGCGTAATTTCTTTCCGCCACCAAGAGTATTCTCCGTATGCTATTTTCTTATCATAATCCACTTCCAAATAGTCATTCCAACAAGAGAAAAAGTCGTAATCTCCGTTTTGTTCATCTTCGGAATCACTTTCTATTTTGGAAGGTGCAATTAGATAGTATTTTCCGACTTTAAATTCCGCAATATATGGTCAGCATAACATTCCGTTGTCGCCCCAAATTTTGAAACGTTTTCGGGTTTCAGAGCCTTTATATTTTTTGATTATTTCTACAGTTATTGAATAAGGCATTTTTCCATCATAGCCATGAATTTCGTTTTCTAAAAAGTCCGAATATTCAATTACTTTGATTAGTGCAACGAATTCCTGATTATCCGAAATCGCCCCGAATCTGCAATTCCAATTACATTCGCAAGAACAAGCGAAAGATTTCATTGAAATCAGAAGTATAAATATTATCAGAATTCGTTTTTTCATAATCATGCATAACTTGTTTATATAAGCATAAAATACATCTATATACCTCAATATAGGCATAAAACTAGTGTAATGGGTCATCCTTTATTTCTGCATGACTAAGGTATGGCTTACTAATTTCCCCCATTCCTTTCTTGTAACCAACCCTTTAACCCAAACGATTTCAAATAGTTATAAACCTGTAACCAATTAAAATGTATATTTGGAGTGCGAAACATATCTTAATAGCCACGCCCCCAACCTCAACATATCTTGAATAAAGATACGGGTGAGAGTCCCTAGACCTTTCAGAGCTTGTCTTTGGTGTGTTTCGCGGTGACCTATCCCATTTGTTTAACTTTTTAATTCTTTTGTTATGCGAAGAAGAGAAGGTCAAGCGTACTGCCCACACTGCAAAGGTGGCGGTGCCGAGGACACGGCGCCAAGCGCCCCAACACATGTTACTTTATTGAGCCCTGCCCAGTTAAAGTTGCTGGAGTACACCCATTATCTGGATGCCCCGGAATTGGTCAAGGCCCTAAAATTGGTGCACGACACCACCCTGTACCACACCCATGAACCCTTGGACGAAGCGGAAAAGGACGCTCTTTTCAACATCAAGGGGCTGTGGGAGTGCCTGGAACAGATCACGGAGTGATTTTAGGGGATAGGAAATAGGGGTTAGGAGGTTGGTGGTCATTTCGAACCCCTGTCCCGAGCTTGCGAGGGATCTAGGGAATGTGAGAAATCTATTTTCTTGGCTTTCCGACACGAATGGCACCAATGTTCACAGATTGCAATGTGCTTGTCATGTCGAGCGCAGTCGAGACATCATTGGGATTTCTCGTCGTCCCGACAGTCATCGGGACTCTGTCGAAATGACGTTGCGGGCCTTATGGTCATCTCGAACTTACCGAAGGGAATGTGAGAAATCTATTTTTTGGCTTTCCGACACGAATGGCACCAATGTTCACGAACTGCAATGGCCTTGTCATGTCGAGCGCGGTCGAGACATAATTGGGATTTCTCAATCGTCGTTACCCTCCTCATATCGAAATGACTTGGGAACGGTTTTCTTATTTGCGTTTTGGCATTCCGACACGAATGGCACGAATGTTCACGAATTGTAATGTGTCTGTCATGTCGAGCGCAGTCGAGACATCATTGGGATTTCTCGTCGTCCCGACAGTCATCGGGACTCTGTCGAAATGACGTTGCGGGCCTTATGGTCATTTCGAACTTACCGAAGGGAATGTGAGAAATCTATTTTTTTGGGATTTCTCAATCGTCCTTCCCCTCCTTATATCGAAATGACGGCCGCACCTACAGCGTATTCAAAAAGGTGATAAGGTCCGTGTCCTTGTCCAGATCCAATTTCTTTTTAAGGCGGTATTTGGATTTTAGGATACTGTCCGGTAGCACGTTCAGGGTGGCAGCGATTTCCTTGGTGGTAAGGTTCATGCGCAAAAAGGCGGCCAGGCGTATCTCCTTTTCCGAAATATCGGGGTAGAGCGTCTTGAGCTTTTGGTCAAAGTCGTTGTGCACCTCGGCAAAATAGGTCTTAAAGACCTCCCAGTCCTTGTCCGAGGCATTTTCCTTTCTCAACAGCATCACAATGCGGCGGAACTCCGTCTTGAACTTTTCGGGGGACGATTTAATGTTCTCGAGGTTTTCCTTCAACTCTTGGATAAAGGTGTTTTTCTGTACCAAATGCAGGGTCTGGCTGGCCAGTTCCTTCTTTTTGTGCGCGATTTCCTGTCGGTAGATTTCTTCCTGCTTTTCACGGGCGATGCGGTTTTTCTTCATCCGCTGCCGAAACCCAAAGAACAACAACCCACTAACGGCAATAAAGGAGAACATGCCCCCCGCGTAGAGACCTTTGGTGAGTCGGTCCACTTTGGCCTTTTCGTTCAGGGTGTTGATCTCTTCCTGTTGCAGGGCAATCTCGGCTTCTTTCTGCTCGGTCTCGTAATAGGTGTTCAGGTTCTCGATTTGCTTGGACTTTTCCGTATTGAACAGGCTGTCGTTCAGGGCCTGATATTTCTTCTGGTCCTCCAGGGCCTTTTCAAACTGGCCGTTTTTTTCATAGGCCTTGGCGCGGTAATTCAGTCCATTAAGCAAATAATAGCCGGTTTTAATGGAATCTGCCAAGGCAATGGACTCATTTAAATAGCGAAGGGCGGTGGGGATGTCGTTCTTTTCCATGTAGGTCTTTCCAATTTCCCCCAACACACTTACCACATTGTCGGAGGAGTTGTTGGTCCGATTGATCTTTAGGGCATTGAATTGGTATTCCAAGGCTTGGTCCAAGTCTCCCTTTTGACGGTATACCATGCCCACATTGGCCAAGACATTGGCGGTATTGTCCAGATAGTTGAATTCCTCGCTTATTCTCCGGCTTTTTTGGTAGGCCTCAAGGCCCTTGTCCAAATCTTCCATTTCCACATAGGCATTGCCCAGGTCGTTCAGGACATAGGATTGGTAGAGGTTGTCCGAGGTTTCCTCGTAAATCGCCAAGGCTTGGCGGAAATATTCTATGGACTTCTCGTAATTCCCCTGAAAGTAGTTCAGCTTGCCAATGTCCCTTTGTATATCGGCCCGTCTAAAGGGTTCTTCATCAATGGTGTCCAGAACGGCCAATGCGGCTATATAGCCTTCCATGGCACGATCATACTGCCCCATATTGTTGTAGAAGCGTGCCGTATTGCCCAGGGCGATGCCGTAGTTGAGGTAGTTTCCCAATTTTTGGTAGAGCGGTAGGAGGGAATCGTTCAGTTTTATGGCGCCCATATAATCCCCTCGGTCCCCCTTGATGCTGGCCTGACCGGAAATGGAATTGGCCAAGGTGTTCCCAAAGTTGTTCTTCAGGCTGATTTCTGCCGATTTCTTCAAAAAGTAGTTGGCGGAATCCGGTGTATTGGTAATCAGGTGATAGTTACCCAATCCGTAGTTTCCCAAGGCAATACCATTGGCATAGTTCTCCTTTTGGGAAATGTCCAAGATTTTCAAGGCGATGTTCTTTGCCTCTCCCGGTTCCATATACAGCTGCATATTGAACATGTCCCGCAACAGTTCCACTCGTTCCGTAATATCGGTGGAGGCCTCATAGGCCACTTGTAGACTATCCATCTTTTTGTTGGTCTGGGCTTCCAGGGAGAAACCACAGAGCAGCATACCTACGATGGTCCAGGAGATTGATTTCATTTTTGGTCGAGGTTGATTCAATTACAAGGTACATAGATTTCACATTGCCATGCAATAGGGGATGAAGGGTTGATTTTGGCCTTGTCCATACGTTGTCCATGGCTGTCCTTGTTGAGGTGATGCTTTAAAATGTATTTAATTAATTGATAATCAGTAGTTTAAATTGAATTTAAGTAGTTCCGAAAAAACAGGCCGTCCATAGGGTTTTGAGATGGAATCCATGGATGCTGTCCATGCTTTGTCCATATCCATAAATAGGAACAGATAAGATGGGCCTCTAATTTCGAGAGTGTTGAACCCATAAAACCAAGTAGTTATGAAAACAATTGTAAAAAAATTAAATGTGTGGACCCTATTCATTTGGGCCATGACTTTATGCATTGCTGTTTCGTGCAGTAAAGACAGCGGAACCGACCCGCCCGTGGAAAACGGGGGCGAGAATGGAGGTGAGAACGGCGGGGAAGAGAACAACAATCTCGAAGACATTAACTCTTCCATTGCCAGCCTTACGTACAACTCTGATGAGCTCCTGAATGTACAGGATACGGGAGGAGCCGCTGCCGAAAGAACCATGAATTCAGACAACACTACCAATACGGGTCCCACCTTGGGCCAATTGTTCGAGTGTAGGACCATGGAGTATAGCTTGGAATCCAACTACGACGATGTGGCCATTTTGCGGCCCACCAATGGTGTGGTATACCCAGGTGCCTTGGTTATAGGCAATGCTGGGATGCTGGACGGTGCCCCGGACCCCTTGGCATTGGACCGTGCCCCGGTGACCCTTCGTTTGGACCTGCCCGGGATAGGAACCCAAGGTAATATTGTGGTGGACAATCCCACCAATTCGTCCGTGCAGTCCGGTATAGATGATGCCTTGGAATGGTGGAACGCCAATGCCTATCAGGATGGTTATGTGAATGCATCCAATTCATCCTATCAAGCTTCGGAATCGTATTCCTCCAAACAATTCAGTATGGATGTGGGATTGAACTTGGAATGGGCCACAGGCTCCTTGGCTTCCCAGTTCGATTATGAGAGCACTACCGTAAAGCGCTATGCCGGAGTGGTGTTCAAGCAGGTTTTTTATACAGTGACCATGGATACCCCAAGTTCACCAGGCAGTGTTTTTGACCCTTCGGTGACCCAGGCTCAGGTTGATGCCGCCATTGGTTCCGATGCCCCGCCTGCTTATGTAAGTTCGGTATCCTACGGCCGTATCATTATGGTGCGTATGGAAACCACCAATACGGATACCTCCATTGAACTGGATGCCGTCCTGGAATATGCAGGGGGTGTAAGTGGGGTAGGGACCGTAAATTCTACCTATGATGAGATATTGAAAACCTCAAGCGTTACGGTGGTGACCATCGGTGGAAATGCCGAAGCAGCCTCAGAAGCCATCAATTTAGCGGATATCGACTCAGGATTTGGGTCGCTCAACAGTGTGATCACCGGGGAAAATGCGGTTTATAGTCGGGACAATCCCGGTGTGCCTATTGCCTATACTATCCGGTACCTTAAGGACAATTCGCTTGCCAAAATGGGCTACACCACAGACTACAGGGTGGAAAGCTGCCAAACTTTTAAGTACGACCATGCCAGTGTGGATGTGGATAACAACTCCATTTTTGATGTCAGGTACCGATTTGTCTACAAGATTGCAGGGACCAACAATACGGTCATTGGAGGGTATTATACGGTGAACAACGGTCAACGTTCGGTTAAGAGTCCACCTGATGGTGCTCATGATGTTGAGGTAGAATTCCAGTTCCAGGATGCCTTTATATGGCGGCAACTGGGCAGTCCAAGGTCCTATGGCTACCTGAGCAGTCAGAAGTGTTTTGAGGTGACCAACAACCTATTGCTGCAAATCACCTTGGCTCCCATTAGCTGTAATTGATATAGTGTCGACAGTCGGCCGCTCAGGTGGGGTTCAACTACCTGATGCCGGCTGTTGTTTTTATTTTCAAGTACCCGTTTGACACGAATTGCACAAATTTTCACGAATTACAATGTGCTTGTCATTTCGAACTGAACAAAGGGAATGTGAGAAATCTATGTTTTGGCTTTCCGACTCGAATTGCACCAATGTTCACAAATGGTTTTGGTAGTACTAGAGGGAGTGGGGGGAGATCTATTCCCCCCATTTTTGTAATCGGGCCAAGTACAAATAGTCTTCCACAAACTGTCTGTGTTCTGGACTGGTCATTTTTTCAACCAGATTCAGGGCCGAAATATAACTGGTCAGGTTTCCGTTGGAGGAACTGAACTTTCCGTCTTCCACAAAAGTGACCACAGTATCATCCTGGACCTTTAAATTGGGATAGTTCTCCTGTAATTCCTTTCCACCGCCGATATAGGTAACGATTTTATGTCCGTCTGCAATCCCGGATTCCCCAATAAGTTGGGCTCCTGCACAATTGCTGACAATGTATTGGGTCTCCTCGTTTTTCCTTTGGATGAATTCTATCATTTTTTTGTTGCGTACCTGGGCATACATGTCATAACCACTAGGAACGAATAATGCTGTGAGCTTGGGGCAATTTTCAAAAGTATAATCAGGGACAAAATGCATGCCTTCCTCGGTGGTGATGGGTCTTTCGGTTTCCGCAATGGTAACCACGTTAAAGAGCTGCTCCATATCCTGGTTCGGTTTTCCAAAAACATCCGATGTGGCAATGACCTCTCCCTGCAAAACGCCATTGAACATGAGAAGTCCTATGGTGGGCAATTCTGGATTGAAGGGTTTTAAGTGTTTGGTGAGTGTATCCGAGGGTACATCCACATAATCAGTTTGTTCAGTCTCAGGGCTGGATTTTGATTTTTCGGTATTGCAGCTCAAAAGAATGGCAGCAAAGAATAGGGGAGCAAGTAGTCCTAAATGTTTCATGTTATGTGTTATTTCTTTCTGTGGGTTTAATGATCATTCTAAAATATTGGTCCTTGTAGATGTAATATCCGAGCCAGTTGTATAGCGTGCGAACCTTGTTTTTAAAGTTCACGAGGCCCATGATGTGTACAAAGATCCATATAAGCCAGGCGCTAAAGCCTTTTAAAGACTGTTTCTGTCCGGGGAAATCCAACACGGCCTTGTTTCTACCAATAATGGCCAAGGAACCTTTATCGGTATAGCGGAACGGTTTCCAGTTTTGGTCTTTTCTTTTCAAGTTATCGGCCAAGTTTTTTGCTTGTTGTAATGCCGGTTGTGCCAATTGTGGATGTCCCTTGGGATAATTTTCATCCCCGACAACCAAGGCACAATCTCCCAGGGCATAAATGTTTTCACACAACTGGACTTGGTTGAAGGAGTTTGTTCTTAACCGTTTACCGGCCCCAAAACTGTCTTTTGGAAAGCCTTCAAAGGTTTTGGCGGATACCCCTGCGGCCCAAATCAGGTTTTTGGAGGGAATCTCTGTACCGTTGGACAATTGTACGGTTTCCCCATCAAAATCCTTGACCAGGGTGTTCATGGTCAGGTTAACGCCCAATTCGGACAGTTTTTTGGCGGTATAAGTCTGGGCACTTTTGGACATAGCGGCCAAAACGGAATCTTGACCATCGATGAGATGGATCTGCCCAAGGTCTTTCTTCTGCAGTTCCGGATAATCCTTGATGATGATGGTGGTCTTCATTTCGGCCAGTATGCCCGAAAGTTCAACTCCCGTAGGCCCTGCACCGGCAATGACAAAGGTGAGGTATTTTTTTCGCTCTTCCCCGTCATCGATTCGGGTGGCACGGTCCAATCGGGTCAGAATGACATTTCTAAGGGATAGGGCATCACTGATGGTTTTCATGGGCAGGCTATACTTTTCAATGTTGCCATTCCCAAAAAAGTTGCTTTCCGTGCCCGTGGCCATCACCAGGATATCGTATTCCAGTTCTCCGTTGCTCAATAGTATTTTGTTTTCTTCAGGAACAATCCGTTCAAGGGAGCCCAACCGAAATCGTACGTTCTTCAATTTCCTCAAAATCTTTCGGAAAGGATAGCTTATGGCCGATGGTTCCATAAAGCCGGTTGATACTTGGTAGATCAAGGGCGGGAAAAAATTGTAATTGTTACTGTCTACCAGAGTGATATGGTAAGCATCCGAATTTCCCAATTGTTTTACAAGTTCCAGACCTGCAAAACCTCCACCTACCACAACAATTTTTTTAGCGTCCGCCATGTTCTGACTTTTTCCCGTATTTGCGTGATACAAAGGTTGTCAAACGAAATTCAATAAAAATTAAGCTGGTTTAAGAAAATCACTTTTTTTTGATTTCACTCAGGTATTCTGGAGTTAGGCCAAGAAAACTGGCCAACACATATTGGGGTACACGTTGCACAAATTCTGGGAAACTATTTCGGAAACTGAAGAACATCTCTTCCTTGGAAAGACTATGGATATATTTGATACGCATAAGGGCCGCACCGTAGGCCGTTTCCAGAATGGCCCTATAATATTTCTCCATCTTTGGGAACTTTTCCAGCAGCTCCTGGTATTTTGAAAAGGAGATGGATAAAACCGTTGATTTCTCCAAAGTTTCCACATAGAAATTGGAGGGTCTTTGGTTTTGAAAGGCCAGAAAATCGGTCAACCACCAGGTCTCCATGGCAAACTGGGTGGTTTTGGGGTTGCCCAAATCATCGATGAAGTAAAGTTGCAAACATCCCTTTGCCACAAAAAATATAGTATCACAGCGTTTTTCTGCATGAAGTAATTTTTCTTTTTTGCGATAGGATTGAATATTAAAAAAACGTGCAATCTCCGATAATTCCTCCTCTGAAAAGTTGACGTAGCTGCTGATATGTTCTGTCAGGATCTGTTCGCTCATGGACTAGGGCATAACAAGCAGTAAAGATACGCATCTGTTCGCTGAGTTTTCCAATCTTAGCAAACCTGAACTTTTAATTAATTTTCTCCATTTGGACCCAGAACGGAAATATCTTTTTTTTGTCCACAAGATAATAGGGCAGTATTTCACATTCCATGTCTGGGAGATAGACATTGTTCATTTCAATACTATCCGTAATGGGGCCTTGCACTTTTTTTCTAGTGACCACATTCCCTGCTTCAAACAATAAGTTTCCTCCGGTTGCCACGGGTTTGATGAACTTCAGCTTTATGTGGTACACCCCGGCGTTGACCTTTACGTTCCATTTTCCATAGATTTCCTCCTGATTCCAAATGCCCCGTTCCCCATCGGCATCATTTCTGTTCAATATGGTGGGGTTCTCGTTGGCATTTCCTATTTCAATGCGGGGAGGGTGCATAAGGTTCTCTGAGGAAATCAGTTCATAGTACAAGGCATCCAGATCCGTTTTGAAAGTTTTCGCAAGCTCGGTGTTTTTTGAAATGATATTGGACTGTTCATAAGGGTCCTTTTTTATGTCGAACAATTCAAATTCGGTAATAGGGGAATCATAGGAGGTGTGCCCCACCAACTTATAATCTCCTTTCTGTAAGGCAATGTTGTTGTATAGTTCGGGATAACGACGGGTCCAGTAGAAGAATAAATATCTTTCCGGCCATTTAGGGTTTGAAGAATTGATCAAGGGAACCAGACTACGCCCATCCACTTTTTTGGATTTCGGCAGGTCCACATGGCACAGTTCCGCAATGGTAGGCAATAGGTCTATGTGGGCTGCTGCTGTTTCCACCTCTTTGTCAGCTTTAAATGCTGGGTTTTTTATAAAAAAGGGAACCCTGACACCTCCTCTGTAGACACTACCTTTCTTTCCCCGCATACCCGCAATATATCTGGATTGTTGAGGACCATTGTCCGTCATAAAGATGATGATGGTATTGTCCGCAATATTCAGTCTGTCCAGAGTGTCCAACAATTTGCCCATATTTTCATCAATATTGGTGACCATGCCATACACTTTTCGGGCATCTTCCTTATCTTTTTCAGACATATGGGGAAACGGTCTGCCATCATGGTCAAATCCCGAAGCAGGGTCTATGTCCTTATACATTTCATAGTATTTATCGGGCACTTGCAGGGGTGTATGGGGCGCATTGAAGGATAAGTAGCAAAAGAAAGGACGCTCCTTGTTTTCTTGGATGAAATCCATGGCCTGTTCGGCAAAGATGTCTGAGCAATACCCCGTATAGGCTTCCTGCACTCCGTTATGCCAAAGTACGGGATCAAAATAGCTTCGGTCTCCCTTAAAGTAGTTGGTAACATCTCCCACTTGTCCCATGCCTCCGGCCAGATGGATGACCGATTCGTCAAAACCTTGATCGTTGGGCCTGAACGGATAATTGTCCCCCAAGTGCCATTTACCAAAAATACCCGTACGGTAGTTGGCTTGCTTGAGCATTTCGGCAATTGTCACCTCATTTTGGGCCATGGTGGCCCCACCATTGTACGTGTCCCTGATGCCGGTACGCAAACTGTATCTGCCTGTCATGACACTGGAACGTGTTGGCGCACAGACGGGGGATACATAAAAATTATTGAAACGGACACTCTCTTGGGCAAATTTATCCAAGACAGGTGTTTTTACATGCGGGTTGCCGGTACTCCCCAAATCGCCATACCCTTGGTCATCGGTTATTATAACGATTACATTAGGTTGCTTTGGAGTTTGGGCAAAGGCCAAATGGACCATACAAAAAAGGAGTGTCAGGAGGGGCAATGCGATTTTTCTCAAGGCGTCAAAGTTTTGTCTGTCAACCAATTTCGTTGAAAAATCCTTTAAAAGCAAACAACATGTATGATGAAACCGTGGAGTTGTTGGGATGTCCTCCGGTTTTTACTTTACAACACCCATTTTTGTTCTCTTTCCGTGGCGTCGAGTATATCAATGCCGAAGGCCAGTTTAAAATGTTTTGCGACCTTGAAGGCATCTTCTTTGTCAAAGGTTCTATAAAAGGTCTTATGCCTATTTCCTTCATAAAATAGGTTGATAAGGAACACCTCATCAGAAAATGAGGTAGAAGCCCCCAAAGAGTTTACCCGTTGTTTTTGTTTTCCTTTAAAAACCGAAATATAATCGAACTTCGGAGTAGGTTTCCAGTGGCCGAAATGAATGGCGAAAATTGACCAAACATTTCGATATGTATTGTTGTCCAGATTTACTTGTGTACCCTCTGTGGATGATAGATATACCGCGAATGATATCATAAAAAAACCGAAAAGCATACTTTGATATGCAATAACATAAAACGCAAAAACAAAAATTACGATTCCAAACAATCTCTTGAACAGGGAAACAGGTTTTAAATAAGTAATGAAATCGCTCATAGTTATAAGGTTTATTTTGGGATGGTATTATTGCTTTAATTGCTCCAATCTATATATGGCATTTTGGCTTTGAGGGTTCAATGCCAAGGATTTTTCAAAACTTTCAATGGCTTTTTCCGTGTTGCCCAAGAATAAATAGCCCTCCGCCAGACTGTCATGGAGATTGGCAGAATTTGGGAAAAGTCGTGTGGCCAACAAAAACACCTCTATCCCTTGCAAAGATGTTTTTGGGTTGAAGACCAATTGCAGTCCGAGCGTGTTCAAATTACCTTCCGGGATGGTAAAGTCCGGATGAGCTTTTAGTATGGAGTCATACAATTGGGATAGATCTTTATAGTTCTGGACTGAGGCCAAGTCGTTAAAATCCTGAAAGGTGTAGGCTCTTTTTTCTGGTCGTTTGGTGGTTTGGGAGATTAAATCTTGGGTTACGCCATTGCCAGACGGTTCATTGTCCATAAACTGCATGGCATTGTTGTCCTTCTTTAGTGTGGCATCCAAAAAATGTAATGTATAGGCCGCTACCCATTTGTAGGACTCCATGATTTTGGAATCACTTTTGTCCTGTCTCTTGTCCCTATCGGCAAAGAGAATTCCAAGGGTGCTGAAATAGCTATGCGTAAGGTCATGGAACTTGAGTCGGTACGTGGTAGCTTGGGTTATGCTGTCGAACAATGGGAATTTTGTGTTGAGTTCGGCATCGATTTTGTCCTCTTTCAAGACGATGTCGGGAATGTCTTTTTGTGCCATATGGAGGTAGGGGACATCTATTTTGGCCGCTTCAAAAAAGGGAGATTGTTCCAGCAGCCCATATTGATATCTTTCGGTGCCATCCAGACTTATAATGGCTTTTACCATATCATTTCTATTTTGCACGATGATATTGGAAAGGCCACCAAAACTGAAGCCCATCAGGGCAATTTTATCGTAATCTGCCATAGGGAGTTTCCCAACCTCTTTTATCAAAAATTCCATATCCCTGGCCTGGGTCTCCATCTCCTTGGCGTTGTTGTTACTGAACCAACGGGTCTCGGTGCCTCGGCTCAAACTGGATATCACCACAAAACCGTGACTTGCCAAATATTCGCAAAGTGCAAAGTTTTCTATGGAGGACGCCATGAAACTGGGTGCATAGACCACTACAGGAAATTTTTCTTTTCTGAAATCCGCTTTGGAATAAGCCGTTGTATTTTCCTTGAGGTGTTTTTGGTTGGCGGGGGTGTTACGGTAGTAAAACCAATTCAAAATCTGTTCATTGGGCAAATGTTCCCATTCTTCTTCCTCTTTTAGGATTTCAAGGTAATCCAGAACCTGTAATGGCTTTGCATTTTTTGCGTTCTGTTCAGCGGGATACCAAAGGCTTATGGAAATGGGTCGGGCCATTTTTTTGTTGGTATAGTCCATGGCCCTATGGTACGTTCTTGAGCTATCCAGAGTAGGGTAGTGGCGAAACCCCACCTTGTATTTTCCGTTTTCAAGGTTGATTTCCCCAAGAGAGGTTTGAGAAACTATGAGGTTGACTTGGAACAGTATCAGAATTTGTAGAAGGCGTAATCTCATAAGGTATGGATTGTGTTCATTTTTCTTATGCTTGGGAGGCCGGTTATTGGTTATGTGAAAACTGTTCTATTCTTCTGACAGCTCTTTGAGTTTGTTCAGAGCCTTGGGCCAGGTGGTATCAAAATAATCCAGGTAGTCCTCGGTCACATCGCTTTCCACGGTTACTGTGGTCATTCCGTTGTTTTCATGGAACGAATAATTCTCCAGTCCACCGGCCCATTTTTCAACCTCGGGACCTTCAGTGATCTCATTTTCGCCGTCCAAGATTCCGTAATGGCGAATGGAAACAAACCGGAACGGGACATTGTCTGCAATTTCGGATACCATTCCACCCTTTTTTCCATTTTCATCGGTTCCCACAAAATGGATTTTAGCCCCCTTTTCCCAGCTTCCCTCATAGGTTGAGGTTGGATTGAATTCAGCCGTCCATTGCTCGTAGGTCTCAATACTATCCATGCCAAGCATGGTATTGTACACCTGTTCAGCGGAAGCGTTGATGTTTATATGATATTGTATCTTTTTCATGCTTATTAGATGAGGTTTATTTCAATTGAGGTCTCTTTTGTGTTATCCTGACTGTTCTTGAAAAATTTATAGAAGGCATATCCAAGTTTTCCGGCGGCAACTACAATTCCAGCAACTGGGATAATGGTGGAAGCTCCGGATAGGATAAAATCCAAACCTTCCTTTCCCAACTCCTGTCTTTTCTTTTTCAATTGGATTTCCACATTCACGGGTTCTTTCGTGGAATACCAATTACATATTTTTTCACAGTATCTATTTAATGCCACTTTGACTATTTCCAGATTTTCTTCATTGGGCTCGTTCTGCCATTTTTTCAAGGCATATATATAAGCGTCTCCGTAATCCTCCCGTATTTTAATTAGGTTCAAGGGATTCTCGGAAAGTAGATTTTCAATTGGAGGTAATTTAACAAGGCACTTATCGTTTTCATCTTTCAATTCTGAAATGACATTGGTAGTTTTTGTATGCGAATTATAGGCTACATCCCCTAAAAAGTCAGTACTTAAGTCATAATCCGGTAGATTGACGGATGCATTAAAATAGTTGGCCATGTTTAAATGGTGGAGTTGCGTTGTCCACTTTGTAAATACCAAGGCGTTTTTCTGGATTGCCTTATCCTTGATTTTTAGAATATGATTTATGTTAATGTCCAAATCGGCTGGGATTCCAATGTCTTTTTGGAGTAGCTTCATCAATTCGTGGCGTTGTATACCACTATTCCCATTCTTTCTTGTGTTTTCGGCCGCTTGCTCTATAAACCCATGTCTCCACCTTTCCGTATTTTCCCAATGATCCTTGATACTGTTTTTTCTTTCTTCGTCTTTTAAAATGCCTTCGTCAAAGTTTTTTTTCGAAAGCTGTTCCTTCAATAATGCAAAATAGGATTCGCCAAGTGAAAAACCTGCTTCGTTGGTTTTTGGCCAATAAAATGTATGGTTGTCCAAGCTCAATTTTTCAGAAATTGAAAACAGGGTGTTGCGGGTGTGTTTGTCAAGTAATGGATTAAAACCACTATGGTTTCCAGAATATATTTCTTCCATATTCTTGTAAACATCTTCCAATGTTGAGGTTTTTTCGTCTCGATAAGCGGGAATGATCAAGCCAGCTTTTGAAGCCGCCTCGAACAGCGTAACACTTACCTTATCGTTATTTAAATGGCGTATTAGATTTTCCGATCCGAAATAGTAGGCCTCGTGAAGAATCAACTTGTCTTGAAAAAGAATGTTGAGTAAAAGACTTTTATCAAATTCATACTGATTTATGGAGTTTGCCATCATGTTATCGGCAGCATTGAAGAGTATGAACTGATTTTTCATAATCGTGTTTTTTAACATTGATTCCTTTGTAACGTATTTGACTACTGTAACCTAGCTTGTAACGAATGCGTTAACTCTTCCACCAATTCTGGATGTTGTTCAGCGACATTCTCGGTTTCCTTTTCTGCAGTTGCATGATTGTACAGTTCTGCAAACCCGTCTTCATGAAGTGTCATCCGGTGCGTTGAAGTTCGTATCGTTGAAGCATTGTTTGTATAAGCGATGGCTGAATGGCCCAATGTTTCCGGAGCTGTCAATATGTTTTTAAGGGATACGCCTTGGGCATGCCCGGGAGTGGTTATCCCTGCCAAATCACATAATGTGGGAAAAATGTCCAGGGTTTCCACTACGGCATCGGTCTTGGCACCTGTATGTTCCATTCCAGGGTAGTGGACTATCAATGGGGAACGTAACGACTCTTCGAACAAACTGTGTTTCCCCCAAATTGCGTGCTCTCCCAAGTGCCATCCATGGTCTCCCCAGAGGACTACAATGGTGTTTTTATCCGCTCCGGAGCGTTTTAATTCTGCAAGAACTTTTCCTACTTGGGTATCGGCATAGCTTACACATGCTGCATAATGGTAGCGTACCTCATCGGCAAAATCAATGTCCTTGTTGGGGTCCTTTCCCCAGCGGTTGTACTTCATGAATTCGCCCGAGTCATGCCATGTGGTTTTTCCTTCCGGTTTTTGAGGGTGCTCCACTTTTGGAAGTCCAACCCCATCGTATCGGTCCAAATAGGATTTTGGGGCACCAAAAGGCAAGTGGGGTTTAATGATTCCAACAGCAAGGAAAAAAGGCTTGTCATCATGGGTGGTGAGCTCTCGTAGTTGTTTCACGGCCTCATCCGTGATTGCACCATCCGGGTAGATATCATCACCTCCCTCCTCGGATTGAAAAACGTCCATATCGCCTGATTGTACCCGCATCTCCCCATGGGCCAGTCCATGCATTGCCCCGCGCGGATGTTCCCATTCCGCAACTGGCATAAGGTGTCTGTCCCACGCCTTGGGCATCTCAATTTTTGTGCTGTCATTCCAATCCTTGCCGCCCCTCCCTCCGGGATGGTGGGATACTTTCCCAACCGAAACCGTGGTATATCCCTGTTCTTTGAACCACTCCGGCATGCTTTGGTCTACTTTTGCCGCAGGGTCTTTCATGTTCTGTGCCCTACTAAAAAGCGCGTTATTTCCTGCCGGCCCGTATTGGCCGGTCAATAAGGTATATCTAGACGGGCCACAGCTTGGGGCATTTACAAAATGCCTTTGAAAAGCAACTCCTTTTGCCGCCAAGGCGTCAATGTTCGGGGAGCTGATGTAGTCCGCTCCAAAACTCTTCAGTTCCGGGCGGAGGTCATCCACACAAAGGATGAGGATATTGGGTTTTTGGCTAATCTCGGTTTGTTGGCAACCCGTTAGCATCAAAAAAGATAGCGCAACGAAAAAATATGGGGTGATGTTTCCAACTCTCATGCAAAAATGATTTTTAAGAATCGGTTTTTCATAGGATGGTTTCTTATAGCATTGGTTTATGGGGATTTAAGGTAGTGATTTTTGGTTAAGGAGTCACTTGGGTGATTTGGGGAGGATTTTAAGTATTCCCAAGCGTATTGAAAAGTAGGAGGGAACGGGACCATCTCTAGTTGAAATGCATTTTCATCCCTTCGTGCGAGGCGCTAAATCCAAGATCTTCGTAAAATTGAATCGCTTTTGGTCTTTTTTTGTCCGTGGTCAGTTGCAATAAATGGGCGTTTCTTTCCTTGGCCCTCTGTATGGCCCATTTGAACATGGTTTTTCCAATACCGAGCCCTCTTTTGTCTTTTCTGATCCGTACGGCTTCTATTTGCGCCCTGATCCCACCTTTATAGGTGAGGTATTGAATAAAGGACATCTGTAAAGTCCCGATGATTTCAGCCTCTTGGTTTTCAACAACAATCAGTTCTTGGTTAGGATCGGCATCTATATTTTCAAATGCGACAAGATATTCCGTGGGCAAGGGTACTTGATAATTTTCCCTTGTTTTTCCAAGTTCATCATCCGCGATCATTTCCACGATTTTGGTAACATCGTTTTGGGTCGCTTTTCTAAATTTCATTTTTTGAACGGTCTTGGTTATAATTTCGTTGTGGAAAGTTCTTGTTCAATAGTCATACATTTCCAATTCGTCAAAGTCTTTTATGTCAGAGAGTTTTACCAAATGTCCTATTTCAACATCACTCCAGGTTTCATTGAATACCTCATCTCCGCCTTCTGCATTTTCATTGGTGTTTTCTTTGATCAGTTTCTTTTTTGTCAAGAAGTTGATGCTGGTCTCTTTATTTATGATTGGCCCATAATTACTGCTTGAATCAAACCCTATCAATTCAAAATTTGAATTTTGAAATCTAAAAGTGTATTTCCAAAATCCATATCGGCCGTGTCCGTAGTGCAGGTACAATTTTTCATTATTGATCTCAACACTTAATTGGGGTGGAAAGTAAACCCCGCCATCTTCATTTTCGGATGAAAAGCAGTCATAATTTTTATCGGCTACACGGTAACCTTCAGCAGTTTTGAACAGCACAATGATTCCACGCCTATTTCTATCCACTTTTTGATCAAATCTATTGGTGACGATATTTGCCGTATCGGTCTTTTTGATCAGCACAATACAATCTTCCTGTCCATCATTGTTTAGGTCTCCATAATAGTTTTCAAACGCTGCATAACCTTTTGGAATAAAATCGGACGGTTCATGGTTTTGCGCCTTGCAAGCAGCTATTGTCAACAGAAAAAAAGGTAATAGTCTTAAGGTTTTGTTCATTCAATATCAACTTTGGTCATTGCCATGGAATTGTACTTCTATTCCGGTTTATGTACTTCAAGTTCGATTTCCACCATAAACTCAGGTAATGCCAATCCCTTGACTTCAAGCCAAGAGCCAGTTGGAAATCCGTTTTTATAAATTTCAGCCCGATATGCTGATTTTTGCAGCATTTGTGCCATATCAGTTGTAAAAATATCTTCTTTTACCACATCGTCAAATGTGCAACCAAAGTGTTTTAATATTTTGTCCAAATCGGCATAACAATTTTTCATCTGTTGTTCCAGATCGCCAATTGCCGTTGGATTTCCTTCATCGTCCATACTTACAGCTCCGGATATTTTAATATCATTTCCAATTTTTACGGCGTGGGAATATCCGTAGGCTTTTTCCACCTCAGGGCGCAAAAGGAAATATTCAGGTTTCTCGGGTTCAGCCAAAACTTCCTTTTCAATTTCTTTGGTTTCTTCCTGGTGTTTTTGTTCACAACTTTGGCAAATAAGGGCCAAAACTAAAAGTGTAGTGAGCAAGGTCAATCGGTTGGTTGATTTTTTCATAATTCAGATGGTTTGGGCCTACTTTGGTCGGTTTTCGGCTATACCGGTCACCATTGGGTATCGTTTTGAACGTATGGCATAACGATTTGCAAACCCGTTGGTTACGGTGTTTAAGGTAGTGATTTTTGGTCAAGGAGTTAGGTGGGGAATTTATTTATCGGCTACGTTGTCCTAAGGAAAGCGAACGGGTAGGTGAGAATGGCGCCATTACGTATAGCCACTGTTGTGTGCCGTTTTAATTTAATTTTACTCGTTGATAGGTCTTATTCCAAAAATTAGCAAATAACCTATCATCCAAAATTCTCCAATGGTTGCGGGTAGAATAAGAAATCTATTAAAGCTAAAATCAATTCCTGCGTAGCGGATAACGGTGCTAATTAGATAGCCAATACCACCTAAAACAATAACTCTTCCTAACCAGACAGGCATTCTTTTAGATTTGATGACTATATATCCCATAGGAAATAGCCAAAGCCCAAAGAAAAGACCACCAATACCCCAAGCATTTGAAATTATATGTTGAAAAACCTGAATTAGTAAAACTTTATCTTCCATAGCGCCTATATCAGAATTGGCAACACCTATGGCAGAGGCGATTGAAATTGCACTTATCATAATGGCTAAAGCATTCACCATTCCCCATATACCTAGAGTCCAAGCTTCCCATTCATAATTGTCTTTAAATAATCTATAAAACCAAACTGCGGTAAGTGCTTGTGATATTACTATGGCAAACTCTAATAGTAACCTAATTCTTGCAGTAGATTTTAGTTCCACTAAATTCGTTAGCGTTTGTTCAGGATTACCAGATACAAATATTTCAGAATGAAAGACCATAAACCCTAAAATCCCTGAAATGGCCATCAATAAATACCATACGCCTGTTATTCTGGCAGTTTTAATCGATTGCTTCTGTTCTTTATGTAAACCCATAGATTGTTTGCTATTCGTGTTCATAATAAATTTGACGATGTAACAGGATTATTGTTACAGTTTTGCTCCAATGGCATACAACGGTCTCGTATAACCGTCAGTTACGGGTTTATATGCGTTAATTTTCGGTTAAGCACTGACATTAGCAATTCCGAGTGGATTCGGACGTAGTCGAATCCGCCGTAATTGCGGTTATACATTGTTGGCGGTAGTTATTTTCCACTTAGTTCATTATTCCGGTTCCAAATTCGTGTTACGTTCTCAATATTTTTGTCAGTCATTTGTTGCATTCTGATTAGAGTTCTAACTCCGTGAATCATAATCATTGATGCTTTTCCAGTTTCAATGAAATATTTTAATTCAGTTCCATTTTCAAGTTCCACAAGTCCGAATGTCAGCGAATCGTCTTTATATCCCTTGAAATCTCCATATCCTTTATCTTTCGCATTAATCAAGTTTCCAAAACTTTCAGTTCCGTTCTCAATTGTAATCAGTTTTTGACTTGTCAGAATACTATAGTTTTCGGAATCAACTACAGTTGAACATATAATCAGTTCATTTTCCGTTAGGTCAAGATTCAGTCCTGTGTATGGAAAATCCGAATTCGATTCATAGAATTTAGTCCATTTAAAATCGTCATATGGTTTTTTTGTACTTCTTTTAATTGAAGCAACTGAAATATTATGTTTTGATTTATCGGTTTTGTTCATTCTAATTACCGCCAACGGTCTCGGCTATGATTTCGTTGTGGCTGGCGGCTGGTGAGCGACGGCGTGGGCCGGTGCGATTTTCCAGCGAGCCAGAGCCGCGTTACGAAAGCATTCCCGTGGTTAATAGTTTTCTTAAAAGTAGGGAATTTAGTTTAAGGCAGAGGGAACAATGAATTATAGCCAGTGTTGGCAGCTGTTTTTATTTTCCATTTAAACAGCTTATTTCGATGCTGTTCCGTAGAGGGGATGTAGATATTTTTCTCCCTCCTATTAATTCTCCAGTTTTCTGGTCATAGATATCATAGGTTTTTTCTCCGTCCATATTTATTTCCAGAATGGATTTTTCTCTGATTTTATTATGTAATATTTTTTGTCCAGCTTCTCCATTATACAATATGATTAAAGCCAAACTATCTTGAACTTTTATAAAAAACCTTTTGTCCAAATTACTTTTTCTATTTCCTTCCTTTTTGAAAGGTTCAAATAATGGAAAATATTCTTTTTTATTTGATTCAATAACTTTTAAGCATACTAGATAATTATTGTACTTGTTTTCCTTAATGCTTACGACCTCTCCTTTAAGTTTTAGGTCAAACTCATCAATGAATTTTCCTTTTCCACTGTCCAAAAAACAGGCTTTGCATAAAAAAAGGATTAGCGTAAATGATAAGATTTTGATTGTCTTTTTATAGGTCATTTTTGAAATAGCTGCCAACTTGTTTATATGGATGTAAAATACATCTATATACCCCCAATATAGGTATAAAACCGATGAAATAGATTATCTTTTATTTCTGCCCAACCCTTTAACCCATACAATTTCAAAGAGTTATCAACCACATTGCATTTAAAGTGTATATTTGCCTTGCTACACTTATCGAAATTAAGATGCCCTCTTCAACCTCATTGAATCAAGATTGGGCAGGCAAATGGGTGCAAGTCCCTAGACCTTCAAGGCATCGCTTTGATGAGTGTAGCTGTGACCTGTCCTCTTTGTTCAATTTTTAAATCTTTTGTTATGCTACACTCAAAAGGTCAAAAAAACTGTTCCTGTTGCACGCAGGGCGGTGCCGAAGATGAGGTGAAAATCACCCCCAAAATTTCCAAAATGCTCAGTCCCGCACAGGTACAACTGCTGGACTATACCCATTATCTGGATGCCCCGGATTTGGTCAAGGCCCTAAAATTGGTGCACGATGTTACCATCTACCATTCCCATGAACTCTTGGACGAGGCCGAGAAAGACGCCCTGTTCAGCGTTAAGGGGCTTTGGGAGTGCATTGAGCGCATCAAGGAGTAAGATCTAGGAATCAGGAGTTAGGAAATAGGGGTTGGGAATTAGGAGTTAGGTGGTGGGGTGGAGAAAGAAAAGGGCCGCAAAACATCCCTGAAATCTGATATCAGAACTCAGACGTCAGATATCGGATATTTATTTTGCGGCCCTTTGGTATAGTGTGTTGCCGGGTTACATTTCCCAACCCTCACGGTAGGTGCGGGTAACAAACTGGTTGGCATCCTCAAAGTTGGTGACCTTCATGTTGTCCCCGTCCCACAGCAACTTCTTACGACCGTAGAACTCCATGTTGCCATCGCCGTTGGGGCGTTGCAGCATATAACTGCGGATGGCCAGGTTGCCCATGAGTACGGTCTCGGTCATGGGACCGGCATACTCAAAGGATGAAGTAAGGCCCATATGCTCGGGACTTCCGTATCCTGCTTTGCAGGCATCCACCCATTTGCGTTGGTGGCCGTATTCAGGTTCCGGCATATCTTCCACTTCCGGACCGAATTCGGTGGTACCGTCGTTCAGGTACAGTTTGGGCGTCAATGGCGAACTGTCGTTGATGTTCGTGGAAATGACCCCGTTTTCGCCGTGGATCAACACGCCGTTTTGGCTTCCCGGACCTCCAATATCGCTATCGGCAGGGATGATCTCTGGGTGGGAGGGACGTATGCCTCCATCGCTCCAGGTCATGACCAAAGGCGCCCCTGTTTTTTCGGTGGCATCGTAGTTCAAGGTAATGAACGAGGTGGCCGGACACCCTTCTGGGTGGTAATCGGGGTTCCACATTTGGGAGAACACCGTGCCCACGCTACATTCGGCGGCAGTGGGGTAGCCCAGTTTCAAGGTTCGGTAGGGGATATCCACCAAGTGACAGCCCACATCACCCAAGGCACCGGTTCCGTAATCCCACCATCCACGCCAGTTAAACGGGTGAAGGTTTGGAGTATAGGGCTTCAACGGGGCTGGGCCCAACCAGAGATTCCAATCCAAATCGCTGGGTTTGCTGGAAGGGTCTGGCTCCGGCATGGCATAGCCTTGTGGCCAAACGGGTCGGTTGGTCCAGATTTCCACCTTGGTGATCTTGCCCAGTTTTCCGGAATCTACCCATTGTTGCACCATACCCAATAAAGGGTTGGAGCCACCTTGGTTCCCCATCTGGGTCACCACTTGCTTGTCGCGTGCCATTTGGGTCAGCATACGGGCTTCGCGGATGTTGTGGGTCATGGGTTTTTGTACGTATACGTGCTTTCCGAGTCCCATGGCATAGGCCGCTGCAGGACCATGCACGTGGTCCGGGGTACTGATGGTAACGGCATCGATGCCCTTTACCTTGTCCAGCATTTCACGATAATCATTGAAAAGCTTTGCTTTGGGGAATTTTTTCACCGTGTTCTTGGCCGATCCGGAAAAATCCACATCGCAAAGGGCCACCACCCGCTCACGGCCATTGACCGATGCATTGCTGATATCACTGGCACCTTTACCGCCCGAACCGATGGCCGCCAAATGGAGGCGATCACTGGGGGCCAAATAGCCGGGGCCGCCCAGAACGTGGCGTGGAACGATAAAAATACTGGAAGCCAGTGCGGTACTTTTGATAAAACTCCGTCTGCTGGAGGGGGATGGTTTTTCTTTCATTGCTTGTTAAGGTTTGTTGAGATTAATTTTCCCCAACAAGATAGAAAAAATAGTGTTGGGAATGGTTTGGTTTTTTGTGATGTTGATTTTGGGCCAACAGAAAATAGTGGGTTCCGTTGATGGCTTAATCAAATTGAACTGGCTTATTTTTTCACTTTCGGAGGGCGTGGTTTAAGAAATTGCTGTTGCTGCAGCTGTTGTTGGGGTCTTTGCGGCATCTGCTGCTGCTGTTGTTGTTGCTGTTGTTGCTGTTGTTGCTGTTGCTGTTGTTGCTGTTGTTGCTGTTGTTGCTGTTGCTGTTGTTGCTGTTGCTGTTGTTGCTGTTGTTGCTGTTGCTGTTGTTGTTGTTGTTGTTGTTGCCCTGACCTATGTTGATATTCTTCAACTTTAATAAAATTCGGATGCTCAACTGGAGAATCAATTTGGTGTATTTTGGTCAATGTCCATCCTAAACCTTGCCTTTTTTTCATGGTATTTGCAATAAAGCCATATAGTTCGATCACATTAATGGAATTTGGGATGATAAAATCTGCGTGTAGCGAATCTGATTCACCCGGTTCAATCTCAAATGGACCTTTGGACCAGTCCCATTTACGGTCGGCAATCAATGGCCATTCGACCTCGGTTCTATGCTGCTCCACGGGATCATAACCTATATTTATCCAGTATGTTACATCATCGGGAAAAGGGGAAACCTGTCGGAGTCGAACCTCTGCGTTACCTGACCTAAACACTACTGATCCAACATTGTCGATCTTCAGTTCAACATGTATCAGTGTCCAATGATTGAAGGTGCGGACATGGGTAATGGCCGGTACAATGTTTACTTTTGGCAATGCTAAACGTTGTCTAACAAACAACAAATAAGTCCATAGCCCCGCTATGATTATAGCTAGACCTTCAATGAGAATTTTTAAAATTTCCAAAACTTCTTTTAGCTCTTTCCAGTCCATTCAATCAAATGTGGTTAAAGTAAATAATAGAGATATTTTAAAAATATTAAATACAGGATTGATTTTCAAACAAAGAAGAATGTTTGTGCTAACTGTTGTTATTTCGAGTGAGTCCCGAAGCCTTCCGGAACGAGGAGAAATCTTCATTGCGTTGGATTTCTCACGCTCGAATAGCTCGGTTCGAAATGACAAATGAACTAGTGTGGCTGGTGCTTCGACTCTCCGGCCGCTCAGCAGCAATGTTATGATAAAGGTCATTTCGATATGAGGCACTTAGTGCCGATTGAGAAATCTTTTAAGTTAGATTGGATTTCTCACACTCGCAGGGCTCCGTTGGAAAGGACCAGTGTTACTTTTTGGCCTCCACCAAATCCAGTTGGTCCACGCTCACATTGGTGGTGAACATGCCATAGTTTACAATGGCCTTGCCCTTTTCCAGGGCATCTATACTGCCCACGGCCTTACCGTCCATCATCCGAACACGGTCGCCCACCTTAAAAACGGGTCTGGGTTTGTTCTTTTCGGCTTGGACCTCCTTTTTCTTTTGGATTTTCTTCTCTACCCGTACTTTTTTGATCTTTTGTTCCAGTTCTTGGGCCACCTGTTGTTGCTGTTGCTTTTTTTCCTTGGCCTTTTTGGCCGTGGTTTTCTTGCGCTTGCTGTTTTCGGTTTCCACAATGCGGAGCATTTCGGAGATCAAGGGGCGTTTTTTATTGTCCAGGAAGTATTTCTCGGCCGCCGAGTTGATCTTGTTGCCCAATTGGATCATCCGCTGGTTGTGGTCGTACAGTTCCTGATAGTTCTCCAATTTGGATTTGATACGGGAATTCAGTTCTTCCAAGCGGCTGGCCTCTTCACGGGCCTTGCTTTCCTCTTCCTTGAGTTTGGAGCCGGTCTGTACCATTTTGCTGCGCTCTTTCTGAAGTTTGGCGATCGTGGCATCAAAACGGACCTTGCTGCGTTCTATCTTTTTCTTGGCCTTGTTGATCAAAGAGTAGGGGATGCCATTCTTTTGGGCCACCTCAAAGGTGAAGGAGCTACCTGCTTCGCCCAATACTAATTGAAAGGTGGGTTCCAAAGTTTTGGAGTTGAAACGCATGTTGGCATTGGTGGCATGTGGCAATTCATTGGCCAACGCCTTTAAATTGGCATAGTGGGTGGTAATGACCCCGTAAGCTTCCCGTTCATAGAAAACCTCCAAAAATGCTTCCGCCAATGCGCCTCCCAATTCTGGATCACTTCCCGTTCCAAACTCATCGATCAAGAACAAAGTACGGTCGTTGCACTTCTTTAGGAAGTGGTTCATGTTCTTGAGTCGATAACTGTATGTACTCAGATGATTTTCAATGGATTGATTATCTCCAATATCTGTTAAAATCTTATCAAAAAGGCATACTTTGCTGCGCTCATGGACCGGAATCAACAGTCCGCTTTGCAGCATGGTCTGTAGGAGTCCAATGGTCTTTAGGGTAATACTTTTTCCTCCCGCATTGGGCCCAGAAATCACAATGATACGGTTCTCTTTATGCAGTTGAATGGTCTGCGGCCATGTTTTTTCGTTCTTCCGTTTGTTGTTCAAGTACAGCAGTGGATGATAGGCATCCCTAAGAAAAAGTTCCCGTTTCTCGCTGATTTCGGGAAGTAGGGCATCCATTTCAGAAGCGTACTTGGCCTTTGCCGCGGTAATATCGATATCTGTAAGGTAGGTCTGATACAGTTTTAAAAGGGGGGCAAAAGGCCTAATGCTATTAGTGAGCTGGTTGAGGATTCGTTGGATTTCTTCCTTTTCCTCAAACTCTAGATTATTGAGTTCCCTGGTGTGGGCCACAGTAGACTCCGGGATGATGTAGACAATGCTCCCGGTCTTGGAACTGCCCATTACGGTGCCCTTTACCTTGCGGCGGTGCATGGCCTTTACTGCCAATACCCTTCGGTTTTCAACAACGGATTCCCGGATGTCGTCCAGAAAATCTGAAGATTGATACCGCACCAGTGCCGCCGAGAAGCTTTGGTTGATCTTGCCGCGGACACTATTGATTTGCGAACGGATGTATCTCAATTCATCGGAAGCAGAATCCTTGATTTCCCCGAACTTGTCGATTACGTCGTCTATAGCGGCCGGAATCTCGGTATTCGGCTCCAAAGCTTCGGACTTTTTAAAAAGTAAAGGGTAATACTCCTTGAATTTCTTGAAGAATTTTTGATGGTTGGTAACCGTCTTACAAATGCTTGAAATTCGCCTGAAACTTGGGATTTCAAGGGTGCTGTTTTCAATTTTCAATAAGGACAGTTCGCTGTTGATGCTGTCAAAACCGTGGTTTGGAATCCGGTTGTCATTGGTATAGGAGGCCAAGTACTCCGAGGTTTGCCCCAGAACCTCCAACAACGCTTCCTTGTCGTCAATCGGTGCGATTTCCAAAGCGGATTCCTTTCCCAATTCGGTATTGCAACGCGAGGAAATCTGTTGCAATACGGTGGGGAACTCTAGATCCTGTAATGTTTTGGGGTGAATGTTCTGCATCTTTTTCAACTGGCGGCGTAAAGATAGGATTTTGGCTTGGGAGGGAAAAAGGGTTTTTGCCGACAACTTGACCATTTAAAAACATTCTATGCTTACATTTGAAAAAATAGCGCCTTTTGGCGCAAATTCTTATCCAATGGGCAGGGACAACACCTTAATTTATGTAATTGCAGGCATCATTCTGCTACACTTTATTGTGGGAATCGGTTATTTGCTCTATAAACTGACCAAGAAAAAATAATAAGCATTTATGGATGTGAATATTGATCCAAGCTGGAAGGCGCATTTGGAACAAGAGTTTCAAAAACCCTATTTCCAGCAATTGGTGCAATTTGTGAAACAGGAATATAGTGGGCATACCTGCTATCCAAAAGGCAAGGATATTTTTGCGGCCTTTGACCACTGTCCGTTTCAGGAAACCAAAGTGGTGATCATAGGACAAGACCCTTATCACGGTCCCAATCAAGCCAATGGGTTGTGTTTTTCGGTAAAGGATGGTATCCCACATCCACCTTCATTGGTCAATATTTTCAAGGAAATCAAAGTGGATGTTGAAAAACCGTACCCAACGAGCGGGAATCTGGAACGATGGGCCGATCAAGGGGTGTTGTTGCTCAACGCTACCCTTACGGTTAGGGCACATCAGGCTGGCAGTCATCAAAATAAAGGTTGGGAGCAGTTCACCGATGCGGTCATTAAAATGGTTTCGGAGCAGTTGAATGGGGTTGTTTTTTTACTTTGGGGCGGATTCGCCAAAAAGAAAGCTACCTTGATTGATAAGAGCAAACACCACATCCTGACTTCAGGGCATCCCTCGCCATTGAGTGCGAATAGGGGGCTGTGGTTTGGAAACCAACATTTCAGCACTGCCAATGGGCTACTTTCCCAACTGGGGAGGCAACCGATAGATTGGTGAATCTGATTGTTTGAATATGTAAAAACACGTTTCATTCGAAAAAATTCGAGTAATTCGTGTGAATCAGGGATTATTAGATTTTTGGACTATTTCCAAAGAAAACTCTTAACACCTTTTATATCATCAACTAAATTAAGGTCAAACAATCTCGATTGAACCTCGTTTAGTGTTTTTTCCGAAATCTGTTGCTGTCCCCAAGTGGTCTTGGATAGCCATTCCTGAATATCTTCCAATTTTTGTTCGTATCTGTTGGACAGCGTGCGGTCTATGCTTGGAATCTGTTTGAATTCTGCGGTGTAGGTGTTGATCACTTCCAAAATATGGTCTAATATTCCTGGATTTTCCTCAGAAAAAGCATTGGTTGCGGCCAAAACAAAACAGGGCCATGGGGTAGGGCAATCGCCCAACCATTTAAAGGTGCCGTCATCCACCAAAGGCTTGGTGGTGAAATGCTCCCACATAAAATAGGCTCCCGAACCGTTGCTCAGGCTTTCCACTGCGCCATCAAGATTATTGATGGTTTCAAACTGGAGTTGAGTGGGGTCCCAGCCTTGGTTTTCGGCATTGATATAGGCCATTAAATGGCTGCCACTACCCAAACGGCTTATGGCTACCTTGTCGTCTTTGAGCTCGGACACGGATTTCCTTGGACTGTCCGCGGCCACATGGATGCCCCAAAGTAGGGGTGAGGAGATGTACTCCATTACAATCTTACTGGGATTCCCTTGGGAGATGCTCTTGACCATGCCTTCGGTAAGGATGATGGCCAAATCCGTTTGGCCGTCTTGCAGCATTTGGGCCATTTTACCTGTTCCTTCGGGAACATCGGTCCAGGTCAGTTGTATTCCCCGATCTTCAAAAGCACCATCTTCCATAGCCAAGTGCCACGGCAGGTTGAAATGTTCAGGAACTCCAATAATTTTTACGTTTTTCATGAAGAGCAATCTTTAGGTTCCAAAAATACCCATTCCGTTTGGTATGATTTTTATGAAGGCCAAAAAATCAAGATATAAGATCACTTGAAACCAGTCTTTCAAGGGTATACTTGATTAGATCATCCACGGTCTTTCCTCCAGCTTTTGAAAACTCGCCAGTGGCACGGTTTGCAAGAATGGCATTCAAGGAAACAGCGCGGTGTCCATGCATTTTGGCCAATCCGTATATACCTGCCGTCTCCATTTCCAAGTTGGTTATCCGTTGATTTTGATAAGTAAATGCAGCTAGACGTTCGTTGAAATCGACAATCTTGGGGCTAAGGCGGAGACTTCTTCCTTGGGGTCCGTAAAATCCTGAATTTGTACATGTTATTCCAAATCGTATACGATTTGAAGTGAAAACATCCCCTAATGTTTTGTCGCAATCAACCGCATAGGGATGAATTTTGTGGCTACTCCACCCCAGAAATTCGTCAAACTTTTTCTCCAGGTCATCATTGGTGCACTGTCCAGATTCATAAAAGTGTAAAAGCCCATCAAGGCCAATGGCACTGGCGCTCATCAAAAAGGAATCTACAGGAATGTTGGGTTGGATGCTCCCAGATGTACCAATCCGTATAAAACTGAGCTGTATTTTATTGGATTTGACCTTTCGTGTTTCCAAATCAATATTGGCCAACGCATCCAATTCATTGAGAACAATGTCGATATTGTCGGTCCCAATACCTGTGGAGAGTACAGTAATGCGTTTTCCTTTAAGATGCCCTGTATGGGTGCGGAACTCTCTCTTCTGTTTTTTAACCTCAATGGAATCAAAGTACTTGCTTACCGAAGAAACACGGTCAGGGTCGCCAACGGTAATAATGGTCGTTGCAATATCCTCCGGAAGAAGATTGAGATGGTAAATACTGCCATCAGGGTTCAGAATCAATTCTGAGTTTCCTAAGGACATTTTAGAGTTTTAGAATACGGTCTGTGGATGTATTGTATAGAAAGTTATACTTTAAAGAACCTCCAAGATACAGTTGATTATCACGTATTTGAGAATAATAATTGGTTTGATTATCCAAAACCTCCTTGCCTTTTTTGGTAAGTCTTACCGGATTAAAGGAACTGAACAATGGGCGTAATGAAGTGATGATGCGTTCGTATTGCGTATCGCCAAAACCGTAATACCCTTGATCGCTCAAAAGAGTTCCCAATAATTCTTTTCTTGATTTTGGCTTTTGGTTGAGGGATGTTTCCAAAACCTTGTTTTCCAATTCGTTGAGGCCATTTTTTATGGATGGGAAGCGTTTCAAGTGGGTTTTCAAAGCATCCGCTAGGTATTCAAACTGAAAATCGTTGTGGGCAATCAGGTTTTCCAATCGAATAGGATTGTCGCTACAGTACAATTGCCAAACATAATCGGCAAATTCAATATCGTCCTGGGTAAGTATGGTCCTTTCTTCGTAGAGTTCTAAAAGCTTTTCATTGCTTAATTCGTTAAGACCGTACATCTTATTCGTGTCATCTTCTTTTCCGCTGCAAACCAAGGATATCTCGGCGTGTCTTCTGTGGGTCTTGAGCCAACTTAGAACGGCAAGCATGTTTATTTGGCAGAAGAGGTCGTATTCAAACCAGAGGACAATCTGGTCCTGCTGTTTGTGGTTGCATAAAGATCGGTACTCCTTCAAGGTCTTTTCAACAAACCACGACTTGGTGACCTTGTAGTTTTTGCTTAAAAAATCGAATCTTGTTTTCCAAAAGGATTCGCTGCCTACGGTGCAGAGGGTCTTTCCTTCGCAGAGCATTTCGCGCCATGTGATGATGTCTCCCTTTAACTGCAGTGATTGTAATCTTGACGTGAAACCGTCGCCGTTGGTAATGTGCAACAGTGATTTCATTTTCAGTTCAGTTTTCGTTGGTTAGGAAGAATAAAAGTAAGGTTTAAACCAAAAACACAAAAATTTTTTCGTAAAACATTGGTTATCAATGTTGAAATTTAACAGGGTTGAAACGTAAAACAGACTTTTTAAAAAGCATGTAATCAACCTCCTACCCGTTTTACCGAAAAACCATGGTCTTTTAAAAATGCCATGATTTTGTCACGATAATCCCCTTGTATGATGATGGACTCTTTCTTGTAACTCCCGCCAACCCCTAAATAGGTTTTAAGGTCTTTTGTCAATTTTTTAAAATCGGAATCCGCTCCATTGTATCCATCCAAAATGGTGACCGGTTTTCCTTTTCGTTTTTCGTATTTGCAGATGATTGGGTCGTCTTGTAGCCAATACGATGGTGCTTCCTGTTCCGTGTTTTCCACTTCTTCAGGTTCGTGGTCCGGAAAAAGGTTTTTCAATTGATCTTGTAGGTCCATAAATTATTTTTTCACCAATCCCAATTCTACGAGTCGTTCGTGTAAATATTCCCCGGCGGTGGTATCCTCAAAGGCTTTGGGATGTTCTTCGTCAATACAATCTTCAAGACAATTGAGCGGCATGTCGCTCACAGGATGCATAAAGAAAGGTATGGAGTACCGCGAAGTGCCCCACAGTTCCCTGGGAGGGTTCACTACTTGGTGTATGGTTGATTTGAGTTTGTTGTTGGTCAAGCGGGAGAGCATATCGCCTACATTGATCATCAACTGGTCGGGGCGTGCAATGGCATCTACCCATTCGCCTTCATGGTTCTGGACCTGCAATCCTTTTCCATGGGCGCCCATAAGAAGGGTAATCAAATTGATGTCCCCGTGAGCTGCGGCTCGCACCGCATTCTTGGGTTCTTGGGTAATGGGAGGGTAGTGAATAGGACGGAGAATGGAATTCCCATTTTTGATGTAATCGTCAAAATAGGTTTCCTCCAGCCCCAAATGAAGGGCCAAGGCCCGTAGCACATATTGGGCGGTCTTCTCCAGCATTTTGTAGGTTTCCTTTCCCACGGTATTGAACTCGGGCAACTCGCTAACAGTTACATTGTCCGGGTACTCCGCTTCCAACGTTGGATTGTTTTCCACATATTGTCCAAAATGCCAAAATTCTTTCAGGTCACCTTCCTTTTTTCCCTTGGCATGCTCTTTTCCGAAGGAGGTATAGCCCCTTTGTCCTCCAATGCCCTCAATTTCGTAGGTATCCTTGACGTCTTGTGGCAATTGGAAGAACTTTTTGATTTCGGCATAGAGTTGGTCTACCAGTTCGTCTGAAAGAAAATGACCGCTAAGGGCCACAAAACCGATATCTTCAAATGCAGCACCGATTTCTTTGACAAACTTTTGTTTTCTAGCCGGATCTCCTGAAACAAAATCCTCCAGGTTTACACTTGGAATTGCGCTCATGTCGTCAATTTTGGATTACATTCAAAAGTAATGATTTCAATGGAACGATTGGGAATTTCACAAAATATGAATGCTTTTTTTCTACTTTTATCAAACACCAATTTTAGGATATGCGATACCATATAGGGGATTTGGGCCAACAGAAATTACGGGACTTGTATACGGCAATGTTAAAGCCAAGAATGATAGAAGAAAAGATGTTGGTGCTGTTACGGCAGGGGAAGATTTCCAAATGGTTCAGCGGGATTGGGCAAGAGGCCATCTCGGTCGGTGTCACCCATGCCCTGAAGTCTGAGGAGTACATTTTGCCCATGCATAGGAACTTGGGGGTGTTCACTTCTCGAAATATTCCCTTACACCGTCTTTTTGCACAATGGCAAGGAAAGCAAAGTGGTTTTACCCAAGGGCGTGACCGAAGCTTTCACTTTGGCACTCAGGAATACAAGATTGTGGGGATGATATCGCATTTGGGCCCTCAATTGGGAGTGGCCGATGGAATTGCTCTGGCCAATATGTTGAAACGGAACAAGCAGGTAACCGCAGTTTTTACCGGTGAAGGAGCCACTAGCGAAGGTGATTTTCATGAAGCGCTCAATGTGGCCTCGGTTTGGAACCTTCCTGTGCTGTTCTGTATTGAAAATAACGGCTATGGTCTGTCCACACCCACCAATGAGCAGTACAATTGCGAGAATCTGGCAGATAGGGCCAGGGGCTATGGGATGGAATCCCGAATTATTGATGGGAACAATATTTTGGAGGTTTATACCAAGGTCGATGAGATTTGTAGGACCATTCGCAAACGCCCCCGTCCCATTCTTCTCGAATTCAAGACTTTTCGCATGCGTGGACATGAAGAGGCTAGCGGTACCAAGTACGTTCCTGAAAATTTGATGAAGAAATGGGCCAAGAAGGACCCTATCGCCAACTACGAATCTTTTTTATTGGATGAAAACCTGGTCTCTATGGAAGAAATAGAAGCGCTGAAGGAGCGGATATCGGCGGAAATCAATGAAAATCTGCAAATGGCCTTTGATGAACCCGCTATTTCTTCAACTGAAAGTAAAGAATTAAGTGAGGTATATCAAGAATTTAAATATGAATTAGTTAAAAATAATAGCGAAACAAAGAATATTCGTTTTGTAGATGCCATTTCCGAAGGTTTGGAACAATCCATGTACCGTCATAATGAGCTCATTCTTATGGGACAGGATATTGCCGATTACGGTGGGGTTTTTAAGATTACCGAAGGGTTCATTTCAAAGTTTGGAAAGAGTCGTGTGCGAAATACACCCATTTGCGAATCGGTGATTGTGTCAGCAGCCATGGGCCTTTCCATCAATGGCATGAAGGCCGTGGTGGAAATGCAGTTTGCGGATTTTGTGAGCAGCGGATTCAATCCCATAGTGAACTATTTGGCCAAAGTACATTACCGATGGAATGAAAAAGCCGATGTAGTGATACGAATGCCTTGTGGTGGCGGGGTTGGGGCAGGACCGTTCCACTCCCAGACCAATGAGGCTTGGTTTACTAAAGTTCCAGGGCTCAAGGTGGTGTATCCTGCTTTCCCGCATGATGCCAAAGGATTGTTGAATACGGCCATCAATGACCCCAATCCTGTGTTGTTCTTTGAGCACAAAGGATTGTACAGGAGTGTCTATGGTGATGTGCCATCAGGCTATTACACTTTACCCTTGGGAAAGGCGAGTTTGGTGAAAGAGGGGGAAGCGGTTTCCATAGTAAGTTACGGTGCCGGGGTACATTGGGCCTTGGAGGTGTTGGAAAAACATCCGGAAATTGAAGCGGATCTCGTAGATTTGTGTACGCTGCAACCTCTGGACGCTGATGCTGTCTATACCTCGGTAAGAAAGACAGGGAAGCTCATCATATTGCAAGAAGATACGTTATTTGGCGGTATTGCGAGTGATATCTCGGCAATGGTCATGGAAAATTGTTTTGAACATTTGGACGCACCCGTAAAAAGGGTGGGGAGTTTGGAAACACCGGTACCATTCGCTAGGGAATTGGAGGAGAATTACCTGCCCAAGAAAAGATTTGAAACAGCATTATTGGAGCTGTACAATTATTGAATTACTGACGCATTAACAATTTTTTAATACCCCAAGAGGACATTTTAGGTGTCTCACTCGTATATATGTAAACTTAAACTCCAATTCTTATGGTAAAACAATCATTTTTAATCATTGCACTGGCAGGACTTTTACTTACGTCTTGCTCCGTGTCCAAAAGCGCAAGAACGCAACGTAACCTTTTTAGTGGTACGTGGATTTTGGACAACATTTCCTACGAGAACAATTCAGGCAATTTTAAATCCGTCATCTTCAATGATGCCGAAGATATCTGCTTTGAGGGAAGCCAATGGTTCTTCAGGGACAACAACAGTACCGGAAGATACACCATTAACCAAAGCACCCTCTGCCAAGGCGGAGACCGTTTTTTCAGATGGTCCGTGGTGGAGCCCTCTCAGAACTACAGCAGTCAATTGCAGTTCAAGTTCATCGATGAAAATCGCAAGGACATTTCCGGAGGATATGGGTATCGATTGAATATCGTTAACCTTTCGGAGCAAAATATGACACTGAAATCCAACGTTTCGGTGGATGGACAGCCAGTAACCATAGTTTATGAATTCACAAAAAGCTAACACATGAAAAGAATTATAGTAAAAAGTACAACAGCAGTCTTGGCATTGAGCCTTATTTTAAGCTGTAATGCCATACAAAATGCCAATAACACCCAAAAAGGTGCCGCTATAGGTGCCGGTGGTGGAGCCGTGATCGGTGGAATCATAGGGAACAACGTTGGAAAAGGAAACACAGCCCTTGGTGCCATCATTGGTGCCGTTGTGGGTGGTGCTGCCGGTGGTTATATCGGTAATCGTATGGACCGACAGGCAGAACGTATCGAAGAAGAAATTCCTGGCGCAGAGGTAAAACGTGTGGGAGAAGGTATCAATGTTACCTTTAGTGGCGAAAACGGGGTATATTTTGATACCAACAAGTCTGATATCAAAGGAGCTTCCGCAACCACTTTGGATAAATTGGCCGGTATTTTTAAGGAATACCCAAAATCCAATATCTTGGTAGAGGGACATACCGATAGTGCAGGAAGCGATGCCTACAACATGACCCTATCCCAACAACGGGCGCAGTCCGTGACCAACTACTTGACGTCCAAAGGGATTTCAAGCGGTAGGTTCACCACCAAGTGGTATGGCGAGACCCAGCCCATTGAAAGCAATGAAACTGCCGAAGGAAGGGCGCAGAACCGTCGTGTTGAGCTTGCCATTATAGCAAGTGATGAACTAAAAGAAGAAGCTTACGAGCAGACCAAAAACTAGTAGGCAATTTTGATAGACCAAAGCCCGATGGATTCCATCGGGCTTTTTTTTTGATGGCTGTAACGAGAATTAACACAAATTTGAAGTTTTTTTTAAAGCCAAAATGTAGGATAATCACTACCTTAAGGAAAGTTTTACAGACTCCTAAAATTCCAAACATCATGGGCGATATCCTTGAAAACAACACATATCAGATTCAGGAGCTATTGGTAAGAATGGAGCGAAACAACAAGCTTATTCAGCGTCTTTCCAAAAAGTTGGGTTCCTATACCTGTGAGCCCCACGACTATTCCTGTTTTGAGAAGTTGTATGAACTCAAGCGAAGCTTCAAGGAATATACAGGTGACCAAAAGCGCATTATGGATAGCCTCAAGGAGAAAATGGGACAAACCACGGAGGATTTGGGTGATGAAATTGAGCACCATTTTGCGCATTTCAAACAATTGGAAAAGGATATAGCTGCCTATTTGCTGGATACGGACAAGTACAGTTGATTTTCAGTGCTCTACCCTAAAATTCACTTTCTTCATAAACAAAATGGGGAAATGTTTCATACTCCTGCAAACATCCGTAATATTGTAAGGCGATAAACCAGTCTTGCAATGGGAAAATCCTCAAACTCTGCCCTAGTTATCCTAGCTTTTTTTGCCATTTACGTAATCTGGGGGTCCACATACCTTTTGAACAAGATTGCGGTCATGGAATTGCCCCCTTTTATGCTGGCCTCATGCCGGTTTACCACAGCGGGACTGTTGATATTTGCCTTGGCAAGATCCATGGGCATTTCGCTAAAGATTACCAAAAGACAATTGTGGAATACCATAATCGCAGGAATCCTTTTTCTGAGTTTTGGAAATGGGGTGGTGGTATGGGCTTTACGATATGTGGATAGTGGTTTTGCCGCCTTGGAAATATCCGCCCAGCCCCTGATCATCCTTTTGTTGATGCGTTTTTTACAGGGCAAAAAAATAAAGCCCATGTCGTTGGTTGGGGTAGGTCTGGGTGTTATCGGGATCTACTTATTGGTAAGCCAAAAGCAGATTATTGCCCAAGAAAGTTCCATTATAGGAATGATCATGATATTTTTCTGTATGCTCAGTTGGGCCTACAGTAGCCTTTTTGTCTCCAAGGCCGATTTGCCCAATAACTATTTTGTGAACACAGGATATCAAATGTTCACTGGGGGTATTATCCTGGCCTTGATGAGTTTGGGTTTTGGTGAAGAGTGGATATCTCCAATGGAATGGAGCGGCAAAGTACAATTGTCCATGGTGTTGCTCATTGTTTTTGGAAGCATCGTGGCATTTACCTCGTTCAATTATTTGTTGAAAGCGGTATCCCCAGAAAAAGTGGCTACTTCAACCTATGTGAACCCGATTGTGGCGTTGTTGTTGGGATGGTATTTTTTGGATGAGCAGATAACATTTCAATCCATCATGGCTGCCGCAATATTGCTCACAGGAGTATATTTCATCAATACCAAAAAGACCTTGGCCATTTTTGAACGCTTCAAGCGATAAGATTGAAAGCCATCAATTCAATAGATCAAAACGGTGGGTATATTTTATGGTAAGGGTCTGATTGTCCACGGCATCGATCAAATCATCATCCTTCACCACATTGAATACCACAAACAAACCGGTATTGGCATTCTGTAACCATCCAAAACGGGCATTCACCGAGGTGATATTGGATACATTGTTTCGTTGGATCAGGCTTTGGATAAAGATTCTGGGCGTGAAGGAATACGAAAGCCGCAATCCGCCCACCAAGGCCGTTAGGTCCCCCGTATTCAGTTGAATATCGCTATGGCTAAAGGTCAACGAACTGTTGAATCTATCCCCGACCCTGTATTTGGCCGTCCCGCTGTTGGTGATTTGGTGTCCATTGAAATAGCCCCCGATAATGGTTCGCGTGTCAAACGAAAGCGCGTTGTTGGGATTGGTGGTGATCACAAGCTGTAACTCTTCATTTTCATAATTGCCCACGGGTACGGTAACATCCGAAATGGTAAAATCCTCCAACACCCGTTCCGTGGTAAAGTTGATACCGGTATGGATTTCGAACCCACTCTTGAATACCCAGTGATTGTCCACGTGTAGGAAACTGGTGATCAATTGGTCGTCAAAGTTCCAGTAGCCACGATAGGAGACGTGTGGGCGTATCTCCAGCATTTGCCCCGCATTTTTGAAGCGATGGGCCTTAAAGACCAGAAATTCAGGTTTTCTAAAGGCAGTTCGTTGCAAAAAGCCCACTTCAGGGTTGAATCCTTCACCAACTTCGGTGTATCCTGCATTGATGTTCCAACCACTCCACTCATAATTGCCCAATATCTTGAAGGCATGGTCCCCATTTTCAATGCCCGGGGTGACACTCTTGGCCACAAAACCATTGATCGTGGCTTTGTTCCCAATGCCCCATTTGCCATCCATGGCATAGACCCGGTTATAGTCATCGTCCATTTCGCCCAGACCAGCTCTATTCACTAAAATGCCGCCCAGTGAAGATCGTGTGCCTCCAAAGTTGTGGTTGACACGGGCCACGGTAAAGTTGTTCTTTTCAATATCGGCCTCGACCACATCGTCCGTGAACATGCTTAAAAACCCTACATTGGTCTGTCCCACCTTTCCGGACAATCGTGCCCCGCCTATGATGGGGACCAAGCTGCCATCTTCACCGATACCGATACGCCTACTGAAGAACAGGTCCACTTCTCCGGGACTTCCCACCCCAAATTGACCTGCATTTTCCAAGAAAAACGCCCTCTTTTCAGGAAAAAAGAGATTGAACCGATCCAGGTTCACCTGTTGATCATCCACCTCTACTTGGGCAAAGTCTGTGTTATAGGTAAGGTCCAGCGTAAGGCTGGGTGTAACACTGTACTTGATGTCCGCCCCTGCATCAAAATGGGTGTCCGTTTCGTTGGGCGATACGGATTTGTCGTTCACATACTGTCCCAGCACATAGGGAATCAGTTTCAGGTTTCCGGGATTTCTCAGGTTCAGTCCGCTAAGGTTTCCGGCCAAGGACAAACGTTTCATATCAAAACCCAAGGGGAGGGAGGTCCAATACGCGGTTTCCGTATTCTTGCTGATGTTACGCTGAAAATTGAGTCCCCAGGTCTTGTCCTTGCCCGGGGCAAAACGCAGGGACCGGAAAGGAATGGCAAATTCGGCGCTCCATCCATAATCACCCAATTGGGATCGTACTTTCCAAGTGGCATCCCAATTCAGGTTGGTGCCCCCAATGACACCGCCCTGTTGCCGATTGGCATTGTTGTTCCCCTTACCCTCGTTGTCAATTTGCGCATCGTATTCCATTCCTTGCGCATTGGTGCCGAAAAGAAAGCCATTTTGTCTATCGTGGTAGGTATCAATGATAAAGAGAAAGCTGTCTTCATCGTTCAGGTCCGCATCACGGCGGGAGTCGGAAACCACAATGCCTTTAGCATTCTTGTCGTAACAGACCACGGCCACATAAAAAGTGGTAGCCGTATAGGCTATGCGCACTTCGGTTCGTTCCGAGACCGCTTCCCCGTAATTGGGTTTTATCTGCACCAGATCCGTGATGGCAGGAATGTGCTGCCATAGGGGGTCGTTGATGATTTCGCCGTCCACTTGAGGGTCGGTTTCAAGTTCTGTGGCAAAATAAGTGGGCTTGTTACTTTGGGTCAGGGTTTGTTGTGATGACGCAAAAAAAACGTTCAACAGCGCTAAGACCACAAAGGGTTTTCCGAAGGCAATTTTCATAAAGTGAGGTCTGGTTTGGTGTTAAATATACTCTTTAAATCGGAAATCTTTCAGGGATTGATTATTTTGTAAAGACCTTTAATCCATTGCAATGAAGACGGTTATAAAATATATGTTTGTGGTATTGATACTAGGGGCCGCAGGCTGTGCCTCAAACCCTGGGTCCAAGGTTTCGGCTGCAGAATTGGAAGCATTGAACAACGCTATTTCACAAAAATCCATTGATATTACTGCTCGTTGGGCCCGACCCATGCCCGATCAGGCCTTGACCAGTATTGCCAATGCAGGATTGATTTCCCCGGGCAGCTCCATTAACCGTATAGACATTACCGGAAGTGGCAGTTACTTGCGGGTAGTCCAGGATAGTGTTATGGCCGATCTCTCTTATTTTGGTCAACGACAGATAGGAGGAACGTACAATCCACGTAAAGGGGGAATCTACTTCAAGGGATTGGCCAAGGACTTCACTGTGGAGCCTACCAAAAAGGGTGATGGGTATACCATTCAATTTTCGGTAAATGAGGGAGTGGAGAACTATCAAGTGACCGCCCATGTGTTCCCATCCCAAATCAGCAATGTCAGTGTTGTAAGCTCCCATAGGGGACCTATCTGGTATGATGGCACATGGGAGCCTTATAACCCGGAATAATTCATACCGAATCGGGAATTACATCTTTTTGTCATAGCTTTATGCAAGAAATCCATAGCACTTAAAAATAGCGTGATGAAATATTCCCAAGTACCCTACAAATTGATTCTTGCATCGGCCATTTCTTTTATGGTCCTCTCCTGTAATGGAAAAAAGGAGGAAGCCCATGAGGAACAAGCCAATGACCAAACCGAACCAGAGGTTATCCACACACCTTCCGAATCCAGCCTGCCCTTGGAGTTATTGAACCTCCCTGAAGGGTTTAGGATTGGCACCTATGCCGAGAATGTGGAGGGTGCCCGTTCCATGGCCATGGGGGACAAGGGGACTCTTTTTGTGGGAACACGTAACGAGAACAAAGTATATGCCCTACAAGATGCGGATGGCGACATGAAGGCCGAGAAGATTTTTGAGATTGCTTCCGATCTGGAGCAGCCCAATGGAGTGGCGTTCAGGGATGGGTCTTTGTATGTGGCCGCGGTGAGCAAGCTCTTGCGGTATGACAATATTGAGGACAACTTGGCCAATCCGCCGGAGCCTGTGGTAATCTATGATGATTACCCCACCGAGTTCCATCATGGATGGAAATATATCGCCTTTGGGCCTGATGGAAAATTGTACGTACCCGTTGGTGCTCCCTGTAACATTTGCGAGCGAAGCAGTGAGGATGAGCGCTTTGCCACCATCACCCGTATGGACCCCGATGGGACCAACCGCGAGATTTACGCCAAAGGCGTTCGGAATACCGTTGGGTTTACCTGGCATCCAGAAACCGGGGAATTATGGTTCACCGATAACAACCGTGACATGATGGGGGACGACATTCCTCCGGGAGAACTTAATAGGGTGACCGAGGCAGGACAACATTTTGGCTATCCCTATTGCCATGCCGGAACCGTGAAAGATCCCGAATTTGGAGATCAACGCCCTTGCTCCGATTTTGTGGCACCTGCGCAGGCCATGGGCGCCCACGTGGCCCCATTGGGCGTAAAGTTTGATACCGGCTCCATGTTCCCCTCCGAATACAAGGGGCATGCCTTTGTGGCCGAACACGGTTCGTGGAACCGCTCTTCCAAGGTGGGGTATAGGATCACTTTGGTGAAATTGGAAAATAGTGAGGCCGTGAGCTACGAGCCCTTCATCGATGGTTGGTTGGATGATGAAAAACAGGAGGCTTTTGGCCGTCCGGTGGACCTTATGTTCATGAAGGACGGTTCCCTATTGATTTCCGATGATGTGGGCAATGCCATCTACCGGGTCACCTATCAGAAGTAATCTAGACAAATGATTTAGGGATTGGAAGGGGTAAAATCCTCCATTTTCCATGTACTTGGTGGATTTCCCTCACTGGAGATTTCCAAAAATACATAGGAGGCTTTGCCATACCTGCTTTTGGACACAATGCGCTCAATGGTATAGGTCCATTTGCCATGCTCAAAGATGAACTCGGCCTTGTCCTTTCCCTTGCTTTTTTTCATGTATCCGTTTTTCAGGACAAAACAGGGCAGTTCCGAAGCGCTTTTGGGTCTCCGCCAGCAACAGTATTGGATGTCGCCGTGCGGCTGTTGGGTTATGGCGATGGTGAATTGTAGGTTTCGGCACAGGATAAGTGTCCGTCTCGGGGTCGGGTCAGTAAAAGAAATGGCGATGGCGGTTATTTTAGGTTGATTTGGTTTAAGGGGAACGGAATCCGTCAGTGGGTATTGTCACTAAAGGATATTTTTCCTTTTCCAACTTGTTCCATGGATGAATCCAAAGATGTAGATGATGAGTCCAACACAAATAAGACAAAAAATTTGTAGGGTATTTATAGTTTCTAGAGTAGTCATTTTCCTAAATTTTTTGGAAAGCTAACAAAGTCATGGGGTATTGTGCACTCCCAATTGATGAATGGCCCGTTTTAATTGATGAATGACCCATTTGAATTGACGGAGGCATTATTATGCGTTTCAAAACCCCAAAAATTCTTCATCTTGGGGTAGCTTTTTGTCCCGCCAATTTGTTATTTTCATAACCTAGGTGTAAGAAAACCAACACCTTGCACAACGACTAATTCAAAATAGACCGACCTCAGCATGAAAAAACTCACTTTCCTTTGCCTGGCATGCCTATGCATGGCCCCCTTTTCCTTCGGACAGCGGAAAAGCACCACCCTCAACATCACCGAATCCCTGTATGGCTCCATGGCCTACCGCAACATCGGCCCTTTCCGGGGCGGTAGGGTAACCACCGTTGAGGGGATTCCCAACGACATCTTTACCTATTATATGGGTGCCACGGGCGGTGGCGTCTGGAAAACCACCGATGGCGGTAGTACTTGGAACAACATTTCCGATGGCTTTTTCAACACCACGGGTATTGGCGATATCACCGTGGCCCCATCGGACCATAACATTGTGTATGTGGGTACGGGCGAATCCTGCATCCGTGGGGTAAAGACCTCCCATGGCGATGGCATGTACAAATCCACCGACGCGGGCAAGACTTGGAAACACATCGGACTGGCCGAGACCCGCCATATCGGCGAGGTGTACGTTCATCCCAAGAATCCTGATTGGGTCTACGTGGCCGCACAGGGCAACCCTTGGGGCAAGGACGAACACCGCGGCCTCTACCTCTCCAAAAATGGTGGGGAGAGCTGGGAAAAGATTTTATATGTAAGCGATGATTCCGGCATTGTGGACATGACCGTGAGCGACGAGGACCCCAATTTTATGATGGTCACTTCGTGGCAGTTCCAGCGTAAGCCCTGGGCGCTCACCAGCGGCGGACCCAACAGCAAAGTCTTCAAGACCACCGATGGCGGCAAGACCTGGAAAGAGACCGGCAAGGGCCTGCCCAAACTCAAGGGCAAACTGGGCATCGACATATCGCCTGCCAACCCCAACATTGTATATATGGTGGTGGAGGCCAAGGAGCGTGAGGGCGGGGTCTACCGTTCCGATGACGCCGGGGAAACCTTTAAACAAACCAGCAACGATGCCACGACCTTCGCTCGGCCGTGGTACTACATCCACGTGATCGCCGATCCCAACGACGAGGACGAAATCTGGGTCATGAACAGCTTCGCCATGAAATCCATTGATGGCGGCAAAACCTTTAGCGGGGAACCTTTTACCCACGTGGATCATCACGATATGTGGATCAACCCCAACGACAGCAACATTATGATCAATGCCAACGATGGCGGTGCGGCCGTCACCTACAACGGCGGCAAATCGTGGTCCAGCATCTACAACCAGCCTACGGGGCAGTTTTACCGTGCGTTGACGGACAACGGCCATCCGTACCGGGTGTACTCCGGCCAGCAGGACAACAGCACCATCGCCATAGACAGCCGGGTCATGGACGACGGTATTGGCGAGATGCACTGGGACGTGATGCGTGCCGGGGAATCCTCCACCGTGGCCCTGGACCCCAACAATCCCCGTTTTGTGTACTCCACCTATTTTGCCAGTAATTTTGTGGAGTGGGACCGCGATATCGACAATACCCGCATGGTGCGGCCCTATCCAGAGCGCATCAGTGGGGAGCAGCCCAAGAACCTGAAATTGCGGGCCAACTGGAACGGTCCCGTGATCGTATCGCCCCATGACCCCAATGTGATCTACTACGGCTCGCAGTACGTAATGAAATCCACCGACCGAGGGGTCACTTGGGAGACCATCAGCGAGGACCTTACCCGGAACAACAAGGACCATCAAGGCGAGGGGGGAGGCCCCATCACCAACGAGCAGATCACGGCCGAGAGCTACAACAACCTCTTCAACATAGAGGAATCGCCCCTGCGCGAAGGGGTGGTGTGGGCAGGCTCCGACTGTGGGCTGGTGCATGTGACCCAAGATGGCGGAAAGACCTGGGCCAACGTCACCCCCAAAGGGTTGCCCGAAGCCATCATCAATGTGGTGGAACCTTCGCCCCACGATGCGGCCACGGCCTATATTGCGGTGGCGGGCTACAAACTCAACAATTTTACCCCCATGATCTACAAGACCAGTGACTACGGTGCCTCTTGGCAGAAGATCACAAACGGGCTGCCCGGCGACACCTTTGCGCGTAGCGTGCGCGAGGACCCGGACCGCAAGGGACTGCTCTATGCCGGTACCGAAACCGGGATGTACGTCTCCTTTACCGATGGCCAACAGTGGCTGCCCCTGCAGAACAATCTGCCCGAAGTGCCCATTACGGACCTCCGCGTGCAGCGCAAGGACCTGGTGGTGACCACCCAGGGCCGTGCCATTTGGATCTTGGACGACCTTACGCCCCTGCACCAGATCACCGATGCGGTGGCGGCAGCGGACCATTACCTGTACCAACCCCGCGATACCCATGCCGAGCTCTCCGTGGCCTACAGCATAGATGGCGGATATGGCCAGAACCCGCCCAAGGGCGTACAGCTGCATTACCTGAACAACAAGGCCGTTGGGGAGGGCACCCCCATGGCGTTGGAGATCTTGGACGGCAACGGCACCGTGATCCATGCCGAGTATACCGATCGCCCCCGTACCGGTTGCGATACCTTGGTAAAGCCCCAACTGAAAAAGGGCCTTGGTGCCCACCGCTATAGCTGGAACATGAAAGTGGGCCGTTTTGACTGCCTTACCGAACTCCATACCACCAACCGCGACCTGAGCGCCTACGATGCCGCCCCCGGCAACTACCAAGTGCGCCTTACCGTGGGGGACCAGGTGCAGACCCGCAATTTTACCATAACCGTGGACCCACGGATCAAGACCAGTGTGCAGAACGTGGAGGCCGCCTATGCCGAGCGCGATGGCCTCTCCCGATCCATTTACGAAGCCGCCACCCAAATGGCCAAGGGCGTGCGCGACCTGCGGAAGATCAAGCAGCAACTGCATTTTGTACTGGGCGAGACCCAGGACGCCCAATTGCAGGAAAAGGGCAAGGCTTTGGACCAAGCCGTGGATGTGTGGATCGCGAAGATCCTGCAAAAGGAAATGCGCACCTACCAGAGCAACTATATGTTCGAGGCGCGGCTCTTGATCAAGTTCAAGGATTTTTTGAACGAGATCGGACAGGGCAATTTGCCCGTGAGCCAGGGCATGCGCGATGTTACCCGCGACTATCTGGCGCAATGGACCGCCTTAAAGGGCGAGCTGCAAAGCCTAAAGACCCAAGAGGTGGCCCAGTACAATACGCTCTTACAGGGCACGGGGTTGCCGGAATTGTATTGGCCGTAATTTAAAGTGTATAAGAATAAGAAGAAGGGAAGGCCGAAGGATCTTCCTTTTTTTGTTTCTAAAAAGAAATAGAGGTTGATAAGTTTGTTGATAAATCCCACATAATCAATTCGTAACGAACTATAACTTATTCTAAATTGTATTCCCTCATACGCTAACCCCCTTAATAATAATAGATTGTATTCTTCACTACTTATGTTGGTGAAGTGTACTTAATAGTAGAGTTATGAAAGTTACAAATTGTCCAAATTGCTCAAAACCAATATCGGAAGCAACAATTTTTTGTGGTAAATGTAGAACTCAGGTAAGATGTTTGGATTGTAAAGAGTTTTTAGAGCTTGATGATTCATATTGTCAAGCTTGCGGTTCGGAAATTAAAATAAAGAACACAAGTTCAGCAATAAATAAGATAAGGTACGATGGCAAAATTTTTGAAGCTGAATTCACAGATACTGTTGGTAAAGACGTTACAGAGACTTTTGGAAAAATATTCATGGAAAACCAACGGTCAAAGAACGAAAAACTTGTTGTTGGTAGCTCTGGTATTAATTCGGATAATGATGTTGAAACCGTTGATATTGAAGCTGAGGTCCTTAACAACACGGAACAATCAAAAGAAACCTCTTCTAACACAAAAGGGAGCAATGTGAAAGATTTATTCCGTGAGAAAGATGGTAAGTTAGCTTTACTTGAAACTCGAATTAAAGCTTCTGATAAAACAGACTATGGGATGAGACTGACTTATTTGACGGTCTTATATCATAAAGCTATTGGCATTGACACGGTTGACAAATCAAAAATTCTTGATTTGTTAAAATATTGTGGAGTTTATTACAGTAGCTACAGAAAAGCTTTTGCTAAAGCAAAAGCTCATTTTATTGTCGACTCTGGAAAGGTAGAATTTAGGCCAGCTGGATTAGAAAAGGCAAGTAAAATTTTGGAAGAAGTTTTCAATGATAATGTGAAGGGTAAATGGGGTCTTGGAGATTTAGTTATTACTTCTAAAAATACTACGAGTTCAAAATCAACAACTGATAGCGGCAAAACGTCAAAGCCATCATCAAAAATTATACAAGCTGAAAAGTTTGATGCTCATAACAAAAAGAAAACCTTAAAAGAATTGTTTGATGAAAAAAAACCAGGCAAGAGTACTACTGACCGTATTGTGACAATAGGGTATTATCTAAATTATATTTTAAAACAAACAGGTTTTACTGATGGTAATATTGACTATGCATATAGAGTTTTGAAGCTTGATAAGAGACCTAGGCATCTTAGACAAGTTATTACTAACATCAAAAATGAAAATGCTTTGATTGAAGTGGGTGATGCAGATAAAAGTTGGAGACTTTCAAGAAATGGAGAAATATACGTGGAAGAAGAGTTGCCAAAAAAATAATTAAATATGACATTAGAAGAATTTGTTGATTCAATAGATGGTTTTGATAAGTTGACACAGCGAGAGCAGGTTAGGTTGATGAGCTTTTTTTATGTTATTGTATCCAAAGTGAGCACTTTCCGAACGGCAGACATTAAAAAGTGTTTTGAAGATAACGACTTATCAATTCCGGCAAATATATCACATGATCTTCTCCAATTGACTAAGACAAAACCTCCAGCCCTTGTAAAAAAAGGAAAATTGTTTGCTTTTCATCGTACGGAACGGAAAAATCTTGAAAATGAGTTTGTAGGTTCAAAACATAAGGTAAAAGTATCAAAAATATTAAGGAATCTTCTTTCGAAAATTAAAAGTAAAGAACAACAAGCTTTTTTAGAAGAAGCTATAAAGTGTTTCGAGGTTAAGGCCTATAGAGCCTCAATTTTGATGACATGGCTACTGACTATAGATGTTATCTATGAATATGTACTTGCTAAAAAATTAATCGAATTTAATTCGGCAGTCCAAGTTCATGGAAAATATAAAAAGATAACATTTGCCAAAAAAGATGATTTTAGTGAGATCAAAGAATCTGATTTTATTGAAATTTTGAGAACAGGTAAAATTATTTCGAATGATATTAGAAAAATATTAATAGAAAAACTTGATTTCCGCAACACTTGTGCTCATCCTAATAGTATAATAATAAAGGAAACCAAAGCTGTATCTGTAATTGATGATTTGATTGAAAATGTAATCTTTAAGTTTCAGTAAACCTCGATTTCATTTAATCCCCTCAATAACCTTCTTGCTCAGCCCCGTTAGTTCTTTAATGGTGGCATCGTCATAACCTTTTTCCTTCATCTTCTTGGCAATGGCCTTCGCCTTTTCCTTTTCGGCCCGCTTGCGTTCCGTTTCCAGTTTAAATTCCTCCAGTTCTTGGCGTTCGGGGCTGGTGATCTCAAACAGGCCGCTTTCGCTCAGTTTGTCCATAAGCCCCAGGTCCTTAAAGCTCACATAGCCCTCCTCGGTAATGATCAGGTGGTCCAGTACTTCAATCTGCAGTAGTTGGCCCGCTTTTAGCATATGGTCGGTAAAGATCAGGTCGGGGTCGGTCACCTCCAGCGCACCGCTGGGGTGGTTGTGCACCATCACCAGTTTGTTGGCCAGTTTGTAGATCGCCATTCTAAAGACATCGGGCGGTTCGGCGGTAATGTGGTTCACCGCACCCAAGCTGATCAGCTCCACGAACATGATCTTGTTGATGTTGTTGAGCCCCACCACCCAAAAATGTTCCTGGTTGCGGCGGATCTTGTTTTCGCGCAGCAATACCTGCTGCATAATGCTGTAAATGTCCCTGGCGTTGAGCACTTTGATCTTTTGTTCCTTGGTGAGCCGTACGTTCATAATCTCAAATTATACAAGTTATACAAGTCTGCAATGTGTTGGCCAATGCGCCTTTGGAAAATTGTCCATTCAGTGGCGTGCATCGTCCATTTTTTGAGGTTATGGATCGCGTCAACTTTGTACCATCAAATTAAGTATAATAATTTTTAAGTACAAACACCATGAAAAATGTATTCACAACACTAGTAGTCTTTACTACAACCATTACAGGGCTTTTTGCCCAATTGCCAGAACCCGGTTTCATTATAGACGAGCATACCGCCATAGTGATCACCGACCCACAGAACGATTTCCTTAGCCCCGATGGCGTGGCCTGGGGTGCCGTGGGACAGAGCGTACAGGAGAACAACACCATTGAGAACCTGGAAACGATCTTTAAGTTGGGCGAGGAGCACAACATTCCCGTATTTGTTTCTCCCCACTACTACTACAAACACGATCACGTGTGGAAGTTCGAGGGGGTCTTGGAAAAACTCATGCACAACATTACCATGTTCGATCGTGGGGACCAATTGAACGTGGAAGGTTTTGAAGGTTCCGGCGCCGATTGGTTGCCCCGCTACAAAAAGTACATCAACAAGGATAGGGTAGTGGTGACCAGCCCACACAAGGTTTTTGGTTCCGAATCCAACGACTTGGCCCTGCAACTGCGCAAACAGAAGATAGACAAGGTGATCTTGGCCGGGATGTCCGGTAACCTTTGTGCCGAATCGCACATGAGGGAACTTGTGGAGAACGGTTTTGAGGTTGCCGTGGTGGGCGATGCCACTGCTTCGGCCAAACTCCCCGGACTGGATGGCGACCAAGCTGCCCAGACCAACTACAAAATGATCAGCAGCAAGGTATACACCACCCAAGAATTGGTGGGCGAGCTGAAAATGCACAAAAAATAAATTCAGTGTTTAGTGTGATGGTGCGGTTGGAAAGGGGCCAGGCTTATGTCTGGCCCTTTGTTTTTGGGGAAAATGTCCAAGCACACGTGAAGTTTGAATGTGTCAGTTCGAGCTGTCATCCTGAGCGCAGTCGAAGGAGCTGTCGAGAACGTAAGGCATGTTGATGATCCATTAGGTTTCCACTGCGCTCAACCTGACAAATAATACGCTTTTTGGACAACACCCTCTTTGTTTTTTGTAATCAAGGCCCTTTCGGGAAAAATGTCCAAGAGGATGTGAAGTTTGTCCATTTTATCCCACGACCCCGCGCCGCAACTTTGTACCATCATTAATCCATAATAAAAAACAAGACTATGACACGTTTACAAGCATTGGAACCCAAGGAGACTACCGGACGGTCCAAAGAACTTTTTGACGGTATCCAGGCCAAATTGGGCATGGTGCCCAACATGATGCGAACCATGGGGAATTCTCCCGCCGTTTTGGAAGGCTACCTGAACTTTAGCGATGCCCTGGGCAAAGGAAGCCTAGGCGGAAAATTGGGAGAGCTTATCGCTTTGGCGGTGGCGGAATCCAACACCTGCAACTATTGTTTGTCCGCACACTCCTTTATCGGGGAAAAATTGGTGGGCATTGACACCACCACCTTGGAAATGGCCCGCGAAGGGAAGAACAAGGATCCCAAGATCGCCGCAGCACTCTTTTTTGCCCAAACCTTGGTGGAAAAACGCGGAAGGGTAAGCGCCGACGATGTGGCTGCCGTTAAAGCAGCCGGTCATTCGGATGGTGCCGTGGGCGAGATCGTGGCACATGTGGCCCTGAACGTCCTGACCAACTATTTCAACAACACCGCCAACACCGATATCGATTTCCCGGTAGTGGAGGCACAAACTGTTTAATCACGCAAATCAAATAAAAACAAGAATCATGAAAACAATTAAAAATGTAATTCTATTGGGATTGGCCCTTGTATGGGGAGCCCTTGCCCAAGCACAGATCGATCCCGTAAACGCAGATGGTTTGGCCATTGGCGGATACGATGTGGTGGCCTATTTCTCCGGAAAGCCACAAAAAGGGACCAAGGCCCATGCGGCCAAACACAACGGGGCAACCTATTATTTTGCCACCAAGGCCAATAAGGACGCCTTTACCAAATCGCCCAGCAGTTATTTGCCCGAGTTTGATGGGTACTGTGCCTGGGGGGTTGGCGAAAAACAAGCCAAATTCCCTATCAACCCAGAAACGTTCGACATCATTGATGGAAAACTGTACCTGTTTTTCAATGGGGATTTCAACGGGAAGCCTTTCAACACCTTCCCGGATTGGAGCAACCGCACCACCCAATTGGAAAAAGCGGCACACGCCAACTGGCCCAAGGTCAAGAACAGCAAATAATTTTTAGGGGCAGGTCGATGTTCTTCGGGCTGCCCTTTTTTCAACACACAAAAGCACACACAATGACCCAAGAGAAAAAATTTCCGTTGCCTCCCTTTACCGAGGAAACGGCCAAGGAAAAAGTACAGTTGGCAGAAGATGCCTGGAACAGCCAAGACCCCGAAAAAGTGTCCAAGGCATACACCGTGGACACCGAATGGCGTAACCGCTCCCAGTTTGTAAATGGGAGGGAAGAGGTGGTCGCCTTTTTGACCGAGAAATGGAAAAAGGAAAAAAATTACAAATTGAAGAAAGAATTGTGGGCCTTTACCGACCATAGGATTGCAGTTCGTTTTGAATACGAATACCAAAATGCCGAAGGATCGTGGTTTCGCGCGTACGGGAACGAGAACTGGGAGTTCAATGAACATGGATTGATGCAGAAGCGCTACGCGAGCATCAACGACCTGCAGATCACCGAAACCGAACGACGCTTATAGTCAATCAAGGTTTGTCAGGTCGAGCGCAGTCGAGACCTCTTTTAAGCAGTTGGGACTGAAGACTTCTCGACAGCTCCTTCGACTGCGCTCAGGATGACAGCTCGAAGTGACATATTCAATTTGTAAAACCAAAAAATGGACATCTACAACACCAACACGCTCATCAACGAACAGACCGGGAACCTTGCTTTTAAACTTTCCAGTTTTGAGGACGATTGCCAGTTCTGTTCCCTAAACCGATTCAATTATTATTCCTTGATCTGGATAAAAAAGGGGAGTGGCACCGCCCAGATAGATTTTGCGGAGTTCGATTTTACACCCGATACGATGTTTGCCCTAACGCCCTATCAACCCTTTACCCTCAAGGAAAAGGATAAATTGGAGGGTGTGGTGTTGAATTTCCATCCGGATTTTTTCTGCATCCACAAGCACAATGAACAGATTGCCTGCAACGGGGTGTTGTTCAACAATATATACAGTCCGCCCTATTTCTGCGTCACTGATGATACCCGAGGAGAGTTTGAAATGATCCTTTCCCAGATGAAATCTGAAGTACAGAAAGCAGATCTGGCCCAATACGAGCTATTGGTCTCCTACCTGAAAATATTCTTGATCACGGCTTCACGGTCCAAGGCCAAACAACAACCGGAATCCTTGCAGGACACCCCAGATGAAAAGGAACCCTTTATCCTTCAAAAACTGAAGGATCTTATCGAGACCCATTTCAAGAGCAAACACTCGGCAGGGGAGTACGCGGATATGCTGAACATCAGCCCTAAGGCGCTGGCCAAAATGACCAAGAACCACTTTAACAAGACCATGACCAACCTCATTTCGGAACGCATCATTATTGAGGCCAAACGGGAACTCTACCTCACCGATAAATCGGTCAAGGAAATTGCTTTTGACTTAGGATATGACGACGAACACTACTTCAGCCGATTCTTTAAGAACAATGCGGAGATTTCCCCCAAGGTCTACAGGGATACTGTGGGCTTTGCCCGGGCTATGGCCTTGTGATGGTCATCATTTTATAACATAAAAAAGGGAGGCCAAAGCCTCCCTTTTCATTTTCTGGTGTCTGAAAAACTATTGCACAATGGCATTTAGTTTTTGTACATGGGCATCGAAGTTCTTGAGCGTGTTGGCCAAGGACGCAATCTGCTCCTGGGCCTCTTTCCATTCTTTTTGCTCGATGGCCTCGCGCACACCTGGAAGCGTTTTTACCCCGTATCCGGTATAAAATCCGGGCGCGTAGATCTGGTGCTTGAACCAATCCCTGCGGGGTAGTCCCTTTTCTGAGGTCAAGGCCTGCTCCATCTTCATCAACGCTTGGTTGAGCTCCGCCTTTTTGGCATTGGAGAGTTGGGTCTTGTCCACTTGGGAAAAGGTATCGATATCATTTTTTAGATCCGCCAACACATTTTGCAACGGGGAGAAGTCCAAATAGGGGACCTCACCCTCTTTCTCGGCAGCTTTTACGGGTTTTTTAGGATCGTTGGCCAGTCCGTATTGATTTTTGGCCACCTTGGCGTTATGCTTTTCCACATCGGAACGCATGGTTTCCAAGGTCTTCATTATTTCGCCCAAATAGCCATCAATGGTGCTGTGCCATTGTTGGAGCTCAAAGGGAAGTACTTCGGCATTTGCCAAACGGAGCACAATCCGTCCGGCCGTATTGGCTAAAGCGGTACCATAATGGAAGCCGGGATCCTTAAAACGGGTGTAGTGGCTATAGGTGTCGTAAATGGTGTGGTATTCCCCTCCGGAGTTCTCGCCGCCAAACCCAAGGTTCAACGAGGGAATCCCTGCGTGTTGGATAAAGGGGGTGTAATCCGAACCAGAGCCCAACGCATAAAGTTTGAAGGCATCGTCCCCGCCGTTCACCACGTTACGGGCGGCACTTCGTTCTGCAATGGAGACCCCTTTTTGTGGGTCGGTCACGGCATGGGCCACTTGGGAGACCATGGCCTGTAGGGAGTGGGAACCTCCCGCGCCCAAGAATCCACGACCATTGCCATCCGTATTGACGTAGGCCACGGTTTTCTGTTGCAATTCGGCCTTATGGTCCTCCACCCATTCCGTGGAGCCGATGAGTCCGGTTTCCTCGGCATCCCAGGCACAGTACACCAAGGTGCGTTTGGGCTTTTTGCCCTGTTTGGCAAGTTTGCCCACAACACGGGCTTCCTCCATCAAGGCCACCAATCCACTGATAGGGTCACTGGCGCCATGTACCCATGCATCGTGATGGTTTCCACGGATGACCCATTGGTCGGGCAGTTCCGCACCCTTTAGGGTGGCGATTACATTATGGGCGGGTTTCAGTTGCCAATCGAACTCCAATTTCAAATGCACCTTGGCCGGACCGGGTCCAATATGATAGGTGATGGGCAGACCACCTCTCCAAGAAGCGGGGGCCACAGGGCCTTGTAGGGCTTCCAGCAGCGGTTGGGCATCCTCGTAGGAAATGGGCAGTACAGGAATCTTGGTAATGGTCGGCGCATCTTCGCGCTTTAATCTTTTGGCATCCTTGGTGGCAGCGTAACCGGGGGTCAGTACATCACCAGGATACAGGGGCATGTCCATTACGGAACCGCGCTGTACCCCGGTTTTGTTTTTAAAGGCACCTTTGGGGTATACATCGCCCCTTCCGTATCCATCATCTTCCGGGTCCGAATATATGATGCACCCAATGGCCCCTTTTTCGGCGGCCAATTTGGGTTTGATGCCTCGCCAGGAACCATAATATTTGGCAATGACGATCTTTCCTTTGACATCGATGCCTAGTTTTTCCAGTTCCTCATAATCGCTGGGAATACCGTAGTTGACAAAGACTAGTTCGGCCTCCACATCGCCATCGGTGGAATAGGCGTTGTAACTGGGCAATAGGTTTTCTTGATGGGTGTACGGGTCGCCCTCAACGGGAACGGCTTTGAGTTTTGCCGTATACTTGGTGGGAGCAGTGAGTTCCAACACGCGGACCTTGGGATAGGGAAAGAGCACATGGTAGGTGTCCACCCGGGTGTCGTAGCCCCACGATTTGAACTGTTTTTCCATCCATTTCACGTTCTTTTCGCCGTATTCGGTGCCCACCCAGTGGGGTTCGGCAGCCAAACGCTGCATCCATTCGTCCAGATTGGCTGTGGAGAGTTCTTTTTCAAATTGATTTTCCAATTGCAGCTCCTTTTCCGAAGCGGCCTTGCTGAACCCAAGGATGGTCTCTTGAGCCGAGACACACAAGGTACTCGCCAAAGCCAATAGTGATAATACTGTTTTTTTCATTTTCTTGAATTAGTCTTTAAATGTAACTGATTTGTAAGTTCTTAAAAAACAAATTGGGTATGAATAAGCTGATTTACATGATAAATCACAGTGAATAAAATTCTACCAAAAATTTGCGCAGTCAAATAACTGCATTTATATTTGCAGTCAAATAGCTGCGTAATGGAATTAAGAAGAGATGTATTTCAGGCAATAGCGGACCCCACTCGAAGGGCCATCATTGCCTTGGTGGCCGCCAATGCCATGACGCCCGGGGCCATAGCTGGAAATTTTGATTCGTCTCGACAGACGATTTCAAAGCACATTCAAATTTTGACCGAATGTGAACTGTTGCGTCAAGACCAACAGGGGAGGGAAATCTATTATCATTTTAATCCCAGCAAACTCAAAACGATAGCGGATTTTATTGAACCATTCCGGGAATTATGGGATGATAGGTTCAACAAACTGGAAGCTATCATGAAGAATCAAAGGAAATTTTAGATCATATGGAGCGAAAGACCCAAGTACATGCCGAAGATGGCAAACAGGAAATTTTCATTACCCGAGAATTTGAATTGCCGTTGGACGTATTGTTTAAGGCGTATATGGAACCCGAGATGGTGGAACAATGGATGGGGACCAAGGTGTTGAAACTGGAAAACCATCCGCACGGCAGCTATCAATTTGAGACCACGGACCCGAAGGGCAACAAACATCGATTCAACGGTACCATCCATGAGTTTGTGCCCGAAGCGAAAATCACCCGAACCTTTGAAATGGAAAATTCCGGTTTTCCGGTGCAACTCGAGTTTTTGGAATTTGCTTCCATTTCCGAAGGAAAAAGCCAACTCCGGATGCAAATGGTTTTCAAATCTATAGCGGATAGGGACCGCATGCTGCAGCTGCCTTTTGCGCAGGGAATCAGTATGGCCCACGATCGCCTGCAAGAAGTTGTTCAAAAACTACATAACCAATGAAATCAAACCACATGACAAAACAAGATCTTTCTGCGAGCAAGGCGGGCAAAATTACCTATTGGGTGGCCACGCTCTGGTTGGCCTTGGGAATGGCCTCCACAGGAATTGTGCAATTGACGCACATGGAGGAGGAGGTGCAAATGATGAACCATCTGGGATATCCCATTTATTTTCTAACCCTCATCGGTATCTGGAAGCTTCTGGGAGTGGTTGTTGTTTTAGTCCCCAAATTCCCATTGTTGAAAGAATGGGCCTATGCTGGGTTTTTCTTTACCATGACAGGCGCCATTATTTCCCATCTGGCCATCAATGATGGGTTGACGAACCTTTTTGGACCTGCATTACTTTTGGCATTGACCGGAATTTCTTGGTATTTTAGACCAAACAATAGAAAACTCACCCCAATCAATTCAAAATGAACACTAATCCGAAAGTAGATGAATATTTGGCTGAAGGCTGCGGACGTTGCGACTTGGTGGGCACTCCAGATTGTAAGGTGCAAAGTTGGCAGGAGGAGATCAAGGCATTGAGAAGACTTTTATTGGAATGTGGTCTTACCGAAGAACGAAAGTGGGGCTCACCCTGTTATACGCTTAATGGTAAGAATGTGGTAATGATCGCTGCATTTAAAAACAACTGCACGCTGAGTTTTCTGAAAGGAGTCTTGTTGAGCGACAAGGAGGGTATTTTGGAAATGCCCGGTGAGAATTCACAATCCGTACGATTTGTGCGATTTACCCAAGTTCAGCAGATCATCGAGAAGTGGGGTGTTTTGCGGAATCATGTCTTTGAGGCCATTGAAGTGGAAAAGGCTGGACTACAGGTAAAGTTGAAAAAAACCTCAGAGTTTGAAATGCCCGAAGAACTTCAAACCAAACTGGACACGGATACCGAATTCAGAACGGCTTTTGAAGCCCTCACCCCAGGCCGACAACGGGGTTATATGCTCTATTTTTCCCAGCCCAAACAGGCCAAGACCCGTATCTCAAGGATTGAAAAGAGCTTTCCCAAAATCTTGGACGGGAAGGGATATAATGAGCGGTAGTACTAAAAGAAATGAGATGTGTGTTCTTGTAAGAAAAAGCTAACATTTTATCGATTAATTCTTTGGGGTTATAAGAACAAGGTTTATGTTAGTGGCTTTATAACCTCGCATGAAAAAAAACTACTTTTTGGCTCTTTTGAGCTTTCTTCCTTTTCTTTTATCGGCCCAAACAGAATTCATCACCACTTGGAAAACAGACAACCCAGGTGTTTCAGAGGATAACCAGATTACCATTCCTACCTATCCGGGAGAAATATATGATTACACGGTGGACTGGGGAGACGGCACATCCGACATCAATGTAACTGGGGATATTGTCCATACCTACACCAATGCAGGAACCTATCAGGTTTCAATTACGGGTGTTTTTCCGCGTATATATTTTGAAGCCGATATATCTGAAATTGACTCTTCACCTATTGGCCTTGATGACAACAACAAATTACTGAGTGTGGATCAATGGGGCATTAACCAGTGGACTTCTATGGAACGGGCATTTTATGGCTGTGAAAACCTACAAATTCTTGCCGAGGATGCTCCTGACCTGACAAGGGCTTGGAGCATGTTTTCCATGTTTGCATTTTGCACATCATTTACTTCCAACCCATCCATTGGAAATTGGGATGTTAGTTCCATATCCCATATGATGAATATGTTTCTTAATGCAAAACTTTTCAATCAAGATATTGGTAACTGGGATGTTTCCAATGTTACCAATATTTCTTATATGTTTTCTGGTGCAGAATCTTTTAACCAAGATATTGGCAATTGGGATATGTCCAGTGTAACGGATGCTCAACGAATGTTCCAATCTGCTTTGGCCTTTAATCAAGATATTTCGTCATGGAATCTGGAGAGCCTACGTGTTATGCATGGAATGTTTAATGGTGCCCGTTCGTTCAATCAGCCCATTGGGAATTGGGATGTAAGCAATGTAGAGGGAATGGCAGGAGTGTTCTCCAATACGGATTCTTTTGATCAATCCTTGGCCAATTGGGATGTGTCAAAGATTAATAATTTGGGTGGTTTTTTCCGATGGGCCGGACTATCAATGGAAAACTATGACAAAACCCTAATGGGATGGGCAGCATTGGATTCTCTTCAGAGCGGTGTCAGTATGGATGCTAGAACCGTTCGGTATTGTGAAGGAGGAGAAGCTAGGCAAAGTTTGATAGATAATTATGGTTGGGTCATTACGGATGGGGGTAAAGTCCCTTATTGTAATGAAGACAATGACAATGATGGGGTGTTGGACCATTTGGACAACTGCCTGAACTCCCAGCCAGGCTGGGAAGTGGATTCCAACGGCTGTGAAATAGTGCCTCATGATGCCCTACAGGTATATACCCTTACTCCAACTTGTCCGGGAGGTTCGGACGGTGTCCTGGAAGTGTTTCTGGATGCTACGGGATATGTTATGGATATTTCCGTGAGTGGATTTGGCTACTCAAATATGTTTTATGATGTGGTATCTGGACAGCCACATACCATAGAGAATATTCCTGCCGGTTCTTATTCTGTGGCCGTTTGGATCAATGAAATTCAATACCAACAACATTTTGGCGTTACCATTAACGAATTGGGTTCTGTAACTGGCAAGCGTATCCAATTGGACAATAAAGCGGGCACAGCTTTGTATACGGTTTCGGGGAGCACCCAATATAAGGTGAACGTAAATGGAGCAGAACAAATATTCAGCTTTGAGGATGATGGGGAAAGATCAATCCAGTTGAACAGTCTTACTGGATTTAACGAAGTGTCCATTTCAGGTCTAAATGATTGCCAGGGAAATTTGGAGGATAGCTTTTTCATTGAAGATAAAATCATGCTCTATCCTACCATAGTATCCCATGAGATGTATGTTTTGGCCGATGCGGATAAATTGGATTTGGAAATCTATACGTTCTCAGGACGTTTGATCAAGGCAATTTCTAATATGGAGAGCAGGACTTTGGATGTCAGCACCTTGGATTCGGGCATGTACCTTGTCAAAATTATTGCTGATGACCGGGAAGAAACGATTAAGATCATCAAAAAATAGAAAATGAAGATATTGAGATATATAGGTTGTCTGACATGGTTACTATTTGTATGTTCATGCGGGGGCGGTGACTCTTCCGGACCCGAAACACCACCAGAAGAAACCTTAAACCCTCCAGGTAAAGCTGTGGGTACGCTTCCTACAAACGGAGAACCTTGTTCAGACTATTCCGAAGTTTCCGGAGACGATACCAAAGTTTTGATTCTGTTCAAATGGAATGCTGCAGAATCTGCACAGAATTACAATCTGATCATTTCTGAGAGCGGGAGCGAAGTGACCCAGAAAAATGTTAACGGTTTGGAAACAACCGTACCATTAGATAGGGGAAAGACCTATGCTTGGCAAGTGAATGCCATCAATAGCGATGGGGAAACAAATAGCAATACGTATTCTTTTACAACTCCGGGAATCCCAGAAGGCAACTATGCACCCTATGCTGCACAAATATCTGTTGAGTTTATAACAGAGACCTCGGAGATGTTGGTTTCTTGGGTAGGTGAAGATGAAGATGGTGATATCCTTTCCTATGACGTGGTTATTTTCTGGGAGGGAACTACAGGAGAGACCTTCACTGGGCTTATGGAAACTACTTTGGAAACTGTTTCCTATATTCCAAGTACAGCTTATACCGTCCAAGTGACTTCCAAGGAAACATCAGGTAATTTTTCGATTTCAATAGTAGAAGGAACAACCCCGGAGTAAGACTTATTGATTGAATTCCTCATCAATGATTACTTGGTCCGTGACCAAGTCCTGTAGATGTACTTTTTCCACTTCCCCAGCGCCTAAAAACAGAAATCGCATACCAGCGATATCCCCTATCGATTCGTTGTAGCTTCCGGTAAAAATGGGTTGGTCCTCAAGGAAAACGGTCAACTCTTTTTCTTGTACCTCGAGGGTAAGATTCCTGAATTCTGATAGATCCATACCAAGTCTGGACAGGTCGTGCTTTTTGCCGCTGAGGTAGACATCGCTCATCATCACCCCAATTTCCGAGACACAACCGGGAATGGAGGTGCTGATTACCATACTGCTCTTGGTGCCCAAAATAATGAGCTGGGTTTTTTGGCAGACGGCCCATTTTTCGTGATAACTGTTTTTCAATCGGGTGGTGAGCCTAAAATTGTCTCCAGAAATGGATCCAAAATCATCCACGATATGAAAGGTTGATGAAATGGGCTCGTCGCTTGCCTTTATTTCTTCCAATAGGGAAGGAGCGAATGCCAATTTACCTTGAAGGATATCCTTTTCATCCACATATTTTGGAATGGGTTCGTAATCCACCGTGCCCAACCATCCTTCGGATTTGATGAACAGGTCGTGTTGCTTGATGGCTTTGCCATCCACCACCAACTTGGCCCTGAAATAGCCGGGATAATAATATTGCCCGGTGGCCTGTTTTTGTCCTTTTTCCAAGGTAATGGTTTTGGTGGGGTCCCAAAACTGTTGAATGTAGATACTATCCGATTGGATGGAATCGATATCCAAATCAAAGACCACCGAGTTGGGTAGGCCTTTGGCGAGAGGCCTACTGTTGAAATATACACTGGAAGTGTTGAGTTCCCTATCAGGCTGGGAGCCTTTTAAAGAATAGAAAGAGATAAAGACCACCGCCATTACCGAAGCGGCCAACATGATAATGCCCAGATTGGAATTCACCTTACTCAGCACTGAGATTTTTTTGGAGTCCTTGTTCTTGTTCTTGAAATCCCTCCAATTTTCAAAACCCGCAAACTGGGCCAAGGTGTTCAACGTAGTGATACTTGGGGCGCTTTTGTAGTTCACTTTGCCCCAAACACGCTTCAGGGTAGTGGGGCTCAATAGGACTTGGGTCTTATGCTGGATTTTCTCGCTCAGTTCAGAAAAGACATCGTTGTGCCAATGCTCGGAAGGCCCCCAACTAAGGCTTTCTTCAATTTGGGACAAACATTTTTTTACCAATGGGTACTCCGGATACATAGGCGAACATTCTTCTATTGCAAATGTTGGAAAAAATCCGATGCATGAACCGTAATGAATCAACTTGCACGGGATTGTTTCCACAAAAAACATGGAAATACGGGACCTTTCGGCCATAAATCAATTCATCATGAAAAAAGCGAGCGTTATCATCATAGCCCTTTTGGGCGGTTTTTTGGGGAAGGCCCAAGACATTATTCCTTTGGATACCATCAATTGGAACTTTGAAGCGGAGTCCTATATTTTAGAAGAGTTTAAGGGTAAAAAGGCCATTTACCTGCAAGGGGGTTCCATCACCCTAAAAGATGGCGATTTTTTGAACGGCACCATTGAGTACGACATCTATTTAAAGGAGGTACAAGCCTTTCCGGGAGTCTATTTTAGGATGAATGGTACCAATGCCGAACACTTTTACATCCGCCCGCACCAAGCGGGCAATCCAGATGCCAACCAAGCGATTCCCTTGACCAAAGGGATTTCCCCGTGGCAGTTGTACTATGGTGAAAAGTATGCCTTCCCCTACGAGTACAAATACGATGACTGGACCCATGTGAAATTGGTGGTCCATGACGACAAGGCCCAAGTTTTTCTGGACTATTCGGAGGAGCCCAACCTTTCTTGGCAATTGTTCCATGAATCGGTGGAGGGTGGCATCTCGTTGAATGGCGGGAATGCCCAAGGAATGCATCTGGCCAACATCAAGATTGATAGGGCCAAGCACGAACTCAAGAATTTTAAGCCCTTGAACCGAAAACCCATTGAAGGACTTGTTCCGAAGTGGCAACTCTCCGATAAGTTTGAGGAACAACTATTGGATGATCATTCCATGATTTCCCAGCTTATTGGTAACAGGACTTGGAAGGAATCCGTTGTGGTAGAAGAAGGTACGGCCGCCAATATTTCCCGAAAAGTGGAACGCTTTGATGATGTCCCCGGCAACACTGTATTTGCCAAAATTGAGCTGGATGCCACATTGGATATGACCAAACTCTTTGAGTTTGGCTACAGTGATAGGGCAGTGGTCATCCTTAATGGCAAACCCATTTATAAGGGCAACAATAGGTACCGTTCACGGGACTATCGCTATTTGGGTACAATTGGTCTCTTCGATGCGGTATATCTTCCCTTGAGAAAAGGAAAGAATACACTTTTATTGGCCGTTTCAGAGGATTTTGGCGGATGGTTGGTCACTGGAAGATTTGTGGACACCAAAGGATTGAAAATACAATAACACATCAAAAAACGATAAAAAATGAACCTACGATTTCTAGTAATCGCATTAAGCTCTGTAGTAATAAGCTGTCATATGGCCTTGGCCCAAGATATGTTGGTGGCCACAAAGGTCAGCCAGCGAGCCAGCGTCATGCAGCGTATTGGAACAACCGATGTAACCGTGACCTATAACAGTCCGGCTGCAAAGCAGCGAAAAATTTTTGGAGGTATCGTGCCCTATGATTTTGTAGTGGATGGGGTGGAATACCCTTGGCGTGCCGGGGCCAACGAGAATACCACCATCAGCTTTACCCATGATGTTACGGTACAGGGAAAACCACTCGCCAAAGGCACCTACGGATTGCACATTTTTGTGCGGGAAGGGGAGTGGAGCTATATTTTTTCGAAGAACCATGAAAGTTGGGGCAGTTTCAGTTATGATCCCAAGGAGGATGCCCTTCGGGTTACCGCAACACCTGAACCAAACGAATACCGGGAATGGCTCACTTATGGGTTCACTACAAGGGAGGCCGAAGAGGCTGTCTTGGAATTGCAATGGTCCACAGTGAAATGTGGAATCACCATCGGCACGGATGTTACTGCCAATGTGCTGGCCGACTTAACATCCAAGGAAGAGAAAACTTCTGATGACTACATTAAATTGGCACAATTGACCCTGTCCGAAGATGCCAAAAATGTGGATGCGGCCCTACACTATGCCGAAAAATCCATCGCCATGGGAGAGGAGTTCCGTAACTTGATATTGAAATCCGAACTCTTGGCCAAAAAAGGAATGTTTCAGGAAAGTAAGACCTACGAGCAGAAAGCATTGGAAGTGGGAGAGGGCTTTCCCTATTTTTACTACTACCCCCTAAGTTTTATGCTATTGGAGGGCAATCCTGAAAAAACCTTTGAAATCTTGTCCGAAATGCTCCAGAAAGACCCCAACAATTGGATTGCCAACCTGGCCATGGGAGAATACTACATCAAGGCAAAAAACCAAAAAAAGGCCACCTCTCATTTTGGCAAGGCTTATGAGTTTGCTGGGGAACGGTCCAAACCCTATGCCCGTTACATGTACCTATCCAATAGGTTGATATTGGACCAAATGCAATGATTACGATTGGGTACGGCTCAATCCACGAATGCCTGCTAAAAATGGTTTATGGAAAACCAGCGTCCAACTTCTTCGTTCAACCATTTTATACCTCATATATTTGCAACGTTTTGATTTTAAAACTGTAAACCAAAATTATGAGTAAAGTAAAAGAGAACGACACGGTAAAAGTCCATTATACCGGAAAACTGACCAATGGGCAAATTTTTGACAGCTCGTTGCAAAGAGAGCCCTTGGAAGTGGCCTTGGGACAAGGTCAGCTTATCCCCGGGTTTGAAAAGGGACTTATTGACATGGCCGTGAATGAAAAGAAAACCATAACCATAGCCAAGGAAGAGGCCTATGGGGAGGTCAATGAATCGCTTTTTCAAAAAATATCCAAATCCCAATTGCCCGAAGATATCAAACCCGAGGTAGGTATGGGCTTGGTAGGCTCCAATGCCGATGGACAGCAACAACAGTTCCGAGTGGCCAAAGTGGAAGCCGATGACATTATCTTGGACGGGAACCACCCGTTGGCCGGCCAAGACTTGGTGTTTGACCTTGAAGTGGTGGAGATACTGTAACAATCTCATTTATTGAAAATAAAAAACCTGCCTTCTGGCAGGTTTTTTTTTGGAAACATCAGTTGTAAGACCTTTACTCTTCTTTTCCGCCACCCACAAAAATAACAGAGTAGAGTCGTGAACCATAGAGTCCCAATCTATGGATCAGTTCTTGGTAGCTCTCTTTGGACAAGGCCCCTTTTTGGGTTGGTTTTGGACAATTGGCCCATCCAAGCCGCACCGCATCCAAGTATTCCTGCGGAAAATTGGAATTGCCAATGGTGGCATTGTACAAGGTTACATTGTAGGTTGCCGCAAGCTCACACCCCACGTGATAACCTTCCTTGCTGTAATCCGTTTTTGTTTGGGCCGTTACTGTCATGGAGAGCAATACAAGGGTGACTATGGTAAGCAATACATTTTTCATGTTTTTTATTTTGAAGTATTATTCCTACAATATATAAAAATAAATCAATCATTTGTATGTTTGTGTTCCTAAGAAAAGTGGGCCAAACATTCATGGTCAAAGGAAATATTGGAAACACTTTTCCGATCAATACGCATTGTCCAGGTTTTGCGTTATGGTTTCAGTAAGTACAAACTAAAATATCTTATGAAGAGAATATTCATTTTCCTTTTTGTTTCGCTATGTGTTATTTCTTGTTCTTCCGAAAGTGAAGATACCCCTCCTGTTGAAGCAAAAGGCAAGCAGGTGTTTCGCATCAATTTAAATGAAGTTTCTGCTAAAACCGCACAGGAAATTGGACAAAAGGACCTTGAGCCGGCCTTTGCCATCGTCAGTATAAACAATAGTTCAGGAACTCCCATTCTGATCAGGGAAAAGATCGCCTTGGTCAAAGAGGGTGATAGTTATATTACTTCTGACATCTCTTTAACGGAAGGCATATACTCCTTAATTGAATTTATTGTAACCGATGAAAATGATATGGTGATTTCATTGGCTCCCAGGGAAAGCTCGGTAATGGCCGAATTTGCAAACAATCCCTTGCCGTTTGATTTTGCCGTCACGCAGGACAAAACCAGTGAAACCACAACGGAGAATATAGAAGCCGCGGGGTATTCCTCAATAAATTTTGGATATACAGGGTTAGGTTTGATATTCCCTCTAAACAATGATTTCTTTAACTTGACCGTGGATGATTCCGAATATACTACCACCAAAATACTGAACTTAAAGTCAATTTCGGGGTCCACCTATCAAATCGATTGGGGAGATGGAACCGTGGATGAGTATGTATCCACCACGGTAAACTCGGGACTTGAAAACAGCATTTCACATGAGTATGCCCAGAATGGGGAATATACCATCACCATTAGTGGTGCTATTGAGGCCATTGAACTCATAGATTTTGGCGGAAGTCAGGATGACGATTATGAAAGTCATCTTACCGCAATAGACCTGGAGAAGTTAACGTTGCTCAAATCATGTCAACTGTACCAAGGTAAATTAACGGGCCTCAATACCTCGGGCAATCAAGCTCTGGAATTCCTCGGGCTTGGATACAATCAAGTAACCAGTTTGGATTTCACCAACAACCCAAACCTGAAAACTGTTTGGTTGCGTTATAATCAGTTGACCGGGTTGGATGTATCACAGAACCCGAATCTGGAATTCCTATGGGTAGACGGCAATCAAATTTCAGCATTGGATGTTTCCGGTAATTCTACATTGAAAGTGATTCTGGCCCGGGAAAATAATCTGGGCAGCATAGATCTGTCCAATAATTTGGAATTGGAACGATTGGATGTCGCGGACAATACAATAGGAACCATTGATGTTTCGTCAAATCTAGAGTTATTTGAAATCAATGTGGGCGGTAACGGTCTTAGCAGTATAGACCTTTCAAATAATATCAACCTGATCCGAATAGATCTTTACACGAACCAACTGAGCACCATAGATCTATCAAACAACCTAAGGTTAAAGGATTTGTACATTAATGGTAATGGGCTTACAGAAATAAACGTATCTGCAAATGAAGAATTGGAACGTTTGATCATTGCGGACAATACCATGAGTACCCTTGATATAAGTTCAAACCCGCTAATATTTGATTTGGAAGTTGAGAACAATCAATTGAGTGGCGCAGAATTGGACCAGCTTATATCGCATGTTTATGACCAAACCGTTCTGAACTCCGTAATGAACGGGTATGTCAGTTACGCCAACAATCCGGGATCGGATGGCTTGGACAACACTACTTTGGAGAAGATCAACGAACTGGTTTTGGACTATAACTGGGTATTCTGGAACCCCTAGGCGCAAGTAATTTACCATTGCCCACCATGGATTTTTAAAACAGCTTCTTTGAGTTCCATAAGAACATGGCAGGTGTTCTGCCGTTCCAATTCTGAAAAGGCATCCATGGGCAGGTAGTGGAACATGTAAACGGCCTTGTCCAGCCATTGGGCAAAGGAAAGCAGATTGCCCTCGTGGCATTCTTCAAAGTAGGCGAGGAGGGGGTGTAGGTCAAGTTCTTTAGGATTCATGGCACCATGTATTGGAATAAAGTTATCAACAACCAAAGATTAAGTTTAGATTTTATTTATATAAATAAAACTTAAATAAAGTTAATATAAACTTATATAAAAATATTCAAACTTCAAAGTCCTTGTTGCATTAATGGAAGTTCTGGTTATATTTTAACAAGTTTGAATTATATATTGTAGTATCTAAGAAGCATTATGGCAGATAGAATTAACAGAATAAAAGAAGTATTGGTAATTCAAGGAAAATCTCAAGTTTGGCTTGCAGAGGAACTTGGAAAAAGTACAACTTCGATAACAGCCATCTGCAACAACAAATCCCAACCGCATTTAAAAGATTTGAAGAAGATTGCTGAAATCTTGGATGTGGATATTCGGGAGTTATTGGTTTCCACTAAAGAATAATCATAATCAACATAGCGTCAGTTCAAATGTCAGGAAGTGCAAGGGGAATAGGAGTTTTAGTTGAATATTTCTCGGAGTTTCTACAACGGCTTTTTGAAGGAAATGGGGTTGAAGAGTTGAGCAAGAAAAAACTAAATAAATTGCTCAAATCTCAAGGGAGCCTAACTTTTGATGATATGATAAATATGTCATGGGGGAATTTGTCACCCAAGTTAGATGAAATCGACAAAAAGACTCTGGATCAATTTGTACAATTCTCATATGAGAAATTCGTGATAGAAAAAAAGGAGTCAAATAGACAACTCGAAAAGCGGATATTTCAATTAATCGATTATCTAGACTCTGAAAGGGAGGGTTTTTCCCTTGAAAGAAATAACATCAGGAATTCAATAGCACATAAAGATTAAAGCAAGTATATAAAAAGAAAAGCTTAAGTACTCTAAAGTCCTGATAGTTAAGATTTACAAAGAGCATATATTTGATAAAAACCCCCAACATTTCTACGGTTTTTCAGCAATCCGTTCCGGCAAACATTTTTTATCTTTAAAGGGTCAGGATAGCCTTCTTGATTTTCCCCCGAACATCTATTTGGTCATCAAAAAACAACCGTCATGAGAAAATCGGGCACCAACAACGGCTTTACACTGAACGTGATATCGGGCACCTATGTGGTGATGATGGGGTGGCACTTGCCCCAGAACCAGTGCGGTGGGCTTATGGGCTTCTCCATACACCGCGAGAGCCCTTCGGAGAACGAAGCCTTTTATTTAAAGGGCATGAAGGTCTTTCCCGAGACCGACCCGGGATTTCCACCGGGATCCATGTACGAGACCAGCAAACAGCCCATACAGGGGTTCCAATGGTCCGATTATTCGGCCAAACCGGGACTTACCTATACCTACACGGTCACGGCCTTGAAAGGTACCCCGGCCCATCTGCAGGAGTTTAGTTCCGTTTCTGTGGACATTACCACCGAGAGCCCCGAAAATGGCAATCAGGATGTCTATTTCAACAGGGGTATCGCAGCCTCACAGGAATACGTGCGCCGTTTTGGGGACCAAAGACCGGAAGATGTGCCCAACGACAAAGCTTTTGAGTGGCTGTCGCGAGGGTTGTACGAGGCCTTGGAGAGCTACATCAACAGTTGTACGCCCGGAACGGACGAGCTGTATATTGCTGCCTACGAATTTTATTATGACAAGGTGTTGTTGCTCATCAAAAACGCCATTGATAGGGGAGTAGTGGTAAAATTTGTGTACGATGCCCGCAAGGACAGCCCAAAAATTAAAAACCAAGAGGCCATGGTCACTTTTGGGTTGGACACCCATCCCTTCGCGTTTGAAAGGACCAGTCCAAAATCCTATATCTCCCATAACAAGTTTATCGTAAAAGTGACCAACGGCGTGGCGAAATCGGTCTGGACCGGAGGCACCAATTTTTCGGAAGGGGGCATTTATGGACATTCCAATGTGGCCCATGTGGTAGAGGATGAGGCCGTGGCACAAAAATTTAAACTGTATTGGGATGCCCTGGTGGAAAAACCGGAAAAGAGCAGCACCCTTAAACAACGGGTGGAGGCCCTTTCACCACTTCCTGTCAATAACCTGACTGACGGCACCCATGTGATGTTCAGTCCCAGAAAAACTATTGATGCGTTGGATTGGTACGCACAATTGGCCAAAAATGCCCAAGAAGGACTTTTTATGACGTTTGCTTTTGGGATGAACGATGTGTTCAAGGATGTTTACGAAAATGGACAGGCACCGTTCAGGGTCGCCTTGTTGGACAAACTCACCCGGGGTTTCCGGGACCCAGCAGACAAAGCTGCCGAAGAGCAGAAGATGCAGCTACTCAGAAACAAAAAGGAAAATGTGTTTGCCGTGGGCAATTTTGTCCGAACCCATAAAATTGATGGTTGGCTCAAGGAGAAATTGACCACATTGAATTTCCACGTGCGTTACGTGCACAACAAGTTTATGCTGATAGACCCCTTGTCGGATTCTCCCATTGTAGTGGCGGGTTCTGCAAATTTTAGTGAGGCCTCGACCATCAAAAACGATGAAAACATGGTAGTGGTCAAGGGCAATACCCGGGTGGCCGATATGTATCTGGGAGAATTTATGCGTTTGCATACCCACCATGCTTTTAGGGAATCTTTGGCATGGCGTAAACCGGACGACCCACCCAGACCTTTGGGTACGGGCAATTGGTGGCAAGATTATTTTGGGGAAACCCCAAGATCTATCCGAAGGCGGTTTTTTGCTAGGTTGAATGAATGATGTATCCAGTAAAACACATTCAATCTGGAATTCCTGTTTTTTTCGATTGAAAATAGGAGGGAAGGGACGTAATATAGTATATGATTTACTTGAATTTCAGTACTTTAATTGTGTAAATTTCAAAAAAGTAACTACATTAAAAGGGCGATTTCAAATCTTCTGGGTTGCCCCCTCTAAGAGGACCTGAACTTAAATCTATTCAATAGTCATTAATAGATAATCTTTTAACCATGATAGCCATGTCAAAAAGGCCCTTTTATTTGCTCTTTAATTTACTTTTTTTCTTGCCATTAAAAGCTCAAAAGACCGATCACCTTAGAAAACTCAATGACACTGTAGCATTAGATCAACGTTTTTATCTTCAACCAAGTGAATTGCAAACTATGCTAGGTCATTTAAAAAATGCACCGGTTCTAAATCGCGACTGTATAAACGTTCAATGTGAAAAAATCAAGTCTTATCACACTACTCTTTATAATTTACAAACCGATATCCATCTTTATTATGACGCACTACATGCAAGTGCTGCCGTTTCACGGAACCAATGGCTTTTGTATCTGGACCAGACCTATAAAAATGAAACCTTGAAATGGGGACTTATTACCAATCTTAGGTTTCGGGATGCATGGACCAATTTTTCATCTTCCGTTTTGGATTTGGCTTCTCTTATGAATGCATTTCAGTCTGCTTCTGGATTACAATCAAAGGAGACCATTTCTCAAATGACCGCGTTGACCAACGTGTTGGATGGCGTATTGGCCTCCCTGAACATTATTGTAAAGACCCTTACAGTTGATGGTAGTAAATCTGCCATAGGTGAATTATCCTCTGACGAATGGAATGCCATTTATTCCGGATTGAAATCCAATTTGGAGTTGGTAAATGAAAGCATTGCGTTATACAAGAACGTTGATGGGTTGGTCGGCACCACACTTGATGAGATTGGGAAATTAAAGCGTCTACGAAAGGCCAACATTGCAGCGGCGGTTGTGCAACTGGTAAATCTGTATGTCAGCTATGACAATAAACTAATGAAGCAACATATAGACGAATTGGATAAAGTACTCAGTCCTAATCAAAAAGTGCAGTCGCAACATTATCAAACGTACAAGGCAAAGCTAAGTTTATTGGACCTTTTATCCCAAGTTTCAGCGCTTGTAAAGAATCGCGAAGAGGGGGTTTATCATCTAAACTTAGATTGTGGAGGCACATTGAAACGCAATCCCAGAACAAAAACCCAAATTGATGCAGATACCTTTGGAGCTGCTTTGAAATATTATAGTGAAGTTTTGAGAACTACAACGAAAACCCTACCTAACACTTGGGAAGGTATAAAGCCATGTGAGTTGGCCAAACCTCCATCATATACCTTTCGGATCAATGATGGTATTGGCAAGGAAATTAAATCACTCTTCAGCATATTTAGCGAGAAAAACGCCAAATTGAATATGCAGGGAGGGATTCCCCAAGAGGATGGAAAGTTCAATCTATTTCCGGGTACTTATATCATTGATATAAAAGAGAGTAGCACGGTAGATAATGTTTTTCTAGCAAGAACCTTTGTTGAAAATATTAAGATATCCGGACAAGAGAACACTGAAATTACAATTAATCCCTATGGAAGGGTTGAGTTGGAGCTGGTAACAAAGGAAGGACAACCATTAAATTTTGCGTATAAATTTACAGACAAGAATGGAACGCAAATTGCCAAAGGAACCAGGTTTGATAAGATACTTTTGGATTTACCTTCAGGGACACCTATTGGTTTAAACTTAGATCATGGCCTAAAAGGAATCGCGGAAAACGCCATTATTTTAGAGGCCGGTAAAATACTAAAGCTTCGTTATGTTTATGACGAGGGCAAATTTGTCCGCGAAGAAGCCCAAAGTCAATTTAATGGGTCCAATGCTTCCACCGCCGAAAACACGACCATGCCAGAGAATCAAGTGCCATTAGGATGGGCCAAAGGCACACTTTACAATTCAAACGATGGCAATTGTAAGGATTTAAGGGGTAAATACCTCGAGTTTACGATACGGGGCCAAAAAATTTTAGACCTAAATACCGGCACTTACATAGAACGGGCGGTAGTGGCCCCAGGGGACAAGTTATGGATTGCGGCTCCAGAATCAGGTGGACATTTTAGGGTGAACATTCTCAATGTCAATCAAGATACCAATGGGCAAGGAAACCAAATCTCATTTTGGTTTGCAGACCATCTTATAGATGGTTGGTGGTTTTCATCAGGCTGTAAGAATGGCACCCGACCTTCTGTAAATTGTAATGACGGTATCGCCGACCAAGGGGATAAATCGTATTCAGAATGTAGAACATTGGGGGAAAATTGATCAGTACTTTTAGCAATCAAAAAGAGTTTAACAATTGCGCCTAGTCGTTTTCTTCTAAAATCTTCAAGCTAAGAAAATAGTTCTATTGGGGCAGAAAATTTTTGCTTTTGGCGGGGCAAGCGTGGGCAAATTGTGTGTAGAGAAAAATGTAATCCACATTTTTGTTTACAAAACAATCGAGCGTTTGCGCGCGGCAATTAAATATAACGACCAATTATGGTACAAATGAGAACAAAGGGTGCGCAGCACACCGATTATAAATATTAATGACCCCGTTGAAAATTTCAATAAATAACGCTCACATGAGGGCTATTTTACATAATGGAAAATTATAGCTTACCAATGGCGAAACCCTTAAAATGCAATACGGCGACATTTGTACTATAATCTACATTATGTAAAATAAAATGTTCGAAACACCTAAAACAATCCCCCTCTTTATCTTCCAGCACTTTTTACGGGACAATGGTCTAAGAATTTTTTAAGCAATCTATACACCAAATATCCTAATGTCACGGAAAGTGAAATCAAAAAAATCTGCCAAAGCAGCAAGGGAATATTAAAATCGTTCATGTGATTAGCTTATGCCATCACAAATATCGGCACATTGGATTTTCGCACCAACTGTTTGGCATGTGCCTTGTTGGGCACGCACAGTAATTCGGTATTGGTTCGTGAGACGTAACTCACCAGACCATCCATAGCATTGGAACCTTCGGTAAATTCATAGGAAACCGTTTTTTGCCATGAACTTTGCGGTTGATGGGCGGTATCATGCCTTTTTATACGAAACAAGCGCATTGGTTTTTCACTCTCACGTTTTAAATCATTAATGATTTCCAACCCTTTATTCTGTACCTCATCTCCCAAAAAGCCCAAATTTAAATCTTTGAACGTGTGGAATTTATGGTCCTCATCCATAACCAACACATTGGTATTGGCCTCCGATACCACAAAATCAGCAAGGCCATCGCCCCAAAGTCCCAACATTGACCTGCGCTTGCCCAAAACCACGATGTCCGGATGCTCTTGGTCAAGATGCTCCTTAATGGTACTCTTTGCATTTCCGTACACCAACGTATAGTTAATGGGCAGCTCCTCCCCTTTCTGAATATCCTGAATCAAACGCTGCATCTTGGAACGGGTTTTACGGTCGTCCTTGTATATGGTATCCAAGGCGGAAAACTGACTTTCCCGCTTTACCACATCAATGGCGGGCTTAACCTGCAGAACATCAATGGTTGCGTTAATGGTTCTGGCCATTTCAACAGCATTGGCCACTATATGTTCTGAGTTTTTTAATCCTTCCAACAAAACAGTAACCCTGTACTTTGCAGTGATGCTTTTTGGACTCATATGCGTAAAGATTTGACGTGCTTCATAAATATACGGCGCAAACCCAAATCTTTCTATAGTTTAACGTTTGGTTAGCACAATAATTGTTTGATGCTCAAGGTTGTGGGGTCAGAATTATGGAATATTGAAACTTCTAGAACAAGTGGCGTATTTTCTTGACCCAACGAATAGGGATCTTGTATGGAGCGTATCGAAGGGGCACATCCAACCAATTGGAACGTTTAACAACGGATTTATGATGGGAAAACAGCTCGAAGGAGTGTTTGCCGTGGTACCCACCCATTCCCGATTGCCCTACCCCACCGAAAGGAAGTTGTTTGTTGCTGATATGGATGACGGTATCGTTTATGGCACCGCCCCCAAAACGGTATCGGGACATGATTTTCTTTTGAAAATCACCCTTTCGGGAAAATACATATAGCGCCAATGGTTCGGCATGACTCAGAATGTACCGGTCCAAGTCAGCTTCGGTGGTATAGGGTATGATAGGCAATATAGGACCAAAAATTTCTCCTGTCATCAGTGCGCTTTGCCTATCGGGCGCATCCACCAAAGTTGGTGAAATATATTGGTCCGTATCGTTACATTCCCCGCCAAAGAGTAATTTCTGCCCTTTTAGGCTTTCCTTGAGTTCTTGATAGTGCTTTGCCGTGGCCATTCGGGCAAAGTCTGGGGAAGTTTCCACGTTCTCTCCATAAAATTGTTGGATTTGCTGTTTTAACTGCTCCACCAATAGGTCTTTTACGCTTTCATGCACCAGAATATAATCCGGCGCTAGGCAAGTCTGCCCCGCATTGATGAATTTTCCCCAGGCAATACGTTTTGCCGCTAGTTTAATTTGGGCCGATTCATCAACAATGCAAGGGTTTTTGCCACCCAGTTCCAACGTAACGGGAGTCAGATGTTCGGCAGCGCTTTTATACACGATTTGCCCTACACGCGTACTCCCTGTAAAGAAGATATACTCCCATTTTTTTGACAAAAGCTCCTGAGAAACCTCTACGCCACCTTCCACTACTCCCACATGCTCCCGGGGAAACACTTTTGTAATGATTTCGGCAATGATCTTTGAAGTGTTTGGGCTCAGCTCGGAAGGTTTTAACACTACGGTATTTCCAGCGGCTATGGCACCCACTACAGGAGCCAATGCCAGCATAAAAGGATAGTTCCATGGCGAAATGACCAATACTTTGCCATACGGTTCGGGCTGTATCCAATCTTTTGATGGAAAATTGGTCCAAGAAGTTTCCACAGGGGTTGGGCTACTCCATTTGGAGATGTTTTTAATGGCATAGTTCAACTCGGCCAGCACCAATTGGGTCTCGGTGGCCAAAGCTTCAAACTTAGGTTTTTTGAAATCGGCATAGAGCGCGTCGCAAATGGCATCTTCACGATCTTTGATTTCTTGCATCAACCGTTGTAGGGATTGCTTCCTGAAGTTTATGTCCTTTGTTTGTTGCGAAGCAAAAAAATCGTTCTGCTTCTGTATCAAGTCTTCCACCATATTGTATGCCGAATGATTCCCCTAAATATAACCAAACTGGAGTTAGAAGTTCAAGGTTCTTTTGGATTGAGAACAAAAAAAAGCACCGATACAATCGGTGCTTGATATCTATTTTTGATGAAGAGCTTTATAAGGTTATCTCTTCAGTCACTTCATTAGGGTAGATTACGGTGGCTTTGTCATCACATTCGCCATCACCAAAATCAACAGTCACTACAAGACCATTCTTGGAAACTATCATGGTGCCGGTAGTGAAGTTTCCACATTGGGCATCGATCTCTACACCATCGGTCTCAATGGAATAGGTATTTCCGTTGGCCTGTATGGCCCAAGATCCCGAGATTCCAATAGTGAAGTTGTCCAAGGTCTCACCAAAACTGAATGTGAAGGTTTTGTCGCCGGTTTCAACAATACTGCTCCCATCGGCCAATTCAATGGTGATATTGCTGGTTACCGTGAACGAAATGGAATTTCCTTCGGTATCACCGCTCATCGTGAAATTTCTGGTTCCATTAATTTTAATGTCACCTACATAAAAATCGTTATACGCTACACTGAATGAGGTAGCTTCTCCACTTGTATCATACGTGGCAACAACGGTTCCGTTCACATTTTCGGTTCCGTTCAGGACACAATTGTTGAAAGTGGCCGTAAAACCGGTTTCGGTATACTCGGCACTATAACATTCGTTTGTTTTTGCTGTTTTTGCTGTTTCTCCATTATCGGCGAAGAGTTCTGCCAAAGCATTATCGGCCACACTGGTTAATTCGTCAGACGTTAAAATGGTCTGCACCTCTACTTGGGTCAGTTCTTGGTCACTTGGCGGTTTAGCATCATCACTACAAGATTGTCCAATAAGCAAGGCCAAACCTATGAAAGCAATTTTTCCAATGTTTTGTATGGTTCTGTTCATGTCGTGTAAGTTAGGGTGTTACGGTGCTAAAACGGTCTTGGTGCTACTTTAGTACATTTATTGGGTGTAGATCGATAAAATGTAAGGGAGCATTCAAATATTTTTTCTGGAAATCTGTTATTTTGATAAATCAATCTAAAAAAACTCATGAAAAATATACACAAAGCCTTTTTGGGAATTGCAGCATTGATGCTCATGTTCTCATGTAGCAACGATGATGGTGGTGGCACTGGTACTGCTAACCTAGAAGTGATAGGAATATGGGACTTGGCCCAGGTTGATGTTAGTTCGGCACAGGATATTGATATGGATGGTACTTCTTCAACCAACTTAATGAATGAACTGGATTGTATTTCGGGAACCTTATTGATTGATGGGGATATGGTATGGACTTTTGAACAAACCGGTATTAACATCACAGCCATTACCAATGGGCAGTTTGTGGCACAATGTTCAGGCTCCGTGGCGGCAACCGGGGCATGGTCTTCCTCAGATACCGAAGTTATCTTGCAGGGAAGCAGCCTTTTGGGCACCCTTACCATTGATGGAGATCAATTGATCAAGGATATTGGAGATGATTTACCGGGAATCCAGAGTTATGTCTATGTCCGTAGAGCTCAGTAATAGATAAGTCCATCAAGGCTTTTGTGCTACAATGACCCACATTTGTTTATCGTTTTCACGTTCCCATTTTCCATGATCTTCGATTTCCGAAATGATAGTGAAACCAGCTTGCTTCAGTTCTTCCCGGACATAATCGGCAGACAGTGAATGGGATGCCACTTGTGTTTCCCTGGATTTTCCACGCACCCAATCCTTGAGTTTTTCAAGAACCATCACTTTTCCGCCTGGTTTTAGTGCTGACTTTACGTGCTGGAGTATTTTTTTATGGGCATCCATTTCGTGGTAGGTATCCATAATAAAAACCATATCCAATTCCCTTTCAGGAAGTTTCGGGTCGTCATAGTCCCCAAGAATGGTCACAATGTTCCCTAAGCTTCGTTTATGGGCATTCTCTCTCAAGTTTTCCAATCGATCGGAACGGACATCCACCGCATACACTCGACCGCTTTCAGCTACTTTTTTGGATAAATGCATGCTCAAATACCCTTCATGGCATCCTATATCGGCCACTTTATTCCCTTGCTCCACCCCCATCAGGTCCAGTAGGAATTCCGTTTTCATCCATTTATCCCGTTCCTTCCAATCGGCTTCCGTGTATTGACCCCATAACGTTGAGGGTAAAGCGAACAAAAGCAGCAAAAGGAAGGAACAGGTGGATCGTATGATCATATTCGACTAGTTTTTTATAAGCCCTTGTCCCTCGATCCATGGAGCGCCTGCTGCTTTTAAATCGGCTTCCAAGGAAGGCAAGGTATTTTGGGCCAAGGTGGACAATTGTTTCTTGATTCCCTGTAGTTGGTCGTCAGCTCTTTCCAAGGCGGCTTTGTGGTTCCCAGTTGGGCCATACGTATTCGCCAATGCCACCATGCCTACAAAATTGCCATCTCCCGGCGTAGGCGGATTGCTTTCCCCTATTTCGTTCTTTGCAGGGTTTCCATTCATTTGTTCATTCAATTCCAGCAACTGCATTTTGGCTGCATGGATTTTAGAAGACAATGCTGCATTGGGACTCACGGCCTCATCCATGGCGCGTTTCATGGCATTTACTAGACCGATACTTTTACCTAACACGGTATTGGTGGCCATAAGATCTTGTTGAAACTGTTGGAATTGGCTTCTAAAGGCATCTATATCTGCGATAGGCTTGGAAGGCAAGGCTCCTTTTTCCAAGGCCTTTACTTCAAAAGTTTGCGGATTGGATAAGGGTTTCAGTTCTCCGTCGATGCGCTGGTATAATTCCACGGAATAAGTGCCAGGTGTAGCTAAGTATGGAACGGCGAAATAATCCTCATCACCGCTGCTTTTTGGGGGTTCCATTGAGATACCGCCTCTGGACGCATAGGAAAGGTCCCATGCTACCCGATTAAACCCTTTTTTGTTGGTTCCGGACACCGTATTTACCATTTTGCCAGAACTATCTTTGATCAAAAGAACCAATGCAGGCTCTTCCTGAGTGGTTTCCTGTGCCAATGCATCCCAACCAGGGAAGGGTACATTGCTCTTTTGTTTGTTGAGTTCTTTTTCCTTTTCGGTACGGATTTCCTTCAAGGACTTAAGCTTTTCGGGCAAATAATAGGTGAACGTTGCCCCGAAAGCTGGATTTTTGGCCGCATACTCGGAATGCCCTTGACCATACACCTCATCTTTTTCAATATACCAATAGGCAGGTTTTACTTTGAACAATGTGGGAGCTTTGACTGAGGGGTCAAAATCCCGTAAAGGCGAAATATCATCCAAAATAAAGATGCCCCTTCCAAAGGAACCGCCCACAAGGTCATCTTCCCGGCGTTGAATGGTGACGTCCCTAAAGGAAATGGTAGGCACTCCCCCATCCAATTTGGTCCAACTGCTTCCACCGTTATTGGTAAAATAGATACCGAACTCTGTGGCGGCAAACAACATTCCTTCCTTTTTGTGGTCTTGTACGATTCGCCACGTGATCAATCGTTTGGGCAGGTTTCCATTGATGAAGGTCCACGTATTTCCTTTGTCCGTACTTTTCAAAAGATAAGGTTTAAAATCCCCCTCCTTATGATTGTCGAGTACCAAATAAACGGTGTTGGCGTCGTGCAAATCGGCACGGACGTCGTTGACAAAAGCTCTATTGGGAACCCCTTTGATGTTCCCCAGCATGATTTTTTTCCATGAATTACCTCCATTTTCAGTGACTTGCAGTATCCCATCATCGGTTCCGGCATAAATTAGGCCTTCTTGTAATGGGGATTCAGCCAAAGAGGTAATGGTATTGTAGTTGGACATGGCCCCAACATCCCACGGATTGTCCCAACTCTGTTGGCGCCCCATGATAGGTAAGGGTAACCGCTCTTCGTTCCTAGTTAAATCCTCTGAAATAGGCGTCCAGTCATCTCCCCTATTTTCTGATTTCCATACACGGTACGAAGCAAAATACAAACGCGAAGGTTTGTGTGGGCTCACCAAAATGGGAGAATCCCAGTTGAAACGCTCAGAGGGCTCCCCAGCTCTGGGTTGGGGTTGTATAAACACGATTTCTCCGGTGGTCTGGTCAATTCTCCATAACCAACCTTGTTGGAATTCACCATAGGTGATGTCCGGATTTCCCGGTTCCGTGGCAGACTGGTGCCCATCGGCGCCCAAGGTAATCCACCAGTCCGAATTTAGGATACCCGCCTTGCTCTTGGTACGCGAAGGCCCACCGTGGGAACCATTGTCTTGGGTGCCCCCAAAGATATGGTAGAAAGGTTTGGCATCATCAACCGCAATTTTATAGTATTGGGTCACGGGCAGGTTGGCAAAGAAACGCCAGGTCTGGGTGCCATCGTAAGATTCATAGAGACCACCATCGGTTCCGAATAGTACATAATCCGGGTCCGAAGGTTTAAAGGCAATGGCATGGCTGTCCACATGCTTTTTGTCCTCGTTCATGGGTCGGAATGTTTTCCCATGGTCATCCGAAATCAAAACGATATAGCTCATAAGGTACAATCGCCCTTCATGATGTGGCGAAGTGTAGAGTTCTTGATAGTAATGTGGTCCCGTTCCTCCGGAAACCGCATCGGACTGTTTGGTCCACGAAGCCCCTCCGTTTTCTGACATGAATACTCCTCCTTTTTTTCGGTCCAACTCAATGGCCGCATAGATGGTTTCATTGTCAAACTGGGAAATGGCCAAACCAATTTTCCCCAAATGGGACGTGGGAATACCGCTTTTAAGTTGGGTCCATGTCTCACCACCATCGGTACTTTTATGGATCCCTGACCCGGGGCCACCACCCATATAGGCAGCCACCGTTCTGTGACGGTCCCAAGTGGCAGCATAGAGCACATCTGGATTGGTGGGATCCATGACAAGGTCCGTGGCACCAGTCCATTCACTATCGCCTAGGGTTCTGTTCCACGTTTTTCCACCGTCCGTGGTCTTGTAGAGGCCCCTCTCCCCTCCTTTTGACCATAGCGGTCCTTGGGCAGCGACCCAGACAATATCCGAGTTTTCAGGGTGTACAATGATTTTGGAAATATGTTCTGAAGTTTTCAGTCCCATATTGGTCCATGTTTTGCCTTCGTCATGGCTCACATAGACGCCGTCTCCAAAGCCGACGTGTCTACCACCTACATTTTCCCCAGTACCCACCCAAACCGTGCTAGGGTTGTTGGGGTCTATGGTAACGCATCCAATGGAATAACTGGATTCCTTGTCGAAAATTGGGGTCCATGTGATCCCGGCGTTTACGGTCTTCCACACATTTCCCGAACCCACGGCAACGTACCACGTATTTTCGTTGTTGGGATGTATGGCGATATCAGCTATACGGCCCGATGTGAGTGCAGGTCCCAGATTTCGAAACTCCAGTCCGGTATACGGGGACGGGTCGGTTTTTTGGGCTTTGGAAGTAAAAGTTAAGGTGATAAATAAAAATAATAGAGCGCAGACTTTGTAGTAATGTCCCATGTGTAACAGTTTAGTCGGTTTAGTAGTGTAATATAACTAAAAGCCTGTAGGTCAGTTCTAAAAGAAATGTGAAAAAATAAGAATTATAGTAGAGATAGCTTCATTTACGATCTTTAAGGCGGTAGACAAATTTCAATCCACTCCAGTCTTCATCGATAGCCGCAACTTTAGTGTCCACCAGACCGATGGAAAGTAAATGCTCGCGAATACGCTCTCTATTGAGATCCGTTTGGATTTTGGAGGTTCCCTTGGGCCAACTCACCCACAAACTACCGTTGAGTTTTAGATGTTCTTTGCAACGCTCGGATTGTAGAATCATTTCCTCTTGGGTAGTGAGAAAAAGATGGATGAAATCCATTTTGTCCTTTCCAAAGCCCTGTTCAATGTTCAAGTTATCGGGAAGGTCAGTGAAGAGCGACCAATATTGTTCCGGAGCTTTGAGTACCAAAACGGAAAAGTCTTCTTTAATACCTAGTTTTTTGGCGAGCGGGGTTCCTGAGTATCCTGATGAATTCATGGTATAATCAAAATATGCAACCAAAAAGTTGCTTTATATAAAAACTTTCGTAAATTAGCAACCAATAAGTTGCATGAATATAATCAAAAAACGATAGATATGAATGATGTAATCAAAAAAGAGCATGTATTTGCCCATCCCATCCAAAAAGTCTGGGATGCCATTACCAAAGCAGAGGAGATCTCCAAATGGTTTCTGAAAACAGATTTTAAAGCCGAAAAAGGCTTTAAATATACTTTTCAGTCCAGCGGAGAAGCGGACTGTACCCAAATTACCGGTGAAGTGAAAAGTGCGGACCCCTACATTTTGATCTACACATGGGTTGTGATGGATACCAATGTTGACACCGTGGTTCGTTGGGAGCTACAGGAAATCAATGGCGGGACAAAGCTATGTCTTGAACATTCCGGTATCTCAAACTACCCAGAGAGTTCTGCGGTTACCTTTTTCAATAGTTTCAATTCAGGTTGGGACCACTGTGTAAACGATCTCGAATCATTTTTAATGAAGGAAGTACATGCAAGATAACATTACAAAAATCCTCAAGGCCATTGCCGACCCAACAAGGCGTGAAATATTTCACGCCTTGGTCATTGCATCCTCTGCCCTATCCATTACACAGATTTGTGGTCAGTTTAGTATGAGCCGTCAAGGGGTGACCAAGCATATCAAGACCTTGGAAGAGGCTGGCTTGGTGGATATTACCACAAAGGGCAGGGAGCGATTTTGTTTGGCCGATGTGCAACCGCTCAAACAAGTTTCAGAGTGGATGAAATTCTATGAAAAATTCTGGGATGGTGCCTTGGGTAATTTAGGTACTTACTTGGATGAAAACTAATTGATTCTTCATTGACGAATTTAGAAAGGTTAAGCTAAGGATTTGTATTTTAGGGATATGAATCCGATTGGTGCCCTTCGGGATACAGTGAAAAATCACCTCCTTGTCCAAATCCAAAATGGAGCATTGGAAGTGGGTAAAACTATTAATTTGGCCCAACTGTCCCGGGAAATTGGAATAAGTGTCACTCCAATTCGGGAAGCTTTGAGTCAATTGGCTTATGCCGGGGTGATCAAGGCGGTTCGAAATAGAGGTTTTGTGGTTGCCCAATTGAGTGAAGATGAAGCCAAGAATCTATATGAGACCATAGCACAACTGGAGGTGATGGCCTTGGAAGATTCCAGTTTTGCGGTGAACTCCGTGGAATCGTTACGGCAAACGTTGCATTTGTTCGATATTGAAAAGAAACCCATGGAATGTTTAAACCTTCGGTTTGCCTTTCATGATTTGTTGGTGCAGAATTGTACCAATACCATTCTATTGCAAACCTTGGACAACCTAAAACTCAGGTTGCGTTTTTACGAGCAAGGGTTGGTGAAGGACCTTTCTTTTTATACAGGAATGAAACAGCAGAACGAGGCAATCCTGCGCGCCATTGAAGAAGATAATCTGCCCACGGCCTGTCTTATTTTGAAAATGAGCTGGATGGGCGCCTTGGAATATATCACCAAAAAAATGGAAACCCCTTGAGTACCAGAAAATAAATTTGATTGGATTTCGTTAAACAAAAAAACAACTTCGATGCAATTTTTGAATAGGGAAATAGAGGCATTGACCAAACGTAAAAAGTCCAGAACATTGGTCAAAAGACAAGTGTCCTGTGGAATTTTTCAGGATTTGGATACTGAGGGACTTCGCATCAATAAAAGTGCCCCTAGAAAATAAACTATTCTTTGAATAGTGATTGGTCCAAACCAGGAATGACTTTCAATGCATTCTTGTAATATACTTTTTTAAGGACTTCGTCTGGTAAGTCCAACCCGTACATCGCCCAAAAAGCATGGTATTTTTTGTAATAGGGAAAATACTCATCGGCGGTTTCCAAAACCCTGAAATAGGTAGGAAACTCTTCAGGTTTCCAACTATCCTTTCCGAATAGGATTCGGTCTTGGTATTTTATAAAAAATGCCCGAGCTCGTTTGGGTTGTCGCCCCAACTCGGCAATAATGGCTCCAATACCCACATACATATTGGGCATTTCTTCCATGCAGGCCTCCAGTTTGTCCAAATTATTCGCGTACCATCCCATGTGTGCATTAATGAACTTCGTTTTCGGATGTTTTTTGAACATTCGATGTTGTTCATCAATAATCTGTTGCCATGGGGCGGGGTCTGTCGCTGAGCGCTTCCGCCCGGGATGGGTCTTCAGCTCCAACCACCGTTCATTGTCGCTGTTCATGGGGTCCCAGAACGATTTTGGGTCGGCCGAGTGAATCAGTACAGGGATGCCCAGTTCGGCACATTTTGCCCAAATGGGGTCCAATCGCGGATCATCAACGGCTATCCGCTGCCCATTCACATCATTGTTTCTCAGCCCTAAACTTTTGTACACCTTTAAACCTTTGGCACCACTTTTCACATCCTCTTCCAATTGTGCTGCGGCACGTTCCCCCCAGTTGGGTGTTCCTACTCCACTAAAGTCCACGTTGGCAAAAACGGCAAACCGATTGGGATAGTGTTGGTTTACATTCTTCAATTTGGCTTTCAATCCTTCTCCTGACCCTCCGCTCAGATTGACCATAATACCCTCATTGAGTTGATCCATGTCTGTTATTAAAGCTGACAAATCCTGTGATTCCATACGGAACTGATGGCTATGTACATCGATAAAGGTAAATTTGGCTCGTTCCACCGGATGTTCAGGAACCACCAAAGTAGACTTTGGGTTGTATTCCTCAAATCCCATTTCTTGCGCATTAACGGTTAAAAGAGCGGTAAAGAATGTAAGAGAAAAAGCTATGCTTTTGATTTTCATGGTGTGGTTTTGGTTAATTGGTTATAGGTTTCTATGGTGTCAATATCAATTTCTTGCCCTTCTGGTTGAAGGACCGCAGTTTGCGTTTCATGGGCTTTAATGAGCTGTCTTGCCCCAATATCTCCGTTCAGTTGGGTAAGCTCCAAGAATAGATGTTTGGGAAAAATGGCCGGAACCCCTATTTTCTCCCCGTAAGCTGTGGCCGTAATCTTGGACAGGTCTTTTTCAAACTCACTTTTGAGTTGGTTCAGGTAAGCCGCGTCCAATAAGGGTTGGTCCACCAACATGATCAATATGCCATCCGCGGAGGGGTTCTCTTTCAAAACATGTTGTACACCTTTGGAGATGGAACTTCCCATTCCCAATTCCCAGTCGGAATTTTGGATGGATTCAACTGTGCCGGGAATAGCGTTTTGGATGAGCTCTGCACGGGCCCCAAGTACCACAGTAACAGAATCAGAGACTTCCCTAGCTTGTTCCATTGCATGTCCCAAGAGTGTGGTGTCTTTCCATGGGAGCAATTGTTTGGCCTTGCCCTTCATTCGAGAAGAGGCTCCAGCTGCCAATATCAAAATAGAAATATTGGTCATGCTAGGTATGTATTTTTCCCATTTTGTCCTTCAGGAGCTGTGGCTCCTTTTTGTTGATCACGGATAGGATTTCGGATAAGATGGAGATGACGATCTCCTGAGGGGTTTCTGCACCGATATCAATACCGGCAGGCCCATGGATTTGGTCCAGAAACGTTTCCGAAACATCAGGGCAACGTTCCAAGAGTTCATCAAAGAGTTTTTCCCTTCGTTTAAAAGGTCCCAATAGTCCAATATAAGCGCCAAGTTCATCCTTTAGGGCCATCACGAATTGTAGGTCCTTGACAAAACTATGGGTCATAATGACCACGGCCGTTTGGGGATCTAGACTATATTGAAATGCTTCAGGCTCCACCTGAATGAGTTTATGGATGCCAGGGAAATCTTTTTCCGATTTTTCTTCCCTCGGGTTGACCACCACGCTTACCTCCCAGCCTGTAAGAGCCGCATATTTGCACAATTGAACGGCATCATGCTCAGCTCCTATGATCAGCAATTGAAAACAAGGCTGCATTTTCTGTTCAAAAATGGAAAGCCCTTCTTTTGACCCAACTTCATCGGTCACAGGGAACATATCGTCCCCAAACTGGAACTCGGAATGATAGTTGGCATTGTCACTCTGCTCTTTTTGGTAGTAGGAATTGATTTGGAAGGGTTCTCTGTTTTCAATGGTATTCCAGAAACGGGTCAAAAAAGATTCGTTGGGTTTAAAGGTTTCCAATAAGATATATAGGATACCCTCGCAACCTAAGCGGTAACGTCCGTCATAAACCATGACTCGGGATACTCCTGTGGTAAAGACGGTTTGGGCTTGTCGTAGCACTTCTTTTTCCACGCATCCACCACTCACAGCGCCAACCATGTCCCCATTTTCAAAAATCAGCATTCGGACACCCGGTCTACGATACGATGAGCCATCCAAAGCGACCACGGTGGCCAGAACAGCTGTCTCTCCCCTTTCCTGATAGTCTTGAATGATAGTTTTTAACTCGTGTGTCATTGCCAAAGATTTCGAGTGGGTATAAACATTGCTTTAGCTTCTTTCTGCAGGGTTTCCTTTGGAGGAATTGTTACAAATCCATCTACTTTGGAAAGTCCTACCAAATCTCCAGAACCGGATGATGACAGAATCTCGGCCATCAATCTTCCTTCCTTATTATCAATTTTAGCCCCTATGAATAGGGTCAAATCTGTTTCGTTGGTAAAGGAGTCACTTAAAATTACGGTAAATTGTGGTGCTACCCTACCCAAAGTTTTGTTAAGCCAAGCCTTAAAATACAAATGATAGTTGACAAAGGTCGATACAGGGTTTCCGGGAAACGAAAATAACAGCGTTTTATATTCGCTGTGCTTTCCAAACCAAAATGGTTTTCCCGGGCGCTGTAATACTTTATGAAACGACTTTTCCACACCCAGCGCTGCAAAGGCTTCTGGCAAGAAATCGAACTTTCCCATGGAAACGCCTCCACTGAGGAGCAAGACATCATAGGTTTTGATAAGACGTCCCAATGCTTCCTGAATGGCCGAAGGTTCGTCCAGAAGGTGATGGAGGTCCGCAGCGATACCTTCCGTTTCCAAAAGCGCATAAAGGGAATGGGAATTGGATTTTCTAATTTGAAATGGTAACGGGATTTCCTCTACGTTCACCAGTTCATTTCCTGTGGAAATGACCGCGATTCTGGGAAGTTTTTTTACCAAGACCTGCGTTTTCCCCACCGAGGCCAACACCCCGATTTCAGCAGAAGTAATGAAAATACCAGGTTGAAGTAAAACTTTACCTTGGTTAATATCACTGCCTTGATAATGTATGTTTTGTCCTTTTTTAATAGACTTTTCGACTGTAAATATGTCACCCGACTTTGAAGTGTGTTCGTACATGATCACTGTGTCGGTGTTCTTGGGAACTATGGCACCGGTCATCACCTCGATACAATGCTCGTTGTGATCCAAAGTTACTTGTGGACTTCCGGCCTGCGCCACACCTTGGGATGCAAAGGCTTGCCCAGGGGATTTTAGCGCGTCAAAACGGATGGCAATCCCATCTTTGGTAGATCGGTCAAAAGGAGGAAAATCCCTATCGGCCAAAATGGTTTCGGCCAAAACCCTTCCGTGGGACTCGTCAAGGGAAACTATTTCATTCCCATAGTCTTGTGCATGCTCCAGAACTTTATTTAGCGCATCGTTGAATCCGATCATGAAAAGAGGTTTATTTCCAATCCGTTTTTAAGCAGTACCCGAATCCCTACAAATAATACCAAAAACCCGGTCAACATTCGAATGCGTTTTGCTGATAGTTTTCCAATACTGAGCCGCACACCCAACTGTCCGCCCATCAACACGGCAAACAGCAATCCCAATATTTCGGGCCAGAAGATTTCGAAGGAGTCACTAACAAACAATCCTCCAATACCGGAAACGGAATTGACCAAGATGAAAAAACTGGCCAAAGAGGCAATGATAATTGGTTTGTCCCATTTCATATGGTTGAGTACGGGCGCCAAGAATATCCCCCCGCCAATACCTACCAAACCGGATAAAAGACCAATACCGGCTCCCAGAAGATAGGAAACATAGCTTGGATATTCCTTTACATTGAAATTGGAACGAAGGGAAAGGGTTTGGTAAATCAGTGCAATGGCTGATACGATCAAGGCCAAGGCCAACAAAATGAAGAAAACTTGCTCCTTCAACCGGAATGAAGCGCCCAAAAAGGCCATGGGAATACTGGCGACCACAAATGGAACGAATTTTTTCAAGGGTAAATGCCCATTCTTATAATAAAGATAACAGCTTCCCGTAACCACGGTGAGGTTGCACAACAAGGCCGTTGTGCGGATAGCAAAGAAACTGGTCAAGACCAAGGTTAGGATGGCCAAGTAGCTGGAGCCACCCCCAAAGCCAACAGCGGAATACAGGGTAGCGACCACAAAGAAAGCGAGGGTCAGTAAAATAAAATCTCCGGAAGCTAAGGACATAGGGTCTTCATTTTGTTCATACCTCCTAGAACGTTATAAAATCTTTTGGTGGGATAAATGGGTTCCAGTTCCTGTATAGCCTGTTCGCTGCGTTTTCCTGATTGGCATATGACATACACTTCTTCCGCTCCATCAATGTGTTCTGATACCGATTCCAACTGACCTAAAGGGATGTTGATGGATTCATTTAGATGTTGACCGATAAACTCCTCAGGAGTACGGACATCCAATACAAGGATACTTTGTTGGGATTCTAGCAGAATCTGGAATTCTTTAGCAGATATTGAGGGTACCATACCGCAATCCAAGGATTCGTATTGGTCTTGTAATTTTTTGATGTTATGGTTTTCAGGTTTGGCCTTAAAACCAATTTTAGTGAATTGTTGGCTCAGACCATCAAAGAGCAATAATTTTCCTGATAAGACCTCCCCTATTCCGGTCAATACCTTTACAACTTCCAGAGCTTGAAGGGTGCCAATGATTCCGGGAATTACCCCCAAAACTCCATTTTCATTGCAATTGGGCACTTCTTGTGGACTTGGCATGTTCGGATATAAACACCGGTAGGTGGGGCCATTGTTGTAATTGAATACGCTCACATGTCCTTCAAAACTGTGTAATGCGCCATAGATAAAGGGTTTTTCCAAAATTACACAGGCGTCGTTGATGAGATACCGTGTTGGGAAATTATCTGTGGCATCCACCACCAAATCATACGATTTAATGACCTCCAGAGCATTATCCTTGGTCAAAAATGTGTCGTGTGAAATAAATTGCGTGCCCGAATTTTGGGCACTCAATTTTTCATGGGTCACCTCCAGTTTCAACCTTCCCAAATCTTTTTCCGTGTAGAGGGTCTGACGTTGCAGGTTATGCAGTTCAACAACATCTTGATCCATCAATCCCAAAGTGCCCACACCCATGGCATTGAGGTACTGCAAGGCAGGCAAGCCGAGTCCACCCAATCCAACGACCAAGACTTTTGCGCTGGCGAGTTTTTGCTGTCCTTCAACGCCAAAATCCTTCAGTTGGGTCTGTCTGATGTACCTATTCTCCATGGTTCAACGCGATTTTGGATTTCGCAAACTCGTATTCCGATAGTGAATTGGCATTGTACAACACCTCGTCTTGTTGGGGGAAGACCAATTTAGTGTTTGTGTTGAGCAGAAATTTTCTGGGACAGGAACTTTCCGATGTTTCCAAGTGGGTTATGGCTTTTTGAAGCCCTTCGGGTTCCCAAATGGTAATCAAAGGCTCGGGAAGCTTTGTTTGGTTGGTGGCAAAGGAAGTAGCCGAGGAATCGGAATCCCTTTGTTCCACCAATTGTTTTATACTTTCCAAATCCAACAGAGGGAGATCGCAGGCCAATACCAACCAAGCTACATTTGGATGTGAAGCATGTGCGCTTAGAATGCCATTGAAAGGACCGCGATATTCATTTCTGTCCACAATGGTCTTATAGGCTTTGTCAACACTGGATTCCTGTTCTTCACGAACGCTCAAGAAAACCACATCGCATAGTTGCTCCAATAACTGGTAGAGGTATTCTTGCTGAGGAACATCATGGTAGGTAATCAAGCCTTTATCCGACCCCATCCGAGTACTTTTTCCTCCCGCGAGGACCAATCCGTATAATTTGGGTGCTGTTTTTTCCATAGTTAGATCAAGAATAGATCATCTAACCACCAATTGAGGTCATTGAATTGTCAAAAACAGTATTGGAATGCTCGTTTTGCGCTTCAAATCCTGTTTTGGCCCTCGAACCAATGGTTTTTAAAATGGTTTCTTTTACCTTCTCTTCGGAAAATTCTTCACGAACCATATCCCGGAGATTGGCTTTCGGTTTTCCATACAAGCAGGTAATGACATCCCCGGTTGCGGTAATCCGCAAACGGTTGCAACTGCCACAAAATGTTCTACTGAACGATGGGATAATGCCAAAAGTGCCTTTGTGTCCATTAATCTTGTAGTTGATGGATGTGGACTCTTTGGGTGATTCCAATTTTTGGTAATTAGGAAAAGTGCCTGCGATGTGCTCCAATATGGCCTTGTAGTTCCATTTGATGGTATTGAAGTTTTTGCTTCCCCCATTGAATGGCATCTCTTCCAAAAACCGGACAGAGACCTCATGGTGTTTCATCACATCCAAAATCGGGATGATGTCCTGTTCGTTCTGTCCATCCAAAACAATGAAATTGATGCGTACATTAAACCCTTCGGTAATCAATCGGATTAAATTGTCGTGGACGGTATCAAACTGTTTCCTTCGGGTAATGCGCTCAAACGTTTCCCGGTTAATGGAATCCAAGCTTACATTGATGTTGGTAATCCCCAATGCTTTGAGTTCATCAATATGGGGACCGATCAATGTAGCATTGGTCGTGACCGAAATATCCTTGAGTCCCTCCAACTGTGCCAAATGGCGTAATAACACCATCAAATCCTTACGCACAAAAGGCTCTCCTCCCGTGATGCGAATTTTGTCAATACCTTGGGAAACCAGAATTTCGCTGACTTTTTTGAGCTCAGGGATGGTGAGCAATCTATCATTTTGGACAAAGTCTATCCCTTCGGAAGGCATGCAATAGTTACAACGCAGGTTGCATCTATCGGTTACCGCCAATCGTAGATAATTGATTTGTCTTCCGTGATTGTCTATCAACATAAATCCAAATAATTGCTTTGTATGGGAAAGATACCCATTTTATGCGGATTATCCCCCACTCACTGGGGGGATAAGCGCAATCTCATCGTAGGAATTGATGGCATCGTCATCATCGGCATAGTTGTGGTTTACGGCCACGGCCAAGGAGGACAATTTTTTGAGTTCTGGGTAGTTGTTCCCCAAAAACTGTTTTAATTCCCTTACGGTTTTGGGTATTTGTTTACCGGTTACACTGGATGTGGGAACGGACAAAGTGGGACTGCCCACAATGTCCTTCGTGATTCCAAACAAAAGTATCGTCATATGATCAACCTATAATTTCCTTTTCTGGTACTTTTAAGAGTTCTGGTGTTTTGGTAAATGGTTGTTTATAAAGTCTGTTTCCCGTGGCGGATTTAAAAGCATTGGCCACTGCTCCCGCTGCCGGAGGCAGCGCAGGTTCGCCCAGACCGGTTGGTGAAAGTCCGTTGTCTATAAAATGGGTTTCCACAATTGGCGCCTCTTTAATGCGTAGCAATCGATATCGGTCAAAATTGTTGGCGGTGGGTTTTCCGTCCTTGAAGGCCAATTCCCCGAATAGGGAATGTCCGATGCCATCCAATACGCCACCTTCCACCAAGTTTTTGGCCCCTATTGGATTCACTACAATACCGCAATCCACTACGCAGGTGATTTTTTTCAGTACAGGCTCGCCGTTTTCAATTTCCACATCGGCGACTTCGGCCACGTGGGTGTTGTGGCAATAATAGTTCACAAAACCTTGGTGTACATGCTCTGGTTTTTTGCCCCAACCTGATTTCTCAACCGCTACTTTAATAACTTCTTTCATCCGTTCTGGGGAATACTGGATACGTTCATCCTCATCAGGTTTTACATTATCCAATAAATCCAATCGCAATTGTATCTTGTCCACTTCCATCAACTCGGCCAGCTCATCAAAGAAACTTTGTTCGGCATAGGCCAAAAAGTTGGTATAGGGCGCACGCCATGCTCCTGTGGTAATGTTACTGTCATATTTGGCGGTATCCACTTGGTAATTTTCAATGGCACCTGCGGGGAAGAAATTGGGCACCAATCCGTACATGTTGGAATTCACAGCGGCCTCTTTCAAGTGGTAGGCTGTCACTTTTCCATCTTTCACCCCTGCTTTGATACGGTATTTGATGGACATCCGGTATATCCCATCCTCCATATCCTCTTCTCTGGAGAAGACCAACTTCACTGGTTTTTTGGCTTTATCCGAAATTTCGGCAGCCTCCAAGGCAAAGTTGCCATACAGTCTTCGACCAAAACCACCGCCGATACGGGTCATTTCCAAATGGATGTCGTCCACCTCGCGTCCCAAAAGCTGGGATACCATGCCTGCGGTTCGTTCCGGGGTTTGGATGGGCCCTACCAAATGGACTTTTTCATCCGTGATATCGGCGAAAAAGTTCATGGGCTCCATACAGCTGTGCGGCAAGAAAGGGGATTCATAAGTGCGTTCCAATACTTGGTCCGCCTCTGCCAAGGCTTTTTTCACATTGCCGTCCGATCGTAAGGTCTCAAACTTGTTTCCATCCAAAAGGTTGGTCAATATCTTGTCATGTTCTTCGGTACTTTCCGCTTTGGTGGCCTGCTCCCACTCTGCCTTGATGGCATTTTTGGCTTTCATGGCCTCCCATGTGGAATTGGCCAAGACGACCACTTTGTCGCTATCACTGATAATTCCGGTTACACCAGGGTTTTCCTCGGCCATACCACGCAGTTTCTCTCCAATGGTAAAGATATCCACTACACCGGGCATGGCCCTTGCGGCAGAATCATCATAGGAAACCAATTTTTGTCCAAAAGCTGGCGGACGAAGCACTGAGGCATATACCATGCCTTCCGCCTTGTAATCCATCCCATAAAGGGATTTTCCGGTGACGATTTTATCGATATCCACATTTGGGGTGTCTTTCCCCATAATCTTGTATTCCGAAGTTTTCTTCAAGGGAACATTCTCGGGGACCTCTAGTTGAGCAGCATCTTGCACCACATCACCGTAGCCCAGTGTTTCACCGGCAGCATTGGTGATGATTCCTTCGTTTACCGTACACTCTGATGCGTCTACGCCCCAACGTGCAGCTGCGGCACTGACCAACATTTGCTTGGCTGCAGCCCCGGTCTGGCGCAGGGCATCCCATCCAAATCGGATGGATTGGCTACCGCCGGCTACTTGACGGGTGTAATTATTAGTATCCAGAATACCTTGTTCCACATACACATTGTCCCAAGCCACATCGAGTTCTTCGGCAATGATCATGGGCATTGAGGTCTTTACCCCCTGCCCTACTTCGGGATTGGGGGAAAATATGGTGACCGCACCATTGTCTGCAATTTTGATAAAGGCATTAAAGTCGTTGTAGTCCAAAGTAGCCAAGTCTATGGCGGGTTGGGCAATGACCTTAGGTTTGCACGCCTGGAAAAGGTTGAAGCCAATGAGCAGACCACCTCCAGCCAAGGAAGAGTTGCGCAAAAAGGCCCTTCTATTTAAAGTGTTGAATGTATTGTTAGTCGACATGATTCTGTTTTTAGGTGTAAAGCTGGTATCAATCCATATTTTCCGCGGCGATCTGTACCGCTTTGCGAATCCTGGTGTAGGTGGCGCATCGGCAGATATTGCCGTTCATGGCATTCTCAATGTCCTCCTCGGAGGGATTGGGGTTCTTGGCCAAAAAGGCCGAAGCAGTCATGATCTGTCCGGCTTGGCAGTACCCACACTGGGGCACATCCACTTCTTTCCAAGCTTGTTGAACCGGATGGGTGCCATCTTCGGATAGCCCTTCGATGGTGGTAATGGATTTCCCATCAATCTGGGCAAGGGTAAGGGAACAGCTTCTCATGGCGGTGCCATCTACATGAATGGTGCATGCGCCACATTGGCCTATTCCACATCCGTACTTAGTGCCCACTAGATTAAGGTGGTCACGCAGTACCCATAAAACAGGGGTGTCCTCGGCAACATCCACTGTTTGTGATGCGCCGTTGACATTGATTTGATACGTTGGCATAGTTTTTTGATTTGAATGAATATAGTTTGTATGCTGTTGAAGTTACCAAAATTTAAATCGAACCTCCTTTTTTTAACAGCCACATACTTATTTTAACTTTTCTTTAAATCTATTGCGCATTTTGGGAATAATTTTTGGACCAATTGAACGTTTTGCATGTTGAACCTTAACTTTTATGAAAATGAAAAATGTACTTCGTTATTTTTTCCTAACCTCTTTGGTCCTTGTTTTCTTTGCCTGTGGCAATGCTGATGATGATGTGAACTTCAACATCAATGACGGTGAGTTGGGCCAGGGCAAGGAACCAGACGACTGTCTTGGCTTTAGTGACAATGAGTTATTACTTTCCATACAGGACCAGTTTACCACCTTACCGGGAAAAGTCTCTATTTTATTTAAGGTTTCAGACGATATGGGTAATCCTGTCTCTGGATTAACGGCCGACCAGTTTACCATTTATGAGCAAGGTAGGAATGACGATTGTTTCAATATCATATCCTCTTCGGAGTCCCAGGCACGGATTTCCCCAAACTCCCAAGTGTTCAACAACAATACTTTACTGGTGTTGGATTTGAGCAATAGTGTATTGGAGGGCAGTTTGGAGGAGCTGAAATCTGCTTCCATCAGTTTTATCAATAATGTAATGCCTACGGGTGAAGAGGCAACTGGTTCATTTAAAATGGCCATTTATTGGTTTGATGGGGAAGATGAATTGCACGCACTGAATCCTTTGTCCTCATCTGCCGAAGAATTGACCGCTGCTGTAAACGGGATTACTGCCGATATCAGTAGTGACCCTTCCACCGATTTGTACGGTGCGGTGATCAAGTCGACCAAAATAGCGGAAGACTTGCTCAAGGAAAACAACAATAGTGAAATCATTGGGGCAGCATCCGTAGTTTTGTTTACCGATGGAACCGACCAAGCTTCCCGATATAATGAAGCCGATGCCCTAAAAGCCGTAGAGAACGCCAATAGAAATATTTCTTATTTTTCCATTGGACTTGGAGCAGAAATCGATACCGAGGTATTGACCAAAATTGGGAAGACGGCCAGTGTATTTGCTTCCAACAAGGAGGAACTGGAGAACACCTTCAATCAAATTTCCCAACGGGTGGCAGAACAGGCCAACAGCTTCTATCTTTTTGAGTATTGTACCCCAAAACGTGATGGCAGCGGCGAAAGCAACTTGGTGATCCAGTTGACCGATGGTAACAGCAAAGGGGCCGTTCAAACCAAATTCAGTGCCAATGGATTTACTGGTGGTTGCGAATAGCGGGACTTTTGAATAATCCCTATCTTGGGCGTCATAATTAATAAACAAACTATGACTTTCAGGAAAAAAACCTTGTACACTTTATGTTGTGCCCTATTCCTTGGGGCCGTCTTTTCAATGAATGCCCAAAATAAGATTCCATTGGAAGGTCGATGGGATTTGGAAATGGAGTTTGAGGGAAAGACGGTTCCTTCGTGGTTGGAAATCAAACATTCTGGACACGCAACGCTTATAGGTCGTTTTGTCTTTGCTTTTGGCAGTGCTAGACCGGTTGCCGAAGTAAAGACCTTTGGAGACAACCAGTTTTCTTTCAGTATTCCCCGTCAATGGGAACCCGAAGGAACCGATATGGTTTTCCATGGCGCCTTGGTGGACGGTAAACTAAAGGGTACCATGATCTATACCGATGGGTCCGTGAACCATTGGACAGGCGTTAGGGCTCCCAAACTGGCCTATACCGAAAATCCAAAATGGGACAAACCCATTGAAGTGTTCAACGGGAAAGACCTTACGGGATGGCATACGGACCGTGACCCAAACCAGTGGGTGGTCAAAGATGGTATTCTCACCAGTCCTGAATCCGGAGCCAATTTAATTACCGATGAAAAATTCCAGGATTTTAAACTACACGTGGAGTTCCGTTATCCAGAAGGAAGTAACAGCGGTATTTACCTTCGTGGCCGATATGAGGTGCAAATTGAGGACGATAAGGGATTGGAGCCTTTGGACATCTATATTGGTGGTGTCTATGGTTTCTTGGAACCTACGGAAAATGCAGCCAAATCTGCTGGGGAATGGCAAACCTATGATATTACCTTGATAGGACGAAGAGTTACTGTCGTTCTTAATGGGAGACCCGTGATTACGGACGCCACGATTCCTGGGATTACCGGTGGAGCGTTGGATAGTAAGGAAGGCGAACCAGGTCCATTTATGATTCAGGGAGACCATGGCCCAATTGAGTACAGAAGCTTTGTGGTCACTCCTTTAAAGAAATAATACAAGTATTGATTGAACATAAAAAAAGCCGGAATCAAGTTCCGGCTTTTTTGTGCTTATGATTTTAAGGGTACAATCTTAATGTTGCGCCAGTTTACTTTAATGCCGCCCCCATCATGAATCTGAAGTGCTATGGAACCTTTTCCTTCGCCAATCTTTTCATCGGTCAGTGTAACCATTTCAACTCCATTGAGCCATGAGGTGATTTTTGATCCCTCTGCACGGATTTTCATGGTATTCCACTCACCCATTTTAAGGTTCTTGTCTTTTTCCGGGTCGGGTTTGATCAACCAGCCACGACCATAGGATTCGTAGATTCCTCCAGTATCTTTACCGGGAGGGGCTACCTCTACCTGCCAGCCACTTACTTTGGTGCCATCAACGGTAGAACGGATAAAAACACCACTATTGCCATTGGCTTCTTGTTTGAATTCCAAGGTTAACTCAAAATCATCATAAAAATCATCGGTGGACAAATACCCATACCCGGCTTTTGGTCCACTTTCACAGATAAGCAGGCCGTCTTCCACATACCATTTTTCATCTCCATGAACGGTCCAGCCGTCCAGATTTTCTCCATTGAACAATTCGATTGCGTTTTGTTGGGCACAGCCCACTAACGAGATACATGCCAACAAAAGGCCAAAAAAAGTTAGTTTCATAATGTAATGATGGTTTCTTGATTTTAAGATTTTGAAAAGATACTGAAACTTTGATGGATTTAACAAGGCTCTTGGTAGGGTTTTTCTAACAATGGTTGTTTATTATGTAGAGACCACAACTAAATTACATCCTAAAAACTAACGTCTAACTCAAAAAATCACAAAATGGATGTAGTAAAAGAAATCATTCAGAACAGTGCCATTGGGCCATTACCCATGGGATACAAAAGATTGGTGCTTTCCCTTTTTGTCTCCATTGTATGCACCTTGTTTTTTATGTTGACCCTATTGCTGATCAATGGGGCCACGGCCAATTTCCATTACGGCTATTAGCGATAAATCAAGGAGTTTCCAAAGTTTTGCATTTCAATGGGTTTGGATAAATCCAATAGAAATCCATTGATTACGGCATGGGTAATCTTGTCCCCTTTCTTCAAAAAGAAAGTAGGGTTTGCGCCGGGCTGTAGATGAAAAGTCCCCAACTTGAAATCTTCACCAACGAGATGGGAAGGACCATCAACCCAGGCCTTTTCCTCGGGAAGAGGTGTTTTTATATAGGCCACCCCCTCTTTTAAAAGCTCCAATGGATTTGTTGTGCCTTCCATCGTTGCCACTCTTGGAGGAACAATCGTGTAACCCGAAGCGTCAAATGTTTCATATCCATAAAAAGTGGACAGGTCTCCTTGGTCTCCCACTGAACTGCGGTAGTAAAAATCATTGTGGCCTGTGAGGTCCACTTCGTTACGATAGATTCCCAAGTCCAGAATATACTCATTGCCCAAAAGACTGTAGGTGGCATTGGCAATTTTTAAGTCAAACAGCTTACGATCGTTATGGGGTATTTTCTCGTAATCCTCAGCGGGAATATTTTTGTAGGTGCCTTTGGCAATGGTATGCAGTGCAGAGAGTATGGACACATAGTTGAGCTTTCTTATTTCCTGCTTTTCCACATCATTGGCATAACCCCCGGATTCTATTAAAATAAGGCTTGTCCCCCACTTGGCGATATTGTCCCCGAAAGCACGGGGTTCAAAATCGTCACTATAACGTCCTACCTGGCCTGGGGCATAATTCTGGATAATTTTGTTCATATACACAATCACCTTCATGGCATTGGCTCGAATCTCATTGATATCCTTTTCATAATTATAGGCCGTGGCTAAATAAGAAATGGTGGCCGGTTTATCGGTCAGCTCTGCATTGTAATAGGTACTTTGATCATGTAGATTGAAACCAAAATCGGCATCCAAGCTGTCCCGTATGCGCTTTAAAGCCCTTCCTTCCGGGGATTGTAATCTTAGCGCATCCCTATTGATATCTATTCCCAAGGTGTTCCTGCGTTGGAAAACTTCCGCCCCATCAGGATTGAGCATGGGTAAAAAATGAAGGGTCAACTGGGATAGGATGTCTTGTTTTTCGGTCTTGAAATCTGGGGAATCCAGAAAATGAAGGATATCAAAAATCGCCTGGGTAGCCGTTGGCTCATTGCCGTGCATCTGCGACCATAGAAAAACATTGATTTTTCCTGTTCCGATGCTGATCAAATTCAAATTTCTACCCTCAATGGATTCTCCCACTTTTTGGACCTTAAATTTCGGATTTGCATCAAATTGCTGGATCAAGGGCTGTATGTCCACATGCTTTACCCGTCTTTTGTCCAAAGAAGGCTCCTTGTATTTCCCATAGGTTTCATACAGTTGTGAGGTGAGGGCATCCTGTCCGTAAAAGGACAATGTGGTCAACACCAATACAAGGGGCAAGAGTTTTTTTAGCATCATCTTATTTTGTGGGTACAGGCTTAAAGTTATATTTTTTAGTGGCTTTTCGAACTTTTTCCATAAAGTCCATTCCAGGATCTGTTTTTGTGGTACGGTAACCATCATCAACCTCCAACCAAAGGGGGTGACCCTCGAACTGGGTATATTCTTGATGCCCTATAACGTACTCAATATCGTATTTTGATGCCAAATACTCCACCAAATAAATGTTGGACTTAAGCTGCGCTTTGGTCAACGGCAAATCTTTGCCCCCACCCACATTTTCAACTCCAATGGCACAGTGGTTCAATCCAATGGTGTGTCTTGCCATGGTGGTTTCGGGCATCAACCGGTAAATGGTACCGTCCCTATCCACCAAAAAGTGGGAAGAAACGTTCAACCCGCTCACGTTTTCCAATGCGGGACGCCAGTTGGGAAGGGTCGGATTGTTGAAGGCCCTGAATGATCCTTCCAAGGTAGGAATGACCGTCCAGTGCAACACGACCATTTTTGGAACAATATTGGGGGTGTCCTGTTCCAGCTCATAACGCTGGGCCAAGTATTCCTTGGTAAGTTCTATACGCTGTTCATTGAAAAGGATAGGGATATCCACAATTTGTCTTTTTACGGAACAAGACCAGGTTGCGATTGCCAATAAACAGAGGAGCAGTATTTTTTTCATTGAAGGGTATTTTGCGTAAAAATAGTGTCCAAAGGGAGAGCATAACAAATTTGCAGCCTCTTTTTTCCCCATTCCCGCGCTTTTTTTACATCCTTTCCCATGTAGATGTCAATCCGGTTTTTCCACTTCCAGTGCATTTTGTCCTTTACGTAAAAAGTGTCTGGGAAGGTGTCTATTCTTACCATCGTATTGTGGGTGAGTCCCATTTTAATGAGGTCGCGTGAGACGGCGATGCATTTCATTCCGGGTTTTAACGTATCGCCCCATGCCGCTACGGAAGGGGAAATACTGTCCGTTTGCCAGAAGACCGAATTATAGGCCGAAGCGGTTACCTCGTGCCCCAACCATTCAAATTGGGGAGGTTTCGCTTCGGGCTTTTTGGAGCAAGCCATGGCAAGAATAAATATGAAGAGTAGTTTTCGCAATAGGCCAAATGTTCGATTTCTAAAGATACATATTCCTCAGAATCAGCTAGGAAGTGGTACATAAGTATCATCATCCGTCATCATGGGAAAGGTTTTGTTTCTCCACACTTCCTTGGCTTGTTCTATGGTTTCCTTGCTTGACGACACAAAGTTCCAAAAAATATGACGCTCTTCCGGGAAGGGTTCTCCCCCGAACAATAAAAGGTGTGTATTTGCGCTGAGTTTGATGTTACAGGTGTCCTCTACCTTTGATACCAATATATTTCCTTTTTCAACCACTTCGTCACAGGCTTCTATACCGCCTTCCACGATGCAGATGCCTATTTCCCCTTTGAGTTTCCCATTCACATTGAGTGCATAGGGTTCAGCATTTTTTATTTCTATCATAAATAATGGCGAATGCACCGGAACCGGTGACACTTTTCCGTAACCCTCCCCTGCCACCAAGGTGAATTCTGCACTTTTGTCCTTCCATTTAGGGAGGTCTTTCCCTTCAATATGATGAAACTGGGGTTCCATATTTTCCAATTCTTTGGGCAAGGCCACCCATATTTGATAGCCATGTGCCGTGAACACATTTCCCTGGCGCATATCTTCGGGGGTTCGTTCCGTGTGGCTTACCCCCTTTCCGGCCGTCATCCAGTTTACGGAGCCTGGCCGTATGCGCTGATGGGTTCCCATTCCATCCTTATGGATGATTTCCCCTTCTAACATAAACGTCAGTGTGGATAGGCCAATATGTGGATGTTGGTCCACATCCATATATTTTTGTGGCCCCAGTTGCGTAGGTCCCATATGGTCTATAAAAATAAAAGGGCCTATCATTCGCTTCTTTCGGAACGGGATAAGTCTTCCCACCAAAAAATCGCCTATATCCCTGCTGCGTTCTTCAATGATCAATCCTATGTTGGACATGTGGTAAATGTTTATATTTAGAAACAGAAAGTTACAAATACATCCAACACCATGAAACTACTTAAACGTGTTTTGCTGCTCCTGGTCATTATTGTGGGAGTGGTCATCTATTTGAATTATCCCAAATTGAACATTATCTCAGGGTACGCGGCAAAAAATATGGCCTCTGGGGTTTTTGTGGCAAATCGTTCGGCCGTATCTATGAATCAATACGATAATAATGTACCCTTAATCGAGTTGGCCGAGACCCATGTGGATGAAACGGCAGAGTCAGCTTCCTCTAAAGTTTATGGGTTGATGGAGCGCACAGCGGTATATCGGGATGGATTGGGAACGGTACTGATCAATGATAGTTATGATGCTGAAAAACTCACCATTCGCCCCCATCGGAACAAAATTGTGGATACCATTCCATACCCTTACGGACAGGCAGAACCTCTGGATTCCATTTTTGAGGAAGTGGATTTGGGACAACTCAGTAAAGCGGTGGCCATGGCCTTTGGCAATCCTGAAGTTCAAAAGACGCGAACCCTTTTGGTGCTTTACAAAGGGCATTTGCTCACCGAAAAATATATAGAGGGCTTTACCAAGGATACTCCCATCTTGGGGTGGTCCATGACCAAAAGTGTACTGGCCACCTGTTTTGGAATTTTGGAACATCAAGGCAAGTTGGAGATGGATTGGCCCGCTCCTATTGCAGAATGGAAGGCCGATGAACGAAAGGACATTACCTTGGACCATTTGCTTCGTATGCAAAGCGGTTTGGCATGGGATGAGGATTACAGTGGAATTTCCGACGTTACCCAAATGTTGTTTTTGGATAGCGATATGACGCAAAAGCAAAGAGAGAAAAAAGCCATTGCCCCACCTACCGAGATTTGGAACTATTCTTCGGGAACCACTAACCTACTTTCCGGTATACTCAGACAACAGTTCAGAAGTCATCAGGAATATTTGGACTTCCCCTATTCCAGTTTAATTGATAAGATTGGGATGTATTCCATGGTATTGGAGGCCGATATTGACGGAAATTATGTAGGATCTTCTTATGCCTGGGCCAGCACGCGTGACTGGGCCCGCTTTGGCCAGTTGTATCTGGACAAGGGTAAATGGAATGGGGAACAAATCTTTTCTCCGGAGTGGGTGGATTATATTGCTACGCCCACTATACATTCCGATGGTACCTATGGAGCCCACTTTTGGCTGAATGCCGAAGGTAAATACCCCGATGTGCCCAAAGACCTGTTTTCCTGTAATGGCTACCAAGGCCAATATGTATTTGTGATACCGTCCAAGGACTTGGTCGTTGTACGGACCGGTTTGGCCGAGGAACCGGAATTTGATGTGAACGGGGTGTTGTCAAACATCGTAAAAGCGGTACCGTAAATCGATGTGGTATACTAAAAAGCTTGGCAAACCACAGTATAGGGGCACTTCACAACAATAATTTCATTTACGGGAACATGGGTGGTACATTTACCATGTAATTAATTCAGAAAGTAATTTTTTCATTTTCATATAGTGTTC